>JBMOMB010000024.1:0-59711 GCA_049325215.1 Acidobacteriota bacterium
CATCCTCCGCGCCTCGCCTGAAGCGCATCAGCCATTTTCTGTGCCGCGACTGGAGCGCCGAAGGCGCGAGAAGGAGCGGCCCCAAGACTGCCTCCCCCCAGCACGCCACAAGCCATCCTCTGCGCCTCGCCTGAAGCGCATCAGCCATCTTCTGTGCCGCGACTGGAGCGCCGAAGGCGCGAGAAGGAGCGGCCCCAACACTGCCTCCCCCCAGCGCGCCACAAGCCATCCTCTGCGCCTCGCCTGAAGCGCACCAAGCATTTTCTGTGCCGCGACTGGAGCGCTGAAGGCGCGAGAAGGAGCGGCCCCAACACTGGCCTCCCCCCAGCACGCCACAAGCCATCCTCTGCGCCTCGCCTGAAGGCTGTCCCAGCCGCGCAGCGGCAATCCGCCGCCTCTTCCAGGGCAGGGCAGGGAACCCCGCTTCAGGCTTTCCGCACCCAGACCGTCGACCGCACCGGACGCGGCGCGGGGCGCTGCCCGCCCGGCGCGGGCGGCGGCGGGGACGGCGGAAATTCCGTCGGCGTCTCCCGGTTCATCCGCGCAAAATTCGGGACCGCCGTCAGCGGGCTGCCGTCGGCGAATTGGCCGGCCACGGCCATCACCCCGCCGAGCAGGTCCGGCCGCCATGCCGCCCGCAACTCCGCCGTCGGCGCCACCGCCTTGGTGATGTCCTGCTCCTGCGCCTCCAGGTTGTAGATCAGCGGCCCGTAGCGCAGCGCCATCATTCCGCGGAGCTGCCCAACCCTGTCGCTCGGTTCGATCCGCTGCGGGCCCAGCGCCAGCTCGAACTCCACACGGTCGCCCGGCTTCCACGTCCGCTCGATCACCGCATAGCCGCTGCGCACCGCCGCCTTCACCACGGTCCCGTTTACATGGAACACGGGCGGCGGCAACTCGGGCGTCGCTCTATACAGCGCGCTCACATTGCGGTTCGGTACGCGTACATGAAGCCGGAAGCGCGCCGCACGCGCCGGCCGCAGCGTGATGGACACCGCGCCCTTCCACGGATACTCGGTGCGCTGCTCGATCTCCACGTCCGTGCCGGCCACGCCCGGAATCCGCCCGCGGCTGTCGGCAAACAGGTTCACGAAAACCGCCTCCGCGCTCCTGGCATACATCCACTCCGGCAGCATCAGCAGCGTGCGCGGAAAATTGCCCACGCAGCACGGACACACGTGCCACGCGTAGCGCGCCACCCGCGCCTCCAGTGGATTGTCGTAGTAGAAATGCCGGCACTCCAGATCGAGCGACCCCAGAATCGCGTTGTACAGCGTGTCTTCGTACAGATCCGCGAACCTCGCCTCATGCCACAGCCGCCCCATCTTCCACTGGAAAAACAGCTCGCCGCAACTGGCGCACGTCTCGCAATAGCCGCGCGGAGGAAGCGAGTAATCCGGCCCGAACCCCTCCGACGTCTCCCCGCTCCCGATGCCGCCCGTCACATACAGCTTGCGGTGTGTGATGTTCTCCCACAGCGACCGTACCGCGCTGCGGTAGTCGGCGTCGCCCGTCTCCATCACTACGTCCGCCATCGCCGAGTACGTGTACGCCGCGCGCACCGCGTGCCCCACGGCCTCGTACTGCTCCGTCACCGGCAGGTGAGACTGGCTGTATTCGATCCGGTCCCGCGGCTGCACGCCCGCGTGATACCGGCAATCGAGCAGGAACTTCGCCAGCTTCACATACCGCTCGCCCACGCCCCTGCCTTCCACCTCGTTCACATAGCGCCCGAACCGCATGAGCGCCTGCTCCATCCCCTGATGCTCGTCATACCAGGCCTGCTTCGGCGGCGGCCCGATATGGCTCTCCCAGCAGTCGGCCAGCTTTTTCGCCGCCTTGTACAGCCGGTCGTCCTTGCCGCCTGTCGCGCGATGGTGCGCCAGCGCCGCTTCCAGGAAATACCCGGCAACATAGCCTTCATGGTCCTGCCGGTGAGCCGGGTCCCAGTGCCGGAACTTGTCCGAGTCGATCCGCTTGCCCTCGCGCCCCTGCCGCGGCAGCGTGAATGCCGTCTGCAAGTACCCGTCCGGCTCCTGCGCCGCCAGAATGACCGGGATCCACTCGTCCAGCGTCTTCCGGAACAGCGCGTGCGCCGCGTCCACTTCCGCATCTCCATCGAAGCGGTAGCCCAGCGCCAGGCTCATCGATTCGATCGTCTGATAGACCCACGCGTTCGAAAACACATACCCCTTGTGGAACCCGTGCGGCTCCCCGCGCAGCTTCTTGCCAGCTTCGAGAAAGTTGTCGATCCCTCCCAGCCCGGTCGTGAGATCGTTCCTGTTGATCTGCCGGATGCAATGCGGAATCCAGTTCACGATCAGATTCCTGAGCCGCGGCTTCCAGAACCCTCCCGTCACCATGAACCCTTCGACATGCGCCGCATCCAGCGCCCGCGCCGGCGCCGGAGGCTCAACCTTCACCGTCACCTGCGCCGCATTCTTGCCCGCCGGCCCCTCTGCCTCCAGCCGCAGCACATACACGCCGGGCGCGCTGAATGAAGCCGCCGTTGCAGGCGCCGCCGCGTCGTCGAACTGCACGGCGCCCGGTCCCGAAACCTTCGACCACCGCACCCGGATCTGGTCCTTCTCCAGATCGGCAGTCCGCGTGTCCGGCCCCTTCACGCCGTTGTGCGGTCGCGTTTGCGACGGCGCCCTGCCTTGCCCCACCCAGCCCCGCAGGTACGTCCTGCCCGAAAGCACCGCCACGCGGTCAACCCCCGCGTCCACCAGAAATGGCGCGTCGCCTTGCGCCTCGCCCGCTGCGGCTCCCCCCAGCGCCGCCGCGCCTGCCGCCAGCGTGCCCGTCCGGCGCATCCATTCGCGCCGGCTCACTCCGCGAGTCCCGCCTGATCCTGATCTCATGAAAGCGCTCTCCTGCGCCACAGTCTATCCCGAATTCAACTGCCGCGCCGCTCAGGCGAACTCCAGACCCAGCCCCGCAGCCACCTTGCGGATGTGCTGCGCTCCTTCGGCGTATTCCTCCGCCGTCTTCAGATGCTCCAGCATCAGCGGCGCCGGTGCAGCCAGTCCCGCCAGCCCGCGCAGATAAGCCCTGTAATCGATCTGTCCCCGCCCTGGAATTACCTCCACGAAATGCACATTCATCTCTGGCAGCCACTCCAGGTCTTTCGCGTGGCACGACACGATCCACCGTCCCAGCTTCTGGAAGCACTCCTCGATCAGCGCCGCGTTGCGGTAGAACCGCTCCGGGCTGTTCACCAGATTGCACACGTCCAGATGCACCGCAAAACCAGCCCGGTCCACCGCGCGGATCATCTTCAGGTACGCGTCCGGTGAATCCGGCAGGCTCCACCCCATCATTTCGTAGCTGAACTTCGCCCGTTTCGGCTTCACTGCGTCCAGAATTTTCCGCGCGTTTTCCACTGCGGCATCAAAAAATTCCTGGCCGATATTCTTCGGATGTGGCCCGTACCAGACTTTTTCATTGAAGCTGCCGCAGATCGTCACCGCGCACCGCGCTCCTGCCGCTTCGGCCACCGCCAGCCCGTCTGTCACCCGTTTCAGGTTCTCTTTCCGCTTCGCCGCGTCCGCATCCAGCAGGTTCACCCAGACCCCTACTTCCGCCAGAACCACATTCTCCGCGGCGAAGCCCTGCTCGATCGCCCGCAGCTTCTCCGTCTCATGCGGCGCCGCGGCGGGGCAATACGCAGCCGAATACCCCTGCCGCCGCGCCTCCCGCGCCAGCTCGCGCGGATCGGAAGTCTTCACAAACAGCGGCGCTCCCAGCAGCAGCCTGCTCCGGCGCTGCGCTCCGTGCGCCGCCGCGGCTGCGCCCGCCGCCCCCAACACCAGACGCCGGCTCAACCGGCTTGCAGGACCGCCTCCGCCCGCGGCGCACGCCCGCGCTTCCGCCGCTCCCTCTCGCTTCCTCGTCTCCATGTGCGCAATTGTATTCCTTCCCGCTGCACTGCTATCCTGTGATTGATCCCGCCAGTTGCACCCGCCGCGCGGATTGGGCCGGTAGCTCAGTGGTAGAGCATCTGACTTTTAATCAGGTGGTCGCGGGTTCGATCCCCGCCCGGCTCACCACCCCTCTCCTCACGCCAGAATCCCCCGCACCACGTGCGCCTTTTCCACCCCTGTGAGCCGCTGATCCAACCCCTGATACCTGTACGTGAACCGCTCGTGGTCGATCCCGAACAGGTGCAGCAGCGTCGCCTGAAAATCGCGCACATGCACCGGGTCGCGCACAATGTTGTAGCTGAAATCGTCCGTTTCCCCGTACACGGTCCCCCCTTTGATTCCGCCGCCCGCCATCCAGAGCGAGAAGCACCTCGGATGATGGTCCCGCCCATAATCTTTGGGCGTCAGCTTCCCCTGGCAATACACCGTCCGCCCGAACTCGCCTCCCCACACCACCACCGTGTCCTCCAACAGCCCCCGCTGTTTCAGATCCTGCACCAGCGCCCATGAAGGCTGGTCGACGTCCTTGCACTGCGACGGCAGCACCTCCGGCAGGTTCCCGTGCACGTCCCAGCCGCGATGGTAAATCTGTACGAACCGCACCCCCCTCTCCACCAGCCGCCGCGCCATCAGCGCGCAGTAGGCGAACGTCCCCGGCTTGTCCACTTCGGGTCCGTACAGTTCTTTCACCGACGGCGGTTCTTTGCTCAGATCCGTCAATTCCGGCACCGACGTCTGCATGCGGAACGCCATCTCGTATTGCTCCAGCCGCACCCGCGTCTCCGGATCGTTCCAGCGCTCCGCCTCCAGCTCGCCCAGAGCCTTTACCCCATCCAGCATCTTCCGCCGCACTGCCGCCGGCACGCCGTCCGGATTGTTGATGAACAGCACCGGGTCGCCCGTCGAGCGCAGCGCCACCCCCGAATACTCCCCCGACAGAAATCCGCTCGACCACAGCCGCGCCGAGATCGCCTGCACGTTCGCTCTCGGGTGCGAGTGCGAAGCTGTCAGCACCACGAACGTCGGCAGATCCCGGTTCATCGATCCCAGCCCGTACGCCAGCCACGACCCGATGCACGGCTTGCCCGCGATCATGAACCCCGTCTGGATGAACGTGATCGCCGGCTCGTGGTTGATCGCCTCCGTGTGCATCGAACGGATGATGCAGATATCGTCCACCATCCGCGCCGTGTACGGCAGCAATTCGCTCACCTCGGCCCCGCACTGCCCGTGCCGCCCGAACTTGAAGATCGACGGCGCAATCGGGAACCGGCTCTGGCCTGACGTCATCGTAGTCAGCCGCTGCCCCTGGCGGATCGACTCCGGCAGGTCCTGGTCGAACATCGCCTCCATCTTCGGCTTGTAATCGAACGTCTCCTGCTGCGGCGGCGCGCCCACCATGTGCAGGTAGATGGCGCGCTTCGCTTTCGGCGCAAAGTGCGGCAGTTGCGGCCGTGTCTCGGCGTCCAGCAGGCGCGTCAGCGCCAGCGCGCCCAGGCTCTGGCCGGAAAGCGACAGCAGGCGGCGCCGCGATACGAGCGGAATCATTTGTTCAGCACCTCGTCCGTGTTCATCAATTGATTGGCCACCATCGTCAGCGCGGCCAGCTCGGCCGTGGAAACATTTCCAGGCGGTTTTGATTCGCCATGCGATACCAGCTTCCGCGCATCTTCCGGATTCGAATCGTAATGCCTCAGGAACGCCCGGTAGGCGTCGCGCACGATGTCCACCTCCCTCGCCTCCAGCCGCCGGCTCATCAGACGCCGAGCCATGAACTGGAACCGCTCCTCGGTTTGCGGCTCGGCCATCGAGCGCGCCGCCAGCGCCCGCGCCGCTTCGATGAACGTCACATCGTTCATCGCCGCCAGCGCCTGCAATGGTGTGTTCGTCCGCTCCCGCCTCACCGTGCAGAACTCCCTCGACGGCGCGTTGAAAATGTCCAGCAGCGCCGGCGGCGCCGTGCGCTTCCAGAAAGTATAGAGGGACCGCCGGTACAGCGCCTCCCCCGAATCCCGCTTGTAGAACCGCGTATCGGAGCCGTGCATCGCCACCGCTTCCCAGATCCCGTCCGGTTGGTACGGCTTCACGCTCGGCCCTCCGATCACCGGCACAAGCAGCCCCGAAGCCGCCAGCGCCGCGTCCCGGATCGCCTCCCCGTCCAGCCGGAACCGCGGCCCCCGCGACAGCAGCCGGTTGTCCGGATCCTTTTCCAGCTTCTCCGGCGTCGCCAGCGCCGCCTGCCGGTAAGCCGATGACGTCACCAGCAGCCGGAACATCTTCTTCACGTCCCAGCCCGATTCCCGGAACTCCACCGCCAGCCAGTCGAGCAATTCCTGATTCACCGGCGGCTCGCCCTGCGAGCCGAAATCCTCGGCTGTCTTCACCAGCCCGGTGCCGAAAACCTCCTGCCAGAACCGGTTCACCGTCACCCGGGCGGTCAGCGGATGTTCCTCCGAAACCAGCCATTGCGCCAGCCCCAGCCGGTTCCGCGGCAGGGACGCCGCCATCGGCGGCAGCACCGCCGGCGTGTCCGCTTCCAGCCGCTCCCGCGGCGCGTCGTACATTCCGCGGTACAGCAGGTGCGCATACGGCTTCTGGTCCTTGCGCTCCTCCATGACGTGGGTGATCGCGCCCCGCCTCCGGATCGCCCGCTTCTCCACATCCAGCCGCTGGAGCTCCTCCTCCTCGGCGGAAAGCACCGGCCGGAAAATCCTCAACTCCGCAAAGGCGCCGCCTTCCGCTCTCTTCGGCGTTCCCACGATCAGCGGCGCACGCGCCCGGAAGCTCGCCTCGAACCGCGCCTTCGCGTCGCGCGTCGTCACGCTCTCCCGTCCGTTGATCCAGATCCTCACGCCAAGCGGCTCCCGCGTCCCGTCATAGTGAAACTCCACCCGGTTCCACGTCCCAGGAACAAGCTGATCCAGATGCCCCGCTGCGATTTCAAAGGACTTTCCGTCCTCGGTATAAAACCGCACGCGCGGAATTCTGGCGCTGACGTAGAACCCCCATCCCCGCCGTTTCTTGTCGTCGAGCTTTTCGATCTGCTCCGCAATCACAAACCCTTCTTCGCCCGGCGGGAAAAGAAAATGTGCTGAGACCGTGAAAGGCTCGCCGTCGCCTGGCGCCGGCGCCTCGCGCACCTCCAGCGCCGTCCCTTTCAGATGCAGCGCCAGTTTTTCGCCCGGTCCCGCCCCCAGCGCCTGCCCGGGAGCGAAATCCATCCGGGCTTCCCCGCTTGCGGTAGCCACCCGGATCGAGCCCGGAAAATCCAACCGCAGCAGCTCTGCGTCCCGCCGCGTCCGCGGTCCGCCGGCGGCGATCAGCGAGCGCAACACCCTCTCCCGCGACTCGATCTCGTCCCACCGCTTGCGGTCGCCCTCAGCCGGAACAATGGCAACCGGCGGCGGATCGTAAATGTTGCCGTCCATGGCATGCTGCGTCGTATTGCGGAAAAACGCTGTCAGCGCATAAAAATCCTTTTGGCGGATGGGGTCGAATTTATGGTCGTGACAGGTGGCGCAGCCTACGGTGAGCCCCAGGAATACCGCCCCCAGCGTGTCGGCGCGGTCTTTGGCGTACATCGCCTCCACTTCTTCGATGATCACGCCCGCCTCGTTCGTCGTCACGTTGCATCTCTGGAACCCCGTCGCGATCCGCTGCTCCAGCGTCGGCTCCGGCAGCAGATCCCCCGCCAACTGTTCGATCGTGAACCGGTCGAATGGCATGTTGCGGTTAAACGCGCGGATCACCCAGTCGCGGTAGGGCCACATTTCACGGTAGTTGTCGATGTGCAGCCCGTGCGTGTCGCCGTAACGCGCCGCGTCGAGCCAGTAGCGCGCCCGGTGCTCGCCGTAATGCGGCGATGCCAGATACTTCTCCACCAGCTTCAGGTAGTCGCCTTCCGGATCGGAGGACCGCTCGAACGCTTCCACATCGGCCGGATCCGGCGGCAGCCCGGTCAGATCGAAAGACAACCGCCTCACCAGCACGTGCCGCGGCGCTTCCGGCGCCGGCTCCAGTCCCAGCTTCTCGAGCCGCGCCAGCACGAACCGGTCCACCGCGTTCCGCGCCCACCCCGCCCGCTTCACCTCCGGCGGCGCAGGCCGCACCGGCGCCCGGAACGCCCAGTGCTCCTTCCACTCCGCCCCGGCTTCGATCCAGCGGCGCAGGACCGCGATTTCCTCAGGCTTCAGCGTCTTGTGTGCCTGCGGCGGGGGCATCCGCCGCGCCGGATCCCTGGCCGAAATGCGCTGATACAGCAGGCTCTTCTCCGGCCTGCCCGGCGCAACCACCGGCCCGTTGCGGCGCGTCGAATACAGCCCCTCCTTCAGATCCAGCCGAAGCCCCGCCATCCGGGTCGTGCGGTCGTTGCCGTGGCAGTGGAAACAATTCGCCGAAAGGATCGGCCGGACTTCTTTCTGGAAGTCCGGACCCGCGCCCCTCACCGGCCCGGACGACACCACAAGCCCAACCACAAAGAAGACTCGTTTCATATTGCCCAGATTGGGCCTTATTCTATCCCAACCACGCCGCGCAGGGAAGGGTTTCCGCTCAATGGCGGTCTCCATCCGTCCGATAAGCACTCCAGCGGCGTCCTGCCTGGCGCTTCGGGCAACCGCCGCCCGGAGGTTTTATGGGAACGGAAATGAAGCCGGCCGGCGCAACTCCGTGGGCGCTCGAAAAACTGCCACCCTTCTCTCCCGTCGCCATGCGGCTTGTCGCTCTGCTCTCCGACGACAACGTTCACGTCGATCAGGTCAGCCGGTTCATCGCCGCCGAGCCAGTCTTCGCCGCCCGCATCCTGCAACTGGCCAACTCGCCCCTGTTCGCCCTGGTGCGCCAAGTCACCACCATCCCCCAGGCCGTCATCCTGGTCGGGCTGGAGCGCGTCAAGGCCATCGCTCTCACGCGCGCCCTCGGCGACTATGTCGCCCCGGTGCTCCGCCGCAAAGCCCTGGCCGGCTGCTGGCGCAATACCCTGGCCGGCGCCATCGCCGCCGAAGCCATCGCTCCCGCCTACCGCCTCGACCCCGGCTTCGCCTACACCACCGGGCTTCTCCGCGACATCGGCCGCCTCGCGCTTCTTGTCAGATACCCCGAAGCGTACGCCAACGCCATCGAAATCGCCCGCGAAGGCGCCGACCTGCGCGAAACCGAGCGCAGCCTTTTCGATCTCGACCACTGCCAGGCAGGCCAGTGGATCGTCAGCCGCATGTTCCTGCCCGAAGAGATCTGCCAGTGCGTCGTCCACCATCACGACCGCCAGATCCCTGACGGCTGGGACCACGTCCACCTCGTGCGAACCGCCGACCGCCTCGCCGACGCTCTCGGATTCGCCATCCTGCCCCCTTCCTGCTCCGTCTCGGCCGCGGAAATTCTCGAAGACATCCCCGGTGCCGGACGCCGCGCCGGCCTCGACTCCGATTCCCTCGCCGCCTCGATCGAACGCCGCATCACCGCCCTCAACTGACCGCTTCCCCCCAATGGCCCGCCCCGCTTGCCCCGCGGCTCCCGCGGGCCGCGCCTTCCCCCTTGTCACTGGCGCCCGTTTGGTGCATCTTCGAGTTGGAGGCATCACCTATGATCCCGCCCCCCTTCGAATCAGTGGTCTGCCCGATCGACTTCAGTGATTGCTCCGCAAACGCCCTCCGCTGGGCAGCCTGGCTCGCGCAAGCCTCTGGCAAGCCTCTCCGCCTGCTTCACGCCGTCCATGTGGACACCCCCTCCTACCTCACTCCTGAGCGGCGCGAGAAAATCCTGGAAGAATGGGTTGAGATCCGCAGGCACGCCGAGCAGCATCTGAAGGAATGGGCCCAGCCCTTCTTGCCCGAGCAGATAGAAGTGCATTACGAGGTCTCCGACGCTCCGCCCGTCGAAGCCATCATCGCCGCCGCTCACCGTGCCAACGCGTGGGTCGTCATGGGCACTCATGGCCGGACCGGCTGGCGCGAGGTCTGGCTCGGATCGGTCACTACGCGCACCATCGAACAGGCGAAGGTCCCCGTGCTCGCCATCCCGCCCGATAAGACCATCTGTCCGAAATGAACCCTATGCCTGACTGGCTGCTCGCCATTCTCGTCGCCGGCGCCTACATCGCGCTCATGAAGTGGGTGCTGCCCCGCTTTGGCGTTCCCACCTGAATGGACCCTTCCTGCGGCGCCGGGTCCCGGCGTCCCCAAACAGGCGATCCGCACCGGGAAAAAAACCCGAGGGAGTAAACCGTCGTATTGGCCGGGTACTTCAGGTCTTCGCCCGATATATTCTGTCTCCCGGTTCTCGCATGATTGGTGCAGAAGAGCTGGCGCAGGCCGCGCCTCAATAAGCTCGGAGGTGCATCGATCATGTTCTCCGACCGCATTGTCCTGCTCGCCCGGGACCTGGAAGCCGCCAGTGAGCTGCGCGAGCTCGTGGCTCAGTGCAACCCATTCCACGAAATCCTCACCCTCGACGCAGGCGATCCGGAGAAACGGAAAGAGTTCCTTCAGTCGCTGTCTTCCTCAAAGCCTGACCTGGTTTTCGTCGAACTCCGCGACTTCCGCGACATCGCCGAGCTTCTTGAGCCGCTCCTGGCAGCCGATCCAATGCTGCCCCTGCTGGTCTATGGACGGAATATCGAAAACCAGGCCTACCTGGAATTGCACCGGCTCGGTTTTGGCAGCCGGGTCATCCACCTGCCGTCAAAGCGGCAGGCTCTCGAGCGCGCCATTTCCGATTTGCGCTCCACCCATTCCTGCCCTGTCCCGGTGGCGGGGGATTTGTGCCCGGTGGTGAGTTTCCTGCCTGGAAAGCCCGGCAGCGGCGCCTCCACCGCCGCCTGGCATTTTGTCAATGCCTGCTCGGAAATGCTGTCAGCCAGGGTGGCGCTCGTCGACCTCGACCTGAATTGTGGCGTGCAGAGCCTGTTCGCCGGCGTCCCGGCCGGCATGAACCTGATCGACGCGATCTCCATTGTCGACCACACGGGCCGCATGCCCGATCCAGGATACCTGCCTTCCCGTGGCCGCGTGGATATCCTCTCCACCCAGAGGCGCTGCCGTTCAACCCGGATCGATTCGCACCTTTTTGACAACTTCCTCAACGCCGTCCGCAGCGCCTACCGCCTCGTCATTGTCGATCACTCGGGGAATTGGGAGCGCTTTTCGATCCAGACAGTCAAGGCCTCGTCCGTCGTCTACTGCGTTTGCAGCAACGACTATCTCTCGCTCACCCAGACCCACCGCGCGAAGGCGCTGATGGAAGAAGAGGGCTTTCTCGGGGTCGTCAGGCTTCTCCTCAACCGCCACGGCTCGAGTTTCGGGTTCCAGATCGAGGAAGCCGAACGCCTCTCCGGGCTCCCCCTGGCCGCCTCTCTGCCCAACTGTTTCGGGCATTTGCAGCAGACCCTGCGCGGCAACCGGCTCGTCGACCCCCGTAGCGCTTACGGGCTTGCCATGTCGAAACTGGCGGCGCGCACCCTGAAAGCCCTGCGCCTGGCAGGCGAGGATGAGACAGCTCAAATGAACCGCTGGGAGCAATCCAGGGGCTGGCTGGCCGCCCTCGGCCTCCAGCGGCGCCGCGCCGCCGGCGCACTCGAATGGATCGAACGCACCTGACCGGCGCCGGCCCGCTGCCCTCATTTCCTCCCGCAAGAATGTCCTGATTTCCGCCTTCGGGCCTGCCTCGCGTGTCAAAAGCCGCAGATCCGTCCATTTTTCTCTTGGCAGGAGAGGGTCTTTCGCGTTAGTATATTCTCGATTCGGCAACAGGTAGCTGATTATGAATCCTCTCCTTATCGCCGTTTTCTCCACGGTCTTCGCCCTTGGGCTCCTGGTCTGGATTGCCTTGAAACTGAACAGGGTTCTCCACCCGCCGGCCGTCGATGCCGAGTGGTGGGAGCATTTCCAACCGGAGAAATACCGTCCCCTGTCCCACCTCCTGGACAACAGGGAAATCCTGTTCCTCCGCTCCCAGCTTGCTCCCGGCTTCCGCCTCCTTTGGGATTTTCGCGCCGAACGCGCCCGCATTTGCCTGAACTTCCTGAACGAAATGAAGGCCGATTTCGAACGCCTCCAGGCCATTGGCCAGGCGCTCGTCGTCGCCAACCGCTGTTCGCCGGGTTTTCACGAGGAACTCTTCCGCCAGCGCCTCCGCTTCACCCTTGCCTGGTGGCGCTTCCGGGCCGCCGTGCCCGCCTGGCGTCTCGGGCTGGTGGAGCCCGAGCCTGCGCCGCTGCTCTACGCCCTGGAAAACTCCGCCGCCGCCGTGCGGAGCGCTTTCGCCCCGGCTGTCTGATTCCGCTTCAGCGGGCCGCCTTCAGCCACGCTTTGGCCTCCGCCAGCAGCGCGAACCGGCGCTCGTCTTCCCGGAACGCGGCCGTGTGGACCGCCCGCCGGTGCCGCCGGTGCTCCACTGGATGCTTCAGGTGCAGCATCTCGTGGTAGAGCACGTATTCCACCACATGGAGAGGCACCTCCGGCCTGTCCAGCCATGAGCTCAGCACGATCGTGTCGTGCGCATGGTCGTAGTGCCCCAGCAGCGTGCGCGACAGCCGTCCGCTCCATCCCAGCTGCGGCTTTGCCATCAGCGGCCCGAAATAACGCTCCCGCAACGTCTCAAACAGCGCATCCAGATCGTAAACGGCGCCCTGCGGGCCGCTGTGCCTCTTCCGGTTTTTTGCAGCCCGCAGCGCCAGATGCGTCCGCCTCACCTCCCGCCGGTTCAGGTACTGCCGGTAGTGCTTCACCCAGTGCGGTGGCGGCGACTGACGCAACAGCCGCGAGATCAGGATCCACGCCAGCGCCTCCCGGACCGTCGCCGGCGCCGCCGCCATCAATTCACTGAGCCGTACCTCCAGCCCGCTCCGCGTCAGCCGCAGCTTCCCCATCGTCGCCACATAGGGCCGCACCAGCAGCTTCACCTCGGGCCTGCCCGGCGCCCGCGCCATGGCCGCATAAACCCGCTGGAAAATCTGCTCCGTCGTTTCCTGCGCCGGAAAAAGCTCGTCTGCCAGCAGTTGCATTGCTATCCCTGAATAGCATAATTTTAGAGGTTTGCGTCTGTTGCCGCGCAAGCAGCGGCCGCGTCCCAGGCCCTGAGGCCCCGCTGCCGTGTTTCCTGCTTGCGCCGGCACGCGGGCCGACAGGAGGTTCATTGCTGCAAGCCAAGATCAGCGCGGTAGGCGCCTGGGTGCCTCCGCGGGTTCTCACCAACGACGACCTGGCGCAGATGGTCGAAACGTCCAACGAATGGATCCTGGAACGCACCGGCATCCGCGAGCGCCATATCGCCGATCCCGGCGTCGCCACCTCCGACATGGCCATTGAAGCCGCCCGCGTCGCGCTCGCCAACCGGCGAACCACCGCCGAGGATGTCGACGCCATCATCCTGTGCACCGTCACGCCGGACCATATGTTCCCTTCTACGGCCTGCATCGTCCAGCACAAGCTCGGCGTCCGCAGGGCCTGGGGTTTTGACCTGATCGCCGCCTGCTCCAGCTTCGTCTACGGCCTCACCACCGCCGCCCACCTCGTCGGCTCCGGCACCCATAAGAAGGTCCTCGTCATCGGCGCCGACACCATGAGCCGCATCATCGACTACACCGACCGCACCACCTGCGTCCTGTTCGGCGACGGCGCCGGCGCCTTCCTCATCGAACCCTCCGAAGACGGCGAACCCGGCTTCCTCGGCTTCCGCAACGAAATCGACGGCTCCGGCGGCGACGTCCTCATCATGCCCGCCGGCGGCTCCCGCATGCCGCCGTCTCACGAGACCGTCGAAAAACGCCTCCACTTCGTTCACCAGGAAGGCCAGGCCGTCTTCAAGTACGCCGTCAAAAAGATGGGCGACGTCTCGGCCGAGCTGCTCGCCGAGGCCGGCATCGCGCCTTCCCAGGTCAAGCTCATGATCCCCCACCAGGCCAACAAGCGCATCATCCTCGCCGCCGCCCACCGCCTCGGCATCAGCGAGGACAACCTCCTCATCAACATCGAGCGCTACGGCAACACCACCGCCGGCACCATCCCCATCGCCACCTGGGAAGCCTGGCAGCAGGGCCGCCTTCAGAAAGGCGACATCGTCCTGTTCGCCGCCGTCGGCGCCGGCTTCACCGTCGGCGCCAACCTCTGGCGCTGGGCGTTTTAGCGCCGTCGCGCCCGCCTCTTCATCTCTGGAAGCCCGGCCCCTCCTCGCGCCCCTCTCGGCGCGGAATCACGGCACAGCCGCTCGAATTCCCGCGGTCTGATTGGTTCCGGCCCCGTTCCCGCGCGGGCCCTGAAAATGGGGAGGGCCCGCAGAGCGGGCCCTCAAAGGATGCCATCGGGTGGCAAACCTTGCGAACACGAGAAACTCGTGCTTGCTAAGACAAGCCGAGAATCCCGGCTTCGATACACTGTTGAAATTTTACGTTACTGGAGTATTCTGGTCAAGGGGATTTTTCACCCGGGGTTCACTATGGCTCTTGTACTCGGATTGGATATTGGCGCCCGCTCGATCGGCTGGGCTTTGCTCGAAAAAGAAGGGGACAACTGGAGGCGGATCGTCCGCGCCGGTGTCCGTGTTTTTGAAGCAGGAACGGAAGGCGACATCGAATCAGGACGGGACGAATCCCGCGGCGCCAACCGGCGTACCAAGCGTCTTATGCGCCGCCAGATCCGGCGCCGCCGCCAGCGTGCGAGAACCCTGTACCGTGCACTGGCCCAGGCCGGCTTTCTGCCGGAAATCGTCCCCTCGCCTGGCAGCCCCATGTCCCTGCTCATTCAGCAGCAAATCAATGCACTGGACGGCCAATTTCGGGCCAGGCATGCCTCTGAAGCAGCGTTGCATCAGTTGCCGTATCTGTTGCGCGCCCGCGCCCTCGATCATCCATTGGAGCCATTCGAACTTGGCCGCGTCCTCTACCACCTCGGCCAGCGGCGCGGGTTCAGGAGCAACCGCAAGGCTGAGTCTCGCAAGGTTGGGGCTGAGGATGACTCCAAGGCCAAAGAAGAAAAAGGCAAAGTTTACGAAGGCATCGATGCCCTGCGAACCCTTATTGAGCAGGCCGGTGCACGCACTCTGGGGGAGTACTTCTCCCGGATCGATCCCGCCGAGCAGCGCATCCGCGGCCGCTACACCCACCGCAGCATGTACGAGCAGGAATTCGAGGCTATCTGGTCGGCCCAGAGACCCCATCACGCTGTGCTGAGCCAGGAGCTCAAGGACTGTCTGTGGAACATCCTCTTCATGCAGCGTCCGCTCCGCGACACGGAGGATCTCGTCGGCGAATGCTCCTGGCTCCCCGGCGAGAAACGCGCCCCTGTCTGGTCGCTCGAGTTCCAGCGCTACCGGTTGCTCGCGGCGTTGAATCACCTTCGCGTTACCGATAACCGCTCCGCCCCCCGCCCGCTATCCAATACGGAACGCTCCACGCTTCTTGCAAGGCTCGAGACCACGGACAAGCTCTCCATCGCGCAGGCCAAAAGGCTTCTCGGCCTCAGCCGCTCGGCGGAGTTCACCGTCGAAGAAAGCGGTGAAAAGAACCTGCCGGGCAACAAGGTCGCTGCGCAGTTTGTCTCCATCCTAGGGGACCAATGGTCCGCGCTCAGCTCGGAAAAGCAACAGGCCCTGGTCGCCGAAGTCGCCTCGGCCGGCTCCGACGAAGACCTGGAATCAGCACTTCAGGAGAAGTGGGGCTTTGATGAGGAAACCTCGCGCCGCATCGCGCGCGAAGTCGTGCTGCCCTCCGGCTACGCCATGCTCTCGGTCAAAGCCATACGCGCCATTATGCCGTCCTTGGAACAGGGGCTCAGCGTGCAGGAAGCCAGACAGGCGGCAGGCATCCCGCTCGAACGGCAGGTTCCTGTCCACCCTCTGCTGCCCCCGCTCGCCGATAGCGGCGTCGCCGTCTTCAATCCGGCCGTCAAGCGGACGTTGACCGAGCTGCGCAAGGTTGTCAATGCGGTGGTCCGGCATTACGGAAAGCCCGACGAAATCCACATCGAGACGGCCCGGGAACTGCGCAAGTCGCGCGATGAACGTCTCAAAGACTCAAAACGCATGCGTGACCGTGAGCATGAACGGGATAAGATCCGCGATCAGATCCACAGGGAAGTCGGCATCCCGCTTGAGCAGATAAGCCGCGAGGATATCCTCAAGGGACTATTGTGGCTCGAATGCGACGGGAAATGCCCCTACTGCGGGCAGAGCCTCGGCGGCTTTGCCTCTCTTTTTGGTGGCAACTCTCCCGCCCAGATTGAGCACATCATCCCGTTCAGCCGCTCCCTCGACAATTCGTTCGTGAACCTCACCTTGGCCCATGTGTCCGACAACGCCGAGAAAGGCAACCGGACTCCCTGGGAGGCTTATGGTTCCGATCCCGGGATGTGGGAGCAGATCCTGCAGAGGGTCGCCACGTTCAAGGGTGCATACGCCAAGGCGAAGCTGACCCGCTTCAAGATGGACAAAGATGCCGTCGAAAAGCTGATCGCTGAATTCCACAGCCGCCACCTGAACGACACCCGCGCCGCCGCCGTCGCCGCCGCCCGCTACCTGTCTCTCCTTTACGGCGGAGAGATCGTGGATGAAAAGCGCAAAATCCTCAAACCGACCGGCCAGGTTACCGCTTACCTGCGCGACGTCTGGGACCTGAACGGGCTTATCCCCTCCATCCACCGCGAAGCCCGTGGCGAAGAGGAACCGGAGGACGGCAAGACCATTCGAAAGAGCCGTGATGACCACCGCCACCATGCCATCGACGCCGTCGCGGTCGCCCTCTGCGATCAGAAAACCATCCAGTTGCTCAGCGAGGCGAACCGGGGCGCCGCCGCTGCGCGACGTCGCCTGTTCGCCCCCGTCCCTCCCCCCTGGGTGGGCTTCAAAGAGGAACTCCGGGACGTGCTCAAGTCCATGAATATCAGCTTCCGCCCCGACCATCGCGTCACCGGGGCGCTGCACAAGGAAACGTTTTATACCAGGGTCGGCCAGAGCGAGGCTGGGGGCGATGCTGTGCGCGTCCGGGTTCCTGTTCACACGCTCAGTGCGAAGGAGGTTCAAAACATCGCCGATACAGCGGTGCGGTCCGCTGTGATGGAAAAGCTCAGCCAGGTGGGCAACGATCCGAAGAAACTCGAGTACAACTGGCCCTGTCTTCCCAACCGCAACGGCAACCCGGTTCCCATCAAGCGGGTCCGCGTCAATCTGAACCGCGCCGTCGTCCAAGTTGGCTCAGGCTTCAGAGAACGCTGGGCCGAGCCTTCCGAAACCCACCACATCGAAATCTACGAGGTGCAGGAAAACGGCAGGACCGTCTGGACCGGCGACGTCGTCTCCATGCGCGAAGCCATCCATCGCGCCGCGCGTGGCGAGCCCGTCGTCCGGCGCAATGGTGGCCCCAACGCGCGGTTTCTGTTTAGCTTGGCCAAGCAGGACACATTACGATTGGGAGGCGACAAGGCGGGAATTTGGGTTGTGAAAAAGATCTGGAGCAACACTCAGGTCGTTTTGGTACCCCAGCATGACGCCAGAAAAGAGAATGACAAGATGAACCGAAGGGCGGCTTTTTCTCCCACCGCTGGCGGCCTGCTCAAGTACTATGCAGAAAAAATAGCCGTGCTGCCGATAGGAGATATAGTTCCATGCCATGACTAACCGGGTTGTTGACCTGTCAGAAAGTCCCGCCCGCCTCTCCGCGGAAAACGGTCTCCTGCGTATCGAAATGGGTGGTGGCAGCCGCCGGATCTTTCCGTTTGCCACCTTGGCCGCCGTGGTGTGCAGCCACCCGCAAATCACCTTCACCCAGGCCGTGCTGGCCGAGCTCGCCGCAGCGAAAGCGATCTTCGTCGCCTGCGATCGCAAGCACATGCCCGCCGCCATGCTCCTTCCGCTCGCGCCGCACAGCACGCAAACGGAAAAGTTCCGGATCCAGTCGGAAGCCCCCCTGCCCCTGCGGAAGCGGCTCTGGAAGGAGATCGTCCAGGCAAAGGTCCGCGCTCAGGCTGCGCTGGTTGCGGAGCTGTACGGGCCGGACGCTGCGTTGGGGCGGCTCGTGCGGTCTGTTTCCGTGTCCAACGCCCCTGCCATCGAAGCCCAGGCCGGCCGCCTGTACTGGGCGCGCCTCTTCAACGACGCCAACTATCGCCGCTCCAACGAAGATGACCCCCGCAATGGCCCCCTGAATTACGGCTACGCCATCGTGCGGGCCGCCTGCGCCCGCGCGCTGTGCAGCGCCGGTCTGCATCCGGCCCTGCCGCTCCACCACCATAACCGCTACGACCCGTTCCCGCTCGCCAACGACCTCATGGAGCCCTTCCGCCCCCTCGTCGACCGCTGGGTTGTTCAGTGGAGCCAGGACAATCAGGACGGACTCACCCGGGAAGCCAAACAGTCTCTCCTCGCCTGTCTCACAGCGCGGTTTTCAGATGGCAGGGAGAGCCGCACGCTATTCGATTGGGCCCAGGTCCTTGCCGACCGTCTCGCCCGGTGCCTGGAGCGTTCTCTCCAGCGCCTGGACTTCCCGCTGCTGGAGCCTGCAAGCCATGAACCGCAGGAAAGGGGAGACCCGGAAGATTCCCAGTGAGTACCGGGCCATGTGGCTGCTGGCCATGTTCGATCTGCCCGTGGACACCCAACAGCACCGCCGCGAATACGCCCAGTTCCGCAAGCACCTGCTGAAAGAAGGGTTCGTCCAGCTCCAGTACAGCGTCTACGCCCGCTTTGCCGCCAGCGATGAAAGCGTCGAGGCGGCCCGCCAGCGCGTCCGTAGCGCCATCCCGCCGCATGGTCATGTGCGCCTGATGGCCGTCACCGACCGCCAGTACGCCAGGATGGAGGTCTATTTTGGAAAAAAGCGCAAACCAGTGGAAGATCCCCCCGCCCAGTACGAGCTTTTCTGAGGGCGGACCCGAGGCCAACCTCCCTTCGTTCAGGAGGTTGGCCTCGGCGGAGTGTATCGAAGCCGTGATTCTCGGCAGGCCATAGCATGGACTGTGACGGACGCCAACGCCGCACAAGTGTATCGAAGCCGTGATTCTCGGCAGGCCATAGCGCGTGCATTGCGTCTGTCTACTATCATGGAAGTGTATCGAAGCCGTGATTCTCGGCAGGCCATAGCAAGCGGGATAATCGCCGAAGCCGTGAAGCGAGTGTATCGAAGCCGTGATTCTCGGCAGGCCATAGCACACTGCAACGCCGCCAATCATCAACCACAAGTGTATCGAAGCCGTGATTCTCGGCAGGCCATAGCCGTGAACATGATGATCCAGATGCTGGCGCTAGTGTATCGAAGCCGTGATTCTCGGCAGGCCATAGCCCAGTACTGCGGCGGCGCAATGCGCCATCAAGTGTATCGAAGCCGTGATTCTCGGCAGGCCATAGCACCGGAGAAAGCCGATATTACAAGCCGGAAAGTGTATCGAAGCCGTGATTCTCGGCAGGCCATAGCGCAACCAGACATAACTCGGCCATCTGTCGCAGTGTATCGAAGCCGTGATTCTCGGCAGGCCATAGCCGATCACCGCGGCGAACTGAAACGATGGCGAGTGTATCGAAGCCGTGATTCTCGGCAGGCCATAGCAGGTTTTCGCGACCGTTGGCATCAGGCCCCAGTGTATCGAAGCCGTGATTCTCGGCAGGCCATAGCGCCGGAGTAGCGGTTACGTTCCAGCAGGAAGTGTATCGAAGCCGTGATTCTCGGCAGGCCATAGCAAACGATGGCCGCGAGCGCCTCGCCTCCGTAGTGTATCGAAGCCGTGATTCTCGGCAGGCCATAGCCCGGAACCACCAGCATGTCGATCTTCCACTAGTGTATCGAAGCCGTGATTCTCGGCAGGCCATAGCAGCGTGCCCGTGATCGTGCTCGATCATTTGAGTGTATCGAAGCCGTGATTCTCGGCAGGCCATAGCTGAGGAGGCCGGGGGCATGAGGCAGTACGTAGTGTATCGAAGCCGTGATTCTCGGCAGGCCATAGCATCTGGTCACATCCTACAATCTCCCTTCGCAGTGTATCGAAGCCGTGATTCTCGGCAGGCCATAGCCGATTTGTTCGGGTAGAGAGACAATCAGGCAGTGTATCGAAGCCGTGATTCTCGGCAGGCCATAGCAGGTAGTAATTGGTGCCGGAAGCCGTAGTGAGTGTATCGAAGCCGTGATTCTCGGCAGGCCATAGCCGCACCAGCGCCGCGCCCCATTGTGTCCGTAGTGTATCGAAGCCGTGATTCTCGGCAGGCCATAGCACGGCGCAGGAGCCGCTCTTCCTGCGCCGTAGTGTATCGAAGCCGTGATTCTCGGCAGGCCATAGCGAGGCCGTCACACGGCCCCGGCCGGCGACGAGTGTATCGAAGCCGTGATTCTCGGCAGGCCATAGCACCCATTGAGGCCCGTAGCTCCGGGCCCGCAGTGTATCGAAGCCGTGATTCTCGGCAGGCCATAGCCGAGCAGTGCGTACTTGTCGCCGGGGCGCAAGTGTATCGAAGCCGTGATTCTCGGCAGGCCATAGCTTTGATCTCAATCTCGTGGCTCATTTCAGCAGTGTATCGAAGCCGTGATTCTCGGCAGGCCATAGCCGCAGTATCGCGCCGCTAATTTCGCGACGCTGCCGCAGTCGCTGCCCTCCTGGGCAGAGGCGGCGCAGCGCGCGGAAGTCTTGCCCTGGATTCGCCGCGCTGCGCCGCCACGCTCCCGCCTGAAAGCGCCAGTGAACCTGCGCGCGCCCCTGTTATCATGAAGGCTCTGGTGACCCGGCTCATCGTGACTTTGCCCGCAGCGGCTCTCGCGCTCTTCTCGGCAATGGAAGCCCAGGAGCCTACCCGCGCGGCCCTCATCCAGAAGCAACGCGACGACAAGGCCGCCCGCCTCGCCCCCGAGCGCACCCCGAAGTGGGAGGAGCGCATCCGCCTGATCAACGAGAAGAAAATCCCCCAGCGGCTCAGCTACGGCTACAACGGCCTCCGCGCCAAAGCCGGCGGCATGATCACACAAGGCGGCTTCGGCATCGGCCCCGAATATTTCCGGGAGGATCTCTTCAACGGCCGGCTCGAAACCCAGGTCTCCTACCAGATCTCCACCCGCGCCTACCAGCGGGGCATCCTCCGCCTCCGCTCCCGGAATCTGGCCGGAGGCCGCGTCGAGGCAGAATTGCTCTCGATGCACCACTATTACCCGAAAATCCAATATTACGGCCCCGGCCCGGAGTCGCAGAAATCCGGCCGCAGCAATTTCCTGCTCGAGGATAATTCCCTCGATTTCAGCCTCGGCCTGTCCCCGGTGCGCGGCCTCCTGCTCGGTCCGAGCGGCGGTTTTCTCTGGATCAATACCGGCCCCGGCCGTGACCGCCGCTTCATCTCCGCCGACGCCCAGTTCACCCCCGGGCAGGCCCCCGGCATCGACCGCCAGACCCATTTCCGCCGCTACGGCGCATTCGCCCGCGTCAACACGCTCGACAACCCCGAAGGCCCCCGCGCCGGCGGCTTCTATCTCTTCCAGTACAACCGCTACGACGACCGCCGCTATTCCGCCTACGGCTTCAACCTCTATGAAGCCGACCTCCGCCAGTACGTCCCCTTCTACAACAAGCGCCGCGTCATCGCCCTCCGCGCCCGCACGCTGCTCACCGGCGCCCGCGCCGGCGAAACCGTCCCCTTCTATCTTCAGCCCTGGCTCGGCGGCAGCGACGACCTGCGCGGCTTCCGCCCCTTCCGCTTCCGGGACCGGAATTCGCTGCTGTTCAACGCCGAATACCGCTGGGAAATCTTCGCCGGCCTCGACATGGCTCTGTTCGCCGACGCGGGCAAAGTCTTCCCCCGCCGCGGGCAGCTCAATTTCAGCCGTCTCGAGAAAAGCGGCGGCTTCGGCTTCCGCGCCAACGTCCGCAACCGCACCTTTTTTCGCCTGGATTTCGCGTTCAGCCGCGAAGGGTTCCAGGCGTGGTTCAAGTTCAATGACGTCTTCCCGCAGCGCCCGCTCGGCACGTCCTCAACGCAGCCGTATCAGTAAGCCGCCATGAAGAAGCTCCTGCTGATCCTCGCTGCCGCCGCCGCCCTCCAGGCGCAGAAGTTCTACCCCGACGATCCCCTTCTCGTCGAACCGCCCCCGCACGACGCCGGCAAGCCCGCCCGCCGCAAGCTATCCGACTGGTACGATCTCTTCTGGCACATCCTCGCCACCCCCGGCGAGAAGCAGCCCCGCAACGGTCCGCCCATCCGCGCGAAGAACGTCAACACGCTCGGCGATCCCATGGACGGAGCCTGGTACGTCCGGCGCCACTACTGGCGCCGCATGTCCATCGAGGAACTCCAGCGGGGCCCCGGCGGAACCGCGCCGCCGGTGACGCCCTGGACCGTGGTCGCCGCCAAAGGCGAAGGCATTACCCCAGGATTTACCATCATCGACGCCACAAAACGCCGCTTCTTTATCAAACTGGATCCGAAATCCAATCCGGAAATGATGACCGCCGCCGAAGTCATTTCCGCCCGCTTTTTCCACGCCCTGGGCTTCCATGTCGCCGACGAATACATCGTCGAGTTCCACCCGCGCGATCTGGTCATCCAGGACCGCCTCACATTTGTCAACCAGCACGGCATCCAGCGCCCTTTCACCCGCCGCAACCTTACCGAGCTCCTCCTCAAGGCCCCGCAACTCAAAGACGGCCGCTACCGCGCCGTCGCCAGCCTCGCTCTCGAAGGCCAGCCTCTCGGACCGTTCCGCTGGTTTGGCGCCCGCGCCGACGACCCCAACGACACCGTCCCTCACGAACACCGCCGCGAACTCCGCGCCGCCCATGTCTTCTTCGCTTGGCTGGACCACGACGATTCCCGTGCCATCAACACGCTCGACACCCTCGTCACGCGCAACGGCAAGACCTTCATCCGCCACCATCTGCTCGATTTCGGGTCGACGCTCGGCAGCGGGAGCGACAAGCCCAACAGCCCCCGCTCGGGCGCCTATCACTTTTCCTGGCGCGAATCGGCCATCCAGGCCGCCAGCCTCGGCCTGGTCATCCCATACTGGGCGAAGGCCCGCTATCCCCGCTATCCCTCCATCGGGCTTTTCGAGTCGAAAGTGTTCGATCCCGAGAAATGGCTCCCCGAATATCCCAACCCCGCCCTCCTGAACCGTCTCCCGGATGACGAATTTTGGGGCGCCAAACAGGTGATGCATTTCACCGATGAGGAGATCCGCGCTGTCGTCCGCGCCGGCAAATTGTCGGATCCTGCGGCCGAAGACTACCTGGTGCGCTGCCTGATCGAGCGCCGCGACAAGATCGGCCGCGCCTACTTCCGCAAGGTCCTGCCCATCGACCGCTTCCAGGTGCAGGGCGGGGAACTCGTATTTGAAGACCTGGCGGCGCGGCACGCACTCCCTTCCCCCGCGCCTTACGGGATCTCCTGGCGCGAGTTCGACAACCTGCAACAGTCGCCGGGCGCGCTGCTCTCCAAAGGCCCCCGCCTGCCCCGGACCGCAGCCGGATATCTCATGGCGGAAATCGCCAGCCCGCAGCGCCCGGGCCAGACGGTGCGAGTCTGGCTCCGCTCCGGCCGCGTGGTTGGCGTAGAGTATGCATGGTGAACGTCCCTGAACATCCCTCGTACGCCTCGTTCCCGGTCTTCCGGGCGCTCGACGCGCGGCGCCCCAGCCGCCTCGACCGTTTCCTGAGCATTTTCGCCGATGTCCGCGGCGGAGAAGGCGCCGGCGCGCTGCTGCTGTTTTCCAATATTTTCCTTTTATTGTCCGCCTATTATTTCCTCAAGACCGCCCGCGAACCGCTGATTCTCACCGAACAGGGCGCCGTCGTCAAGACATATCTTTCCGCGGGGCAGGCATTGCTTCTTCTTCTCGTGGTCCCCGCTTATAGCTGGCTGGCGTCGAAAGTCCGCCGCGCCCGGCTTCTGGCCGGCGTCTCCGTCTTCTTCGCCGCCAACCTCGCCGCCTTTCACGCGTTCGCCGGCGCCGGCAACCGCATCGGCATTCCGTTCTACCTGTGCGTCGGCATCTTCAACGTCTTCGCCATTTCACAGTTCTGGGCGTTCGCCAACGACCTCTATACCGAGCCCCAAGGCAAACGCCTTTTCCCCCTCATCGGCGTCGGCGCTTCCATCGGCGCCGTCGCCGGTGCGCGCGCCGCCGGCGGCGCTATCCGCCATTGGGGCACTCTGCCCCTTCTGTCCGCCGGCGCCGTCCTCCTTGTTGTCTGCGCGCTGCTCACTCTTCTCGCCGACCGCCGCGTCTCCGAGCGCTCCGGCGCGGATCAGCTCCTCGTCCGGCAGCAGCCGCTCAAGCCAGGCGACGGCTTCCTGCTCCTGTTCCAGGACCGCTACCTCGTCATGATCGCCTTCCTGGTGCTCCTTCTGAACGTCGTCAACACGTCGGGTGAGTTCCTCATTTCCAGCCTGGTCACGCAGGAAGCTGCCCGCACGCTCGGCGCCGGCCCGGAATTCGCCGAAGCCCGCCGCCGCTTCATCGGCGCGTTTTTCGGCGATTACTTTTTCTGGGTCAACACGCTCAGCTTCGTCTTCCAGGCGTTCCTCGTCTCCCGCCTCTTCCGCCACATCGGCGTCGGCGGCACGCTGTTCGTCCTGCCCGCCATAGCTTTCACGGGCTATGCCATCCTGCTCGCCGCCCCCGTGCTCGGCGTCATCCGCCTGTTGAAAATCGTCGAAAACAGCGCCGATTATTCCATCCAGAACACCGCCCGCCAGGCGCTCTTTTTGCCCACTCCCCGCGAAGTGAAATACAAGGCCAAAGCCGCCATCGACACCTTCTTCCAGCGCGCCGGAGACGTCACGCAGGCGGGCATCGTTTACGCCGGCACGAACTTTCTTTCGCTGGGCATTTCCGGCTTTGCGCTGCTCAACCTCGCGCTCACCGGCGTCTGGCTCGTGCTGGTCATGTATCTTGCCCGGGAGTATGGCCGCCGCGCTCACTCCGCGCCCTCTCCATTTCCAGGCGCCTGACCAGAGACATCTCGATGCTCGCGTGAGACTGCAGCAGCGCCTCCACCACCTGATCCACGCTGCGCCTCTCGCCCCCGCCCGGCTGCTCAAGCAGCGCCCGCAGCTTTGCGCCCAGCCCAGCCGGCAGCACGCCGTCCAGGTATTCCAGCGCCAGCGCCTGCAACGCCGCATCGTCCGCGTGCAGCGAGCGGAACGCCGCTTTCAACGGTTCCCGCGGCAACACCAGCGCCAGCAGTGAAAATAGATGCTCCAGGCTGCGGTCGGCCCGCTCCCGCAGCACTTCGTCCAGAGGCTGCACCTGTTCCAGCGGCGTCTGCTCGGCCAGGAGCCGCCGGCTCCGCCACAGGTTCTGATCCACGCTCAGCTCCCGCTCCACCGCTGCATATACCACTTCCGCAGGAGGCCTCCACTCCGGCTCGCGGCAGACCAGTTCGTCCAGCGCCCGCGCGCACCGGAACCGCACTTCGAACCGCTCGTCATTCAGCCCCTCTGCCAGCGCCTGCGCCGCCCGCCGCCCCCCCAGCGCCAGCAGAAGCGATGGAATGCGCCGCCGGATGGAGAAATCGCACTTCGCGTCCGCCAGCCGGTCCCCCAACTGGCCCACGATGGGCGCGCGCACGCTCAACAGCGCCGCCCGCGCCGCCCCATACACCGCCTGCCACGCCAGCAGGTCGATCACCGCCGGCACCAGCACCGGATCCAGCGGCCGCTGCGCCTCCAGCACCCTCTTCACCCGCTCCTCCTGCCCCGAACGCAGCTCGGCCAGACAATGCACCGCGTCATCGGCCAGCACCGGCGCCACGGCCACGGCGCCTCTGTCGCGTTTCTCTTCCCGAACCGCGGGCGCTGCGGCCAGACGCGATTCCAGCAGCTCGCGGTCCACCGTCCAGTCGCCCGCGCCGGACAGAAACAGCTCCGCCGCGCGGTGCAGCAGCCCGCGTTCCACCACCTGCACGTAGATCCGGTCCAGTTGCCGCGCCACCCACGTGTTCGTCGCCGCGATCAGCGCCGTCGCCACCAGCAGCATCCCGGTGACAGGCACGCCCGGCAGCAGCAGCGCCGCCTGGCACACCGCCCCGCCCAGCGCATCCCCCAGCCGGTCGCAGCCCACGTCGATCACCGTCTTCGCCGCGCGCTTTTCCGCGGGCGGAATCGGCGTGTACATCAGCTCATAGCCCGCCCGGAACAGCGACCCGCGCAGCATCGCCTCCACCGCCCGCAGCCCGGCGATCACCGGAAACAGCGGCGCCGCCAGCGCCAGCAGGCTGCCGCCGCTCACCATCGCCGGCATCGCTCCCACCGTGCGCCCCACGCCCATGGTTTCCAGCGCGCGGCGGCTCGCCAGCGTCTGTAATGTGAACGACACCAGCGCCACGCCTGTATTGAAGTAAGCGAAAAA
Organism: Acidobacteriota bacterium; assembly: GCA_049325215.1. Classification (GTDB taxonomy): domain Bacteria; phylum Acidobacteriota; class Terriglobia; order Bryobacterales; family Bryobacteraceae; genus JANWVO01. The sequence continues at coordinate 26,227 of JBMOMB010000024.1, forward strand.
CTCCAGCAGCCCGTCGCCGCGCCCCAACGTTTGGGCGGCCGCGCGCTTGTAGAGAAAGTCCAGGATCGCCGCCGCCGCCGTGCCCAGCGTCACCAGCGCCGCCAGATGCCGCAGGTGCGGCGCCGACCGCAGCACCTTCCGCGGCGAGATCCACGGCTCCGGCGCCGGCCGCGCTGCCGCCGCCGCCCGCCGCGGCACGCGCGCCAGCACCATGCCGCAAACCAGATGAATCCCGCCCAGCGCGCCCAGCAGCGCCGCCTCCTGCCCCGCGCCCGCCAGATCATTCCACCGCGCCGCCAGCAGCCCGCCCAGCACGCTCCCCGTCGTGCCCGCGCCCGCGATCCGCCCGATCCGCCGCTTCGCCTCCACCGGATCGAGCTGCTCGCTCAGCAGCAGCCAGAAGCTCGACAGCAGCACCGCCCCGAACGCCACCATGTGCAGGTACACCACCACCGCGCCCGCATACGGGCTCGCCTCTGCCAGCCGCCACTCCGCCAGTTGCAGAACCCCGCTCGCCGCAAAGCTCCACGGCACCGCCCGCGCCGGGCTGAACCTGCTGAACAGCCGCGCTCCGAAGACGCCCAGCAGCACCGACACCACCGCCGCCGCCATCACCATCACCGGCAACCGCTCCGGCCCGAACGCCTGCAGGAACAGCGCGTCGCGGATCGACTTGCCGCCCACCTGGTGCGACATCATCAGCGCGGCGGTGGCCATCGCCGCCCACGCGGAAAACCGCCCGCCCCCCTCAGCCGGCACTTACTCGCTCCTGGAAGGTGCTGCCGCCATCCCCGCCACCCGCGGGTCGGGGCATCGCACGGCGAACAGCTCTGGCAGATTGGTGCGCCACCAAGCTTCGGCGTCTTCCTGCGTCCACGCCCCATGCTCCGGGCACTGCATCAGCATGCGCCGCAGCAGCCGCGCGCTCGCCGGGCGCTCTTCCGGCTTCTTGCTCAGGCATCGCAGGATGATCTCCTCGAACTCCGCCGAAATCCGCAGCTCCGTGCGCGAAGACGGCTTCACCGGTTCTTTCTGCACGTGCGCCAGCGCCATCGCCGTCGGCGTCGGCTCTTCGAACACCAGACCGCCCGTCAACAGCCAGTACGCCACGCAGCCCAGACCGTAGAGATCCGTGCGCCCGTCCAACTCATCGGCCCCCAGCGCCAGCTCCGGCGCCATGAACGCCGGCGTGCCGGTCGTGATGTTGTCCATCGTCATCCGCCCGCCGCCGCTTGCCAGCCGCCACCGCGCCAGCCCGAAGTCCAGCAGCTTCACAAAATCGAACTCCAGCCCCAGCCGGCACAGGAACAGATTCGTCGGCTTGATGTCGCGGTGGACGATGCCCGCGCAGTGCGCCTCTTCCAGCGATTCGCACGCCTGCAGCAGAATGTGGACCACCCGCGCCGCCGGCTGCGGCCCGAACCGCTTCACCAGTTGCTCCAGATCCAGCCCCTGCAGCAGCTCCATCGCGTAATAAAAATTGCCGTTCTGATCCACGCCGAAATCGTACAGCGACACCGTGTGCGGCGATGTCAGCGCCGCAATCGCGCGCGCCTCCAGCTCGAACCGCCGCTTCAGCACGTCCGCCTGCCGCCCGCTCTGCGCCAGCAGCGTCTCGGCGCGGATCAGTTTGATGGCCGATTCCCGTTTCAGCAGGCGGTGCCGCGCCCGCCACACCTCTCCCATCCCGCCGACGCCCAGCGGCTCCTCCATCTCGTAGCTGCCCAGCTCCCGCGCATGATGCATCGAGCATTCCATGCGGAAGATCAGCCGGCTCATCCACCACGCGCAGCCCGCCACCAGAAAGGGGGGCGCGTACAGCACGGCCATCTTGTTCGCCGTCAGGCCGGGATCATGCAGCGTCAGCCGCGTCAGCGCATACGCCGCCGGCCCCATCAGCGCCGAGCCGAAAGCCCCGGCCAGCGCCTGCAATGGCGAAGCGGGCAGAAACAGGGCCGCCGCGAAGATCCACGTCACCAGCATCGACATCCCGCGTACCGGGTAGCCTTCGGGCCAGGGCAGGGAAGTCTCGAACATCGCGATACTGAACGCCACCAGGATCTGAAACGCCAGCCCTGCGTACACGCTCGCCAGCGGCTGCATGATCCCCATCCGGTAGGCCGCCACAATCAGCAGCGAAACCAGGATGAGCACCGCCTCCAGCGCCAGCACGTGCGGCTGCCGCTGCGCTGCCGCGATCTCGGGCTGCAGATAAGCCTGAAGCGCCATCAGCGCCACCGTCAGCGCTGCGCAGATCACGGCCGTCACCGCCAGCCGCGCCGGCGCCCGCTCCAGCGCTTCCACCGGCAGCGCCGTCCATGTCGTCGGCGTCGCCCCGGTCAGCGCGGGACAACACACCCGCGTTGCGGCGCTCGTCTGGCCGGCCTGGGCTTTCGCTCCCTGCGCCTCCCTCATGCCTTCTTCGATGGTAGCCCACACCGGGCCACGATCCTGCAAACAAATTTCACCACATATGTGAGATTCCGATCCGCTCCTCCGGGTGACCGCCGAAACCCGGAACTCGCCCCGCCCGTATGAAACAATGGAAGCGGGAGATCCGCCGGACGGGCAGTCGCGGGCCCGGCGCGTCCTCGGATAGAGGATACGGCCGGCGTCCGAGGCAAAGTCCGGTCTCCATAGGGCAGCGTGCCGGCTAACGGCCGGGGAGGCGCGCTCAAAGCGCGCTTCACGGAAAGTGCCACAGAAAACATACCGCCCGCCGCGGCGACGCGGCGGGTAAGGGTGAAAAGGTGCGGTAAGAGCGCACCGCGTTCCGGGTGACCGGAATGGCAGGGTAAACCCCACGCGGAGCAAGACCAAATAGGGGAGGATGGAGTGGCCCGCTCCGTTTGACTCCCGGGTAGGTCGCTGGAGCCCGTCAGCAATGGCGGGCCTAGAGGAATGACTGCCGCCCCGCCCCGCAAGGGCGGGGACCAGAAACCGGCTTACAGTCCGGCGGTTCTCCCGCAGTTCCACCCGCCATGCCGGCGCATCTTTCCGCCGGACTTCAATCCTGCCCCTAGCCTGGAGGCCGGGGCAAACGCTCTCGAAACCCCGCTGCCGCCTTCAGTCCTGTCGGCTGAAGAATTCTGGCCCGCTCGCCAATGCCGGCCCGGCGCGCCGCCTTCGCCCAGGCTCCTCTCCGGTGTTCCGCATCGGGGGCGCCGCCCTTCCTCGCCCCATCTCCCGGCGGCGCTCCCGGAGCGCCCGCGGCAACATTCCGGCCCCCTGCTAGATCCAGACCTTCTCCGGCGGGCCCATCTCCTTCGCTTTTTCCTGCGCCGCTTCCGAATCCCAGAAATACATGGCGTCGAGTTGAGCCAGATAGTAAAAGGGGAGATTTTCAAATTTCGGCGTCTCGGGATTGGGCTGATAAACAATCACGGCCAGCGCCACTACTTCGGCGCCCTTCTCTTCAATCAGGCGCCGCAATTCGGTCAGTTTCCTGCCCGTCCGCAGGACGTCGTCCACCAGCAACACCTTCTCCCCGGGCTCTGGCTCGAGAAATGGCCGGAACCGCAGCGGACCGCCCTCCTCGGCGCGCTCCGCCCAATATGCCTGCTTGGCGCGCAGCGCTTCGCAGACGCCGTAAGCCACCGGCAGACCGCCCGTCGCCGGCGTCACGATGGAGAGCTGGGGGATGAGGGCGCGCAGCTCGGGGTGCGCGCGCAGCTTGCGGCTGAGGGCGACGCTGAGCAGCTTCGCCGTATCGTAGTGCCGCATCGCAATCGCCACCTGGAGATAGGTGTCCGAATGCAGCCCGTTCGGGTATTGAAAATGTCCCTTGCGCAAAGCGCCGGTCTGCCGCAACAGGGCGACGACTTCTTCCTGGGTGGGAATGAGTTCCATGAATCCGACTCCTTCTCGAGAAGCGCGGCTCCGGCGAACACACGGCCGGAGTCGACGCCCCTATTGTGCCACTCCCTGCCCGCCACCGGAAAGGGGCCTCCTGGATCCGCCGGAGGAACCCGCCGTGCCCGCATGAGCCGGGCCGCGCGCGCCGGTCCCGCCCGCCACAGACATTCCTTCCAGGCTTCTTCCTGCCACAGCCGCACCGTTTCACGCGTGGCCTGTCCGGGCCCGGCTGGTGCGGCGCCTCCCCCACATCGAAAGCCCGCTGCCCTGAAAGCGTCAGTCCGGGGAGAGCTGTGCGGCCTTATCCTCGCCGGTCAGCAGTATTTCCTCTTGCGAATGCGTTATTGTCTTAAAGAGCGCAATGCTTCCCATCCGCGACACCATCCCTTCCCGCAATCCCCCCATTGCGGTGTGGATGCTGATCCTGGCCAATGCGTTTGTGTTCCTGCTGGAGTTGTCCATGCCGGAACCGGTGCTCCACGAGTTCTTCCGGATGTTCGGCATCGTGCCCGCCCGTTACACGCACCCGGCCTGGGCTCAATGGTTCGGATTTCCTGCTGATGATTACTGGCCGTTCCTGACCAGCATGTTTCTCCACGGCGGCTGGATGCACATCATCGGCAACATGTGGACGCTTTGGATCTTCGGCGATAACGTAGAAGACCGCATGGGGCCGGTGCGCTTCACACTCTTCTACCTGCTCTGCGGCATCGCCGCGGGCGTGGCGCATCTGATGCTGAATCCCGGATCCACCATACCCACCGTCGGCGCCAGCGGCGCCATCGCCGGCGTCATGGGCGCCTACTTCTTTCTCTTCCCGCACTCCCGCGTCATCGTCCTGTTGCCCGTCTTCTTCCTGCCGCTGTTCTTTGAAGTGCCCGCGGTGACCTACCTCGGCTTCTGGGCGCTGTCCCAGGTGTTCAGCGGAACCCTGGCGCTGGCGGATCCGCAGAGTGTTGGAGGCGTCGCCTGGTGGGCCCACGCCGGCGGCTTCATTGCGGGGCTTGCGCTGCACTTCCTGTTTGTCCGCCGGCGCGGCGCCTGGCGCCGCCTGTCCCGTGATCAGTACTTCATGGAGATGCCTTACCTTCCGCCCGGATACTGGAGACGATAATGCCGATGAGCCCGACCGACGTCATCTGGTTCTTTTTCCTCGCCTCCGCCTTGCAGCCCGTCTTGCGGCAGCGATTCCTCGAAGCCGCCCGGCAACGCCTGATCGCGAAAATCGAGCGCGAGCGCCGCTCCCGCGTCATCCTTCTCATCCACCGCCAGGAGACCATGAGCCTGCTCGGCTTCCCCGTGTTCCGCTACATCGACGTGAACGACTCCGAGGAGGTCTTGCGCGCCATTCACATGACCGATCCCGACGTGCCCATCGACATCATTCTCCACACCCCTGGCGGCCTTGTCCTCGCCTCCATGCAGATCGCCCGTGCCCTGCACAAGCACAAAGGCAAGGTCACGGCGTTCGTCCCCCATTACGCCATGTCTGGCGGCACTCTCATCGCGCTGGCCGCTGACGAGATCGTCATGAGCGAGTACGCCGTCCTCGGCCCCGTGGATCCGCAGCTCGGCCAGTATCCGGCTGCCTCCATCCTCAAGGCCGTCGAGCAGAAGCCCGTGGCCGAGCTGAAAGATGAAACTCTCATCCTCGCCGACCAGGCGCGCAAGGCCATGAACCAGATCCGTGAGGGCGTCTACGAGCTGTTGCGCACAAAATGCCCGGAAGGCAAAGCCGAGGAGCTCTCCCGCCTCCTCAGCGAAGGCACCTGGACTCACGACCACCCCATCACCTTCGAGGCGGCTCAGCAGTATTGCCTCCCCGTGAGCTCCAACATGCCATCGGAAATCCTGGAGCTGATGAACCTCTATCCACAGCCCGTGCGCCGCCAGCCCACCGTCGAGTATCTCCCCGAGCCCCGCAGATTCTCCGGCGGCAACGGCAAAACCTGAAACAGGGGACAGGACCACAGTTCCCCTTTTTCGCCACGCCGTGCCCGGCAGTGCTGTCGCGAAAACGCGGCCTCAGCCGCCGCAGAGTTCCGCCCCACAGGCCCTGCGACGCGAAAGCGAGCCGTCCGCCCGCTACCCCTTTGCGCGCTGCGCCAGCAGCCCCGCAATCGCCTCGACGTCCGCCGCCACCGTCACTGGCTGATTTCCGAAGCCCGGTGAAATCTTTTCTCCCGAAGGAGTCTGCAACTGTCCGGTGTGGTAACGGTAGATGTAATCCGGGTCTTTCAGCACGTGGCCTGTGAGCACCGCCACCACGAACTCATCCGGCCGGATCGTGCCCGCGCGCGCTAGCTTCCGGATGCCCGCCAGCGTCGCCGCCGACGCCGGCTCGCAGCCGATTCCGCATTGTCCGATCACCGCCTTGGCGTCGGCGATCTCCTGCTCGCTCACCTTTTCCACCACGCCATTCGATTCGTCGATCACCTGAATCGCCTTGGGCCATGACACCGGATCGCCGATGCGGATCGCCGTCGCCAGGGTCTCCGGCTTCGTCACCGGCTGGAACCCCCCGCGGCGGCGGAAATACTCGTAAAACGGCGCCGACCCTTCCGCCTGCACCACCGCGAACCGGGGCAACCGGTCCACAAAGCCCAGTACAAGCAGTTCTCGAAATGCCTTCCCGAAGGCGCTGATATTGCCCAGGTTGCCGCCGGGGAGCACGATCCAGTCCGGCACGCGCCAGTCGAGCTGATCGAGCAGCTCCACCATGATCGTCTTTTGCCCTTCGATCCGGAATGGATTCACTGAATTCAGCAGATAAATGCCTGTCTTTTCCGCCAGCTCCCGCACTAGTTTCAATATCTGGTCGAAGTTGGCTTCCACCTGCACCGTCAGCGCCCCGTACTCGAGTGCCTGCGCCAGCTTCCCGTAGCTGATGTTTCCGTGCGGCAGAAAGATGACCGGCGTCAGACCCGCTGCCGATGCGTATGCCGCCATGGATGCCGACGTGTTGCCTGTCGAGACGCACGCCACGCGCTTCATCCCCAGCCGCAGCGCCTGCGACGCTCCGGCGGTCATGCCGTTGTCCTTGAACGAGCCCGTGGGATTGAAGCCCTGATGCTTGAACCGCAGCGCATCCAGCCCCGCGTACCGCGCCGCCCGAGGCGCCTCCAGCACCGGCGTGTTGCCTTCCGCCAGCGTGACGATGCGCCTCATGTCATCAAATGGCAGCAGTTCGCGGTAGCGCCAGACTCCGGAGCGGTCTTCCGGTGCATTCGACATCCGCCGCTCGCGCCACACGCGCTTCAATGCCGGATCGGGCGCCTCGGGCGCGGACACCTCGAGCAGCGCCCCGCAGCGCGGGCACGTGTAGATCACCTCCTCGAGTGGAAACCGGGAGGCGCAGGCAGGGTGGATGCAGAGGAGATTTGCCGTGGACAACCCTCTAGTGTATGGCACCCGCCGCGTCCGGCGCAGGTCAGTCGAGATGGAAAACCTCTTCGAGCGGGCGCATCTGTTCGTCGGCGTTCCGCCCGGCTGCGTCTTCGAAGAACTCGCGCATCTCCGCCTGCCAGCGCGCGTTCACCTCCTCGCGCGCCATCCCGTCCAGCGCCGCCTGAAAGTCCGGCGTCTCGACGTAGCCGATCAGCATGCCGTCGTCGCGCAGGAACAGCGAGTAGTTGCGCCAGCCGGTGCGCCTCAACGCATCCAGCATTTCCGGCCAAACCTGTTTGTGCCGTTCCTTGTACTCGGCGAGGCGGTCTTTCTTGACCTGGAGGACGAAACACACGCGCTGCATGGCGCCATCATACCGGTGCCCGGGCGCTGATGTCATGATGGGGAGCATGGTGCGCACGATGCGGGCTGCGTGGATCGAAGCGGGGCGCGTCGAACTCCGCGAGGTCCCCCTGCCGGCCCGCCGCGCGGGCGAAGCCCTTGTCCGCGTCCATTGCGCCGGCGTCTGCAACACCGATCTCGAACTGCTCGCCGGATATTACGATTTCCGCGGCGTGCCGGGTCACGAGTTTGTGGGGACGGTGGTGGAGGGCAGCCCGCGCTGGCTGGGCAGGCGCGTCGTCGGCGAAATCAACTTCGGCTGCGGCCGCTGCGCGCGCTGCACGCAGGGCATGCGGAAGCACTGCCCGCGGCGCCGCGTTCTCGGCATCCTCGGCCGCCCGGGAGCGCTGGCCGAGTTCCTCACCATCCCTGAGGAGAACCTGCATGAAGTCCCCCGCGCGGTGGCGGACCGCGAAGCCGTGTTCACTGAGCCGCTCGCTGCCGCTTGTGAGATTCTCGAACAGGTCCGCATTCCGCCGGGCGAACGCATCGCCGTGCTCGGAGACGGCAAGCTCGGCCTGCTCTGCGCGCAGGCGCTGGCGGCCGCGGGCGTGCAGGTCGCCGTGTACGGGCGCCATCCGGAGAGAGCCCCGCTGCTCGCGCGCCGGGGCATCCGGTTTTCGGGCAGTGCGAAGCGTCCCGCCAATGCGTTCCGTTTCGTCGTGGAGGCCACCGGCAGCGCCAATGGACTTGCGGAGGCCCTCCGCCTCGTGGCGCCGTGCGGCACGGTGATCCTCAAGACCACGATCCACACGCCTGTCAGCGCCGATCTCACCCGGCTCGTCGTGGTTCCCGAAGTGACCCTTCTGGGCTCGCGCTGCGGGCCGTTTCCTCCCGCGCTGCGCCTGCTGCGGCGGCGTCAGGTGGACGCCGCGGCGCTGGTACAGGCCGAGTTGCCGATAGGGGATGTAGTGGAAGCATTCCGGCTGGCGGCGCAGCCCGGCGCGCTCAAGGTCCTTGTCTGGTGCTCGACACCAGACGCCAGTAGCGCTCGATGACGCGCTCGACGTAGCTCAGCGTCTCGCGGTATGGTGGAACGCCGTTGTAGCGGTCCACGGCGCCCGCCCCCGCGTTGTAAGCGGCCAGCGCGCGGCGCACCGGGTTGGGCGTGTTCTGATACCTCAGCAGCAGGTCCCGCAACAGCCTGGTGCCGGCCTCGATGTTCTGGCGCACGTCATGCGGATCGGCGCCGAGCTGCGCCGCCGTTTGCGGCATGAGCTGCATCACGCCGAGGGCGCCCTTCGGCGAGACCGCCTGCGGCTGGTACGCCGATTCCGTCGCCGCCACCGCGTGCACGATCTCCGGCGGCAGCCCGTGGCGCCGCGCCGCCTCAGTCACCAGCGTGCGCGCATCCGCGGGCGGCTGAATGACCTGTGGCTGAGCTGCCGCCTGCGGCGGCGCCGCCCGCTCCGGATCGGGCGCCTGTTCGATCCGCTCGACCGCCGCCGCGGGCAGCTCGATCCTGCCGCCGTCCATGTACAGCACGCAGACCGCATCGCCGCATTCCGTCCGCGCCGCCATCATCTGCGCCCCGGTGCGCAGCGTGACCACCTCGGCCGCGGGGAGCGGAAATGCGCAAAACAGGACGCAAAGGAATTGTTTGAAACGGAAAGGCCGGCAATTGGCCCTCTCCCTCCTCGGCCCGCACGCCGTCCTTCGCCTACTCCTGGTCATCATCCATCCAGCCGTCTTCGCCGCTGGGCTGCGGCTTGGCCGCCTCGGCCGCCGGCCGCCCCGCGCCGAGATGCTCGAAGTGCATGGCCGCGTTCAGCAGCAGCATGAAGCTGCCCTGCGTCTGCTGCCGCCACATCGGATTGTTCGCAAACAGCAGCCAGTGTCCCTTGCCGCGCGGCACGTCGATGAGCGCCGGCCTTCCCGCCAGCTCGCGGCCTCCGGCGAGCATTCCGGAAACCAGCAGCTCCTTCTCATTGGCGAACCGCAGCAGCACCCGCGGCCGCTCGTTGGGCGGCGGCAGATAGGGGCGCATGGCTTCCATCATCTCCGCGCTCAGCTCGCCCGGCCGCTGTGGCGGCGCAGCCGGCGCCGGAGGACGCCCCTGCACGACATCCGGGTCGTCCAGCCCGCCGCGCCCGGAAGGACGCGAGGCCTGTTGCCCTGCCTGCTGGCCCATGAATCCGCCTCCCATGCCTCCAGTGAGACTGACGTTGAACACCGGCGCAGCGTTGAAATACACCGGCAGCTTTCCTTCATAGCCGTACAGCACCGGGCTGCCCGCGTCGGCGATCTCCGCGTTCAGCACCGATCCGCGGGCGCGCAGCTCGCGCGCCTCCAGGATGGTGACGCCTTCCACCAAACCGAAGTCGATCGGCAGTGATGCATTGCCCGCTACCGTGACGAAGAGCCCGCCCTCTTCGACAAAACGGCGGATGTTGGCGAGGCCTTCCAGTTCGATGCCGCCGCGGATGTCGTCCGTCTGGTCCGGAGACGTGCCGAAATTCGGCGTCAGATCCGAAGCCTTCCAAGGAATCGGCTCGCCCCTCTTCGGGATCCCCAGCACCAGCCGCCGCGAATCAGCGTTCACCGGCCCCAGCACGATCACGTCGTACTTCGCTCTCAGGTTCGGCGTGTCGCGCAACGTATGCACGGAAATGTAGTCGTAGGGAATCCCCGTCGATTCCAGCCCCAGACGGAACCATCCCTCGTTCTGCGTGTTCGTCCAGGTGTGCGCCAGCGCAATGCGCGGCGCCGCCACCGGGTGCGTTTCCACCTTGGGCATTTCCGCCGCCGCCTGCAGCGTCAGCCCGCCGTCGCGGGCCGCCTTTTCGAGCCGCGCCCGCAGGTCCGCGGGATTGCCTTCGGAAGGAATCAGGAACGAGCCCGCAGCGTATTTCCGGCCGCCCGCCTCAAACGGCTTTTCCGCCGCCAGGAATCTCACGTCCTTCAGGCGGAACCGGAACGCCGCCAGGGCGCGGTCCGCGTTGTGCGCCAGCAGGTAGACTTTCCCTTCACCCTGGATGCCTCCCTCGGGCTTCGGCGGAGATGTCAGCAGCGTGGCGGAAGCCTTGAGAATGCCCGCATCGGTCACCCGCGTCACCGGCACGTTGCGCAGCGCGCCCAGCGTCCAGCCGGTGTCGTCGTATGGCGGAGTATCGTTGGGGCTGTAATACTGCCGGTCGAGGAACATGTCCGCCAGCCGCGAGTAAGGCTGATCCATGCGGATGAGATAGGCGCCGCGCGGGAACTTCGCCTTGCCCGCTTCCGTGTCGGCATCGAGACGGTGGACTTCCACTCCGTGCAGCATCAGGTGCCCCGCCAGGCTGGCGGCTTCGTTCGGCCGCGGATCCGGGTGGATGACATAGGCCGCGGGCCCTTCCGTAGTCGCCTTGGCCACGCTGCGCTTGCTTTTCAGCCAGAAATTGCGCAGGAAAGTCTCGCGGTTTTTCGCTGTAAAATCCAGAGAAATGAGCAACGCTGATTGCTGCAGGTTCACGTTGTTGCGGTGGGACCATTTCACCCGCGCAAGCGGCGGATTGGGGCGGTACCAGGCGCGCTGCGTCTGTGCGGGGCTCACCGTGCGCTCCCGCGTGTCCGCCCCGCCGTTGCCGAAGGTCTCGTAGAACCGCCCGACGGAGTTGTGCCCGTGGGCGGCCTGCATCATGTAGTTGGCGCCCCAGCCGTCGTAAAAGCCCCACGTCCACACACCCGGCACGCCGCGCTTGGTCATTTCCTCCACTTCGTGCCACGCCATCTTCTGCCACTCGTTGATCTGGATCGGGTCGAACCAGGCGTTGTACGGCCCCATGCCGGTGGAGGTGTACAGGAACGGCACCGATTCGTGAAGGTCGTGGACCACCTGCGGGTGGAACTCCAGGAAGGTCTTGTTGATATTCCCGCTCAGAGCCAGCGACAGCGCGATGCCGTCGCGGTTGTTGTCGTGGGCGACGTACTTGCCCCAGTACAGCAGCGGCGGAGGCGTCTTGCCGGGATTTGCCTTGCGCCAGCGGTAGAGGTCCACCATGCGCTCGCGCCCGTCCACTTCCACCACCGGCGTGATCATGACGACGAGGTTGCGCCGGAGGTTCTCATAGAAAGGCGTCTCGGTGACGGCGAGCCGGTAGGCCAGCTCCATCAGCATCTCGGGCGAGCCCGTCTCCGGGGAGTGGATTGCGCCGGTGGCCCAGTAGAACGGCACGCCTTCGCGCAGGAGGCTTTCGGCTTCGGCGTCCGGCGTGCGGCGCGGGTCGGCCAGCCGCGCCGTGATCTGCTTCAGCCGGTCGAGCCGTTTCAGGTTCTCCTCGCTCGACACAAGCACCACGATCATCTCGCGGCCCTCTTCGGTCTGCCCGATCGCCTGCACCCGCACGCGCGGCGAAACGCGGGCCAGCTCGCGCATGTAGCGGTGGATGTCTTTGGCGTACGTGAGCCGGTTCTCCGCTCCCGCGATGTAGCCGAGGAACTTCTCCGGCGTGGGCGCCGTGTTCGAAGCCGGCAGGTGATCGACGAACTCCGTCAGGAACATCGGCGAGGTGGTCGCCTCGCGGATCTGCTTCGTGTAGCCCTCATCCACGGGCTGCTGGGCCAGCAGAGACAGGCTGGCGAGAACGCAGAAGATCAGTCGGCGCATGGAGTCATTATGCAGCAAAGGGCGGAAGAGCATGATGGCGAAGAGGACGCCGGGATGCCGCAGGCAAGTCGAGAGAGGGTTGTGATATCGTCTTTTTCGGACTCCAGGGAGCGATTTGTCATGGCCTCCATTCGTGTGTCTCTGCTGTTGATGCTTGCCGGCGTGGCGGCCGCTCTGGCTGCGCCTCCGGAGTGGGACAACCCGGCGGTCACCAGTGTCGGCGTCGAGCCGCCGCACGCGTCGATGATGGTGTATCCGGACGCCCTGACGGCGCGCAGCTTCGAGCCGTCGAAGTCGCCGTGGCGGCTGACGCTGAACGGCGGCTGGAAGTTCCGGGGCGTGCTGCGTCCGGCGGACCGCCCCGCAGGGTTCCATCTGCCCGCCTACGACGACTCGGGCTGGCGCACGATGCCCGTGCCCGGCGTCTGGCAAATGCACGGCTTCGACATTCCGATCTACATGAACTGGATCTACCCGTTTCCGCAGGACCGGGGGAAGATGCCCTCGCCTCCTTACGATTTCAACCCGGTGGGCAGCTACCGCCGGACGTTCACCCTGCCGGAAACGTGGAAAGGCCGGACCATTTATCTGCATTTTGCCGGCGTTGATTCCGCATTTTATGTCTGGGTGAACGGCGAATTCGCAGGATATAACGAGGACAGCCGGACGCCCGCCGAGTTCAACATCACGAAGCTCGTCAAGCCCGGCGCGAACACGCTGGCCGTGCAGGTCTACCGCTTCGGAGACGGCGCCTATCTCGAGGACCAGGATATGTGGCGCATGAGCGGCATTTACCGCGAAGTGTACCTGTGGTCCACGGCCGCCACGCACGTGCGGGATTTCGAGGTGCAGACCGATCTGGACTCCGGCTACCGCAACGCGCAGGTGCGGCTGAAGGCGGAAATCCTTGAGCCGAAGAACTGCTCGCTTACCTTCGAGCTGCGCGACGCGGCCGGCCGGGGGGCCGGCGCGGCCACGGCGCCCTGCGCTGCGAAGGTGGATCTCTCGTTCGCTGTGCCGGATGCGCGGCTGTGGAGCGCGGAGATCCCGTATCTCTATGAGGGGCTGATCACGCTGAAGGACTCCAGCGGCGCCGTCATTGAAGTGATCCCTCAGCGTGTCGGCATCCGCAAGGTCGAGATCCGCTCGGGCAAGATCCACATCAACGGGCGTCCGGTGCTGTTCAAGGGCGTCAACCGCCACGAGCATTCCGCGCTGACGGGCAAGGTGGTGGACCGCGCGCTGATGGTGCGTGACATCGAGCTGATGAAGCGCAACAACATCAACGCCGTCCGCACCTCGCACTATCCGAACCATCCGCTGTGGTACGAGCTGTGCGACATTTACGGGCTGTACGTGATCGACGAAGCCAACATCGAAGCGCACCACTACGGCAACGGCCCGAAGGGCAACCTGCTGACCGAATCGCCCGACTGGTCGAAAGCGTATCTGGAGCGCGTGCAGCGCATGATCGAGCGCGACAAGAACCATCCCTCGGTGGTGATCTGGTCGATGGGCAACGAGAGCGGCGACGGGCTCAACGCAAAATTGACCTATGAATGGGCGAAGCAGCGCGACCCGTCGCGTCCGTGGCATTACGAGGGGTCGAGCGCCAACCGCGGCGTGAATTTCGACGTCAACTCGTTCATGTACCCGCCGCCCCAGCGCACCGTGCAGGAGGCGGCCAAGCTGCCTGGCAAGCCTCTGCTGCTGTGCGAGTACGCCCACTCGATGGGCAATTCCACCGGAGGGCTGAAAGAATACTGGGACATTTTCTACTCGGGCACGAACGCGCAGGGCGCGTTTGTGTGGGATTGGGTGGATCAGTCCCTGCGCGTGCCGGTGCCGCCCGAATACGGGGGCAACACCTCCGCCACGCATTTCCTCGCATACGGCGGCTGGTGGGAGGACAAGTCGCGGGTGCAGAACGACAACAATTTCAACTGCAACGGGCTGGTGTCGGGCGGCCGCACGCCGCACCCGGGACTGGCTGCCATCAAGTATGTCTACCGGTATCTGCACGCCTCGCCCTCGGATCTGAAAGCAGGCAGGATCCTCGTGAAAAACTGGTTCCACTTCCTGAACCCCAGGGACTACGCGGCGGGCGAGTGGAGCGTCTCGGCGTCGGGGCGGACGATCGCCACGGGGCAGTTGCCGGCGCTCGATATCGAGCCGGGCGCGGAAAAGGAGTTCATGATCGCCCTGCCGCGGATCGAGCCGGAGCCGGGCGTCGAATACTGGCTGAACCTGAGCTTCAGATTGAAGAGAGCTACGTTGTGGGCGCCCGCCGGACACGAAATCGCGTGGGAGCAGTTCGCGCTGCCCGTGGAGGCGCCGCCCGCGCCCAAGGCGGATTTCAGCAGGGCGCCGAAGCTCTCGATCGAGCAGCAGGGCCCGCTGACGGTTCTGTCGAGCCCGGTGTTCCGTGCCGCGTTCGATCCGGGCGCCGGAACCCTGATCGACTACCGCTACCACGGCGTGCTGCTGATGGAGCGCGGACCGCTGCCGGACTTCTGGCGTGCGCCAACGGACAACGATGTGGGCGCATGGAAAGCGATGCGGGCGCGGATCGCCAACGATCCGGAGCGCAACTGGACGCTGTGGCGCGAGGCGGCGCCGCGGATGACGATCACCGGGGCGCACGTGGAGCGTGTGGATGAGCGCACGGCGCGGATCCGCGTCGGGGCGGAGCTGTACGGAATGGGCGGCGCGAGCGCGGCGTGGACGCTGACCGTGCATGGCAGCGGCGACGTGATCGTCGAGATGTCCTATGCGCCGGGCGCGCAAAAGCGGGCGATGATGCCGCGGTTCGGAAGCGAGCTGGTGCTGGCGCGCGGCTACGAGAACTGGGCCTGGTACGGGCGCGGGCCGGCGGAGACGTACGCCGACCGGCAATTCGAGCGGATCGGCGTCTACCGGAGCACGGTGGAAAAAGAGTGGTTCGAATATTCGCGCCCGCAGGAAAACGGCAACAAAACCGGCGTGCGGTGGACGGCGTTCACCAACGCGCAGGGTGCGGGGCTGCTGGCGGTGGGCGCGCCCGAACTCTCGGTGGGGGCGCGGAAGTACACCAAGGAAGACATGGAGCGGGCGGCGTACACGTTCCAGATGCAGGCGCAGGGACCGGTGTATGTGAACCTGGACCTGCGGCAGATGGGCGTGGGCGGCATCGACAGCTGGTCGGAGAACGCCCTGCCGATGCCGGCTTACCGGATCGACTCCGGGCAGGCGATGACATTCCGCTACCGGCTCGTGCCGGTGGCGGGACCGTATGATCGAAAGACGAGGGAGGCTTTCTGAGAGATGGCCAAGATCACCCGCCGCGCTGCATTGCAGGCAGCCCCGGCTGCCGCATGGCTGGCGGCGTGCAAGTCCGTTGACAGAGGAGCGAAAGGATCCGTGACCCAACAGGAATTCGGAAAAATGCCGAACGGCGAAAGCGTGCAGCTTTTTACGCTGCGGAACAAGAACGGGATCGAGGTTTCGATCACGAACTACGGCGGCATCATCGTGTCGCTGAAGACATTCGACGGCAAGGGACTGCTGGCGGATGTGGCGCTCGGGTTCGAGACGCTCGAGCGGTATCTGCAGCCGCACCCGTATTTCGGCGCGATCATCGGGCGCTACGGCAACCGGATCGGGAAGGCGCGCTTCACGCTGGACGGAGTGACATACACGCTGGCGAAAAACAACGGCGAGAACTCGCTGCACGGCGGCAACGAGGGGTTCGACAAGAAGCTGTGGAAGGCGCGTCCGGAGCCGGGTGAAGGGGCGCAGGCGCTGGCGCTCGAGTACACGAGCCCGGACGGGGAGGAGGGCTATCCGGGCACGCTGCGGACGGAGGTGCGGTACACGCTCTCCGACGACGACAGCCTGCGGATTGATTACCGCGCCACGACGGACAAAAAGACGGTGGTGAATCTGACAAACCACACATATTTCAACCTGGCAGGGCAGGGAAACGGCGACATTCTGAATCACGAAATCGAGATCCGTGCGAGCCGGTTTACGCCGGTGGACGCGGGACTGATTCCGACGGGCGAACTGCGCAGCGTCGAGGGGACGCCGTTCGATTTCCGCAAGCCGCACCGCATCGGGGAGCGGATCGATGCGCAGGACGAACAGATCCGGCTGGGCGGCGGCTACGACCACAACTTCGTGCTGGACCGCGAGGGCGCGGGACTTTCCCTGGCGGCGCGCGTGGTGGAGCCGTCGTCGGGGCGGGGGCTGGAGGTGTGGACGACAGAGCCGGGGATGCAGTTTTACACGGGGAATTTCCTCGACGGCACGATCACCGGCAAGGCCGGCAAGGTGTACCCGCGGCGCTCGGGTTTCTGCCTGGAGACCCAGCACTTCCCGGACTCGCCGAACCAGCCGGCGTTTCCATCCACGGTGCTCGAGCCTGGGCAGGAGTACCGTTCGGCGACCGTCTGGAAGTTCGTGACGGCGCCGCCGAAGAAGTAGGGTCACCGCAAGGTTTTCTCGAGTTCCTGGGCGAGCAGGGCGGCGCGGCGGGAGAGTTCCGCGGCGGCGGACAGGTCGCTCATGCGCATCTGGTCCGCCTGGCGAAGGAACGCGCGGATACGGGCGGCGAGGTCCGCCTGGTCGCGGCTGAGGCGCCGCCCCCGGGCGATGTCGAGAACACGGCGGGCGGCCGAGGAGTTATCGGCGAGCTGGCGATCCAGGCGGCGCGCGGTTTCCTCGGGCAGGACCTCGCCGAGGCGCACTCCGGGACCGGGTTCGGCCGGCGTTTCCGGGGCGGCGGCTTCTTCGGGTTCGGGCTTCGCGGAGGGCGCGGCAGGGCGGCGGCGCACGGGGCGCGGGGGCGGCGGAAGCTGGGAGACGGCCGGCGGCAGCGGCGGCGGAGGCAAAACAGAAAGGGGTGTTGGTGTTTCCGCTGTTTCCGGCTCGGCGAGGACCCTGGCGGCGGGCACGATGGCGGGCGGAGGCGTGAATGCGCGCGCCGGGCGCAGCGGGGCCGCCGGGGCGGGAGCGCGGCGGGCGCGGCAGCCGGCGGAGAACAACGCGGCGGCAAGCAGCGCAAGGGAGAGAACGGCGCGAATCCTCATGCCGCCACCTCCGAGGCGAGGGGCAGGCGGATGCGGACGACGGCGCCCGAGCCAGGCGCGCCGCCGATTTCGATGGACCCGTTGTGGAGCTGGATGGCGCGGTAGGTCATGGCGAGTCCGATTCCGGTGCCATTCTGCTTGGTCGTGTAGTATAAATTGAATACTTTTTCTCTCACTTCCGGAGAGATTCCGGGGCCTGTATCCGAGATTTCCAGCTCGGCATTCTGGCCGCTTTTTTCGAGGCGCACGCCGAGTTTTCCGCCCGAAGGCATGGCTTCGATGGCGTTGCGGAGGACGTTGAGCAGCGCCTGCTGGAGGAGGCCGGAGTCTCCGCGGATGGGGGCCGGCTGATCGAGCCCGGCCGTCTCGATGGCCACCGACTGTTGCGCGGCCTCGGGCCGCACGAGGTCGAGCAGGCGGCTCGCGAGGGCGGCGAGGTCGAGGTCTTCGGTCTGGAGCTCGACGGGGCGGGTGAAGTCGAGAAAGGTGCGGACGACACGGTCGAGACGGACGATTTCCTGGGCGATGATATCCAGCTCCGGCTGTGCCTCGGGCAGCTCCGGCAGGACGCGGGAGCGGAGCAGTTCGAGGCGGAGGGCGATGGAGTTGAGGGGGTTCTTGATTTCGTGGGCGACGCCGCCGGTGAGGCGGCTGATGGCGGCGAGGCGGGAGCTGAGGTTGAGCTGGTCTTCGACGATGCGGCGTCCCTCGGCATCGCGGAGCCGGAGGAGGGAGGCGCCCTGGGGGAGGGGGTCGAAGCTGACCAGGAGGCGTCCGGCGCGGGACTCTTTGAGCGGTGTGCGGGTGAGCAGGGCGGGGGCGAGCAGGGATCCGACCGGCCCCTCCGGAGGAAAAAGGTCGTGGATGCGGAGGCCGGCGATCTCTGCGCGGGAGAGGCCGAGAAGCCGCTCGGCGGCCTCGCTGGAGACGATGAGGCGGCCCTGGCTGTCGAAGAGGAGGATCGATTGCTCCAGCCCCTGGACCATGCGTTCAACGCTGTCGCGCAACTGGCTGGCCCCTTCCTGGGCGCCGCGGAACTGCTCGCCGAGCAGGCGGAGTTTTTCCTGAATGGCGGCGAGCTCGCGGGTGGCCGGCGGTTCGGCGACGGGGTCCGCTTCGCCGCTGCGGATGCGGTCAATGGTCTGGCTGATGCCCTTGAGAGGGAGCAGGGCGACCTGGGCGGTGAGAGACGCGATGGCGATGGCGAGCAGGAAGAGGGGCAGGGAAGCGAGCGTGGTGCGGCGGACTTCGGGCAGGATGGCATCGCGCAGGAGGACGGAAGAGACGAGGACCTGGATCTGAAATACGACGTTGCGGCGGGGCGTATTTCCAGGCAGTTCGACGCCTAATTCGACGCGGTTTTCATAGTCGATCTGGCTGCCGATGACGGCCTGGAATTTGTCGATGGGGTCGAGTTCGAGAAGGTTTTTCAGGGGCAGCCGGGGCTGAAGGAGCTGGCCGGTGCGGGCGGGATTCGAGGAGGCGAGGATGATGCCGCGTCCGTCGGCGACCGAAATCTCGACGATGGCGCGGGTCTGGGCGAGGGTGGAGGCGAGGAGGTCGGGCAGTTCGGCGTCGCTGCGGACGGCCTCCTGCCATTCGGCGATGCGCTCGTCAAGGGTGGCGGTCTGGCCCGATTCGCGGCTGCGCTGCTGGGCGCGGTCGAGGACGTAGCGCTTGACGAACTGGGCGGTCATGTGGGCGCGGTCGCTGGAGTGCAGGAGGGAAACGGAGATGAGGGTGTGCAGTTCGACGAGGATGAGCGTGAGCGCGACGGCGGCTACGAGGCCGACGGTCATCAGCATGACGCGGGCGCGCAGAGACACGGATTACTCCCCCTGCTGCGAGGCGCCGTACTCGCGGAGCTTGTTGAAGAGCGTCTTCTGGCTGATGCCGAGGATGGCGGCGGCGCGGGTGCGGTTGTTGTTGGTGTGGCGGAGCGTGGCCTCGATGAGGGCGCGCTCGGCCTCATCGATGGTGGTTCCGATGGGGATGCGGACTTCGGCGGCGGATGTGCCGGAGGCGGAGGCAGCGGGCGCGGGCTCCCGGGACTGGGGCGAGAGGGTGAGGAAATGGCGCGGCTCCAGCAGGCCAGAGCCGGCGAGGATGACGGCGCGCTCGAGCGCGTTGCGGAGTTCGCGGACGTTGCCCGGCCAGGGGTGGGCGCGAAGGGCGTCGAGCGCCTGCGGCGAGAGCCCTTCGACGTGGCACTGATGGCGCTGGTTGAGATCGCGGATGATGGACGCGCACAGCAGCGGCAGGTCGCCGGGGCGCTCGCGCAGGGGCGGCATGCGGATCTCGAAGACCTGGAGGCGGAAGTAGAGGTCGTCGCGGAAGCGGCCGGCGCGGACCTCGTCCTGGAGGCGGCGGTTGGAGGCGGCGAGGACGCGGACATCGACTTCGATTTCGCGGGCTCCGCCGAGGCGCCGGACGCGGCGTTCTTCGAGAACGCGGAGGAGCTTGGCCTGGGTGGCGAGGGGCATTTCGCCGATTTCATCCAGCAGCAACGTGCCGGAATGGGCGAGTTCAAAGCAGCCGCGGCGGCGCTCCACCGCTCCCGTGAAGGCGCCTTTTTCGTGGCCGAATAATTCGCTTTCAATGAGGGTTTCCGGCATGGCGGCGCAATTGATGGCGACGAAGGGGCCGTCGCGGCGCGGGCTGAGCTGATGGAGGGCGCGGGCGGCGAGCTCCTTGCCGGTGCCGCTTTCGCCGGTGATCAGGACGGTGGCGGAAGTGGGCGCCACCTGGCGGATGACGGAAAATATCTCCTGCATTTGCGGCGAATTGCCGACTAATTCTCCGAGAATTCCCTCCGATGACAGGCGGCGTTCGAGCGATTCGCTGTACTCGGCGAGGCGCCGCTGCGCGACGGCGCGCTCGAGCAGGAGGCGGAGGGCGCCGGTCTGGAGGGGTTTCTCGAGAAACCAGAAGGCGCCGAGGTCATGGACCATGCGGATTGCGGTTTCGATGTTGCCGAAGGCGGTGAGGACGATGGCGGGCGGGGCGTTGCCTTGTTCTTTCAGGCGGCGGAGGAGTTCGGCGCCATCCATGCCGGGCATCATGAGGTCGGTGATGATGGCGGCGGCGGGGAATTCCTGGAGAATCTCCAGGGCCTCGGCGCCGTCGGCGGCGGTGGCTGCCGTGTAGCCCCATGCTTCGAGCATGGAGGCGAGGGCAGTGCGCTGGTTGAGTTCATCGTCCACGACGAGGACGCCGGGCTTGCGGTTGTCGGGCATCGATCCCTTCCAGCCTATACCGACAGCGAGGGCGGTAGGATACGGGGGTGGCAGCGATGATGGATTGGACACGGCGCGGTTTCGTGACCGCGTGGCTGGCGGCGCCTGCACTGGCGTGGTTGCCGGGACGGGCGCAGGGGGCATTGGCGCGGGTTCGGCTGGAGACGGGCGCCCCGTGGAGCGAGCTGGAGCGGGTGTGGCTGCGATTGGGGCTGGGCGCGCCGGAGCGCGTGGTGGCGCGGGCGCATCCGGGGTGGTGGGCGGCGGGGCAGGCGCTTCCCGACCGGTGGGAGGCGTGGGTGGAGGCGGCTGGAGGACAGGTGCTGGTGGTGGAGTGCCGGCCGCGCGAGTGGGTGCGGGAGGCGGCACCGCGGGCGGGGTTCCGGGGCGGGGAAGCGGTGGCACGGGCGCTGCGGGGTTCGTAAGGGGCGTGAAAGGAGCCGGTGATACCGCGCTGGCGAGGCGGTGGCAGGCGGCTTCGAACCGGATTGCCCGGGCCGCGGCGGCCGGTGCGGCATCCTGAGTGTTTTGTGCGGGTTGGAAGTGATCGTGGGGCGAGTTCGTTCCGAGTCCGTTCTGGAACGATTTTTCGGTGTTAAGGGGCGTGTTTTTAACTGGATGGAAAGAATTACCGGGCGAATTTCGTGCCGCCGCGTGCATCTGGCCAGGCCGGGCCGGGGACACGGTGTGCAGGGCGTGGGAGGGCCGGGTGTCGAGCGCCTCAGAAGAAGGCTGAGGGACTGGGGAACGATCCTCCCGGGTGTGCGTGGATTGCAGTTTCCGGATGACGGAGCCGAACAGGGCCGGGTCGTCGACGAAGAGGCCGAGGAGGGTGCGGGCGTAGCGTCCGTATTTGAGGGCGTTGAGGGAGGACCGGCGCTTGCCCTGGGGGGTCTTGGGGCCGCGGGGTTTGGAGGGGAGGAAGGGGGACCTGGGTTTGCGTTTGCGTTTGGCCATGAGCCGGTCTCTGGGGAGGGATTATAAGAGACAGTCGGAAGGATTTCGGGGCCGGTTTTCTGTGGCAAGCGGAGAAGTGAAGTCTTTCGAGAGGAATAGGGGAAGAGAAAAAAGACGGAAGGGGCGGGACGGGGGCGTAAAGACTTTACGCAAAGGGACTGGCGCTATCGCTACGGCGGCATAGCTGATGGCGGCCAGCCGGGGCACCGAGATTGGTGGATGGCTGGCAGCCAGCGGGCACGAGCCGCTGGCCGTGCTTCTGCCGCAGTTCGCCGCGCGCCGCCGCCAGGGCGCCACCGATGGGCTTGAGCGGCGCAGCCGGCTGAATCACCGAGCGAGACTTGACTCTGTGCACAAACGTGCATACGCTTGAGAAGTGGCCTACCGATGGGATCCTGCAAAGGCGAGGCGCAATCTTCAGAAACATGGGGTCGATTTCGCGGATGTGGCGGCGTGTTTGAAGACAATCGCGCTCTTACGATCGAAGATCCCTCTTCGGAGGATGAGCAGCGATGGGTCAGCATCGGAATGGACTGCCTCGGCCGGGTGCTTGTGGTGGTGCACACATGGCGAGGCGGGTGATTTCGGCGCGGCCAGCCACGCCACGGGAACGCCAGCAGTACGAGGAACAACGATGAAGCGAGAATATGACTTTTCCAAGGCCCGCCGCGGCCCCGTGGTTCGCGTTCCGAAGGGCAAGACGCGGATCACGATCCGCCTGGATGAGGACGTTTTGGCCTGGTTTCGCGAGCAAGTGAACCGGGCAGGAGGCGGCAGCTATCAGGCGCTGATCAACGATGCCCTGCGCCGGCATGTTGAAGAGGCAGGGCAGCCGCTGGAGGCAACGCTGCGGCGCGTGATCCGTGAAGAACTTCAGCGTGCAAGCTGACGGCTGAACGCGGCTCACCGGCGATGACTTTTGGCGCGAGGTCCAGTTTCTCGGAACAGGCCCTCGCCTGTTTTCGTGGGCGAGCCTGAAGGCAACGGCTGCCTTCAACACTTGGTCAGAACCCTCAAGGAGCGGCTGCACTGGGTGAGGCGCTTCCACACACTGAAGGAGCCGGCCGAAGCGCTCGAAGGCTTGCGCCGGCGCTACAACGAGCAGTGGCTGGTGGAACGGCTCCACTTCCAATCCCCGCGGCAGGCTCACCAGGCCCTGCTTGCCCTCGGGCCCGCCGCATGACGATCATTCAAAAAACTGTGCAAGAAATCGGGTGCGGTACACGGAACCAACTGCGCGAGGACGTGAAGAATGTGCGTTGCCTCGTGGTGTTCTACGACGCAGAGAGAAATCCTATCGATTAAGATGTCGTGCAGGGCTATGACATCATTCCTGCGGGCTTGGCCAAGCGACTACGCGACAGTGTCGATAGTAGTCTTTCCAAATTGACGAAGCATGTCGAGTTCCGCGTTCTCGATTTCGAGATAGTCCGGTGAGCTCGCGCTGTCGCCTGACAACTGGTTCCAACGGACGGTCCGCCGCGCGGCCAGACGGCCGTCTCAATCCCCTTTTGAACGGGGCTCAGGTCTGACCATCATTCGTGGGAAATGCCGCCGGAGATTTGTCTCAATCCCCTTTTGAACGGGGCTCAGGTCTGACGCGATGAAGCTCCTCACCTCTGCCGAGCTCGCGTCTCAATCCCCTTTTGAACGGGGCTCAGGTCTGACCGGGAGGATTCTGGCAATCTTCTGGATTCACGGTCTCAATCCCCTTTTGAACGGGGCTCAGGTCTGACGTCGGGCGGGTGTGGCTGCTGTCGGCCACTCCCGTCTCAATCCCCTTTTGAACGGGGCTCAGGTCTGACGGCTGTAGACGCCCATCCGCCCGCTCTATCCGTGTCTCAATCCCCTTTTGAACGGGGCTCAGGTCTGACCTTTGAGACGCGTTCGACCGTTTCCTTGCCCGAGTCTCAATCCCCTTTTGAACGGGGCTCAGGTCTGACGCCGCGCTGGGTGTCTCTTACCCCACTGCGGCGGTCTCAATCCCCTTTTGAACGGGGCTCAGGTCTGACCGGGGAACCGTGGGACGCAGACGAGCTGCACGGTCTCAATCCCCTTTTGAACGGGGCTCAGGTCTGACTACTGCGGAGTTGCAGCGGTGGTTCGCTCAATTGTCTCAATCCCCTTTTGAACGGGGCTCAGGTCTGACTGACTAAGCTGACGAAGTATCAGTTTCGCCGCAGGTCTCAATCCCCTTTTGAACGGGGCTCAGGTCTGACCCGGTCTCGGCGTAAATAACGAGATCTCGGAGTGGTCTCAATCCCCTTTTGAACGGGGCTCAGGTCTGACACCGGCGCAAGAAGATACTGCTCGAAGCATGGGTCTCAATCCCCTTTTGAACGGGGCTCAGGTCTGACCGCGCCGGCGTCAGCCGGACCGCAGCCCTCCAGTCTCAATCCCCTTTTGAACGGGGCTCAGGTCTGACTTGACATTGCGGGGCGTAAGCCCCGCACTGGAGTCTCAATCCCCTTTTGAACGGGGCTCAGGTCTGACCTCACGTGCAGCGTGCATTATCGCCCCGCAGAACTGTCTCAATCCCCTTTTGAACGGGGCTCAGGTCTGACGAATGGCTGGAAGCCCGCAGAACGGGCATCGGCGGTCTCAATCCCCTTTTGAACGGGGCTCAGGTCTGACGGCGCTCCAAGGTGGAGCCAGTCGAGGAGCCTGCGTCTCAATCCCCTTTTGAACGGGGCTCAGGTCTGACGTTCGCCGCGCACACCTTCCGGCTGCACAGCAAGTCTCAATCCCCTTTTGAACGGGGCTCAGGTCTGACGTCAACTACGAGCTGGAGCTCCCGGAGCACCTGTCTCAATCCCCTTTTGAACGGGGCTCAGGTCTGACGCAGATGCAGGTCTGCTGCCAATAGAGGCCAGTCTCAATCCCCTTTTGAACGGGGCTCAGGTCTGACCAGGTGTCACCGGAACTGGCAGTCAAGGCGGCGTCTCAATCCCCTTTTGAACGGGGCTCAGGTCTGACGTGGTCGTGAAGGGTGGTGGTTGGGTTTTAGAGTCTCAATCCCCTTTTGAACGGGGCTCAGGTCTGACAGCTGGTGTTGAACATTGCGAGAGCGGAGTGTAGTCTCAATCCCCTTTTGAACGGGGCTCAGGTCTGACAGACCGCAGGCGACTACGAGGGTACCGTCATTGTCTCAATCCCCTTTTGAACGGGGCTCAGGTCTGACATCCTCGGCGTCTAACAACCTCACCCCAAGGAGTCTCAATCCCCTTTTGAACGGGGCTCAGGTCTGACTAAACAGATTGCCAATACAGTTTGGTGGCTGGTCTCAATCCCCTTTTGAACGGGGCTCAGGTCTGACGGGTTACAACAACGCCTTGCAGGATGCTTTGAAGTCTCAATCCCCTTTTGAACGGGGCTCAGGTCTGACGGGTTACAACAACGCCTTGCAGGATGCTTTGAAGTCTCAATCCCCTTTTGAACGGGGCTCAGGTCTGACGCATCAGCTTCGACATCCGGGTGGAGGCTCCGCCGTCTCAATCCCCTTTTGAACGGGGCTCAGGTCTGACGAATAGACCACACAGTACCGCGCCGGAGAAATTGTCTCAATCCCCTTTTGAACGGGGCTCAGGTCTGACCTCCAGTCAGAGAATTGAGTAGTCCCTTTAGGGGTCTCAATCCCCTTTTGAACGGGGCTCAGGTCTGACGTGTCGCGGATACTCCGCACGGCGCGCTCTACGGTCTCAATCCCCTTTTGAACGGGGCTCAGGTCTGACCGGCCATACCGGATATACCCATCAGTGGAGGTGGTCTCAATCCCCTTTTGAACGGGGCTCAGGTCTGACGTGCTCCCGCCGCCTCTAACGCCACGCCTCCCAGGGTCTCAATCCCCTTTTGAACGGGGCTCAGGTCTGACAGACCATCGGCGGGAGCCCCGTGCTCCCGCCGCCTGTCTCAATCCCCTTTTGAACGGGGCTCAGGTCTGACGATTGTGGCCGTCCGACGGCTGCAACGGTTTGTGTCTCAATCCCCTTTTGAACGGGGCTCAGGTCTGACGGTACTCGCGCCGATGTTTCTGGAGCACCAGATGTCTCAATCCCCTTTTGAACGGGGCTCAGGTCTGACACGTGAGGAACGTAAGATTCAAGAAATTCTTGGTCTCAATCCCCTTTTGAACGGGGCTCAGGTCTGACCGGCGTCCTTCGTTGCCCCGGCGCGGAGAGCCGTCTCAATCCCCTTTTGAACGGGGCTCAGGTCTGACTTAGGATCCGGCTATCTGTTCAGATACCAAAAGTCTCAATCCCCTTTTGAACGGGGCTCAGGTCTGACATGGCATCGTGCGATACGGCGGCAGAACAAGTCTCAATCCCCTTTTGAACGGGGCTCAGGTCTGACCCAAAGGCGGGTTCATCGTTTCGCTGCCGGAGTCTCAATCCCCTTTTGAACGGGGCTCAGGTCTGACGGCCATCGTGGCCCGCCTCCGCCAACGGCAACCAGTCTCAATCCCCTTTTGAACGGGGCTCAGGTCTGACCTTTTTTGTTGCCTTGATGCCCAGGGGACGTCGTCTCAATCCCCTTTTGAACGGGGCTCAGGTCTGACCGATGGACTGGATGCCGCGGGAAGTTGAGGGAGTCTCAATCCCCTTTTGAACGGGGCTCAGGTCTGACTCCGGTTGGCCACTGGCCCCGATATCGCGGGCGGTCTCAATCCCCTTTTGAACGGGGCTCAGGTCTGACTGTGCGGCTCGTGGAATGCAACGGTGGCGAGGGTCTCAATCCCCTTTTGAACGGGGCTCAGGTCTGACGCGGGGCCCGGACGAAACACTGGCCTAGCGGCCGTCTCAATCCCCTTTTGAACGGGGCTCAGGTCTGACTTCCGCCTGACGAGTCCGGGCGCGGGGCCCGGGTCTCAATCCCCTTTTGAACGGGGCTCAGGTCTGACCGTCACCGTAGGACACAAGATTGTGTCCCTCAGGTCTCAATCCCCTTTTGAACGGGGCTCAGGTCTGACATACTCCGCACGGCGCGTAGCGCCGTAGATCTTTGTCTCAATCCCCTTTTGAACGGGGCTCAGGTCTGACCTGCGGCCATGTGGCAGGTGCTGGACGCATCCGTCTCAATCCCCTTTTGAACGGGGCTCAGGTCTGACCTCACGCCGCACGCAATCACTCTGCGTGTGGAGTCTCAATCCCCTTTTGAACGGGGCTCAGGTCTGACCGCCTGCGGCCGGTGCCGTCGACGTCAACACGCTGTCTCAATCCCCTTTTGAACGGGGCTCAGGTCTGACCCCGCTTCCCCCGTCAGCCCGGCTGACCGGCGCGGTCTCAATCCCCTTTTGAACGGGGCTCAGGTCTGACCGAGCAAATGCTCCGCAAGCCCGCGCCAGAGGGTCTCAATCCCCTTTTGAACGGGGCTCAGGTCTGACCTGACTGGGTAGCCGGAGTTCTTTGAAATGCGGGTCTCAATCCCCTTTTGAACGGGGCTCAGGTCTGACCGGTGGAGGATGCGTAGCCCGCAACCTCCCGCCGTCTCAATCCCCTTTTGAACGGGGCTCAGGTCTGACCGGACATCGTCCGCGCCATCGTGTCCGCGGCTGGTCTCAATCCCCTTTTGAACGGGGCTCAGGTCTGACCACACCATGGCAGAAATGAGTGCAGCCCTGGCGTCTCAATCCCCTTTTGAACGGGGCTCAGGTCTGACCGAGTACAGGAATGGAGAAAACGTCGAGTATGAGTCTCAATCCCCTTTTGAACGGGGCTCAGGTCTGACCCGTGCGCTGCCTGCATGCGGTGCGACGGACGCGGGTCTCAATCCCCTTTTGAACGGGGCTCAGGTCTGACCAGAGGATCGCGCCGAAGCCTTCGTGAAGGTGTCAGTCTCAATCCCCTTTTGAACGGGGCTCAGGTCTGACCCCTTTGACAGCTTCGACTATGTCGAC
Organism: Acidobacteriota bacterium; assembly: GCA_049325215.1. Lineage (GTDB taxonomy): Bacteria > Acidobacteriota > Terriglobia > Bryobacterales > Bryobacteraceae > JANWVO01. The sequence goes on from JBMOMB010000024.1 coordinate 53,611, forward strand.
CTCAACGTGTCTCAATCCCCTTTTGAACGGGGCTCAGGTCTGACCCCACGCTGGGGCACAAGATAGTGTCCCTCGGCGCGTCTCAATCCCCTTTTGAACGGGGCTCAGGTCTGACCGCGGTGCGGAGTGGCACGGACTCCGCAGTGTGTCTCAATCCCCTTTTGAACGGGGCTCAGGTCTGACCTCACTGCGAGGGAAGTATGCGGCAGGACATGAGTCTCAATCCCCTTTTGAACGGGGCTCAGGTCTGACCGGCACGATGCCGCAGTTCCGCGGACTGGTCAGGTCTCAATCCCCTTTTGAACGGGGCTCAGGTCTGACCAGCGCGCCGGTATCAGCCCAACCGCGGCCTTAGGTCTCAATCCCCTTTTGAACGGGGCTCAGGTCTGACCCACCAGAAATGACCAGTGATGCGGCGGCAAACGTCTCAATCCCCTTTTGAACGGGGCTCAGGTCTGACCAGAACCGCCGGGCTGGATGCTATGTGGACGCTGTCTCAATCCCCTTTTGAACGGGGCTCAGGTCTGACCTCCGATGGAAGGGGCAACCGTGACGGCGCAGCGTCTCAATCCCCTTTTGAACGGGGCTCAGGTCTGACCGCCATCGCGGAGGAGGTCATGGCACCCTCTACGTCTCAATCCCCTTTTGAACGGGGCTCAGGTCTGACCCTGTAAGGGTCGCGACAAACTCTGGATCATGTGTCTCAATCCCCTTTTGAACGGGGCTCAGGTCTGACCGCTCAGCATCGAGGATTGCATCGTTGAAGTGCGTCTCAATCCCCTTTTGAACGGGGCTCAGGTCTGACCATGATGAGGACGGAGTGACAATAGGGCACAAGGTCTCAATCCCCTTTTGAACGGGGCTCAGGTCTGACCATGATGAGGACGGAGTGACAATAGGGCACAAGGTCTCAATCCCCTTTTGAACGGGGCTCAGGTCTGACCCGCACTGGAGGCTATATGGCTAACGTCGAAGTGTCTCAATCCCCTTTTGAACGGGGCTCAGGTCTGACCAGCGGCGCTCCAAGCCGCCCTCAACTTGCAAGGTCTCAATCCCCTTTTGAACGGGGCTCAGGTCTGACCGCCGAAGATCTTTGAAATTGCGGGCTTAGCCCGTCTCAATCCCCTTTTGAACGGGGCTCAGGTCTGACCTTAACTCCGGGGAAGCCGTCCTTATCGCATATGGTCTCAATCCCCTTTTGAACGGGGCTCAGGTCTGACCGAGAATTGCAGAGATGCTGGCGGAATGGGGTCGTCTCAATCCCCTTTTGAACGGGGCTCAGGTCTGACCATCCTCGGCATCTAACCTCTCAACGGGGGACGGTCTCAATCCCCTTTTGAACGGGGCTCAGGTCTGACCGCGCTCCAGGCTGCCCTCAACCTCCAGGTTGAGTCTCAATCCCCTTTTGAACGGGGCTCAGGTCTGACCCGTCCACCCTGGGCATCTGCCGCGGAGTCAAAGACTTGCAGGGGGCCGTGACAAAAATTTCTTTCATAACAAAGTTGACTGAAATTGTTTTGGACATGATCGTTTGCCCGCCGCCCTCTGTTTGCCTCACCATCTTAATCGCGCTGCCGCACGCTGTCAAGATCCGCATGGAGGATCCGACGGCAGGCGCTGGGGGGATGGCGACTCGTGGGCGGCCGGGCGGCCGGGGGCTGTACCTGCATGCTGTGGCGGTGGAGAAGTCTTTCCGGCTGAGGCGGATGAGGGCGGCTTCGGTTCGTTCTGCAATTTCGTGTTTTCATCGCGGGAGGGCGCGGCCGGCAGGGCGGGCGGGGCGGACTGGGGCGCCAGGACGGGAGGAGGCTGACGCTGGCAATCCAGGGAAGGGGCGGGGCGCGGAAGGGGCGGGGCGGGTTGAGAGAGGCGGCGGCGGTCGCGGTGCTCCCAGAGCAGGTGCAGGGCACGCTCGTATTGGCGGCGGAACATGACCTCGTAGCGCTGCAGCAGGAGCAGGACGTGGGAGTCGTCAGCGAGCCGGCGGACGGCTTCCGCCTGACGCTGGCCGGGGGTGAGGAGCCAGGGGTCTAGTTCGGTGGCGATCAGGCGCTGGATCAGATCGGCTTCCATGCCGCGGACGCGGCGGAGGCGCCACTGGGCGTTGGCCATCTCCATGACGAAGTGGGCCTCAGTGGGACCCTGGGGCTGGTGTTCGGCGAGGTAGGAGTCGCGCAGGGCGACGAATTCTTCCGATGGCTCGAAGTCAAGCAGGGCTGTCTGGGCGAAGAGGCCGTGTTTCAGGGCGTTCTTCGAAGAGCGGGCTTTGCCCTGGGGGGATTTGGGGCCGGTGGATTTGCGGGCGTTGGAGCGGCGGGCGGCGAGCTGCTTTTCGGTCAAGGGGCGTCCGGGGGAAGAAGGACTCGGTTCGGATGACATTGCAAGAATCTCCATGCGGAGCATGTACAGGGGAGGAAGGGACGGGGCGGGGACAAGTGCTGCAAGCAGTTGATGCGCCGCAAGAAAGAAAGCTGCCCAAAGGGAGACAGAGCCGGGCGAGGCAGGCCAGCGGGGCCTCCGGCCGACTGGCAGCGATGGTGAGCCGGGCCGACCGCCTGGGAGGAGGGTTCGGCCGGAGCGAAGAAGTGTCCGTCTATTGGCGGCCCTGGCTGGGGCGGGGGCAACAGAAGCCGGTTAACGTGCGGGGAATGAGGTGTGGCGGAGACAGACCAGCGCCGGAAGTGCGGACGAGGCGGCCGGGCAGGAGGCGAGGCTTCAAAGGTCCGCAAGTTGTTGAATGAAATAGCCTTTAAACAAAAAAGGCATCGATAGAGGGACTGTTGCACCGGGTTGAGGACGGCAGAGGGAAACATGAGCAGTCTGGATGCCGGCGGCGGGGGACGAATTGGGCCGCCTGGCCGCGAGTGAGGATCTCCCAGGCTGGAAGGGCGGCCCTGTGATGCTGGCGGCCCTGGCTGGGGCAGAGAAAGCAGCCCGGCTCATGCCGGGGTATCTAGTTCAAGGAGGTTGAGAATGAAGATTTCACAGGCAGAAACGGCACTGGCACGTTGCGTGGAGGCTGGCCTGACAGTGTTCCTCCATGCGCAGCCTGGAACCGGGAAATCGAAACTGGTGGAGCGGCTGGCGCGGGCGAGCGGGGTGGAGAGGAGGACGTTGAGCCTGTCGCTGGTGCAGCCGGAGGACATCCGGGTGCCGGTGCCGACGGCGTCCGGGCTGGTGTGGAGGTATGCCGAAGTTCTGCCGCGGGAGGGGAGAGGCATCCTGTTTCTGGACGAGTTTCCGCAGGCATCGGAGACTGTCCAGTCTGTGTTCGGGCAGCTTCTGTACCAGGGGAGGCTGGACGAGTACGAGCTGCCGCCGGGATGGGTGGTGGTTTGCGCGGGCAACCGGGTGGAAGACCGGGCGGCGGCGCATGCGATTCCGACGCAGATCCGGAACCGTGTGGTGCATATTCCTGTGGAGACAACGGTGGAGGACTGGGCGGATTATGATCCTGACGTTCCGCCCCGGGTGCGGATCGAGCGGTGGCCTCAGGGAAGGCTGGAAGACGGACGGCCGCACCCGCTGCTGAAAGCGATGCTGAAGACGCGTCCGGACTCGGTATCGACGCCATCGAACTGGCGGGATCTGCTGGCATGGCCATCGCCGCGGACGCTTTCGATGGCCAGCGCGTACATGGCCCAGCGGCAGGAGATGGACGAGATCGACTGGGCGATTGTGGCGGGGCTGATCGGGGAGCCGGCAGCGGCCGAGCTGCGGACCTACGCGGAGCTGCGGCTGAAGCTGCCGACGCTGGAGGATGTGAAAGCAGGCCGGGCGGAGGCTGGCGCGGTCACCGATCCGGTGGAGCGGTGGGTGGCGGCGTTTTCGCTGGCGGAAGAGGCGCTGCAGGAGGGCGAGGACGCGGTTGGGGCGGTGATCGAATTCTGCCGTCCATGGGGAGGCGTGATCCGGGCGGCGCTGCTGGCCACGATCGTCAGGCGCGGGCCGGTGCTGGGGAAGGCGGTGTTCGAGTGGAAGGCGGTCATCGAGCTGGCGCTGGAGCTGGACCAGACGGGAATCGTTCCGGTGACGAGCCGGCAACAGGCGAGGGGGAAACAGCGATGAGGGCGCGGGTGGAGTACGTGTCCATGCAGCCGCCGTCGGCGGAGGCCATGGAGAAGGCGCGCAGGGCGGTGGAGCGTGCGGTGGCGTCGCTGTGGAACGGAACCAGCGGCCTGTCCATCTGGAGGACGTTCTATGCATGCCTGGCGGCGCAGATGGATATCGGAGTGGAATGGAATCCGCTGGTGCGGATTCATCTGCCCGACGGAAGGGTGCTGGAGACTGGGCGGGGCGGGTGGACGGACGGGCGGCGGATCGTGATCAACGCCGCCACGCTGGGCGATGAAAATGAAAAGGAGACGCTGAAGTTCGTAGTGCACGAGCTGGAGCATGTGGCGAGGATGCACACGCTGCGGATGGGCGAGAGAGATCCGTGGCTGTGGAACGTGGCAACGGATCTTGTGATCAACCGGCAGATCGCCAAAGAGTTTCCAAATATCGCAAGGGATGAGCTGAATGTCCCGATCGATATCAGTGACAAGGATGCGGAGGAGGACGTTTATCGAAAGCTGTGCGGGCTGAAATTTCTGCCGCGGGAGTACCAGGGCGACCTGGTTCCGCTCAAGGAAGCCGAAGCCAGCCGGCGGCAGGTGGTGGAGGCGGTGCGGCTGGCGGCGCTGAGGTCGGAGCAGGACACGCCTGGGAGCGTTCCTGGCGACGTTATGGAACTGCTGCACCTGGCCAACCGGAAGGCGCCGGAATGGGCAAGGGTGGTGCGGCGGTGGATGGGGGAGATGAGCGGGGAGCAGCGGACGTGGACACGGCTGCACCGCAGATCGGCATCGCTGGCCTACGCGGCGCCCGGAAAGCGGAAGCGCCTGGAAAAGGCCGGGCTGGTGATCGATACGAGCGGAAGCATGACCTTGTGGCATCTGGAAGCGGTATTGGCGGAGGTGCGCGCCATGGCGCGGGAGCTGGGCCTGGGGTTGATCGTCTGGCAGGTGGACGCAGCAGTGTACGGGCCGCTGGTGTACGAACAGCCAGAGGAGATGCCGGACGATTTTGTCATCGTGGGCCGGGGGGGCACCTTCATGCAGCCCGCGGTTGACGAAGTGGCGAAACACCGGCCGCCGCTGACGCTGTGGGTCACGGACGGGGCGTGGTGCGACGCGCCGCGTCTGCCGGGAGGGCGGCACATAGCGATCCTGACGGGGCGCAGATGCAGGGCGCCTCTGGGAGTGGAGTTCGACGATGTCGTGTGCACCCAACCTTCATTCCGGAGGCGGCGGGAGCTGTATGTGGAGCCGTTGCCGTGAGGCCGGCCGTGAACATGAGGTCTGAAGAGGAGGTTTCGCAATGAGCTGTTTGTCAATCTCGGGCAGCCTGGTGCGTGGGGAGGCGGAAGAAGTGGTAGAGAGACTGCTGCGACCGGGCCGGATCATCCGGGTGGAGCGGGAGAAGTACCGGTTCAGGCAGTCTGGAGGGCCGCATATCTACCCCCCCTTTGAGGAGATGGAGACAGGACCGGATTTCTCTGGCGACCCCATCACCTGGGCGAAGCAGATGAATGTGAAGTATTGGATGCTGCTGGGGCGGTGGGAACGGCGGCGGAGATTCATGGTGCGGATGATGGGAGACGGCTGCACGGTGGAGGTGGAGGCGCCGGCGGAACTGGCCGAGCCGTGGTACGGAAGAGGCGGGGGAGTCTTCGGTGGTTCGGTTACCGGCATCATTCCGGCCGGGTTGGTGCGGATGCCGGCATGGCCGCATCTGGGGCCAGGGCCGATCCAATCGGCCAGCGTCAGCGTTCGGGACGGGCGGTGCATGAGCGTGAATGTGACCATGAAGGGGTATTTCTTCAATTGGACTCCGGCGAAGCTGTGGCCGGAGCTGGTCGCGGCGATTGTGGCGGTTCAGTTAGGGGGGCTGCAGAGGTAGGGTGGTGTGGGGACAGTCGGCTGGAGGTGATGGGGACAGTCCGCTGTGTCCACCGGGGAGCGGTGTTGGAAGGTTGGGGAGCGAGGGGTGGGGGACACAGTGGACTGTCCCCGGTGGGGGTTGGGGGTTGTGGGGACAGTCCGCTGTGTCCACGCGGA
>JBMOMB010000025.1:0-58315 GCA_049325215.1 Acidobacteriota bacterium
CCCGCCGGGGCCGCTCCCGATGGCCACGCCAGCGCCTGGAACCGCGACTGGAGGCGGCACCAGCCGCCGGAAGAAGCGGCCACACGACGGCCGCCGGGGCCGCTCCCGATGGCCACGCCAGCGCCTGGAACCGCGACTGGAGGCGGCACCAGCCGCCGGAAGAAGCGGCCACAGGGCGCCCGCCGAGGCCGCTCCCTCCGGGCGCTTTGCGCCCTTCAGTCGCGGCTCCTGGCGCGCTGGAGCGGCTCGGTTGCGGCTTCGCGAAAAACAGGCCGCAGGCCTCAGAACCCCTGAGAGAGGGACCTCCCGTGCGACACCATCTCCTATGTGCGGTATCTCATTACCTTCGCCTGCTACGGGTTGCACCTGCCTGGACAGGAACCAGGTACAGTTGACCGGACGCACAGAATCTTCGGGACACCTTTAGCCGCGCCAAATGCCGCGAGGTTCGCCTGTGCCAGGGCACTTATGAGGGAGCCGCCCTACGAGCTGGGTTCGGAAGCAAGAAAGTTAGCGCTCGGTGGAATCCTCGAATGCGGCAGTCGCCGTGGGTGGGCAATCTGGGCTGCCCACGTTCGGCGGACTCATGTGCACGTCATTGCGGAAGCCTCGTGTCGGCCAGAACCGGTTCTTTTGGCTCTAAAAAGCTATGCGTCCCGGTGGATCGCTTCCGGAGCGCGTGAAGAGGAGAATCGAATCCGCCGCTGGGCGCGGCATGGGAGCACTGTATGGCTCCCCAATGACCGGAGCTTCCACCGGGCCATGGATTATGTCCTGAACCGTCAGGGCAAATTGATGGAGCTGTTTGTGCATCCGGTTTACCTCTTGGAAGCTAAGATGCCCCGGGGCGGCGCTGAGGATGCCGGATGCGCGTTCGCCTGAAGCGCCGCTGTGTGACGGCAAGCCGCTCCCGATGGCCGCGCCAGCGGCTGGAACCGCGACTGGAGGCGGCGCCAGCCGCCGGAAGAAGCGGCCACACGACGCCTTCCCGGGGCCGCTCCCGATGGCCGCGCCAGCGGCTGGAACCCCGACTGGAGGCGGCGTCAGCCGCCGGAAGAAGCGGCCACACGACGCCTTCCCGGGGCCGCTCCCGATGGCCGCGCCAGCGGCTGGAACCCCGACTGGAGGCGGCGTCGGCCGCCGGAAGAAGCGGCCCCACGACGCCCGCCGGGGCCGCTCCCTCCGGGCGCTTTGCGCCCTCCAGTCGCGGCTCTCATGCGCCTTCGGCGGCGCGGTCGCGATACGGCAAAGACGGCAAAATCACCCCAAAAGGCGCAACGGATGGCCACGCCAGCGGCTGGAACCGCGACTGGAGGCGGCGTCAGCCGCCGGAAGAAGCGGCCACAGGGCGCCTTCCCGAGGCCGCTCCCTCCGGGCGCTTTGCGCCCTTCAGTCGCGGCTCTCATGCGCCTTCGGCGGCGCGGTCGGGATACGGCAAAGACGGCAAAATCTCCGCAAAAGGCGCAACGGATCGCCACGTCAGCCACTGGAACCGCGACTGGAGGCGGCGTCAGCCGCCGGAAGAAGCGGCCACACGACGCCTGCCGGGGCCGCTCCCTCCGGGCGCTTTGCGCCCTTCAGTCGCGGCTCTCATGCGACTTCGGCGGCGCGGTCGGGATACGGCAAGGACGGCAAAATCACCCCGAAAGGCGCAACAGATGGCCGCGTCAGCCGCTGGAACCGCGACTGGAGGCGGCACCAGCCGCCGGAAGAAGCGGCCACACGACGCCCGCCGGGGCCGCTCCCTCCGGGCGCTTTGCGCCCTTCAGTCGCGGCTCCAACGCGCCTGAAGGGGTCTCAGGCGGCCTTGGGGAGGCTTGTGGCAATCGGAAGCAGGCAGTCCCAATTCCATGCCGGGCCGACGTCGAATTTATCGGGCCGGAAGTTGTGGTGAGCGGCGATGCCGCAGAAGCGGCAGAAGGTGTCGGCATCGCACACGTCGCGCTGCGTGATGTGAGGCAGGACGCGAGGAATCGAGAAGCGGCGGCAGAGCCATTCCGTCAGGCGGTGGACCGCCTGCTCCTGCTCGGGCGTATAAGCCGCGTAATACTTGAAGCCGCGGTATTCCCGGCGGACGTATTTCTCTTCCTCGGAAATCAGGCACCACGGCTTGCGAAAATTGTCGGGCCACCAGTTGAGCGTGTCGGCGCCTTCGGGGTCGGGCCGGAGCGGACCGGGGTTCACGATCTCGATGCCGATGGAGCGGCGGTCGTTGTAATGGCCGGGATTCCGGGTGCGCATGCCGAGGTGGTAGGCCCAGCATTCGGGCGGGAACATCTCATACACGCGCCCGTCGCGCTCCACCACATAGGCCACGGCGATTCTTCCGTTGTCCGGCTGCTTCCAGGTCTCGAAGACACTGCGCGCCGTGGAACTGGCCGTAGCGTGCAGGACGATGAGGTCCTTGGGAACGCGCTGGCGGAAGAAGCTGGATTCTGGCAGCCGGAAGGTGGCTGAGTCGATCCATGAAAGGGGCTCGTTGAGAGGGATTGTCATGGCCTGAATTTTGCATGACGTCAAAGCGCATCGGGAGCGGCATTCTTGCCGGGATCGATGGAAGTGGCGACTTCCGTGCGGCTTACCGGATCGGAAAAAATCGGAAACTGCGGTGACAAATGCCGCGGCTGTCAGTCCGAGCGGCCATCGGGAGACCCGTATTTCATCAGGCCGGGGACTTCCCTGGTCTCTTCACCGGACCCGGCGAGGTGGAGTATACTCTGTCAACTATGGGTTTCGTACAGGAGTTCAAAGAGTTCGCCCTGAAGGGCAATGCAATTGACCTGGCAGTCGGCGTGGTGATCGGCGGCGCCTTTGGAAAGATCGTCAATTCGATGGTGGCCGACCTGATCAACCCGCTGCTCGGATTGCTGACTCGCGGCGTGAACCTCGCCGACAAATGGGTAGCGCTCGACGGCAACACCTATGCGTCTCTTGAGGAGGCGAAGAAAGCCGGCGCCGCGGTGCTCACCTACGGCAACTTCCTCAACTCGGTGATCGAGTTCCTCCTGATCGCATTGGCCATCTTCATCGTGATCAAGCAGATCAACCGGCTGACCCGCCTGCCGGGCGGCAACCTGCCGGCGTAATCGGGATGCCGGCGGGCGCCGGGCCCGTGCGCGCCGTCTACCAGAGCCGGGCGCGGGTCCAGGCTTCGAGGAAATCGGCGCCGCGGTAGCGGATGGTGCGGTCGTTGAGAACCTCGCCGCCGAGGGCGTGGCCGGCATCGAGGCGGAGGGAGTTGCGGGTGGTGTATTCAATCTCGATGGCGACGGGGCCGGTGATGCGGTACGGCTTGACCTGGCCGATTTTCAAAGCGGCTCTGCGCGCGGCGGCGCGGATGGCCTGGCGCGACATCTCCGCGGACAGAGAGATGCAGACGTGGCGGGCCAGCCCTTCCATCACGGCCACGGTTTCCGCCTCGGGCACGATGGCTTTCACCTCATCCACAGCCGCCCTGTCTCCCGAGAGGAAGATGACGGGCGTATTGAAGCAGCCCGCAAGAGCGGCGCGGGTTTCAATTTCACCCACGTTCCTGCCGTTGAGCCGGAGATTCTGGATGCCCAGCGAACTGTAGCTGTGGGCCATGATGCCGGCGCGGACTCCCGCCATGGAATGCTGGCCGAGGAAGCCGATGGCGCTGTAGCCGCGCTCGAGCGTCATGGTGCGGCCGAGACCGCCGATGATCAGACGGGCTTTCGGGTGGATGGTGAGAGCGGAGAGGGTGGCGCTGCCGTCGTGGCCGTCCCACACGTATACGTCCTGGATGCCGCCTTCGAGGAAGCCGTCGACGGCGGCATTGATTTCGCCGGTGAGGAGGGCGCGGAGTTCGGCGTTGTTCGGGTCCGTCTGCTCCTGGCGGCAAATGCCGGCCACGCCCTCCGCATCGGTGATCAGGAGGATGGACTTTCCGGGCTGAGCCGCCAGTACGGGCAGCAAGGCCAGGATGGGGAAGAAACGCATCAGGCTCATGCGAGCATTCTACGATCCGCGCCCCCGCCGCGGGTGAGTCCAAAGCCGTGGGGATAAAAACCGGGCGAACCCGCGTTGGGGTTCGCCCGGGAGATTCCCGCCAAGAAACGGCTCAGGCGGAACTGGCGCCTGCCGCGCTTAGCGCGAGGCAGGCTTCAGAGTGTAGCTGGAGAGCACCTTCATGTAGTTGGCGCGTTCGAACGCGGCTGGCTCGGCCACCGATTGGGCGCTCATCGAGCCGCGCATCTGGCTGATGGACTCGTACTCGTGCTCCTCCATCCAGTCGATGAGGTCCTCTTCGATCTTCTCGAGGTAGGGGATGCCGTGGCGGAGCAGCGCCGACGTCATCATCGTGCACCGCGCGCCCGCCATGATCCCTTTGACGACATCTTCCGCCGTGTGGACGCCGCCGGTGATGGCGAGGTCGGGACGGATGCGGTTATAGAGGAGCGCCACCCAGTGGAGGCGGAGCCGCAGTTCGTCGCTGTCGCTGAGGACGAGGTTCGGAACCACCTCCAGCGTGTCGATATCGAAATCGGGCTGGTAGAAGCGGTTGAAGAGAACCAGGCCGTCGGCGCCGGAAGAGTCGAGCCGCATGGCGAAGTTGCCGAACGCGGTGAAGAACGGGCCCAGTTTGACCGAAACGGGAATGCGGACGCTGGCCTTGATGTGGCTGACGAGGTCGCAGTAGGTGTCTTCGATCTTCTGGGAGGTGAGTTCGGGGTCGGTGGGGAGGAAGTAGATGTTCAGTTCCAGTGCGTCCGCGCCCGCCTGCTCCATCATCTGGGCGTAACGGATCCAGCCCCCGTTGGAGATGCCGTTGAGGCTGCCGATGACGGGGACGTCGACGCTCTCTTTGGCCTTGCGCAGGTGCTCCAGATAGGGCTCCGGCCCGAAGTTGTAGGAGCCGAGCTCGGGGAAGTAGCTGGCGGCTTCGCTGTAGCTTTCCGCGCTCTCCGACAGGAACCGGTCGAGTTCGCCGCTCTCGAGCTGGATCTGCTCCTCGAACAGCGAGTGCAGGACGACGGCGGAGGCGCCGGCGTCTTCCAGGCGGAGAATGTTGCCGATGTCCTTGCACAGGGGCGAGGACGAGGCGACGAGAGGCGAGCGGAGCTGAAGTCCGAGATAGCTGGTAGTGAGATCGACTGGCATGGATCAGTTTCCTCCCTGGGTGGCTTCCACCGGAGCGCCGGGCATGGCGGCCATCTGTTCGTAGATGCGCCAGCGGTTCATGACGTCGGCCTGCGCCTCGGCCAGCAGGCGCCGGGCGTCTTCGGGCTTCGAGTGGACGAGCATGGTGTAGCGGGTTTCGTTGTAAATGTACTTCTCAAGCGGCAGCGACGGGGCCTTGGAGTCGAGCTGGAAGGGGTTCTTGCCCTCGGCCGCCAGCGCCGGATTGTAGCGGAACAGCGGCCAGTGGCCGGTCTGGACTGCCAGTTTCTGCTGCTCGAGGCCGTAGCGCATGTCGTAGCCGTGGGCGATGCAGTGCGAGTAGGCGATGATGAGCGATGGGCCGCTCCACCTCTCGGCTTCGAGGAACGCCTTGACGGTCTGCATATCGCTCGAGCCCATCGCCACGCGGGCCACATATACGTTGCCGTAATTGACGGCCATCAGGGCGAGATCCTTCTTGGCGGAGGGCTTGCCGCCAGCGGCGAACTTGGCCACCGCGGCGCGCGGTGTGGACTTGGAGCACTGGCCGCCGGTGTTCGAGTAGACCTCGGTGTCCAGCACAAGCACGTTGACGTCGCGGCCCGAGGCCAGCACGTGGTCGAGACCGCCGTAGCCGATGTCGTAGGCCCAGCCGTCGCCGCCGACGATCCACACGCTCTTTCGGACGAGCGAATCGGCTACGGCGAGCAGGTCGCGGTACAGGAGGCTGGAGCCGTTCGCCTTCGGCATCAGCTCCTCGATTTTCTTCTTGAGCTCGGCGACGCGGGCGCGTTGCTCGAAGATGCCGGGCTCGGTGCTCTGGTCGGCGTTGAGCAGGGCGGACACCAGGTTCTCGCCGATTTGCGGCGCGAGCTTCCGGAGCAGGTCCGCGGCGTAGCGGGCCTGCTGGTCCACGGCCAGCCTCATGCCCATGCCGAACTCGGCGTTGTCCTCGAACAGGGAGTTGCTCCAGGCGGGGCCGCGGCCCTCTGGATTGACGGTGTAAGGCGTGGTAGGCAGGTTGCCGCCGTAAATCGACGAGCAGCCAGTCGCGTTGGCGATGAGAGCGCGGTCGCCGAAGAGCTGCGTGAGGAGCTTCAAATAGGGCGTCTCGCCGCAGCCGGAGCAGGCGCCGGAGAACTCGAACAGCGGTTGCAGGATCTGGAGATCCTTGACCTGCGTCTGGTTCAGCTTGGTGCGGTCGAACTCAGGCAGGTGGAAGAAGAAGTCCCAGTTGGCGGCTTCGGACTCGCGCAGCGGCTGCTGCGGCTCCATGTTGATGGCCCTGCGCTTGGGCTGCGCCTTGTCCTTCACCGGGCAGGCTTCCACGCACAGGGAGCAGCCGGTGCAGTCTTCGGGCGCCACCTGAAGCGTATAGGCCAGGTCCTTGAAGTCCTTCCAGCGCGCGGGGGCGTGCTTGAAGGAAGCCGGGGCTTTCTCCAGAAGCTTGGGATCGTAGATCTTGGCGCGGATGGTGGCGTGCGGGCAGACGAGCACGCACTTGCCGCATTGAATGCAGAGCTTCTCGTCCCAGACGGGGATCTCCAGGGCGATGTTGCGCTTCTCCCACATGGCCGTGGCCGTGGGGAAGGTGCCGTCCACCGGGAAAGCGGAGACGGGGAGCGCATCGCCGTTGCCCTCGATGATCCTGCCGAGCACATTGCGGACGAACTCGGGCGCGGCGGGGGGCACCGGCGGGCGGAGGTCCTTCGCCGACGTGATCCGGCCGGGCACCTTGACCTCGTACAGCCGCTCGAGGGTCTTGTCGACGGCGGCGAAGTTCTTCTGGACGACGGCTTCGCCGCGCCGTCCGTAAGTCTTCACGATCGCCTTCTTGATCTGCTCGATGGCCTCTTCGCGCGGCAGGACGCCGGAGATGGCGAAGAAGCAGGTCTGCATGATCGTGTTGATGCGCGTGCCCATGCCGGTCTCGCGGGCGACCGAGTAGGCGTCGATGACGTAGAACTTCAGCTTCTTGTCGAGGATCTCCTGCTGCACGGTGCGCGGCAGGTGATCCCAGACCTCATCGGGACCATAGGGAGAATTCAGCAGGAACGTCCCGCCGGGGACGGCCCACTTCAGCATGTCGATCCGCTCGAGGAACGACCACTGGTGGCAGGCGACGAAGTTCGCCCGGGAGACCAGGTATGTGCTGCGGATGGGGTTCGGGCCGAACCGGAGGTGGCTGATGGTGATGGAGCCCGACTTCTTGGAGTCGTAGACGAAGTACCCCTGCGCCCAGTTTTCAGTCTCCTCGCCGATGATCTTGACGCTGTTCTTGTTGGCGCCGACGGTGCCGTCCGCGCCGAGCCCGTAGAAGAGGCAGCGGATCGTCTTGTCGTCCTCGGTGGAGAAATCGGGATCGTAGTCGAGAGACGAGTTCGTCACGTCGTCGACGATGCCGACGGTGAAATGGTTCTTCGGCTGCGGCCTGGCGAGCTCGTCGAGCACAGCCTTGACCATCGCCGGGGTGAACTCCTTCGAAGAGAGGCCGTAACGGCCGCCGATGACCCTGGGCATGGAGGCGAAGGGCAGCCTGCCGGCCGCCTGTCCCTCCATGAGGGCGGTGAGGACGTCCTGGTAGAGAGGCTCGCCCGCGCTGCCGGGCTCTTTGGTGCGGTCGAGAACCGCGAGCGAGCGGACCGAAACCGGAAGCGCGGAGAGGAAGTGATCGAGGGAGAAGGGCCGGAACAGGCGCACCTTGAGCAGGCCGACCTTTTCGCCTCGGGCGGTGAGGTACTCGACGGTTTCCTGGGCGGCCTCGGCCCCGGATCCCATCAGAATCACCACGCGCTCGGCATCGGGAGCGCCCACGTAGTCGAACAGGTTGTAGCGCCGGCCGACAATTTCAGCGAAGCGGTCCATCGCTTTTTGCACGACTGCGGGCGCGGCAAGATAGTACTTGTTGACAGCCTCGCGGGCCTGGAAATAGACGTCGGGGTTCTGGGCGGTACCGCGGAGCACGGGGCGTTCCGGGTTCATCGCCCGCTCGCGGTGGGCGCGGATCAGATCATCGGGCAGCATCGCCTTCATGTCTTCGACGGTGAGCTGCTCGACCTTGCCGACCTCGTGGGAGGTGCGGAATCCGTCAAAGAAGTGGATGATGGGCACACGGGCTTCCAGCGTGGCTGCCTGCGCAATCAGCGCCATATCCATCACTTCCTGGACCGAGTTCGAGGCAAGCATCGCCCAGCCGGTGGCGCGGCAGGCCATGACGTCCTGGTGATCGCCGAAGATCGACAGGGCATGGGCCGCCAGACTGCGGGCGGCGACATGAAACACGGTGGATGTGAGTTCGCCCGCGATCTTGTACATATTGGGGATCATCAGCAGAAGGCCCTGAGACGAGGTGAATGTAGTCGTCAGGGCGCCCGCCTGGAGCGAACCGTGCACGGCGCCCGCGGCGCCGCCTTCGCTCTGCATTTCCACCACGGTAGGCACCGTGCCCCAGATGTTCGGCTTGCCTTCACTGGACCACTGGTCGGACCACTCGCCCATCGGGGAGGAGGGGGTGATGGGGTAGATCGCGATGACTTCGTTTGTCTTATGGGCAACGTAAGCGGCGGCTTCGTTGCCGTCGATGGTGACGAAAGTTCTCGGCATGGGAATCTCATACATTCATTAGCACGTCTTGTGCCACAGGAGCTTATCTGGGGCCAGATACCGTATGTCCTGATTCAGCCGCTTGTTGTACGGAGCGGCCACTGTATTAGAAAAACCGATAAGTGGGGCAGATGCCCCACGGCAAACTGAAACGTCAGTTGGGGCGATCAGGGCTGCACCAAATCACCCACCGGCGAGGGGGGACAATAGTTGTGGGGCGCATAGGGGTCGAGGAGACAACAGGATGAAATGGCTGATGATCGGAATGGCGGCAGCGGCGCTCGCAGGAGGGCAGCCGCGCGTCGGGGTGGTCGAGGTCTTCGGCGCGAGACGGGTGCCGGCCGAGAGAATTCGCAAGGAGTTGGGGGTGAAGCCCGGCGATCCGCTGCCCAAGTCCAAAGGAGAGGCGGAGGAGCGGCTGGAGGCGATCGACGGGGTGGTGCGGGCTCACCTGGAGGCCTGGTGCTGCGAGCATGGGCAGGCGGTGCTGTATGCCGGAATCGAAGAGCGGGGCGGCGTGCACTTCGAGCTGCGGCCGGTGCCGGGCGACGATTCCATCGCCTTGCCGGAAGAGGTCGTTTCGGCTTACGAGGACTTCGCCGCCGCCCTGGTCCGGGCGACGGCAGAGGGGGATCTGGAAGAAGACCTCTCGCGGGGGCATTCCCTGATGCAAAACGTGGCCTGCCGCGTGGCGCAGCAAAGGCTGGAAGCGCTGGCGGAACTCCACGAAAAGCTCCTGCTGCGGGCGGTGGTGGAAGCCGCCGATCCGGATACGAGGGCCGTGGCGGCTTACGTGGCGGGATACGCGCGGGACAAAGCGGCGGCGGCGCGCGCGTTGCAGATGGCGCTGCGGGATCCGGAGCCGGCGGTGCGGCGCAATGCGGCGCGGGCGATGAAGGGGATCGCCTACCTGGCGCTGACGAAAGGGGGCGAGCTGCGGGTGCAGCCCACGTGGTTCGTGGAGATGCTGAATTCGGTGGTGCTAAGTGACCGGCTGGAGGCGGCGCAGGTGCTGGCAATGTATGTGGAACGCGGGGACGAGGCCGCGGCGGCGCAGATCCGCGAACGGGCGCTGGGGGCCCTGCTCGAGATGGCGCGGTGGCAGCATCTGTCTCATGCGCTGCCGGCGTACTGGCTGCTGGGCATGCTGGGCGGCGTGCCTCAGGAGGAGATGGAGAAGGCGTGGGCGGCCGGGGAGCGGGAGCGGATGGTGGCGCGGATTGAAAAACAGCTACGCACAGCCAGAAAATAAGAGCGCTCTAAGGACGCACAGGTGGAGCGGGCTGGGGCTGGTTGCCGCCGAACCCGCCGAAGCCAGAGCTGCGGCCAGGCCGTTCAAACGGGCCGGACTGCTGGGAGGACGGCTGGCCGGGCGCGCCTGGCTGCGTCCCCGGACCCGCGCCCATGCCCACAGCCTGCATGGCCTTGCGGAAGTCGAAAAGAAATTCCCACTCTTTGTAGTTCGTCCGGTCGTTGTATTTGCGGATGCCTTCCATGTCCGCCTTGGAGGCGACGCCGGCGATGCCTCCGCTGAGGATCATGCCTCCAGCGGGTTGAGCGCCAGCGGCGGGCTGGCGGGTGAGAATCCGCTGAATGGCCTGGAGCGCCTCGTTGGGGGCGCCAGGCCTCTGCGTGCCCTGCTGACCCATGCCGGGCGCCGGGCCTGAGGCGCCTGTCTGGAGCGATTGGGGCGGCGCCATGCCAGGCGCCAGACCCGGCGCGGGAGGAGGCGATGCCGAGACCGAACCGATGCCGCCGCCGTAACCGATAGAGGGTGCAGCCCCAGGTTGGGCCTGTGCGCCCTGCCCAGCCGTGCCGGGCGCGCGCTGAGGCACGTTTCCCGGCATCCGGAAGATGCCGGGTTGGGGCTGGACGGCGCCAGGGCTGCCGGGCTCTCCCTGCACGGGCGTCTCTGAACCCGGCTGCGGCGGGACGGCCGAAGCCGGCGGCTGATCCTGCCCGGGCTGCCCCTCGGGCGGAGCTTCGCCTTCACCGGGCGAACCCGGCGGAGGCTGTTGCCCCGGGGCGAGTCCGGGAATGATGCGGTCGCTGGCCGTGCGGCGCAGAGCGGGATTGGCGCCTTGCGATTCGCCTTCCGGGGTGACCGCCTGGGCGGAGACGCCGATTCCCTGCACGGCGGCCTGAAGCACGTTGGGGGCGCTTTCCTTCTTCTGCTCCTGCCGCTTGTGGACGAGGGAATCGACGTACTGGCCGGTGGCGTCGATGTGGATAAGCCGCCATTCGTCTTCTCCGGTGATCGGATCGCGGAACCGTTTCCGGAGAAAACGGATGTTGTTTGTCGTCTCGAGATCTTCGATGGACTGCGGGTATTTCTGGAACTTCTGGACGTAAAGCTGGATGGCGCGGGTGTATTCTTCGCCGCGCTCGACGAGCAGGGCCTCTTTGTCGCGCTGATGCTCGAAGGCGACGCGGGGCATTTCGAGATAGAGCATCACCAGCGCCGCGGCGGCAAGCGCGAAGACGAGCAGCAGGGCGAAGCCGCGCTCATTCCGTGTGCGCCGGTGTCTCATGCCCTCATCCTCCCGGAGGCGGCGGCTGATCGATGGGGATCTGCTGCTGGTGCTTGTATTGCGTGTCCTCGACGAGGACCGAAACCGGAGTGATGCGCACGATCCGGTACCGGTTCTGCACGAGGTCGCCTTCCGACGGCGTCAGGATTTCGTCTCCCTGTAAACAGAATACGCGTTTGTCGTTTCCGCGCACCGGGAGGGCGAGGCCGTAGAACTTGAGCGGGATGGGGGGCGGGGGCGGCTTGACAGGAGGAGCCGGCGGCGGAGGCGGCGGTTCCGGGCCGATGAATTTCGGCTCGCTTTTCACCTGGATTTTCGGCTCCGGCAGTTTCGGTTTTGGCGCTTCGACGGGGCCGAATTCGAACAGATTCCGGCCGGCGGTTTCGAATTTGATCTTTTCGGCGCGCGCCAGCAGGTCGAGCCGGAGGGTGGGGTCGATCCCGGTGCGGTCCTCGTCCTTGCGGGGCACGAGGGAGGGGCGGAATTCGCGGCGCCCGGCGGACAGGTTCCTGTTGGCGGGCGCGGCGGGCAATCCAGCCGGCGCGGTGCCGGGCGCAGTTGTCTGGGCCGCGGGACGCGGGCGGGCGGGCGCCGCCGCAGGCTGGCTTTCGGAAAAGTTCTGCCAGAAGAAGTAGGCGGCCGTGGCGAGAAGGACGGCGAGAATGGCCACCTTCCCGGGTTCAGCCCCAAGCTTCCACTCGAAACGCGGTTTGCTCATTGCTCCTCCTCTCCTCCCGCCGGCCGGCGGCGGTTGAAGAAGCGGCTCTGCGGCGGCTGAGGCATGGGGCCGGAACGCGGCTCGCTGATCGCGTCGGGCTTCGGGCGGAGCGCCTGTTGCGGGGCAGCCGCCTGAGGCGCAGCCGGGGGCTTGACCGGCGGAGCGGCGGGCGGCGCGGCGGCCGGGACGGCGGCTGGCGCGGCGCTGAGCAGTTGAGGTTCTTCAGCTTCTTGCGGCCCCTCCATGCGGATGAATGCGTTCATCTTGAGGGTCATGGCCAGCGTTGCGCCGCTCTGCTGCGGCGAGGCCTGGAGCTGTTCGAGAATCAGCATCCGCCGAGACCGGTCGATGGCGTAAAGGAACTCGATCAGGTCGGCGTAGGTGCCTTCGAAATTCGCGTTGATGTTGAGCACGCCGAGCGTGTCGCTGCCCTCGATGGGCTCGAAGGAGATGTTGCGTTCCCGGGGACGGACGCCGGAGCGGCGGGCGGCGTTGGCGAGCTCGATTTCCAGAAGCGAGTAGGCGTGCTGGCGGGGCAAAAAGAAATCGCGGAGGAAGGCCTCGCCGGCTTCGCGCGCGGCTTCGGTCCGCGCCACCTGCTGCCTGAGCCGCTCCACCGCCTGCTGGCGCGCCGCGAGCTGGCCCCGCTTGCCGGCCAGCTCGCGTTCCAGATCCTCCACACTGCCGCCGGGTGTGTGGAACGCGAACCACGCGGCGGCTAGGTTGGCGGCGAGCAGCACGCCGAGGACCAGCCGCACGGCATGGCGCGGCTCGCTCAGCCAGGCTTTCCAGGCGGTGTCAGAGTTTCTGGGCATAGCTGACGCTCACGCGGTAGCGGTAGAGAGGCTCGTTCTGGGTGGGCGGCGAAGAGCTGAGCAGCGACGTGGCGCCGAAAATGGGCGAGCGTTCCAGCCGCTTCAGCAGTTCGATGACGGGATCGGGAGACTGCGCGCCGACGACCATGTCGAGCTGGACTTCGTTGCCGGCGGCAAGGTACGGGCGCACGGTGATCAGGCGCACGTTGCCGGGCATCACTCTTTCGAGGTCCGAGAATAGCTGGGTCCAGGAAAGGCTCTTGCGCAGGATGAGGGCGTTGAACAGGACGCTGCGGTCGAGCACGGCGGCGTTGGCCGGCTGCCGGAGCTGCGCCTCGAGCCGCGCCTGTTCGGCTGCGGCGGCGCGGAGCTGGGCATCCACCGCAGCCATCTGCGCGCGTCCCGAGGCGGCGAGCTCGCGCTCCTGGACGATGACGGCCACCAGCAGGGCGAGCACGCCGAGCATGAGCACGGCGGTGGCGGCCGAGGCGGCGAGGATGGGCCGGTCGCGGCGGAAGGGCTCGCTGGCGAGGTTCAGGGGGAGATGGACGCGGGGCGGATTCATGCGGCCTCCAGCGATTCGAGATAGCCATGCAGGCCGGCGTTGTGGGGCGAGGGCTCGCCGAGCCGGCCGCGCACGCCGCAGACGGGGATGCGGAACTCCTCGCGCCAGCGCTCGATCCAGCCCTGCTGCCCGCGGCCGAGCCCGCAGACCTGCATGGCGGCGGCTCGCTCTCCGAGTTCGTCCTCCGCGTAGGCGAGCGTGGTGGCCAGCACCGAGGTGGCCTCTTCGAGCCCCTCCTCGCCGAGCTGCACGCAGCGGTACAGGCGCAGGCGCGTGTCTTCCAGCAGGCTGACGGCGAGCGAGCCGCCGCTGAGCTTGGCCACCACCCGCGGGCTCGCCTGAAACGGCTCTTCCGCGGGAGGCAGCGCAAGCGCGGCCAGCGCCGAGAGCGTGACAAACCCGCAGTGCAGCCCGGCGGCGCGGAAGGGCGTTTCGTAATGGGAGGCGACGTCCATGTTGACGACGGCGGCGACGACGTCGATGCGTTTTGAGCCGTCCTGCCTCGGCTGCGGATAGCAGGCGACGACGGCGTTCTCGATGTCAAACGGCACGACGCGGCGGATGCGGAAGCGCACGAGCTGGAGCTGCTCTTCCGGCTCGTTGGGGAAGGAATCGAAATCGAGCACGGTGACGCGGGCGCAATAGTCGGGCAGGATCAGCGCGGCGCGCCGCCGCCGCGCCCTGCCTTCCCCGTTGCCCGTGGCCGCGCGGACGGCCGCCGCGAATGCCCCGGGGTCGCGCATGTTGTTTTCAAGCGGCGAGATCTCCAGCGCCCCATCCGGCAACGGCGTCCACTCGAGATGCGGGTGCCGCGTCGGCGACCAGGCGATGCCGCGCGCCGAGACCTCGAAGGCAACCTCGGGGGGCGGGTCCGTGACAAGCGATTTGAGCCAGTGGAGCCAGTGCATTCAGCCCTCGATGAAGGTCACCTTGTTGATCTCGCGCAGCGTGGTGACGCCCGCACGCACCTTTTCGAGCGCCGACTCGCGCAGGAAGGTCATGCCCTCTTCCTTGGCGGCTCGCTTGATCTCGGTGGCGGGACGCTTGGCGAGAATCAGTTCGCGGATGCGCTCGCTCAAGTCGAGCAGTTCATGGATGGCCGTGCGCCCGCGGAAGCCGGTGCC
The DNA here is from genome assembly GCA_049325215.1 of Acidobacteriota bacterium. GTDB lineage: Bacteria > Acidobacteriota > Terriglobia > Bryobacterales > Bryobacteraceae > JANWVO01. The sequence goes on from JBMOMB010000025.1 coordinate 14,478, forward strand.
GCCGCATTCGAAGCAGCCTGCGCCTTCCCACATGGGCGTGTCCCGCCACTCTTCCGGGTTGAGGCCGCTTTCGACGAGGAAGGAGTCGTCGTAGCGCACCTGGTGCTTGCAGTGTTCGCAGATGACGCGCACCAGGCGCTGGGCGAGGATGCAATTGAGCGCGGAGACGAAGTTGTAGGGTTCGACGCCCATGTTCAGGAAGCGGCCGATGACGTCGAGCACGTTGTTGGCGTGGACGGTGGTGAAGACCAGGTGGCCGGTGAGCGCGGCGTTGATGGCGATCTGCGCGGTCTCCTGGTCGCGGATCTCTCCGACCATGACCTTGTCGGGGTCGTGGCGCAGGATGGAGCGCAAGCCGCGGGCGAAGGTGAGGCCCTTCTTTTCGTTTACCGGGATCTGCGTGATGCCCTTGATCTGGTACTCGACGGGGTCTTCGATGGTGATGATCTTGTCTTCGTCGTTCTTGATCTCGCTGAGGGCCGCGTACAGCGTGGTGGTCTTGCCCGAGCCGGTGGGGCCGGTGACGAGCACCATGCCGTACGGCTCCTTGATGTAGCGCCGGAAACGGACAAGGTCGCGGTCGCTGAAGCCGACCACCTCCAGCGTGAGTTTGGCGAACTTCTCGCTCATCGACTCTTTGTCGAGCACGCGGAGCACGGCGTCCTCGCCGTGGATGGTGGGCATGATGGAGACGCGGAAGTCGATGAGGCGGTTCTTGTAGCGCACGCGGAAGCGGCCGTCCTGCGGGATGCGGCGCTCGGCGATGTCCAGCTCGCTCATCACCTTGATGCGCGAGATGATCATCGAGTGCCAGTCCTTGGCGATGGGCGGCATGGCGTAGTGCAGCACGCCGTCGATGCGGTACTTGATGGCGACCTCGGTGTCGCGGGTTTCGATGTGAATGTCGGAGGCGCGGCGCTCGAGCGCGTTGTAGATGGTGGTGTCGACGAGCTTGATGACGGGCGCGATTTCGGCGTCCTGGGCGGTGAGCTTTTCGATCGAGAGCGTTTCGTCGGCGTTCTCCTCTTCACCCACGACATCGAGCGCGAAGCCTTCCGTGATCTCTTCCAGCACGCGCTGCGACTGCTCGGTCTTCTTGAGCAGATCGGCGATCTGGCTGAGGGCGGCCACCTTGACCCGGAGCTTCTTCTTGAGCAGGATGGAGAGCTCGTCGATCAGGTTCAGGTGGCGCGGGTCGGCCAGGGCGATCTCGAGCACGCCGTTGGAGGCAGCCAGCGGCACGAAGTTGTACCGGAACATGAGGTCGACGGGGATCGACTTGAACAGCTCGCTGTCGATCTTGGCCGCTTTCAGGTCGACAAACTCGCAGCGATAGCGCGCGGCGAGCCGCCGCGCCTGTTCGATCTCCTGCTCCGGGCTGACGGGCTTGACTCCGTTGGTGGCCATGGCGGGTCTCCTATTTCATGGCATCGGCCAGCGAGAAGATGGGCAGATACAGCGACACGAGCACGAAGGCGACAAACAGCCCCATGAAGATCATGATGGCCGGCTCGATCAGCGACAGCGCCGCCTGCATGCGGGTGTTGACATCATCCTCGTAAAACTCGGCCACGCTGTTCAGCATCTGCGGCAGCGCGCCGGTGCTTTCGCCCACTTCGATCATGTCGATGGCCAGTCCGGGGAACAGGCCGGTGGAGTTGAGCGCGCCGGACAGGGACTGCCCTTCCCTGACACGCCTTTGCGCTTCAGCGAGCGCGCCGCGCAGCAGCGGGCTGTTGACCGACTGCGACGCGGTCTCCATGCCCTGGACCAGCGGGATGCCGCCCGACAGCAGCGTCGCCAGCAGCCGCGCCAGTTGCGCGACCTGGTACTTGATCCAGATTTCGCCGAGCAGCGGCGTGCGCGCCTTGATGCGGTCCGCCAGCGCGCGGCCCGCGTCCGTGCGCAGGTAGTAGCGGCCGCCGAGGATCAGCACAACCAGCGCAATGGCCCCGCCCACGATGAACTGTTCGGCGGCCAGGCCCACGGCGATGAGCAGCCGCGTAGGCGCGGGCAGGACGGCGTTGGTCGTCGAATAGAGTTCGGCGAAGCGCGGCACCACGAACGTGACCAGGAACACGATGAGCCCGATCACCAGCACGACGAGCACGCTGGGGTAGATGAGCGAAAGCAGGATTTTCTTGCGGACGGCGAGCACGAGCCGCTGGTAGGCCAGATAACGCTCCAGCACTTCGCCGAGCGCGCCGCTGCGCTCGCCGGCCATGATCGAGGTGACGTAGATGGGCGGGAAGAGCTGCTGCCGCTGGAACGCTTCGCTCAGCAGCGAGCCTCTCTTGACGTCGTCGCGGATTTCGCGGATGACAGGGCTGAGCTTCGGGTCCGTGAGCCGGTCGCCGAGCAGGTCGAGACATTTGAGAATGGGCAGGCCGGCGCGGAACAGCGTGATGAACTGCTGGTTGAAGATCAGAAATTTCTCGAGATCGAGCTTGCGGCGGCGGCCCGTTTTCGGGACGAGGCTCAGCGCGGCGCGCGGGCGGACGGAGTAGACGAGAAAGCCCTGCTGCGCCATGCGGTCGCGGATCTCCTGTTCGCTCGCGCCTTCGACGATCTCCTGGCGGATCTCGCCGCGGCCGTCGGCGTACTTGAGGGCATACTCGGGCATGGGCGCAGTTTTCCTGCCTCTCCTACTGCTTAGACGCCGGCGGGGGGCGCAACGTGCAGGAGTTCGGTGGACTTTCAGGCGGTGTCTTCGTCGTTTGTTTGCGCCCCGGCCCCGCCCATGCTCGGCAGGTCCGGCTCCCCGCGGCCGCGCCCGCCGCTGAGTAGCCGAGATCTTCCCAGACAGGCGGCTTTGTGTAGAATAGGGGTAGCCACTGTCCCCGGAGAGCGGGAGTAATTCAGTGGTAGAATGTCAGCTTCCCAAGCTGAACGTCGCGGGTTCGAGTCCCGTCTCCCGCTCCAGATTTAGCGCGCCCGCTGCCTCCGGTCTGGTTCGAAGAAGCGGGATTCCGCCGCCTCACAATCCCCGCACGAAGACGACGACGGCCTCCACCTCCTTGCGCTTGTGGAAGCGGCCGCGGACGAGGACGTCTTCCTTGCCAAGCTCGCCAACCCGAAGGCGCTCATAAACCTGAGCGGGCGTGAGACGGTTGCCGATGCCGGTCAGAGGCTTCACGTCGCCGCAGACTTCGAGCGAGCCGTCGTCGCCGTGGCAGCGGGCGCAGGCGGTAAAGAACACCTCCCGCCCGAGGCGCCATTGTTCGACGAACTCTTCCAGTTCCTTGACCGCGAGCAGCCGCCCAGGCTCGATGCGCCGGACCACGCCGGCTGAGTCCACCAGCACGGTGGCTGGCGCGATGGGTTCCAGCCCTGGACGTCCCGGCCCGGGCTGAGGGGGAACGACGAGCAGATCCACGCCGCGTTCGCCAAGCCGCCGCGCAGCCGCCTCCAGGTCCGGCCTGGGAATGGATTGCCCCTGACGCGGAACGAGAAGCGCAGCGTCCTTCTTGTGCTCCCGCAAATGCCGCGCCAGCGATGCCTGTCCGCCGGCGGCGCTTTCGACAGCCCAATCCGGCGCGGGGGAGCCGAGGCGAAGCGGAGGGCCGTCCGCCGCAGAGAGCCAGGCAAAGCCCACGAAAAGAATTCCGATCGTCACTCGCATAACAGCTCTCCCACAGGATTATGAACCCCAACCAGCGAAAGCGCCAGCCCCTGACGAACTCCGCTCCATGGTTGACGGCGGCCGGATTCGGAGGCCATAATCGCAATTGCGTGCGGTTGGGCGGCCCGGTGGCCGCCCACGCAAGAGGGAACCCGGTGGAACTCCGGGACTGCCCCGCAGCGGTAAGCGGGAACGAACGCCGCCGACTCAGGCACTGGGAGCGCAGGCTCCTGGGAAGCCGCGGCCAGTAGGAGAGCCGGCCCTGCAAAGAGGCTGGCAGCGCCCGCAAGTCCGAAGACCTGCCGCCGCCCCCGGGACTCGCTCCCGGCGGAATCCAGAAACAGCTCTCGAGGGAGGAGCGAATGAGACAATTCGCTGTACTTTTGATTTCCGCCTTTGGTGTCTTCGCGCAAGGGCAGGGTCCGGCGGGCATCGCCGGGTCGGTGACGGATCCGTCGCAGGCCGCGGTGCCGCAAGCCACGGTCCGCCTGTTTACGCGCGACTCGACCTTCCAGCAGACGACAACCACGGACGCGCAGGGCCGCTTCCGTTTCGAACGGCTGGCGCCGGCCGAGTATCTGATTGAGGCGCGCACGGACACGCTCGACCAGGCGAGTCCGGCGCTGGTGAAAGCCGAGCCCGGCCGCGTGACGGAGATCGAACTGAAGCTCGACATCCGCGGGCTGGCGGCGCAGGTGCAGGTGACGGCGGCGGTGACGCCGCAGTCGACCATCGAATCGGGCAAGGCCATGGACATCGTGGACGCGGCGATGATGGAGCGCCGCGCCGAGATCCTGCTGTCTGAAGCCGTGCGGCTTGTGCCCGGATTGCGCGTGCAGCAACTGGGCGGGCCGGGCTCGTTCACGCGCATTCAGATGCGCGGGCTGCGCGCGGCCGACACGGGCGTGCTGATCGACGGCATGCGGCTGCGCGATCCGGCCAGCGTGCAGGGCGACGCGACGGCCTTCCTCGGCGACATGCAACTGATCCAGACCGACCGCGTAGAGATCCTGCGCGGGCTGGGTTCGAGCGTGTACGGAACCAACGCCACGGCTGGCGTGCTGAACCTGGTGACCGACTCCGGCGGCGGGCGCACGCGGGGCGAGATCGGCGGCGAAGGCGGAGGGCTGGGCCTGGCGCGCGGGCTGGCGAAGATCGCGGGAGAAGCCGCCCGGAGCCGGCTGCACTACAGCGCGGGCATCGCGCACCTCAACGTCAACGGCGGCGTGGACGGCGTGGAGAGCGTGCGCAACTCGAGCGCGCAGGGGCAGCTCCTGTGGCGGCCGTCGGCGACCACCTCGCTTTCCGGCCGCGTGTGGGCAGCGCTGAGCACGGTGGGCGTGAATTCGAGCCCCTATGCGGCGCCGTCGGCGAACCTGCCCGCAAGCACGGTGATCCGCGCCGTTCCTCTGGACGCGGCGCAGGCGCGGCTGGGCGACCGCGGGCTGCCTTTCCAGTGGGGCAACGCCACGTTCGCCCCGAATTTCTTCGATCCGGACAGCCGGCGCGAAGGCCGCTTCGTCACCACGCTGGTGCAGTGGGCGCAGCAGGTGTCGCCGCGGTTCCATTACCGGCTCAGCTATCAGAACGTGGACACGGAGCGCGACAACCGCAACGGACCGGGCGGGCAGGGCTACCAGCCCCGGTTCAATTCATCGAGCCTGTTCGGCGGCCGCATCGACACCGTGCAGGCGCGCGCCGACGCGGCGCTGGCGCGGTGGAACGCCTTCAGCGCCGGGCTGGAGTGGGAACGCGAGTTCTACGAGAATCCTTCGCGTGATGAGAATCCGGACCCGGCGCAGCGCGTGGACGCCCGGGCCTCAGCGCATCAGCGCAGCCTGGCGGTGTTCGTGCAGGACCAGATCCGGCTTCTGAACGAACGGCTTCAGATCGGGCTCACCGGCCGCTACCAGACTTTCGATCTGTCGAAGCCGAAGTTCGAGGGCGGCTTCCCGCTCTATCAGAACGCGCCGTTCACCGCGCCGCCGGACGCGCTCACCGGAGACGCGGCGATTTCTTACTTCATTCCGTCGGCGAACACGAAGCTGCGCGCGCACGCCGGCAACGGGTTCCGCGCGCCGGCGCTGTACGAGCGGCTGGGGAGCGCGTTCTTCTGGGGCGCGTTCAGCCCGCTGGGCGACCCGCAGCTCCGGCCGGAGCGCACGGTGTCGTTCGACTTCGGCGCGGACCGCTACTTCGCCAACTCGCGCTACCGGCTGAGCTCGACGTACTTTTACACCCGGCTCCAGGAAGTGATCGGCTATTCGGGGCTCGTCAACGATCCGTACGGCCGATGGGGCGGCTATGTGAACATGGGCGGCGGGCTGGCCCGCGGCGTGGAGCTGGCGGCCGAGGCGCGCCCGCAGCGCAACCTGCTTGTCTCGGCGTCTTACACGTACACGAACGCCGACGAGCGGCGCAGTGCGCTGATCGGCGGCTCGCTGCGGTCGATCCGCGTGTTCCCGCACATGTTCACGCTCACGGCGACGCGGCAGTTGACGCGGCGCTGGCAGGTGACAACGGATTTCCTGGCCGCCAGCGACTACGTGTCGGGCTCGTCCTTCGTGGGCAGCGGCAGCCGCCCGTATGAATTCCCGGGACCGCGGAAGCTGGACGTGGCCGCCAGCTACACCATGCCGCTCGACGACACGCGCTCGCTGCGCTTCTTCGTCCGCGCAGAAAATGTGCTCAACCAGCGGTACTTCGAAGACGGTTTCCGCACGCCCCGGGCGTGGGCGTCGGCGGGCATGAAGCTGCTGTTCTGAGCGGAGGGCCGGACAAGCGGACACGGGGGCGGACCGTTCCGCTCCCTGTTCGCTCATCCGGCTGCGAAGAGTCTATTTCTCCGGCGGAACATAGTCCGGCGGAAGCTGAGCGCCCTCGCCGAAGAAGTACTGCTCCATCTGCTTGAGCAGGAACTCCTGCGCTTCGCGCGTGCCGAGGTTGAGGCGGTATTCGTTCATGATGATCTTCATGTGCTCGACCCACATGCGCCACGCCTCTTTCGACACGTTCTCATAGATCTTCTGGCCCAGCGGATGGTTGTCGAAGGGCGCTTCATCAAGCCCCTCCATTTCACGTCCGAACTTGACGCAGTGAACCATGCGCCTGGGTTTGGCTTCCGGCATTCCGTTCAGGCCTCCATTAGAAGTTTCGCTCAAACAGCAGCCCGCAGGCGGAGCCGCGGGCGGTTCATTTCGGTCTGGCGCCCTGCGTCCACGAGCAGACGGCCTGGATCTCGGCGCCCGCCAGTTTCGCATCCGGATGGAGCAGCAGATAGCCTTTCAGCGGCATGGAGCCGGCGCGGATCTCCTTGCAGACATCCTTCAGGGACATCTCTTCGTTGAAGTCGTCGATGTTGAAGTGGCGGCGTCCGTCTTTCACGTGATCGGCCAGCAGCCAGGACGAGGGCGCCACGTGGCTGTACCAGGGCCAGCGGGTGCGGTTGGAGTGGCAGTCGCGGCAGGCGCGTTCGAGGACGCCCTTCACGTCCGCCGGCACTTCATACTGCGCCGCAAGCGTATGCCCGGGGTTCACGGGCGGGTTGGACTTTTCCGGACGCACGGCCTGCATCCCGGCGAACACGACCACCAGTACAATGGCAATCCAGCGGCCCCAGCGCTTGCTCATGCTGACTATGATGCAACAACAGACGGCGGGGAAGCAGGTTCACACGCCGCGCGCCAGCAGCGCGCCCCAGTGGAAGCCGGCACCGAACGCGGCGAACACCACGGGCACGCCGGGGCGGAAGCCTTCCGCGCGGCTCCATTCGCAGGCGGCGATCAGCATGGATGCCGAAGAGGTGTTGCCGTAGCGGCGGATATTGGAAAAGAAGCGTTCGGACGGGACGCCGAGCGCCGAAGCGATCCTGTCGAGCAGGTTCTGGTTCGCCTGATGGAGGAGATAAGCCAGAACATCGCCGGGTGACACGCCATTTCTGTCGAGCACGGCGCGGATGGCCGCGGGAATCTTGCGCGACGCGTGGAGGATGACGCTGCGGCCGTTCATTTTCAGCGGCTCTCCGTTTTCGAGCATCAGGTCTTCGGCGTAGGTTCCGTCGGAGGCGAGGACGGAATCGGAGATCTCCGCCTTCCCCGAATCCGGCGTCACCAGGCACGCCCCCGCGCCGTCGCCGAACAGGATGGCGACGCCCCTTTCGCGCGGTTCGCGCTGCACGATGCGAGACATCTTCTCGGCGCCGACGACAAGGATGGCGCCGAGCTGCGCGCAGAGCCGGGAGGCCAGGGCGAGCGCGAACAGGGACCCGGCGCTGGCCATCGGCAGGTCGAGCGCCGGAACGCCTTCCGCGCCGAGCAGCCGCGCCGCCGTGCAGGCCGGTCCGGGGAAGGCTCGCTCCGAGGTGCCACTGGCGACCAGGATCATTCCCAGCTTCTTCGCCTCCACCCCCGCCCGCTGCAGACAGTCCGCCCCGGCGCGGGCAGCCAGGTCCGCCACGGTCTCGTTCTCAGCCGCGAAACGGCGTTCTTCGATGCCCGAAACGTTCCTCACCCACTCGGCGTCCGTGCCCACCCAGGCGCCGGCCTCCTCGCTCGTGACGACATGTTCCGGCAGCCAGCAGCCGAATTCTTTGATGAATGCCATGCCCGGTCAGGCCCTCGATTCCAGATATTCTTCGATGCGCTCGATGGAATCGAATTTCCGCGGGTTCAGGTCTGAATCGGGGATCTGAATGGAAAATTCCTGCTCGAGTGCGCTGACGAGGTCGGGAAGCGCGAAGGAATCCAGAATGCCAGACTCGAAAAGGGATTCCTCCGGCGCGATGTCGATGTCTTTTTTCGTCACGGATTTCAGGATTTCAATGAGTTTTGAGCGGCGATCCATTGCCGTTTTCTCCCATGATTTTACTGCGGATGGAAACAAAAATGCCGTACTGCCCCATAATGAGATCGTACAGGGCGTCCCCGACCAGGCGGTAGCCGGCCGCGGTGAGGTGGACGTAATCGCCCTGGGCCAGGCCGGCGCGGACCCACTGCTTCATCGACCCCGGGCCGCCCATGGCGGAGCGGAGATTCCAGAATGCACAGCGGTGTTCCAGCGCCGCCCGCCGTTGCGCCTCCAGAATCTGGTCGGTCCCGGAGGGAGGGACGGCGGAGCGGCGCGTGCGGATGAACTGGTCCGGCGCGCCGACCACCAGGATGCTGGCTACGGGCGCAGCCTCGCGCAGCAGGCGCAATACGCCGTCGAGAGCCTGCTGATAGCTTTCAAGAGTCCAGTCTTTGCGGCGGGATTCATTGGTGCCGTAGGCGATGAGAATGAGGGCGGGGTTGCGGCGGGCGATGTGGTCTTTGAGCAGGGCGGCGTCCTGCTTGAGCAGGAGGTCGGCCTGAGCCCCGTTCAGGCCGAGCGTCTCCCAGGTGATGCCGCTGCGGCGCTCCAGCACCCAGCCGAAGACGCGGACGGGCGCTCCGCTCAGCGTGCGGAGCGTGAGAGAATGCAGGCCCCCGGGCAGTTCCGCGCGGAAGTAACCCGGCCCCGCAGGACCTTCCGTGGAGATTTCTCCGAGGATCGAGCCGTTGTCTTCGAGAGCGAAAGCGCCCCCGCCGGGCTGTTTCCAGTAGAAGAATTCGAGCACCTCGCCCTCGGCTTCCAGCGACAGGGTCTCGCCGGCCCTGGCGGCGGCGAGACTGACGCCGGCGATGCCGTCGAAGCCGTCGCCGCCGCGGATGCCGCCGAGCGTCTGCCATCCGCGGGACATGGCGGACTTCACGTCGAAGCGGCGGAAGCCCGCGTATGGACGGCCCGCCTGGACGAAGCCGGGGCCCCCTGAACCGAAGCGCTGCTGGAAACGGGCGCGCAACTGGCCCGGCCAGTCGTCGGCTGCCGTATGGGAATCGCCGAACTGGAGCACGCGCAGCGGCTGGCCGTTTTCGGCATGATTCTCCTGGCGGTACATCAGCTCATACAGGGGCACCATGGCGGCGGCGTTTTCGATGCCCGTCTCGGGGGCTGTCCTGACGCGCGATTCGACGGTGGCCGCGGCTTCGGCCCGGGCCTGGGGTGAGACCGGGGGCGGCTTTGGAACGGCGCGGCGCCGCTTGGCGGAAGGCTTGCCGGCGGCCTTCTTCTTTGCGGTCGCGGAGGACTGTGTGGACGGGGCGCTCTGCAAAAGCAGCGGGACGGCCGCGATGGCCGCCCCCAGCAAAGCCGCGCACAGAGACGTCCTCTTCATCTACGGCCTGACCGTCCCGGGCTGGCGGTCCGCGGCGGCGGTTTGACGCAGCAGCCGCAGCTTGTAAGCGTTATAGCCGTCCATAAGGGCATTGTAGAGCAGCGTGCCTACGATGCGCCCTCCGGCGGGCATCGGGTGGATGAAGTCGGCGCTGACGAGCCGGGGCTCGGCCATATACCACTTGCCCATGGTGCCGGGGCCGCCCATGGCTTCAAAGGTGTTGAAGAAGGCGCATCCGTTCTCGGCGGCGAGCTTCGCCTGTATGGCGACCAGATGCGGAATGGACGGCATGGTGCCGATGGCCCCGCCGGCCTCGCGGACGCCGCGGTCCATGGGGCTCATGATGAGGAGGGATGCTTCGGGCACGGCCGCGCGGACGCGGAGGACGATTTCGCGCACATCCCGCGGGTAGGTGCTGTCGATGTATTTGCGGTAGCCGCTCTCGTTCGTGCCGTAATTCACGATGACGAGGCTCGGCTTCGCCCGGCGCAACTGCTCGGCCCAGTGGCGGGCGTTCATGTGCCAGGCGAGGACGCCGGCCCAGGTGCCATTGAGGCCGATGCTGTCGTAGACGATGCCGGCGTTGGGCTTGAACAGTTCCACCTGGAACAGGCGCACCGGCCCGCGGGTGACGCGGAGCTCGATCTCCTGCGCCTCCGGGGGGATATCGAAGGACTCTTCCGAGGCCGCGGTCTCAGCCGCCGAAGTGTCGAGTACGCCCGCTTCAATGTCCCCCGCCAGAATGCGGAGTTCGCCTCCGCCGGGCTGCGCCACGAAAGAGACCGTCAGCCGGGTGTGGCCCGGCCGCTTGAGGCGGAGCCTGCTGAAGGCGCCTGTGGCGCCGGTGAAGCTGACGCCGCCCAGGCCGTACCAGCCGTCCTTCTGCCGGCGGAGCGTGGCGGGATCGGCCCGCCAGCCACTGGCATCGACATCGATGCCGCGGTGGTTGTACCAGGCCCAGGGCCTGGCGATGAGATACGCGCCGTGGCCGGCGTCGCCGAAGCGCTCCTGAAGCAGGGCGCGGACGTCGGCGGTGATCAGGTCGGCCGTTACGGGCGAATCCCCGTAATGAAGGATGCGCGTGACCGCGCCGGGTTCGCCGCGCTCCGTGCGGAGCAGGCTCGCGTAGAAAGCGTCCATGGCCCCGTGCGGGTCGGCGATCTTCAGCGGACTCTGCCCGGGCCGGGCGGAGGCCGGGCGGAGGCGCGCCAGTTCCTCTTCCACCGGGCTCTCCTTGCGCATCCGGGGCTGGAAGTCGAACAGCGACGAGGCCGACCGCCACTCATAGACGCGCCAGTTGTACCACTGCGGGACGTACTGCGGCAAAGTGATGAGCAGGCCGAAGCTGGCCAGAACGGCGAAGGGTTTCAGGGGCCAGGGCGGCTTCATGGCTTCCTCAGAACTGCGTGTACAGGAACGGCGCCGCGCCCGTGACGGCGACATACTCGATGGCCAGCACGAGCAGCGCGAGCGCCGCCGCCTGCGCGTAAAACGGCGCGCGGACGTAGAGCGATGCGCACCACTCGGCCCATCGCTTCGGCAGATAGTGTGCCGCCACGGCGATGAGCATGACCACGGCGAGCGGAAGCGAGATGTTGGCGAAACTGACTGTGAGCGAGGCGATCCTGCCAAGCACCTCCATGGCATTGTCGAGAGACGAAGCGCGGAAGAAGATCCACGCGAAGATGACGAAATGCGCCGTCAGCAGGCGGCTCAGGAGCCGCGCGGGCCACGCGCCCGGAGGCGGGTTGCCGCGCGCCGAGCGGAAGCCGTGGTGGACGGCCAGCGCCAGGCCGTGCAGCGCGCCCCAGACGACGAAGGTCCAATTGGGGCCGTGCCACAAACCGCCGAGCAACATGGTCACGAAGAGATTGGCGTATGTGGGCCACTTCCACTTCGAGCGGAGGCCGGGAAGCGAGAAATACAGGTAGTCCCGGAGCCAGTTGGAGAGGCTGATGTGCCAGCGGCGCCAGAACTCGCTGATGTTGAGCGCCAGATAGGGCCGGTTGAAGTTCTCCGGCAGCCTGATGCCGAGCAGCAGCGCGCTGCCAATCGCGATGTCCGTGTAGCCGGAGAAATCGTAATAGAGCTGCGCGGCGTAGGCGTAGACGCCGATCAGGGTTTCCATGCCGGTATACAGCCCCGGCGTGTCGAAGACGCGGTTGACGAGGTTCTCGGCCAAATAGTCGGCGATGAGGAATTTCTTGAGCAGCCCGAGGCCGATGCGCCAGAAGGCGCGGCCGCTTTCTTCCGCGGCCAGCGTCTTGCCCTGCTTTTCCAACTGCGGGGCCAGCGCCAGCACGCGGGTAATGGGGCCGCTGAGCGTGGTGGGAAAGAAGGTGACCGCAGCCATATGCGTGAGCAGGCTGCGCACGGGCTTGCCGTCGCGGCGGTACAGGTCGATGGTGTAGGTCATCGCCTGGAAGCAGTAAAAAGACAGGCCCAGCGGGAAGACCCAATGCCATTCGGGCGCCTTGGCTCCGGAAGCCGCTGCCCAGGTCCCGAGGAAAAAGGGCATGTACTTGAAGGCCGCGAGCAGGCCCAGATTCAGAGCGATGCTGGCCGACACCAGCAGGCGCCGCAGCGGGCGGCTCTGCCAGGCGCCAAGGCCGCGGCCGATGAGATAGTCGAGGAACGCCGCCGCCGGGATCAGCGCCAGATAGTGCAGGTCCCACTTGGCGTAGAAGAACAGATTGGCAAACAGAAGGATCGCCACCGAGGCCAGGCGCCAGCGCGCCAGCGGCCAATACAGGAGGAAGACCCCGGCAAGAAAGACGAAATAAGCGGAACTCGAGAGAAGCATGCGCACGCCCGCGGGCGTGTGTTTTCCATTCTATCCGGTGCGCGCCGCCGCGCGCCTCAGGGGCGGTAAGTTTTCGAGAAATTGTTGCGCTGATTGCGCACCGTTATCACCCGGTCCCGCGTGGCTTCCACTTCAATGCCGAAGCCCTGGCAGGCCGGCTCGACGTTGGCGATCCGCTCTTCGGCCACGTTGGCTTCCTTGCCCCCGGCAAGCGAAAAGTGGAGCTGCCAGAGATCTTCCAGGCCCGGCGAAGAAGAGACAATGCGCCACGCCGAAGGCGAGCCGCCCTTGCGGGCGCCGTTGTTCATGATGGCGACGCGCGGGCGCATCCCATGCACGATCTGCGGGCAGCCGCTCTGGTCGAGCCCGTGATGCGTCGTCAGGTAAAGATCCACGGGGCCGATGCGGTGGCTGGGACAGGCCAGCTCGAGTTCCTTGTTCCACGTCAGGTCGCCAAGATCGGCGAAGCGGAAACGGCCGAAGGCAAGAACAAATCCGATAGAGCGCGCGTTTTCCGTCGGATCATCGGCCCTGCGCTCCGCCTCGGGACACAGCGGGTTCTTCTGGCCGCCGCCCTGGACCGCCCTGCCCGCTGTCTCGCCGCGGGCGGCGACGATCTCGATGCGGACGTCCTTGAGGGGGAGCACGTCGCCCGGTTTGACGGTGAGGCGCTTCGCCCCGCTGGCAAGAACCTTCCGGTAGCTCTCTTCGAGCGCTTTCGCCTGCGGGGGGGTCTCGGTGTTGTCCCCGTGGTCGATGAACGAGGAGACGGGGAACTTGGCCGCCAGTTCCGGCACCCCGCCGACGTGATCGAGATGATAGTGCGTCACCAGCAGCCAGTCGATGCGCTTCAGCCCGAGTTTCTTCGCCGCCGCGACGATGCGGTCCGAATCGCGCCCGTTGTTGCCGGGGAAGCCCGCGTCGACGAGCAACGATTCTCCGCGCGGCGTCACGATCAACGTCGCCTGTCCCCCTTCCGTGTCGACAAAAACCATCCTCAGAGGCTGCGCCATCAGTCCGGAAACAGCCAACGAGCAGGCCAGGAAGGCGAGGACGAGCGGCATGCCGGCATCTTATCATGCGGTCCGCTCAGGGAACTTCTGTTACAAAAGCCTCGTAGTACACTACGGGAAACGAGAAATGCCCTTCTGCACGCAGTGCGGCACGCAAGTGGATGAGCAGGCCCTGTATTGCCCGGCCTGTGGCGCGCCGCAGCGTGCCGGAGCGCCTCCGCCGCCCGGCGCCCGCCCGGCGCCGGGCGCTTCCGGCGGCGCTCAGGACCGGGCCGAAGACTTCCTGTCACGCATGCCGCCGAGGCGCGCGGCGCTGCTGTGCTACGTGCCGATCGTGGGCTGGATCATGAGCATCATCGTGCTCGCGGCGGAACGGTTCCGCGAAGAACGCATGGTTCGTTTCCATGCCTTCCAGGGGCTGTACCTGTTCGTCGTGTGGCTCTTCGCCGACTGGGTGTTCGGGCCCATGACGGGCTATACGCCCGCGCTCAAGTTCGCCGGCGGCGCCATGAAGCTGGCCGTGCTCTGCCTCTGGATCTACATGATGATCCGGGTCAATGCCGGCGAAGACGTCCGCCTTCCGCTGATCGGCGACCTGGCGGAGCGCTCGGTCTCAGAACAGCAGTGAAAGAAAAAAAGTGGAGACAGGCCCGCCCGGGCGCGCATTTTCTCCCGCCTCTCCGGCGAAAGCCCTTCCTGCTGCTGGAGTTCACATCCAACAGGCATCGGCTCTTCCCTGTTTATCTGTTATAATTATGCATCGAGGTGAATAAATAACCAAACCATGAGGACGCGTGCCGGCATCGTGGGCTTCCGCGGCTACAGCGGAATGGAACTGGTGAAGATCCTGGCGGCGCACCCGCGCGTGGAGCCGGTGCTGATGGAGCACCGCACGGACGCGGCCCCGGAGACTCATCCGCTGGGCTGGCAGGGGCCGGAGCGGATCGCCGCCACGGCGGAGGCGGCGCGGGGGGCGGGCGTGGCGGCCGTGCTGCTGGCGACGCCAGCCGATGTCAGCATGCAACTGGCGCCGGAGTTTCTGGACGCGGGCATGAGGGTCATCGACCTGAGCGGCGCGTTCCGGCTGCGCACGGCGGAGCGGTACCGGCACTGGTACAAGGAAGAGCACACGAAGCCCGCGTTGCTGGAAGAAGCGGTCTATGGGCTGCCGGAGTTCTACCGGGAACAGGTGAAGGGAGCGCGGCTGGTGGCCAATCCGGGCTGCTATCCGACGGCGGCGAACCTGGCGCTGCGCCCGCTGGTGGAAGCGGGCCTGATCGACCGCGCTCACGGCGTGGTCTGCGATGCCAAGAGCGGCGTCAGCGGCGCGGGACGCAAGCCGTCGCTGAAGACGAGCTTCTGCGAGGTGACGGAGAACTTCAGCGCGTATTCGATCCTCGGCCACCGCCATGTGCCGGAGGTGCTGCTGAACAGCGGCCTGGAGGAGCATGAGTTCAGCTTCACGGCGCATCTGCTGCCCATCCATCGCGGGATTCTGGAGACGATCTATTTCCGCGCCGCGGAGGCTGCCACCGAGGAGCGGCTGCTGGAGGCATATCAAAGCGCCTACGGGGAGGAGCCGTTCGTAAAGTTGTACCCGCCGGGCGCAGTGCCGGATCTGCGCCCCGTCCAGCACACGAATCTTTGCCTGATCGGCTTCCGCCTGGACGATGCGACGCGCCGGGCAGTCGTGGTAGCCTGCATTGACAACCTCGGCAAAGGGGCGGCAGGGCAGGCGGTACAGAACCTGAACCTGATGCTCGGATTTCCCGAGGCGGAGGGACTGTCGTGCGCACAGTGATCAAGCTTGGCGGGACGCTCCTGGATCAGCCGAAGACGCTGAAGTCGCTTGCGTCCCAGATTGCCGCCCTTCCGGCGGGAACGCAGCCCGTGGTGGTGCATGGCGGCGGCAGGCAGATGACGAAATTTCTCGAAGAGCGCGGCGTGGAGAGCCGGTTCGTGAACGGACTGCGGGTGACGACGCCGGAGGTGCTGGACGCGGTGCTGAAGATTTTCGCCGGCAGCGTGAACAAGCAGCTTGTGGCGGCGCTGGTAGCCGAAGGCGCGCCGGCGGTGGGGCTGAGCGGCATCGACGCGAAGCTGGCCGAGGCCCGGCAGATGAGCGCGGAGCTTGGCGCGGTGGGCCGCATTACGCGGGTCAACGCGGAGCTGCTCGAAGTGCTCTGCGACGCCAGCTACCTGCCCGTCGTAGCGTGCGTGGCGGGCGATGCCGACGGCCACATCTACAATGTGAATGCCGATCAGATGGCGTCCGCGCTGGCCATTGCCTTCGACGCCGACCGGCTGCTGTTTCTGACCGACGTCGAAGGCGTGCGCGGGGCGGGCGGGGCGATCCTGTCCCATCTGACGCCGGACGACGCGAAGAAGCTCATTGCCTCCGGCGTGGCCACGGGCGGCATGCAGGCCAAACTGGAGGCAGCCTGCGAGGCCGTGGATCAGGGCGTTTCCGAGGTGGTGATCGCGCCCGGCGCGGCGCCGGGCATCATCGACCGCCTCGCCGCAGGCGAAGCGGCGGGCACGCTGCTGAGCTGGAACTGGGAGCCGGAAGACGAGGGCGAGGAGGAAGAGGGTTGACCCTGCGCAAAGCGCGCATGAGCGACATCCCGGGCATCCTGCGGCTGATCAACGGTTACGCCGCCCAGGGACTCATGCTGCCGCGCAATGGATTCGAGCTTGCGGAGAACATCCGCGATTTCACCGTTGCAGCAGCCGCGGAGGCCGTCTACGGGTGCGCCGCCCTCCATTTCTACGGCCCGTCGATGGCGGAAGTCCGGTCGCTGGCAGTGGACGAGACGCTGAAAGGGGCGGGGATCGGGAAGAAGCTGATGGAGGCGCTGGATGCCGAGGCCCGCTCGTTTGATCTCGAACTGCTGTTCGCGTTCACCTATGTGCCCGAGTTCTTTGCGCGTCTCGGCTACCGCCGGGTGGACCGCAGCGCGCTGCCGCTGAAAGCCTGGAAGGACTGTCTGCGGTGCCCGAAATTCCAGGCTTGCGATGAGATCGCGGTGCTGAAGTGGCTGAAGCCGGAAGCGGAGCTGGCGGGACACGCGGCCGGTGCCGATGCCGACGAGCTGATCAGAATCCCCGTGTTTCGAGGCAATTAGAGGCGCCGGCCGTGAGAGCCGGGAAGTTGCCCGCAACCGGGTACCAAGAGTACCGAATTTCCCTGAGATTTTTCCGAGGCGAACCGCACTATTGTGGCGAGAATGGCGGCCGCGCCGTTCCCACACCAACCTCGGATCCGGTGGCGCGGCCGGGGAGGTTCCATGCGCGCCCAAACGGTCGACGTCCGCCAGGCCCACGGCCGGGTTCTCTGCTGCACGATTTTCCGCCCCGGCGGCAAGAAGCTGCTCGCCAAGGGGCATGTGCTGAGCGACGAGGACGTGCAACTGCTGGAGACGGAAGGGCTGAGGACGGTCTGGGTCACCGAGCTCGAGGAAGGGGAGGTGGCCGAGGACGAGGCCGTGAGGCTGGTAGCCACAACGATGGCCTGCGGATCGGCTGAAGTGCGGCCGGCGGCAGGCGGGCGCGCCAATCTGCACGCCACCGAAGATGTGTGCGTACTGGTGGATGACGAACTGCTGCGGCAGATCAACTGCACGTCGTCGGTGGTGATCGCCACAGCGGCCAACTTCAGCTTTGCGCGTGCGGGAGACCGCATCGCGACGGTGAAGAGCGCGCCTTTTGCCGTGGCGCAACAGGAGCTGGAAGTGATCCTCGGCACTCTGGGCGAGCGCGGGCCGCTGTTGCAGGCCCGCCCGGTGCGGCATCCTTCCATCGCCCTGCTCTACAGCGACCACTACGACGGCGAGCGCGCACGGATGATGTTCGAGCCGGTGGTGCGGCAGCGCATGGCGCGGTTCGGCATCCAGCCGCGCTACCGGCTCTCCTGCGCGGAGAACGAGGCCGAGGTGGTGAAAGCGTTGGGCTACCTGCTGCGCATGAATCCGGACGTGGTTCTGGTGGCATCCACGACGGCGCCCGCGGGCCCCGAGGATGTCATCGGGCGCGCGATGCAGCGGCTGGGGACTCACCTGGAGCGGTATCTGGCGCCCGTAGAACCCGGCAACCTGCTCCTGCTCGGGTACAAGGATTCGGTTCCCATTGTCTCGGCGCCGGGCTGCTTCCGCTCGGCGAAGCCGAATGTCGTCGATCTGGTTCTCCCGCCGCTGCTGGCCCGGTACCGGGTTTCCGGCTGGGAAATTGCCTGCCTCGGCCACGGCGGACTGCTGGCCTGAACGTTTTCACGCACCTTCCAGGATCACGTTCCGCGGCGGAATCCCTCCTGAAGCAGGCCCTGTGGCATGCCGGCCGGAGACTCCGAAATGGGTTTCCGGCCGGCCTTTTCGCGCGCACGCGTGCGCCGCCAGGAGGAGCCGCTGGAAACGGACCGGCGGCATCGGGTTCGCGCGGCGGCGCCCGGGGGCTGGCGGCGCGGCAGCCGCCGGGCGATGATGGCAGTGGAGGAAGCCAGCATTGCCGGGCCGCCGCGGTTCGCTCCGGATCGGAACCTCGGGCTGGTCTTACGCCCACTGGCGCGGCGTGCTGTATCCCCAGGAGGCGAAACCCGCGGAGTTTCTGGCCCTGTACGCGGGCGTGTTCTCCACGGTGGAGCTGAACGCGAGTTTCTATCGCATGCAGCGGGCCGAAACCTTCCGCAGGCAGGCGGCGGCCGTGCCGGAGGGGTTCCTGTTCGCGGTGAAAGCGCACCGCTCGATCACGCATGAAAAGCGGCTGGAGGGCGTGCAAACAGGATGGCGTGAATTTGTTTCCACCGCGGCGGCGCTTGGCGGAAAGCTCGGTCCCGTGCTGCTGCAGTTCCCGCCCTCATTCCGCTGCCGGCTGGACCTGCTGGAGGCGTTCCTCGACGGGCACCGGCGCGCCTTCGGCGAGGCGCCGCGGCTGGCGTTCGAATTCCGTCACGGCTCCTGGTTCGAGGCGGGCGCGATGGAGCTGCTGCGGGCGCACGGAGCGGCGATGGTGGTGGCGGACTCGTCCCGGTATCCGCAGGCGCCGCTGGAACCTGTGGCGCCGTTCGTCTATCTCCGGTTCCACGGCCCCGAGGCGCTGTTCGCCTCCAGCTATTCCGACCAGCAATTGCGCAAGTGGGCGGACCGCATCCACGGCTGGATCGGCGCCGGGCTCGACGTCTACGCCTATTTCAACAACGACGGCGGGGGATGCGCGGTGCGCAATGCGCTGCGGCTGCGGGAACTGGTGGGGGCGAATGAACCCCGCCGGGACGCCGTTCAAACCGCGGGCGGCAAGGCGAGGCGGGACTCCAGCCAGGCGGGACCGGGATAACCCGGAGAGCGGGCGCCGCGCGGGGGAGAGAGCCGCCGTTTGCAGCGGCCGCCGGGTGCATATCGCCGGCGCGGTATCCGTCGTGGGTGGTGTCCCGGTTCGCGCGGTTTAGCGATCCGCCGCACGAAGTTCATGATGAGTTCCGCTGCCTGCTGGCGGCGGACACGTCCGCGCGGGACAGGCTGGCCCCCTTGGACTCAGCGCTTCTGCGCCACCAGGCGCACGACGCGCGCCCGCGGGTCCTGCGAATCGTTGCCCCACTCGGAAGGCATCTGGCGGTCCTCGTAACGCAGGATGCGGAGACGCTGATAGAGGTTCAGGAGCTGGTTGTCGTGAAACCCGGTGACGGTGTAGGCGGCGGAGGCGGGCGAGAGGGCTTCGATGTGGCGGCCTTCGATGAGCAGAAGCCCGCCGGGCTTCAGAGCGTCGATGAACTTGCGGGCGGCGCGCAGGGCGAGAGGCTCGGTGTAGAGGCAGAGGATGAGGTCGTAGGAGGCGCGGGGCAGAACCATCTTCTCCACGTCGCCAACGCGGGCTTCAAACTCCACTTTGAGCCGCCCGGCCTCTTCGCGGGCGCGGCGCACGGCGGCTTCCGACAGATCGACGCCGGTGACCTTCCAGCCCTTGCGGGCGAGATAGATGGCGTTGCGCCCGTTGCCCATGCCGGCATCCAGCGCCACGCCGGCGGGCAGGTTGGCCGTGGTCTCGAGCACCAGAGCGCTGGGATTCACCGGCACGCGCGCGTCCGGGTTCAGGTAGACCTGGTCCCAGCCCTGCGGGGCCTTCTGCCGGGTCTGCGCCGGCAGGAGGGACAGCGGGATCAGCGCGGCGAGCACGGCGATGCACTTCATTCCATTACTCCACAACGATGTCGGTGAGCCAGTAGTTCAGGTCGTTGACGTTGACGGTGGCGCGGATGACGGCGCCTTCTTTCAGCCTGGCGAAGTCCGCTTCCTTCGGGACCGGGAACTCCATGGTCATGGCTTCCATCCAGCCCTCGATCTTCTCGTGAGCGATGGAGGCGATGCGGGCTTCCGGGCGCAGGCGGAGGACCCTGCCGCGGAGCTGGTAGCGCTGCTTCGGCTCGCCGTAATCGAACTTGGGCTCGCGGCGCGTGCTGCAGGCCATGCCGAAAACGGGGATCAGGGCCAGCCAGTGCCGGCGGTTTACCATGAGACCTCCGGTCTTCAATCTTACTTGTAGGCGGCGACGCCCGTCAGGCGCTCGCCGATGACCAGGGCGTGGATGTGATCTGTGCCCTCGTAGGTCTTGACGGTCTCCAGATTGCAGAGATGGCGCATGATGGGGTAGTCGTCGACGATGCCGTTGGCGCCGAGAAGGTCGCGCGCCAGCCGGGCGCACTCGAGCGCGATGGCGACGTTGTTGCGCTTGAGCATCGAGACGTGGGCGAAGTCGAGCCTTCCCTGGTCCTTGAGCCGCCCGCAGTGCAGCGCCAGCAACTGCCCCTTGGTGATCTCCGTGGCCATCCAGGCGAGCTTCTCCTGCACGAGCTGATGCGACGCGATGGGGCGGTTGTCAAACTGCTTCCGCTCGATCGAATACTGGCGGGCGGTCTCCAGGCACTCCATGGCCGGCCCCAGCACGCCCCAGCCGATGCCGTAGCGCGCCTGCGACAGGCAGGAGAGCGCCGCTTTGAGCCCCACCGCGCCGGGCAGCCGCATCGATTCCGGGATGCGGCAGCCGCTGAAGGAGAGCGAAGAGGTGACCGAGGCGCGCATGGAGAGCTTGCCGTGAATGTCGGTGGCGCGGTAGCCGGGCGTGCCCTTCTCGACAAGAAAGCCGCGGATGCCCTCCGCGGTGCGCGCCCAGACCACGGCCAGGTGGGCGGCCGTGCCGTTGGTGATCCAGGTCTTTTCGCCGTTCAGCACCCACGAGTCTCCGTCGCGCACGGCGGTGGTGGTCATGCCGCCGGGGTTGGAGCCGAAGCCCGGCTCGGTCAGCCCGAAGCAGCCGATGAATTCGCCCGTTGCCAGCTTGGGCAGGTACTTGTTCTTCTGCTCTTCGCTGCCGAAGGTGAAGATCGGGTACATGACCAGAGCACCCTGGACGGAGGCGAAGCTGCGCAGGCCGGAATCGCCGCGCTCCAGTTCCTGCATGATGAGGCCGTACTCGACGTTGGTCATGCCGGCGGCGCCGTAGCCCTCCAGATTCGCGCCAAGGAAGCCCATTTCACCCATCTCGGGGATCAATTCGGAAGGGAAGCGCCCTTCGTTGTAACAGTCTTTGATCACCGGGATGACGCGGTCTTCCACCCACTGCCGGGTGGTCTGGCGGACGAGCTTTTCGTCATCGCTCAACTGGGAGTCGATGAGCAGGTAGTCGAACCCGTGATACGCGGCCATATTCCTCCATGGTAGCCGGACATGCGGCGGGTGAGATTTCTGCCCGCTCCGGGGCACCTATTTCATGGATGACGGCGATTGTCCTGCTGGCGTTTGTGCTCGCAGATTCCGCGGCGGAGGAGGCCGGCCGCGGCTATGCGGCATTGCGCGCCGGCCAATATGATGCGGCGGTGGCCGCTTTTGAGCGCGCGCTGGAGGCGGAGCCGGGGCTGCGGCACGTGCGCAAGGATCTGGCCTATACGCTGCTGCGGCGGGGCGACCGCGAGGCGGCGCGGGACCATTTCGACCGCCTGCGGCGCGAGGATCCGGGCGACGAGCAGTCGGCGCTGGAGTACGCCTTCCTTTGTTACGAAACCCGGCGGGTACAGGAAGCGCGGCGGGCGTTTCACATGCTGCGGCTGGCGGCGAAACAGGAAGCGGTGCGGAGGACGGCGGCGGAGGCGTTTGAAAACGTCGACGGCCCGCTGCGCGAGGGCATCGAGCGCTGGAGCGAGGCCGTGCGCCGCGCGCCGCAGCAATGGTCGGCGCATGAGGAGCTGGCGCAACTGGCCGAGATGCGCGACGAACTGGCGCTGGCGGCGGAGCACTATGAACTGGCCTGGAAGCTGCGCCCGCAAAAACACGAGCTTCTGCTGCGCCTCGCGCGTGTCTGGCGCGAGCTGGGACGCGAGGACCGGGCGCGGGCGGCGCTCGCGACGGCGTGGAGGCACGGCTCGACACGAGTGAGCGAGCAGGCGCGCGAGATGATGCAGGGCGAGCTGCCGCGCCCGGATGAGGCGGTTTTGGCCGTCCCCGCGCTTCCGCAGCAGGAGACGGTGCGGGCGGCGGCGCCCCTGCCGGCGCTGGAGATGGGGGAACGGTCACTGGCCGGCAGTTATCTGAACGACGCCTACCGGTACTTGCGCAAGGCGGTGGAGGAAGAGCCGGACAACGCCCGGGCGCAGTATCTGCTGGGGGTGACCGCCAACCTGCTGCAGCGGGACGAGGAGGCGTTGCGCTGGTTTGCCCGGGCGCGCCGCTCGGACGATGCCGCAATCGCGGCGCGCGCACAGGAAGGGTATCTGGCGCTGAAGCCCAGGTTCAGCCGATTTACGGCGGACGTGTGGGCCATCCCGTTCTATTCATCGCGATGGCAGGGCGCATTCGCCTACGGGCAGGTGAAGGGGCAGTGGCGCACGCGGCATCTGCCCGTGCATCCGTATGTGTCCCTGCGCTTCGTCGGCGACTCGGCGGGCGGACGGCAGGCGGCCAAGGCGTTGCTCCCGCTGTATCTGAGCGAGAAGAGCCTGATCGCGGCGGCGGGAGCGAGCCGTGTGTTGCATCCGACGGCCTTTGCGTGGTTCGAGGCGGGGCGGTCGTGGGCCTATGGCGAACAGCGGTCTTACGAGGAGCGCTGGCGGTGGGACGCGCGCGGCGGCGTCTCGCTGCTGAAAGGCTGGGGGCGGCTGCTGGGCGGGCGCGAGCCAGGGCGGTTCCATGAAGTGAATCTGGACGGCGTCTACGCCTCGCGGTTCCGCCACAACATGCTGGTTTATGCGCAGAACCGCACCGGTTACACCTTCGCGCCCGCGCTGGGCGGCACGCAGTGGCAGGTGTACGCGGTGTGGAACGCGACCGTGGACCGGCGCGGCGAGTATTGGGGCAACTTTGTGGAAGCCGGCCTGGGCGCGCGCCTGCACTCGCCCTCGCTGCCGCAAGGCATGAGCTGGCGGGCGGAGTTCGTGCGCGGCGCGCACCTGCGGAACGGCTCGAATCCCTGGGCTCCGAACTATTGGGATTTCCGGACGGGCATCTGGTATGCACGCACGAGGTATTAGCGGGTTTCTGATTCTGTGGCTCTGGCCGGGCGCTCAGGCGGACGGAGGGTGGCGCCGCGTGCTGGAGGCAAGCGGGCTCGACGGCGCACCGCTCGTGCTGCTGGAAGGCAGCTCGGCGGAGGCGCGGGCGGCGGGCTTCGTTCCCGAAGGCGGGCGCGTGGAGGTGCGGAGCGTGCGCGACACGCATCTGCCGTCGCTGGAAATCGTTTGGGAAAAGCCCGTGACCGTCCCGCGCTTCCGCATGCCGGACCGGGCGGCGGTGTTCACGCGCGAGCGGTGGACCGGAGCGCCGCTGGCGGCTGGCTTCCGGGACGGAGAGCGCGTAGTGTTCTGGACAGCGGCGCCGGTTGGAGACAAGGGCTACGAGCGCTACCCGTACCTGGCGCAGGCGCTGCTGGAACTGGGGCTCGCCCCGCGGGCGGAGACGCGGGGATTGTGGGCGTTTTTCGACTCTTCTTATCGGCTGCGGGCGGATCCCGAGTATCTGGCGGAGCGGTGGCGAAGGGCCGGCATCGCCGCGCTACACGTGGCGGCGTGGCACTACTGGGAGGCGGATCCGGCGCGGGATGCCTGGCTGCGCACCCTGGTGGAGGCTTGCCACCGGCGGGCGATCCATGTCTATGCGTGGATTGAGTTCCCGCACGTGAGCGAGGCGTTCTGGAACACGCACCCGCAGTGGCGTGAGAAGACCGCCACCGGGCAGGACGCGCATCTGGACTGGCGCAAGCTGATGAACCTGGCCGACCCGGACTGTGCGGCGGCGGTGGAGGAAGGGCTGCGCGGGCTGCTCCAGAGATTCGACTGGGACGGCGTCAATCTGGCCGAGCTGTATTTCGAATCGCTGGAGGGCTATCTGAATCCGGCGCGCTTCACGCCTTTCAACGACCATGTGCGGCGCGAGTTTCGCGCCGAATCCGGCATCGACCCGGCGGACTTCTACAACCCGGCTTCGCGAGCCTATCATGTGCGCGACGCGGCCCCGATGCGCCGGTTCCTCGAGTACCGCGCGCGGCTGGCGCACCGGTTGCAGGTGGAGTGGCTGGAACGGGTGCGCCGCATGGCCGGGGAGCGGGGCGGGATGGACCTGGTGTTGACGCATGTCGACGACCGGTTCGATACGTCCATACGGGACAATCTGGGCGCCGACGCGGCGGCGCTGCTGCCGGAGGCGGCGCGGTCCGGCGCGGCGTTCCTGGTGGAGGATCCCGCCACCATCTGGAATCTCGGTCCGGAGAGGTACGCCGAACTGGCGCGCCGCTATGCGCCCATCACTCCCGAGGGAGTGATGCTGGGGGCGGACATCAACATCGTCGAGCGCTACCAGGACGTCTATCCGACCCGGCAGCAGACCGGCGGAGAGTTGTTCCAACTTCTGCACTGGGCGGCGAAGTCGTTTCCGCAGGTTGCCATCTACTTTGAGAATTCGATCCTCGGGCCGGACTGGAGCCTGGTGGGCGCAGCGGCAGCCTCGGCCCGGGTTACCGGGTTGGAGGGCGGGGAGCTGGAGGTGGAATCGCCACGGCCGGTGGCGTTGGCGTGGCGGGGATGCGCCATGGTTGACGGACAGCTATGGCCGTTGTGGAGCCAGGGGAAGCTGCTGCTTCCGGCGGGACGCCGGCGCGTGGCGCCGTGCGCGGGGTCCGCGCCGCCCGTCCTGGAAGACTTCAACGGCAACATCCTGAAGCTCGAGCAGGTTCATGGCATGTGGCGGCTGGAATACGAAAGCCGGGCCAGAGCGATCGCGGTCCTGGCGGGCGGGCGGCGCGAGGTGCGGTTCTTCCCGCCCGGGCGTCATCAGGTCTGGCTGCGGTAGGCCCGACGGAAGCCCGCTTCCGGGGTTTCTGCATCCCGGCGCATCCGGGTTCATCCAAGTGGACATGACTCGCCGATTTCTGCTCACTGGAGTTCTACTGACTGCCATGTCCGCTCTGGCTGCATCTTCCATTCACGAATTCACGATGAAGACGATCGACGGCGAGCCGGCGCCGCTGAAGCAGTACCAGGGCAAGGTGGTATTGATCGTCAACGTCGCCAGCCGGTGCGGCTACACGCCGCAGTACGCGGGGCTGGAACAGCTCTACCGCAAGTACAAGGACCGCGGCTTTGTCATCGTCGGGGTGCCGGCCAACAACTTCGGCGGGCAGGAGCCTGGCACGGAGGCTGAAATCAAGGAGTTCTGCAAGAGGAACTACGACCTCACGTTCCCGATGATGTCGAAGGTCTCGGTGAAGGGCGGCGACATGACGCCGTTGTATCAGTACCTGACCTCCTCGGCCGGAGGCGACGTGAAGTGGAACTTCACCAAGTTCCTGGCGGGCAAGGACGGCAAGGTGATCGGGCGCTTCGAGCCCAATGTCAAGCCGGACGCGCCGGAGCTGCTGGCGGCGATCGAGAAAGCCCTGTAAGAGCCTGATTCCAGCAACCATCTGATACGCTGGAGGAGGCAATGCCCGGCGGGCCTCAGGCCCCCTCTGCCGTATTCATGGCCACAATTCTAGTCACCGGCGGCGCCGGCTACATCGGCGCCCACACGGCCCGGCTTCTGCTGGAAGAAGGGCACGACGTCCAGGTTCTCGACGACCTGAGCAAGGGCTACGCGCACAACGTTCCCAAGGGACGGCTACACATCATCAACCTGCACGACACGGCGTCGCTGGACGCCCTGTTCTCCGCGCACCGCTTCGATGCGGTGGTCCATTTCGCGGCGCTGATCGCGGTGGGCGAGAGCATGCAGGAGCCGGAGCGCTACTTCCGCAACAATGTGGGCGGCTCGGTGGGGCTGTTTGAGATGATGCGCCGCCACCGCGTGCGCCGCCTGGTGTTCAGTTCCACGGCCGCGGTTTACGGCGACCCGGACACGGCGCCGATTCCGGAGGACGCGCCGCTCCGCCCGAAAAACCCGTATGGCGAATCGAAGCGGATGGTGGAGCGCATCCTCGAATGGCTGGACCAGACCTCCGGATTGCGCAGCGTCTGCCTGCGCTACTTCAATGCCTGCGGAGCGGAGCCCCGCTATGGCATCGGCGAAGAGCACCAGCCGGAGACCCATCTGATTCCGTTGGTCCTGCGCGCCGTGCAGACGGGCGAGCCGCTGACGGTGTACGGAGATGACTACCCCACTCCAGACGGCACCTGCATCCGGGACTACATCCACGTCTCGGATCTGGCCGAGGCGCATGCGCGGGCGCTGAACTACCTGATGCAGGGCGGCGGCAGCGAGGTTTTCAACGCGGGCACCGGGCGCGGTTATTCGGTGCTGGAAGTGATCCGGGCGGCGGAAAAGGCCACCGGCATGCCGGTGCCGTTCCGGTTCGGTCCGCGCCGCCAGGGCGACGCCGCGGTGCTCGTGGCTGACAGCTCCAAGCTGCAGAAAATACTGGACTGGAGGCCTCAGTACGAAACGCTGGAGGCGATGGTCGGAACCGCCTGGGAGTTTGAACGGCGGAAGCGGCGGGCCTGAGACTCGCAGCCGAATGTAACCGGCAGCGTCCTGTGCTGCGCCTTTTCCCGGTAGAGCGCGTCTAAGCTGAGGAAAGGAACTCTGTGTCTCCATGCCGGCGATGAGTCATCCAGCGCCTTTGACCGGACCGGGGCAGGCGCCTGAAGCCCCGATTCGCAAGAGGCCTTCCCTGATGCGCCCCCTCCTTGTGGTGGCGCTGCTGGCTGCCGCCGGGATGGGCGCCTGGCTCTACCTCCGGACCGCGCGCGCGTCCGGCGCGGCGCAGACGGTGCTGGCCGCCACCCGCACGGCCACGGTGCAGCGTGGCACGCTCGATGTCCGGTTGCGGATCTCTGGTTCGACCACGGCGACGGACTTCGTCAACATCACCGCGCCGCGGTTGCGCGGACCGGAGGCGGGTCCGATGGTCATCCTGAAGCTGGCCGCCGCGGGCGCCATGGTGAATCCGGGCGACGTCGTGCTCGAGTTCGATCCTCAAAGCATGAAGGATCACCTCGACGACACGATCGACGGCCTGCGCGACCGGCAGAACGACGTGGCCAAGCGGAAGGTGAACAACGAGCTCCGGATGGAGAACCTCCGCCAATCTCTGCGCCAGGCCAAGGCTGCAGTGGACAAGGCTGCGCTGGACT
This sequence comes from Acidobacteriota bacterium, assembly GCA_049325215.1. Lineage (GTDB taxonomy): Bacteria > Acidobacteriota > Terriglobia > Bryobacterales > Bryobacteraceae > JANWVO01. The sequence goes on from JBMOMB010000025.1 coordinate 41,703, forward strand.
ACAGGACGCTCGATGTGCGCACGGACATCGACCGCGAGCTGTTGCGGCTGGCCCTGGAAGAGGCGCAGGCGGCTTACAAGGAAATGCAGGCCGAGGTGGCCCTGACCGAACAGTCGCTGGCAGCCGACCTGCGCAACGCGGAGATCGCCATGAAGATGGAGGAACTCCACGTCGCGCGGCATGAAAACGATCTGACCAAGCTGGTGATCCGCTCCCCGATCCATGGCATGGTCGTGCTGCAGACGATGTTCCGCCCTGGCGGCGATCAGGTGACCGTGGCCGTGGGCGACCGGATGGGTCCTGGCCAGCCGGTGATGAAAATCATCAATCCCGGGAAGATGATGGTCGAAGGCACGGTGAATCAGGCCGAAGTGACGCGGCTCCGCATCGGCCAGGAGGCCGTCATCGGGCTGGATGCCTTCCCGGAAGCCAGCTACCGGGGCAAGGTCTATTCCATCGGCGCCATCGGCGTTGGCAGCCGCCGCGAGAATTATTACATCCGCAACATCCCGGTCAGGGTGATTCTGGAGAACGCTGACAGCCGCGTGATCCCGGATCTGTCGGCATTCGCCAACGTGCTGGTGGACCGCCAGGAGAATGCGCTTCTGGTGCCCGCCGCCGCCGTGGGCGAGCAGGACGGCAGGCACTTTGTCTTCGTTCGAACGGAGAAGGGCTTTGAGAAGCGCGAGGTCAAGGCCGGCCTTTCCAACGGCGTGCAGACGGCGATTCTCGAAGGGCTGAAGGAAGGCGACGTGGTCCGCGCTCAATATTGAGCCGCCCCGCCCCGCAGTCTCAGAACTGGCAAAGCTGGTCCACCCAGGCGGCGGAGCCTTCCCGCAGCCAGCCGTCGAGCTGGGCCACTTCCTTGAGCTGCTGCCCGCGGCGGCGCTCCACCGCCACATAACCGCAGCGCCAGTCGGCAAGCGCGGTCATGTCGCCCCACAGTTTCTCGTACTGGCTGACGGGGAATACGTCTTCCTGCCCCTTGCCCCAGCGCTTTTTCACATCCTTCAGGGTGACATACGCGGGCATCCGGGCGGCGACGCGGCGCACGGCTTCCCGGGTGCGCTCCGGATCGGCCAGGTCCGCGCGGGTCAGCCCGAAGACGCCGAGCAAGGCGTCGATGGTGATCCACATCGTGTTCGTGTTGTAGAAGGAGAGGTCGAACTCGAGCCGCTCCTCGGGCAGCGCCAGACCCTCCACCAGGCGCACCTTGCCGTCGACGCGCGCCAGCCCGCCGCCGCGGTCCTCCATCTCGCGCGCGATCACTTCGCAGGTCATGGCCGCGCCGCTCTCGATATGCAGCCCGAGCAGGGCCGGATCGGCCCACGCACCCAGCGTGTCGATATTGTGCAGCAGCAGATATTGCAGGTTCGGCCGCTCTTCGAGCAGCGACCGCAACACGCCGTTGAGGAGCAGGTTGGGCGCCTCGTACCAGTGACCGACCGGGTGCACGCACTGCTCGGGCAGATTGTCGGTGTAATCGGCGCCTTCGCCTGAAGAGACAGCCCACTGGATGAGCGCGGCGCGGGCGCTGTCGCGAACCTTCTGCTTCTGCTCGTCGAGCATCTGCTGCGGCATCTCCTCCCAGGCGAAGCGCAGGTCTCGCGCCATGGGGATGAGCCGGAGCCCGATGGAGCGGCCGGGAGACAGAACCACGCGGCCCTCGTAGCCGTAGTGGTTTTCCCGCCTCAGCCATTGCTCGACGGGCGCGTGGGTCATGAAACTCGTGGTGAAGATGTGCACCGGCCCCGTGCCGTACCGGGCGAGGACGCGGCGGCTCTTGGCGAGATGGATCTCGACGAAGTTCCGCCAGCGGCCGCGGAGGCGCACAAACGGGTTGAGCGCCTTGACAACGCCGGCGCCGCGCGTCCATCGCGTGCCCATGCCGCCAGCCAGCGTGAGGATGGCGAGCGCGCCGGAAGCCAGCGCTTCTTCGCCGAGCCGCGCGAGTGCCGGGGAGAGGCCGGCGCGCGCGTCGGTCACGTCGCCTTCGCGCACGTCCTCGATCGCAGTGGTCACCGGCAGCCGGTTCTGCGCCAGTCCGATGCGGCCGCTGCGCAGGTCGGCGCGGATCTTCTCATGCTGCACGGGATCAAAGCCGTTGGCGGCCAGCAGTTCCTCGAGCGCCCGCCGGCTCGAGGAAGACGCCGACTCCGTGCCGGGCAGCAGGCGCTCGAACATCGCATAGGCCATGCCGCTCCATTCGGAACGGGAACGGGCGGCGGCGGCGAACACCTCCAGTTCGCGGCGCTGCCCGGCGGTGAGTTCGCGCGCTTCGCGCCGCAGCAGGGCAGGGCCGCGCAAGGTGTAATAGCCGGGAGGCATCAGGGCGTCTGCGCCGGTGAGACACTCGGCCCAGGCGCCGTGTTCGTTGATCGAGAAGTCGTAGACCACCGGATCCATGGCGAACGGCACACCGCGCTCCAGCCTGCGTTTCGTCTCAAGCAGCAGTTCGCCCAAAGTGTCCCGCCCACGCGAAGCCGCCTCCGGATCGAGCAGGAATCCCATGCCGCCGCCGGCCATGCCCCCCAGCATCCAGAAGCCCCAGAAGCCTTCGCCGAATGCGCGCCGCGCCCCGGCGATGAGCAGGTCCGTGTAGAAGTTGCCGGCCCAGGGGATGATGGTCTGGATCGGCCCTTCAAAGTTGCGGTGGGTGCACGCGCCGAGGCCGCGGATGTCGCCCCGTTTCAGGCAGGCGATGATTTCATCCAGAATCCGGCAGGCGTCGAGCCGCGCGCGCCACTCCGCATCCAATCTCAGCAGGTAGCGCTCGGTCACCATCTCGAGCACCGGCCCCACGTCCTGCGCCATGCCGCCGTGCACGAGCACCAGGCTCTGCTGGAGCCGCTGCCGCGTCTCCACGGTGATTTCCTCGAGCGGGTACACGCGGTGGCGCGGCAGGAGGCAACCGCGGCTGACGCCGTATTCCACATCGCCGGGCTGCGCCGCAACGCCTTCGATCAGTTTCATCCCGGGCCACACGCCGCCGGAGTCCTGCCAGCCGCCTCCGCTGCCGCCGAGCCACTCGCCCAGAATGGCGCGGGCGGCGACGGTGCGGCGTTCAGGTTCTTCCAGCCCGCCGGTGAGACGGCGCACCTGTCCCGTGCCGCGCATGCACACCGTGATCAGACAGGCAAGCAGGCTGGTGGAGACGGCGAGCCGGGAGCCCTTCGGAATGTCGTAAACGCGGCTGACGAGTTCAATGCCAAGCCCGCGGCGGCCAGTGAGGCGCTCGAGCAGCCCCGCCAGGTCCAGGCCGCTGCCTTCCATGCCCGGAGGCACGAGCCCGGAGGCGATGACGGCGGCTTTCAGCAGCCCGAGGTAGTCGCGCGCGAAGTCGAAGATTTCGGCCGTCGAGCGGATGTCGGCCGAGGCGCCCAGATCGACGCTCACCAGGCGCAGGACGGGCTCGTCGATGATGCGGAAAGACGCCTCCACGGGTGGGCGCGGTGCGCCCGATCCGCGCACCGCAAGATTGATGGACGTGTTGAAGACGCGCGCGCCTTCCGGGTAATCCATGCCGAGGAAGAAGATGTCGCTCCACGCGCTGTGCGAGAAGTCCATGCGCACGGGCGTCGATTCGCGCAGCACCGGGAACAGCCCGGTGGCCGGATCCGGCTCGAGCAGTTCCCGCCGGACCCGCAGCGGCGTGTCGAGCGGATGGCCGGCGCGGAACATCCACTGGTTGCCTCGCGTGCTGCGGACGCTGCGGCGGACCTGGTCGGCAAGCGTCTGAAAGCCGAGGCTGCGGTAGGCGGCGGCCAGCGCGCTGGACAGGGCCGCGTTGGGTCCCTGCCGCTGCTGTTCGGCCAGGAATTCGCGGATGGCTTCTTCGAAGCGCCGTTCCAGCAGATGGACGTAGCCCTGGAAGGGAATGCGGCCCTGCGCCGCCGCGGCCTCGCGCTGCGGGATCTGGAAGCGGTGAATCGCATAGAGGAAGAACAGCGCGCGCACGCGCTCGTAGAGGTTGTCCGAGCGGCGGCGGAACTCCTCCAGCGCAGCGCACTCGCGCATCAGATCCGCGAGCGGAAGCTCCGCGCAGAGCGCCTCCAGCGGCTGGTTGCGGATTCCCGCGTCCGCCGCGGTGACGACCTGGATCAGGCGGCTCATGACCTGGCTCCGGCGCCGCCCGGCTGGTGCGCCAGCATCTCGACGAGCGACGAGAGGATCTCGGCCCGGTGCGCGCCGGAAAGCGCCAGCGCGAGTTGCGCGTGGAGCAGACCGTAGCGGGCGCCGAGGTCGTAGCGGCGGTCCTGCAACTCCAGCGCGAGGTAGCGCTCCGAGCGCGCGAGCGCATCCAGAGCCGCAGAGACCGAGCAAGGGCCGGACGCCTGCCGGAGCAGCCCTTCCACCAGATCCATCACGGCGGGTGTGAAGACATGGAGGCCGAAGAAGCAGAGATAGTGGCCCGCGCGCAGGCCCGGAACGAAGAGCCTCTGCTCGGCCTCCGTAGGGGTGGGCTTCTCGAGCACGGCGTCGATCCGGTACAGGCCCGGCTTGCCCGGCACGGGCTGCCCGCCAACGGCGCCGAATTGCGTGAGCTGGCCTTCGCGCGTGGCCTGCACGGCGGAGATCGCGCAGTCCTCCTGCTCGGCCAGAGCCACCAGGCGCGCGGCGCAGCCTCCGCCGTCATGGCTGACGAAGAGGTGATCGCCCACCATGTGAAGGAACGGCTCTCCGGCCGTGAACGGGCGCGCACAGGCCAGAGCATGCGCGTAGCCGCGCGGCTCGGACTGTTCGATGAAGCGCACCCGCGCCGCGTGTTCGCCGGCCACGGCGGCGTAGGCTTCTCCGTCGCCGGGGTGCACGACGACGGCGATCTCCTCGATGCCGGCGCGGGCGGCTTCTTCGAGAAGTATGGCGAGCACGCTGCGCTCCACGCCGTCGCGGTCGATCAGCATCTGGAGAGGCAGCCGCCGCTGCGGCGGAGCGGCCGCGGTGAGCACGCACTTTTTGACCCGCATCAATCCTTGTGTACCATCGAATCGATGTCCGTGCCGAAGACCGACGCCATCCGGCTGCTGGAGAGCCTGGGCATCGCTTTCGAAGTGCGCACCTACGAAGTGGACCCGGACGATCTGTCCGCCGAGTCGGTGGCGCGCAAGATCGGCTTCCCGCTGGAACAGACGTTCAAGACGCTGGTGGCGCGCGCCGATGAAGCGGGCGTCTGCCTGGCGGTGATCCCGGGCGACGGAGAGCTGGACCTGAAGGCGCTGGCTCGCGCCGCCGGCGGCCGCAAGGCGGACGTGGTTCCCCTGAAGGAAGTGCAGCCGCTCACCGGCTATGTGCGGGGCGGCGTGACGGCGCTGGCATGCAGGAAGGCGTATCCGGTGTTCCTCGACGAGTTCGCGCAGTTGTATGACCGGATCTCGGTATCCGCGGGAGCCCGCGGCATCCAGGTGCTGCTGAGCCCCGCCGACTATGTGCGCGCCACCGGCGCGCGCTATGCGGCGATCGCGAAGGGCAGGTAGCGCGCCGCGGGCGCGGCATCAGGCGGGCGGCGGCGCGAGCAGCACATCCACCAGCAGGCGGGCAAGGCTCGCAATCAGCAGCAGACCGGCGTTGTCTTCGGTATAATCCACTTTCTTCATTCCATCGACCGTGATGGCCATGGCGATCGCGCCCTTCGGCGTGTACACAAGGCCCACGTCGGAGCGCAGCGCGTCCAGTGCGCCGCTCTTGCTGGCGACCCTGTATTCGGAGAGCCTGCGCCCGATGCCGTCCTTGTATTGCTGGCGCTCGAGAATGGCCAGCATTTCGCGCGAGTCCTCCGGCGAGACCACCTCGCCCTGATCGAGCAGCGCCAGCAGCTCCACCATCTCGCGCGAAGTGGAGACGCCGAGCCCGAAACGGCGGTTTTCCTCGAGCAGCCCTGCTTTGCTCCACCCCGAGGCGGCCTTCAGATCCGTGCCATCGCCGCGAACCTTGCGCAGCGAGCGCGTCTCCTTCAGCCCCAGGGTGTCGAGAAATGCGTTCACCGCATCGGCCGTGATCCGGTCCAGCACAAGATTGGTGGCCGTGTTGTCGCTGACGACGATCATCAGGCGCACGAGGTCGCGCAGCGGGAGCCTGATGCCGGACGACAGCTCGCGGAGCACGCCGGATCCGGAAACCTTGTCCTGCTCGCGCAGTTCGATGGGCTCGTCCCAGCGGGCTTCGCCCCGGCGCACTTTGTCGAACACGGCTGCCATAATCGGCAGCTTGATCGTGCTGGCGGTGCGGACGCGCTCGTTTTCGCGCCAGGCGTAAGAGATTCCCGTGGAGAGATTGCGTGCGTAGAGGAAGACTTCGGCGTCAAACCGGGCGATCTGGCGGCGGATCTCGTCGCGTGGATCGGCGGGCTGGCGCGCGGCCGCGAGCCCGGCAGCGGGAAGAGAGAAGAAGGTTCTGCGGCGCATGCTCTGCTGCCATCATGACATCGCATCGGGCGGCGAGTCGTCAGGCCTTCTTCTTGCGGGCTGTCTTCGCCGCGGGCTTCCGGGCAGGCTTTTGCGAAGCAGGCTTTTGCGAAGCGCGCCTGGCCGGCCGGGCTTCCACTACGGGCGGTGGCGGCGCAGGGGCCTGCTCCATCATCTGCTTCAGCAGCGCCGCCTTCTGGAGTTCGCGTTTGGAGGGAGGCACGACGCAGCGGCGGTAGGGGCCTTCGTTATAACAACTGCGGCAGCGGACCTTCACGGGCTCCCCATCGACGATGGCCAGAATGGAATGGTTGGTGACGCGCTTGCACTTGATGCAGTAATCGTCGATGTCATCGCCGAGCCGCAAAACAGGCATCGGGGCCTCCTCCCCGCTGAGCGTATCACCGCAACCGCTTCCCGTACAAACCGGCGGCGCGGCGTCCTAGGCAGGCGGCGTGGGCGGTTCCGCGCCCGTCAACCCGAGTCCGGGCCACTTCGGATCGGCGTCCGGATTGGGCTGCGGCAGGCGGGCGTCCGTCTGGCGAAGCCACTGGTGCAGCGCCAGGCTGAGCTTTTTCGCCAGGGACTGCTGGGATGCCGCGAGGTTGCGCGTTTCGCCCGGGTCGCTGCGGAGGTTGTACAGCTCGCGCCTGCCCCCATGATAGAACTCGATGAGCTTCCAGTCGCCTTCACGGATGGCGCTGGAAGGCTCTCCGCCCTGGTTCGAATAGTGCGGGTAGTGCCAGAAGAGCTGCCGCGGGCGCGCCGCCTCTCCGCGCAAGAGCGGCAGCAGGCTCGTGCCGTCCACATTGCGGGCGCGGACGCCGGCGGCTTCGCACAGGGTGGGGAACAGATCGATGCTCGAAACGGGCGAGTCGATGGCAGAGCCGGCGCGGACGGCGCCGGGATAGCGCAACAGGAAAGGCACACGGATTCCGCCCTCATAGAGGTGCCCCTTGCCGGCGCGCAGCGGCGCGTTGGTGGTGACGCGTTCCTTCGATGCGCCCTCGAAGCACAGCCCGCCGTTGTCGGAGAAGAAGACGACGAGGGTGTTGCGGGCGATCCCGTTTTTCTCGAGCGCCTCCAGGACCCGCCCCACGCTCTGGTCGAGCGTCTCCACCATGGCTGCGTATACGGGGTGGTAGCGGCCGCCGGCGCGGGCGCGGTGTTGCTCGACGAGCTCCTGCGGGGCGCTCAAAGGGATGTGAACGGTGAAATGGGACAGCAGAAGGAAAAACGGATTCTGCCGGTTTTGTTCGATGAAGCGCACAGCCTCGTCCGTGAGTTTCGCGGTGAGGAACTCATCCTGGGCGGCCTTCATGCCCGGCAGTTCGAAGGGGCCGAAGTAAGGGCGCGGACTGCGCGGCGGGCTGCCGCTCTCCGTGCCGGCGATGTTCAGGTCGAAACCCTGATCCCCGGGCAGGAAGCCCGGCCCGCCGAGGTGCCACTTGCCGATGTTGGCGGTGCGGTAGCCGGCCTGGCGCAACGCCTCGGCGAGCGTGGTCTCTTCCAGCCGCAACTGGCGCGCCGTGGGCGGAGTGATGAGAGGACCGCGCGCGGGCGGCTGCCGGCCGGGGATCCAGTCGGTGACGCCGGTCCGGGCCGGCCAGCGTCCCGTGAGAATGCTCGCGCGCGTCGGCGAGCAGACCGGCGCGGCGGCGTAGGCGTGCGTGAACCGCGCGCCCTCCGAGGCAAGCCGGTCGATGTGGGGCGTTGCGTGAAATTCGTTGCCGTAGCAGGCGGCGTCGCGCCAGCCCAGATCATCGGCGAGGATGAAAACGATATTCGGCCGCCGCACAGGGGCCTGCGCATGGATCATGCCGCAGCCTGCGGCTGCAAGGAATCTTCTCCGGTCGAGCATTTGTTTCCCGCCTCTCCGGCCGGAACGCACCGGCGGCGCCTGGCCGCTACAGTCCTGCAAGGGTTTCCAGATCCACGTTGCCGCCGCTGAGAACAATTCCCACGCGCGCGAACCGCTCCGGCAGCCTGCCGGCCAGCACGGCGGCGGCGGCCACCGCGCCGCTGGGTTCAACCACCAGTTTCATGCGGGTCAGGATGAACCGGGCCGCCTCGCGGATCTCGTCTTCGCTGACGAGAAGCACATCGTCCGCCAGGCGTCGAATGATGGGGAAGTTCCAGCGGCCGGGCTTTGTCGTGCGCAGGCCGTCGGCGATCGTGGACGGCGGCGCGATCTCCACCGGCTCCCCGCGGCGCAGGGACAGCCAGTAATCGTTGGCGATCTCCGGCTCCACGCCGTACACGCGGATGGACGGCCGCAGCGCCTTGGCGGCGATGGCGCAGCCGGCCAGCAGCCCGCCTCCGCCGAGGCAGACAACGAGGGCGTCCAGTTCGGGCTCCTGCTCAAGCAACTCGAGAGCGCAGGTGCCCTGCCCCGCGATGATCCAGGGATGATCGAACGGCGGCACCAGCGTGGCGCCGGTCTCTTCAGAGATGCGGCGGCCGATCTCCTCGCGCGATTCGCGCAGGCGGTCGTAGAGCACGATGCGCGCCCCCTGCGCCTGGGTCGCTTCCAGCTTGGAACGCGGCGCGTCTGCGGGCATCACGAGCGTGGCGGGAATGCCGGCGTGGCGCGCGGCTATGGCCACGGCCTGCGCGTGGTTGCCGGAGGAAAAGGCCACCACGCCGCGCGGGCGGTCCGATTCGGGGATCGAAAAAACGAAATTGGCCGCGCCGCGGATCTTGAACGCGCCGCCCTTCTGGAGGTTTTCGCACTTGAAAAACGCCTCGCAGCCGGCGCGTGCGTCGAAGCTGCGCGAGCGCCAGACAGGAGTGCGCTGCGCCAACGGGGCGATGCGGGCCGCCGCCTCGCGGATCGAGTCGATCGTGATCTCTTCCATCAGTAGCCCGCCTTCTTGTCCACCACGTTCTTGAGCGGTTCGCCAGCCGAGTAGCGGGCGAAGTTCTCCAGGAAAAGCTGCATGGCTTCGTCGAGCCAGGTAGGCGTGTTGTCGGCGCAGTGCGGGCTGAGGAGCACGTTTTCCATGCTCCAGAAGGGATGGCCGGGCGGCAGGGGCTCCTGATCGTAGACGTCGAGCACGGCGCCACGGATGCGGCCTTCCTGCAATGCCGCGATGAGCGCCGCTTCTTCGACCACCGGCCCGCGGCCGACGTTGATCAGCACCGCCTCCGGGCGCATCCGGCGGAACTCGGCTTCGCCGACGAGCCCGCGCGTTTCCGGCGTGAGCGGCGTGCTGACGAGAATGTACTCGCTTTTCTCGATCACCTCATCAAACTCTTCAGGCGGCGAGCTTCGCCCCACGCCGATCACCTTCATGCCGAAGGCGGTGGCCAAAGCCGCGGCGGCTCGGCCGATGGAGCCGTGCCCGATGATGCCCAACTGCTTGCCGTGCAGCTCCTCGACGAGGAATTTCTCCCACCGCTGCTCGCGCTGCTGCCGCCGCATGCGGCGGATGTCTTTGGCGAACCAGAGCATGCCGGCGATGACGAACTCCGCAAGCGACCGCGCGAAGACGCCGCGCCCGTTGGTCAGCGTCACGGGGCTCTCCACCAGGGCGGGAAACAGCAGCGAGTCGAGCCCTGCCCACATCACATGCACCCATTTGAGGCGCGGCGCCATCAGGAAGACCTCTTCAACCAGTTCGCGCGGAACCGCGCCCACCAGCATCGCGTCGGCTTCCGGCGCCGCCTGCCGGAACGCCTCGGCGGAAGCCCCGGCGGCGATGCGGACGCCCGCCGGGAGCTTGTCCAGCCACTTCAGATACGGCGCGGCCGGATCGTTAAGGACGAGCAAGGTGCTGGAAGACATCTCTCGCTCCCAGAATATCCTGCGGCGGCGTTGCTTGCCCCTGCATGCCGGGGTACGGGAGACTAATGACAGTGGAGCCCTTCTGCACCTGTGGCGCGAAGCTGGTGGAAGATGCCCTCTTCTGCCACCGTTGCGGCCGCCCCGTGCGCGCTCTCACGGCTGAAGAGCAGCGCGAGGCCGAAACGCAGGAGGAGCCGCAAGCGGTATCTGCCCCGCCTCCTCCGCCGGCGCCGGAACTCCAGGCGCCCGCTTTCCAGAGCAATACCGCCATGCGCGTGGGATTTCTGGCGGCGGTGCTGGTGCAGTTGGCCTCGATCCTGAGCGCGATCGCGGGCGCGTCTCTGCTGATGCCTCTGCTGCTGCTCGGCGGCGGCTTTTACGCGGCCGTGCTTTATATGAGGCGGACCGGCACGCCGCTCAGCACGGTGGAAGGAGCGCGGGTGGGCTGGATCACCGGGATCTTCACGTTCGTCATCGCCACGGTTTTTTTCACGGCGGGCATGGCTCTGCTGAGTTCGAGCGGAGAGCTCGTGAAGGCTTATGAGGAGAGCCTGGCGCGCATGAATCTTCCCGCGGATTCCGTGGAGAAGCTCCGACGGCTGCTGGCGGAGCCGCAATCGTTTGCGCTGACGCTGATCGCCGGCCTCGTGTTCCAGTTTCTGTTCCTGACGATCTTCTGTTCGCTCGGCGGAATGCTGGGCGCGCGGCTGCGCGGACCCCGGCAGTAGCGGTCACCGGTTGGCCTGCATGCGCTTGACGAGCGCCACGCCAGCGAAGATCACCAGCATGGCGGCGGCCTCGCGCCAGCCGAACCTCTCGCGGTAGAAGATCCAGCCCAGAATGACCGCCACCACGGGATTGATGTAGTTGTAGATGGAGACCACGGCCACGGGCAGCCGCTCCAGTGCGACGATGTAGCTCGAATAGCCGACGATCGATCCGAACACCACCAGATAGAGCAGGGCGGCCAGGCCGCGCGTGGAGAAGTGAATCTCGCCTGGCCAGAGCAGCGACGCCGGCAGGAAGGCGAGCCCCGCCGCCAGTTGCTGAATGCCGCCCGAGACGATGGGGTGGGACCGAGTCGGCAGCCGCTTCTGGAGCAAAGAGCCGAGCGACCAGCTGACGCAGCCGACCTGAAGGATCAGCGCGCCCTTGAGCAGGGCAGCGCCCGCGGCGCCGCCCTGCAGCGCCCCCGGCCCCACCAGCAGCACGGCCCCGGCCAGGCCGATGGCCATGCCGGCGAGCGTCGGCGGATGCAGCGGCTCGCGTGGCGGCAGGAGAGCGTTCAGTCCGACCATCCAGAACGGGCTCACGGTGATGATCAGCGCCGCCAGTCCGCTGGGAATCCACGTCTCGGCGAGCACCAGCGCGCCGTTGCCCACGCCTAGGATGACGACGCCGTAGAACGCGGTGAGCGCCAGCTCGCGGCCGCGCGGGATTTCGGCCTTCAGCAGCAGCGCGCCGGCCATCAGGATGCCGCCGGAGAGCAGGAAGCGCACCGCCACCAGCGTCATCGGCGGCCACATCTCCAGCGCCATCCGGATGCCCAGATAGGTGGTGCCCCAGAAAAAACACACGGAAATCAGCGCCGCGTATGCCCAGAATTGCGGATGGCGTTTCAAATGCCCAGATTAGCACCGGCCCGGCATTCACGATAAAATGAGGCGTTGATCCTCACTCTGACAGCCAATCCGGCCATCGACCGCAATGTGACGGTGGACCGGCTGGTGTTCGACGACCGCGCCTATATTCTCGATACCCGGAAGTCTGCGGGCGGGCGCGGCATCAACGCGTCCTGCGTGATCCACTCCTTCGGCGGACAGACGCTGGCCATCGCCATCTGCGGAGGCAAGGCCGGCAGGCAACTGGAGGAGTATCTCGGCTGCTGCGGATTTCCATGCGAGTTCGTCCGCGTCCGCAGCGAAATCCGCACCAACCTCACAATTGCCGACCGGCACGGGCTGGCCATCAAACTGAACGAAATCGGGCCGGAACTGACGGCGGCGGAAGTGGCGAAGCTCGAAAAGGCGGTGCGGTCGAAACTCGGCGGCGCCCAGTGGCTGATGCTGTGCGGATCGTTGCCGCCAGGGGCGCCTGCGGACTTTTACGCCCGCCTGATCCGCGCCGCCGAGGAAGCCGGCGTGCGGACGCTGCTCGATGCGGACGGCGAGGCGCTGGAGACCGCGATGGAAGCGCACCCCACAGTGGTCACGCCGAATCAGCAGGAGGCCGAACGGCTGTTGAGCCGCGCGTTGCTGACGCGCGCTCACTTCCAGGAGGCGGCGGAGCGGATCCGCGGCATGGGCGCGCGGAATGTGGTGCTGTCGCTCGGCGCCAGGGGCGCGGTGGGCGCGTTCGAAGACGGGACCATTTGGGAGGCGATCCCGCCGCGGGTGGAGGCGCTGTGCCCCATCGGCGCGGGTGATGCGCTGGCCGCAGCATATGTCTGGGCGCTGACGAGCGATGCGACGCAGCCGGAGGCGCTGCAATGGGGCGTCGCGGCGGGCACGGCGTCGGCCCGGCTGCCGGGCGTCAGCTTCGCTTCTCTGGAACAGACGCGGGAGATCCTTGCGCGGGTCACGCTCGAGCGCGCAGCCTGAGACCGGCGCAGCCTGCTAATCCCTGGGCGCGCCGCCGGCGCCGGTTTCCTTCGGGCGGCGCCTGGCCAGAAAGTTGCGCGGCTTGAGCCACACGGCCAGGAGCAGTCCAAATACCGTGCCGAGCATGAGAAAAGTCGCCACCGATCCGATGACCAGATAGTCCAACTGCGTGCGCGGTTCCGGAGCGAGCTGCAAACCCACGACGACCGACAGCGTGAACACGCCAATGGCGGCGGCTACGACGGCGAGCGCACGCCGGAAGGAATGGCTCATCAGCTTCGATTCTAATCGTATTTTTCGGCGATAATCTGACGGCGCTCGAACCCGCGCTCTTTCAGCATGCGCCGGATGTCATCCACCATCTCCCGCATGCCGCAGATGTAAACATCGAGGTCAGTCCGCCCCTCCAGCGCCTCGTCCAGATGGATCTGCACGCGCCCCGTGCGCCCCTGCCAGTGTTCCGGGGGCCGGGTGAGCGTCGGCATGTAACGGAAGCCCGGCCTGAGCCGTTCCAGTTGCTCGAACTCCGCCCGGTACAGCAGGGACTCCTCATGCCGCGCGCCGAACAGGAGGGTGATCCGCGCCCCGCTCCCAAGAACCATTTCCGATTGCAGGAACGCCCGGAACGGCGCCACCCCCGTCCCCGTAGCCACCAGGACGGAATCCCGGAACGGCTGGCGCGGTGTGAAGTAGCCGAGCGGCCCCTGCATGGCCACCGTCTGGCCGGGTTCAAGCTGGAACAGCCACGGGGAAAAGATGCCCTCCCGGACGCGGTTCAGGCACAACTCGAAGCGGTTGCCGCGCGGCAGCCCGGCCAGAGAGTACGCCCGGGTGACGCGCCTGCCGCCAACCTCTCCGCTGAAAGACACGAACTGCCCCGGCAGGGCCGGCAGAGCCTCGACGCCAGGCACTTCGAAAACGAATTGGCGCACTTCGATGCCGATGTCCTGACAGGAGACAAGGCGGGCTTCCATGCGTCTGCCTGTACGGATGCGTCAGGCGATGACGGGATTCTCGGGCTGCGGAGGAGGCGGCAGCAGGCCGATCAGGTTCTCCAGAAACGCGCGCCCTTTGCGCCGCCCGTTGTTCCGCTGCCACTCCATGCGCTGCCAGAACACGAGCGAGCCGAGCAGATCCTGGTCACGGACGCTGTGCACGCCGGTCTGCTGCGCCACGCGCTCGCGGAAGCCGGCCATCTCCTTCTGGAACCGTTCGACGATCTCGTCCGCGATCCGGTTCGCCGGGCGGCTTTCGTAGATCAACCCGCTCGATGCCGTGCGATAGGTGCGCGTCAGCGCGTCGAGCGCGTCCCGCAGGTCGGAGTCGACGGCGCCGACTGTTTGCAGGGCGGCCACGGCAAGCACTCTGCCGGCGAGCACCACCAGCGGCTCGTTTTCGGCAAGGAAGCGCTCGGTGACCTCGATGTCGGCATTCGGCAGCGTTTTCGCGTCCCGTGCGGGCGGCCGCTCGTGCTGCCGCGCCTCGCGCAGGTGCGGGCACTCGAACGGGCAGCCGATTGACTCCTCCCTCTGCTCGCCGCAGCAGACGGCGCAGATGTCCCGTCCGAGGGCGGGGCAGGCGCGGCGGGGCGGCCGGGTCTCGCACAAATGGCATTTGGCGCGCTGCATTGCTTTCATCGTATCATTCGGACGATGAGCGCCGTGGATATTTATCTGAAAGTGGAAGCCGATCTGGACGAAAGCGAAAATGCACGCCGGTTCGCCGCCGAACTGTGCCGGGTTCTGGAGCGCGTGTACGGCGTCCGGAAAGCGGAAGTGATGAGCCTGCACGAGCGCGAAGCCGATTGGCAGGCGTGATGCGGCGGCCCTCAGAGGAGAAGGCGGCGGACGGTGCGGCGGAAATAGCCATCCGTCATTCCTGCAATGTAGTCGCAAACCACTCGATAAAGCGGAAAATCATCCAACCTTTTCTGGTGATTTTCCGGTAATTCTTCGGAATGTTCCATAAAGAACTGGAACAGGGCGGCGATCTGCTCCATGGCGGCCCGCCGTTCCTCCGCCAGCATCGGGATGGAGTAGAGATGGGCGAATAGAAATTGCTTGAGAGCGCGGTTGGTCTCGGCCGCCGGCGGTGTCATCCCCGCCAGCCGCGGCATGCGCCGGACGTCCCCGGCGGTCTCGGCCCCGCTGGCGCGGGCTTTGGCTGCGGTGCCTTCGATCAGCGCGGTCGCCAGAAAGTCGATGAGACGCCGCTGTGATTCGAGAAACACCGCCCGCCCGGAGGCGTGGGGGAAGAGCTTGCGCGTCCGGGCGGCAATCTCCGCGAAGCCTGGGACGGCTTCTTCGATTTCCTCCATGGTGAACAGCCCCGCGCTCCAGCCGTCGTCGAGGTCGGCCGTATTGTAGGCCACCTCGTCAGCGAGGTCGATCAGTTGCGCCTCCAGCGGCGGGCGCAGCCCCGGCAGGAACTCGTCGAGCTCGGGATGCTCGCCGGGTTCGAAGTCGCGCGAGTGCTTCACTATGCCTTCCCGGACCTCGAACGTGAGATTGAGTCCCGGGAAACCGGCGTAGCGCTGCTCGAAGCTTTCCACCAGCCGCAGCGCATTCACGTTATGGTCGAACCGGTCGCCATAACGGCGCATCTGCGCGTCGAGCGCCTCCTCGCCGGCGTGCCCGAACGGCGGATGACCGATGTCATGAGCCAGCGCCAGAGCTTCCGTGAAGTCCTCGTCGAGTCCGAGCGCCGCGGCCACGGTGCGGGCGATCTGCGCCACTTCGATGGTGTGCGTGAGCCGGTTGCGGAAGTGGTCGCTCAGCCGCTCGCTGAACACCTGGGTCTTGTCTTCCAGGCGGCGGAAGGCGCGGGCGTGGATGATGCGGTCGCGATCCCTCTGAAATTCGTTGCGGTATGGATGAGGGGGCTCGGGATAACGGCGCCCCCGCAGCTCGTGCAGAGGATACCGGAGCCTGGAGAGTATCACGACCCCTGCTTGCGATTGACCTCGGCCATGATGCTGGCCGCGATGCGGCCGACGGCCCCGGGCTTGCTGACAAGCGGGCTCACCAGCTTGCGGGCCTCTTCGGGATTCTTTTTCACGACGAGCCGGGCCAGTTCCAGCGCGGCCTGTTCCTTCGTCACCAGCACAGTGGGTTTTTCCGACAGCGCGCGGAGGATCTTCTCCGCCTCTGCCTCCCTGCCCTGCGAGGCGTACAACTGCGCGAGAGCGAACTGCGCGAGCGAGGCATAATTCCCGCTGCCCTTCTCCGCCGCCTGCTTCAGATAACGCTCCGCCGCTTCAACGTCGCCTTCATCGGCGGCATGAGTGCCCAGCAGCATCGTGGCGGCGGCGGCTTCGTCGCTTCCGGGATATTTCTGGATCAGCTCGTTGCAGGCCTTCATGAGGGCTTCATTCTTTTCCTGCTCCGTCCGGAAGGCCCGGATCTCCGCGGGAGCGTCCTGCATGACCGGCGCGTTGTAGGTGTCGAGCGCCTTGCCCAGCGCCAACTGGCGCTCCGCCCGCTTCGAGCGCATATAGCCGTACCCGGCCGCCGCCAGAACGATCAGCACCAGCGCAATGGATCCATAACGGATGAGCGCCTGCCGGTGCTCTTCCAGGAAATGGACGGTTTGACCGACCTCTTCCACAAACTTGTCGGTCTTCAGATCATGTCTTGTCAGGCGGTCCACAATGCTCTCCGCAACTCAAACCTACCAGTTTACCATGCGGTCTGGGCCGGGCCCGTAATCCGTCCGTAGCGGTGGGCGGAACGCAGCAGAGTGGTGCTGAAGGGGGACGTGCGGCGCAATCAGCGCAGATGCGGGAGGCGAACTGCGGGGCAGGGGGACGGAATTTGCGTTTCGGCG
>JBMOMB010000026.1:0-57976 GCA_049325215.1 Acidobacteriota bacterium
ATGCCCACAACACCAGCAATTTTGCACCCATTGGGTGATGCCCGCCGCCCGGCCCTTTCCCTCTCTGCCCTCCGATTCATCAGGGCTTCACGTCGGTCGCCCAAACTCCTACGGACGGATTACGGGCAGAGCGGCGCGGCGCCGGCAGTCAGGGCTTACACTAAAGGCGTGGAACAGCAGCCGCAGGAGCGCAAGGGGCTCAGCCCTTATGCCAAGGCAGGGGCTTATGCGGGGCTGGCGTTCGTGACGCCGATCAGCGGATTTGTCTGCTACAAGATCGGCGACTGGCTCGACCAAAGGTACGGCACCGGATACCTGTACCTGGTGGGGTTGATCCTCGGCTGCGTGGCGGGCATGTATGAGACATTCCGCCAGGCGGTGCGCATTGAGGGGCTCGACAGGCGGCAATGAGCGACCTCGACTACGGCCGCGTGATCGGGCGCATCGGCTGGATTGCGGCCGCCGTGACGGTGGCGGGCGGCTCAGCGTGGTGGCTGTTCCGTGACACAAGAGCGATGCTGAGCTTCCTGGGCGGCGCGGGAATCGCAGGGCTGTCTTTCTGGCTGCTGCACCGGCTGGTGGCCGATCTGAAGGCCGTCGCCGAAGGGCGGCCGGTGAAGAAGGCGCGCCTGGCCACGCATGTGGTCCGCGTGCTGCTGCTGGGCGCAATCGCCTATGTTATCTTGGAAATTTGCGGAGGCGACCGCGCCGCGCTTGCCTCCGGCCTCACCGTCGCGCTGACGGCCGCCACCATCGAAGTCCTCATCGAGCTCATATATGCACGAGCATGAATTGTGGTTCACGGCGCTGCTGAACAAGCACCTGGCGGCGCCTGCCAACGCACTCTTCCAACTGGTTGGCTATCACACGGAAGACCCCTCCAGGCCGTGGTCGAACTACATGGCCATGGAAATTCTGGTCATCCTGATCCTGTGCTGCGCCGCGCTGGCGCTCCGCGCTTCGCTGAGCGTGGAGCGGCCGGGCAAATTCCAGCTCGTGATCGAAGGCATCTACGGCTTCATCGCCGATCTGGCCAAAGACATCGTCGGGCACGGCTACAGGAAGCGTTTGCCGTGGTTCGCGATGGTGTTCTTGTTCATTCTGACGTCGAACCTGCTGGGCATCATCCCCACCTTCGAGTCGCCGACGATGTATTATTTCGTTCCGGCGGGCGCGGCCATCGCAACCTTCTTTTATTACAACGGGCAGGGGATCCAGGAGCAGGGGCTGCTGGGGCACCTGAAGCATTTCTGCGGTCCCGTGTTGCTGATCGCGTGGTTCATGTTTCCGCTGGAAGTCATCAGTCACATGATCCGGCCGGTGTCTCTCACCATCCGTCTTTACGCCAACATGCTGGCGGGCGAGCAGGTAACTCTGGGGTTCCTGGCCATGGCGCCCTGGGTGGTGCCCGTGGTGTTCATGGCGCTGCACGTGTTTGTTTCGTTCGTTCAGGCATTCATTTTCATGATGCTCGGCATGGTCTATGTCGGCGAAGCCGTGGCGCATGAAGGGCATTGATCGTGGCATCATCGGCCGTCAGCGTGAGGCCCCGGCGTCCCAACGCACGGTGCGCAACCACCTCCTGAGGGCCAGTTCATAAAAGGAGAAACCACCGATGCAAGTTCGCAACTTTCTGATTCTGGCGGCGCTGCTGCTTCTGGCCGCGCCGGCATTCGCGCAACAGGGGCAGCAGTCCGGCGGCGTGTTCGTGCTGCCGGGCGCGTTCGCCATGGCGATCGCGTCGAGCGTCTGCGGGCTGGCGCAGGGCAAGGCCATCGCCGCTTCGGTTGAGGCCATCGCACGGAACCCGGGAGCTGCGGGCGCCATCCGCATCCTCCTGATTCTGGGTCTCGCATTCATCGAGTCGCTGGCGCTGTTCACGCTGATCAACATCGGCCGTTGACCGCCAGCTCCATCCAAAGACCGCGAAGGGGTCCGGCGCGCGCCGGGCCCTTTTGTTTTCTACGCTAGAGAGTGATGAAGCTCCACGGAATCTTCCCACCCATCACCACGCCGTTCAACTCCGACGGCGAGATCTACGAAGCCAAGGTGGCGCACAACATCGGCAAGTGGAACCGCACCGCGCTGGCCGGCTATGTGGTGTGCGGATCCACGGGGGAGAGCGTCCACCTGACGTTCGACGAAAAACTCAGGATGTTCGAACTCGTGGCGAAGCACGCGGCGCCGGAAAAACTCCTGCTGTGCGGCACCGGTGTCGAGAGCGTGAAAGAAACGCTCGAACTGACGCGGCGCGCGGCGGAGATGGGCTACAAAGCCGCGATGGTGAGGACGCCGCATTATTACAAGAACCTTGTCAACAACGGCCCCGCCCAGGCCCTCTATTTCCGCGCCGTGGCGGATGGGAGCCCGGTTCCCATCATGATTTACAACTGGCCCCAGGCCACCGGCGTCGACATTCCGGCGGAAACCGTAGTGGAGTTAAGCCACCATCCCAACATCATTGCGATCAAGGAAAGCAGCGGCAACATCGAAAAAGTCATGCAGATGATCCGGGAATCGAAGCCCGGCTTCCAGGTGCTGGTGGGATCGGCGCCGACGCTGGCGCCATCGCTGGCCGTCGGGGCCGTGGGGGCGGTTCTGGCCTACGCGAATGCCGCTCCATATTCGGTGATCGCCATCTGGGAGGCGCACCGGCAGCGCGAATTCGATGCCGCGATGGACTGGCAGAGGCGGATCGCGCGCGCGGCGGTGCTGGTCACTTCGAAATACGGCATCCCCGGGCTCAAGTACGCCATGGACCTGAACGGTTATTACGGCGGTCCCTGCCGGCTGCCGCTGGCCCCATTAAAACCCGAGGCAAAGAAGGAAATTGAAGAGGCATTTCAGGGGCTGAACAGTTGATTTCTTCGACTTTCAGCCGGACAGGAGCGTGATTTCATGAGCGGAATCCGTGAATGGCTGGAAGGTCTTGCGGTTTCTCCGGAGGCTGCGGCGGCGCTGCTTTCCCCGGGAGACGGGTACGAGATGCCCCTGCTGTGCCGGAATCCCCTGCGGGGCGCCGAAGCGGACGCCGTTCGGGACAGAAGCGCGGCGGAACTGTTCCCGAAAGCATTCAGTCCGGAAGGCGCCCTGGCCGCGCTCTGGCTCTATCTGAGGGATTTCGAAGCCTGCCACCGCGTGGCGCAGGACCTGTCCACGCCGGAGGGCAGCTACTGGCACGGCATCCTGCACCGGCAGGAGCCGGACGACTGGAACGCCGGTTACTGGTTCCGGGCCACGGGCAGCCATCCGATCCACGCGGCGCTTCTCGAAGAGGCGCGGGCGCTGGCGCAGGCGCACGGCGGCGCGCACTGGCAGCCTGGCGCGCGGTGGGACCCCGAGAACTTCGTGCTCTTCTGCGCCCGGGCGCGGCGCGAGCCGGGCAGCGCGGCCGAGCGGCTCGCCAAAGCCGTCCAGATGGCCGAGTGGCGCCTGCTGTTCGGCTGGTGCGCGCGCATGCGAGGATAGTGCGGAGGGCCGGAAACCGGGAGCCTGTGCGAATGAAACGTTGGGCCGTGATTGCGGTGGCCGTGCTGGCGGCGGCGATGATCCTGTGGCGGGCCTCCAGAAAGCCGGCGCCACCGGAAGTGCCGTTCACGCGGGTCGGCCACGAGACGCTGGTCAGCGTCCTGACGACCAATGGAAAGACGGAGCCGGCCGAATGGGCGCCGGTGCGCGCCGCTCGCGCCGGGCGGATCCATCGCGTTCTGGTGGAGCGCGGCGCCCGGGTGGCGGAGGGGGCGTTGCTGGCCGAACTTGACGAAAGCGAAGCCCGCACAGCCGTATCGGCGGCGGAAGCGCGCGTGACTGTGGCCCGGGCTGAGCTGCGCGCGCTCGAGCGCGGCGGGCAGCAGGCGGAGATCGCACAACTGGAAGGCGCGATCGCAAAGATCCAATTGGAACTGGAGACCGCGCGCCGGGACGCCGGGGCGCTGGAGCGGCTCGTGGCCAAAGGCGCGGCTCCGCGAACTGAGCTGGACCAGGCCCGCGACCGGGCGGCGCAGCTTGAGTCCGAACTCAAAGCGCAGCGGGAGCGCCGGGCTGCGCTGGTAGCGGAAACCGATCTGGAGGCCGCCAAGGCGCGTTTGCGGGAGGCGGAAGCCGCGCTTCAGGATGCGCAGCGCGGTCTTGCCCAATGCAGGCTCCGCTCGCCGCGCGCCGGTACCGTCTACGACCTGCCGATCCGCGCGGGCGACTGGGTGGAAGCGGGAGCGCTCGTGGCGAGGGTCGGCGAGATCGCGAAGCTGAAAGTAGCCATCTATGTCGACGAGCCGGAACTGGGACGAGTGAAGACCGGCCTGCCGGTGCAGATCACCTGGGACGCGGCGCCGGGCAAGACCTGGCAGGCCAGCGTGGAAAAGATGCCCACCCAGATCACCCCTCTTGGCACGAGGATGGTGGGCGAGGTGTGGGCGTTGTGCGAGAACCCGTCGCTGGATCTGCCACCGGGCGCCAACGTCAACGTGCGCATCCGCTCGCAGGTGGTGGAGAACGCGCTCACAGTGCCGAAAGCGGCGTTACGGCGCCAGGGAGAGGAACTGGGCGCGTTCGTGCTCTCGGGAAACCGGGTCGAGTGGCGCAGGGTGGAGATCGGTGCGGCGAGCGAGGTGAAGGCGGAGGTCCGAAGCGGGCTGCGGCCAGGCGACGCGGTAGCGCTGCCTGCGGACCGGCCGCTGGCGGCGGGGATGGAAGTGCGGGCCGTATTCTCCGAAGTCCGCCCGTGAACGCCTGCGGGCGTCTCAATCCGGATGCTCGCGCCCGGCAGGCAACAGATGATCGTCCGCGCGGCGGGAGCGGGAGTTGTCGCGCTCTTCGAGCTCTTCGGCGTAGTCGACGCCGGCGGCGGTGATCTGGAAGCGGTTGTTGTCGCCGCGGACAAGCAGCCCGCGCTCCTTCAGATACCACAACGTGAACTCAAGATGATCCCTGGGAATGCCGAGCAGATCCTCCAGTTCAAAGACGCTGACTCCCGGTGCGTGCGGCTCCTGCTGCCTCTTGGCGTAGAGGGCGCGCAGGACGCCGTGGCGCTTGCGCTTCTCTCCCTCCGGGCCGAGCGCCGCCTTGGGTGATTGAAAGACGCGCCACCGGGCGTGGAGCATCGCGGCGTGTCTCAGATCATAGGCGGCGCGTTGCTCGGGATCGCTGAGAACGCGATAGGCCTCGACGATCTGGCGGAACAGGCGCTCGTCGCCCGTTTCCTGGTTGTCGGGATGGAACTGCTGCGCCAGCAGGCGGTACACACGGTGGATGGTTTCTGGCGACGCTTTGGGATTCACCTGGAGGATTTCGTAGTAATCGGCTGTGGCAGGCTCAGCCTCCGTCGAGGTTTCGGCAGGCAGGAAACGGATGCCCAGCCTGTAGCCCCCGCCCTGGGAAGACTGGCACCAGCGCACCGCCCCACGGGCGCGTAGCTGGCCTCCGAAGATGCCTTCCGCCATGCAGGATTCCACCATCACCACATCGCCCGGCTGGAAAGGCGCCTCAGCCAGCGCGCCGAGACCGGACTCGTGGGCGTCCGTCACCAGGGCTGACGCTTGCGCCGGCCTGTTGGCGCAGGTCAGCTTTACTTCCAGCCGTTGCGTCCTTGGCAGCCGCGCGTGAACACGCCTCTCCTCCGGCACAGGGTTTGTCACGCTACCGATTGTGCCGCGGATGCCGGAAGAGAGGAATCCCTGTTTTCGCTGAGGCCGCACCCGGGAAAGCCCTGACAGGGCTGTCGGTGTTACGGCTTAGCCGGTTTCGCCGCGGGCGCCGCCGCCTCTGGCTCAGCCGGCAGCGGCTTTCCAAAATACGATTCGTCCAGGAACACGCGGCCCTGCTCTTTGACGGCCCGC
This sequence comes from Acidobacteriota bacterium, assembly GCA_049325215.1. Taxonomy (GTDB): domain Bacteria; phylum Acidobacteriota; class Terriglobia; order Bryobacterales; family Bryobacteraceae; genus JANWVO01. The sequence continues at coordinate 5,835 of JBMOMB010000026.1, forward strand.
ATCGCCTTGTCCGCGTTCTCCGACGTCAGCCTTTTCTCAATGTCCGCCCGCACCTGCTCGAACGGTTGCGCGCCGCGCTTCTGCACCTGGATCAGGTGATAGCCGAACTGCGTCCGCACGGGCTGGCTGATCTCGCCCACCGGCATCGTGAACACCGCATTCTCGAATTCCGGAATCATACGGCCACGGCCGAACGACCCCAGATCGCCGCCGTTCTTGCCCGAACCGGTGTCATCGGACTCGGCTTTGGCGACCGCGGCAAAGTCCTCGCCCTTCAGAAGCCGCTGGCGCAGGGCTTCGGCGCGCGTCTGGGCCTCTTCCGGCGTCAGGTCTTTCTGTCCTTCCCGCAATGGCACGCGCGAGCCCTGGAAGCGGACGAGAATGTGGCGCGCGGTGGCGGTCTCAAACTCGCTTTGATGCGAGTCGTACCAGGCCTTGAGCTGGGCGTCGCCGGGTTTGGCTGTCTCGGTGAAGTGCTGGTAGAGCAGGGAAGCGAGGGTGCTCTCCTGCTGGAGGAAAAGCTGGACCTTGACAGCAGGCTTTTCTTCCACGCGGAGCTTGCGGGCCTCGGCGGAATACGACATGATCTCGCCGAGCTGTTCCGCGAGGCGGCGCCGGGACTCCGGAGAGTCGCCCCCAAGCTGCTGGCGCAGGTTGTCCGGCAGGTTCTGCATCAGGGAATCGAACTCGGAGCGGGTCATCTTCCTGCCGCCGGCTTCGAACACGACCGCATCCCCGGCAGGAGACGGCTTCGGCGCGGAGGCGGGCGCCTGCCCCCAAAGAAGTGCGCCGAACATCGACAATAAAAAGATTCGCATTGTTTTATGGTAACCCGAGGACTGCCCCACGCTGAACGCACGCCGCGCGGCCGGCGCGCCGACCTGCCGGCGGCGCCGCTGGACTGGAAGCGTGTATGGCCCGACATCAAAGCGTTGCTGAGGCCAAGACGGGGCGTCCTGCTGCTGGGGCTCCTGCTGATCGTGGTGAGCCGGCTATGCGGGCTGGTGCTGCCGGCGAGCACGAAATACCTGATCGACGACGTCCTTGTGAACCGGCGCGCGGAGCTTCTGGGGCCGCTGGTGGCGGCAGTGCTGGGGGCCACCGCAGTCCAGGCAGTGACGGGATTCGCACTTACTCAACTGCTGTCGAAGTCGGCGCAGCGGCTGATTTCCGAACTGCGGATGCGTGTGCAGCGCCATGTGTGCCGGCTGCCGGCGGCGTTCTTCGACAGCCAGAAGACGGGGCAACTGGTGTCGCGAATCATGAACGATGTGGAGGGCGTCAGGAACCTTGTGGGCACAGGCCTGGTGGAGTTCCTTGGCGGACTGCTCACGGCGGTGTTCTCTTTCGTGGTGCTGATGCGGATCAGTCCGCAGTTGACCTTGATGGCGCTGCTCATCGTGCTGGTGTTCGGGCTGATCCTGAAGAGGGGCTTCCAGACGCTCCGGCCGGTCTTCCGCGAGCGAAGCCTCATCACAGCCGAAGTCACCGGCAGGCTGGCGGAGACTCTGGGCGGCATCCGAGTTGTGAAGGCGTATCATGCCGAAGCCCGCGAAGACGAGGTCTTCGCCGCAGGGGTGCGGCGGATTCTGGACAACGTCTTCCGTTCGCTCACAGGAGTCTCGCTTCTCAGCCTTTCGGCGACCGTGCTGCTCGGCATCGTCGGGGCGGCGGTGATGTATGTGGGAGGGCGGCAGATCCTTGCCGGGGCGCTGACGCTGGGCGGGTTCGTGACGTTCTCGGCGTTCCTGGCGTTCATGATCGCGCCGGTCTTTCAGGTGGTGGGGATCGGCACGCAGTTGACGGAGGCGATCGCGGGACTGGAGCGGACGCGCGAGCTGCTCGACACGCCCGCAGAGGATCAGGCGCCCGAGCGCACGGTGAAACTGCGCGCGGTGCGGGGCGAAGTGCAGTTCGAAGACGTCTGGTTCGAATATGAGGCGGGCAAGGAGGTGCTGCGGGGCGTGAGCTTCACCGCCGCGCCCGGGACGGTGACGGCGCTGGTAGGCTCTTCCGGCTCAGGCAAGTCGACGATCCTCGGGCTGATCGCATCGTTCTACACGCCCACGCGCGGACGGGTGCTGGTGGACGGAGAGGATCTGGCGCGCGTGACGCTGGAGAGTTACCGGCGGCAGCTTGGCGTGGTGTTGCAGGAGACGTTCCTGTTCGACGGCACGATCCGGGAGAACGTGGCATTCGCGCGGCCGGATGCCAGCGAGGAAGAGGTGCTGGCCGCGTGCCGGCTGGCGCGGGTGGACGAATTCGCCGAACGGCTGCCCGACGGATACGGCACGGTGGTGGGCGAGCGGGGGGTGAAGCTGAGCGGCGGGCAGAAGCAGCGCGTGTCGATTGCGCGGGCGATCCTCGTCAATCCGCGGATTCTGCTGCTCGACGAGGCGACGTCGAGCCTGGACAGCGAAACGGAAGCGCTGATCCAGGAGGGGCTCGGGCATCTGATGGAGGGCAGAACCACGTTCGTGATCGCGCACCGTCTGTCCACCATCCGCCGCGCCCACCGGATTCTCGTGGTGGAGGAAGGGCTGGTGATCGAAGAGGGTGCGCACGAGGACCTGATGGGCGTGCGGGGGCGGTATTACGAGCTGTACACGCGGCAACATGGATTCGAGAAGAATCTCTTTCTGGCCCCGGGCGAGGCGGAATGGGCGCCGGCGGAGGAATGAAGCAGGGGGACCGGCGAAGCAACGTCTCAGTTCACCGGCTCAGACGCGGTAGTGATCGGCGCGCCAGTTCTTGACAGCGCGCTTGATGGCGTCGGGCTCCATGTTCTGCTCTGCTGCGCGCTTCGCCAGATCCACAAACTCCTCATCGGAGGCGAAGCGCAGGGCCACGATCTGTTTGACTCCGAGCCGCGGGTCGAGCAGCTTCCCGGTGAGCACGTAATGGCGCAGGTTTTCTTCGGCGCGGATGGCGCGGTCCTGCGCCTTCAGGGCGAAGATGCGCGCATAGCCGGCGATGAACACGGCGCAGAACGAAAGCACGACGATCAGCGAGGCGCTGTAGAGCCGCTGATGGTCGCCGAGCGATTTCCAGAGGTTCACCAGCGAGCCGATGCAGGTGAGCAGCAGGATGGGCGAGAGGATGAAGTGGTAGCCGGGCACGAGGCGGGCGTGGTTCGCGTAGTTCTGTTCCTTCATGGTGCGGGCCTCCGTACAGTCGATCCGATGGTAGCAGCCCGGAGGCCCAGTGCAGAAAGACCCGCTCCCGGGGTTTACGCGGCGCGCGGGCGCAGGCCCAGCCCCGGGCGGTCCGGGAGGATCAGCTTCCCTTTTTCGACGCGCACGCCCTCATAGGGGTCGTTGGCGATGAGCAGGTGCCCGTCGAGGTCGGCGTAATCGACCAGCGGCGAGAGGTGCGCGGCGGCCGTGATCGCCACCGACGAGGAAACCATGCAGCCGAGCATCACCTTGAGCCCGAGCGAGCGGGCGATCTCGATCATGCGCTTCGCTTCCAGCAGCCCGCCGCACTTGTCCACCTTTACGTTGACACCGTCGAAGTACGGCGCCAGGCGCGGAATGTCGGGCGGGTGCAGGCAGGCTTCGTCGGCGATGACCGGAATGTGGACGCGCTTGCGGATCCAGTTCATGTCCTCGAGATTCGCCGCGGGCAGCGGCTGCTCGATGAACTCGACGCCCTGCTTTTCCAGCCAGTTGATCTTCTCCACCGCCTGTTCTTTCGACTTGAAACCCTCGTTGGCGTCGACGCGGAGCGGTTTCTTCGTCACCGAGCGGACGGCGGCGATCACTTCTTCGTCGTTGTCCAGCCCGACCTTGATCTTGAGCACGGGGAACTCATCGGCCTCGCGCACTTTCTGGCGGATCACTTCGGCTTTGTCGATGCCGATGGAGAACGTCGTCAGCGGCGCGGCGGAAGGATCGAGTCCAAACATGCGCCACAGCGGCACGCCAAGCTTCTGCGCGTTCCAGTCGAGCAGCGCGATGTCGAGCGCCGCCTTGGCGGCGAACTGCCCTTCGATGCGCCGGAAGACCTGGTCCATCAGGGGCACGAAGGCTTCCGGCTTCTGCTCGAGCAGCCACGTGCGGATGGATTCAATCGCCTGCCGGTTGGTTTCCGCGCTCTCCTTGTAGCGGATGATGGGGGCGCCTTCGCCCGTGCCGGTGATCCCGTCCCGCGAGTATTCGACAAAGAACGTGTCGCGGTACTCGCTGGACGACATCACCGTAGTCCAGGTGTGGCGCAGCTTCAGGCGGCGGATGCGCGTAGCAAGTTCGGGCCTGGAAGCGGGCGCGGCCGGGGCCGCGGCCGCGGCGGCTGCAACAGAAGTGGAAAGGAATGTTCTGCGTTTCATCTCATCCTCCACCGGCGGCAGGCGGCAAGCGTCTTCGTCCACGGCTCGTCCTCCAGACGGCTGATCTGCAACACGGGCTTCGTGTTCGTGGTCGAGTGGATGAACTCGCCCGCGCCGAGATAGAACCCGGTGTGGTTGATCTTCTTCTCGTTGGGTCCGAAGAAGAGCAGATCGCCGGGCTCGAGTTCTTCGCGCGTGATCCGGAGCATGCCATCCCAGTCCGCCTGCGGCTGCGCATCGCGCGGCATGAGCACCCCGCCGCGGCGCACGAGCATCTGCGTGAAGCCGGAGCAGTCGAAGCCGAAGCTGGTTGTGCCGCCCCAGGTATAGGGCAGGCCGAGGAACCGCTTCGAAAGCTCGATCAGCGCCCCCAGCGGCAGGGGCTGCGGGTCGAACGCGACGTCGCCGCGCTGGATCCACGCCTCTTTCCCGTCCGGCAGCCGCACGCGAATCCAGCGGCGGTTGTCCTTCTCCGGCTCTTCCACGACTTCAAGCACCGTCTCATAGGGAACCGTCAGCACTGGCGCGCGGCGTGTGACGGATGGTTCGGGATAGAGGTGCGCCCGGAGCGAATCCACAAAAGCGACGCGTCCTGTTTCAGCGTATTTCTCGCCTTCCGCCAGCAGGCGCAGCCCGCTGAGGCGCGCCCAGCCGGGATAGCCGTCATGGGGCGTCCGGATGCGGATCCATTCCCCTTCGATCCGTTCCACCCTGACCATCATCGCGTAGCGCGCCTGGCTGACCACGTCGGCCTCCGCGCCGGGCTTCGAGAACATATCGAGCACTGGCGCAACGACGACGGCGCGTTGCTGGGCGATGGCGGCGCTCATGAGAACTCCTGCCAGCAGAAGGAGCCGGACCATACCGCCAGTATAGGAGAGCGCAGATGGTAAGCTGCGAGACGGTGGGCGCTTCCCGAAAGCTCTGGATCACCGCCGCGGTCGCCGCCGCGCTGGCGGGCGCCGCATACTTCGCCTGGCGGCACGGCCCGTGGCGCGCGGCGGACGCGCGGGCGATGCTCGCGGAGTTGCCCGCAGGCGATGGTCTGACGGTGTTCGCCGATACGCGCGCGCTGCGCCAGTCGGGCATTTTGCAGCGGCTGGCGGGTGAGGCGGGCGCGGAGAGCGATGAGTACCGCGGATTCGTGGCGGCCACTGGGTTCGAATACCGCCGCGACCTGGACGCCTTCATCCTGCGCTCGGAAGACAGGCGGCGGTGGATCGTGGCCGAAGCGCGGATCGACTACGGCAAGCTCCGGCGCTATTTTCTCGCGCATGGCGGCCGGTGCGTGAGCGAGCTGTGCTCGATGCAGGGCTCCACGCCCGAGCGGCAGATTTCTTGGGTGCGGCTGAAGAGCGGACGGCTGGGCATGGCCGTGAATCCGGATCCGCTGGCGGCGGCGGCGTTCGGCGGAAAGGCCGAGCCGCCCCCGTGGCCGGCGCCGGAGGCGCCGCTGTGGCTGTACCTGCCGGGCCGAATGCTGGCAGCGCCGGAGGGCGGACCGGCGTGGCTCGCGCTCGCAGTGGAAGGAATGCGCGGCGCGCGGTGGCTCCTGTGGAGTGCGCGGCCCGAGGGCAATGGCCTGGATCTGCGCCTGGAAATTCAGTGCGTGGACGCGGAGAAAGCCCGGGAGATGGCCGGGCGGTGGGATCGCGTGCTCGAATCGCTGCGGGAGGCCGCACGGCAACAGGGAGACCGTGTTTCGCTTCCGGCGATCCTCGCCGAGGGCACGTTCCAGGCGAGCGGCGAGCGTGCCGAGGGCCGGTGGCGGATCGAATGGGGGCGTCTGGAGAAGCTGCTGCCCTGATCGAAGGCGGCGGCTATTGGACCCGCTCCTTCAACCGCTCTTTGTCCACCAGCTCGTCGAACACCGCCAGCACCTGCTTCCGGAACCGGTAGATGCGGCGGACGTTTTCGCGGAACTGGCCGTCATAGAGCGGGTGCGACATCCACTTGCGCACCATCGCGGGCGGGATGGCGATGTCGCGCCGCAGATCTTCGGGGGACGCGCCCCGCAGGAACATCCCGTAAAACATCGCCGCTTCGCGCTGCACTTCGATCGGATCGAATCCGTCGCCGGACGGCGGCGTCATCGGTGCCGGTCTGTTCAGAGTCGAAGCCAAGGCAGCGCCTCTCATTCAGAAACTGAAGTATAAACAGACTTCGCCGGGAGAGGCAAGGCCCCTCCACAGGCCCTGGGAGTATCAGGCAAAGCCACGCGGGCCGCCGCCTGGCGGCTCTGCGCACTGCCGAACCAGGCTGCTGCCTGCGGTCCCTGTCCATCGGATGCGCGGCACGCAGCCGACGTTTCATTTCCCTGCGCCACAGAGGGGTCCATTGGCTGGGCGGAATGTGCCGGGTCCAGATGCGGCGTGAGACTTTCCTGGAACTGGCGGGTTCCGGCCCGTGCTGCGAGGGGCGGCAAGAACCTGAACTGTCTCGGATCAGGACAGGCCCGGAAATGGGGCGCGTGGTGGGATTCGAACCCACGACATCCAGAACCACAATCTGGCGCTACTACCAGCTGAGCTACACGCGCCTCAACTATCCGCATTTTACCAGAGGCCGGAAGCGGTCTTCCAGGCGCCAGGGCATGGTAGTTATGGCAGCCCGGCGCGCTTCCAGAGCTCGTCGACGCGCGCCTTCACCTCCGGCGACATCACGATCCGCTCCGGCCACCGCCTCGTGAAGCCCTCTTCGGGCCACTTGCGCGTGGCATCGATGCCCATCTTCGAGCCGTAATCCGGCAGGCGGCTGGCGTGGTCCAGCGTGTCCACGGGCCCGTGCACAAACTCGATGTCGCGCTCCGGGTCGATGTTGTTGAGCGCGATCCAGGCGGCCTGGCTCAGGTTCTGCACGTCGACGTCCTCGTCGAAGACGACGATGACTTTCGTGAACATCGCCTGTCCGAGCCCCCAGATTGCGTGCATCACTTTGCGCGCCTGGCCGGGGTAGGACTTGCGGATCGAAACGAGCATGAGATTGTGGAACACGCCCTCGGCGGGCAGGCAGACGTCGCGGATCTCGGGCATCTGGAGCCGCATCAGCGGCAGAAAGATCCGCTCGATGGCCTTGCCCATGAAATAGTCCTCCATGGGCGGCGGCCCCACGATGGTGGTGGCGTAGATCGGATCGCGCCGGTGCGTCATGCACTCGACGTGGAAGACGGGATAGTCGTCATCGAGCGAGTAAAAGCCCGTGTGGTCTCCGAACGGGCCTTCACGGCGCTTCTCGCCGATCTCGACATAACCCTCGAGCACAATCTCGGCGTTGGCCGGCACTTCCAGGTCCACCGTCTCGCACCTCACCATCTCCACGGGCCTGTTGCGCAGGAAGCCGGCGACCATCATTTCATCCAGATCCGGAGGCAACGGCAGAATGGCGGAGTACATCGTGGCCGGATCGGCGCCGATGGCCACGGCCACGGGCATGCGCGCGGCGCCCTGCTGCTTCAGCCGGCGGTAATGCTCGGCGCCCTGCTTCTGCGTCTGCCAGTGCATGCCGGTGGTGCGGGCGTCGTAAACCTGCATGCGGTACATGCCGCAGTTGCGCTTGCCCGTCTCCGGATTGCGCGTGAACACCATGGGCAGCGTGATGAACGGCCCGGCGTCGCCCGGCCAGCAGGTCAGCACGGGCAGTTCATGCAGAGAGAAACCGTCCCGGCGGATCACTCCCTTGCACGGACCGCCCGGCACGGTTTTCGGGAAGAAGTTCGCCATGTCGGCGAGCTTCGGCAGCATCTTGAGCTTGTTGATGAGCCCCTGCGGCATGCGCATTTCGAGCATCTCCGAGATGCGCGCGGCGTGCTCCTCCACCGAAGCCGCCTCCAGCGCGATCTCCATGCGCCTCTGGCTGGCGAAGGCGTTGATCAGCACGGGCATCGAGGAGCCTTTGGGTTTCTCGAACAGCAGAGCGGGGCCGCCGCGCTTGACGGCGCGGTCGGCGAACTCGGCGATCTCGAGTTTCGGATCCACCTCGAAGGGGATGCGCCGGAGTTCGCCCGCCTGTTCGAGCGCGCGAACAAAATCTCTCAGATCTGTGTAGGCCATGAAGGAATCCTCTTCCGGGAGCGGCTTTTACTATCATGAGAGACGAAACCCGTTTTGCTCAAGGAGTCCCCATGTTTCATCGAGTGGCGCTGGTGACCGGCGCGAGCCGGGGCATCGGCCGCGAGATCGCGCTCACCCTCTGCCGCCATCAATTTGATGTCGTCGTGGCGTCGCCGGAAGTGGAAAAGAACGAGGAGGTGGCCGAGACGATCCGCCAGTGCGGCGGCAACACAATGACGCTGGATCTGGACGTATCGAACCGCGATTCGGTCAAGCAGGGCATTGAGGCCGTGCTGAAGCAAATGGGGCGGATCGACGTGCTGGTGAACAACGCCGGCATCACGCGGGACGCGCTGTCGATGCGCATGAAGCCCGAGGACTGGGACCGCGTGATCCAGATCAACCTCACGGGCGCCTTCAACATGGCGCAGGCCGCGATTCCGCCGATGATGAAGGAACGATGGGGCCGCATCATCAACATCGCCTCGGTGGTCGGGGAGATGGGCAACGCCGGCCAGGCGAACTACGTCGCCTCCAAGGCGGGGCTCATCGGGCTCACCAAGTGCCTGGCGCAGGAACTGGCTTCGCGCAACATCACCGTGAACGCCATCGCTCCCGGCTATATCGAGACCGATATGACGGCGGTGCTGCCCCAGGAGGTGAAGGAGCGGATGATGGCGATGATCCCGCTGAAGCGCTTCGGCCAGCCGAAGGACATCGCCAACGCTGTGAAATTCCTCGCCAGCGAAGACGCCGCCTACATCACCGGCGCCGTGCTTCGCGTCAACGGCGGCATGTATATGTGACATTCCAGTTCCGGCGCCGTCAGTGGAAATTTTGCCATCTGTTTCTCGACCCGTGCCGCTGCTGCGCGTGACAGCTCCAGCCAGGACGCTGGCATCCATGGCCTGGATCTGCATGCTGCCGGCGTTGTTCGCACAAAACGGAGAACTGCCCCATAACAAGCGGATTTCGTGGCTGTCCTACAACGCCGATCATCCGGCCGGAAGCAGGTGGAGCGTGCATTTCGACGGCAGCTACCGGCCGATGTACGGAACCGTCTGGCGGCAGTGGATGGTGCGCCCGGGAGCCAACTGGCGGTCCGGTGAGCGCTGGCAGTTGTCGCTGACGTACTCCTATTTCAGCGTTCACCCCAAAGGGCTGGCAGACCCCAACGGCGCAGCGGGCGAGCATCGCCTGCACCAGCAGGTGGAGTACTCGCATCCTTGGCGCAGCAACACCATCCGCCACCGCTTCCGCCTCGAAGAGCGTCATCTTTCCTCTCCCTGGAAAGAAGGCGTGCCCCGCACATGGAACTGGCAGGACCGCCCGCGCTACATGCTGCGGATGGACAGGCCGCTGAGGCGCAATGGAAACCAGCGGGAGCCGCTGACGCTGACCCTGTACGAAGAGGCTCTGTTCAGCTTCGCCTCGCCCGCTGCTTCCGCTTTCGAGCAGAACCGCATTTACACGGGTGTCACCTGGCGCACGGGGCGGCACTGGGCGGTGGATGCCGGCGTGCTGTACCAGACGTTCAAGCCGCAAAATGGCGGTCGTCTGGAGCACAACTTCATCTTCGTCACTCTGCTGCGGAACCAGGCGCCGCTGAAGAATCTATTCGGCTGGCTTCGCCGGCTCTGACTGCCCTCGGGCAGGCGCCACACGCACGGCGAAGACATACGTGGGGCCCAGCATATTGGAGCGGAACACCACCCACTTCGCGTCTGGCGTGAAACTCACATTGGGCTCGAGGCGGTAATCGTGCTTCGCCATATTGACGAGCTTTACCGCGCGCAACACTCCAGGGCGCACCAGCGAGGGATCTTCCACACCGCGATTCGGGATGCGCTCGGGGCGGAACAGATAGATCCAGCGGCCATCTGGCGCGCGCGCCACCTGGCCGGGATCGCCGCCGTCGCCGCAGAAAAGCGCCCCGTCGCGGGAAACGTTGAAGTGGATCGACCACTCGTTGCGCTGGAGGTGATACCAGATGCGCTCGCCGGTGGAAAGATTCAGCCCGGCGAGCCAGAACACCTCTCCACGGGGCGTTTGCAGGTCGTACCAGACGGTGCGCCCGTCGGCGCTCCAGAATTCATGGCCGAAGATCTCCATCTGCATCGTGCGAGTGTGGATCTTGCGGAGCTGAGAGCCATCCGTGCGGATGGTCCAGATGCGGTCGACCTTGTGCCAGGGCCCTTCGTGGCAGAACAGCAGCAGCGCCGGATCCGCGGGCGAGAACAGGAAGTGATTGAACCAGTCGTTGCCGCGGTGGATGACGCGGATTTCGCCGGTGGCGATGTTCATGGTGAAAATCGCCATCGGCAGGCGCGCCGCCCAGCGCTGCTCCATCATCTGGCCCTTGTTGCGCGGCTGCTCGAGGGAATGGCCTTGCGCAGCGGCTGAGGGCTGGGCCATGGGGACCTGCGCGTCGCCTTCGATGTAGGCGCCGGCGGCGAGCGTCTCGTCGGCGTTGATCGTCGCGATGGATGCCCGCGGCGGCAGCGCGCCCACGCGCCGGGTTTCGCCCGTGTCGGCGTCGGTCCAATGCAACGCGCCGTCCTTCAGATAATAAACGCGCGGATGCCTGCGGCCGGCCTCGATCAGACGCACGCGGCCCGGTACGATCTGTTTCGACGCGCGCGTCTCCCAATCCACCACATGGATGCCGCCAGGCGTCGAATAAACGAGTCTCCGTCCATCGGGCAGATAGCCGTTCTGATTGAAATAGAGGCTTGCGCTGCCGGGCTCGTCCGTCAGCCGCCGCACCAGATGGCCGGTGTCCGGGTCGATCCATTCGACAGGCGGCTCCGCTGCCAGGCGCAACGACGCGCAGAGGATCGCCGGTATCGCTGCCATGCACTTCATGGATACAGCCATATCACGGTACGCGGCGGGCGCGCCGCATCACTGGATCCAGCCGAGCCACCCGGCTAGCGCTGCGGCCGCCAGAACCGGCGCCGGGTGGAGGCGAGCCCTCGCCAACAGAACGAATGCTACGGCTGCCGCGGCCCAGTGAGGCCACGAGGTCATGCTGCCCTTGCCCAGCACGAAGGCGGCGCTCAGCACGAGTCCGGCCACGGCCGGGTTGACGCCCGCCAGGAAGCGCTGCGCCAGCGGTTGGTCCCGCCGCAGTTCGTACTGGTGGCTCAGGAAGAGCATCCACAGCAGCCCCGGCAGGAAGAGAGCGGCGGTGGCGACCAGCGCCCCGGCCACGCCTTGCCGGTGGTAGCCCGCGAACGTGGCCAGCACCGCAATCGGACCCGGCGTAAGCTGGCTGATGGCCACGCCGTCGATGAACTCGCGCGGCGACAGCCAGCCGAGGCGCAGGACAAGACGGTCGTGGAGGACCGGCAGCAGCACGAATCCGCCGCCGAAAAAGATCAGGCCGATGCGGAAGAACACGGACGCCAGTCCGGCCAGCCCCGTGAGCGCCCCGGCGGCAATGGGCCCCGCCAGCAGCGGCAGGGGCGGCTGCCGGGCCGGGGCGAGTTCATCATGCGGACTGCCGCCGCCGCGGCGCGGCAGGAAGAAGCCAGCCGCGCCGGCGGCCAGAAGAATCCACGCCGGGTTCACGCGCAGCAGCCCCAAGACAAGCGCGCCCGCTGCCAGCGCCCGCTTCGCCCACGAATCCAGTGACCGGCTGCCGATGCTCCACGCCGCCGACAGGATCAGCGCCACGACCACGGGGCCAAGCCCTGTGACTGCGCTCTGCAACGCCGGCACCGCATGGTAGCGGAAGTAGAGCGCCGAGAGGACAATGACCAGCGCGATTGAAGGGGCAAGAAAGGACACCACCGCCACCACTGCGCCGGTCACACCGCCAAGCCGGTAGCCGGCAAACGCCGCCGCATTGACGGCGAAGGAACCGAGCATCTGCCCCAGTCCCACTCCGTGCAGGAACTCCTCCAGCGTGAGCAGCCGGCGCCGCCGCACCAGTTCCTGCTCCATCAGCGCCACCACTGCCATGCCCCCGCCGAAGCCGATGGCCCCGATGCGCGCCAGCAGCATGGCCAGGCCGATCAGCCCCACTCCAGCCTGCTCCCGCCGCCCGCTCCGCGTTTTTTCTGCGCCACTCATGGATAAGAAGATAGGAACACAATTGCTTTTTTCATTTAGCAACAAAAGGCAGCCTCGCGTCTGCTGCGCCAGGATGGGGTGCCCGAAGCGAGCCGGGGTCGATGCCAGTCCCGCCGCCGGCAGGCTTTCGACTGCCGCCGCAGCGGTGAATCCGCCGCGGATGAAGCCCCGCCGGCCAGGTTCGTGCACCCCTTTTCTACTATGCTGGAGGCAGGTGGCTGCGTCCATGTTGTACGAAAGAACATCCCAGAAGTCGATGGCCGAAATCGAACTGGCGCTGCGCGATTCGGCGGCGCGGCACAAGTTCGGTGTGATCCATGTTCATGATCTGCAGAAGACGATGAAAGAGAAGGGAGTGGATTTCGACCGGGAGTGCGCGGTGTTCGAAGTCTGCAACCCGCAGCAGGCCAAGCGAGCGATGGAGGCCGAGCCGGCTATTTCCACTGTTCTGCCATGCCGCATCGCCGTGTATCAGCGCGGCGAGGAGCGCGTGATCGGCACTTTCCTTCCCACCGCCATGCTGCACCTGTTCCAGTCGGCTGGACTCGAGCCGGTGGCGCGGGAGGTGGAGGCCGTGGTGAAGGCAATGATCGACGAATCGGCCTGAACACCGGCGGGCGGCAGGCAGGCTGCCGCTCTCCGGGGACCGCTTCAGGCGAGAACCTTGCGCCTGTCGTCAGGCGTCATTTTCTCCGCCGCATAGCGCAGCGTCAGCCGGGAGGCCGAATTCCGCTCGCGCAGCAGGAATGCAACCACTTCGGCGGGACGGCGCGGATAGGCCTCTTTGAGCAGCCATCCCACGCCTTTTTCCACCATGTCGTCGCGGTCCGGCAGCAGTTTCTTTGCGACGCGGAGGACGAACCCGGTGTGCCGGCCGTGCCTGGCCTCCTGCACCAGAGAGACCGCGGCTGCGCGCCGCTTCCAGCGGCTGGGCGAATCCGTCCATTCCCACACGCGCTCCAGCAGCGAAGGATCGTTCGCAAGGCATGCAGCCACCAGCCAGGATGCGATGCCGTCGGTGTGCGCCCAGTTGCATACATGGCGGTCGAGCCACTGCTCGAACAGGAGGAACTCACGCTCGCTGAACGTGCGCGCGAACCTCCTCATCACGTGGCAGACGACGGCGCCGCTCTCCAGCGTCCCGTCGTTCCAAAGCCGCTCCATCAGCTCTTTCCGCGCTCCGGCCGGCCATCGCTTCACTTCGCCGTACACTTGCCGGGCGATTTCTTTCACGGCATCGCCGCGCGCGCCCCAGGTCTTCACTTCATGCCGGAAGAAGCGGCGCTGGCCTTCGGCGAAGCGCGGGTCGGCATGCTCCAGCAGGAACTGCCGGATTCGCTTTTCCATCCTTGCAGGTGTCAGAACGGCGGCAGCCCCGCGGCTGCTCCCCGATGCAGCGGCCACGGCTGGCAGTATCGCACTTCGGGAGAGTCCTCGCTTCACGAGAGGGCTTGTCTGCCCTGCACGTGACGCACAGGCTAGAATCTTGTCAATGGGGAAATTGATCCGCACGGGCGTGTGGATTCTTGTCGCCCTCGCCGGGGCCTTCGCGCTGGCGGGCGTCGCGGTTCAGCGCGGCGAGAACATCAACAGCGCCTGGGTCGTCACCGCCGCCGTCTGCACGTACCTGGTGGCTTACCGCTTTTATTCGGCCTTCATCGCCGCGCGCGTGATGGCGCTCGACGACCGGCGCGCCACGCCAGCCGAGCGGCTGCGCAACGGCCATGACTTCGAGCCGACGAACAAGTGGATCGTCTTCGGCCACCATTTTGCCGCCATTGCAGGTCCGGGGCCACTGGTGGGGCCGACGCTGGCGGCGCAATTCGGCTACCTGCCCGGAACGTTGTGGATCATCCTCGGCGTGGTGATCGGCGGCGCGGTCCAGGACTTCGTCATTCTGTTTTCGAGCGTGCGCCGGGACGGCAAGTCGCTGGGACAGATGGCGCGCGAGGAGATCGGCCGCGTCGGCGGCGGCATCGCGCTGCTGACCGTGCTGCTGATCATGATCATTCTGCTGGCGGTGATCGGACTCGTGGTGGTGAACGCGCTCAAGGGGAGTCCGTGGGGCACGTTCACCATCGCCGCCACGATGCCGATCGCCGTGTTCATGGGCCTGTATTTGCGTTACTGGCGCCCCGGGCGCGTGCTCGAGGTCTCCATTATCGGCTTCGCTCTTGTGGTGGCGTCGATCTTCGCCGGCGAGTGGGTGGCCCATCATGAGGTGTTCGGCGGTTGGTTCACGCTCGGCGGCATGGCGCTGGCCGTTGCGCTGATCATTTACGGATACGCTGCGTCGGCGCTGCCCGTCTGGCTGCTGCTGGCGCCGCGGGACTATCTGAGCACGTTCGTGAAGCTGGGCGTGGTGCTGCTGCTCGGCCTCGGCGTGCTGATCGTGCGCCCGGAGTTGCAGATGCCCGCTTTGACGCGGTTCACCGACGGCACAGGGCCGATCTTCGCCGGCAAGATCTTTCCATTCTGCTTCATCACCATCGCCTGCGGCGCCATCAGCGGGTTCCACGCCCTGATCAGCTCCGGTACGACGCCGAAGCTGATCGCGAAAGAGAGCCATATGCGGGCTGTGGGCTTTGGGTCGATGCTTCTGGAGAGTTTCGTGGCGATGATGGCCATAGTGGCCGCGTGCGCGCTGGAGCCTGGCGTGTTCTTCGCCGTCAATTCCCCCGCGGGGATCGTCGGCGCGACTCCCGCGGAAGCGGCAGCCACCATCACGTCCTGGGGATTTCCGGTGACGGCGGAGCAGATGCAGGAGCTGGCGCGGCACGTCGGCGAGAAGTCGCTGTTCTACCGCACTGGCGGTGCGCCGTCCCTTGCGCTCGGCATGGCCCACATTTTCTCCCGGATTGCCGGCAGCGAAGCGGTGCTGCGCTTCTGGTACCACTTCGCCATCATGTTCGAGGCGCTGTTCATCCTCACCGTGATCGACGCCGGCACGCGCGTGGGCCGCTTCATGCTGCAGGACTTCCTGAGCCACATCTGGAAGCCGCTCGGGCGCACGAGCTGGTTGCCTTCCGTACTGCTGACCAGCGCGCTGATCGTCGCCGCCTGGGGCTACTTCCTCGTGCAGGGCGTCCTGGACCCGCTGGGCGGCATCAATTCCCTGTGGCCGCTGTTCGGCATCGCCAATCAACTGCTGGCCGCGGTGGCGCTGTGCGTGGCCACGACGATCCTCATCAAGATGCACAAGGCGAAGTACATGTGGATCACCTGCGCGCCGCTCATGTGGCTCGTCACCGTCACTTTTTCGGGCGCGTGGCAGAAGATCTTCTCCGATGCGCCGCGGGTCGGCTTTCTGGCGCAGGCGCGTCTGCTCGAGGCGGGACCGCAAACAGCCCAGACCAGGCAGTTGATCTTCAACAACCGGCTGGATGCGGTGGTCTGCGGTATTTTTCTCGTGCTGGTTGCCGCGATTCTGCTGGACTCGATCCGCGTCTGGGCGGGCATTCTGCGCGGCACGCGCGAGGCGCGCAGCTTTGAGGCGCCGTTCGTGCCGTCGCGGCTGGAAGCGGAGGAACTGGGATGAGCCGCGCGTGGGCCTCCTTCTGGCGGACGCTGCTGGAAATGGTGCGAGAGCTGGCCGACGAGCGCGCCTACGAGCGGCACCTGCGCGCGCATGGCCGCTCGCCTTCCGGAGAAGAGTGGCGGCGCTTCAGCGAAGAGAGGCTCCGGCAGAAATACCAGCGTCCGCGCTGTTGCTGAACCGGCGCTTCAGGCCAGAACGGGGAGTTCAGGCCGCCGTCTCTCTTCCGGGACCGGCACTTCCTGCGGCGCCGTGTAGACGGGCTGCATCCGCCCGCTGAAGTCCAGGTACAGATGGCGGCGCAGGAGCCATTCGGGGAAGTGCGCCAGCCGGAACAGAGGCCACTTCATGGCCGGGCCGAAGAGCCTGCGGCCGAGCAGGTAGTAATAGACCGGGATGCCCAGGTTGAATTTCCAATGCACACTGCGCTGGCGCCGGAAAAAGTCGATATTGTAGCGCCAGCAGGTGAAGAAAAACTCCCATTGCAATTCGGTCAGCCGAGCGATCTTCGCGCCGTCTTTTGCGGCGAGTTTCGTGTCTTCCAACGGAACGAACAGCGTGGGAATGACGCACCATTTGGCGTCTTTCAGAGCGAACAGCAGGTTCAGCGATTGCCGCGTGTCCTCGTCCGTCTCGCCGGGCAACCCGAGAATGAACGTGCACATCGGGAACCAGTTGGCGCGGTTCATGATCTCCATCCCCTTGAGCACGACGTCCGGCCATTGCTCGGGACGGAAGGGATAGCTCTTGCCCTTCATGAACTGTTTGAAGAGGCGCACCGAGCCGGTCTCCAGCCCGACGAACATCATGGCGTAGCGGTTTTCAGGATGTGTGGAATCCGGGTGCTGGTTCACGCTCCTGTCCACCGCCAGATGGAGCTCCTCCACGATCCCGGGCTGCACCACGACGGGCGCCATGGTGCCGTGCGTCATCATGATGTGCTTCACGCCCGGCACCGCCGCCACGCTCTCAAACAGGCGCTTCAGGGCTGGCAGGTTGGTGGCGAACCGCTTGCCCTGTTCGTAGAGGAAAAGATCTTCCGTGCAGAGAGTGATCGTGTCGGCGCCCTGAGCCACGGCGCGGCGGACGTTTTCAAGAATATGATCCAGCGGGATGCTCTTGCCCGAACGAAGCGCGACGGAGCAAAACTGGCAGCCGCGCCCGCAGCCCCGCGTGATCTCGACGACGCCGAACGTGGAGCGGTTGATGCCCGCCGGAATCGATTCGAGCCTGGGGGACTTGCACTCGATCCGCGCGGGCAGATCCTCGCCCCGCACGGCGCGTTCGAACAGGTCCGCCGCTACCTCCTCCGCCTCGCCGTCGACCAGCGTGTCGATCTTCCAGTTCGCCTGCAAACCTTTGTGGGCGATCTGCCAGGCGCCGGGACCACCGACGATGAGCTTCAGGTGGCTGCGATGCGCGGCGATCGCAGGATGCTCGATCAGGCGCCGGAATTCCGCGGCATTTACCGGTTCGCAATCGCTGCCGTAAAAGCCGGCATAGACGTCCGTGGCGAAGGTAATTCCTAGCGGATTATGTGCGTGAATTCCAATCACGCGCGTGTCAGGACCGAGGAAGAGCTCAAGCTGATCCGGATAACAGACGGCGATATTTTCCTCGCCGAACTTCCTGGCCAGGAGCGCCTCGATCACGCGGAGCCCGTTCGGCACGTACTTCGCCGTCCCGTCCGGGTTGACTTCGACGGCTGTCGACCAGTCCGTGCCCATGACGCGGGCATATTTGTCGGGCAGCGTGGCGAGCAGCATCTGCCGCCAGGTGCTGCGCTGGTATTCCGTTGATTCCGATGTGCTGGCAGCGAGAACGATCAGCTTACCGCGCAGTCGCGACAAGGGCAACCTCCCCGGAGCAACATGAACAACAGGCTGCGAGCAAGCGCCGTCACTTGCATGATAACGGACCGCCAGGACCGAATCAAGGAATATGAACTGGGCCGTACGGATTATTGCCCGAGCGCCCGCCCCATCCCTTCTTTGAGTGTCACGGTGGTATTGACTTTCTCAAGATCGAACACTTCCACCACTCCGCTGGGCCAGAAGACAGTGGCCCGCGCCCTGGCGGCTTCCCCAAGGCCGAAGTGCAGTCTCGGGTCGTTGGCGGAATAAAAACTGGCCTGCGAGAGCACGGCTTTCGCCTGCTTCCTGCCGCTGTACTCGAGCACGACGCGGGCGCCGATGGCGGCCCGGTTCGACTTCGTGCCTTCCAGCCGCATCTGCACCCAATTGCGTCCCTGCGCTCCGAGGTCGTTGCGCAGCAGCGACGGAGTGTCGTTCCGGTTCCAGAGCACGATGTCGATGTCGCCGTCGTTGTCGAGGTCGCCGAACGCGGCGCCCCGCACGGAGTGCTTTTCGAGCATCGCCGGACCCGCTTCCTTTTCGATCAGTTCGAAGCGCGCATCGCCGAGGTTGCGGAAGAGCATGGGGCGGGTCTTGTAAGGATAGGCGGGGAGCGCCGCCTCGGTTTCCGGATAGACGCAGCCGGTGCCGATGAAGATGTCGGGCAGGCCGTCGTGGTCGAAGTCGTAGATGCCCGTGCCCCAGCCCACGCGGCGCGTTTCGACGCCGATGCCCGCTTTCAGCGTGATGTCGTGGAACATGCCCTTGCCGTCGTTCACGTACAGAACATGGGTGTCGTCGGCGAAATGGGTCTTGAAGATGTCGATCGATCCGTCCAGGTTCACGTCGCCGATGCCCAGCCCCATGCCTGCCTGCTCCATGCCGTCGTCATTCAGCGCGATGCCGCGCTCGATGCCCTCCTCGGTGAAGGTCAGATCGCCATTGTTGCGGAACAGCAGACTGGGGGTCGAATCGCAGGCATTGTAGATGTCCTGCCAGCCGTCGCCGTCGATGTCGAAAGCGGTGGCGGTCATGCCGAAGCTCTTGTCGAATTTCGCGATGCCCGCTTTTTCGCTGATGTCCTCGAAAGTGCCGTCCCCGCGGTTGCGGTAGAGCCAGTGACGGGCGGTTTTCAGGCCGCGGGGGCCGCAGGAAACCGGCACTCCTTTCCAGTTACAGTTTGGATTTTCACCGGGTTTTGGGGTGTTTTCCAGGTCGAAATCGATGTAATTGGAGACGTAGAGGTCGAGGAAGCCATCCCTGTCGATGTCGACGAACGTAGCGCCGGCCCCCCACCGGGGGAACTTTGGCCGCGGCCTGGGCAGCAGTCCCGCCTGCTCGGCCACATCGGTGAAAGTTCCGTTGCAGTTGTTGCGGTAGAGGGCATTGTCGCCCCAGTAGGTGACGAACAGGTCCATGCAGCCGTCGTTGTTGTAGTCCCCGATCGAGGCGCCCTGCGCCCAGCCGGGCGGGCGCCAGAGGCCGGCCTTTTTCGTCACATCCTCGAACTTCAAGCCGCCGAGATTCCGGTACAGCCGGCTTACCGCATCGGGAGGCGGGTTTTCTATTTTAGAGCCTACAATGATGAAAATATCTGGCAGGCCGTCGTTATCGTAGTCAAAAATGGCGGCCCCGCCGGAAGAGGTTTCCAGCACATAATCGGATTTGTTTTCGCCGCCGTAATGGAGCACCTGAATGAGACCCGCCTCTCTGGCGACGTTGGTGAACTTCGCATGCCAGGGCAGGCCGGAGGCCTTCGGGCGCGCCTGCGGCTTGACGCCGCGGCTGGCGATGCCCTGCCCCCAGGCGGCGCACGCCGCCAGCAGCAATGCCAGCAATGCCCTCACGGATTTTCCGGCCCCTCTTTCATCAGGGTATCCGATTCCACCCGCAGGCGGTCGCGTTCCACAACGCGCGCCTTCAGGCGCCGCACTTCCTCAAACTCCGCTTTGGCCTCCGCTGCGCGTCCCATCGCCTGATAGACACGCCCAAGCGCCATGCGCACGGCTTCCTGCTCCGGGAGCATCTGCCGCGCCTTTTCCAGTTCGGCAAGCGCCCGGTTCAGATCGCCCTCGCGCTGGTAAATCCTGCCGAGCTGATAATGCGGGTCGCCGTAGCCCGCCCGCAAGGAGGCTGCCCGCTCAAGCAGTTTCTTCCCACGCTCGCTGTCCCCGTTGCGGTCGTACAAGACGCCAAGCTGATACGTCGATTCGGCGTCCTGGGGATTCAGCTCCACCGCGCGCTCGAGCAGCGGGATCGCCGCCGCATCGTTCCGTTCGAGCAGTTCCAGCCGTCCAAGCGCCGCCACCGCGGGCTGGAAATCCGGCTTTAGGCGGACCACTTCCGCAAACACATCCTTCGCCTCCGCCCACATGCCGCGGCGGTACAGCAGCAGGCCCTCGATCAGTTTCGCCTGCACGGGATTCGATTCGGTCCTGGCCAGGTAAGCCGCGGCTTTCTCTTCATCGCCGCCGCGGGCGTGGGCGTAGGCCAGGGAGTAGAGAATGCTGCCGTCGTCCGGATTCAGCCGGTAAGACTTTTCCAGCTCTTCCAGTGCTCCGCGCGGATCGCCGGATTCCATCAGGCAGAGGCCGAGCAGTTGGCGCGCGCGGGCTTCGTTGGGGTATATCTTGAGAAATTCGCGCAGGTGCGCCGCAGCTTCCGGGTAACGCTTGAGCTGCCCCAGCGAGACAGCCAGATTGAAGTGCACCGGCGCAAGTTTGGGATTGGCCTTCAGCGCGCGCTCGTACAACGGCACGGCTTCGGCGAACTGGCCACGCCGGGCATGGACCGCCGCCAGGTTCGACCACGCTTCGGCGGAATTCGGGAACTTCTTCAGGTGCTGGCGGAACAGCGCCTCCGCACGGTCCAGCTCGCCTCGTGCAAAAGCACGCTGGCCGTCCCCCAGCAGATCGGGCTGAGGGACGGCCAGTGCGATCAGAATCAGCGCGAATCCCAACATCGACGAGTTCAGGATATCGCGCCGGCAGCGCCGGTCAGAAGTAGACCTTGGCCGCCAACTGAATGATGCGCGGGTCGCGCGTAGCGGTCAGGGCGCCGAAGCCGAAGCGGCCGCCGTTGCCGCCCAGCGCGTTCGGCAGGTTGATCACCCGGGTGCCGTCTTTGCTGAACACCATCGAGCGGTTGAAGTCGCTGAAGCGCGTGTGGTTCCAGGCGTTGAACATCTCCACGCGAAGCTGGATGTACTTGGCTTCGTCGTTCTTCCAGTAGGGGAAGTTCTTGAAGACGGAGACGTCCCAGTTGTGGTCGCCGGGGCGGTAGACGACGCGCGGAGCGCTGTCGAAACCCTGGCTGCCTTTGAACGCCGGAATGGCAAAGCCGGCGGCATTGGCGTCGATCCAGGCGTAGTCGCCCTTGGTGTACTTGAACTTGCCGTTGATCACCGGGCGCGGTCCGACATCGACCGAACCGGTGAAACGCTCGTTCAGGTTGCCCAGGCCGTCGATCGAGAAGCTGAGGTTATCAGGCTGCCCCGTCTGCATCGTGGTGATGCCCGAGATCTGCCAGTTGTTCACGACCTGGCCGAAGAACTTGGCCCCCGCCGAGTCGCCCTTGGCGAACTTCGGCAGGTTGTAGACGTAGTTGAACACCAGGTTGTGCGTGCGGTGGTAAAACAGCGGGCCGTAGTCGGCCGCCCGCATATTGAACGGGTGGTTGGTTGTGTAGTCGTCGGTCGTGGTGCCGAGCGCACGCGACCACGTATAGGCGAAGCCGAACGTGATGTCCCGCCCGAACCGCCGGTTGGCGCTCATCTGGAGCGAGTGATAGTTCGAGTTGGCGCCAAAGGCGATGATGCTCGTGTTGGCGTAACCCTGGAACGGGCGGTAGAACAGCACGTTTTTCGTCGTCGAGCCGTCGAACTTCGGGTTCGCGTTCAGCGGATCCTGGTTCTCCGGCAGCCAGGCGGAGCCGTAGGGTACCGCGTTGAAGTTCCGGCGATAGATGATGTGGTTCGACAGCGAGCCCACGTAGCCGATATCGAACAGCACATTGAACGGCATCTCCCGCTGGATCGACATGTTCCAGTTGTAAGTGGTCGGGATCTCGCCGTTCCTGTCGAACCCGTTGACGTTGGCCGGGAAGTAAATGCCCTGGCTGGCGGGCGGGATCGACGCCAGTTGCCCGTAGTAGAACTGCGGGCTGTTGGTGGACGGCGGGTTGGGCAGCATGTCGAACACCGGGTTGCCCTGGAAGCGGTCGTAGAAGACGCCGCCGCCGAAACGCAACACGGTCTTCGGCATGAACTGGTAAGCGATGCCGATGCGCGGTGCAAACAGGAGACCCTGGCCGTCGATCAGGCCCTTCGGGTAGCCGTCGCGCCCGGCGCGGCCCATGCCGTTGGCGTAAAGGCCATCGACGAACCCGCCGCCGGCGTTGACAATGGCGCCGGTGAGCGCCCGCGGACCGGTCTGCCCGGTCACCGGGTTCAGCGCGACAACCGCGCCCGTGTTGGGATCGCGATAGGGCTGCCACAGGCGCGCCGCGTTGGCCGCGTTGTACAGCGCCGGATTGAACGAGGACGTTTGCAGCGCTTTGTCATACTGCGGCTGGATGTAGTAGAAACGCATGCCGTAGTCGATGGTCAGCTTTCTGGTGATGCGCCAGGAGTCCTGCGCGAACCACTCCACGTTCCAGTACCGGTACTGGCCGTTGCGCACGATGTTGGACTGCTGGAGGCGCTGATAGGTGCCGGTGAGGCCGTTGGTCCAGGCCCAGTTGGTGTCAAACGGGTTGGAGCTGTCGCGGTCGAACCAGATGTTGCCGTTGACGCTGGTGAACGCCGTCTGGTCCTTCAGGCTCTTGTGCAGGTAGATGCCGAACTTGAAGGTGTGCGCGCCCATGACCTTGGCGACGTTGTTGGTGATGTCGTAGGTGTGGTTGAAGTTGCGGAACGGGGTGCCGTTGAAGCCCGTAAACGGCGCGTTCGGCACGCCGCCCCAGCGCCAGTTCTGCACTAGCCCGAGCTTGTCGGCGTCGGGGAAGGGCATCTTGTAGCGCAGGGTCAGCTTCGCGCGGCTGAAGGTGTCGTCCACCGGATCGATGTTCAGCACGTTCTTCGAAGAGCCGAAGACGAACTCGTTGGTCAGCGTCGGGTTGATCACCGTGGTCACGTTGGTGATGAAGCTCCAGCCCGGATCGCCGAAGTTCATCGGCGCGAACGGGATGTTGTAGTCCGCGTTCCACTGGCCGTAGTTCTTGTTCGTCTGGCTGAAGGTCTTGATGAAGCGGCTATAGAGGCGCCACTTGTCGTTGATCACGTAATCGCCGCGGTAGACCTGCTCGCGGCGCGGATAGGTGTCGGAGAACTGCGACTGGTAGTTGAAGCTCGGATCGCGCCCGGCGGCGTTCGGCATCGGATACCAGTTCAGGATCTTGATCCCATCCGGATCCTGGCGCGACGACGGGATGACGTTGCCCGGGAACTGCGCGCCGCCAGCCAGGGGGTCCTTCACCACCACCGGGCTGCCGCCGCCCTCGCGCGACTGGGAGAAGTCGCCCTTGCGCTCCAGTTCCGTGGGCACGGTGACGCTGCGCAGCCCCTGGGGCACCAACTGGTTCTGCCACTCCCAGCCCACGAAGAAGAACAGCTTGTTCTTGTCCTGGTTGAACTTGCCGGGAATGTAGACCGGACCGCCGACGTTGAAGCCGGCGAAGTTGTACCGGTAAAACTGCCGCGGGCGCCCTTCGATGTTGTTCCGCCAGCTATTCGCGTTCAGCCCCTCGTGCCGGTGGAAGATGTAGCCCGTGCCGTGGAAGTCCTGCGTGCCGGACTTGGTCACCACCTGGATCTGCGCGCCGGAGGAACGGCCGAACTCGGCTGGCTGCGCGTTGGTGATCACCTTCATCTCGGCGATCATGTCGATGTTGGTGGTGGCCAGCACGCCGCCGTTCGATCCGGTGTCGACATTGGTGACGCCGTCCAGCAGCAGGTTGTTCTGGTTGCCGCGGTTGCCGTTGGCCATGATACCGCCGAGACCGCCGGTGTATACCACGCCGGGGATCGTGCGGGCCAGGTCGAGGAAGTTGCGGCCGGTCATGGCCAGGTCCAGCACCTGCCGCGAGGTCAGGATGCCCGCCTTCTCCGCGCCCTGCGTGCTCACCTGCACGGCGCTGGCTTCCACCGTGATGGTCTCGGTGAGTGCGCCGACGCTCAGAACCAGGTCGCCCAGGGTGACGCGGTCGCTGGCGAACACCTTCACGTCCTTCTGTTCGTACTTCTTGAACCCCGGCGCTTCAATGCTGATCGTGTAAGTGCCCGGCTGAACCGGAGTGAACACGAAAGCGCCGTCATTGCCGCTCGTCGTGGAACGGCTGCCGCCCGTCGCCTGATCCGTCAGCGTCACCCTTGCGCCCGTGATCACGGCGTCCTGAGTGTCCTTCACGACGCCGGTGATCGAGCCGGAGATCTGCTGCGCGGACAAGGCGCCCGCAAACAGAAATGCGAGCAGAACCGCTGCGCTCAACACATGGCGCAGGATTCCCCCTTTCACATTCATGCAAGTTACCCCTTTCATTGTTGTCACCGCGGGACGTACGGTTGCCGCAGGCGAACCCCGCCGCGCGATTAGCAGAATTCTATTACCGCTTTCATCCAAATGCAAGCAAAAAGTGCCTGTGACGCGCTGCCTCCAGCGCCCGGCGGATGCAATACGCTTACAGACTTTTGAAACCGCGTTTCGGTTCTGCGCCCGGACCGGATCAGGCCACCGCCGCCTGGTAGCGTACGGGCTCCTGAAGGACGGCGGCGGGAATGGGTTGAGGCCTTGCCACTTGCGCGTTCAGGATCTGAACGAACTCCGTCGCCATCGCGGCGCACGCGGGAGCGGGGTAAAGGAGGAAGAACAATTGCCGCACGAGAGAGGAGTTCAGGTCCGCCGAGATCGCCGATAAATGTCCGGCCGCCGCCGCCACGCATTCGCGGCAGCTCAGGCCCGCCTCGCGGCAATGGGCGAGCTGTCGATCCGATCTCGGGCGGCCTACTGGCATCAGCGGTTCTCCTGACTCTTGGAAGCACTGCGCGTCCCCCGGCCAGCGCCGGGCTTTGCGCTTCCCCGGGCTGCTCTTCAGCGCCGGGTACACTTCTGTTTTGCCCGAAGACGCCGTTCAAACCCAGACACCGGATGCGGGTGAGCGGGGGGTTGTTTGCGGGGGCGTCGCCCCCGCATTTGGGGGGCCGCCGGCGCCTCTCAGCCGAGCGCAGCGAGGATCGCCCGGTAGACATCGTCCGGCGAGCCGGACCCGTCTACGCGCGCATACCGGCCGGCGGAGTAGCGGGCGATCAGCGGGGCGGTGTTGCGCGCATAGGCGGCGAGGCGGTTGCGCACCGTGTCCTCGCAGTCGTCATCCCGCTGCTTCAGGTCCGTGCCGCAGGCGTCGCAGCGGCCGGCCCGATTCGGCGGATGTGTGCTCAGGTTGTAGATGGCGCCGCACTGCGGGCAGTACCGGCGGTTGCACGCCCGTTGGATCAGCAACTCGGATGGCACATCGATGTGCAGCACCAGCGGCTGCGGAAACCCGAGCTGCTCCAGCAGCCCGGCCAGATACTCCGCCTGAGGAATGGTGCGCGGGTAGCCGTCGAGCAGGAAGCCGCCCCGGCAGTCATCTTTGGACAGGCGGGAGCGGACAATCTGGTTCACCAGCTCATCGCTCAGCAGTCCGCCGGTGATCGTGACCGCGGCCGCCACTTTGCCGAGTTCCGTGCCAGCTTTGATCTCGGCGCGGATCATTTCGCCCGTGGAGATGGCGGGAATCGAAAAGTGCTTCGCCAGACGTTCAGCCTGCGTGCCCTTGCCGCAGCCCGGAGGGCCGAGCAGCAGGAACGTGCGTGTCGCGGCGGGAGAGGGAGTATGAGTGGTGGCAGGCCTCGACATGGCGCAATCCTGACCGGCAGTCTATCGATCCGCGCCAGTTCCAGTCAAATCGATCTGAATATCTGCTCCAGCCGCCCGAGCGCCTCCACGAACCGCTCCGGAGCCGGCAGCAGGCTGAGCGCGAGAAACGCCTCATGCTCGAAATCGTAGAAGTAGCCCGGCTGCACCAGCACAAAGGCCTCCTCCAGGCATCGCAGCGCCCACTGCTCGCCCGTGTGGATCCGGGGCGCTTCCAGAACGGCGGTCCAGCCCCCTTCGCCCCCGGCCACGCGCCACGCCGAAGCCGCCTCCAGCCGGGCGCGCAACGCTTCCAGATTGCCGAGGACGCGCTCCAGAATGCGCGCCTGCATCTGCGGCGCCAGCTCCAGCCACCGCGGGACAGCCAGTTGCACGGGCGCCGATGCGGACAGATACGCGTCGGCGATCCACTCCAGCCGCTCCAGCGCCTCCCGCTGGAGTCCGCCGGGTCCGGCCACATGGATCCAGCCCAGCTTCATCTGCGGCAGAGCGGCGGTTTTCGACAGTCCGCTGAGGGTGAACGTCAGCGCCAGATGCGGCCCCTGAAGAGCGGAGACGCGCGGCACAGAGGGCCGCCACGCATAGTCGAAGAACACTTCGTCGGCGATCACCGCCAGGCCGCGCATGGCCGCGAACTCCTGAAGCCGCAGCCACTCCTCCGCGCGCAGGTAAGTGCCGGTGGGATTGTTCGGATTCACCACCACCACCGCGCGGGCGCGCGGGTCCAGATGCGCTTCCAGTTCAGGGACGTCCAGCCTCCAGCCCCAGTGCCCGGGCAGCGGGTATTGGACGGCGCGCACGGCTTCCAGGTCGGCCAGGCATTCGAAGAGCGGATAGGAAGGCCGCGGGGTCATCACGGCGCTGCCCGGCTCGCACAGCAGCTTGAACAGCCATGAGTAAGCTTCGCTCGTGCTGGACGTCAGAACCAGGTGATCGGGATCCACCGCTGCCGCGTGCCGCCCATGCCATCCGGCGATGGCCCGCCGCGTCTCCGGATGGCCCCTGGGCGAGGGCTCGTAGCGGAGGGCGCGGGCATCGCCCAGCGCCTCCATGACCTCCCTGTCCGGGTAAGCGAAGTCTGCCTGCGTGGGATTCGACAGCGTCAGGTCGATCAGGGGCGCGCCGGCCTGCCGCAGCCCCGCGGCTCGCGCCGACAGGCGGTTGGGCTGGAAGGAGCGGGGCGTGCGGGAGGAGAACGGGCTCACGCTTCCGCCACCACTGGATTGCGCAGTTCGCCGAGCCCCTCGATGCGGACCACGGCCTCATCGCCCGGCCGCAACCACCGCGGAGGCTTTTTCGAGAAACCCACTCCGGCGGGCGTGCCGGTGGCCACAATATCGCCCGGCTCGAGAGTGATGACGCTGGAAATAAATGCAATCAGGTCTGGTATCTTGAAGATTAATTCGCTGGTGTTCGACGCCTGCATCCGTTCTCCATTGAGAAAAAGTTCGATGGAAAGCGCATGTGGATCCTCAATTTCATCCGCCGTCGTGATCCACGGCCCCGTGGGGGCGAAGCCGTCGAACGTCTTGCCCATCAGCCATTGCGAGGTGGCAAGCTGGAAGTCGCGCGCGCTCACGTCGTTGAAACACATGTAGCCGAAGACGTGCTCGCGCCACCGGGCGGCCGGAATATGCCGCCCGCCGCGGCCTATCACGAATGCGAATTCCGCCTCGTAGTCCGGCTTTTTTGTGTTCTTCGGCAGAATGATCGGCGCTCCAGGCCCGATGATCGTGTTGTGATACTTGCTGAAAATCGTCGGAACGGACGGAATTTCCATTCTTGCCTCGGCGGCATGGTCCCGGTAATTCAGCCCTGCGCAGAGGATCTTGGGCGGCCTGGGAATGGGGGCCAGCAGAACGGCTTCCTCCAGCGGAATGCCGGGA
Source organism: Acidobacteriota bacterium (assembly GCA_049325215.1). GTDB lineage: Bacteria > Acidobacteriota > Terriglobia > Bryobacterales > Bryobacteraceae > JANWVO01. The sequence continues at coordinate 33,472 of JBMOMB010000026.1, forward strand.
TCGGGAACGGTCTCCAGATGCCGCCGGATGCGGTCCAGCGAACCCGGGGCCGAGACGATGATCTCGAGCACGGAAGCGAAGCCCGCAGGCTGGAGGCTGACCAGCCGCCCGTCCCGTGCCAGACCTGGCAGCGCGGCTCCCCCGGGAGAGAGAAAAGTGGCCAGTTTCATGATTGCGATGCGCGCGCAGGATGTACGCGCCCTTTCAGGCGTTATTATCGCAGGCGCGCGGGCGAGGGACCGACGGCGGGAGCTACTCCTGCATCATCGCCTGCGAATCGGTCTCGCGCCAGGCGCTGATCTTCAGCCGGCGGCAAACCCAACAGAGGTTCTCTTCCGAGAACGGCGCCACTTCCGAACCGCAGACGACGCAGCCTTTCTTCTTGCGCTCGGGGCGGGCGGATCCCGCGCGAGGCGTTCGCGTGGGGCCGCTGACAGGCTGCCGGATTTTTTTCGCCATCTATTCCCAGCTAATCACGGACAGGCCGAAAGATCAATCCCCGGCAGCGGGCGCCTCCACCGCGGCCGCCCTGCGCCGCGCCAGCCAGGCCCTCGCGTCCTCGACATATGAATACGAGACCGGCACCACCAGCAATGTGAGCAACAGACACAGCAGTTGCCCGCCGATGATGGTGACCGCGATGGCGGACCGGGTGGCCGCGCCCGTGCCAACGGCCACAGCCGTGGGAATAAGGCCGGCGATGATCGAGAATGTCGTCATCAGGATGGGGCGCAACCGCACCTTGTTGGCTTCGAGAATCGCCTCCCGCAGCGGCTTGCCCGCCTGCAGCAGCCGGTTCATGTAGTCGACCTGAAGAATGCCGTTCTTCTTGACGATTCCGAGCAGCAGCAGGATGCCGAGCGCGCTGAACAGGTTCATCGAGCGCCCTGTCGCCAGCAGGCTGATCAAGGCGAACGGCACCGATAGCGGCAGGGTGAGCAGAATGATGAACGGGTGGACCAGGCTCTCGAACTGCGCCGCCAGCACCATGTACATGAAGATCGATGCCAGTCCGATCGCCAGCACCATGTTGGCCGTGGTCTCTTCGAGGATCTTGACCTGCCCGGAGAAGGCGAGCCGCACGCCGACGGGGAGGTCCATCTCGCTGACCACGCGGTTGACGGCTGCCGCAGCATCGCCGAGCGTGTAACCGGGCGCCGGATTCCCGTAGAAAGAAATGGCGTACTGTCTGCCGACGCGGTCGATGCGCGACGGGCCGACGCCGCGCTCGAGCCGGGCGATGGAATCCAGCCGGATCAGCCCGAGCTTCGCCGACGGCACCAGCAGGCGGCTGAGCACTTCGGGATTGTCGCGTTGCTCCGGCATGAGCCGCATGGTGACCGGGTACTGCTCGCCCAGTTCTTTGTAAGTGGTGATCTCATCCTCGCCGGACATCAGCAGGCGCACAGCGCTGGCCACGTCGGCCACGCGGACGCCGAGATCGCTGGCCAGTTGCCGGTCGATTTCCACCTGAAGCTCAGGGTTGCTGAAGTTGAGGTTGGCGCGCATGTCGGCCAGCTCGGGCTGCTTCAGGAGCCGCTCCAGCAACTCCCGCGAGATCGGCACAAGCTGTGCGAAATCCGGCCCCATGAGCGAGGCGCGAATGGGTGCGAAGGTGTCACGTCCGCCCAGCACGTTGGGGAACGTGACCGCCGGGCGCGCGTAGGAGTACTCGCGCAGGATGGCGCGGATCTGCTGGGCCGTCTCGTTGAGCGGGCCGCGCTCGCCCGGCGGCGCCAGCAGCACGGTGAAGCGCGCCATGGTGACGCGGTCGATGAAGCCCGCGCTGGCCGGCACGACCGTGATCACTCCCGGCACCTTCGCCACCCGGTTGGCGATCTCCAGTGCGACCTTCTCGGTGGCGGCGAGCGAGGAGCCTTCAGGCATCTCCATCGAAATGCCCAGCTCGCTCTGGTCCTCCTGCGGCATCCAGTCGCGGCCGATGAAGCGGCCCAGGACGAAGGTCGAGCCGAAGGTCACCAGGCAGACGGCGACGATCGCCAGCCGGTGGTCGAGCGCCCAGCGAAGCACGCGCAGGTAGCCGCGCTCCCACGGCTGCTCCTTGTGGCCGTGCCCCAGCTCGCCGGCTTTCCGGCTCCTCAGCTTCAGCACGCGCGCGCTCAGCGTAGGCGTTAGCGTGAAGGCCACCAGCATCGACACCAGGATCGAGAACGACATCGTCCAGCCGAACTGATTCAGATAGCGCTTGGCGTAGCCGCTGACAAAGGCGATCGGAACAAAAATGATGACCAGCGAGAGCGTCGTCGCCAGCACGGCGAGCGAGATCTCCTTGGTGGCGTCGATCGCCGCGCGCTTCGGATCGATGTCGGGAAAGCTCTCCAGATAGCGGTAGATGTTTTCGAGCACGATGATGGCGTCGTCGATCACGATGCCCACGGCGAGAGTCAGCGCCAGCAGCGTCATCGAATTCAGCGTGTAGTCGAGATACCGCATGATCGAGAACGTCGTGATGATCGAGGTCGGAATTGCCACCGAGCTGATGAGGACCGTGCGGAAGTCGCGGATGAAGAACCAGATGATGAGCGACGCAAACAGCGAGCCGAGCACCAGGTGCTCTTCCAGGCTGTGCACGGAGTTCTTGATGTAAGTGGCCGTTTCCTTGACGACGTTCAGCTTCAGCCCCGCTGGGAGCTGCTTGTTGATGTCGTCCGCTTTGGCGAGCACATCGTCGACGACCTTCACCGTGTTGATGCCCGTCTGGCGCGTGATGTCGAGCATCACCGCGGGCTGGCCCTGATAGTAGGCGAACGAGCGCCGTTCGGCCATGCCGTCTTCCACCATGCCCACGTCGCGAACGCGGATCGGCACCCCGTTGACGTTCTTGATGATGATGTTGTTGAACTGCTCCACCTGCTCGACGCGCCCCATGGTGCGCACGCCTACTTCCTGCGGTCCGCGGATGATGCGGCCGCCAGGCGCTTCGACGTTTTCCGACCGCACGGCGCGCTCCACATCCTGCGCGCTGAGGTTGTAGCCGTTCAGCTTGTTGATGTCGAGCAGAATGTTGATCTGGCGCTTGCGCCCGCCGGAGATGTTGACGCTGGCCACGCCGTCCACCGTCTCCAGCCCGCGGCGGACGATCTTGTCGGCGACCTCGGTGAGTTCCCGCACACTAGCCTCGCCGCTCAGCGCCATGACGACCACCGGATCGGAGTCGGGATCGGCCTTCCGCACCACCGGCGGCAGCACATTCGGCGGCATGCGCCGCACGGCGCCCGCCGCTTTCTCGCGCACTTCCTCAACCGCCTCGGAGATGTCCTTGTCAAGCGTGAACGTCACGATCAGGTTGCTGGATCCTTCCGTCACGAACGCCCGCATCTCGTCGATGCCGCTGATGGCGGAGACTGCTTCCTCCAGTGGCATCACCACCTGCGAGACCATCTCCTCCGGGCTCGCACCCGGCAGCCGGGTGTTGACGTACACGGTGGCCGGGTCGGTCCTGGGGAACAGGTCGACGCCCAGGTCGAAGAAGCTGAACAAGCCCATCACCGCCAGGAACAGGATGAGCATGAAGGCGAAGACGGGACGCTGGACGCAAATCTCGGTGAGGCGCACGGATCGATGGACTCCTGCCTGTTTATGATGTCCGGCCGGGGGCCGGAAGTTACTCTCTCGCGCGGGGGCGCGCGGGGCCGCCCCCTGAAGCCAGTATGCGAAAATGTGGGTTTCTATGTCGGATATCGCGTTTCTTTTCCCCGGCCAGGGTTCGCAGGCCGTAGGGATGGGCAAGGCGCTGGCGGATGCGTTTGAGACCGCGCGCCGCGTCTTCGAGGAGGCCGACGAAGCGCTGGAGTTCCCCATCTCCCGCCTGTGTTTCGAGGGGCCGGAAGACCAGCTCCGGCTCACCGAGAACACGCAGCCGGCCCTGTTGACGGTGTCGATTGCCGCTCTCCGCGTGCTGGAACAGGAGGGCTTCCGTCCGGGTTGGGTGGCCGGCCACAGTCTCGGCGAGTATTCGGCGCTGGTGGCGGCGGGCTCGCTCGCCTTCCGCGACGCGGTGCGTCTGGTGCGGTTGCGCGGCCGCTACATGCAGGAAGCCGTCCCTCCCGGTGTGGGGGCGATGGCGGCGGTGCTGAAGCCCCCTCTGGACCGGTTGGACCAGATCCTTTCTGAAGCCGCGCAGGGCGAGGTTGTCTCCGCAGCCAATTTCAATTCGCCCGAACAGGTAGTGATCGCCGGCCATGCCGGCGCAGTGGCGCGCGCGGGTGAGGCGCTGAAGGCCGCCGGCGCCAAGCGCGTGGTTCCGCTTCCGGTGAGCGCTCCGTTCCATTGCTCCCTGATGCGCCCCGCGCAGGAGCGGCTGAAGGCGGACCTCGACGCCACGAGCTTCGCCGGCCTGCGCGTCCCGCTCGTCAACAACGTCGCTGCGCGCGTGGTGACCTCCGGCGCGGAGGCGCGCGAGGGGCTGTACCTTCAGGTCTCCGGCGCGGTGCAATGGACCGCATCCATGCAGAAGCTCGCCGGGCTCGGCTGCACCCGCGCTGTTGAAGTGGGCGCCGGCGCGGTGCTCTGCGGCCTGATGAAGCAGATTGCCCCGCAGGTGCGCACGGCGAAGTTCGGCGATCCAGCCGACCTCGATAAAGTGCGCGAACTCCTGGGATAAGATTCATGATTTCGTCCGGCCGGACGCGGCTGCCCGCACAGCCACGCCGGCGGATGACAGAGGGCGCCGCCCCGGGCGGCCTTGCGGCCGGACCGGGGCGGGCGCCGCGCTGTGTTGGACCCATTGCGGGCGTTGGATACAATAGGGCGAACCCATGCTAGTCCCGCGCCTCATTGTTCCGCTGCTGGCCGCGGCGGCTGTGGCCGCCGCACTCGCCGGCTGCAAGAAGTCCGTGCCCACCAACGTCGCCGCCACAGTCAACGGGCGGGCCATCACGTACTCCGATCTCGACAAGCAGTACAAGCGTCAGTTTCCGCAGCAGCCGGAGGGCACGACGCCGGATCAGGTGCTGTTCCAGAAGCTGGAATTGCTGCGCGCCATGATCGACGAAGAGATCCTTCTGCAGCGCGCCGAGAAGCTTTCCCTGCTGGCCCGCGACGAGGACGTCGAGGCGCGGCTCAACGAGATCAAAGCGCCTTACACGCAGGAGGAGTTCCAGAAACAGCTCGACGCCCAGGGCATGACGATCGAGGAGCTGAAGAGCCAGATCCGCCGCTCATTGTCCATTGAGAAGCTCCTCAACCGCGAGATCGGCAATCAGATCACCATCAGCGACAAGGACGTCACGGAGTTTTACAACTCCAATAAGGCGATGTTCCGCTTCCCGGAAACCAACTACCACCTTGCGCGCATCGTTGTCACGGCTGGTCCGTCTCCCGAGATTCGCAATCTTTCCGGCTCCAAGGCGCTCACGGAAGATCAGGCGCGCAAGAAAATTCAGATGATTGAGGCGCGGCTCAAGCAGGGCGAGGATTTCGCCAAGGTCGCCCAGGCGTTCAGCGAAGACCCGCAGAGCGCCCCGAACGGAGGCGACATGGGCTTTATCCCGGAATCGGCCCTCCAGCAGACGGATGCCGAGACGCGCCGTGTCATCATGAGCCTGGTTCCGGGACAGATCTCCCCTCCGCTGCGCACGCGGGACGGCTGGCAGATCCTGAAGCTGATCGCCCGAGAACCTGCCGGACAGCGCGAGCTGAACGACCCGCGCGTCCAGCAGAACATCCGCGAGACCCTGCGCACGCGCAAGGAGCAGTTGCTGCGCAACGCCTATCTCGACGCCTGCCGCAACGAAGCGCAGGTCGTGAACTACCTCGCCCTCTCGCTGGCGCCGGGGTTCGCGAAAAAGTAGCCACGCCCAGCCGGGCTCGCCTCTCAGCGGGAGAGTAGCAGGCCCTTGAGAACCGCGACTGAAGCGCTGGAGCGGCGAGAAGGCGCAGGAATGGGCGCTGCGGCGGGTCATGAAGCCGGGCCTCAGTTGGAATCATGAAAATCCAGGGTTCGGCCCCGCCGCTGGTCTGTGCCCTGTGTGCAGGCGCGTGAGCGGGTTTCTGTGCCGCGCACGAAGGCCGCGAAGCGGCCGCAGTAAGCGGCCCCCGCAGGTGCCCATGCCATGCCTGGCCGCGCCGGGAACGCTCGCTCCCGCGGCCCTCTGCCGCTTCACCCGCGGCAGTGCTTCACGCAGAAATGGAAAAATGCTGGGCCCGGCCCCGCCGCTGGCGTATGATGCGCGCGAAGGCCGCGCGAGCGCCCTTCCGTGCCGCGCACGCAGGACGCGTGAGCGGGCAAAGTCAGTGGTTCCCGCACGGCTCCGCTTGCCATGCCCGACCACCCGGTCGGGACCGCTCGCTCCCGCGGCCTGCGGCCGCTTCGCTTGCGGCACTGAACTGGTTACGGCCACAAGGGCGCGATTCCAGGGCAGCCGCGGTTTTCAAAAGAGGCCCGCCCAGGCGCCAATTTGCCGGCGGATTCTGTGCCGCTCGCGGAGGGCGCTTGCGGGCTATCCGTGCCGCGCGCCAAGGCCGGAATTCCGGCCGCCGCAAGCAGTCAGCCGCATTGCGCTGCAACGGACAATTGCTGCGTGGGGGCCGCTGCCTTCTGACGCTTCGCGCCCTTCAGCCGCGGCTGGCGCCGCTTGCATCTCTTGAGTTCCCTCGGGGGCATCGAGCCTTCTCCCGCAGGTCTGCGGCCCGATTCTCCGGCCCCATTGTCCGCGCGATCCGAGGCCATTTCCCTGGCCACGCGCGCCGCCCACGGCGGCCTGGATCAAAACCGCAGGCGTCTTTCCGGCGGTTTTGCCCGGCCTGTAGGAGAATGGGGCAGATGGAGGCTTCTTTCCGTCCGGCCCTGCTCGAGTGGCCGCAACCTTGGCAGGATCCTTCTCTGCTGCGGCTGGTGGAGAGCTCTCCGTTCCGCGTTCTGCTGTTCCCGCGCGAGCGCCCTGTCGTGGCTGAGGCTGCCCAGCGCAAAGGCTTCCACGTGGTGACCGTCCCGGCCTGGCGCAAGCAGGCGGAAATCGACTGGTCCCGCCCCGGCGGCCGCGTCCTGATCGGAGATGCGGTTTGGCCTGCGCTGGGCGCCACAGGAGGCTCGGATTCGACCGAAGCGGGGCCAACCGGGTTGCCCTGGCTCGAGTCCAACGGCTGGCTGATCCGCATGGTTCGCGATTTGGCGCCGGAATCAGAAGTGTGGATCCGGTCCGATCCGCCGGAAGATGCGGACCACGCCGATGCAGCTCTGTTTGCGTTCGCGCAGTCGGAAGCGAGGGCGCACGGGGCGATGCGTCCCCTGTGGCTGCCGGACCGGATCGCCGCGGGGATTGCCGCCGGCAATTCGCATGCGCTTGCCTGGTGGCGGCGGCTCTGTGCGGTGGAATCCTGGTGGCAGGAGCACGCCGCGCGGCAGGCGTGGCGGACGGCGGCCCGGCTGCGCCTCGTCTCGGATTTCGCCGGACCCAATCAGTATCCGGCGTTCGAATTCCTGAACCTGTCGGCCCGCCGCAACCTTCCCTGGCGCGCCCTGCGCCCGCAGGCTGTCGACGACAATGCGCTGCGCGGCGCCGCCGCCCTCCTTTACATCGACCAGGCGCCGCCGGACGCGCCTCTGCGGGACCGGCTGGAGCGCTTTGTCAGGCAGGGTGGCCTGCTGTTGTGTCTGGAGCCGGCAGCCAGGACGCTCGGCGGCCTCGGGCCGGCCGTCGCGATCCACCCCCGGTTTCAGATTCTGCGTCTGGGAAGGGGCCGTGTGGCCGTGAACCGCTCGGGGTGGGCGGATCCATACCTGCTGGCGCAGGACGTACACCTGCTGATGAGCCGGCGGAACGACGTGGTGCGGCTCTTCAATCCAGGCTCGATCCTCGGCTGGCCGGTGATGAGCCCGGATCGCCGCCGCCTGCTCGTGCATCTGCTGAATTACAGCCGCCACGGCGCGGCCCATGATGTCACCGTGCAGACGTGGGCGCCGGTGAAGTCCGCTTCGGCCGAACACCTCGCCGCGGAGAAGCGCGCCGCTGCGGTTCGCCGCGAAGCCGGAGGCTGGGAGATCGACATCGAACCGTTCGACATTTACTGTGCGTTGGAGCTGGAGGGGAACTGGGATGCGGCTGGATAACGGGAACGCGACACGGCGCAGTTTTCTGGCTGCGTCGGCGGCTGCCGCCGCGGCAGGATGGGTTCACGCGGAGGCGCCCGCCTCTCGCGTGGCCATCGGGCGCTGCGGCAGCTACGGGCGTGAGTCGCACGAGACGCTGGCGCGGCTATTCGATCAGCTCGGCGGCGTGGCGGGACTGGTGCGCGGCAAGACGGTGACCATCAAGATCAACCTCACCGGCTCGCCCACCATGCGGATGGGCACGGTGCCGGCGGAGAAGGCGCAGTACACGCACCCTGCTGTCATCGGCTCTCTGGTGCGGCTGTTCGGCGACGCCGGCGCGCGCCGGGTGCAGATCGCCGAAGGCTGCTTCTCCTCCGACGAACCGCTGGAAGAGTTCCTGCTGGCCGCTGGCTGGGATCCCCGCCGTGGCTGACACTGGCCCCGCAGGTCGTGTTTGAAAACACCAACACGCTGGGCCGCGGCCGCCACTATGCGCGGTTTGCCACGCCGGGCGGCGGCCACCTGTTCCCCGGCTTCGATCTCAACCACGCCTACGCCGACTGTGATGTCCTCGTCAGCGTGGCGAAGCTGAAAGAGCACGCCACCTGCGGCGTGACGCTCGGCATGAAAAACATGTTCGGGGCCACCCCGCTGACCATTTATGGCGATTTCGCTGGCAAGGACGAGCCGGACGAAGGCGCCGCGCGCAGCGGCCGCGTGGCGGTGATGCACCGCGGCGCCAGGCCGCCTGCGAAGAGCGCGCCGCAGCCGAAGGACCCGGGCGCCGCCCGCGATGACAAGTGGCGCATGCCGCGCGTGGTGGCGGATCTCGCCGCCGCCCTGCCCGTGCACCTGACCGTGATCGACGGCATCGACACCATGGCCGGCGGCGAAGGACCGTGGATCCGCGGCTGCCGCCCGGTCCATCCGGGGCTTCTCATCGCCGGCCTGAATCCCGTCTGCACCGACGCCGTTGCCGTTGCCTGCATGGGTTTCGACCCGATGGCGGCGCGCGGCACGCCTCCCTTCGAGCGGTGCGACAGCTTCCTGGAACTGGCCGAACAACTCGGCGTGGGCACGCGCGACCTGCGGAGGATTGAGATCGCCGGGCTTCCGGTCGGGAAAGCGGTCTTCCGCTTCCGCGCCTGATTTTGCCGCAGTTCGGGAACCCGAGGCGGCGTGCGCCGCATCCAAGCCGGTAGAAGGAGATGGGCGCGGCCGCTGCGCCTTCCGGCACCACATGAGTCGTAATCGCCGCTTTTCCTTGCCCTATTCGATGGTCACGCCGAAGAGCGTGTACCTGAGCCGCCGCAGCCTGCTCGGCTCTCTGCTCGCATCGCCCGCCACCGCTGCCGCCGCGCAGCGGCTCGAGAAGGTGCGCAAGTCCGGCTACGGCAAGGGCGAGACGCTGACACCCTACGAAGCGGTAACCACGTACAACAACTTCTACGAGTTCGGCGCATCCAAGGAAGATCCGGCGCGCAACGCGAAGAACTTCCGCACGCGCCCGTGGACGGTGCGCGTGGACGGCGAGGTTTTGAAGCCTCGTACCTTTGACATCGATGAAATCCTGAAAATCGCGCCGCTGGAAGAGCGTATTTACCGCCTCCGCTGCGTGGAAGGATGGTCCATGGTCATTCCATGGATCGGCTTTCCGCTGGCTGAGTTATTGAAGCAGTCTGAGCCGAAATCGACGGCTCAATTCGTGGCTTTCGAAACGTATTTCAACCAGGCGCAAATGCCACAGAGCGCATGGTCGGGCATTCCTTTTCCTTACGTCGAGGGGCTGCGCCTCGACGAAGCCATGCACCCGCTGACGATTCTCTCCGTTGGACTGTACGGGGAAGTGCTCCCCAATCAGAACGGGGCTCCGCTCCGGCTGGTGGTGCCCTGGAAATACGGCTTTAAGAGCATCAAGTCCATCGTCCGTATCCGGCTGGTGAAGAACCAGACTCCGACGACCTGGAATCTCGCCAATTCGCGCGAATACGGCTTTTATTCCAACGTGAATCCCCAGGTGGACCATCCCCGCTGGAGTCAGAAAAAAGAGCGCCGGATCGGCGAGTTCTTCAAGCGCGACACACTCCTGTTCAACGGCTACGGCAACGAAGTCGCCTCGCTTTACGCCGGCATGGACCTCCGCAGGCACTACTGAGAACCGTTCGCCATGCGCCGTCTTCTCTCCCTACACGCAGCCAGGCCGGCGCTGTTCGCGCTCTGCCTGCTTCCAGCCCTCTGGCTGGCAGCGGGAGTCTGGCGCGGCGCGCTGGGGGTGAATCCCATAGAAAAGATCAGCCTTGAGACCGGGCGATGGACCTTGCGCCTGCTGGCTGCCACGCTTGCGGTGACGCCCCTGCGGCGGCTGGCTGGCTGGCAGGAATTGATCCGGTTCCGGCGGATGCTGGGGCTGTTCGCGTTTTTCTACGCGGCCCTCCATTTGCTCGCCTACGTCTGGCTCGATCAATTCTTCGACTGGGACGAGATCGCCCGCGACATCGTCAAGCGGCGCTTCATCACTGCGGGAATGGCGGCTTTCCTGCTCCTCCTGCCGCTGGCGCTCACCTCCACGCGCGGATGGATCGTCCGTCTGGGCGGACGGCGCTGGCAGCGGCTCCACCGCCTCGTGTATGCGGCTGCGGCGGCGGGAGTCGTCCATTTCTGGTGGAAGGTCAAGTCTGATGTGCGCGAGCCTCTGCTCTATGCGCTCCTGTTCGCCATCCTGCTGGCAGCCAGGCTCCGGTTGCCAGGGCGGGAGGCGCGGGCTCAACACTCCGCCGTGCCGTAGCGCCGCGCGTCGTCAGCACACGGGAAAAGTGGCGCGGGGCGGGTGCCACCGCCGTTTTCGGGGATTTTCGGGAGCGTCGAGGCATCCGACGCTAAGGAGCGTGAATCGGAGGCGTTACGGCATCAATCCCGGTGCGAGAAGCAGATTCGCGCTGGCGAAGCGGTCCCACAACGACTTGCGCTCCCGGAAGCTCGCCCAACGCAGCACCGCCTGCTCCCCGTCCTCAGCGAAGAAGCCCACTCCGCCCTTGACCAGCCGCGGGTCGGACCACTCGTCCACCACTCTTCCGTCGATCAGGGTCGTAAACCGCGATCCGGCCACCAGCGTGGCGATTCGATAGGGCCGGCCGCGCTCCAGCGCAATTGGCAGGGGCAACTCCGCCCGCGCGAACATCTGGCCCGACTCCATGCCGTACCGGATAATCGTCGCTCCCGAGGCCGCTCCTGGCCGGATGATCTGAATGCGCGTGGCGTAGTAATCCTGCGTATCCGACGCCCGGTACACCCAGCTCATCCCTTTGCGTTCCACCATGCCCTCGAACTCGAACTCGTAATCACGGGTAGGAATAGTAGGCTTCCAGAGGCGCAGTTCGCCCACTCGCGCCACACCTTCCCGCACCACCCAGCCCTTGCCGCTGCCTGCCCACTCCCCAAGGTTGGATTGAAAGTCCACTTTGGCCTTCACCGGGGCAGCCCCCGGCAAGCGGCTCTCCAGCCACGCAAGCACCCCCCCATCCTGCGATAGCCGCCTCTGTCGCTCATCATTGGCTCCAGCCGGGAGAGTCGTGGGGGCCGAGCGGGCGACCGGACTGGGGCCTCCCCGTGCGGCGCTGTCATCGGGAAACACCAGTTTGGCCACCACGAGCGCCCCCACCAGCCCGACCATGACCACCGCCATCATGCCGTTGGAACCCCTGTGCTGCGGCTTGGCAGACACCGTAGATGCCGCTTCCCAGAAAGGATCCCCTTCGTATTCGGCGTCCCGCAGGAACCAGGCAGATGCACGCGCTCCCTTCTTCCGGCAGCGTTCGCTGCAGAAGTCGCGGTCTGTCAGGAGTCGCAGCGGGGTGATTTCTCGCCCGCATCGCTGGCACCGCATCGACACTCTCCCCTCTCTCAACTACAGGCTAAACCGCGTCGGGCACCCTTGGTTGAAATTAGGTCCCAATTCCGCCTGACTTGAGGTAAGCCACCGATTACTGCCGTTCGGTGGCCCACTGGTTTTCGCCTTTTCATCCCTGGCTTTGCGCCTTGCCAAATCCCGTCTCCCACAGGCTCAAACCGTAGATGCAGACATGGTCGAACGCCCATAGACTGACCGCTCCATATCCGAGCTGCCGGGCGAGTGCGGCTTCCTTCCGCCACGGTGTACCTCCGCGGAACACGGCGATCATGGCCCGGATCGATTCACGTGGCCAATCCAGACCGGCGGCAAACTCCATCGTCTGCCGGCAAAGATCGAGATTCCTCGACCAGGCGCTGAAATCGAGCGCCTCTATCTTGAATCGGTGGAAGGGCGACTGGACTTTAGACGCCCACTCGGCAGGCAGGTTCACAAACCGGTTCAGCGGACCGCCGAGACGGTGAACGCCCGCCGGCTCGGGGTGGTTGACGTCGTACGGAAAGAGAATCTCGAGTTCCGCCGAGGGAAACGCGGAACGCACTGCCGCCGCCAGCGCGGCTGCGTGTTCGCGCAGGCGGTCTCTCAGGAAGAGGGCGTCGGCGCCGCCGTTCACACCGGGGTCGTCCTCCGGAGAGCGGAACACATGCAGCGCCCGGCCCAGCGCCGCCAGCGCCGCCGCGCGGGTGTCGTCGTCATAGTACGCCATGCCCCCTCCGGGGTTCTCCGGGCTGTAGTTGGTGAAGTACCACCAGGTGAACTCGCCCATCTGAAGCCGCGGTTGCAGCCCCGCCCCGGTCATCAGCGAGGCCGCATCCAGAAAAGCCTTCTTCTGGAATTCGAGCATCGCCGGCCCGAAGGCGCAATGAGTCGAGCGCAGCCCGCCAAATCCCATGTCGGTGGTGACGGCCGCGCCATCGGGATGCCGCGCGGCAAATCCGGCCGGCGGTTCCACTAATTCCATCGAAAAGGCCGTCGTCACGGCCCTCCCTTCGGCGGCGCACAGAGCATACAGGTCGGCATGCCAGGCTCGCGCGCCCGGGTTCAGCGCCTGCGGCGCGTCCGCGTCCACCTCCCACCGGCCCATCGACCCGCCCTGGATCCAGCCGCCTCCGCCGACGCTGCCTGAGGAGCCTGCAACCGGGTCCATCCAGGCTTCGACAAAGAACTTGTACGCCGGCGCGGCAGACCGGGCGCGCAACACCAGCCGCGCGCCTTCGGTCCTCGCCCACACACCCACCATGGTCGAGTTCACGATTATTGCGAAGTGCCGCGCAATGCGCTCCGGCCCCTCCTGCTGGAGCACGCTCTTGCCCAGGGTCTGGGTCCCTATCCTGACGAACACCTGATCGCCCGGGGCAAATGCGCCTCCAAAATCCACCGCCGTTTCAGCGAAGGCCCCACCCGCTCTGCGCCGCCGGTTCCACCAGAAAATTCCGATGTATTCATTCAGCTCCCCCGCGCAACCCAGATGGCGCAAATTCCACAAGATGCGCGCCGGGGGCAGCTTGTAGGAGTGATCCGTGGAATAGTCGAGCGCTGGCGTCATCCAGTATTGAGCCGGGGCCGGCTCCGGCGGGTCGGCCGCCACCACGGCTTCCAGACCGGAGAAGCAGAAGGGCCGCGGCCCGGCTGAAATCAGCCGCACCGTGTGCTGCCCCGCCGGAAGCCCGGCCGCCAGCCGGCGCCGCGTCAGAACCGCTTCTTCGGGAGTGAGGCGAGCCGAAAACGTCCCGGTAGGCGATCCATCGATCTCCACGCCGGCCTCCCCCTGCCAGGCGCCCAATCTAGTCCACAGCCACAGTTCATGCGGGCTGTCGCATCGGTAGCGCATCTGGACCTCCGCGCCCGCCCCTTGCGCCACCTGCGCCAGACCGCCCGGGAAGAAGCCCGCCTCCGCTGCCCAGGTCCCGCCATATTCGCAACGCGCGTCGGTAGGTTCGATCCGCACGCTTCCCGGCCCCGCCACTGGCAGGCGGAGCGTCTGTTCCGGTCCGGTCACCGTCCAGTTCGTGAACTCGGCCGTCCATTCCGCGCCCGCGTAATCGCTCGCGTTGGCCAGCCGGGGCGCCAGCGTCAGCCACATCCGGCGGATCTGCGGCACGCCAAGGGCCTGAAAATCCAGCCGCACGCGGAGCTGCGCGGAGGAAGCCCCGCCGGCAAACGGCGCCTCCTCCACATCGGTCCGCAGCCGCTCGTTCTTCCACACCGCGTACATGGTCAGAAAATTGGCGTCGTAGCCGCCCTCCACCGTGCGGATGCGCAGCACTGTCCCGGCGGCTTCCGCCTGCAGCGAGAACGGCGCCTCGGCGGCCGCGTAATCGCCGCCGTTGATTTGCGCGGCGAGGGCCTGGCAAACCGTCTCAGCGTTAATCTGGTACAGAAGCTCGGCGACGCTTCCGCTGGCGCTCACCACCGTGGCCGCGCCGTCGCCCCGCCGGGCGCGCAGATGCACGATCCAGGGCTCCGCACCGATGGAGGCGGTAACGTCCGGATCGCCTGCGCCGGCGTTGACTGCGGCCGTCAGAGCCGCGGCTACCCCAGCCGAGGAGTCGCCGTCCTGCTCCACATAGACATAGGTCCGGTCGGCCACCGTGATCGCATGCACCGTCCCGGGCGTGCCGGCGAAGAACGGATAATCGATGCTGACCCTTCCCGGCACGATGTAGTCGAACGCCATGTTCAGATACCACAGCGTCAACCGGTCGTAGCCTTCGAGGGTCTCGCCGAGGATCCGGAACTCGGCCGATGCAGGCTGGTCCGGATCGGCCAGCACCTGGGCATGGTCGGAGAGGCGGATGCGCAGCGGGTCGCCTTCCGGAGGCTGGATGTCCAGAAACGGCCAGTCGATCGTCGGGAATTTTCGGCAGTTCAGCGGCATCAGGTTTTCGTAACGCACGTCGAATTCGAGCACCACGCCGCTGAAATCAAAATCCGGCAGATAGCGGATCCGCGGATGGTCGAAGAAGTTGTCGGCGTCGTACAGGACCACGACGGCGAAATCCGCCGCATCCTGGAAGCTGCCCTTCACCTTGAATCCGTCCGGCTTCGCCTGGCAGACCGCCGCCGAAGCGCCCAGATGATCGAAACCCTGAAGATGGATGGTGCGGTCCGGTTGAAGCTTGCGGATGACCTCGCCCAAATTGTTTCCTCCCGGCACGGACTGTAACGCGACACTTGCCGCAGGATGGCCCCCGCAGATGCGGCGGGCGGGTCAACCGGCTGATTTTTCATGGAAGAAAAATCCCGCCGCCGTTGTGACGGCGGCGAGGCGCCGGGAAAACCCATTCCGGCAGCCCGGCATGCGCAAAGGCCCGCAAGGCGCCGCCCGTCCTCCCCAAGGCATGGAAGCCCGGCCAGGCGCGCGCTGCGCCGCCGGGCAACTGCCCCCGCAGCCGTCTCTCCGCGCGCCGCGCCGTGCCCGCGCGGCTTTGCTTGACTTCCCCATTGCCGATGGCTTAACGTAACGGTTTCCATTTGCCGCGCAGGCCCCTGATGCCCCACGCCGAGAGCAGGCCAGAGATTCTCTACGATCAGCAGCTCGAATCGACGCTGGCCAGCGTGGATGCGAGCGAGGAGATCGCCAAGAGCCTGGCTGCGCGGCTGGGCTTCGACGAGGAAGAGACCTATCACATCGGCTACGCGGTGCGCGAAGCCGTGGTCAACGCCGTGGTCCACGGCAACCTCTACAGCGCCAACAAGCGCGTCCGCCTCCTGATCGAGCGCTCTGCTCCGTGGATGCAGGTGACCGTCGAGGACGAGGGCCAGGGTTTCGAGGAGTCCTGGCAGGCCGATCCGCTGGCCGATGAAAACCTCCTCAGCCAGTCAGGGCGCGGCATTCTCATCATCCGCACCTTCATGGACGAAGTCTCCATCGGGCGCACACCCGGCGGAGGAACGCGCATTGTCATGCGCAAGTCATTGCCCCAGCCCATATGACTCCGGTATTCTAGTGTTCGACTTTCCCCCGAAACGCAGGAGGTACACGCAGTGAGTCTCAAATTGACAACCCGCCAGGTAGGCGACGTGACAGTTCTGGACGCCGCCGGGCGCATCACCCTGGGCGAAGGATCTTCCGCCTTTCGCGACACCGTCAAGAGCCTCGTCAACCAGGGACAGAAGAAGATCCTCGTCAATCTCGGCGAGGTCACCTACATCGACAGCTCCGGCATTGGCGAACTCGTCAGCGGCTACACCACAGTGTCCAACGCCGGCGGCAAACTCAAGCTGCTGAACCTCACCAAGCGGGTTCACGACCTGCTTCAGATCACCAAGCTTTATACAGTCTTTGAGGTGTTCGACGACGAAGCCAAGGCGCTTGCCAGTTTCTAGCGCCTGTTTCTGAGCTCTCGCTCGATGCCGCCGCGGTCTGCGAAAACCATTGTCATCGCCGAGCAGCCCGGACTGCTCCGCGATGGCATCGTGTCGATCTGCTCCTGCTCGGGGCGGTTCCAGATTCGCGCCGTCACCGCCTCCGGCGAACAGGCCTGGAAATGGATTGAGCAGTCGCCCCCCGACGCCGCCATCATCGATCTGCACATCCCGGACCTCGACGCGCTGGAAATTGCAAGGAGACTCGCCGGAATCGTTCCCTGGCCTTCAGCGCCGCAGTCCCGCTGCGTGATTCTCTCCAGCCGTCCCGACCGCAAGACCGTTCTGGAGGCCCTGCGCGCGGGCGCTCAGGGCTTCCTGCTCCGGTCCAGCAGCGGCGAGAACCTGCTCGATTGCCTGGACCGCGTGCTCGACGGGGGTATCTATGTTTCTCCGGGCGTCGATCTGCAGAGCCTGTTCCCCGCCGACCGGCGTGGCGTCCCCGACGACCCCCTCGACCGTCTCAGCCCGCGGGAGTTCCAGGTGTTCTCGCTCCTGGTCGAAGGAGTCCGCCCCAAGGAGATCGCCGCCCGCCTCGGCGTCAGCCCCAAGACAGTGGACACCTACCGCGTGCAGTTGATGCGCAAGCTCGGCATCCACGACGTGCCAGGGCTCGTCAAGTATGCCCTGCAGCGCCGTTTCATCCCGCTCGCCGAATCGGCCGGCGCCGGCTGAATCCCCTGTCCCGCTGCTGCGACTGCCGCGGATCCGGCTGCTATCCTGAGAAAAGGTGTCGTCCCCGCTTCACGTCCATCTCGATCACTACGACGGTCCTCTCGACCTGCTGCTCGACCTGATCCGGCGGCAGCAGATCAACATCTACGACATCCCCATCGCCCGCATCACGCAGCAGTACCTCGAGTACATGCAGCGGGCCGCCGATCTCGACATTGAACTGAGCGCCGAATTCGTCTACATGGCGGCCACCCTCATTCATATCAAGTCGCGCATGCTGCTGCCGCGCGACCCCGAACTCGAGAAGATCGACCCTCAGGAAGACCCCCGGCGTGAACTGGTCGAGCGCCTCCTCGAGTACGAGCGCTACAAGTCCGCCGCCGCCATGCTCAAGGAAAAGCGCATGGTGGAGGAAGCCATCTGGACCAACCCCCAGATCCAGCACTTCCTTTCCGAAGAGGAACGCCCCGGGCTGGCGGTTACGCTGTTCGATCTGGTCAAGACCTTCGAGCAGGTGCTGGAGCGCGCGAAAAACCGGCCCTCCTACGAGGTGACCAGCGACGATGTCAGCGTGCCCGATATGATGCTGTTCCTCAAGCGCACTCTCGCCGAGGTGCCCGCTTCGCGCAGCATTCCGCTGGTTCCGCTGTTCGAACAGCAGCGCTCCCGCCGGGCCATGATCTGCCTCTTTCTCGCCGTGCTGGAAATGGTGAAACTCCAGGCCATCCGGCTCACGCAGAAGGAGAGTTTCGGCGAGATCGAGATCCGCCGCGACAAGGGCTTTGACGAACTCCAGATCACTCCCGAGTCAGTTCTGAAAATCGAAGAAGAGTACAACGCGTAGGCATGGAAGAACCGATCCAACAGGCTGCCTCCGGGCAGCAGGAACGCAACGATACCGTGCGCCCCGAAGAGGGCGCGCCGCCCGAGGCTGAAGCAGCCGCGCCTCCGCTGGAAGCGGACGCGCTCACAGCGGAGGAGCTGCTCGGCGGCGCCGGCCAGCCGGCCGGTCCAGCCGACACCGAGAGAGCCCGCCTCAAGGCGGTTCTTGAGGCGATCGTGTACGTTCTCAATGAGCCGATGCCGGCTTCGCAGATCGCCCAGGCTCTCGGGAGCCCCGTCGAGGAGGTGGAGCCGCTGTTGCGCGAACTGGCCGCCGACTCCAGCCGCCCGGACCGCGGCATCTTCATCCGCGAAGTGGCCGGCGGCTACCAGATGGCTACCAAGCCGGAGCACCATGAGGTGATCCGCAACTTCGTCCGCAATCTCAAGCAGCCGCTGAAACTCTCCCAGGCGGCGCTGGAAACGCTGGCCGTCATCGCTTACAAGCAGCCCATCACCATGCCCGAGATCCTCGAGATCCGGGGCGTGCAGGGCGCAGGCGTCATCAAAACGCTCATCGACCGCAAGCTCGTCACCACCGCCGGCCGCAAGAACGTCGTCGGCCGGCCCATCCTGTACAAGACCACGCGCGAGTTCCTCACGCAGTTCGGCCTGAAGGACCTCAGCGAGCTGCCGAGCCTCAAGGAATTTGAAGAGATCCGCCGGCAGTCGATGGCCGACGAGGAGTTCGAACCGGCCCCGGAAACCGGTGCGGCGCAGGAGGGGACGGCGCCGGCGGCTGAACCGCAAGCTGCGGAATCGGAAGACACGGCTGAAGAAGCGGCTCCTGCTGCGCCGGCAGAGGAGTCGCCATTGTCCGCCGCGCAGCCGGAAGACGAACAACCGCCCGAGCAGCAGAATGGCTGAAGAACGGCTCCAGAAAATTCTCGCTCATGCCGGCATCGCCAGCCGGCGCAAGGCCGAAGAGCTCATTCGTGAAGGCCGCGTCACCGTCAACGGGGAAACCGTCACCGAACTTGGAACCAAGGCCGACCTCGAGAAGGACCAGATCCGCGTCGACGGCGCGCTGGTCCGCGCCCCCCGCCGCCACATCTACATCGCCATGAACAAGCCCCGCGAGGTCGTCACCACGCTCAGCGATCCGCAGGGCCGTACCACGGTCAAGCATCTGCTCAAAGGCCTCCGCGAGCGCGTCTTCCCCGTCGGCCGCCTCGACTACCACAGCGAAGGGCTTCTGCTGCTCACCAACGACGGCGATCTGGCCAACCGGATCCTTTCCCCCTCGGGCCACGTCGAGAAGGTCTACCACGTCAAGGTCAATGGCCGTCTCACCGAGGAGCAGATCGAGCAGTTCCGCTCCGGCATCAGCCTGCACGGCCGCCGCACCGCGCCTGCGCGGATCCGCCTGTTGAAGAACGCCGTGAACCCCTGGTACGAAGTGCGCCTCACCGAAGGGCGGCAGCAGCAGATCCGCCTCATGTTCAAGAACCTCGGCCGCCTGGTCGAAAAGCTCCGCCGCGTGCAGATCGGGCCGCTGGCGCTCGGTTCGCTTCCCGTGGGCGCATGGCGGCTGCTCGACGAAGAGGAAGTGCGCCGGCTGCGCCGCGCGGCCGGCATGGAGACCGCCGCGCCCAAGCAGGATTCCAAACGGAGCCGCGGTCCTGCCGCGAGAAAACGCAGTGGACACTGAACTCGAGATCTTGCGCTCCTGCCGCACGCTGGCTATCGTCGGCCTTTCCTCCGACCCGCACCGTGCCAGCCACGGCGTTTCGCGCTTCCTGCAACGCGCCGGCTATCGCATCATCCCGGTCAATCCAAGAGAGACCGAGGTTCTCGGCGAGAAGGCGTGGCCGAGCCTGCCCGACGTGCCGGAGCCGATCGACTGCGTGGTCATCTTCCGCCGCCCCCAGTTCGTTCCGGAGATCGTCGAGCAGGCGATCCGCGTCGGCGCCCGCGCCGTGTGGATGCAGCAGGGCATTTCTCATCCCGAGGCCGCCGCCCGCGCCCGCCAAGCCGGGCTTCTCGTGGTGGAGCACCGCTGCATGATGATCGAGCTTCTCCGCTTGCAGTCGGAACCGGCTGCCTCCTAAAAAGTGAGGACAGGCCCGCCTGGCACCAATTCAATCTTTCCAGGAAGCCGGGGGAAACTGGCGACAGCGGCCGGTCATCGAACCGCGCTTCAGCCGGAAGCATGAAATTGCGGGGCTCGGTCCCACCGCCTGTCTGTGCCGTGCGCGGGGCCGCTTGAGCGCCCTTCTGTGCCGCGAACGGAGGGCGTGAAGCGCCCAAGAGTGAGGGGTCCCCGCACGGTTTCGCACACCGACCCGCTGGAACCGTTCCCTGGAAAATCGCCCCTGGGCGGGGCTGCGCCGGCGGCCGCTCACTTTCGGCGGCTGACGCCGCCTTCGTTCGCGGCACTGACCCGCCGCAAGGCGCGGCGATTTTCAGGACAGGGGGAGCACAAGCCCTCTTTTGCGAACCACGCCCCGCGCTTGTCGCAGGCCCCTTCGCCATGGAACAATCAGACCACCGGCCGCAGCCCGCGCCGGCCGAGGTTCGCCGTGAGTCTTGTCGATCTCCATCCGGCGGCGACGCCCGCCAACAGAACCATCGTCTTGCACCCGGCCGATTCGGTGGCCGTGGCGCGCGTTCCGCTCGAGCCCGGCCAGACGATCCTCGCCGCAGGACGCAAGATCACGGTGCGCCAGCCGGTGCCGGCCGGCCACAAGGTCGCCATAAGGCCCGCCGCTCCCGGCGACAATCTGCTGCGCTACGGGCAGGTGATCGGCCGCGCTTCGGCTCCCATCGAGCCTGGCGACCACGTCCACCTGCACAACCTTTCGTTTGACGAAGGCTCGCGCGAATACCGCCTCCCCGCGGAAGAACGCGTCCTGCCGCCGCCACCGGCCGAGATTCCCTCTTTCTTCGGATATCTGCGCCCCGATGGGCGGGCCGGCACGCGCAACTACATCGCCGTGGCCGCCGCCAGCAACTGCTCGTCGCATGTGGCCGAGCTTGTGGCCGAACACTTCCGCTCGCGGCCCCTGCCAGACAACGTCGATGGCGTCGCTGCTTTCCCGCACGCCGAAGGCTGCGGCCACTCCATCGGGCCGGACACGGAACAGCTCCACCGCGTTCTGCGCGGCGTCATCGACCATCCCAACGTCGCCGGCGCGGTGATTCTCGGGCTTGGCTGCGAGATCAACCAGATCGGCCGGTTTCTGGCCGAGCTTCCACGCGAGCGGCTGGACGGCTTCACGCTCCAGGACACGGGCGGCACGCCCGCCACGGTCGAAGCAGGCGTCCGCGCCGTCGAGCGCCACATCGAGCGTGCCGCCGCCATGCGGCGCGTGGAGATGCCCGCATCGAAGATTGTGCTTGGCCTGAACTGCGGCGGCTCGGATTCCTTCAGCGGCATCACCGCCAACCCGGCGCTGGGGGTCTGCTCGGACATGCTGGCGGCGATCCGCGCCACCACGGTGCTCGCGGAGACCCCCGAGATCTTCGGCGCCGAGCACCTGCTGGTGGAGCGGGCCGCCTCGCGCGCCGTCGGCGAAAAGCTGCTCGACATGGTGGCCTCGTACAAGCAATACCTGTCGCGGTTCGGTGGCTCCTTCGACGACAACCCGTCGCCGGGCAACAAAGAGGGCGGCCTGACGACGATTCTGGAAAAGTCCCTTGGCGCCGTGGCCAAGGGCGGCACGCTGCCGCTGATGGAGGTGGTCGATTACGGCGAGCGCGTGCACGGGCCGGGACTCGTGTTCATGAACACGCCCGGCTACGATCCGGTTTCGCTGGCCGGCTTGGCTGCGGGGGGCGTCAACTTGATCGCCTTTACCACCGGGCGCGGTTCCGCCATCGGCTTTCCGACCATCCCCGTGATCAAGATCGCCACCAACTCAGCCATGTACCGGCGGATGACGGCCAACATGGATCTCGATGCCGGGCCCATCGCCGAAGGCGCGGCCACGGTGGAGGAGACCGGCTGCCGCATCTTCGACCTCGTGCTGGAGGTGGCATCGGGGCGGCGCACCGCGAGCGAGCGCCACGGCCACCGCGAGTTCGTACCCTGGCGGATCGGGCCGGTGCTGTAGCCCGGAACAAACAAGATCGGGAGCATTTGTTTTATGGCGCTTCTGCGGTTTTTGTGGCTGTGCGGGAAGCCGCCGATCGAGGATCACGGCGGCGCCCTGTTCTGCGCTTCGCGCGCACCCGGTCAAGGGCACACGGCTGCCGCCGTTGTCGATGGCGGCTGCACGGGACGCTGATCGGATATGATTTTTTTGCGCTGGTGACACAAGATGACCCGACTCACCCGCCGTCTCTTCACCTCCGCCGCCGCGGCCGCCCCGGCCGCGCTGTCGCAGATTCCACCCATGAATCCGCTGCCCCGCTGGCGCGGATTCAACCTGCTGGATCTGTTTCAGGCCCTGCCTCTGAAGCCGGAAGCCGTGCCGAAGCCCGTTACGGAGGACGAATTGCGCTGGATCCGCGACTGGGGCTTCAACTTCCTGCGCATCCCCATGGATTACTGGTTCTGGATCGACTCCGATTGGCGCTCGACGCGCCGCCTGCTGCCCGATGAAACCTTCCAGATCCGGGAGCCGGCGCTCGACCCGGTCGACCGGCTTGTGACGTCAGGCCAGAAATACGGCCTGCACATCTCGCTGAACTTTCACCGCGCGCCCGGTTATTGCATCAACAATCCCGATCGCGAGCCCTTCAGCCTCTGGTCCGATCCGCGCGCCGAAGAGGCGTTCGCGTACCACTGGGCCTTCTTTGCGCGCCGCTATCAGGGCGTGCCGGACTACGCGCTGAGCTTCAATCTGCTGAATGAAGCCCCCTCGCCGCACGAAGGCTACATGGACCGCGAGGACTACGTCCGCGTGATGCTCCGCGCCATCAACGCGATCCGCTCGATCAGCCCGCGGCGCACGATCATCATCGACGGCTTGAGCGTCGGCAACCAGGTGGTGTACGAAATGATCTGGACCGGGGTGGCGCAATCGGTCCATGCGTACACTCCGTCGCGTGTGTCGCATTACCGCGCCGCCTGGGTCGACCGCAAGCTCGATTTTCCCGAGCCGGACTGGCCTCTGAAGAAAGAGGATGGCACGGTCGAATTCGGCCGCGAGCATCTGGAAAAGCACTACGCGCCCTGGGGCGAACTCGTCCGCCGCGGCATCGGCGTCCACTGCGGCGAAGCCGGCTGCTACAACCGCACGCCCCACCGGGTGTTCCTGGCCTGGATGGAAGATGTGCTCGATATCCTCCGGAGCCACGGCATCGGCTGGGCGCTGTGGAACTTCCGCGGACCCTTCGGAATGCTCGACAGCGGCCGCTCCGACGTCGACTACGAAGACTGGCACGGCCACAAGCTCGACCGCAAACTGCTCGAGCTGCTTCAGAGGTATTGAGCCTGCTTCACCGCCCGAGGAAGATCTGCGCGGCGCAGGCGCGGCTGCCGCGCTGCACGACGCCGACGCCGGTCAATTCGAACGGGCCTTCGATGGCGCTGCGGTGGCCCTCGCTCTCGAGCCAGGCCTGGACCGCGCGCTCGGCCCGGAACGCGGCGTTTTCCACCAGGAATACGTTCTCGCCGGCGCTCCTGGCGTGGGCGCTGCGCCGCAGCCGCTCAGCGCGTCTTTCGAATCCATCGTGCGGCCCAGCCGCCCTTCCGGCAAGCACGTTGGCGCAATGGGCGCGCGCCTCGGCCGCCGCCCGCTCGTTCCAGACGAGTTCAGCCAGCCCCGCCGCGCGGCGGTGCGCGTTGACCTGATGGAGCACCTCCCGCTCCAGGCCCGGCAGCGAAGCGGCCATCAGCAACAACCCCCAAAGGACCATCGAAATCTTCCGTTCCCTGTCTTGCGCACGCTCCGGCGGAGAGCGCTGCGCCTCAATGATCTATTCCGGCAATCACCCTCAATTTGGTCAGATGCGCACCTCTGACCGCCGGTTTCTTCGCGGCGTGCGCGGCGCGCGGTGATTGAACGAATCCCAGAAAACGTCACTGAGCAGCGCGCCTTTGGATCACAAATGCCGCGCGCTCCCCGCCGGAACCGGTTCGCACGCCGGTGCGGCAGGGCAGGGCAGGGCAGAACGGAAGTTGGATGCCCCGATTCTGATGACGTGGATCAGCGCGCCGCCCGGGCGTTGGCCGCTTCCGCCCGGCACTCCAGAGCGCGGCGAGGATAATTCAGTCGAGCTTCTCCGGCTCAAGCTGGATATTTTTCTCCCCTGCTGCCTTCTTTTCCGCGTAGCGCCGCACCCAGTCCTGCCAGCGCTTGCCCGCCGCCATGTCGCGCCCGCTGAACTCGATGCCGGCGATCTCGGAGTACCGGAACGAAAGCTTCTGCGTGCTGCCCGGCGGCATCAGCCGCACGTAGCTCTCTTCGAGGCTCCTCGGCGAGTTGTGAAGGCGGCCCCACTTGATATCATGAGCGGCGATCACCGAGAAACAAACGACCGCCCTTCGGAGCCACTAGCAACGTTCGGCTTTCCAGTACTCTTGCAGCATCCTGACCTGCCCCCGTTTTCTCTGCCAGTCGTAATTTGGAAAGCCGGGTTTCATTCTACCTGTCCTGCCATCCCGCCGGAGCCGCCCGTCGCGTGATCTTTTTCCTGCGCGGCGGCGCACAGCAGGCAAGGGCGCGCCCTCA
>JBMOMB010000027.1:0-216498 GCA_049325215.1 Acidobacteriota bacterium
CCCACAACACCAGCAATTTTGCACCCATTGGGTGATGCCCGCCGCCCGGCCCTTTCCCTCTCTGCCCTCCGATTCATCAGGGCTTCACGTCGGTCGCCCAAACTCCTACGGACGGATTACGGCCGGGCCCGCCCCGCAAAGACGGAGCGAATGACCGACAATAATAGATGTTTTGATCTGGAGAGCGGCCGATGGATTCAGTGTGGTTTGAAAACGTGAACCGGCGGGTGACGCGGCGCACGGTTTCGGTGGCCGCGGCGACCAGGCAAAGCCTCGCCCAGGCGTGCACGGAGGCGCTCAGGCGCGCCGGTGGAGCGCTGCTCGATCTGCAGAAGCCGGAAGGCTACTGGTGCGGCGATCTGCTGGCCGATACGACGCTCGAATCCGACTATATCCTGCTCCAGCTCTGGCTGTATCCGCCGGATTCTGCCGGCTGGAATCCGCCTTCGAAGGCGCGGATCGAAAAGGCGGCGCGCTCGATCCTCCGGCGCCAACTGCCCGATGGGGGGTTTGACATCTATCCCGGCGGACCCGCCGATCCCAGCGCCAGCGTCAAGGCGTATGCCGCGCTGAAGCTGGCCGGCCTGGATCCGGCGGGCCCGGAGATGACGCGGCTGCGCGAATGCATTCTCCGGCTGGGCGGCGTCCAGGCGGCCAACAGCTACGTGAAGATCAATCTCAGCCTGTTCGGGCTGTACCCGCGCGAGCATGTGCCCACGATTCCGCCAGAGCTGGTGCTGCTGCCGGGTGGGGTGCTCTACGAGATGTCGTCGTGGACGCGCGCCATCGTGGTTCCTCTTTCCATCGTGCAGGCTCGCGGCGGCACGCGCCCCGTGCCGCCGGGGTTCCACCTGGATGAGATCGTCGCGCCCGGCAAGAGCTTCCGCCTGCCGCGCCGCGACAAGCTCTCGTTCCTGTTTTACGGCATCGACCGCGGGTTGAAGATCTGGCAGGACCGGGGCAATTCGCGCGTGAAGAACGCAGCCATCCGCGCCGCCGAGAAGTGGATGCTGGACCACACGCGCTACTCCGAGGGGCTTGGCGCCATCTACCCGTCGATGATGTATCTGGTGATGGCGCTGGATGCGCTCGGCTACCCGCGCGATCATCCGGATCTGATCGACGCGATCCGGCATTTTGAGGCGCTGCTCACCGACAACGGGGACGACTTTTATATCCAGCCCTGTTTTTCGCCCGTCTGGGACACGGCTTACGCCGCGTTCGCGCTGGGCGAAATGGGCCAGGCGCCGCAAGACCGGCTCCGCCGCGCCGCCGACTGGCTGATCGCGCGCGAGGTGCGCCGCAAGGGAGACTGGAGCGTCAAACGCCCGGATCTGGAGCCCTCCGGCTGGGCGTTCGAGTTCGCCAACGAACACTACCCGGACATCGACGACACGGCGATGGTGCTGCTGGCGCTACTGCACGCCCGCGCCAGCGACTGCGAGGCGCAGGCGCGCTGCGAGCAGCGCGCAGTGAACTGGCTGATCGGCATGCAGTCGAAAGACGGCGGCTGGGCGGCGTTCGACGTCGACAATGACTGGCAGTTGTTGAACAAGGTCCCCTTCGCCGACCACAACGCGATGCTCGATCCCACGTGCCCCGACATCACGGGCAGGGTGCTGGAATCCCTATGCCGCCGCGGGCTGACACAATCGCACCCAACCGTGCGCCGGGGCGTCGAGTATCTGCTGAAGACGCAGGAGCGCAATGGAAGCTGGTACGGGCGCTGGGGCGTCGATTACATTTACGGAGCGTTTCTCGCCATGCGCGCCCTGAAATACGCCGGCGCACCCGACGCGCAGGAGGCGGTGCGCAAGGCGGCGCGCTGGCTCGCAGCCGTGCAGAACCCCGACGGGGGCTGGGGCGAGAGCTGCGCCAGTTATCTGGAGGACCGCTTCGTGCCCGCGCCCAGCACGCCGTCGCAGACCGCATGGGCGCTGCTCGGCCTGCTGGCGGCGGGCGAATCGTATTACGACGGCGTGCGCCGCGGCATCCAGTATCTGATTGAAACGCAACAGCCCGATGGAACCTGGAAGGAAGATCTGGCCACGGGCACGGGCTTCCCGAACGTCTTCTATCTGCGGTACACGCTCTACAGCAAGTATTTCCCGATCCTTGCCCTCACCCTGGCGCGCCGGGCGCTGGGCTGCGACGAGCCGGAAGTGCTGCACGCGGCCGCCGGCCTGCCGGTCTGAGCCGCGCGTGAAGGCCGCGCCAGCGGCCGGAACAAGCGGCCCGCCCGCAGGATGAGCGCGGTGGGGCCACACCCCTGGGCCGCTCCTTCTCGCGCCTTCGGCGCTTCAGTCGCGGCACCGAACTGGGCCCTCGGCCCGCTCAGCCGCGGTTCTCTTGCGCACAACAGAGCCGCGCGTGAAGGCCGCGCCAGCGGCCGGAACAAGCGGCCCGCCCGCATCATGGGCGCCGTGGCGCCACACCCCTGGGCCCGCTCCTTCTCGCGCCTTCGGCGCTTCAGTCGCGGCTCTCAATAGGGCCCTCGGCCCGCTCAGCCGCGGTTCTCTTGCGCGCAACAGAGCCGCGCGTGAAGGCCGCGCCAGCGGCCGGAACAAGCGGCCTGCCCGCATCATGGGCGCCAGGGGGCCACACTCCTGGGCCGCTCCTTCTCGCGCCTTCGGCGCTTCAGTCGCGGCTCTCAACAGGGCCTTTGGCCCGATTCAGCGGCGGTTTCGCTACGCGTTCCAGGCGCTGCCACGCGCCGCGCGGCGCCGGCTCAGAATTCGCGGGCAGAGGTGATTCCGTTCTCGTGAAGCGCCGCGGCCATCTTCTCCAGCGCGGCCTTGTGGATCTGTGAGACCCGGCTCTCGTTGATGCCGAGCATCCCGCCGATCTCTTTCATGGTGAGCTCGTTCGAGTAATAGAGGACGACGACCTTGCGGTAGCGCTCGGGGAGCACGCTCATGGCCTGTTGCAGGCGCTCGCGCATCTGCTCTCTGGCGCACATGGCGTCGGGCTGGGTTTCGGGAGTGCCGGGGTAGTCGGGCGGGGGAAGTTCGTCCTGATCCTGTGCGCGGCTGTTGGCCGAGACGAGCCCGATGTTGCGCAGATCGAGCGCCATCTGCCGCCAGCGGGAAACAGCGACGCCCATCCGTTCGGCGAGTTCGTCCTCAGTGGGCTGCCGGTGCAGGACCGCGTACAGATCGCGGGTGGCCTGCTCGATCTGGCGGTGCCTGCGGCGCATATCGCGCGACGCCCAGTCCATCTGGCGGAGACTGTCGAGGATCGCGCCTTTGATCCGGTGCTTGGCGTAACTGGAGAAGGCAACCTTCTTGTTGGGGTTGTATTTGGAAGCCGCGTCGAAAAGCCCGAGGATGCCGGCATGAACCAGATCGTCCAATTCGACATGGATCGGGAGCCCCTCATGCACCCGCACGGCGATTGCTTTGACCAGAGGGAGGTGCTCCAGAACCACGCGGTCCCGTTGCTCCCGCTTGGCCGCCAGTTTCTTCTCTTCGCCTGCCGTATCCGGCTGCTTCTTCTTTTTCGCCGTTACTGCCGCTGTCGCTCTTGCCGCCATTGCATCATCCTTCCTGCCATGCTTCGGTTCCCGGGAGGCCTCTCTCGTGGAGGCGTCAGCCTTTTTGCTGGGAACATTCGGGCTTTCCGGAACAGCTTCCGTGACGCCCGGCACGACAGAGAAGGCAATCGAGCGGCCATTCTTGCCGGATGCCGGTTGACGCGCGCAGCGCGCTTCGTGGCCGACGGCAAGTGATAGATTTATCAGGCTGTTATTGAATTCCTCCAGCCCGTCTCCGCGCCAGGGCAGAACAGCCTGGCGCGCGTCAGAAACGCCCCTTTCCCGTTTCGATCCGAGTTTGGCCCGGTGACTCAACGTTCGACTCTCCAAGCTGGAACACCGAGTTTCATATCGGTACAAATTCGGACTTTCCGCGCCAGTAAGTGAAAACCGCGCAGAAGGCTCCTGCGCCGATGCTAGCGCGAAGCTGAGGAGTTTCCTCTAGATGAGTCCACTGATTTCACAGGCAGGAAACACTGAGCGGCGGGTGAGAAAATCCTGAACCGGTGCGCGCCGCTGACCGCTCCCTTCGGGTGCCGCACGCCCTCCGGCCGCGGCGCCAATGCCGGCCAGCAGGACCGCCGACGGCGAGGGACGTCAGTCGAGTTCTTCACGCCTGACGGCGGCCCAACTCCGCAGGGCCAGTGCCCCGAGGAAGAGCAGTACGGCGTAGAGCAGCAAACCGTCCAGAGTGAGCCATGCCAGGACGCCGAGCGCCGCGTATGCAGCCAAGGCCCATTTCAGTTTTCGGCGGAGCGCGGCGGGATCGAATTCCAACGGAATTACCTCGGCATGTTGTAGGAAAACACAAGCTGGAGGCGGATTTCGCCGCCGCTGAATTCCGCCGGCAAAGGCGGGAAAGGATTGGAGGCGCTGATGCTGGCCACCGCCGCCCGGTCGAGCGCGTCGAAGCCGGATGGCACGGCGATGACGAGCTTCGGCACCTGCCCCGAGCGGCTGATGATGAACTGCACGACCACGCGCCCGCGTGCGCCCAGCCGCGCGCTTTCCGGCATCACCGCGTACCAGTTGCGTCGGACGGAGGCAAGCACCTGGACGAGGTACGGGCGGAAGTCGATTCCCTTGGGATCGCTGAGCAGTTCGAGCGTGCTGCCGGGGCGTCCCGGACGCGGCGTCTGCACGATCCCTTCACTGACGCCGCCTGCGCCGGGCGTATCGCCGATGGTGAGACCCGCGCCGCCCGCGCCTTTCACCACAGACTTGACAGCTTCCTGCACGCCGCTGCCGGGCAGCGCAATGCGCGGCTGGGGAGACGGCACCGACGCCGCGCCGACAGGCTCGAACGGGTTGTCCCGCTTCGGGGGCGCGGGCCTCGGCGCGCCGGGAGGCGTGATCCCGGGCAGGCCTGGCGCGGGCGGCAGGTTCTGCGCCATCTCCACCTGCGGCAGGTCGAAGTCGAGTTCGCGCCCGCGGCGGGATTCCGGCGCGCCGGGCGGCGGCTGGAAAGGACGCACGGAGCCGCGAGTCTGCGGTTGCTGGAGGGCGGGGCGCGGCAGGAGGGCGGAGATGTCCACTTCGGCGGCGGGCTTGCCGCGCTGCGGCTCCTTCTGCGTCAGGCGGAAGGGCGCGGGCGGCGCGACCAGAGGGGTGGACTTACTCAAGTCCACAAGCACCTGGGTCGCGGGACGGATGGCGGGAGCCGCGGCGGGCATCCACCACAGCAGGGCGGCGATGGAGAGATGGACTCCGGCGGCCCCGGCGGCGGAGATGGCGTGGCGTCGGCGCGCCCCCTCATCGCGCACGTCGGGCAACAGACGCGGAGCGGCGTCCGTGCGGGCGTCAAGAGGATGGGCGGCAGTGTTCATCCGCGCCGGGAAGCGGGGCCTCTTCTTCTAGATTGACGCGGACCGGAGCCGCTCGGCTACCACTTTGCCGTGGGCGGCGATCCTCTCGGCGATCAGCAGGGCCAGAGCGAGGGCGCGGGCACCAGCCTCGCCATCGACGGCGGGGTGCGAGCGCGTAGCGACGCAATCGAGAAACGCATCCAACTGGCGCGCCAGCGGCTCGCCTTTGGCGACGAACTGCGGCTCGAAGCGCACCTGGCGATCGTCGCCGACGCGGATCGAGATGCACTCCTGCTTCGCGTAATCCACCGAGACGTACTGCCGTGGCTGGAAAAAGCGGAGCTTGCGCACGCGCTCGGTGGAGACGCGCGAGGCGGTGAGGTTGGCGATGCAGCCGCCGGGGAATTCAAGCCGGACGTTGGCGATGTCGGGCTTGGGGGAGAGCACGGCGATGCCGGCGGCGCGGACCTCGGATGGCTCCTCGCCGGTCATCGAGAGCACCAGATCAAGGTCGTGGATCATGAGATCGGCGACGACATCGACGTCAAGGCTGCGCGGGGAGAAGACGCTGAGGCGGTGGATCTCGAAAAACAGCGGCAGGCGGAGGATGCGGCGGGCGGCCTCCACGGCGGGGTTGAAGCGCTCGAGGTGGCCGACCTGCAACATGCGCCCGTGCCGGCGGGCGGTATCGATCATGCGGCGGGCCTCGTCGAGGCTCGCGGCCATGGGTTTTTCCACGAGCACGTCAAGGCCAGCCTCCATCAGCCGGCAGGCTGCTTCGGCGTGAGTCGTGGTGGGCGAGGCGATGACGGCTGCCTCGCAGCGGGCGGCGAACTCGTCCAGAGAAGCGCAGGCCGCGCCGCCAAATTCCGCCGCGGCGGCGCGGGCGCGGTCCGAGTCCGGATCGTAGACGGCGGCGAGTTCGGCCTTTGCGCTGGCGGCGATGACGCGCAGGTGATTGCGGCCGAAGACTCCGGCGCCGGCCACGCCCATGCGGATCTTTTGCTGGCTCATTCTCCCTCCGGCGGGCAGCCGACGACGGCAATCGAGTGCTGGTCGGCGAGCGACAGCATTTCATCGCGGTCAAGCAGCAGGGTCCGGCCGGCATCGACGGCAAGCGCGGTCGTGCCCGTTTCGATCATGGTACGGATGGTGCCCGGGCCGGCCACGGGCACGTCGAACAACAGATGGGCGCGGCGGCGCGAGACTTTGATCAGCCGGAGCGGGCGGCCGTTGACCAGGGAAGCGGCGCGGCGGAGCATCGCGTCGGTGCCCTCCATGGCTTCCACGGCGACGCAGGCGCGCTCGCAGACGGCGACGCTCTGGCCGATGTCGAAGCCGGCAAGCGCGTTGGCGACGCGGCGGCCGTAGTCGATATCCTTGCGCTCGTCCGCGTCCGGCTTGCGGCGCGTGAGCGGGCCTTCCTCGGCCAGCAGCGGCTTCAGCAGCCGGGTGGAATCGGCCAGCCGGATGCCCTCGCGCTCGAGTTCGCGCTGGACGGCGCCGATGAGAGCGTCGGTGTTCCGCTCTTCGAGCGACATGAGCACGCGGAACAGCCGCCAGTCGGGCTTGAGCGAGCTGAACAGCGAGACGTGCTTCACCTGGCCGGCCATGATCACTTCCGTGAGCCCTTCGCTTTTCAGGATGTCGATCAGGCGGCCGAGCTCGGCGATGGTGATCCAGTAACAGCGCGCGGCGAGCGGTTCCACTTCGGGCGGGGCGTGGTCCTTGAGGGCGATGACGACGACCTCGTGCCCGAGCCGGCGCGCCTCTTCCAGCGCCAGCACGGGGAAGCGGCTCGATCCGGCAATCAGTCCGTATCTCACTTGATGATCCCGCGCCCGGAGGAACCGATGAACTCGATCAGCTCGGCCACTTCAGCCGTGGCGGGCACTTCCTCGCGGATCTTGTCGAGAGCCTGGGACGTATTCAGCGATTCGCTGCGGAGCAGGCGGAAGGCCTTGTGCAGGGCCTGGATGGATTCGGCGGAGAAGCCGCGGCGCTCGAGGCCCACCTTGTTGGCGCCGTACAGGCGCGATTCGCGCGGCGTGACGGTCATCGAATACGGCAGCACGTCCTGGGTGATGACGCTGTAGCCGCCGACGAAGGCGTGGCGGCCGATGCGGCAGAACTGATGGACGCCGGAGAAGGCTTCGATGATCGCCCAGTCGCCGATGGTGACGTGGCCCGCCAGCGTGGCGGCGTTGCCGAGGATGCAGTGGCTGCCGATGCGGGCGTCGTGGGCGATGTGGGCGTAGGCCATGATGAGATTGTCGTCGCCCAGAGTGGTGACGCCCCCGCCGCCAGCGGTGCCGCGGTGGATGGTGACGAACTCGCGGATGCGGTTGCGGGCGCCGATGCGGGTTTCGGTCCGCTCGCCTTTGTATTTCAGGTCCTGCGAAGCCACGCCGACGGTGGAGTACGGAAAGAAGAGATTGTCTTCACCGATCCATGTCGGGCCTTCGATGAAGAGGTGGCCCATCAGGCGGGTGCGCGCGCCGATTTCGACTTCCGCGCCGATGACGCAATAGGGCCCCACTTCGGCGTCGGGATGAATCCGCGCCGCCGGATCCACGACCGCCGTGGGGTGGATGGGCATGGGCTCAGCTCTGGGCTTCCGCCGGCGCGGGGCGGTCTATGAGCTTGCACATGACAATGCCCTCGGCCACTACCTGCCCGTTGACCCTGGCCGTGCCCTGCATCTTGACGACGGTCTCTTTCCGCTTGAGCGTCTTGCACTCGATGATGAGCGTGTCGCCGGGCAGTACGGGGCGGCGGAACTTGGCTTCTTCGATGGAAGCGAACAGCACCAGCTTCGACTTGCGGTCGGGCACGGTCTTGAGAACCAGCACGCCGCCCACCTGGGCCATCGCCTCCACGATCAGCACGCCTGGCATGACCGGGTACTCCGGGAAATGGCCCATGAAGAAGGGCTCGTTGGCCGTGACATTCTTCATGCCGACGATGCGGTCTTCCTCGATTTCGAGGATCCGGTCGACCAGCAACATCGGATAGCGGTGAGGAAGAATGTCGCGGATGTCGATGTTTTCGAGCACAGCCATGAGAAGGCTATTCTAACAAACGATGGACGAGATCCTCGGGAAAGCGCAGGCGGCGTGGCCTTCGGCGCGGGCGCTGCTGCGGAAGCTGGTGGAATGCGAATCGCCGAGCGAAGACGCGGCGGCGGTGACGCGGTTCATGGAGCTGCTGGCGGAAGAGACGCGGGACTGCGCCTCGGCCAAGCTCGTGAAGATGCCCCGCGCCGGACGGTGCCTCCTGTTGACGTTTCTCCTGCCCGGACCGGGCCGGAAGAAGAAGCCGGGGCTGCTGGCGGTGGGCCACGGCGACACGGTGTGGCCCGCGGGCACGCTGCGCCAGATGCCGTGGCGCGAAGCGGACGGGCGCATCTTCGGGCCGGGCGTGCTGGACATGAAGTCGGGGCTCGCGTTCTTTGTCACCGCGATGCGGCTCCTGCGGGATATGGACGTGCCGGTGGCGCGCGCCGTTCGGATGTGGGTCGTTTCCGATGAAGAGACCGGCAGCGCGGATTCGCGCGCGCACACGGAGAGGCTGGCGCTCGAAAGTGCTGCGGCGCTCGTGCTCGAGCCAGGCACAGGGCTCGAAGGGAAGCTGAAGACGGCGCGCAAAGGGGTGGGCGCTTACACGGTGCGGGTGCGCGGACGGAAAGCGCATGCGGGCGTCGACTTCAGCGCCGGGGCGAACGCGATCGTCGAACTGGCGCGGCAGATCGAGCGCATCGCGGCGTTCACGGACCTGAAGAAGGGCCTGACGGTGAATCCGGGCATTGTGCGCGGCGGCACGCGGACCAACGTGGTTCCGGACGAGGCCGAGGCGCAGGTGGACATCCGCGTGGCGCGGCTGCGCGACGCGGCGGGAATCGACAGAAGGTTCAGAGCGCTCCGGCCGGTGGACCGGCGTTGCAGCATCGAGGTGACCGGCGGATTGAACCGCCCGCCGATGGAGCGCACGCGCAAGGTGGCGGCGCTGTTCCGCGCCGCGCAGAAGATTGCGCGGGAGAGACTGGGCGCGGAGCTGGAGGAGTCGTTTACCGGCGGCGGGTCTGACGGCAATTTTACGGCGGCGCTGGGTGTGCCCACGCTGGACGGCCTGGGGGGCGTGGGCGAGGGAGCGCATGCGCCGCAGGAATCGATTCTGACGGCGCCGGCGGCGCAGCGGATCGCCCTTCTGGCTCACCTTGTGCGCCATTTGGGACAATGAAGAGGGAATTCATGCCGGCATGGTGATCACCGGGTTGTACTTCGCTGCTGGCGCGGCGGCTGCGGGCGCGCTGTTGGGATGGGCGGTCCATCCCTGGGCGGGCGCGCCATTTTACATTTTTGCGCTGTTCTGTTTGTGGTTTTTCCGCGACCCCGAGCGTGAGATCCCGCACGGGCCGTATGCGGTGTCGCCGGCCGATGGCAAGATCGTGCGGATCAAGGAGACGCCGGGGGAGACGGTGGTCAGCATCTTCCTCAACATCTTCGACGTTCATGTGAACCGCGCGCCGGTCGGGGGCAAGGTGGTGGACGTGCAGTACAAGCCGGGCAGGTTCCTGGTGGCGAGCCGCGACGAGGCGAGCGTGCAGAACGAGATGAACACGATCACCATCGACGGGCGCGGCACGGTGGTGCGGTTCTCGCAGATCGCCGGGCTGATCGCGCGGCGCGTGATCTGCTACAAGCAGCCGGGCGACTTTGTGACGGCGGGCGAGCGGGTGGGGCTGATCCGGTTCGGATCCCGCGTGGACGTGCATCTGGGACCGGAGTGGCGGCTGCGGGTGCGCGAAGGCGAGCGGGTGCGGGCGGGATCGTCGATACTGGCCGAGATGACGCCAAAGGAATGAGGCCGCCATGGGAATGCCGCGAGTGAACCTGCGGGAAAGGCTGATCGATCCGAATTCGCCGGACCGGCGGCCGAGGCGCGCCGCCTATGCGTTGCCGACGCTGTTCACGGCGGGGAATCTGTTCCTGGGGTTCCTGGCGATTCTCAAGTCGATCGAAGGCGCGCTGTGGGCCCATGCGGGACACCTGGGATCAAATCCGCACTGGGAGCTGGCGGCGAAGGTGATCGGCGTGGCGGTGTTCTTCGACGGACTGGACGGGCGGATTGCGCGGCTGACGAACACGACATCGGAGTTCGGCAAGGAGCTGGACTCGCTGGCGGACGTGATCAGCTTCGGCATTGCGCCGGCGGTGCTGGCGTTCGTCTACGGGTTCCAGTTTCTCGATCCGGCGACGCCGCCGGAGGCACGCAAATACATATTGCAGGCCGGCTATTTCATCCTGTTCATGTTCGTCTGCTGCGGCTCGATGCGCCTGGCGCGGTTCAACATTACGTCGAACCCGGTGCCGCGCAATCCGGGACGGCCGGACCGCAAGTATTTTGTGGGGCTGCCGATTCCTGCCGCGGCGGGCATGGTGGCGGCGGTGGTCTATGCCGCGGACTCGGCGCCTCTCACTCTGTGGCCGCTGAGCGCGGCGTGGGCGGCGCTGCTGGCGCTGCTGAGCTTTCTGATGGTGAGCACATGGCGGTACCGCAGCTTCAAGGACATCAATCTGCTGAGCCCGCGCAGCCCGCGCAGCGTGGTGTTGCTGGGCATGCTCTTTTACCTGATCTGGAACTTCTCGCAACCCGTGCTGCTGGCGATGGCGGCGGTGTACGTGGGCAGCGGGACCGTAGTCCGGATCGGCGGGCTGGTCCGGCACGCCCTGCGGCGCGAGGCGGCGGCGAATCCGCCGGGCGGAGGCGGGGGAGTCCATGCGTAAGACTGACTGGCTGCTGGTGGGCGGCGACACGATTCTGGGCCGCGAGATCTGCGACCTGATCGAGGAGCAGAAGTTGCCGGTGGGCGTGACGCTGGCTTCGAGCCGTCCGGAAGAACATGTGCTCTCGGCGCCGGAGGAAGAAAACGAAGACATCACGGTGATGCATGCGCTGGACCGGACGCTGGTGGAGGCCGCCGACGTGGTGCTTCTGGCTGGCGCGCGGGAAGCGAACGAGAGAGCCGTAGCGCTGGCGCGGCAGGCTCCAGCACGGCCGGCGCTGGTGGACGTGACGGGGCAGTTCGAGGATCTTCCGGAGTCGCGCCTGCGCGCGCCTCTGCTGGAGACTGCTCCTGACATCGGGGAGGCGGATACGATCCACACGCTGGCGCATCCGGCGGCGGTGGCGCTGGCAAGGCTGGTAGCGCTTCTCCACGCAAAGCGCCGCGTGGTGCGCGTGGTGGCGACGATCTTCGAGCCGGTGAGCCAGCAGGGACGCGCGGGAATCGACGAGCTGCACAATCAGACGCTGAGCTTGCTGAACTTCCGCGAAGTGCCGAATGAAGTGTTCGGCGCGCAGGTGAGCTTCAATCTGCTGCCGCGGTACGGGCGGGGCGCTCCGCACGCGCTAAGCGAGGCCGCCGGGCGGATCGAGAAGCACCTGGCGACGCTGTGCGGGACGCGGGGCATCCCGCTACCGTCGGTGCGGCTGATCCAGGCGCCGGTGTTTCATGGCTATTGCCTGAACGTGTGGGTGGAGTTCGAGAAGCGCCCGCCGGTGCGCGCGCTGGAAGAGTTGCTGGAAGAGGCGGGGATCGAGATCCGGCGGGCGGATGCCGAACCCGCTTCGAACGTGAGCGTTGGCGGGCAAGTGGGGCTGGCGGTGAGCGACATTGCGGAGGACCGTGCTACGGCTCAGGCGGCGTGGTTCTGGCTGGCGTTCGACAATTTGCGGGCGCACGCGGAGGCGGCGCTGCTGACCGCGGGGCTGCTGGCGCGCGGGCGGGAGGAGCGGTGAAACACGCCGCCGCTCTCCTGCTGGCCTGCACGCTGGGCGGCTGCGGCTACCATGTGGGCGGGCGCGCGGACCTGCTGCCCGCGACGCTGCGGACCATTGCGATTCCAGCCTTCGGCAATGCCAGCCCGCGCTACCGGCTCACCGGGCAGCTTCCGGCGGCGATCGCGCGCGAGTTCCTGACGCGGACGCGGTACCGCGTGGTGGCGGACCCGAACGAGGCCGACGCGGTGCTTTACGGCACGGTGAAGAACTACTTCAGCTTCCCGGCTCTGTCGGACCAGCGCACGGGGAGGGCCTCGGGCGTGCAGGTGCACGTGTTTCTCGACGTGAAGCTGGTGGAACGGGCAACGGGAAACGTGCTGTTCGAGCGGCAGAATTACGAATTCCGCGGCCGTTACGAAATCGCTGTGGATCAGACGCAATATTTCGACGAGAGCGGCACGGCGCTCGAGCGGCTCAGCCGCGAGGTGGCGCGGCAGGTGGTGAGCTCGATTCTCGAGGCTTTTTGACACGATGACGCCCGATCAGTTTCTCCGGGAGCTGGAACGCAAGGCGCCGCCGCCGCTGCTGCTGTTTGCCGGCCCGGAGGACTGCCTGCGGCGGAGGTGCCGTGAGGCGCTGCTCCAGAAGTGCCTGGCGGAAGAGGAGCGCGACCAGGGCTACGTGCGGCACGACCTGGAGGAGGTGACGCTGGGGGGGGTGCTCGACGATGCCCGGTCGTTTGCGCTGTTTGCGCCGCGGCGGCTGATCTGGGTGGCGTCGGCGGAGGCGGCCCTGCCGCGCGGGCGCGGCGCGGCGGAAGAAGAGGCTGGCGCCGGCGGCGGAGCGCCGGAGATGATCGCGCAATACGCCAAAGACCCGCCGCCGGGTGTGACGCTGGTTTTCGACGCGCGCCGGTGGGACTTCGAGGGGGAAGACAAGACGCGCATGGAACGGCTGCTGAAGTTCTATGCGGCGGCCGTGCTGGTGGAGTTCCGGAGGCTGGACGCGCGGCAGGCGCAGGAGCTGGCGCTCGATCTGGCGGCGAAGCGCGGCCTGAAGCTGGGGCGGCGCGAGGCGGAATTGCTGGCCGCGGTGACGGCGGCCGACGGAATGCGGATCGAGACGGAGATCGAAAAGCTGGCGTTGTACTGCGCCGGGCGGGCGGTGACGGCGGACGACATTGGGGCGCTGGTGCCGGACGCCGAAGAGTCGACCGTCTTCGAATTGGTGGACGCGCTGGCGCGGCGCGACCGGGCGCGGGCGCTGGGTCTGCTGGACCTGCTGATCCGCGCGGGCGAGTACCTGCCGCTGGCGCTGATGTTCCTGGAAGGCGTGTTCCGGCTGGCGCTGGCGGCGCGCGAGCAGAAGCTGCGCACGGCGCAGGAGGTGCAGAGCTACTTCCAGCGCATGGGGCTGCCGATATGGCGGGCGCGGGCCGAGCAGATCCACGCGGCCGCGGCGCGGTTCACGGCGGCCCAACTGGCGGCGGGAATCGAGGCAATCCTCGAGGCAGACAGCGGGATGAAGTCGACGCGCCCGGACGACCGGCTGGTGATGGAGCGGTTCATCCTGAAGCTGACGGCGTGAGTCGGCCGCGCGGGGCGGGAACGGCTATTGCGCCCGGAGGCGCTCGAGCGCAGCCTCACGGTTGCGGCGGGCGTTCTCGTAATCGGGCTTGAGGGCAAGGGCGCGGTCGAAGGCTGCGAGGGCTTCTTTGTAACGGCGCAGGCGCATCAGGGCGTAGCCGCGGGCATTCCAGGCCAAAGCCGAAGCGGGGTTGAGGCCGACGGCGCAGGCGAGCGCATCCAGGGCCTGCTCGAAGCGCTCCTGCTGGATGAGGCGGCGGCCCTCGGCGTGGCAGGCTTCCGCGCGGCGGAGCGCTTCACCGGCAGCCGGCGCGGCGGTAGCGGCGGGTGGAGGCGGAGAGCGCGGCGCCTCCGGCCTGGCGGCAGAGGGGGCGGGCGTGGCGGGCGTTTCTGGCGGCTGCGAGGGGGAGTCCGGCCTGGCTTCAGCCGACTGGGCCGTGGCGGCGCTGGCAGCGGCGCGCCGGTTCGCTGCGGCGGCGCGGGCGCGCTCGGCAAGCGCGCGGAGGTCCGGATCTTCCGGCGAAAGTTCAATGGCGTGTTCCAGATCCCGGACTGCTTCCTCGAACCGTCCCAACAGGAACAGCGCGGCGCCGCGCGCGTGCCAGCCGAGGGGATTGCGCGGTTCGAGTTCAATGGCGGCGGTGCGGTCCTTCAGCCCGAGCTCATGCATGCCGAGCGAGTGCAACGAGCCGCCGCGCGCCACCAGAGCGGCCACGTTGGCGGGTTCGGCTTCGACCGCCCGGTTGCGGTCGGCGAGCGCGTTTTCGTGGCGTCCCTGGCGGCTGTACAGATCGCCGCGCACGAGAAGGGCGCGGACAAAGCCCGGTCTGGCCTCTATGGCCGCCGTGTAATCGGCCATGGCGCTGTTCTCGTCGCCGAGCACCTCACGCGCGGCGCCGCGCAGCAGCAGCGCGTCGGCACGCCGCAGCCAGCCGGCGGGCGCGGCGTCGAGGGCGGCGGTGAAGTCGGCGGCGGCGCGGTCGAAGCGCCCCACGTCGCCCTGCGCCCGGCCGCGTTCGAAGAGCGCTTCGTGGAGGCGCGGATCGAGGGCCAGCGCGCGGTCGAAATCTTCGATCGCGTCGTGATGGCGGCCGAGCGAAGCCAGGACGCGGCCGCGGGCCAGCCACGGCTGAGGATCATCCAGCCGCAGCCGGATGGCGCGCTCCAGCGCGGCGAGCGCCTCGTCCTTTTTCCCAACCGCTGCCAGCGCTTCTCCGCGGCCGCGCTGCACAGCGGAAGTCTCATGGCCCAGCTTCAGGCATTGATCAAACGACTCGAGCGCGCCGCGCGCATCGTCACGTTTCAACCGCAGCTCGCCGAGCAGCCT
Organism: Acidobacteriota bacterium; assembly: GCA_049325215.1. Taxonomy (GTDB): domain Bacteria; phylum Acidobacteriota; class Terriglobia; order Bryobacterales; family Bryobacteraceae; genus JANWVO01. The sequence continues at coordinate 15,034 of JBMOMB010000027.1, forward strand.
CAGGGCTTCCGCATCGGAGCGGTTCAGTTCGAGGGCGCGGGAGATGCCGGGTTCGGCATCGTCGAGCCGCCCCAGCCGGATCAGGACGCCGGCGCGCCGCCGCAGCGCCGCCGAAGAGTCCGGGTTCAGCCGCAGCACTTCTTCGAAGGCGGCCAGCGCTTCTTCGAGACGCTCCTCCTGCTCGAGGCGCAAGCCCCGCTCGTAAGCGGCCTGCGCCAGCCGGCTGCCCGGCTGCGCCGCCATGCCGGCAGCGGCAAGCGCGGCCAGGCACAGCCATGCCGCCATTTTCATGGCGTCCCTCCTCCGGCGCATCTTACTACAGAGCGCGGATGATCTCTTCCAGTTGCCGGGCCAGCGCGGCGTGATCCTCGCCCTCCAGCCGCAGCGGCTTGCCGATCCTGACGCGCACGATGCCCGGCCGCGGGAACTTCCAGTCCGGATGGAGCACGCGGTTCGAACCCCGGATGCGCACGGGCACAACGGGGATGCCGAGCCGCGCCGCCATCACGCCGATGCCCGGCAGGAACGGCAGGATCGAATCATCGCGGCTGTGCCTGCCTTCGGGGAAGATCAGCGGGCACCAGCCTTCGCCCGCCAGCTCGCCCAGGTAGCGCAGCGCGTCGCGCGCCCCTGCTTCGCGCTGCGGGATGGGCACGGCGTTGAAGACTAGGCAGGCCAGATAGTAGTTGAGCGAGTTGGTGAGCCGCTTCCACCGCGGGAAGCGCTCCGGATGGAAGTGCGCATCAAAGAACTCCTTGCGCATCGCGGGCGCGAGGCGGTGGCGCCACTTCCAGGGCATGGCGATGAACAGGACCGGCGTGTCGAAGTAGCCCTGATGGTTGGAGGCGAACAGAACGGGCGCATCGAGCCCTTCCAGATTCTCGCGGCCTTCCACGCGCACCCACGCAAACAGGCGCGCCAGCCACAGCACCCAGGCGTTGAGATGGAACACGCGGTGCCATTGCGCCCAGCGGCTGCGGCTCCAGCGGGGGAATTCAAAAGGCTCGGCCGGCGGCGCAGGGGGCGCCTTTTCGAGCTGCTTCAAATCGGCCACCGTGCGGGCGGAGGCGAACGCGGCTTCGTCCAGTGTGCGCCCCAGGCGCTGCTCGAGCGCCACCATCAGCTCGATGCGGTCGAGCGAGCTGAGTCCGAGCCCTTCAATCGGCGTGTCGGGCGTGAGTTCGCGGCCCCCCGCGTACCGGGCCAGAACAGCGGCCACGGGATCTTCGGAAGCCTGCGCGGCCGCAGCGGGCGCGGCGCCGGAAACCCGCTGCCGGATCACGCGCCGCTTGAGCTTCCGCGTGCCTTCCGTGCGAGGCAACTCCGGCTCAGGCCACACGGTGTAGCCGCGGATCTTCTGGTGCTCTTCAAGGTACGCATTGGCTTCGCGGATCACGGCTTCGGCCTCGGCGCCGTCTTCGAGCACCAGCGCGGCATGGACGGTTTCGCCTCCCGCGCCGGACACGCCGAACACCGCCGATTCGCGCACGCCCGGGATCGAGTTCAACACCCTCTCCACGTCCTCGGGAAAGACGTTCCGCCCGTCGGCGAGGACGATCATCTCCTTCTTGCGGCCCTTGATGTAGAGCCTGCCGTCGGAGTCGAGCTCGCCGATGTCTCCCGTGTGCAGCCAGCCGTCCTCGAAAGCTTCGGCCGTGGCTTCGGGATCGTTGAAGTAACCGGAGGTGATGTTGGGCCCTCGCACCAGCACTTCGCCATCCGGCGCGATGCGGATTTCGACGCCGGCGATGGGCTTGCCCACCGACCCCTGCCGGGCGTGGAACGGATGGTTCAGGGTGACGATCGGCGCGGCTTCCGTCAGCCCGTAGCCCTGGATGACCGCGAAGCCGAGCCTGCCCCAGAACTGCTCCAGCGCGCCGTCCAGCGCCGCGCCTCCCACAATGAAGCTCCAGAACTTCCAGCCGAACAACCGGTGCACGCGGCGGTAGCGCCACCAGCGCTTCCAGAACTTTTCGCCCGGCGGCGCCGGTTCGGCGGCATCGGGCGCCACCGCCAGGATGTACTCGCGCAGCAGTTCGAGAATGCGCGGCACGCTCACCAGCACGCTGATGCGGCGGGTGCGGATCTGGCGGACGATCTCGCGGGGGTCCTGCGTGCGCAGAAAGACCACCGTGCCGCCGAGGATGGGCGGGATGAATGCGGCCATCGCCTGGCCGAACATATGGCTGAGCGGCAGCAGGTCAAGGAAGCGGATGGGGTGGAACGGGCGCGCGTAGTGGAGGTACTTCCGGATCTCGCGCTCGACGGGAACAATATTAGCCAGAATGTTCCGGTGCGTGATGACGACCCCTTTGGGGTCGGCGGTGGCGCCGGAGGTGAACAGGATCTGCACGGTGTCGGCGGCCGAGACTTCCACGGGCGGCACGTCCGGCGCAGGCGTGCGCCAGTCGAGGTCCGCAAGCCGCCAGACGGGAACACCGGGAGGCGCCGCCGGCAGCCGCACGGCATCGCCGAGCAGGATCGCCCTGGGCGCAGTGATGCGGACGACCCGCTCCAGGAAATCGGGGGAGTGTCTTTCGTCGACCGGGACCACGGCGGCGCCGCGCAGCAGGCAGCCCCAGAAGGCGGCGATCCAGGCCGGACGGTTCTCGCTCCAGAGAATGACGCGGTCGCCCCGGGCCACGCCGGCTTCGGCCAGTCTCAGGGCAAAGCGGCGCGCCGCGGCGCCGAGCTGCTCGTAGGTGTAGGAGCGCGGGCGCACGCCGTCGTCGAAGACCAGGCAGACGCCCTCCTGCCCGACGGCGGACGAGAAGAAGTCGATGAGCGTGTCGCGCTTCATCCCTCTCCATCGTAGCCGCGGCCCCGGCGGCGGGTCACTGAATGGTGCTGGAGCCTTCGACGCCGAGCGTCATGTCGGGGACGTTGCGGTTGATGTAGTTGTCCAGGTTGATGACGTAGGTTTCCGGCGCGTCGATAAGCACAGGCGAATGCGTCGCGCAGATGATGCGGAACTTCTTCTGGTCGACAAGCTCCATCAGCATCTTGAGGATGCGCCGCTGGTTGGACACCGACAGCGCCATCTCGGGCTCGTCGAGCAGCAGCATCGTGCCCTCGGGCAGCGCCGGGAAGGTTTCGCGGAACAGCGACAGCATCACCTGCCCGTGCGACGCCATCTGGATGAAGTCGCGCATCTGCGGATTGTTCTCGAACAGTTCGAGGTGCATGCGCGGGTTGTGGTGTTCGGCGTCGAAGAGAAACACGCGCGGCGCTTCGATCCTGTTCTCGACCCGGTAAACGTATCCTTCCACTTCTTCGCCGCGCATCGCGTAATAGATCGAATGCAGCAGCGTCGACTTGCCGCAGCCGTTCTCTCCGGTCAGCAGGATCAGCGGGTGCCGCAGGTCGACGATGAGCGGCATATGGAAGTTGAGGTTCACGAGAACCGGGTGGGACAGGATTTTCAGGAACATGCCAGAGGGTCTGAATCCAGCATAGCAGCGGCGGAGATCCGCGCCGCCCGCTTCAGCCGCGCATCAGCCGGAAACGGCGGAATGAAGCGGTGTTGAAGAAGCTGCCGAGCCCGATGCGCCCCGCGCCGAGGCTGAGATCCACGGCTTTCAACGACGGCGACGTCTTTCCATCGACCCACGCCTGCACGAGCCCAGACGAAGCGTCGTACCGCATCCGCACGGCGTGCCAGCCCTCAGTGGGCAGCGCCCCCGGCCCCTCCAGCGGACTGATACGGACGCGGTCGCCCCCGAAGCAATGGAAGACGCCGTTGTGCACCTCCACGCGGGAGGCGGCGTCGTCGGAAAGATGAACGTAGTTGAAGTAGCCGTCCTTCTGCCAGGCGTAGACGAGGATGAGCGACCCCTTCGGCGCGGAGCGCTTCACCTCCACTTCAAGCGTGAAGCCCGCAAGCGGTTCGGTCTTCGCCAGCGCAAACTGGATGGGGCGGCGCGGGTTGGCCTGCTGCGGGCGGGCGGTGATCAGGTGGAGCTCGTCTCCCTCGGCCTTCCAGTCGGAAGCGGCGATCACCTGCCAGTGGAGCCCGAATGCGTCGATCTCCTCCGCCATCGGAGGAGTTGCGGGCCTGCCGCTCTGGGCGGCGGCGGGCAGGGGAACGGCAGCGAGAAACGACCGGCGGAGCATGGCCCCATCACATCAAACCTGGAGGCGCGGCACAACCATGGGGAGCCCGGTCAGTGCGCAAGCGCGGTGTGCCGCCCCTGGAGAACCTGTTCCAGGAACGCCCGCAGCCGGGCCGGATAGGCAGCGCCGGCGGTTTCCGGGATGTCGTTGTGGCCGGCGCCGGGGATCGCCCAGAACTCCCTGGGTTCCCGGGCTGCGTCGAACACGGCGCGCCCCAGCCGGAACGGGATCACCTCGTCGGCATCGCCGTGAATGACGAGCATAGGCGCCTGGATGGTGGCCAGACGGCTCTTCAGGTCGAAGCCCCAGACAAGGAGCGGACCGAGAACAGGCAACACGGATTGCGCCACGGCGCGGGCCGAGGGGAAGGGGGCTTCCAGAATCACGCCGCCCACGGGCGCGCCTGACGCCACATGGGCCGCCGCCACGGTGCCCAGGGATTCGCCATGCACGAGGATGCGCGCCGGAGGGAAGCCGCGCCCGCGCAGGTACCGGTAGCCGGCCAGGGCGTCCTCGTAAAGTCCTGCTTCAGTGGGGCGCCCTTCGCTGCGGCCATAGCCGCGGTAATCGACGACCAGGATGGCGACACCCGCCTGCTGCCAGGCCAGGATGTGCCGGGCGCGATGGGTGACATTGCCGGCGTTGCCGTGCAGGAAGAGTACCGCCGCGGGGGCGCCATCCTGGGGCTTCCACCAGGCATGGATCCGGTGAGGGCCGCTGCGGAGCCAGACGTCTTCAACACCTAAGTGGTTTGCCGCGATCCAGTTACCCTGAGGGTAGCGCATAGGGAAGAAGGCCGAGCGGTTGGCCAGCCAGGACAGCAGCACCCATGTGAGGGCCAGCAGCAGGAGCAGTTTCCAGCCCATATCCGAAGGGATGACACAAAACTGGGCAGAGGGCAAGCGTGCGGTGATGCAGAGAAATCGGCGACTGAACTTGACAATGGAGCACTAAAGTTTGATAATACGGTCAGGCGCAGCAGTCTAGCGCGGCGCCCGGGAACGCAAGTTCCGACACCGTGCAATAAAGGGAATGGAGAGATGAGCAAGATCATTGGCATCGACCTGGGAACCACCAATTCCGTGGTGGCGGTCATGGAGGGGGGGCAGCCTGTTGTCATCCCGAATCAGGAGGGGGCGCGGACGACGCCCTCGGTAGTGGCGTTCACCAAGAGCGGTGACCGGCTTGTCGGGCAGGTGGCCAAGAGACAGGCGGTCACCAACCCGGAGAACACGATTTACTCGATCAAGCGCTTCATGGGGCGGCGCTTCGACGAGGTGACGGAGGAGATGAAGCTGGTTCCGTACCATGTGGTGCGGGGCGAGAACGGGGACGCGCGCGTCGAAATCTCAGGCAAGAAACTCGCGCCGCCGGAGGTCTCGGCGATGATCCTGACCAAGCTGAAGGAGGCGGCCGAGGCGTACCTGGGCGAGAAGGTGACCAAAGCGGTGATCACGGTGCCCGCCTACTTCAACGACTCGCAGCGGCAGGCGACGAAGGACGCGGGCCAGATCGCGGGCCTCGAGGTGCTGCGGATCATCAACGAGCCGACGGCGGCGGCGCTCGCCTACGGCCTAGACAAGAAGAAGGAAGAGCGCATCGCCGTGTACGATTTCGGCGGCGGCACGTTCGACATCTCCATCCTCGAAGTCGGCGACGGCGTCGTAGAGGTGAAGTCGACCAACGGCGACACGCACCTGGGCGGCGACAACATCGACCAGCGTCTGGTGGACTGGCTGATCGAGGAGTTCAAGAAAGAGGAAGGGGTCGACCTGTCGCGCGACCGCATGGCGTTGCAGCGCCTGAAGGAGGCGGCCGAGAAGGCGAAGATCGAGCTGAGTTCGGCCATGGAGACCGAGATCAACCTGCCGTTCATCTACGGCGACCCGCAGACCGGGCCGAAGCACCTGGTGAAGACGCTGACCCGGGCGCGCTTCGAGCAGATGGTCGAGGACATTCTCCAGCGCTCGATCCCGCCCTGCAAGCAGGCGCTGGCCGACGCCGGGCTGACGCCGGAGCAGATCGATGAAGTGGTTCTGGTGGGCGGCTCGACCCGGATTCCGCGGGTGCAGCAACTGGTGAAGGAGCTGTTCCGCAAAGAGCCGAACAAGACGGTGAATCCGGACGAAGTCGTCGCCGTGGGCGCGGCGGTGCAGGGCGGCGTGCTGGGCGGCGAAGTGAAGGACGTTCTGCTGCTCGACGTGACGCCCCTGTCGCTGGGCATCGAGACGCTGGGCGGCGTGTTCACCAAGCTGATCGAGCGCAACACGACGATTCCGACGCGGAAGTCCGAGGTCTTCTCGACGGCGAGCGACAATCAGACCAGCGTGGAGATCAAGGTCTACCAGGGCGAGCGCGCCATGGCGCGGGACAACCGGCTGCTGGGCGTGTTCCAGTTGGTCGGGATTCCGCCGGCCCCGCGCGGCGTCCCGCAAATCGAGGTGACTTTCGACATCGACGCCAACGGCATCCTGCACGTCACGGCGAAGGACCGCGCGACGGGCAACGAGCAGAAGATCACAATCACGTCTTCTTCGGGCCTGTCCAAGGACGAAGTGGAGAAGATGGCCCGGGACGCCGATGCCCACCGCGCCGAGGACGAGCGCCGGCGGCAGGAGGTCGAGGCCAAGAACCAGCTCGACAACGCCGTCTACAGCGCGGAGAAGATGCTGCGCGAGCACCGCGACAAGATTTCGGCCGACGACGCCCGCGCCGTCGAAGAGGCCGTGGCCGAGGCCAAGAAGGCCATCGAGGAAGGCGGGCTGGATCGCATCAAGGCCGCCCAGGACCGGCTGATGCAGGCCAGCCACAAGCTGGCCGAGGCTATGTACCGCGCCGCCGGCGCGCAGCAGCCCTCGGGCGATGGCGCCACCGGCGCGAAGGCGGGAAGCGCGAAGAAGGACGAGGTCGTGGACGCCGAGTTCGTCGATGTCGACGACCAGAAGAAGTAACCTTGACCGCCGCAAGGCAGGGCGGGCCGGCCTATGACGACCAGCAAGGACTACTACGAAACGCTCGGGGTCCGGCGGGACGCTTCACCGGATGAGATCCGCAAGGCGTACCGCCGGCTGGCCCGCAAGTACCATCCGGACCTGAACCCGGGCGACAAGGCCGCCGAGGAGCGCTTCAAGGCGGTGCAGGAGGCCTACGACGTGCTCTCCGACGCCAAGAAGCGCAAGATGTACGACACTTACGGCTTTTACTCCGAGTCCGGCTTCCCCGGCGCGGGGCAGCCGGGCGCGGGACCGCAGGGGTTCGGCTTCGGCGGCTTCGATTTCTCCGAGACTTTCGGCGGCGCGCAAGGGGGGTTCGGGTCGAGCTTCAGCGATCTGTTCGGCCAGTTCTTCGGCGGCCGGCGCGAGGCGCAACGCCGGACGCCGGAAAAGGGGACCGATCTCGAGTACTCGCTTCAGATCGATTTCTGGCAGGCGATCAGGGGCACGCAGGTGCGGCTGAGCGTCTCCCGGCTGGACGCCTGCCAGGCGTGCCACGGCACCGGGGAGAGCGGCGGCGGCGCCACCCTCTGCACGCAGTGCAACGGCAGCGGCAACGTGACGCAGATGGTGGGCGCGATGCGGTTTTCGCTCACCTGTCCCCGCTGCGGCGGCAGCGGGCGCGTGGCGCGGCCCTGCCCTGCGTGCGGCGGCGACGGCCGCGTGGCGGTGAACGAGACAGTGGAAGTGCGCATTCCGCCCGGCGCTTCCACGGGCTCGCGGCTGCGGGTGGCGGGCAAGGGCAACGCGGGCACGATGGGCGCGCCTCCGGGCGACCTCTACATCACGGTAAAAGTGGACGAGCACCCGCTGTTCCGGCGCGAAGGCGACGACGTCTATGTCCGCGTTCCCGTAGCAGTGTGGGAAGCCGGGCTGGGCACGCGGATCGAAGTGCCCACCGTGGACGGGCGCGCGCTGCTGAAGATCCCGCAGGGCACGCAAAACGGGCAGAAGTTCCGGCTGCGCGAAAAGGGCGTGTTCAACGCCCGCAAGAACACGCGCGGGGATCAGATCGTCGAGATCGAGCTGCAGACGCCGGACGTGCGCGACGAGCGCGTGCGGGAGCTGCTGAAAGATCTTTCCCGGCATGACACGCGCGATCCGCGCGCCGAGCTCTGGTCGAAGGTGTGACAGCCGTGGCGAAGCAGAAGGGCAAAGCTGGCTACATGATCTCGGCGGTGGCCGAGAAATACGGCATTCATCCGCAGACGCTGCGCATGTACGAGCGCGAGGGGCTGATCAAGCCCTCGCGCAGCGAGGGCAACACGCGGCTGTATACGGAGGAGGATCTGGAGCGGCTGGAAGTGGTGCTCGAGCTGACGCGCGAGCTGGGCGTGAATCTGGCGGGCGTCGAGATCATCCTCAATATGCGCGAGAAGATGGCGGCGATGCAGAAGCAGATCGAGCAGTTCGTGGCGTCGCTCAACGTCGAGCTCGCCCGCAGCCTGCGCGCGGAACCGCCGGAGGCGAGACACTCGCTGGTCCCGGTGGCGCGCCCCTTGGCCGTCAGCCCGCTCACGGCTTCAGACAGCGCCCCGCCGCGGCGCAAGGGCAGGAGCGCGAAAGCCTGAGCCGGGCAGCGCCTACCGCAGCTTCCGCACGTACTTGCCGGTGAAGGCGTCGACGAAGATGGAGAACTTGCTCTGGCTCACCGACGGCCCGAAGATGACGCGCCACGTCGGCTTGACGTCGGGTGAAACCATTTCGAGCAGGAAATGGATCGGCAGATCCTTGTTGTCGGCAAGGACTTTTTTCATGGCGGCGTCCTTCTGCACCTCGGCCATCGCCGTCTCCAGGGCTCTGGGCGTATCGATCTTGATCTCCTGAATCGCCATAGGGAAGACGCGCCGGTTGGGCAGGTAGCCGGAATCGGCGCCCGCGCGCACTCCCTTGAGGATGCCGCCTTCGCTGTCGGCGGCAGCCCATGTGAATTCCCGCCTCGCCCGTTTCGATTCGCTGACGTAAATGGCCCGCCAGAAGCCATACTTGCCTCCCGCGGAGGGCGCCTCCGGGATGTTGCCGCTTTCCAGCCTCAACAGCTGGGCGTCCGGCGCCCAGGTGCGCGCCACCTGGAACGTCTGGAATATGGCCGACTGGCCAGTGGCGGGTTCCGGCGGCTTGGGCGGCGCCTTCCTGGATGGGGGCGTCTGCGAACATCCGGCCAGCAGAACCAGCAGCGCGGGCAGGCAACGGGAGATTCGGATGCGTTTCATAGGGTTTCTCGCTCCCCTCAATCATATTGAAGTTTTGCTGGGGCGCAACATGGAGACGGAAGACACCGCGCGACGCCCGCGCGGGGCTGTGCCATAATACTGGCAACAGCGGTTTGACATCCATCCCGAACAGGGAGGTTCCCATGAACGTCGCCGGATTCCGAAAGGCCGCGCTGGCAGTGGCGCTGGCCGCAGCCGTGAGTGTTTCCATTCCCGGACAACAGCAGGGGGGCGGGCAGAGCGGAGGCACGGGAGGGGGTGGCGCGGCGCCGTCGCCTGCGCCGGCGCCCACTCCGACGCCAACGCCCACGCCTTCTCCCGCCAAGCCCACCACCCCGACGCCATTTCCGGGGCAACAGCAACCGCAGCAGCCGAGCTTCCAGGATTTCCAGCGCCCGATTTATCTGTCCGGCCGCGTCATGATGGAGGACGGCACCGCGCCGCCTGAGCCCGTGATGATGGTGATGGTATGCAATGGCCGGCCGCGCCCGCAGGGCTACACCGACGCCAAGGGCCGTTTCAGCATTGCGCTGGGCCAGAACCAGGCCGTGTTCGCCGATGCCAGCATGGACAGCACCGACATGCGCAGCATCATGAACCCCGGGCCCACTCGCGGGATCACGGAGCGCGAACTGGTGGGGTGCGAGTTCCGCGCCGAACTGGCCGGCCACCAGAGCGATGTGGTCCAGCTCGCCGGACGCCGCGTGCTCGACAATCCGGAAATCGGCGTGATCGTCCTGCGGCGGATGTCCAACGTGCAGGGCTTCACGTTCAGTCTCACCACGGCCAACGCGCCCAAAGAAGCGAAGAAAGCTTTTGAGAAGGCCCAATCGCTGGCCAGGAAAAAGAAGCCGGCGGAAGCCGAGGTGCACCTGCGGAGGGCGGTGGAGATTTACCCGAAGTTCGCGGCGGCGTGGTTCGAACTGGGCAACGCCCTGGAGGCGCAGAAGAAGATCGAGGAGGCGCGCTCGGCTTACGAAAAGTCCGTCGAGGCTGACCCGAAGTTCATCGGTCCTCACCTCAGCCTGCTTCAGCTTGCGTTGAACTCCCGTGATTGGGAGCAGATCGCCGCCCGCAGCGAGACGGTGCTGAAGTTGAACCCGTTCAACTACCCGCAGGTCTGGTTCGTGCATGGCGCCGCAGCCTACAACCTGGGCCAGCGTGCAGCGGCGGAGAAAAGCGCGCGCGAGGCGATCCGGCTCGATTCCAACCACAGGAACCCGCGCGCTTACAGCCTGCTGGCGCACATTCTCGCCGAAAAGGGCGACTACGCGGGTGCGCTGGAGCACATGAAGGGCTACCTCAGCTTTGCGCCCGACGCGCCCGATGCCGATACGGTGAAGAAGCAGATCGTCGAACTGGAACGGCTGATGGCGGCACGGCCTGCGGCGCAAATCGCGCCCGCGCCACAACAGTAAGGCCGCTGCGCACGGCCTTTCCGGCTTCCGTCAGGAGCCGCGGCTGATGCGCCGCGCCTTCCAGAAGGCGTGTATCGCGAAGCCCAGCAGGATGGCGAACATAAAGGCGCTCAGCAGGAAGCGCAACAGGTGTTCGGGGCCGTGGCTGAGCTCCTTCCAGCCGGTCCAGACGGGCCGGATCATCATCACTGCCAGCAGGAAGAAGAGGAATCCCAGGATCTCGTTCCACAGCGAGTGCAACGGGCGGATCACCCCAGGCAGGACCGCAACAAAGAATTTTTTCGCCAGACTGAGCAACGCCGGTTGTCCCTTCCGATTGCCATGCTAACAGAGGCGGCCGGCTCAAGAAGCGGGCTCGTATTGCCGATAGAGAGGGTGAGCAGCGGAGACAAGCCGCGTTGCCCCGGGTGCTATGCTGAAAGTGAGGGAAAGGACTCCATCCCAACCTTGGACGAACGGCTCAAAGAATTGATGCAGGAACTCGGCCACGCGATCAACGAGTCGCTGTCGGACTCGGACCGCATCGCCGAAGCCATCGGGGAGATCAAGCGCGCCGGATACGACGTCTTCCTGGTGCTGGAAGCCACCATCGGCTTCAACAAGCGCGATGAGTCCGGCGAGGAAGGCGAGACCGAGGCGGTAGTGGAGACGCTGCTGGAGACGGATTTCGAGGAGGAGATTCCCGAAAGCCGCAAGCGCGGCCGCCAGCGCCGGGCCGGCAAGATCCGCTGGACCGCCCAGGACCAGAAATTCCTCCGCGCCCTCAAAATCGCCATCGACGAAGAGAATAGCTGAGCCGCTGGGACCCGCCGGCCGGGTTCCGCGCCGCGCCCGAAGGCCGCGCCGGCCGCCGGAGATAACGGCCGGCCATGCTGCCGGGCAACATACGAAGACTGTGTTGGGACCGCTCGCTCGAAAATCGCCCTTGTGGGGCTGCGCCGGCGGCCGCTCACTCTCGGCGGCTGACGCCGCTTCGTTCGCGGCACTGAACTGCGCCGGGCTTCATCAGGAGTCTGTTATGCTTTCGGGGCCTGCTTGCGGATTTCGTCCAGCACTTCCTGGCGCCGCTCGCTGTTCAGGTTCTTTTCGAGATAGCGCAGCGCCGCGCCGACGACATCGCGGTGGTGCAGAGAAGCGGAGAAGCCCTCTTGCGTGGTGAGCCGCAGCCAGAGCTCGTGCAGCCGGTCGATGTCCTCGGGCCAGAGGCGCGGAGGATGGGGACCCAGGTTGACGTAGGATGGGGGACGGTCAGGAGCGATGATTTCGAGCGAGAAGGGGTGCCGGGGTTCGGGGAGATGCTCCCAGGCGAGGCCAATGCGGCGGGCCAGCTCCTCGCTGGGCATGGTGCGGGAAACGCCGGTGACCAGCCGCGACGCTTTGAGTTTTTGAGCCGTGTGGGCGAGGGCGAAGAAGGGGTCGGTGGCGGGCACCACCAGCAACTCCACGGGCTTCCCCTCTTTTTCCGCCAGCTCTACGACGCGGCTGAAGAGTTCCCTCTCGTAATCGGTGAAGAGTTGCTCCTGCGCCAGTTCGTGCTCGCCCGCGCCGGCGTCGAGCGGGCGCACCGTCATGACGACGATGTCGTGGCGGCGGACGCTGGTCTTGCGCAGCACCTCTTTGAGATGGTGCATGTGGTTGTAATCGCGGATGGCGACGAGGATGCAGCCGGGACGCGCATGGAGCAGCCTGGGCTCGACATCGGGCTCATGATCGAGCTGGAACTCCTCCAGCGCCGTCTCGCCCTTGTGCATGCGCAGCCGCACGTTGAGCCGTTCCGAAACGGTGAACAAGGTGAACAGCACCGCAGTGAAGCTTAGGCCGTAAATGGTGGCGATCTGCTTGCTGAGCAGATTGGTCACGGCCACCAACAGCAGCACGAGCGTCGTGGCGGCCAGTCCCAGCGGGATTTCCTTGCCCGCAATGCGGAGGTTGAGCGGGAACTTATACTCCTGGTCGGAACGCTGGAAGCGCAGGGCGAGCACGCCGAGCCCTTTCAGAGCGAAGCTCCAGATGACGCCGAATGCGTAGGCTTCGCCCAACAGATAGACATCGCCGCGTGAAGCGAGAATCGTGATTAACTGCGCGGCCGTGATCAGGCCGATGAGCCGGTAGGAGGTGCCGTATCGTGGGTGCGGCTTGCGGAACCAGCCAGTAAGCACGCCGTCTTCGGCCACGCGGTTCAGGACGCCGTTGGCGCCGATGATGGAGGTATTGACGGCGCCGGACAGGATGAGCGCGCCGACAATGACGACGAAGATGTGGAAGCCCAGCCGCAGCATCTCAGGGCCTGCGAGATACATGGCCAGCCCGCCGATCAGGTTCTCGAAGTATGCCGGCCGGACCTTGTCCGGGATGATCATGACGGCGGCGAAGGTCACGAACCCGGTGGAGAGCAGGGCGTAGGTGCAGACAATGTTGGCCGCGCGGCGCAGGTTCTGCATCTTCGGCGCTGCGATTTCGCGGTACACCTGCGCCAGCGTCTCGAAGCCGCTCATGGCCAGCAGCGTGTGCCCGAAGCCGATCACCAGCGCCGCCGGCCAGAGAGTGGGCCAGAACGTTCCTTCCAGCCAGCCGAGAGAGTGCGAATCGAAGTGGATGTTGGCGAGTGTTGGCGCAGGCGGCAGATCCATGCGCCCCTGCAACAGCAGTGTAACGAGCGACCACACGATCAGCACGCCCACCATGACTGTGGTCACCTGCATGATCCGCAGCGCTTTTCCCGAACTCTCGTGGATACCCTCGACGTTCTGCCACCAGAAATACAGCGTCACGGCGATGCCGAAGCAGACGGCGAACCAGTTGGGTTCGAGGCGGAAGTCCGAGTGCATCTGCGCCGACAGTTCATTCACCAGCCGCCCGAGATAGTGACCCGCGGAAACGGAAGAGATCGGACCGGTGAGAACGTAATCGACCACCAAGGCCGAAACCGAGAGCTTGGCCGTGTTCGGCCCCATCGCGTCCCGCACAACCACATACACGCCGCCCCGCACGAACATGCCGCAGCTTTCGAGATAAATGGAGCGGATGGCGAAGCCGAACAGCAGCACCGCCAGAACGAACCATGGGGCCGATTTGCCCAGCGCGTGCTCAGCGATGCCACCGACGTAAAACATCGTCGAGGCCAGATCGCTGAGCACGATGGCCGCGCCGCGCCAGAAAGAGATAAACGTGAGGGCGACCGTGGTGGCCACCACGATCTTGGGTAGATTCCTGGAAAGACCTGAAGCGGGTTCCGTTGGACTCGCCATAACAAAGGCCGCCAGTGGCGGCGGCATTCTCAATTGTAAGCTGAAAAGAGCCGCGGGCACGCCTGAGCGCGAACATGGAGGCTCTCGCATGCTGGTAACCTCCTCCGGGCGGACCGCGCCAAACGAGAAGCCACTGAAAGAGGGACTTGCGATGAAGACTGCACTTGCCGGATTTGCGTGTTTCCTGCTGCTGCCAGCCGCGGCGCAGCCGCCTCAGGCCAACGCGCCGGAATTTCTCCGCGAGGGCCAGAAGCTGTTGCGCGCCGGCCAGTTGGATGAGGCGTTGCGCCTGTTTGAGCGGGAGATCGGCAACAATCCTTCCAACACCGCCGCTCTCAACGCCGCGGGAGTTGTGCTGGATCTGCTCGGCCGCACGGCCGAGGCCCGCCAGTATTTCCAGAAGTCCGCCGATGCCGCCCCGGACGCGCAGGCGCGCGCCGTGGCGTGGCGTCAGATGTCCATGTCCTATGCGTTCGACAACGACTGCGCCAATTCGGCCCGTTACGGCCGCATGCTGCACGGCTACTGGCTGGAACGCGGCAACCACTACGCGGCGGGCGAAGCCGCCAATGAAGTGGCCCGTGTCTGTATTGAAGCAGGCGCTTTGGACGAAGCGGAGAAGCTCTACCGCCTGGGCACGGAAACCGGCCTGAAGGAACCGAACCTCTCCGAGGACCGCCGCGCCCTGTGGATGTTCCGCCTGGAGCACGCGCTGGCGCGCCTGGCCGCGCGGCGCGGCCAGAAGGACCTGGCGCTGAAGCATGTGGCCGCCGCCAAAGCCCTGCTGGACTCCCGCCCGGAAATGGCCAAGCAGCAGCCCTTCTTCCCCTACCTGACAGGCTATGTGGCGCTCTATACCGGCGACGCGGCAGAGGCGCTGGCCCATCTCAAGCAGGCCAACCAGAACGATCCTTTCATCCAGTGCCTGATAGGCATGGCCCATGAGAAACTCGGCCAGAAGGAAGAGGCGATGGCCTATTACCGCCGGGCGGCACAGACGACGGCCCACAATCCGCCGGCGGCGTTCGCCCGCCCCTTCGCGCGCAAGAAGCTGGCCGGGCAATAACGCCCTCCGCGATACTGCGGAGACGCCGGGATCGAGGTTGCGCCACGGCCGACCCGCCGTGACCTTCGCAGTGGGATATCACGGCGGCGCCGGCCAGTACAGATGCACAATCGCCGCGACGATTTCGCCGGCCGGCCGGCCCTCGGCGGCAATCCACTCAAACAGCGGCGGGTCGAAATATTGCGCCGTCAGCGGCGCGGCCGCCAGCACCGTGAGCGTCACAGGCAGCCGGGCCACGACGCGGTTCTGGATCACCTCCCGGACGAGCAGAATTTCCTGGTGCGTGCCGTAACCGAGTCCCGCGGGATCGACGGTCACGGTCACCTGCGCCGGCGCTGCCCCACTGGCCGGGCTGAGCTGCACCCACGCCGCACCAGCCTGCTTCTCCAGCACCCAGGGCAGCGTGGACCCGAGAACCTGCACTGCCAGGCCGGCGGGCAACTGCCGGCCGGACACATATTGGAAGACCAGCCCGGCTGGCGGCTGCACCGCGGAGGCGCCGCTCACGGCCACAGCCACCGGCGCTCCCATTTGCGCGAGTGCCGCCTTCATGATCGTGGCGGTATTGCCGGCGTGGTCGCTCACCTCGACAAAGCGCACTTCCCAGGCGCCGCTCTCCGAGTTCTGGGGGAAGAGCCCGTTGCAGGGCATCGCTGCCGCCGCCGTACCCGCAGGCCAGACGGAAGTGATGCAGTCCACCCGCTGCTGCCCGGTGGGACTGAACAGGGCCACTACCGCCTGCCTCAGTCCCGTCCCGGAATCGGACGCCGTCACGGCGCCAGTGATCCAGGCTGCCGCGGAGCCGGTGCTGATGGACAGCGGCGACAGCGTCAGTCCTGTGAATGAAGGCGGGGTCAGGTCGCTTGCCGCCGACACCGTGACCACCGTAGGCAAGCCCATCCCGGTGAGCTGCTGCGTGGTGTAATACCGCGCGTTGCCGGCGCGGTCGCGCAGCTCGACAAACTGCACCCGCCACGCGCCTGTCTCCATCCCCGGGGTGAACTGCCCGCTGCAGAAGTAGCTGCCGTTCAGCGGCGTGCCGGAGTCCGGATCTCCAGGCACGGGATAACAATCCACGCGCTGTTGCCCGCTGGGGCTGTAGAAAGCGATATAGGCCAGATACAGCCCTGACAGGTTGTCGGCCGCGGAAATCGTTCCCGTCACCGTCACCGGCGAGCCCGACAGGTTCACCGCCGCGGGCGTGAACGTATAAGAGACCAGCGACGGCGCGTCCATGTCGCCTGTGCCGGTCAGCGCCAGCGTGGTGGGCAGTCCCATAGCCGCGAGCTGGTCTCTCACATATGTCGCCGTGTTGCCCGCCTTGTCTGAGATCGAGAGGAACTGAAGCCGCCACTGCCCCGTCTCGATATAGCGCGGAATCAGCCCCGCGCATGTGAACGTACCCGCCGTCAGCGTTCCGCTATAGGAGCCGAGAGTGCTGCTGCAATCCACGCGCCGGTTGCCCGAAGGGCTATAGAAGGCCAGCACCGCGGATTGCAGTCCGGCGGAGTTGTCCGTTGCCTGAATACTGCCGGCGAGCACCGTGTCCGCGCTGGACACATCCGCGCTCGACGGGCTGTACGAGTAGGTCACCAGCACGGGAGGCGTGGTGTCCTGCGCCATCAGGCCGATGGCGCTTGCGGCCGCCGCGCAGGCGAGCCGGCCGATGGATCCGCGGAGGAGCCGCAAGCCGCGGATGGGGAACTGCCGCGACGTGCGCATTCCTGTGCCAATAGTGGGACTGCAAGGCGGAAAGTCTCACGAAAAATGCCGCCCGGGCGCCGCTCAGCCCGCCAGTCCTGCCTTGGCCCGCCAGACCACAGCCCGGCCCTTCGCAGAGAGCTCATACCTCACGCCTGCCCCCAGGAACACCGCCTGCCCGCGGGTCAATCCCATGCCGGCTCCGTCCGCCGACACGGAAGCCGCGCCCTCCGTCGCCAGCAGGATCTCCGGCCCTCGCGCCTCGCGCGCCGCCGCCTGCCCGGCCAGCTCGAAACAGCTCAGTTCAAAATCCTCGGCTGCGGTGCGGTACACGCGCTCCCCGTCCGCCTCCGGTTCGCCCATGAGGACTTGGCAAGGGCTGTCGTCGAACCGCACCACCCGCAACAGTTCCGCCACGTCGACGTGCTTGGGGGTGAGCCCGCCCCGCAGCACGTTGTCCGAGTTCGCCATCAACTCCACGGTGGTTCCCTGCAGATAGGCGTGCAGCACTCCGGCGGGCTGGAACGTGCCCTGCCCCGGCTCGAGCTGCACCAGGTTCAGCAGAAAGATCGAGAAAATGCCGCGGTCGCGCCGCCCGCCCGGCAGCGGGAACTCCCGCGCGGCGCGCAGCGCCCAGTGCTCGGGCGCATCCGGCGGCCAGGGGGCGGCCCTCTCGATCCGCGCCAGCAGCGCGTCGAGCAGCTCGTCGGCGCGCTCCTGCGGCAGGTGCATGAAGTGCGTGTACAGCTCGCGCAGCAGGGCTGCGCGGGGTTGCCGGCCGGCGCCCGCCTCCCGCAGCCGCCGGTGGAAATCCGGCATCACTGCGCAGGCTTCGGGTGTGACATCGAGCCAGGCGGCGATCTCCTCGAGCGGCCGGAAACCGTGCAGCATCCAGAACTCGCTCTGCGCCGCGTGAACCTCGGGCTTGTGGTTGCGGTCGCGGTAATTCCGGTGCGGAGCGTGGACCGGGATGCCCATGGCGTTTTCCCGCTCGAAGCCCTGGCGCGCCTGTTCGCGCGCCGGGTGCACCTGGATCGAGAGCATCTTCCGCGCGTCAAGCACCTTCAGAAGGAAGGGAAGGGAAGGGCCGAATCGTCGGATCACCGCCTCGCCCAGCCATGCTTGGGGATCCTGCGCGATCATCGCATCCAATGGCACACGCCCGCGGGGCGTCTCCGCCATGGAAGGCGCTTTGGGATGCGCGCCGAACCAGAGTTCGGCAAACGGCCGCTTGTCGGGGTTGTCCACGCCAAGCAGCGCGGGCAGAGCCTCCGTGCCGCCCCATTCATAGTGCTGCACGGCCGGCTGGAGCCTTGCCAGGCGCACTTCACTCATCCAGTTCCTTCTCCATCCGGCGCAGAATCCCGTCCGGCTCGCGCACGCCCAGGGCGGCGATCGCGTCAGCGCGCTCCTGCGTGTCCGCCACTGCGTAGATGCGGAACTCGTCGGCGTTGCCGGAGGGCCGCAGGTGCGCGATGTCGCCGTTGGAGAACCAGATACGCACGCCGTCGGTTGTGTCCAGCTTCTCCACCGCGCCGAAGCCGTCTTCGTCTCGGAAAAACAGCTTGAGCCGCGCCATCACGCCGGGCACGTCGCTGCCGTCGGTAGCCTGCGGCGTGAGCCTCTCCAGGATGCGCAGCGCCTTCTCGCGCGGGAATTCCCTGAGCAAGGCGGACCGGCCGAATCTCTGTGGCAGCCGGTCGAACAGCGCCGCCGGGGCCACGTCCTCGCACGCCGCCGCCGCCAGAACGGTCAGGATCGGAAGAAACGCATCGCGCGTCGGCAACGCATCGAGCAGCGCCCCCTCGCGCTCTACCGGGCTCCCGGTGAGAAATCCGCCGTTGGCCTCCCAGCCCACCACGCGCCGTTTCCCCTTGGCCGCCGCGCGCTGCATGCCGGCGATCACATAGGGCGAGCCGATTCGCGTCTTCGGCTCAAGCACGGCCGCCAGCGGCGAGCGGTCGATCGCGTCGTTGGCGCTCACGGGCACCACCACGGCATCGGCGCCCAGTTCCTGCGCCACCAGCAGGCCGAGCAGATCTCCGGGATGGAACCGCGCCCGCCCGCGGCTGAAGCTCACAAACAGCGGGCGGTCGCTGTCGCCGTCGGTGGAGACAATGGCCGCCACGGGGCCGCGTTGCGCCTCGATTTCGCGCGCCGTTTCTTCGAGCCGCGCCAGCAGTTCGCTGCTGACGTTTTCCGTGTCGATGGGGACGAATGTTTCGCTCCGCGCCGCCGGGACCGCCTCGGCGCCCAGCGCCTCGAGCACGTCCACCAGCAGGTCGCGCCCGACGGCGGAGTGCTGGTAGACCACCACGCGCAGCCCCCGCAGCGGCTGGCCGCGGAAGAAATCCAGATAGCGCCGCCTGTAAGCGCGGCGCGCTTCGTCCGAGGCCGCGGGCAGCGTCTGCGAGCCTTCTTTCAGCATCCCCTGCTCGTTGAACAGCGACTGTTCAAAGGGCTGGCGGTAGACCTCGGCGCGGACCCGCCCGACGTGCGCCTGAATCGGCGCCTCGTGCTCCTTGAGCAGCTCGCCGACGCTCGTGTTCAGCTTGTAGCCGTTGCGGTCGAACGGGATGTGGCTGCCGGTGACCATCAGGCTGGCGCGGCGCCGCCCGAATCCGTAATAGGCGAGTGCGGGCGTGGGGATGAAGCCCTCAAAGACCGGCGTGCAGCCCGTGGCGCGCACCGCCTCGCACACCGCCTGCACGATCTCGCCGCGGCCGCCCATCTCCTGGACAAAGCGCACCGACGAAGGCCGCAGGTCCGAGGCAATGAAGACGTCCTCGCCCGCTTCAATGCCGCCCTGGTCTTTCGGCAGCGTCTTGAGAAATTCCAGCTCCGCGCGGACGTTGATCCAGATCTCGAGCTGCGTCAGATCCACGACCCTGCCGCGCCGTCCCGACGTGCCGAACCGCAGCTCCACCGGTTCGTAGTCCAGCTTCTCCCTCAG
The DNA here is from genome assembly GCA_049325215.1 of Acidobacteriota bacterium. Classification (GTDB taxonomy): domain Bacteria; phylum Acidobacteriota; class Terriglobia; order Bryobacterales; family Bryobacteraceae; genus JANWVO01. The sequence goes on from JBMOMB010000027.1 coordinate 34,739, forward strand.
CGTCTTCTTCATCGCAAACACCTCCAGGCGCCTCGCCCCTGCCTGGGGCCAGTCACACGGCTGGCCGATCGGAGGAGCCTTGCCCCGCGCCGCGCAGCCGCAGCCACGCGCCAGCCAGCACAGCCACTGGGAACAACAGCAGCAGCCCGCCCAAGTACCAGAACGGAAGCAGCCCGATGCTCATGCCCGCCGTCAGGATGCCCATCGTCTCGCCCAGAACGATCAGGTACAAGGCGTGCCTCCATGGCCGCTCCGGCGCCAGCAGCACGGCGAGCCAGCCGCCAAACACAGTGTAGAGAACCCCGCACGCCAGCCGCAGTCCCGTCAGCCACGCGGGCGCGGGCAAGCCTGCACCGTACTGTCCCGGAAAAATGCGCGCGAAGATTCCGTCGGTGATCACCACCAGAAACTGAATGGCAAGCCACCCGCCGAACACCGCCACCAGACTGCGCCACATCAGGCCGAGTGTATCGCAACGGAGCGGCGCCACGGCTTCAGCCGGGCGGCGCTGCCGCTCCGCTGATATGCTCTCTGCGAATGCGGTCCCTGTTGGCTGGTTTCCGGATCTTGCGGCGGCATCTGCCGATCCCCTCCGCCCAACTGCGGGCGGCGCTGCTCCGGTCGTGGCTGCTGCTCAGCGCTGGTCTGGGAGCCGCCGTCACGGCGGCTCTGGCGATGCCGGACGAAGGAGTGCTAGCAGTGGCGGCGCGCTGCGAGACGCCCGCCGGACATCGAGGCGCCTGCGCGCTGTGCGGCATGACGCACGCTTTTCTGGCTTTCCGCGAGGGTGATCTGCAGGGGGCCAGGCGTGCCAACGCCGGCAGCCTGGTGCTGTTTCCAGCATTGGCGCTGAACGAAGCGCTGGCGGGATTCGTATGGATCCGCAGGAGGAAGCACGGCCGGCAGGACCGGAGCCGGCCCGCAGTTGCCGTCCGCCGCCCTGGACAGTAGCTCAGGGCCTTTCGCGTGATTTTGTCTTGGAGGCGCTTATGCTGGTTTTGAGTCTGGTGTGGGGCATCCTGGCTGCCCTGGGCATGATCGTGGCGTTCTTTCCGTGCCTCGGGAGCCTGAACTGGCTGAACATCCCGTTCGCCGCCGTGGGCCTGATCGTCAGCATCGTGGCGGTAGCCACATCGAAGCAGGCGCAGAAGGGCGCAGGCATCGCCGGCATCGTGCTCTGCGCCATAGCCGTGCTTTTCGGGCTGATCCGGCTGGCGATGGGCGGCGGAGTCCTGTAAGGGCGGAGCGGTTTACCCGCCCGCTCCTGCGGCTGGGCCGGGCTCTCCCCGCGGCATGCCCGCCGCGAGCCGGCAGCCCGCGGCAATCGCGAGGGGCCATGCGGCCAGAAGGCCGATTTGGTACCACCACTGGATCTGCCCCCAGGTCGTCACGGCGGAGAGGACGCCCATCAGTTCGCCCCACAGGATGAGATACACGGCGTGACGCCAGGGGCGGGTCCGGGCCAGTTTCACCGTGATCCAGCCGCCGAGCACCGAGTACAGCGTGGCCGTGGCCAGACTGAGCGCGGAAAGCCGGTCCGGCGGAATCCGCCCCGCCACATATTCGGCAGGAAAGATCTTGCCAAGGGCGAGGTCCGTGAGCACAACCAGAACCCCGACCACCGCCCAGCCGGCCAGCACGGACAGGATGCTTTTCAACATTGTGCGAGTCTAGCAGGAATCGGCCGGCAGCGAAGCCGCATTCCAGAACCTGGAGGACCGTTGAGGCATCATTTGAGGTATGGCTGAACTCAAGGAAGGATCCAAGGCTCCCGATTTCACTCTCCTGGACGACGCCGGACAGAAGGTGAAGCTCAGCGCGTATGCGGACAGGACGGTCGTTCTCTACTTCTACCCGCGTGCGGACACCCCGGGCTGCACGAAGGAGGCGTGCAGCTTCCGCGACCACCACGCCGGGATCCTCGCCCGAGGCGCGGTGGTGCTCGGCGTGTCGCCGGACCAGCCTCCAGCGCTCAAGAAGTTCAAACAAAAATACTCGCTTCCGTTTCCGCTGCTGGCCGACCCGGACCACAAGACGGCCGAGAAATACGGCGTCTGGGTCGAGAAGAACATGTACGGCAAGAAGACGATGGGCATCGAGCGCAGCACCTTCGTCATTCACCACGGAAAAATCGCGAAAATCTTCCGCAAGGTGAAAGTGGACGGGCACACGGAAGAGGTGTTGAAGGTGCTGGATTCAATCTCTTTGTGATTGTTCCGGTGATCCCAATAGTTTGAACGGCAAGCAAAGCGTTGATCGCCATGAACAATGGTGCAGAAAAGAATCGGAGCCCATTGGTTGACGGATCTCCTTATGGCTTGCCGAATGCAGCAATTCACAACAGCTTGCAACGAGTTCATTCAGGCCAGCCGCGGGTTACCGTGGCCTGAAATCCTGAAAGAATTTGCTATATGCGGCCAGAACCGGATTGGGGGAGCGCAAGCATCGCTCTGCTATGGCGCTCCTGTAATCTTGCTTCCCATGCAGACCCTCAAGAACGGGAGCCATGTGACAGAACCATTCCGCCTTGTCCTCCAACCGTTCGTAGGAGCGTTCCAGATGATGGAGGAAATCCGTTAACACCAGGTTGCGGGAGGCGCCGTCCGTCAGTTCAATCGCTTTCAGGTACAACACGGACTTCTGGTGAAAGTGGTCAAGAAAGCTGTCTTCGGCTGTAGGTTTCCAATCTTCCAGATCCTTCAGGAAGTCTCTGATCCTGTTGAGCCGTTCCTGTGCTTCTATTGGGTCCGACGACTTGCCAGGGACGCTGTTGGCGAGCTGCCTGACCTCCATAAGAAACCGTCTGGCTGACGGAGACTGCCAATACGGAAAGTCTTTGCTCCCTTTGCCTGGCTCCTGCGGCCTCACGTCGTCGGATGCAATTTCTGGAATCGCTCCTATTAGCCCGGGAATTCTACGGATGTCCTGATGAAAGGACTGGACCATGGGCAAATCATAAGCCTCCGCCGCCCGGTTCCCAGGTTTCGCCGACGAATTAGGGGCGCTGCCGGAAGCATCCGTCCGGCGGACGAGCGGCAAGTCTTTACAGTACTCGCTGTTGAGGTTGTTCACTACGTACGTCCTGAGGGATCGTGCCAGAGGAATGGCCGCTTCCACCGAAAGCGCACGCAGCAGCAAAGGATAGAAGTTGTCGGATCCCTTCCGAGAGAAATGAATGAAGGACCGCAAATCACCGCGGAGAGTTTCGATCGCGCCGCCATAGGTGGACAGCAGCTCAGCCAAAAGCTCGCGGCTTGCCGGAAGAGAGATGAGCAGCCGGGCCGCCGCCGTGGCCTCGGAATTCGTCCCAATGCGCGCAATGCGGCGGCGCAGCACTTCCTCAAGGGCCTGCCGCGCGCGTGGACTCGGCGGCGGGGGCGCTTCTGCAACTTTTATCAAAACATCATAGTAGATGGCGAGGTCGGGGGCGGAGGCGGACTCGCAACCACCCGGCGGGATCTCCGGCCAGTCGACCTCCGCCAGGAGGGCGATCGCATCACTGACACTGATCGCTGCCATTGCATCGATCGCCCTGGACTGCAAAGACAAGGCATCCATTCCAAGTTCTGAGGCGAATTGCGAGTAGCCAGCGCGAGTATCTCCGTTGCGCCCCAGATAGACGGTGGGGAAACGGCGGGATGCGCCCGAGGCAATCCTGAAAGCATCAACGAGCATCTCGCGCCTCTTTCCCTTGCCAACCGATGCTTGTTTCGATAGCCGAATCAGCAGGTCCGCGCCGAATTCCGGTGGCAAGCCATAGGCGACTGCGGCGAAGTCCTCGGCTTCGCTTTTGGCCTCCTCCCCATCTCTTGTTGGCGGCTGGGCAAAAGCAGGTGAGAATGATACAAGATAAACCGCCGCACAAGCAGGCGCCAGTACAAAAGCCGCGTTGCGGAGACGCTTCGATGAAAGAAATATGAGCGTAATAGCCTGCCTCAAGCTCAATGTGCGGTGGCCAATACCGGGATTATAACTCCGAACTCCCTGTCGATGCCAGAACTCTTGCTATTAGCGCATGCCCCGATGCAGATATCACGACTGTTTGGGAAGTACCTCCTCTTCCAGCTCTCTCGATCCCCCGTGTAGCGCTAGACAATACACTGGTGTCTCCTGCCGGCCTTCAGAACGCCGATGAATGAAGGGCGACTGATGCGCTGTGGTGGTTGTTGATACTGGGCTTGCTGTGAATGCAGCCGAATGCAAGCCCGGAGCAGCCGGCTTCTGCTGTATCCGGAGGGAGTTGTGCGCGGCGAACCTGCGCAGCCACACGTGACTCGGCCAGAGCTGGGACTTGAGCCAGGTGCGCCGCGCGCCTGAGCCTCTCACAGTTCTCCTTCAGTTTGACGATGGCGGCGCCTGCGCCGCCCCCGGCGGGAAAGGCACAGACTGACCCGCCCCAGAAGGTACTGTTACTGCTGCGACCAAATCCGGGCAAACTGGCGGCCAGGACTCTTGTCTCAGCGGGGGGCGGCGGCCATACTGGGGTCACACCTGAAGGGGGTACAAATGCAACTCAGATTAGCCATGCTCGCGGTCGCATGTTTTCTGCCTGCCGCGCAGGGAGCGCCGATCACTTACTTCGCGGAGTTGAGCGGACCGAACGAGAATCCGCCGGTGGCTTCGCCCGGCATCGGATGGGCTCTTGTGACGATTGACACCGCTGCTCATCTTCTCTCGATTGACGTGTCGTTCACCGGTCTTGTGGGAACGGTGACGGCCTCGCATATCCACTGCTGCACAAGCACTCCATTCACGGGCAACGTGGGCGTGGCGACGACGACTCCCACGCTTCCAGGGTTCCCTCTTGGAGTCACTTCCGGAACCTACTCGAATACGCTTGACACAACGCTCCTTTCAACGTTCGGCTCGGCCTTTGTGACTGCGAACGGTGGATCCGCCGCCGGCGCCGAGGCGGCGCTCGCCGCGGGCCTGGCTTCGGGGAGAGCCTATTTCAACATCCACACCAACTCTTTTCCCGGGGGTGAAATCCGGGGATTCCTGGCGCCTGTGCCTGAACCCGGCACGCTTGCCCTGGTGGGCGCCGCCCTGGCCCTGTTGGCTGCGCGAGTCCGGCGGCGAGCCTGACACCTGGGCGCGGCAGCGCTGGGATTCCCGGGGCTCCAAAGACGCCGGGGCGGCGCCGGACCAAAGTTTCGGGCTTCTACCGACCTTCTCCGCACTCCGTACGGCGATGGAAGGCCACCAGCGCCTGTTCCGCGCTCAGCTCTCCTTCAGCTCGATGATGGTGGCGCCGGCGCCGCCCTCGGCGGGGGAAGCCGGGTAAAACTTTTCGACGTGCGGGTGCGCGCGGCACAACTCCTGCACGGCGCGTTTCAACACGCCCATTCCATGGCCGTGTACCACACGCACGCGGGTCACGCCGGCCAGAAAGGCATCGTCGAGGAACTTGTCCACCTCCTCGCGCGCCTCGTCGGCGGTCTTGCCGATCACGTTGATCTCCCGCGCCAGCGTATCCCACCGCGGACCGGCGCTCAGCGTCACCCCGGCAGGGAGTTTCGATCCAGCGGGCGCAGGCGGCAAAACTTCAGTGACGTCCTCGCGCGCAGCCTGCATGCGCAGGAAGCCCACGTCCACTTCGAGCCTTCCGTCGGCGAGCACCTTGCGCACCTGCGCCGGCTGGCTGACGCCGCGCAGCCGGACGCGCGCGCCCTCGCGGATCTCGCCCTGCGGCGCCTTCTTCGGCTCCGGTTCGCGCAACGCCTGCACGTTCTCTTCAAATTCCCGCCGCACCCGCGCCGCCTGCCGCAGCGCCTTCTCCGCCTGGCGGCGCTGTTCAGGCGCGGAGAGCACGCTTGCGATCAGATCCTGCGCCTCTTTTTCGAACCGTTTCCGTGCCGCTTCCGCCGCCTCCTCGATCTCGCGCATCCGCGCCTTCTCGCGCCGCTCCATCTGTTCGAGAAGCCGCCGCTCGCGCAGGTCGAGTTCCGCCCTCCTGCGTTCGATCTCTGCCAGCCGCTCATTGGCTTCCGCCAGCCGCGCTTCCAGTTGCCGCAGCAGCTCGCCCATCTGCCGGTCGCGGTCGCTCATCGATGCGCGCGCCCGCTCGATCAGCCTTGCCGGCAGCCCCAGCCGCGCGGCGATGTCCAGCCCGGCGGACTTGCCGGGCGCGCCCACGGTGAGCACATAGGTCGGCTCCAGCGTCTGCTCATCGAAGCCCATCGCCGCGTTCAGCACGCCAGAAGCTGTGGCGCCAAAGACCTTGAGCGCCGCCAGATGCGTGGATGCCAGCGTGAACGCGCCGCGGCGGTGGAAGTCTTCGATCACCGCCACGCCGAGCGCGCCGCCCTCTTCCGGATCAGTGGCGCGGCCGAGTTCATCCAGCAGCACCAGCGAGCCCGAGGTGGCCAGCTCGATCATCTCTTTCAGCCGCTCGACGTGCGCACTGAAGCTTGAGAGGCTCTGCTCCAGGCTCTGGTTGTCGCCGATGTCAGCCAGCACGTCATCGAACCACGGAAATACGGCGCGCGCCGCCGGCACGGGGACGCCGCTCTGCGCCATCAGCGCCAGCAGCCCAACGCACTTCAGCGCCACGGTCTTGCCGCCGGTGTTGGGGCCGCTGATGAGCAGCGTCCTATGCGAACCATCCAGCGCGAACGACAGCGGCACGACGCGCCGCCGCTGCCGCCGCAGGATGTCTTCGAGCAGCGGGTGGCGTGCTTGTTGCAGTTCCAGCCGCGGCTCTTCATCCGGCGAAAACCCCGGGATCGTGCAATCGAAATCAAGAGCGAAGCGCGCGCGGGCGAAAGCGAAATCGAGCGCCGCCAGCGCCTCCAGGGCTTCGTGCGCTTCGCCGGCGTGGCGGCGCAGCTCGGCGGTCAGCTCGCGCAGGATACGGTGGACTTCACGCTGCTCTTCTTCAGCAAGCCTCACCAGTTCGTTGTTCTGCTCGATCGTCTCCAGCGGCTCGAGGAACAGCGTGTGGCCGCTGCCGCTGGCCGCATGCACGACGCCGGGCAGCTTCCATTTCGCGCCGGGCACGATGGGCACCACGAAGCGGTCGTTGCGGATGGTGACGAACTCCTCCTGCAACAGCCCGTCTTCGTGATGCGACTTGAGGAAGCGCTCAAGCGACTCCTGAATCAGGCGGCGCTGCCGCTCGATGTCGCGGCGGATGCGGGCCAACTCGGGGCTGGCGTCATCTGCGATGGAGCCATCGGGCAGGATCTTGCCCTGCACGGCGCGCAGCGCGTGGCGGAAGTCGGCGATGCGCGCGGCGCACGCGGCCAGCCGCGGGCACCAGGCGGACGCCGGCGCGAGCGCCTGCCGCACGGCCACCGCGCGCTCGAGCACCACGCCGAGCGCGTGGATTTCCAGCGGCTCGAGCACCGCGCCTTCGATGCGGAGCTTGGCCTCGGCCGCGGCGACATCCGGCAGCCCGTCGAAGCGCAGCGGCGCCGCGGCCGCTTTGCGTCCCTGCGCGGGCTTCTGCGATTCACGCAGCCACTCGATCGCTTCCGCGGCGACGGCCAGTGCACCTTCGGCCGCGCGGCGGTCCGGCGCCGGGGCCATCTCTTCGAGCAGCCGGCGGCCTCCAGGCGAGGCCACATAGCGCGCGAGCATTGCGCGGAGCCGATCGTATTCCAGCAGTTCCAGGCTGCGCGCGTTCACAACCCCATCTCCTGCCAGATGCCGCGGGCTTTTTCGATCACCGGCGGCGTGCCAGGCGCGATTTTCAGCCTGTGCATCTCGTCGAGCCGCACCCACCGCGCATCGGCGACATCACTGCCCCAGGCGAGCGCTCCGCCGGCGGGACGGCACAGGTAGTCGATGATCACGTAATGGAACTCGGTGCGCCCTTCCTGGTCCGGCATGATGCGCTCAAAGATCGCCGCAACAGTGAGCGGCTCCACCTCGAGGCCCGTCTCTTCGCGCACCTCGCGGCGCAGCGCCTGATCCAGCCGCTCGCCCGCTTCCACCAGGCCGCCGGGCAGCGTCCACCAGCCCTTTAGCGGCTCCTGTCCGCGCTCGATCAGCAGCACGCTTTCGCCTTCGAAGATCACCGCGCCCACGCCCAGGAGCGGGCGCGCCGGATAGCGGCGCGAATTCATGGCTCGCGCACCGCCTGCGCGCCTCGCGCCACCAGATACACGGCGCCGCGCGCGGCCACGTAGATGTCGCCTGTGGAAGGGTGCACGGCCAGGTTCACGGCGCGTTCCGGAATGCGGATCTTTTCGATCAGCGCGCCCTTCGGCGTGTAAATCTCGACAAAATCTCCGGCAGCCACCAGCAGACTGCCATCCCTGTCCGTCCGGATGCCGAGCGGGATGCTTCCGGTTCTCGCAATCAGCACGCGCGGATTGGAGGCGGCGCCGGAGCGGGCCACATCGAAGACCCGCACCAGCCGCTCGTCGGCGAAAGCCACATAGAGGAGTTTCCCTTCGGGCGAGAGAGCAATGCCCGTGGGGCGGGATTCGCTCCGGAACACGGCGGCCAGTTCACCCCTGGGGGAGATGTGGAAGACGCCGTGGAAGGGCAGTTGGCGGTGATCCTGCGCGGAGCCGAACGCCGGGTCTGTGAAATAGATGTGATCGCCCGAACGGATGGCCAGGTCATTCGGGCCGTTGAGCGGCTTGCCCTCGAACTGATCGGCAAGCACGGCGAGCTTGCCGCTGTCTTCGATGCGCGCCACGCGCCGCGCCTGTGTTTCACACAGCACCAGGCGCCCTTTGGAATCGAAGGCGAGCCCGGCGGCGCCGCCCGAAGGCTTGCGGGCGCTGGTCACAGGCTTGCCGAACTCCAGTCTGAGAATGCGGTCTTCAGGCGGATCAGCCACCAGCAGCGAGCCGGCCGGCTCGATGGCCACACCGTCGGCGTAACGGAAGCCGCCGGCCACACGCTGGATCAGGTGCGGCGCCGGCTGCTGGGCCAGCGCCGGAATCAGGGCTAGCAGGGCCAGCGGAGAGCGTCTCACGCTCTCATTGTAGGCGCTCATCCGTATTCGAAGCCCGCCAGCGCGAAAACGAACTCCGGGCGCTCGGCGATGGCGGGGCCGCGCCGCATGCGCATGAGGCGGCGCACCGGATGGAAGCCGAGACTTTCGGCCAGTGCCAGCGCGGCGGGGTTGGCGGAGGGCACGTCCCAGAAACACGCGCCCGAGACGCCGCAATGCAGGATTCTGTCCCGCGCTTCCTCGGGCGTGCGCGCCGTTACCGGACCGATGTATGCGGCCATGCGCCCGGGACGCGCGGAGCCGGTCCGCTCGAGCAGGGCGCGGCGGTCGGCGCCGAAAGCAAGCCGGTCGAGATCGAAGTCGAATACAGGCGGGCGCGGCTCGGCGTGAGGCAGATCGCCCGCGCGGCGCTGGACTTCATACTCGTCCACAAAGCCGAGCTTTGCATACACGGGACGTCCCATTTCGGTGGCATCCAGCCGCACGGTGCGGATGCCGCATCGCCCGCAATAGCCGAGGCAGCGCCCCATGAGCCGGGTAGCGTAGCCACGGCCGCGATAATCCGGCAGTGTCAGCACCATCCCGATCCAGGCCAGTTCACGGCCGTAAGCGATCACGGTGGCGGAGGCGGCTATCCTGCCGTCGGCCTCGATGCCGAAGCAGCTCCCGGCCGCGAGTTCCAGCAGGCGCCGCCAGTCCGCTTCGGTCTGGTTCCAGCCCGAGGCGGTCGAGAGCTGGATCAGATCCGGCAGGTCCGCCTGGGCCAGGATCCTGAGCCTGGCGGGTTGGCGCTCCGCTACTGACATTTCTATTGACTCCCTGTATAAACTCCCATATATTACTTGTAACCGGGGTATGAGGGATCCTCAGCAGCCTTTCGTCGATCGCTGCCGGCGTGGTGTCTCGCTGACTCCGGTTGCAGCCCATGAGGCACCAATTCAAACAGGGGTGATCAGAATGTCAAGAATGCACAGGTTGTTTTCAGGACCGGCCCTGTTGGCGGTCCTGACCCTGGTGGTGTTCAGCCACCCTGCAACCTCACAGATCCTTTACGGGTCTCTGACAGGAAACGTGACGGACCCGAGTGGCGCCGCCGTCGTGGGCGCTACCGTGACGATCACGCAAACGGCAACCAACCAAACCCGCACGGCGACCACGAACGAAGCAGGCATCTACAACTTCCCGACCATTCCCAGCGGCATTTACGAGTTGAAAGTGCAGGCGCAGGGATTCCGCACGCTGGTGCGGAAAGACGTCTCGATCTCGACCAACGCCGTGGCGCGCGTCGACGCGCAGCTTGAACTCGGCGCGGTGACGGAATCGATTCAGGTCAGCGGCGAGGCAGCGTTGTTGCAGACCGACCGCGCCGAGGTGCGTCAGGAGCTGCCCACTGTGACCCTGTTGAACACGCCGATTCCGCCGGGGCGGAACTATCAGCAGTTGTTCAACCTGCTGCCCGGTTTCACGCCGCCGCGCAACGCGCACTCGGTGCCATCGAACCCTTCGCGCGCGTTGCAGTTTGAAGTCAACGGCACCGTGGCGGCATCGAACAACATCCGGCTGGACGGCGCCACCCAATACAACATCTGGCTGCCGCACATCACGGCTTACGTGCCGGCGCTGGAGTCGATTGAGACAGTCAACGTGGTGACCAACGCTTTCGACGCCGAGCAGGGTTTGGCCGGAGGCGCCGCGATCAACGTTCAGATCAAGAGCGGCACGAACGACCTGCACGGATCCGCTTTCTGGTATCACGACAACAACAAGACCAAGGCGCGGCCCTTCTTCCTGCCCTTCAACCAGGACAAGCCGAAGCGCGTCTTCAATCAGAACGGCGGCACGCTGGGCGGACCGCTCAAGAAGGACAAGCTGTTCTACTTCGTCAGCTACGAAGGCACCTATGACCGGCAGTTCGCCGGAGGGCTCTCCACCGTGCCGACGCCGCTTATGAAGAAAGGAGACATGAGCGAGTCTCCGCGGCTGGTATACGATCCGCTTACCGGCGACAACAACGGCCGCAACCGCCAGCCATTTCCGAATCAGTTGATCCCTGAATCGCGCTGGGATCCGATCGCGAAGAAGCTGCTGCCGCTGCTGCCGAATCCGACCGCATCGGGGCAGTTTACCGACAACTACTACTCGCAGGGCAGCTATCTGTTCGACCGTCAGACCATTGACAGCAAGGTCAACTGGAACATGACGGACCGGATGACGTCCTATGTCCGGTTTAGCTGGCTGGACTACACGCTGACGGCGCCGACGCGGTTCGGCAAGGAATTGCTGGGCTCCGCTCTGGCGGGAGGCAATCCCGGCGCGGGTTATGGCAACACCTACAGTGTGACCGCCGCCTGGACATACACCCTGACGCCCACATTCGTCATCGACACCAATTTCGGTTACACGCTGATGGATACCAACGTCGAGCAGTACGGCATCGAGCGGAACATTGGCCAGGAGCTCGGCATCCCCGGGACCAACGGCTCGCGGCGGTTCGAGGGCGGCTGGCCGGGCTTCGGCATCAGCGGCTTCACCACCTTTGGCCTAGCCGACAACTATATGCCGTATTTCCGCAATGACCCGCAGTTCCAATGGGTGGGCAACGGCAACTGGACCCGCGGCAAACACAACATCCGTTTCGGCGCTGAGCTGAGCTGGCAGCGGTTGAACCACACGCAGCCGGAATTTTACGGCGGCAGTTGGGGCGCTCCGGGCGGCTTCAGCTTCGGCGGCGGTCCGACAACGCTGAACGGCGGTCCGGCGTCGAACCAGTGGAACGGCATGGGCTCGTTCCTGCTGGGCACTGCAACCCAGATCGGAAAGATCTACCAGTGGCCGGATGAGTACAACACCCGGACCTCGATGCAGAGCCTCTACGTCCGCGACCAGTGGCAGGTCAACCGCAAGCTGACCCTGAACTTCGGCACGCGCTGGAACTACTTCCCCATGCCCACCCGTGCCGACAGGGGACTGGAGCGCTACTTCTTCCCTGGCGATCCCAATTACGGCGACAAGGTCATGGTCTGCGGCATCGGCTCGACGCCCAAAGATTGCGGCGTCTCGGTGAGCAAGAAGCTGTTCGCGCCCACCGTCGGCATCGCCTACCGCGTGAACGACCGCACCGTGATCCGCACCGGCTACGGCCTCAACACCGACCCGTGGAACATCGCCCGCGCCATGCGCACCAACCACCCGTTGCTGACGGCGCAGACGGTGAACGCGCCCAACTCCTTCTGGTGGGCGGGCCTGCTGAAGGACGGCATCCCGGTGATCAATCCTCCCGATCTCGGCAATGGCATCGTCGATCTGCCGCGCAACGTTGTTTTCAACACTCTGGACAGCAACTTCGTGCGCGGCTACATCCAGAGCTGGAACTTCACCATCCAGCGGGAACTGCCGCTGAAACTGGTGGCCAGCGCTGGCTACGTGGCCACGCGCATGACGGGCTTCCTCGGCTATGAGGAGCGCAACTACGGGCGCGTGGGCGGCGGTGCTGCCAGCCGCATCTATTACCCGCAGACGCAGCGCAACGTCTCCCTGGCGGTTGTGAACCGCCTTGGCAACAGCGCCTATGATTCGCTCCAGATGACGCTGGACCGCCGCTTCAGCGAAGGCTTCCAGATCAATACCGCCTACACCTGGTCGAAGTGCATCTCGCTGGCCGGCTTCGGCAACAGCGGCGACCGGGTGGAGATCAAGATCCCCGAATACTACCGTCTGAACCGCTCGCAGTGCAGCATTCACACGCCGCACCGTTTCACCGCCAACGGCATCTGGCAGTTGCCCTTCGGGCAGGGCAAGCGCTGGGCGCAGGGAGGCGCGGCGGCGGCCATCCTCAGCGGCTGGCAGATCAATGGCGCGCTGATGCTGCAAAGCGGCAATCCGTTCACGGTGACCAGCTCGGGCGCTTCGCTGAATGCGCCGGAGAGTTCACAGCGCGCCGACTGGATTGGCGGCAACGAAAAGCCGCGGAAGCTCGGCGGCGTGGGCCGCGGCATCCCCTATTACGACTGGCGGCAGTGGGCGCCGGTGACCGAGCCGCGCTTTGGCACGGCCGGCTACAACACGCTGCTCGGACCAGGCATCGTGAACCTCGACCTCGGCCTGTTCCGGCAGTTCCGGATCACCGAGCGCGTGAACCTGCAATTCCGCGCCGAGGCGTTCAACGCCACCAACACGCCGCACTTCTCCAACCCGAGCGGCAACATCTCCAACCTGGTGCTGAACAACGACGGCAGCTTCCGCACGGGCGTGTTCGAGGTGACGGGCATTCGCAACATCGGCCGCGAAGGCATCGACGAGCGCGTGTTCCGTTTCGGGCTCCGGCTCGGCTTCTGACCGGCATCCTCAGCAGTGCACAAGGGCGGCCCCTGCGGGCCGCCCTTTGTGTTTTCCCAGGGGCGCAATATGCCACTGCGGCACCGCCAGTTCCACTGGCGGAACGCATGCATCCCAGCCCGCGTCCATAGCCTTGCCGGCGGGAATCGTAGAATGAGGATTTGCCAAGCATGCGCCAGTGTTTTGCGGTTTTCCTGTTGATGGCGGCCGCCGTGCCGGCCGTTGTCCTTCCGCCTGATCTGAAAAAAGCGCGGGACGCGCAGGACCGCGCGGCCCTGGACCGGATCGCAAACGAGCTTCAGGCGGCCGCGCAGTCCAAACCCCAGGATGCCGCGGTCCAATACCGCGCCGCGCTGGCTGAGCTCGTCCGCGCCGAAGTGCTGATGGAACAGCGCGACCGCAACGCCGCCCGGGCCGCGGCGGAAGCGGGGATCCGGGCGGCCGAGAAGGCCGTGGAACTCCGCCCGGCCAGCGGCGAGCACCATCGAGTGCTTGGCGCGCTGTGCGCGCAGGTGATCCCGGCCAATCCGCTGCTCGGGCTGCGCTATGGCAAGTGCGCGATGGCCGAGGTCAGCCGCGCCGTCGAGCTCGAACCGAAGTCCGCCGATGCCTGGCTGAGCCGCGGCGTGGGCAACTACTATCTGCCCGAGTCGTTCGGCGGAGGCGCCGAACTGGCGCTCAAGGACATTGAGAAGGCATTGCAGCTCGATCCCTCCCATGCGGACGCCTGGCTATGGAAGGGAATCGTGCTGCGGAAGCTGAACCGGAATGGAGAGGCGCGGCAGGCCATCGAACGGAGCCTCAAACTGAATCCGGCTCGCATCTGGGCCAGGCAGCAACTGGAGAAGACCCCCGCGCAGTGACCACCCGCCAAACCGCTCTGGCCGTGCTGGCTCTGGCCGCATTCGCGCTGCTCGGATGGTTCGTCTTTCCCGGCAGGACCTGGCTGCAATCCGACACGCAGATCTATGTGCCGATTCTCGAGCGGCAGTACGATCCGGCGCTGTTCGCGCGCGACGAGATCGCCCTGCGGCCGCATGTGAAGTTCACGTTCTACGACGAGATCACGGTGGCATTGCGGCGCTGCACAGGCGCGGAGTTCCATGCCGTGCTCGCCGGCCAGCAACTGCTGTTCCGGGCCGTGGGCGTGACGGGCGCGTTTCTCGTTGGACTCGCTTTCGGTCTGCCCGTGCCCGGCGCGCTGGCCGCGGCGGGGCTGTTCGGGCTGGGGGCGGTGATCAACGGCCCGGCTGTGCTGACGCTGGAATACGAGCCGGTGCCGCGCGGATTCGCCGTGCTATGGCTTCTGCTGGCCCTGGGGCTGGCGATGCACCGCCGGTGGATGTGGGCTGGCATCGCGGCGGTGATCGCCACGCTTTATCATCCGACGACGGCGGCCCCCTTCTGGGTCTGCCTGCTGCTGCACTGGCGCTATGTCCACGACCGGCGGGAGGGAATTGCGCTGGAGCTGTCGGTGGCCCTGGCAGCGGCGGGACTGGCGGTGATCGCGATCCTGCAGCCTTTCGGCGCCGACCGGCAGGTGATGCTGGGGCGGATCCCGCCCGCCCTCGAGCAGATCCAGAAATACCGCGGCGCTTACAACTGGATCTCGCTCTGGCCAGGCGGATGGCTGTGGCAGTATCCGCTGCTGGCGGCGCTGGCGCTGGCCGCCTGGCGCAGGGTGCGCAGCTCGATGGCGCCGGAGGCGCGGTTCCTGTCGGCCGCGCTCATCGGCTACGGGCTGGCGATGATGCCGTTGCAGTGGCTTCTGCTGGATGTGGGCAAGTGGGTGCTGATGCCGCAATTCCAGCCGGCGCGGGCGGTGCTCTGGGTGGCAGTGATGGCGGAGCTGCTCGCGCTGACCGCAGCCTGGAAAGCGGCGGCGGAGAGGCGGTGGGCGGAGGCGGGTGCGTGGTTTGCAGCGGCTTTCCTGTTGCCCGCGGCGGGCGCGGCGCCGCTGCTGGAACTCTGGAAATACCCGGAGCGGATCGCCGCCGCCGTTCTGGCGGCGGGGCTGGCCTTCGCCGGAGCGCGCTGGCCGCGGGTGGCTGTTGTGGGCGCGATGGCCGTGTTTGCCGTGATGCCGCGGGTGGGCCGGCTCGAACTCTATCCGAAGCTGCACTCGCCGGAACTTGACGGACTGGCCGCGTGGGCGTCCACTGCAACGGGCAAAGACGATGTGTTTCTGTTCGCCGATGCGGGCCGGAGCCTCGAGCCGGGCGTGTTCCGCGCCAGGGCGCTGCGGGCGCTGTATGTGGACTGGAAATCGGGCGGCCAGGCGAATCTGCTGCGCGACTACGGCTACGAGTGGAAGCGGCGATGGGACGCGGTGCGCGAGGCGAGGCCGCCGCTGCTGGCGCTGGAAGAGTACGCAAAGCTCGGCGTGGACTGGGTGGTGGTGAGGCCCGCCAACGCGCCGCCGGGAATGGCGCCTGCCTTCCAGAACGCGCGCTATGCCGTGTTCAGGACTGCGGCCGCGCCGCGAGGAACTGTTCCACTTCTTCCCGCGGCGGAATCGACGCCTGCGCGCCGAGGCGGGTGACCGAGAGCGCGGCGGCGGCATTGGCGAAGCGCAGCGCTTCGGGCACGGCTCTGCCTTCGGCCAGGGCCACGGCAAGCGCGCCGTTGAAGGTGTCCCCGGCGGCTGTCGCATCGATGGCTTCGACGCGGAAGGCGGGCGCGTAGCATGAGCCCTCCGGCCCGGCGTAGTAGCAGCCCTGATCGCCCAGCTTCAGCACCACGGCGCGCGGCCCGCGGCGGCGCAGTTCTTCGGCGAGCGCGGGCGCCTCGCCGAGCGGTATGCGGCGTGGTTCGCGCCCGGCCAGCAGGCAGGCTTCGGTTTCATTCGGCGTCAGCAGATCCACATGGGCCAGCAGTCCGGCATCGAGCGGCTGCGCGGGCGCGGGATCGAGGATGGAAAGCGCGCCGCCCGAGCGGGCCAGCCGCAGTCCGGCAGCCACTGTTTCCAGCGGCGTCTCCAGTTGAAACAGGGCGCAGGCCGCCGAAACAAAACTTTGTTTTTCTGTTTCCAGGTCCGCAGGCGCCAGTTCCGCGTTGGCGCCGGGCGCGATGACGATGGAATTCTGACCCGTGCGGTCCACCCAGATCAGCGCCACGCCGGTCGCCGCGCGGCGGCAGCCGTGGATGCGGGAGGTGTCCGCGCCGGCAGCGGCCAGGCTCGCGCGCAAATGATCGGCGAACGCGTCGTAACCCACGCGCCCGATCATCAGGACCGGATTGCCGCGCGCCAGCCGCGCCGCCGCGCACGCCTGATTGGCGCCCTTGCCTCCGGGAATCGTCTGGAAGTTTTCGCCCCGGGCCGTTTCGCCCGGCGCGGGCAGGCGCTCGACCTGCACGACGAAATCCATGTTCAGCGAGCCGGTGACGACAATGGCGCGGTCGGACATCGCCTGTATCTTACCGGGAACAGGCACGCCCGCGGGCAGCAAAAAATGGGAACAGGCCCGCCCGGGCGCCAATTTTTTCAGTCTGTTCCGTTTCCGGCTGCGGCCTGCTCTGATGACTGTCCGTTCACGCGGCTTTGCCGCGCCACGCCGACGCCATCCTCATGCTGCTGCGGGCCGCCAGCAGCGGCAGGGAATCACAACTGTCCTTGTTTCAGGAGCGTCCGAGATCGATGCCGTGGCTCTTGAGCGCCTCGGAGTAGTAGCGATCCAGCAGCAATTTCCATTCTTCGGAACCTTCGATGATTTCGCGCTTGTGGCTGCGGATCTTGTCGCGCGCCTGGCGGTCGGCCTTCTCCTCCACCTGGAGAATGTCGGTGATCAGGCGGACCAGTTCCAACCGCACGTCATTGGGCGTCTTCTTCAGCCGGCAGGCGCGCGACCGGCGCAGGGCGTTGATCAGCTTGTGCGAGATCTCGGTGATCTTGTCCCGGCTCAGCTTCATGCCGTCGCCGGTCTCTCGCCCGCTGGCGCGGACGATCTTCCGCTTCTGGATGAGCTGGTTCTTGATGCGGCGGAACATCTCCGTGTAGCTGATGCTGTTGTTGGCCATGTACACGGAGTATTCTTCCAGCAGGTTTCTCACTTCCTCGTTGAGCCGGTCTTCCACGGCGAGTTCTTCGAGGAAGATGTTTTCCATCAGCTCAGTGACCGCGCCCGGGTCGATCACTTCCAGATAGTTGGAGCCGATGCGTGTGGCGGCCTGCCGGCAGAGGTACGAAACGAATTCCTTCGGAAGCAGCATTCCGGGCGGGGTTGAAAAACCCTCAATCTTCAGTCTAGGGATGCGCCGCAGGGGGTGTCAAATCTGCAACACCCGGCCGCAGTACAGTAAGAGAACGATGCAACTGGTCGAGTACGTCAAAACAGTGGACACCCCCACCCTGTCCAATGCCATCGAACTGCTGGGCGTCCGCCCCCGCAGCGCTGGCTTCGCGCCGCTGACCGTGCGGTGCCTGTTTCCTGAACTTGGCCGCATGGCCGGCTTCGCGGTGACGGCTCAGGTGGAGACCGTGACCCAGACGGGACCGGGCGGTCCGCAGGGCCATATCGAGCTCTACCGGCTGGTGGAAGCCAGTCCAAAGCCCGCGGTCGTCGTGCTCCAGGAGATCGGCGGCTTCGGCGATTTCGCCGCTCACTGCGGCGAAGTGATGGCGACGTTCTTCACGCGGCTGGGAGCGGCCGGGCTGGTTTCCGATTGCGCCGTGCGCGACCTGCCGGAGGTCCGGGCGCTTGGGTTTCACTTTTTCGCCCGGGGCGCTTGCGCTTCCCACGCCAACTTCCGTATCGTGCGCAGCGGCGTGCCGGTCACCATCTGCGGGATGCCCGTGCGGCCCGGCGAACTGCTGCACGGCGATGAAAATGGCCTGATCACAGTCCCGGATGTGGAGACCGGGCGGCTGGAGCAGGCGGTGGAAGAGGTGCGCCGCACGGAGCGCCGGATCATGGACTTCGTGCGTGGCGGTGAGTTCTCGCTCGACGGCTTTGAGGCGATGGTCCGGCGAAGTTACAGCGGCTGACGCCCGCAGGCGCTGCCAGGGCCGGATGTTACAATTCAGAGAGCTTGACCCGCGCAACCGATGCACGAGCCGGCAGGCGCCGGAGGCTGCTTGAGGCCCTTGCGGAGCTGCGGTGCGATGCGGCGGTGGTTTCCCATCCGCCCAACGTCCGCTACCTGACGGGCTTCACTGGCAGCAATGGCATCCTTTTCCTTTCAGCGGCACAGGCGGTTCTCTTCACCGATCCCCGTTACGACCTTCAGGCGCACGAAGAGTGCGACTGCCGCGTGCGGGTGGTGCGCGGGTCGACGTGGGACGGTGTCTGGAAGCACGCCGCCCGAAAAAGCCGGAGGATCGCGCTGGAGGCGGAGCATTTGAGCCATGCCGTGTGGGCGGAGGCGGCGCGGCGGCTGGGCCGCAATGGCGCATTGAAGCCGCTTGGGGGCGCGGTGGAGCGGCTGCGGAGGGTGAAGTCGCCAGAGGAGATCGATGCGATCCGGGCGTCGGCGAGACTCTGCGGCGAGGCGTTCCGGCAGGCAGTGCGGCGGTTCCGGCCCGGCATGACGGAGAACGACGCGGCTGCCGAGATCGAATACCGGATGCGGAAGCTGGGCGCGGAGGGCGCAGCCTTCGAGACGATTGTCGCCGCAGGTGCGCGGGCTTCTTTGCCCCATGCCCGCCCCGGCGGCGCCAGGCTGGAGAAGGGCCGGCCGGTGCTGGTCGACATGGGCGCCAATCTGGCCGGCTACATGAGCGACATGACGCGCGCGGCGCACTTCGGTCCGCCGCCGCGGGAGTTTGTCCGGCTCTATGACGCCGTGCTGGAGGCCCAGCAGGCGGGGGTGAAGGCGGTGCGCGCGGGCGTGCCCGCCCGGCGCGTGGATGCGGCGGCGCGGAATGCGCTGAAAGTCCGCGGCCTGGACCGTTACTTCACTCACTCCACGGGCCACGGCGTAGGGCTGGAGATACACGAGGGGCCGCGCCTGGGCGCCAGATCCGGGGAGACGCTGGAAGCGGGGATGGTGGTGACCGTGGAGCCGGGCGTCTACCTGGCTGGAAAGGCGGGCATCCGGATCGAGGACACTGTGCTGGTGACAGAGACAGGCGCGGAGATCCTGACGCCGGTTAGCAAGGAATTGATGGTGCTGGAATCATGACTATCGAAGAGATCCGTGAACTGATCCATGTGGTCTGCTCAAGCGGCATTGCAGAGCTGGAAGTGCAGCGCGGGGAGAACCGCGTGTGGATCAAGAGGACTGCGGGCACGATGGCAGTGGATGCCACGGCTGCGGCGCCTGCGGCGCCGTCCGCCGTTTCCGTGATGCCGCCGGTCGCCGTAGCGCCGGAAGGCGTGACGGTGGCCGCCCCGCAGGCGGCGCCCCCCGCGGGCACGCCCGACCTGACCGATCCTACGTTGCAGCCGGTGAAGAGCCCGATCGTCGGCACGTTCTATGAATCGCCGGCTCCGGGCGCGGAGCCTTTTGTGCGCGTCGGCGACGTGATCCAGCCGGGCAAGGTGCTGTGCATCATCGAGTCGATGAAACTCATGAACGAGATCGAAGCGGAGATCTCGGGCACGATCGTGAAGCGCCTGGTGGAAAACGGGCAGCCGGTGGAATACGGCGAAGTCCTGTTCCTGGTCAAGCCGAGCTGAGCATGGCGTTTGAAAAAGTCCTGATCGCCAACCGAGGCGAGATCGCCGTCCGCGTGATCGCCGCCTGCAAGGATCTGGGCATCCGCACCGTGGCCGTCTATTCGGAGGCGGACCGCTATTCTCTGCATGTGCGGTTCGCGGACGAAGCCCTCTGCATCGGGCCGGCCAGGAGCACGCTGAGCTACCTGAACATCCCGTCCGTCATCAGCGCCGCTGAGATCACCAACGCCGACGCCATCCATCCGGGATACGGTTTCCTTAGCGAGAACGCCGATTTCGCCGAGGTGTGCCGCGCTTCGGAGGTCAAGTTCATCGGCCCTACGCCTGAGGTGATCCGGATGATGGGGCTGAAGCAACTCGCGCGGGAGAAGATGCAGGAGCACGGCGTGCCCATCCTGCCCGGCTCTCCCGGCGTGCTGAAGACCGTGGAAGAAGCGCTGGAGACGGCGGGGCGGATCGGCTACCCGGTGATGCTGAAAGCCTCGGCCGGCGGCGGCGGGCGCGGCATGCGCGTCGTGCGCAGCGCCGAGGATCTCCCTTCCCTGTTCGCGCAGGCGCAACAGGAGGCCGAGAACGCATTCTCCAACGGGGATCTTTACTGCGAGAAGTTCATCGAAAGGCCGCGCCACATCGAATTTCAGATCCTGGCCGACGAGCACGGCCATGTGGAAGTGCTCGGCGAGCGCGAGTGCTCCATCCAGCGGAGGCACCAGAAGCTGATCGAAGAGGCCCCCAGCCCCGCAATGACGCCGGAGCGCCGCGAGAAGGTTTTCCGCGCTCTTCGCGAGGCTTTCACCGCCATCGGCTACACCAACGCGGGCACCGTCGAATTCCTCATGGATGAGACCGGGGAACTCTACTTCATCGAGGTCAACGCCCGCATTCAGGTCGAGCATCCCGTGACGGAGATGATCACCGGCATCGACCTGGTGAAGGCCCAGTTGCGCATCGCACAGGGCGAACGGCTGGAAGACATCCTGGGCGGTCCCGTGACTCTGCGCGGCCATGCCATCGAATGCCGCATCAACGCCGAACACCCGGTCACGTTCGTGCCCTCGCCCGGCAGGATCCAGGCGCTTTGCCTGCCCGGCTCCATCGGGATCCGGGTGGATACGGCCGTCTATGCCGGCGGCATCATCCCGCCGTACTACGACTCCCTGGTCGCCAAGCTGATCGCCCACGGCGCGAACCGCGAAGAGGCGATCCGGCGGATGCAGCGGGCGCTGGAGATGTTCGTCGTGGACGGCATCCACACCTCCATCCCTTTGCATCAGGCGATCCTGGCAGACCCGGAGTTCCAGTCCGGCGCCATCGACACCCACTTCATCCAGCGCCATCTGGCACGGCGGGGGTGACGAGGCTCACCTGAGGCGGCTCCGATGGCAACGCCGCCGGAGCCGTCCGCCGTCAACAAACGCGTGTCAGTTCCAATCCGGCCAGAACGCTGAATTTCTCCAGATGCGCCTGCCAGCGCCCGGCGCCGAGAGCGAAGTGGTGCGTGGGCGCTTCCCGGCACCAGCGGTTGACGAACTCCGCAGGACCGAGCGGGAAGCGCACCCTCGTGTTTGTATTCCCGATACGCAGAATGGGGCCGGGAATGGACTCGCCCTCGGCGGTGATCAGTTTCAGCCTCCCCTCCGCAGTCTGGGTGACGCCGAGCAGGGTCACCGGGCCATGTTTGACGCTGAACTCCACGCTGACCCCGCGGCCCCGTTTGCCGTGGTAGAGTCCCAGGCCGCGGAGCACGGGCTTCCGCGAGCAGAGCGCCAGATGGCCGGGGCCGTCATGGCCCACGAGCACGAACCGCTCGACGAAGTCCATCGCATAGATCTCCGTGAACGCCCCGCCCGCCCCGAGCGCATCCAGGATCTTCATCGCCACGCAGTTCTTCAGATCGCCTTCGCCGCTGGCCGGAACGCCACGGGCGGTAAGGAGCGAGTTACCCAGGATCATCCCCGCCGCCAGCCGCTCGTATTCGTTGCCGCCGAGCCCGCGGTAATAATAGGCCAGCCCGTCGAGATCGAACTGCCGCGCCAGCCGCTCCAGCGCCGCCGCCACGCGCGCGGCCCATTCGAGGTCCTCTTCAGGGCAGTTTTCCAGAATGAACGTCTCGCGCGCCAGATTGAGCACCGCCTGCGCCTCTTCCGGCGGCGATTCCCGCAGGCAGCGGCCGAGGTCGCACATCTCCAGAACTTCCACATGCGCGCCCGTCTGCGCGCTGATCAGGGTGAAGTCCGAGTACATGTCGAGCATTCCCGGATAGGTGTGTCCCAGGAAGCCGAGCCGCGCAGTGCGCAATGCCCGCCAGGCGCGGGCCGCCGCCCGCCACTCATCGATTTCGCGCGACACGTCAGGGTCGCCCGAAAGCATCCCGCTCACCACCTGAAAGGGAATGCGCGCCCGCGAGAAAGCGTTGGCGATCTCCGGCACGCAGCAGGCGGAGCAGTTGGCGAGCCATTCGCCTGTGTCGCACTTTTCGTAGTCGAGCCGCGCCGAGGGCTGGAGGTTCAGCACCACGACAGGCGCCCGGGCGCGCTGCACCACCGGCAGCACCTGGCTCGAAGTGGCATAAGTGGCCGCGTGGCAGAAGATGATGTCGAGATCCGACGCCGCCAGCAGCGCCCCGGCTTCCGCGGCGCGCGGCGCCGTGTCCACCAGTCCAGCGGAGATCACCGTGTCGCCCGAGGACAACAGGTGCTGTTCGACGCCGCGCAGATAGCCTTCCAGCCTCTCTTTAAGCCCCGGGAACTGCGGCCAGTACGCTTCCAGGCCGATGGCGAACAGCCCGATGCGCGCCGGGCGATACGGTTTCAGCGGAGACAGGAGATCCATCGAGGGCAGGATACACGAATGCCCGCGGGAGAGTTCTGGCGGTCCCACTGCGGCGGCGCACAGCCTGTCAGAGCGGGAGGATCTCCTCGCGCTGCGGATTGAAGTTCAGCCGCCGCTTCTGCACGTAACTGATGTTGCCGAGATGCGACGCCATGGCGGAACGGTGTCCGATGTAGACGTCGCAGTTCGGGCGTTTGCGGGAGACGCAGCAGTCGAGGAAGTTCTGCACGTGGTCGAGCGTGAAGTCGTACTTCGGCCCGTCGACGACGACGGGCGTCGATTTCTTTCCGGCGGGCCGGAACTCGTATCTGGAGCGGTCGATGTAGAGCTTGCCTTCCGTGCCGCAGAATTCGATACCGGCGCCGACGATGCCCGGCACCAGAGTCGCTTCGAAAGTGACCGTGTACTGGCCGCCGTATTCGAGAAGCACGTTGATTGTATCCGGCGCTGTGCGGCCGTCTTGGTAATGGTAGACGCCGCCGGCTGCGACACCGGAGGTGGGCGAGTCATTGCCCATGAACATATGAACCACGTCGATCCAGTGCGTGAACAGATCGGTCACCTGGCCGCCGCCGAAGTCCAGATACGCCCGCCAGTTCCAGAACTGCTGCGGGTCCCACTCGCGCCAGGAGACGGGCCCGAGAAAGCGCGCCCAGTCGAGATTGGACGGCTTGGTGGCCAGCGATGCGGGAGCACGGCGCAGATGGTACCCATTGCCGTGCCACCAGGTACGGACCAGCGTGATCTTGCCCAGCGCGCCCGTGTCCATGTACTTCTGCTTCGCTTCGATGTAGTGCGGGCCGGAGCGCTGTTGCAGGCCCACCTGGCAGACACGCTCGTTGACGCGCGCCGCCTTGACGATTGCGGGGCCTTCCTCGATCCTGAGCGTCAGCGGCTTTTCGACGTACACATCCTTGCCTGCGTTGAGCGCGTCGATGGTGGTGACGGCGTGCCAATGATCCGGGGTGGCGTTCAGCACGACGTCGACGTCTTTCTGCTCGAGCAGTTTCCGGTGGTCGCTGTAGCCGCGGGCATCCGGAGCCGCATTCTTCGCCCGGTCGATCATTTCGGCATAGATGTCGCAGACCGCGGTCACCTGCACGCGTCCGGTCTTGAGGAAACTCCCCATGACGCCGCGGCCGCGCTCACCCGCGCCGATCAACCCCAGGTTGAACCTGTCGTTTGCGCCAAGGATGCGCGAATAAGACAGGGCGGTCCAGGCGGCGGGCGCCTGCGCAGCGCTGCGCAACACCGTCCGGCGGGAAGGATGAGAAAGAGCCATGCAGGAATTATATCTGGCTGAGAATTTTCCGGCGTGCCGGGCACCGTTCATGCAGGCAGGCGCGCTCCACGATCTGCCTTACAAAGTCTCCTCCAGCTCATCGCGGAGCGCGCCGTTCCTTCTGGAGAGGGGATAGTTCAGGTCCATGCCACCGGCCGCTCCCGCGGCCTGCGGCC
Source organism: Acidobacteriota bacterium (assembly GCA_049325215.1). GTDB lineage: Bacteria > Acidobacteriota > Terriglobia > Bryobacterales > Bryobacteraceae > JANWVO01. The sequence goes on from JBMOMB010000027.1 coordinate 58,892, forward strand.
GCTTCGCTCGCGGCACTGAACACGGCTACGGCCGCTTTCCGGCGGTTTCTGTGCCGCGCACGAAGGCCGCGCCAGCGCGATTCAGTGCCGCGAACGAAGGCGGCGTCAGCCGCCGAAAGTGAGCGGTCACCCGCCTGGCCATCGCTCGCCGGGCGATTTTCGAGGGAGGGGTTCCCTCGCGTCACCTTGCCGCGGGGCCGCTCCCTGCGGGCGGTGTGCGCCCTTCAGTCGCGGCTCAATATGCGTCATGCGCCAACAAATTCTGTGCCGGGTGCCGCTGGCACAGCGGTCTGGACCGAATCCACCCCTGCGCTAAAAGACCATGTGGGCGGGCTCGATGCCTGCTTTGCGGCAATGTTCCCGATACAGCGAGCCGTAGCTCAGGGTGATGTAGTCCTCGCGGGCAAAGCCCAGTTCCGCCGCTGTCCGGTCGATCCATTCCGGCGCGCCTTCCAGTTCGAGATAGCAGCCGATGGGCGTTTCGTCGAGGAAGGCATGTCCGGACTCACCACCGCGCGCGAACGCCGTGCGGTATTTTTCGTAGCGGAACACGGCCCGGTAGCCAAGCGCTTGCAGCAGGGCCTGCATGGCCGCGCCGTCGGCCACGTGCGTCTCGATCTCGCGCCGCGTCTTGTGCGGACCGGGCTCGGGCGGCCCTTTGAAGGTCAGCAGCGCTCCGCCCCGGAATTCCCGCAACCGCAGCAGCCGGCCCGACTGGATCAGTTCGAGCGCGGGAGTATCGAACACCGTGTTCGCTTCAAAGGCCCGCTCATACAGCGGTGCGAATCCGGCGCGGCGCAGGCGCTCTTCCCCATCGGCCGCGGATGCGACGGCAAGCTTGATCTCGACTTCGACTGAGCCACTTTCGTGCGGCACGGCTGCACCCTAGTATCGCAGAGCCGGATCAGGCTGCAACCGTTGTCTGTGCCGCCGCTGGAGGGCGCAATGCGCCCGGAAGGAGCGGCCTGCAGCGCGGGTCCGCCGGCGGACCGCTTGCTCCGGCGGGAATCCTGGCGGCTTCCAGCCTTCATGCGCGGCACAGAAACCGCCGACGCGGCCTGCAACAGCGCCCTGCAGCCTACTGCTCTACCAGCCGCTTCGTGCCGCCGCGCTTCTCGATCCGGAAACTGTCGGCGAGCGCGCCCCGCGCCGTGCGCGCCTCGAACGTCAGCGAGTCGCCATCCACGCGGATCACGTGAAAGAACTGCGTGTGGCGCACGACTTTCTCCATCATCGGGTTCGCCTTGCCGTCGTACATCTTGGCGCCGCTCACGGAGACCACATAGACCGTGCCGCCTTCCTTGCCGCCGTCGCCGCGCACCAGCCGCGTGCGGGCGTACACATGATCATGCCCGTTCAGCACCAGATCCACCCCGTGGCGGTCGAAGACGGGCTGCCACAACTCGCGGACTTCCCTGTTGTCGCGCCCCCGCGCGCCAGAGTAAATCGGATGGTGAAAGAAGACGACGGTCCAGCGGTTCGAGTTGTTCTCAAGCAGCCTGTCGAGCCACGCCGCCTGCTCTGCGAGCATTTCATTCGAGTTCAGCGCCACGAACCGCACACCCTGGAAGTCGATGAAGTAATTCGTCTCCTCGATGCCCGGGACTCCGTTCAGCGGCAGCGTGAACTGCGGACGCCAGTTGGCCGTAATCCGCCGGTTCCCATCGGCGCCGCGGCCATGCTCATGATTGCCGGGAACAGGCATTGCCGGTATCGAACGATGCATCCAGGAGCTGCTCTCATGCCACTCTCCCCACTGCTCGTCGCGGTCGTAATTGTTGATCAGGTCGCCGGCGTGAATGGCCAGCCGCGCTTGCGGCGCCGTTTCCATAGCTTTGCGCACGACTCGAGACCAGGAAGACCGGATGCGATTCTGTGCGTCGCCGAAGTACAGAAACGTGAACGGCTCGGGCCGCGCTGCCGCCGTGCGGAACGGGATCCACTCGCTCCAGCCGTCTCCACCGCCCACACGGTAAAGATACTCGGTGGCCGGCTTCAGGCCGAGGAAGGTCACGCTGTGCGCGTGCGCCGGTCCCTGATTGGTTGAGTAGGCTTCCACGGTTGCTTCCACCCGGCGTGCTGCATTCTCGAAATCAGGCCCGTCGCCTGCTTCGACGATTTCTCCGAAGCCGCGGGCGGCAGCCGTGTTGGTGCGCCACGTGACGCTGAACGAAGCCGCCGGCTCCGGGGTCCACGTGGCGACGATGCGGTCGGGCTGCGTGGACGGTGCGTATGCGCCCGATCCAGGCTGCAGCGCAAGCAGGGAAGCAGCCGCCAGCAGCGCGGCCGCACTGAGCCACAGACGGCGGGAAAAGCTGTTGACAGATGCCATGGAGTGCAATCCCCGGCCGGAGCCCGGCCACTCTCATCGTATCAACCGCGCGGCCGGGAGCCGGCTAGTACTCGAGCCATGTGCCGGCGATGTGGCGCGTGCCGTTTTCTTTCTGGAAGTAATACACAACCAGCGCGCGCCTGCCGGGCAGCGCCACGGCCCACGGATATCCGAGATCCGTGCCGCCGCCGTCGTCCCGCAGCACGATCTCCGGGGCTTCCCGCACATCCGTGCATTCCGGATCCAGCACGCGCGCGCGTATGCCGAAAGGCGGATGCCGATACCCGTACACCAGAAGCACGCGGTTGTCTTCCAGCCGCACGGCATGATGCGGATGGCCCTGCCAGCCCGTGTCCTCCCAAGGCTCGAAACTTCGCCCGCCATTGCGGGAGCGCGCTACGGCCGTGTGGTCATCAAGACCAGCGGTGCGAAGAAAAGCCACCAGTTGTCCTGAGGGCGTCTCGTACAGCGAGGCTTCATTGAACGAGGCTTTGCTTCCGGTGGCGATCACGGATTGATACTGCCACGTGCGCCCCGCGTCGGCGGACGCGAGCAGGTGGACGTCCGTGCCCGCGTCTCGGCCAACGCCTTTCGGATAGGCCACAGCCCAGAGGACACGGCCGTCGCGAGCCTGGCACATCGCGCCGCGGTTGTATGCGGGAAGCGGCGCGCCGTGGCAATCGCGCGCTTCGCGTCCCGGCACGGGCGGCGGCGTGAGTGGTCCTTGCCACGTCTTGCCGCCATCGGAAGAGCGCAGCAGGTAGCCGCCATGAAAAGCATAGTCTCCTGTCCAGACCGTGGCAGGGACAGAGGCGCGGTCTGCGCCTCCGGTCCAGATCCAGAGGTAAGACGCGCACAGCAGCGTGCCGTCGCGCAGTTCGAGCAGACAGGGATCCTGAGAGCCACCCATCGGGTGCGCATGGATCCGCTCCGGCTCACGGCTCCAGGTGCGCCCGCCATCGCGCGAGCGCACGCAGACCAACTGGCTGTTGGGATCGGTGTGCGAGACGCCCTTCGCTCCCAGCCGCCGCCTTTCTGGGGCACGGCGGAAGGCCAACAGCAACTCCCCGCTGCGGCGCAGGCGCAGTACCGAGGGAAACGCCGAGTAATAGCGCTCATCGGAATAGATCACAATCCCGCCGGACTTCCGCACGCCGCCAGCCAGTAGTGCGCCGGAGGCGAAGAAAGCTCGCCGCGTGAGTGGTTCCATCGCCGGGATTCTATCGAAGCTGCAACCGGACCGTCACAGTGCCCCAATGGCCAAAGCCTGTAAAATCGAGTCCATGCGAAGATCTGCACTCCTCTCCCTGGCTCTGTTGCTGGCTTTGATTCCAGCCGCCGCCCAGAGACGGGCCAAGAACGTGATCCTGTTTCTCGCCGACGCCGGCGGCGTGCCCACCGTCAGCGCCGCCAGCCTGCACGGATACGGCGAGCCGTTGAAGCTATACGTGCAGAGCTGGCCGAACATGGGCCTCTCCGACACGACAACCGCCACGAGCTACGTCAGCGATTCGGCCGCCGGCATGACAGCCATCGTCACCGGTGTGAAAACGCAGAACGGCGTCATCAGCATGGGGCCCGACACGGAGCGCGGGAAGAAGGACGGGCGCATCCTGAAGACACTGCTGGAATACGCCGAGGAGAAAGGGCTCGCCACCGGCGTCGTCACCAACATGTCCATCGCCGACGCGACGCCCGCCGCCTGCTACGGCCATGCCAACGACCGCCGCAAGCAGGGCGAGCTGTTCCTTCAGCTCTTCAGCCCGCGTTTCGGCGACGGGCCGGATGTTGTCATCGGCGCGGGCCGGAAGACGATCTGGGGCCAGGCGGGCGCGCAGATCGAAGCGGCGGCGCAGAAGGCCGGAAGAAAGATCTATGAATCGCTGAACGCCGTGCCCCCGGGAGAGAAGCGGCCCATCGTGGTCACCGATGCCGAGCCGGACGTTGCCGCTGCCACGCGCCGCGCTGTGGATCTGCTTTCCTCGAACCGCAAAGGCTACTTTCTGATGGTCGAGTGGGACGCCCATACCGACAACGTGCGCAAAGGGCTGGACAACCTGGTCAACTTCGACAAACTGATCCGCGAGATCGCCGGGAAGGTGAATCTCAACGAGTCGCTGCTGCTGTTCACCGCCGACCATTCATTCGAACTGCGGATCACCGGCGGCCGCCGCGGCGTGCCGCTGCTGCAAGGCCTGGATGAATGGACGGCCAAGAACAACCCGAATGACGAGATCCGCATTCCCGCTCTTCGCGTGGGCCACTCGCACACGGGCGAGGAGGTGCTGGTGACGGCGACTGGCGCCGGCGCCGAACGCGTGCGCGGCTACATGCCGAACACGCGCATTTTCGACATCGTCATGCAGGCCTGGGGCTGGCCCGCCGGACCGCGGTGACGGCAGCCCCTGCTGTCCTGTCCGATACCATTGAGAGCGGATGTTGTGGATCGGACCAGCCGTCGTGCTGGGCGCTTTTCTGCTGTTCCTTGTCCAGCCGATGGCCGGCAAGATGCTGCTGCCGCTGTATGGCGGCTCGGCGGCGGTCTGGTCGGCGTGCCTTCTCTTTTTCCAGTCCGTGCTGCTGCTGGGCTATCTGTATGCCCACCTGCTGGCACGGCTGGTGAAGCCGCGGGCGCAGGCGGCGGTACATGCCGTGGTCGTGCTCGCATGCGTGCTGCTGCCCCGCGCAGCGCCTGCGCAGGGCAGCGATGCGGCTCACGTGCTGCTGGCGCTGTCTGGCGCCGTTGGCCTGCCGTATTTTCTGCTGTCCGCCACATCTCCTCTCATGCAGCACTGGCTGGGACTGCTGGACACGCGCGCGCGTCCGTACCGGCTGTCAGCCTGGTCGAACGCAGCTTGCGCGCTCGCCCTGCTCGCCTTTCCGTTTGCTTTCGAGCCGCGCCTGGGCCTGTCGAGGCTCGAGCAGTGGTGGGATGCAGCGTTCGTGGGTGAGGCCGTGCTGCTGGCAGGCGCGGCGTGGCTCGTCTGGCGGCGGCAACCGCCCGCGCCGGCGCTGCCCCTGGCGGGGAGCGCCCGGTGGGCGGAGCGCCTGAAGTGGCTTGGATGGGCGGCGCTGGGGACGGCTTTTCTGGTAGCGACTACGGCCCATATCACGCAGGTAGTGGCGCCCGCCCCGCTGCTGTGGGTGGTTCCGCTGCTCGTGTATCTATTGACTTACGCCGCCGCATTTCTCTTCGATGACCGCCCCGGAAGACGCACTGCGTGGCAGGCCCTGCTCGGGCTGCAGGCCATGGCCCTCTCGCTGCTGTTCCTCGATCTGCAGGCGGTGCTGGCGGCGAAGGTCGGCCTGTATTGTCTGGGGCTGCTGCTGGTCTGCCTGTTCGCGCACCGCGAACTGGCGGCGTCCAAGCCGGCGCCGGAGCGGCTGACAAGTTTCTGGACGCACGCGGCGGCGGGCGGGGCGCTCGGATCCTTCATCGCGGGCGTGCTCGCGCCGTCGCTGCTGAAAGGCTATCTTGAACTGCCGCTGCTGATGGCTGGAACCGCGCTATTGTGCCTGTGGCGGATGCGAGGCGCGGGTCGCTGGGTGATGCAGGGCGCGGCGATGGCCGCAGTGTTCGCCGCAACGCCTTCGCTGGCGCTCATCCAGAATTATTACGCCGGGCTGGTCGATGCGGGCCGGAACTTTTGCGGCAGCCTCCGAGTGGTAGACGAGCCTGCTTCGGACACGCGCCCGGCGCTGCGGAAGATGCTGCATGGGATGGTAGTGCACGGCTCCCAGTTCCGGGGCGCCGGCCTGGAGGACATCGCCACCGCCTACTACAGCCGGACGAGTGCGGCGGGGCTGCTGCTGAGCCGGCCGGGTGCGGCGCGGCGGGTGGGAATCATCGGGCTCGGAGCGGGCGCGCTCGCTGTTTATGGGAGGGAGGGCGACGTATTCCGCTTCTACGAAATCAATCCCCTGGTGATCGAGTTCAGCCGGCGCCACTTCACCTATTTGGGGCGTTCTGAGGCGAGGATCGAAGTGGCGGAAGGAGACGCACGGCTGACGCTGGCGCAGGAGGCGCCGCAGCGGTTCAATGTGCTCGTGATCGACGCCTTCAGCGGCGATTCGATTCCGGCGCACCTGCTCACGCGCGAGGCGTTCGCGCTCTACCGGAAGCATCTGGAGCCCGGTGGGGTGATGGCGTTTCACATCTCCAACCAGTACGCCGACCTCGCGCCGGTGGTGCGGGCGCTGGCCGCCGATGCCCGTGTGAGCTGCACGCGGCTGAACAGCGCAGGGGATCCCGCCGTGGCGGCGCTGGCTTCCACGTGGATGCTGGTGGACACGAGCCGTCCCTGGGCGGGCGGGCGGCCGCAGCCGCGCTTCTTGTGGACTGATGACGCGAACTCGATCTTGCCCGTGCTGAAGTGATTACTTGCGCGCCGGCTCAGGCCTTCCGGCCAGAGGCTGCACGGGGCCTTTGCCGCAGAGCGCCACGCCGTTCTGCGAGAGGCCGCGCAGCAGCGTCACATAAACCGCAAGCAGAGCCTTTTCGGTGACCGGCTGCCGTCCGGGCAGGCGCGCGTGGACAGGCAGTTCGGTGAGGATCTGGAGCCGCACGCCGCGCGGGTTGACGCGGCCGTGAGCATCGGGCAGGTTGGCCAGAAAGAACGGAGTCTGCATGACGGCGCCGCTGCGCGCGTCGACGTAAAACTGGCACCGGGCGAACCAGCCGGTGTTGGCGGGATCGGCGCCGTCAAACAGCAGGAGCGGCCCCTCGCGGTCCTGCGCGGCGAGGTCGAGCACGATGCTGCGCTGGAGCACCTCCGCCTTGCATGTGAAGCCTGCCTCCTCTGCCGCCTGCCGGAGGAGGTCGGCGTCCAGTTCGAGTTGCACCCATTGGCGGCGGCCCGCCTCAAGCACCTGCATCTCTTTCAGTGTAGCCGCGGATATCATGGGAGCGGATGGAGCCCTCGGGCGCGCTGGCTCTGTTCGACATTGATGGAACGCTGCTGCGGCGCAGCGGGCCGGCGCACCGGCGCGCGCTGCAGCGCGCCGTGGAACGGGTGGCCGGAATCGCCGTGCCGATCGACGGGATTCCCGTGGCAGGAATGCTGGACCGCGACATCCTGCTGGAGATGTTGGGCCGGGCGGGGCTTCGCGGCCGGGCAGCGCGGCGGCTGCTCGAGGAAGCGGGCCGGGCGGCCCAAAACATTTATGTGCGGACTTGTCCCGGTCTTTCCCGCAAGGTGTGCCCCGGTGTGCGGCGGCTGCTGCGGGCATTGCAGCGGCGCGGAGTGCCGTGCGGACTGGTGACGGGCAATCTCGAGCGGATTGCGTGGACGAAAATGCGCCGCGCCGGGCTGGAGGAGTTCTTTTCCGTGGGGGCGTTCTCCGGCGACGCACCCACGCGCGGGGCGCTCATCCGGCTGGCGGTTTCCCGGGCGCGCCAGGCGGGACTGATCCGGCGCGGGGCGGAGGTGGTCTATATCGGCGATCATCCCAACGACGTGCAGGCGGCGCGGGAGGCGGGGGTGCGGATCGTGGCCGTGGGCACGGGCGTGGTGAGCGGCGAGAATCTGCTGGCCTGCGCCCCGGATCGTTTCGTTGCAGACCTGCGGGCATTGCGGCCGGGTGATCTCCTCCGGTAGCTGGGTCAGCCGCCGCTCCTGGTTTCAAGCAACTGCTCGACCTTCCGGATCTTGTCCTCCATCGTCTGCGGCTTGTCGGTGCGCGTGCCGATGCGGATGTTGGTGGAGATGCGGGCTACGCCCATGGCGTGGAGGGTTTCGTGGCAGCGCTTCACAGCCGCCATGACGTCGTCCCACTCGCCCTCCACGTTGGTGCCGTAAGCGTGCAATTTTGTTTTGAGCCCCGACTCGCGCAGGATGCGCTCGCACTCGGCGACTTCTCTGGAAACGGACACCCCGACCCCGAGCGGGATGATGCAGACATCGGCGATGGCTTTCATGGGGCCTCCAAACGTATTTTCCCGCGCCACCGGCACGCTCGCACCTAGCCAGATGTGTTGTCCAGAGCCGCGCGCGGAGGCCACGATGCCGCCTGAGCCGGCGGCCGCCCGCGTTCCCGCCGTGCGGTGCTGATTGCGTTGGGGCCGCTCGTTCCCGCGGGCCTGCGGCCCGCTTTACTCGCGGCTCAGAAACCGCATGCGCTCACGGCCGGAAGCTGATCAGTTCTGTCCGGAACGTGCCATCTTTGCGCGGCACGCGGGCCAGCGTGAACACGCGGCCGTCACCCGTGACCGCGATGGAATTGACGTAGGTCGGGTGGCTGCCGTCTTCGTAGAACACGGCGCCGTGGTCGGTGTAGCGCCCTGAGGGGATGTGCCAGGTGATCAGATGCAGGTTCTCGTCGCCCTTGGCCTCGCCCTTGCCGGTGGTGTCTTTGCCTTTCAGCCGTCTCCCCTCGACATAAATGGGGCCGCCGGTGAGATAGTAGAGCGTTTCTTTGTCCGGGCCGAGCGTGAAGCCCAGATAGCCGTAACTGAACTGGTCGAACATGCCGCTGCGGCGCGACGGCTCGCTGGTGATGCGCTCGAGCACTTCGACGCGCTCGGCGCGGGGATCGAAGCGGAACAAATAGCCTGAATTCCCGTGCACACCGTAAAACATTTCCGTCCGCGGATGCCAGACGACCTGCCGCCAGTTGTAAGCCATGTGGCCTGGAGACGTGATGTCGTACTGGCCGAAGTAGTCCTTCTTCAGGTTGTCGCCTTCCACGGGGTCGACGGCTTCCGTGCCGTACCGGTAGCGGCGGATCGTGCCGTCACCTGTGCTGAAGTAGACGCTGCCGTCGCGCGGATCGACGCCGAGCGAGCGGCAGATCGTGCGGTACGTCGGCCCGCGGCCGTTCTCGCCCTCTTCGAAAAACGCGCCGATCTCCTTCCACTCGCGCCGGCGCACATCGTAGCGGAAGAAGACTCCCGTGGGCCAGGTGAGCCCGTACACGCGCATGCGCACCGGGTCCATGTTCATCGTCAGGATGCCCTCGCCGCGCGGGGCGATTCCGTGGTCCTCAAACCGCCGTGACTTCAGATCGTAGGCCAGCACGTGCCCCCCGCGATACGGCTTCATGCCGGGCGGCGGCACGCCGGGCTTCTCCATGTCGTCGATGATTGAGTAGTAACCAATATGGGTGGCGAACCAGAGTTTGCCTTCCGCCTCGACGAAATTCACGTGGCTCTTTCCCTGCGCGATGGCGTTCATGCCCTTCTCGCCCGCGGCTTCCGTCAGGTCGCCCACGTGCTCGACACGGTCTGAGTACGGATCGTAAAAATACATCTGCCCGGCCACGTCCGGCTTCTCGCTGCTGAGCACGTAATAAACGCGCCTGTCGCTGGCGACGCCCATGCCGTTGTACGTATCGTGAGCGAACTCGAAACCCGAGGGATGGACCTGGGCCAGGATGCGCCGCTCGAGCGCGCCCTGCCCGGCCGGCCGCGGGGATGAGGAACTGCACCCGTTCATCACAACCACAACTCCAATGAGGAAGAAAAGCGGACTGCCATGCATGGGTGGGCTCCGAATGTCCAATATACATGCGCCGCCCGCCAGGGGTCAGGGAAATTCGCGCCCGGGCGGGCCTGTTTCGAGGCTGGCGCGCTCTTCCTCACTCAAACTTCTTGGCCGGCTCTGTTCCGGTCCAGCTTATGGATGTCTGATCCAGCCGAAGCTTGGATCTGTTTCCGGCCAGCTTTTCCCGCTGGCCCCTCCGATTCGCCGACTCTCGTTCGACCGCTTTCTTCACACCTCGGGCCACTCCAAAACCTGGGGAGGGGGCACCTCTGTCTCCCCCTTGACGTACCCCTATCATGGATGTCCCGGTTTTTCCAGGTCGGTGGGGGCGCGGGGCAGGATTGTCCAGGCTCCTGGCGGGGAGTCTCGGTCACTGAATCAGCAGCGGGACTCTGACGTCAATGGTCTTCGGCGGGAAGCACATCTTGTCGTTGCAGGCCTGATAGCGGAGCTTGCCGGAGAGGAACGCCGGGCCGGGCATGGCGTTCGGGAGGCGGCGCAGGCGGGTCACGATTTCGAAGTCGCCGTCCAGCACCGAGATAGGCTTCTCGGTGAACTCGAACTTCTCGAGCTTGCCTTTCGGATAGACAACTTCCACTGCCTCGACGGGCGCCCTGGCGTCCCACGTCAGCCGCATCGGAATCAGATAGTCTTCCGAGGGCCTGTCGGAGTTGGCGTGATAGCCGGGGCGCATGCTCAGCTTCAGTGCCACCTTGGCTTCACCCTGCCGCGGCACCGTCACTTTCTCCGGCTCCTGGAGCGTGAGGATCTGGGGCGCCTGCGCGGAGGCCTGCAGCGCGGCGGCCAGGGCGCTAATCCAGAAGGCGGCGGATTTCATCTTCATAGGTCTTCTTGGTCACCAGTCCAACGTGAGTGTTGGCGATACGCCCTTCGCGGTCGATCAGGAATGAAACGGGCAACGCTTCGACGCCGCCGTACTTCTGTTCGACCTCCACCGTGCTGACGACCACCGGGTAATTCACCTGCCGGGAGGCCAGGAACGGCCGCACCGCTTCCCAGCCGTCTTCGTCCACGCTGACGCCGATCACGGTGAAGCCGCGGTCCTTGTACGTCCGCTGGAACTCGACAAACCACGGGATCTCGATCTTGCACGGGCCGCACCAGGTGGCCCAGAAATTCAGCAGCACCACCTGGCCGCGATAGTCGGACAACCGGATCGTCTTCCCGTTCATGTCCTTCAGCTCGAAGTCCGGCGCGGCCTTGCGGCTGGCGGCGTCTCCGTCCCGGCGCGGCGACGGCTCGCCTTTCGACACCTGTGAGGCGCATCCGTCCAGCAAAAGGAAGACCGCCAGCAGGGCGGCGGCAGACAATCGGGGGAAACGGTGCATTCGTTGGGTGATCCTATCGGAAATTCTATCAAGTTAGATGGGAAACACCCCCTGGCGGTGACGCCTCAATTCGGCGAACCAGCGGAGGCGTTCGGGCCGGAAGGCCGCCTCAAGAGTAAATTCGGGGTGTGTCCGGAGAATGCCGAAGGCCCAGGCGGCCGAATCGCAGAAGCTTTCGCAGACATACTCGCGCCAGCGGCGGGAGCGCCCTTCCACGTCTTCCAGGCGCAGAGCGCGCTGCCGCTGCTCGGATGACCAACCCACCTCGCCGCGTGCGCCCTGCCTCCATTGGCGCAGCAGAAGCTCCTCCCAACTGCGCCTCACCCGGTTGCCCAGCCGGAGCCACACGAAGTGGAAAAGTTCATGCAACGAGATCCGGGAAAGCTCTCCCGCGTCGGTTTTCAATTCCGAGTCCAGAACGATCCGCCGCTCGCGCAGGAAGCTGGCGGCGTGAACCTCCTGGCCGGGGCCGGGTCCGAAGCGCAGCTTGCCGCGGCATGCGCGCAGCCGCTTCGCCCAGCCGAGGCGGACTGGCGCGCCGGCAAAGCGCAGAGCGCAGCGGGTCCGCAGGCCTATTGCTTCGGCGAGCCGGTTCCCATGTATTGCGGGTCCCGCACTTCCAACTGCACGCTTTTCTGGATTCCTTCGATCCATTCGCGGAACTTGGCCTCGCGGACCGCCGAGTAGACCTCGCTGCGCACGTCTTCCAGGGAAGGCGTGACGAACTCCGTGAGGCGGAAGATCCAGAAGCCGCCGGTCTGCCGCACGGGATCGGACACCTGTCCCGGGCGCAGCGAGAAGATGGCAGTGCGGATCTGGGGCGGCAGGTTCGTGTCGTTCGGCTTCAATGGCGTGTAATCGCCGCCTTTCGCCCGGGTCTCCTCGTCGTCGGAGTACTTGCGCGCCAGCTCGGAGAAGTCGGCGCCGGCACGGGCTTTGGCGACGAGGTCGCGGGCCAGTTTCTCGGCCTCCGCGCTCGTGCGCGGGCGCTTGGCTTTGGGGTCGCCGGAAGGCAGGGGATTGTCATTGAAGCTGAGGTAGATGACTTTCACGTGGGCGCGGGCGAAGTCGTCCTTGTGCTCGGCGAAGTACTTCTCCTGCTCCTCCGGATTGACGGAGATCTTCAACGCCGCCAGTTCGGTCTGCGCCTGGGCCAGATAAATCATGCGGTTGTAGGCCAGCCGTGTCCTGTGCGGCTCCTTTTCGGGCACGCCCTCTTTTTCCGCCATCTGCGCCAACCGCGTCACCAGCGCATACTGCTTCAGGAAAGCTTCTTTGTTGGCAAAGAAATTCCGGGCGACATCCGGAGGCAGCGCGCGCACGGCCGCCTCCAGCTCGTTCTTGCGCCACTCCTTGCCGTCCAGAACGACCACCACCGGGTCATCCGCGGCGGCGGGCGCCTGAGCGGCAGCCAGCAGCGGCAGGACGGAAACAATAAAAGCGGATCGAAAAACAGAGGGATGGAGCATTGCTTATCCTCAAGATAGCATGCACGTTTCCCGATTCCCGGAACACAGGCAGCCGCGGCGCCCGCTGGAGGTTCCCCGATGAAGATCGATCCGCTGGCTGCGCCGCTGTGGCTGGACCTGAGCCTGTGGTCGGCCGATCTGGCGAATCTCGAACGCGACATCCGGCGCCTGGAACCCTTCGCCGACTCGTTCCATCTGGACGCCGCCGACGGCCACTATGTGCGCAGCCTGCTGTTCTTTCCCGATCTGGTGGCGCGGATCCGGCAGATCACCTCCAAGCCGCTGCACGTGCACCTGTTCGCCACGCGCCCGATGGACCTCGCGCCGCTGTTTGCCGAAGCGGGAGCCGACTGGCTCACCGTGCCGCTGGAGACGGGGAAGCGGGTCTGGCAGGTGGTGGAGTGGGCACAGAGCCGGGGCTGCAAGGCGGGCGTTTCGCTGGAACTGGACACGCCTGTTGAACTCGTGCGGGGCTTGCGGCTGCGGGTGCAGCATGTAGTGCTGATGGGAACGCCGCCGGGCGTGAAAGGCTGCGGGCTGGATGAGCGCGCCTGCGACCGCATGGCCGAAGCCTCGGCTCATCTGGAGGGCACGCAGGTGCTGCTGCTGGCCGACGGGGGCATCCGGGAAGAGACCGTTCCGCTGCTGCGGGCCTCGGGCGCGCAGGGCATCGTGCCCGGCTCGCTGCTGTGCGGAGCCGGGGATCCGGCGAAAGTCCACGAGTGGCTCAAGAGCCTGTGAGCCTCTACTCGCCGGCCTGGCGGCGGAAGCACGATTCCCAGCGTCCGGGCGATGTTTCGCCCGTCCAGGCTTCGAAACCCGATTGGCGCATCATCTGGATCAGGGGCGAGGGACAGAAACTGCTCGTCAGAACCACCATTTCGCCGTCAGCCAGCATCGAGCCGCACTGCTTCACCTTGCCGGCAGGGTGGACTCCCGTGGCCAGCATTTCGTCGGCGTCGATGCGGAAGCGCGGAGTGAAGCGCGCCGCCCATTCCGGCCTGGGCGTGGGGGGCAGGGGCGCGTGGCCGCCGTGGCCGCAGGCGGCCTCCTCTTCCTCCTCGCCCGCCCAGGCGCGGATCGTGGCCACAAACTCCGGCACAGGCAGGCCGGCGAGCCGCGCCGCCTGTTCGAGCGTCGTCCCTTCCAGGAGACTGCGCCGCATGGCCTCGCTGCGCACGCCCGCAAAGGCGGGAAGAGCAGTCATCAGCCGGGGCGCAAGCTCCGGGTGCGTATCGAGCAGAACAGACAGGCGGGTTTCGGGTTGGATGCGGGCGCTCATCGGGCACCTCCTTCCGTAACAGCTTCGTCGTACTGGAGCAGGCGGCGCTCGCCGTCCAGCGCGCGGATGCGGGTGATATCCTGCGTCACCTCCAGCGTGCCGAGGTAACGGCCCTTCTCATCGCGGACGGCAAAGTAGCGGATGTGGACGAAACGCCCCTGGAAGGGGATCCAGAATTCGGCCACGCTGTGCCGTCCCGCGCGGAAATCGTCCAGGATCTGATCGACGACATGGACGCTGCGCGGCGGATGGCAGTGCTGCACCTTGCGGCCGAGGATGGCGCGGGAACGGGCGAAGATCCGGTCGGGGCCTTCGCTGTAAAAGGCCACGCGGTCGTCGGCGTCGACGAAAGTGAGATCGACGGGAAGCGTGCGGAAGATCGCAAGAAGCTGTTCCAGCGTGAGGCTGCCCGTGGGCAGTTGGACCGCCTGACCGCCCTGGAGCCTGACCCCTTCCCGCAGCACGCTCTCCGGCGGGGCATAGCCTTCGCGCGGCTCCACGAGGCACCACCCGTAGCGGGGCGAATCCGCCCAGATCTGCGCCCAGTCGTCTTCGGTGAAGACATCGAGGCAGAGCGGCAGGAGGATGTTCTCCTCCTTGTAGATCATCTCTTCGATGGCGGCGGTGACGCTGGCGCCCACGGTGCAGACAGCGAGCTTGTAGTCGGCGGGCGCGGCGTCCGGCTCGGAGAGGACCTGCTGAAGGCTCTTCAGCATGGCGCGCACCTCGTCGTCCTTGCCCCACATCACCTTCGATGGCCCGGTGATGCCATGGCTTTCGAGGCGCGAGAAGAAGAGGTGCTCTTTCCTCTGGTAGTGCTTCTCGATGTCCATCAGCTCGTTGGCGCACTGGCGCCACGCCATCAGGTGCGGTTCGATGGCGTTGCCGTCCTCCGTGGCCAGGATGGCTTCCATGGCCTCGCGCATGCGTGTGAGGGTCTCCCGCAGCGCCTGATTTTCCCGGCGCATGGTATCAACGGGATGGCCCGGCGGAACGGTCCGCGCGGGAAGCTGGACCAGCACTTCCCGCGTGAGCTGCGAGTGCAGGTCGCACATGGACATGATCTCTTCCGCAGGCACGCCGTCGGCCATCAGCTCCTGCTCCATGGCGACGATCTCCGAGTAATCGGTCTCGCGCACGATGGTGCGGAGCTGGTCCTTGACAGCCTCCGGCGCCTCGCCTTCGTGGAGCTTCCGGATAATGGACTTCAACTGGCGGACCCTCTGGGCCCGGTTATCGATCAGTTCGCTCAAATCGTTCTCCCTATCGAGCAGAGTAGAGGAGAGCGATGTCCGGTTCCATGACCGGAGTCACAAAGAGACTTGCGGCTCATGCTCCGGCTGGCAACGCCAGAGGAGCGAAATGGCGCACGGCTGCGTGCGGAAGGCAACCGCGGCCGGAGCGCCGAAGGCGAGACAGGGCGCAGCCACGGGCAGCCCCGCCCCCCGGATGAGAAGCCCACAATTCCACAATTCGGAAGAGCCCTTTGGCAGCCTTCGCTATCCCTCGGGCCGCGAATTTCATGGAACCCGGCGTGCGATACCTCGTGCGCAAAGGCCCTGGAAGGAAGCGCCTCCTGCTGGCCCCGGCCTGATGGCGCGGCGAAACCGGGCTCTCATGCGGGCAACGGGGGAAGAAGCGGACGCCTGGCCGGATTCCGCACCGGCAAGACCATAGCGGGCGGACTTCCGGAGGATCGCCGGCCCCGCCGGGCGGTGCAAGAGCGTGTTGCTTCAGCGGAGCACGATGCGGGCGAGTCCGGGATTGCCGGCCACGTCGAAGGCGCGAACCACTAAGGAGCGCTCGCCGCCTTCGGCGGGCAGGCGGACGGAGAAGGACTCCTCGCGGCTGTCGGTAATGCCGTCGGCAGCTTCGAGCACGGTCCAGGGGCCGGCATTGACCGAATACTCCGCGCGGCGGATGGGCGAGGCAGAATCCTCGACGCGGATCTCAACAACCCATTCCTGGCCCTGGCGCACCGGTTCCAGGATGCGGACGCGCGGCGGAGTCTGATCGATGAGCACCGGGGGGCTGACCAGGTCGGACTCCCGGGCAGCCTGCGGGCTATTGGCGAGGCGGTCGGAGGCGACGACCCGGAAGAAGTAGCGGCCGTCGGCGAAGACCTCCCCGTCCTGCTGAAAGGTGTTTTCGCGGATATCGGCCTTGAGCAGCTTCCACTCCCGCTCATCCTCGCCGCGGTAGTACAGGCTGTAGATCAGGGTGTCGCCGTCGGGGTCGTCGGCCTGCCAGGAGAGATAGAGCTGCTGCATGCCGGTACGGCTGATCGTTTGCGTGGGGGTGCCGCGGCTGGTGGCCTGGCCCGTGTCGCCCGTGTCAGTCACGGTGATCGAATACGCCACCGAAGATTGCTGGGGGGAGGCGGCGGGTTTGGCCTGCTGGGCGGCGGCCCATTGCGGCGTCACCTGGATGCTGCGGACGATGGGGCGCCCGTTCTGGGGCTGGTAGCTGACCGCCACGGAGTCCAGCACCGGCGCGGGGCCTGCTCCAGGCGTGATTTCGACTCGCCACTGGATGTAGCGGGCGTTCGGGCTGGAGACGGCGTTGCGCTCCGGATCGGTAATAGGCTCGGACCAGTCGCTCCAGGTGGAGTCCGGACGGGAGGAGTTGCCGGAGCGCGTGCGGAAGGAAAGTTTCCCTGAGTTCATCTCCGCCCGCCATTCGAGCCTGCCCCAGCGGGCGGCGTTGCCGGCGTCATGGACGGGAGATTCATAGATGCCGGTCTGAGGAGCGGCGCCGTTGAGGCGGTACAGCTTGCCCTGATTGCTGGTGGCGGCGTACAGCGAGCCGGCGGCTTCGGCAAGGCGCGTCGTTTCGCCCTCGCGGGTCTCGACGAGCAGGGCCGCCTTGAGATCGGGCGAGAGCCGGTAGATGCGGCCGTTCGAATCGGTGGAGAAGTACAGGTCGGCGCCGCGGACGATCAGGTCATAGACGTTTTCCTCTTTGCTCGACCAGAGGTTCTCCACCAGGTTGTCGGCGTGGATGCGGTACAGAGCCGATTTTTCCGCGCTCAAGTCTATCGATGGGGCAGGCGGAGGAGTCTCGGGGGCCGGGGCGGGGGGCTTGGGCTGTTCCGGCTTTGGCTGGAGGTCGATGCCCCGCTGAGCGGCCTCGGAGTCCGCGGACACGGTAACGGTGGTGGTGACGATGCCAGCGCCCTGCTGCGAGGCGGCCGTACCAGCCGCCTGCGCCTGCCGGCGGGCATAGGCGCCGCCCATCGCGGCGACATAAACGGAGCCGTCGGCGGCGGGAACAATGGAGCGGATCTCAGGCAGGCTGGAGTCATAAAGCACGAACGCGCGGTTCTTGCCCTCGATGCGGTAGAGAATGCCGTTGGGTTCCGTTCCGGCGAGAAGCCGGCCCTTCGAGTCGAGTGCGAGGGCGGTGACGTGGGTCTGGCCGGTCTCATACCAGATCTCGCCCTGGCCTGAGGGGGAGACCCGCCAGACGCGGCCATTCTGCCCGGTGCCGACGAAAACAGAGCCGTCGGGCGCGGCAACAAGCGCCCAGATGTACTTTTCACCCGGGTCGAAGAACTCGGCGGCCTTGCCGTTCTCGATCTTCCAGACCTTGCCGTCGGGCGATGAGCCCGCAAGGAGGACGCCTTTGGCGCCCAGGGCCAGCGCGAAGACTTCCGGCTGGGGCGCTGACCACAGAAGCGCGGGCTTCTCGCCGGGCTTCCACCGATAGACGCGCCCCCGATGGCCGGTCGAAAAATAGACCGCGCCGTCGGGCGCCGTGGCCAGGCTCCAGACGCCAGCTTCGCCGGTCTCGGCGGCGGTCTCCAGCCGTGGAGCGAGCGTCAGGCGGCCGTCCCGCGTCAATGAAACGCCGTGGAAGCGGCCCTTCAGAAAGTCGTTGTAGGTGTTGCTCTCCCAGACGCTGGAACTGCCCGCGAAACAGAGCGCGGCGGCGCAGGAGGCAAGAGCGAGGCGTCGGCGGGAGAGCTTCATTCTTTCACTTCCACCTGAATGGTGCGGGAACCGGAGAACAGGTACGAGGCCGGATCCATGCGGATTTCGGCGACCAGAGAGTTGGCCTGCTGGGATGCGCTCTGCAGCAGCGAGGCGCCCATCGACGGCGGCAGCAGCGGCAGGTTCTCCCCCTGCACCTGCAGCGTGGGCGCGGCGCGCCAGACGCGCAGGTAGGGCCTGTCGTTCGGGTGCAGCCGCGTGAGGAAGGCGCGGAGCTGCTCGGGCGAGCGCGGCGGCGTGAGCAGGAACTGGCGGAACTCGGCGAGATTGGCGGACGGCCCGTCCGTGACAGTGAAATACAGCGGCCCGGCTGGCGCGCCGACCGGCACCCGGTACGCAGCCTTGCGGGGCAGTTCGACGCCCCGTTCCCCCAGGTACAGCGCCGTGATCTCGACGCTCTCGCCGGGGCGCACCGTGCGCTTGGAGCTCCAGACACCGTCGAGCTGGACCTGGCGCTTTTCGTTGCTGACCTCCATCTCGAGTTCGAGTCCCGCGAGCCTGAGAGAATCGAAACCGCTCTGGAGCACCGCCGCCAGAGGCGCCGCCGTGGCCGCGGAAACGAGCATGGGCGCGCCGAGCTCGGCCGCGTAGATGTTGGAGAAGGGGATCGGATCGCCCCCGCGCATCAGCATGCGGCCGCGGAGGGTCACCGTGGCGATGCCTGCCGTGCGCTCGGTAGCCTCGAGTGCGGAGGACACGGCCATCTGCACCAGGATCGGCGTCAACAGGCGGTCGTCCACCGTCTCGAGCCGGTAAGTGCGCGAGTGGCGCGCGGGCGGCGGGCTGTCCACCTGGATCTGGACGGGCAGCATGCGCGCCTTGCGGTTCAGTTCGCCGGAGACGCCCGCGGAATGATCCAGAGTGATGGCGCCGAGCCACTCCCGCGGGTTGGAGATCTTGAACGAGGAGTTCAGGCTGGGCAGCAGCGCAAGCACTTCAGCGCGCGCGAACGGCATCTCCGTCTCGCCCGCGCCAAGGAAACGGTGCCCGAAAGCGTAGATGCGCCGGCCGTCCACATGCGTGACGGTGCCGTCCGCGCCAACGCTCATGTCGCCCGTCATCAGTTGCACGCTGATCATCTCGCCGGGCTGCGGCGGCTGCGGCTGGCCGGCGGGCGGCTGCGGGCGGCCGCCGCCCAGGCCCTGGACGGGCTCAAGCCCGGCGGCCCGGAGGCGCGGAGCGAAGCGCTCGATGACGCTGCGCGTGAAACCGCTCAGCCACAGCGGAGTGGAGATCTCCACCAGACGGGTGGAGCCCATCTCCACCTCCTGCCGCGCAGGCAGAGCGGCAGCCAGGTCATACGGATCCAGTGGCGTCTGCCGCGCCTGCCGCGGCCGGGGCGGCTCCAGCATCTCCTCGATCGGGCGGATGCCGGCAATGGGGGCTTTTGAGAAGGGAAAAGAGTAGGCCACCGCGCCGATCAACCGCCCGCCGATGTAAACCGGGCTGCCGCTCATGCCCTGCATGACGCCGGTCTCTTCAAGCGGACCGCCGCTCAGGCGGGCCAGAATCACCGATTGCCGCGGGCCGGTGTTTTCGAGGACGCCGAGGATTTCGCACCGGAATTCCTCGATTTTGGCGCCGTCGTAGACGGTCTTCCCCGTGCAGCTCATTCCCTTGCGGACTTCCTTGAGCGGAAGAATCCCGGGCGGCGCGGCAAGCGCGCCGGCGGCGGCGAAGAAAAACACCAATCTGCGGGGAATCCGCGGCACGCTTTTATTGTAGACGCGCACCGCCGCACGAAATCCGGTGATGCGGCTGGGCGGCCGTCAGTAGCGCGGCCCACGCGGGCCGCAGGCCGTGGGAGCGAGCGGTCCCAGCACGGGCCGTCATCCCGCGCAAAGCCTCGCGCGGACCGCTAACTTCGGCCGGACTTCTGGCGAATTCCGTCGTTCGCGCGCGGCACAGAACCAAGACCGGAACGGGAGCCCGTGTTCGGTGCCGCGACTGAAGGGCGCTGGAGCGCCCGGAAGGAACGGTCAGCCGCGCTGCGCTACGTGGGAACCACTTGCTGCGGCCGCTGAAGCGGCCTTCGCGCGCGGCACAGGCGCGCCTGGAGTGGCCTGCCGGCACCGCATGGAACCCGCCCGCGTCCCTCCAGTCGCATCCAGGAGGCAGAGGGCGGATCTCAGTCGATGAACCCGCGCCAGGTTTTCCCTTTCTGGTCGCGCAGGATGACGCCGTAGCCGTCGGAGATGCCCGTAATGAAATCTCCGTTCGACGACCGGAACCTGTAGCGGATCGTGTCGTCCGGCTGGCGTTCGGCAACCCCCTTCCACTCGTTGCCGAACTCATCCCGCAGGTGGATGTACTCGCCGTCTCCCGGCCCGGCAACAACGCGGTTGGAGTTGTCGTGAAAGTGGAGAAAGCCACTCTTGATGCCCGAGGATGAGCGTCTCCTCCGGAATATCATGACAATGCAATTATCGACTGTCCGGCGCCGAATCTCTATCAGGGAAATCACTTACGCCGCTCGGAGACGGACGTCCGTCCCGGCGCGGCGATGCGGCAGCGGCGCTGGGTCGGCTACCTTGGAAGCGTCGGCCATGCGCGCAGTCCTCCAGAGAGTGTCCCAAGCCAGCGTCACCGTCGGGGGCGAAGTGGTGGGCCGCATCGGTCCCGGGCTGCTGGTGCTGCTGGGCGTTGGCAAGGGCGATACGGATCAGGATGCAGAGGCGCTGGCGCGGAAAATTGTGGAACTGAGGGTGTTCCAGGACGGCGCCGGGAAGATGAACCTGAGCCTGAAGGAAGCGGGAGGCAGCCTTCTGGTGGTGTCGCAATTCACCCTGTACGGCGACACACGCAAGGGCCGCCGGCCGAGCTTCGACCTCGCGGCGCCGCCGGAGGAGGCGCGGCGCCTGTACGAGAGGTTTGTGGAAGCGGCGCGCGCGCTGGGCGTGGAGGTGGCGACGGGCGTGTTCCAGGCGATGATGTCGGTGAGCCTGGTCAACGAGGGGCCGGTGACGCTTCTGGTGGAGAGCCGAGATCCCAGCCGAAGCGGCGGATGATGTCTTCAGTCGGCCCGTCGGCGGCGACGCGGCCGTGATCGAAGAAGACGGCGCGCGGACAGAGGGCGCGCGCGAAGGCCGCGTCGTGGGTGACGACCAGCTTGGCCTGCGGCAGCGTGCGCAGCAGCTCCAGCAGGGCGCGGCGCGCGGGCGGATCCAGGTGTGTGGTGGGTTCGTCGAGGATCAGCACTTCAGGCTCGACGGCGAGGATGCCGGCCAGCGCCACCCGCTGCTTTTCTCCGCTGCTCAGGTGGTACGGGGCGCGGCCGAGGTCCTCTTCAATGCCGACCGCAGCCAGGGCGCGCCGGGCGCGCTGTTCAGCTTCGGCCGGCGGCACGCCCGCCTGCAATAGGCCGAAGGCCACGTCGTCGAGGATGGTCGGGCGGAAGAGCTGATCTTCGGGATCCTGGAACAGAAAGCCGATCTTGCGGCGGATATGCTGCAGGTGCGGCGGCTCGACCGGGAGGTCGCAGACCCGGAGATGCCCTTCTCCCCGAAGGATGCCGTTGAGGTGCAGCAGGAACGTGGTCTTGCCGGAACCGTTGCGGCCGAACACGGCCACGCTCTCTCCGCGGTGAAGGTGAAAATCGACGCCGCGCAGGATCTCGCGGCCGGGCTGGTAGGAAAAGCGCAGCCCGCGGGCGTCCACGATGCAGCTCACGGCAAGCCTCCCCCGCCGCGCGAAAGCTGGGCGCGGTGGACCCGCACGGCGCGCTCATAGGACGCCGCGAACAGGACGGCCAGAGCCGCGGCCGAAACCTGGAACGACCGGTCCGCGCCGCGCGCGGCGGCGGCCGTGCGCATGCGCCAGGCCTGTTCAACCAGCACGCCGAGGTAACGCCAGATGAAGTGCATTACTTCGAGCAGCAGGCGCGGAGCGCCGAAGCGGCCGGCGGCAGCGAGCACGTCTTCCAGCGGCGTCACGGCCATCAGCAACGTGACCCACAGGGCCGACACATAGGGCTTCCACAGCAGCACCGCGGCGCGCGCCGTGTCGCCTGCCTGCCAGCTCATCAGCGCGAACACCGCCGAGAAGGGCAGCACCGCCGCCGCGCGCCAGGCGAGCGCATGCACGGGCAGGCGCGCCGCCAGCGCCAGCAGCACCGCCACAGGCGAGGCCATCCATGCGTCCGGGCGCAGAGAAATCAGCAGCAGCGCCAGCAGTGTCGATGCCAGCTTCCACCGTGCGTCCAGACGGTGCAGAAAGGAGCCGCCGCGGCTCCATTCGTCGAACACGAAATGCCTCGGGCCTATGCGCTGCGCCACCGTGCAATCCACCGCCCGGCCGCCCAGCAGACGGCGGCCGTCACAGCCAGTCCGAGCAGCCCCGCTCCGGCCTTCTGGAGCCAGTCCGCCGGCAGCCACTTCGCCTCGTAGCCCGGCATGGGCGAGGCGGCCACGGAGCGCTCCAGCCCCGCAATGCCGATACGCTCGGCCAGATGTTCCAGGCCGTCGGGAAGCGAGGAGGCCATCAGGAACCCTGCCGCCGCCAGCACCAGCCCGGCGAGCAGAAGGCCGGATACGGCGCGGCGCGGCGAGCCGTGAGCATGCTCGAGCAGACCCGGTTGCACGGAATCGAGCGCCGCCACCACGGCGGCGGTGATCGCCCCCTCGAGCAGCGCCGTCAACGCAAAAATCCCCAGAGCGGCCCACAACGCCGCGCCCGGGATGCGAATGCCGGAAACGGCCAGTTCCGCCAGCGCGAAACACGCCGCCACAAAGGCGCTCAGCACGCCTGCGGCGAAAGAGGCCACTCGCCGCCGGCGCAGCCCCCCGAAGGCCTCCCACGCCCATGCCCCCGCCAGCACGCCTGCCAGCGCCATGTTGAACACGTTGGCGCCGAGCGCCAGCACGCCGCCGTCCTGAAACAGCAGCGCCTGGATGGCGAGGATCGCCGTCATGACCACCGCCGCCGGAGCCGTACCGAGCGTGATGGCCAGCAGCGCGCCGCCCAGCAGGTGCCCGCTGGCGCCGGCCGCCACAGGGAAGTTGATCATCTGCGCGGCGAAGACGAAGGCGCCGGCCATGCCCATCAGCGGCACCCGGGATTCCTCAAGCGACCGCGACGCCCTGTGCGCCGCCAGCCCCGCACCGGCCACGCTCGCCGCGCCGAGCGCGGCCAGCACGGCTGGCGACAGGTAGCCGTCGGGAATGTGCATGACGCCACCAAAGTAGCAAACCTGGGACAGGCGTGCTACGGGCGCCCCGTTGGTTACCATGGACTACTGACGCCATGGCTGACCGTAACAGCGCCATCCTTCTGGTCCGCTGCCCGGACGCGAAGGGGCTGGTGGCGGGCGTCTCTGGGTTCCTGTACGAGCACGGCGCTAACATCCTGTCCACCGACGAGCACCGCGACGACGAGACGCGGCAGTTCCTGATGCGCGTGGAGTGGGACCTGGAGGACTTCGGGCTGGCCCCGGAGGAGTTCGCGCACGCCTTTGAAAGCGCGGTAGCGCGGCGGTTCGGCATGCAATGGCGCGTGGCGTATTCGCGGGTGCCGCTGCGAGTGGCGGTGTTCGTATCGAAGTACCTGCACTGCCTGAGCGACCTGCTGCACCGGCGCCGCGAAGGCGAGCTGCGCGCCGACATCCGCCTGGTGGTGAGCAACCACGAGGACGCGGCGGCGCTCGCGGGCTTCTATGGAGTGCGCTTCCATCACGTGCCGGTCACCCCGGCGTCGAAGGCGGAGGCGGAGCGGCGGCAACTGGAGCTGCTCGAACGGGAGGAGATCGACCTGGTGGTGCTGGCGCGTTATATGCAGGTGCTGTCGCCGGAGTTCGTGGCGCGCTATCCGGCGCGGATCATCAACGTGCACCACTCGTTCCTGCCCGCCTTCAGCGGCGCGCGCCCGTACCAGGCGGCGTTCGAGCGCGCGGTGAAGCTGATCGGGGCGACGGCGCATTATGTGACCGAAGAGCTTGACGACGGGCCGATCATCGAACAGGAGGTAGTGCGCGTGTCGCACCGCGATCAGCTGGCGGACATGATCGAAAAAGGCCGCGACGCCGAGCGGCTGGCGCTGGCGCGGGCGGTGCGGTGGCACACGGAGCACCGGATTCTGCTCGACGGGCGCAAGACGGTGGTCTTTGTTTGAAGGAGGCGCGGCGGTGATCCTGGGAACGGGCATCGATCTGGCGGAAGTGGACCGGATCCGCGAGGCGGTGGAGAAGTACGGGCGGCGTTTTCTGGAGCGCGTGTTCACGCCGGCAGAGATCGCCTACGTGGAGACCAAGGCGAACCGGCACGAGCGCTACGCGGCGCGTTTCGCCGCCAAGGAAGCCGGGATGAAAGCCATTGGAACAGGCTGGAGGCGCGGCGTGCGGTGGCAGGATTTCGAGGTGCGCAACCAGCGCTCCGGGCGCCCGGAGCTGGTGCTGCACGGGGAGGCGGCGGAGGTGGCGCGGCGGCTGGGCGTGGGGCGGATCCATCTCTCGCTGACGCATACGGCGGTGCTGGCGCAGGCGTTCGTGATTCTGGAGAGCGGCCCGGACGGAGGCGAGTGAAGGCGGCTCAGCGGGCCTGGCGCGCTTCTTCCCGAGGCTGCGGCCCGGGCTCGGCGGGCAGGCGGTCCATCTCGCGCGTCACCTCCCAGACGTGCCACATGCGGTGGATCACGGTGAGGTTGCCAAGCACAGTGATCACCCAGAGCACCGCGGCCATGCGGTCGAACAGGGCGCCGATGATCAGAAGCACTACGCGTTCGGGCCGCTCGAGGAAGCCGACTTTGCAGGAAGGGATGACGTTTTCCGCCCGGGCGCGCGTGTAACTGATCATCACCGAAGCCGTCATCACCACGGCGGTGAGGACGACGTAGAAATTCCGGTTGATATTGGCGTAATACACGAGCAGCCCCATCAGCAGGGCGAGATCGGAATAGCGGTCGACGACGGAATCGAAGAAGGCGCCGAACCGGGTGACCTGGCGCGTTTCGCGGGCCACGCGGCCGTCCACCATGTCGAACAGGCCGGCGCCGATGATCACCAGGCCGGCGTGGAAGAAGCGGCCCTGCGCCAGCAGCGAGGCGGCCCCGATATTGATGAGCAGCCCGATGAAAGTGAGAACGTTCGGATGGATGCGCGAGAGCGCCAGCGCCCGGACGATCCAGGAGAGGATCTTCCCCGCCCCGATACCGATGGCGCGTGTGAAAGTCATGGTTCCGACCAGTCCAGTTTACCCGGCCTCGTCGTGGATGGTGGTGAGCTGGAGAATCTCCAGACGGCGCATGCCGCCAGGGCTGGGGATGGCGACTTCGTCACCCACCTGCTTGCCCACGAGTCCCCGGCCGATGGGCGACGTGGTGGAGATCAATCCTTTGGCTGCGTCGGCTTCTTCGCTGACCACAAGCTTGAACGTCAGTTCTTCGTTCCTGTCCAGATCGAGCACGACGACGGTGGAGCCGAGCCCCACACGGTCGCGCGGGATGCGGGACAGATCGATCATGGAGAATTCCGCCAGCCGCTTCTTGAGCTGCGAAAGCCGCGCGTCGACGAAGCGCTGCCGCTCCTTGGCCGCGTGGAATTCGGCGTTCTCGCGGAGGTCGCCGTGCGCCCGGGCCTTCAGGATCTCCTTGGGCAACTGGTTGCGCAGCTCGTACTCGAGCGCGGCGATCTCGTCTTGCAGCTTCTTCTTGATGTCGTCCATCTAAGGAGGATCAGCCCCATCGACAATTATATCGGAGTCCCCGCATAGGTCCCCGGGGCGGACAGGGGGGTTGCACTTGGCGGCCGGATCGGCGATGATCCGCTTTATATACGCGGCTTCCGCCAGGCCTTTCACGGCCGGGCGGTGCGGCAGTAGAATGACAACCGGGAACTTGGGGGCATGAAGGAGAGGCGGCGGATTTTTCTTTCGCTCCGGCTGGCAATCGCGCTGGCGGCGCTGCTCGCCGCCACGCCGCTGCTGTGCGGCCAGAGCCTGATCGAGACCGACCCTGGCAGGGCTCTCGGCGGGACCGATCTCGCGGTGCTGGAAGCCCGCGAGCCCAGGGACGATCTTCCCTGCCGTCTCACGCCGCTCAAGCCGGCCGTTGGCTTCGATCTGAAGTTCCACTCGGGCTATGAAGTGGCCCTCCCCATGCGGGAACTGGCCGGACTGGAGAACCTCCTCACGGTGATCTTCCGCATCACCCCGGAAGGCGCGCCGGAGCGGACCCGGTACTTCACCCAGAAGATCCGCGTGCCGTCGATCGAAGCGGATGCGAAAGGCGACGCCTACCTGCAAGGATCGTTCGATCTGGGTGAAGGCGTCTACCAGGTGGACTGGCTGATGCGGGACCGCGCCGAACGGGTGTGCGCCAGTTTCTGGCGCGCGGAGGCGGTGCTCACGGCGAAAGAGAAGGATCTCGTCCTGACGCTGCCGCCAGCCACCGCCGCGGCTGCCGATGAGGACGAGTTCGCCGACGAGCCGCCCGGAGAGAAAGACTACAGCAGCGCGCCGCTCTCGGTGAAAGTGCTGGTGAACTTCGCTCCCCAGAACAGCGGCGCCGCCACGCTTCAGAGGGCCGACACCGCGGCCCTGGTGTCCATTCTCCGCACCATCCAGCGGGACCCGCGCATCGCCCGCTACTCCGTGGTCGCTTTCAATCTTCAGGAGCAGCGCGTTCTATACCGCCAGGAGTTCAGCGACCGGATCGACTTCCAGTCCATCGGGGAAGCGCTGAAGGGGCTGCAACTGGGCCGCGTCGATTTCACCCGGCTCCAGAACAGGAACAGCGACTCGGAGTTTCTCGGCTCGCTGATCCAGAGCGAGTTCAAGGTCCGCGACGGAGGGCCGGCTCCCGACGGCCTGATCATCGCCGGGCCCAAGGTGATGCTGCCGGGAGGCGTCCCCGCCGACGCGCTCCGCGAAGTGGGCGAGACCGAGTATCCGGTCTTCTACCTCAACTACAACCTGACGCCGCAATTGAACCCATGGCGCGACTCCATCAGCCAGGCGGTTCGCTACTTCAAGGGGCTGGAATTCACCATCAGCCGTCCCAGGGAACTTTGGTCGGCCGTGACGGAGGTGGTGGCGCGGATCGTAAAATGGAAATCAGGGAGGCGGCCGGCCGATGCGTCCATCAGGGGTTCTCACTTGGTTCCGCCGGAGTAGCGCCCTGGCGCTGGCGGGGGTGTTGCTGGCAGGGGCGGCAGCCGCGCAGCAGAAGCGGCTCATCCAGCCGCAGAAACTCGCGCCGTATGTCAGCTCCCCGCAACCGATCGTCGTCAAGATGCTCGAAATCGCGGGGCTCAAGAACGGCGAGACGCTGTTCGATCTCGGCTGCGGAGACGGCCGTATTGTGGCCACCGCCGCCAGGGAGTTCGGCGCGAAAGCGGTAGGCGTCGAGCTGAGTCCCACGCTGGCCAGGCGCGCGCGGGAGGCGGTGGAAAGCATGGGCCTCCAGCAGCACGTAGAGATCATCGAAGGCGACATGATGGGCGTGGATCTGTCGCGCGCCGACGTGGTGGCTCTCTATCTGCTCACAGAAGCCAACGAACAGTTGCGGCCCAAGCTCGAAAAGGAGTTGAAGCCGGGTGCGCGTGTCGTCTCGCTCGAATTCCGCATCAAAGGCTGGAAGCCGGCGCGTGTGGAAAAAGTGGAAGCGCACCGGCACCCCTACACGATCTACCTCTACCGGTGGCCGCAAAAATAGGCGTCATCCGCGGCAGGGTATCCTCGTAGCATGACGGCACGTCTGGCCCTGGCAGTGTGCCTGGTTGCGCTGGCGGCGGCGCAGCCCGGCCTCAGGCCCGGCCGCAAGTACACAACGGTGGAGCGGCTCGCGCCGGAGCGCCTCGCGGCCGTCCAGGAAGCCCGCAAGGCGCTGGCCGCGCAGCGCAAGGCCCTTCCGCCCGTGGGCGTTTACGAAGACTATCCGGCGGTGATCCATGTCCACGCCGAAGACGCCGCGCACACGCGGGGCACGCGCGAGGAGGTTCTCGCCGCGGCGAAGCGGACAGGCATCCGCGCCGTTTTCTTCACCGACCACGGCGGCCCTCATGCCGCCACATGGCACGGAGAGCGTGATGGCGTGCTGTTTTTCGCCGGCGCGGAGAACGGTTCCAGGCACGAACTCGTGTTCCCGCGTCCCGCGCCGCCGCTGCGGTTCCACTCCCATGCCGAGGGCGATCTCGAAGCTTCCCCGGAGGGCTGGGACGGCATGGAGATCTACAACCGCCACGCGGATCATGAAGACGACACGGATCTGGCCGACCACCTGAAAGCCGTGGCAGCCGACCCGCGCAAACTGGAGGAGTTCGCGCGTCTGGCACAGCAATATCCGCAGGAGATCTACGGCGCTGGCGCTGACTACTGGCCCGCAATTTTCGCACGCTGGGACCGCGTGCTGGCGACGCGGTTTTTCACCGGCATCGGCGCCATCGACGCGCATCAGAACGCGCTTCTCGGCGGCAAGGTGCTGCTCGATCCGTACGAGATCGCGTTCCGCAACACCGTGAACCACATCCTGGCGCGCGAGTTCACGCACGAAGCTCTGGCGGCTTCCCTGCGCCAGGGCCGCGCCTACGTTTCGCACGACTGGCTCTGCGATCCGCGGGGCTTCGCGTTTTTCGCCGTCAACACGCTTGGCGTGTACGAAATGGGCGACACGGTTCCGATGGCGGGCGCGACTCGGTTGGTGGCGCGCGCCCCTGTGCCGGCGCGCTGGCGCATCCTCCGGGAAGGCGCTCTCGTGCATGAAGCCGCCGGAGACGCGGTGACGTGGACGGCGCCGGAGCCCGGCGCTTACCGCGTCGAAGCATGGCTCGACATCGACGGCGAGCAGCGCCCGTGGATCTACTCGAACGCCATCCGCCTCGCGCGTCCCGATGCCGCAACGATGGTGCTGCCCTCGCAGCAACTGCACGAGTCTGTCGAGGCGGTGAACGACGTCGAATACGCCGCGGGAGCTCCCGAGGATGCGGAGAAGCACCGGCTCGACATCTACCGCCCGCGCGGCGCCACAAGGCGTCCCGTGCTGTTCTTCCTGCATGGAGGAGCGTGGGTGCGCGGCGACCGCAAGCAGTATCCCTTCTTCGGCAATCACTTTGCCCGGGCAGGCTATGTGGTTGTCGTGCCCAGCTACCGGCTGGCGCCGAAGCACCCGCATCCGGCGCAGATCGAGGACGCCGCCGCCGCCTTCGCCTGGACGGTGCGGAACATCGCCGCCCATGGGGGCGATCCGTCGCGCATCTTCATCGCGGGTCACTCTGCCGGAGGGCATCTGGCGGCGCTGCTGGCGGTGCAGGAGAAATGGCTGCGCGCGCACGGGCTGGGCGCGTCCGCCATCCGCGGCGTGATCTCCATCAGCGGCGTGCCGGACGTGACGGGCGAGGCGGGCTCGCGCGTGTTTGGCAGCGATCCTGACGCGAGGCGTGGCGCTTCGCCACTGTATCACGTGCGCGCAGGACTGCCGCCGTTTCTCGTCACCTACTGCCAGTGGGACTACCTCACGCTGCCGCAGCAGGCTCGGCGCTTTCACGAGGCGCTCAGGCAGGCGGGCGTGCGCAGCCGCCTGGTGTTTGTGGAGCGCGAGAACCACATCTCGGAGATGACCAACATCGTCAAGCCGGGCGACGCCACCTCGGCAGCCATTCTGGAATTTCTTGGAGCCTTGCAGTGACTGACGCGCAATTCGATGTCGTCGGCGTGGGTCTCAACGCCACCGACACGATGATCCTGATCCCCCACTTCCCCGCCTACGGCGGCAAGGTGCCGTTTCTCGAAGAGGTGCTGAGCCCCGGCGGGCAGGTGGCGAGCGCGATGGTCTGCTGCGCGAAGCTCGGGCTCAGGGTGAAATATATCGGCAGCATCGGCGACGACCTGCGCGGGCGCATCCAGTGGGAGAGCCTGCAAGGCTGCGGCATCAATCTCGATCATGTGCAGCGGCGCTTGAACACCCCGAACCAGTCCGCCTACATCCTCATCGATCAGAGCACGGGCGAGCGCACCGTGTTCTGGCACCGCCCGGAGGCGCTGAAGATCACTCCGGAAGAGATCACTCCGGACCAGATCGCCTGCGCGCGGCTGCTCCACATCGACGGGCACGACACCCCCGCCGTGGCGCACGCGGCGCGCATCGCGCGCCGCCACGGCATTCCTGTCACGGTGGATGTCGACACAATCTACAAGGGCTTTGAAGACGTGCTGCCGAACGTCGACTACCTGATCACCTCGAGCGAGTTTCCCGAGCGGTGGACGGGCGAGAGCGATCCGCTGCGGGCGCTCGCGCTGATCCAGGACGCCTATGGCATGCGCGTGGCGGCGATGACGCTGGGCGCTCACGGAGCGCTGGCGCGCTCGGAGGGGCGGTTCTTTTACTCGCCGGCATTCGTGGTGAACTGCGTCGACACGACCGGCGCGGGCGACATTTTTCACGGCGCGTTCTGTTATGCGCTGCTCCAGGGCTTCGATCTCGAAGCCGCGCTCGAGTTTTCCAACGCCATGGCGGCGCTCAACTGCACGGCGATGGGCGCGCGCGGGCGCATCGCCACGCTTGAGGAAGCGCGGGCGCTCATCGCACGCGGCGAAAGGCGCGTGAAGGCGGAGTTCCGCCAGTTCTGGCGGGCGCAGCAATGATCCCGATCCACGATTCCCAGAAAAGCTACTCGCAGCCGCTGGTGACGGTGGCGCTGATCGTCGCCAACACGCTCGTCTTTCTGTTCCAGCTCTCCCTGGACTCTTACACGCGCAACGATTTCGTCTTCATGTTCGGCCTGGTGCCGGAGCGGTTTTCCTGGCTCAACGTGCTGACGTCGATGTTCCTGCACGGCGGCTGGCTGCATCTGCTGGGCAACATGCTTTTCCTGTGGGTCTTCGGCGACAACGTGGAAGACATCCTGGGACACTGGCGCTTCCTGCTGTTCTACCTGCTGTGCGGCGCGGCGGCGGCGCTCGGCCAGTACGCCGTCAACCCGGACTCGCGCGTGCCCATGGTGGGCGCCAGCGGCGCCATCGCCGGCGTAATGGGCGCGTATCTGGTCAAGTTCCCGCACTCGCGCATCGTGATGCTGGGATGGTTCCTCTTCGTGTTCACCTTCGAACTCCCGGCTTACGTGGTGCTCGCCTACTGGTTCGTCGTGCAGTTGTTCAGCGGCATCGGTTCGATTGCGGACGCCGCATCACAGCGCGGCGGCGTGGCTTTCATGGCGCACGCGGCAGGCTTCCTTGCCGGCGTGGCGCTCATTCATGTCTTCCGGACGCGCGACCGCTACCGGTTGCGCCGCGATCTGGTGTGGTGAATGTTCTATCCTCCCGCTCTCGACCTGGATAACGTCGCGCCGCTCGACGTGCTGGCCATCGCCGCGCATCCCGACGACATCGAGCAGACCTGCGGCGGCGCGCTTCTGAAGATGTCCGCGATGGGCTACCGCACCGGCGCGCTCGATCTCACCGCAGGAGACATGGGCACGCGAGGCACGCCCGAGCGCCGCATCGAGGAATCGCGCGCCGCCGGCCGCATTCTCGGCCTCGCCTTCCGCGAGAACCTCCGCATGCCGGACGCGCGCCTCGAAAACAACATCAGCCTGCGCCTCACGCTTATGGCGGTGGTGAGGCGGCTGAAGCCGCGGGTGGTCATCCTGCCTTACTGGGAGGCGCGCCACCCGGATCACTATTACGCTTCGATCCTCGGCTTCGAGGCGTCGTTCCTCGCCGGCATCCGCAAGCTCGACGATCAGTCCGAGCCGCACCGGCCGTTCAAGGTTGTCTATGCGTCCATGTACGCCAACGTCCAGCCCACTTTCGTCGTCGACATTACGCCCTACTTCGAGCAGCGGATGGAATCGCTGTTCGCTTACGAATCGCAGTACGGAGAATCGCCCGATGGGGCTGGCCTGTTTCCGAAGCGCGAGGAGATTTACGACCGGCTGCGCTCCATCGCCCGCTTTTACGGCAACCTGATCGGCGTCAGATACGGAGAGCCCTATGTCGTGAGGGAGACCATGCGCGTCGACGATCTTGTCAACATGGGTGTGCGCACGTTTTGAGCGCTCCCGCATCAGAAGAGGAGTTCCAGGCCATGATCCTGCATGACATCGCGCGGCGGGCCGAATTCGATGCCGCGAAAATGGGCAAGGTGTCTCTCGCCTCCGGCGAACGGCTGTACGCCGGGCTGAACTGCTTCCTCCCCGGCCAGCAGCACGCCGCTCACGTGCACGCGGATCAGGACAAGCTGTACTACATCCTCAGCGGAAGCGCCGAGGCACAGGTGGGCGGGGAGGCGCTGGGGGTGGCTCAGGGGGATCTGATCCTGGCGCCGGCGGGCGTCGAGCATGGCCTGAGGAACACCGGCGCCGCGCCCCTGGTGGCGCTGGTGATCTTCGCGCCGCTGCCGCGCAAGTCATGACGCGCCGCTCCGCCCTCCTGTTGTTCGGCGCGCGCCTGGGCGCGCAGGCGCCGCCCGAGTTCGCTCCAGCCTTGCGCGGAATCGAGGCATCGGTGGAAGGAGTGTTGGGAGCGGCGGGGTTCGAACTGAAAAGCGGCAGGCTGGCCGGCTGGCGCTCGAAAGACCGATTCCCCATGCTCGAGATGGCGCAGTTGCCCGTTGCGCTGCACGCCTTCGCACAAATGGAACTCGGCGAGATGCCCTTCCGGAAGATGGCCGCCATCGAGCCCGGCTCTTTCAGCCCCGGCTTCAGCCCCTTGCGGGACAGGTATCCCAACGGCGCGGTGGTCACCGTGGGCCAACTGCTGGAGGCCGCCGTGCGCGACAACGACGCGAGCGCCTCCGATCTGCTGCTGGAGATGGGCCGCGGTCCGCAAGCCGTCCAGCAGCGCATGACGCGCTGGTTCGGCGAGGGGATTCGCGTGGATCGTTCGCTCGCCGGACTGGACGCGGCGTTCCGGCTCGCGGCTTCCCTCGAGCGGTTCCTCATGGACGAGCGCGACACGGCGACGCCGGAGGCGCTGGTGCTGCTGATGTCGGCGATCGAGGGCGGACAGCTCCTGCATGAGGCGAGCCATCAACGGATGCGCGCGTGGCTCCGCGCAACGCCGCACGGAGCGGAACGGATCCGCCCGCAACTGGGCGAAGCGCTTCTCTATCACAAGTCCGGCTCCACCGCGTACTGGGACGGGCGCAACGTCTGCATGAGCGTGGCGGGAGTGGCTGAACTGCCCGGCGGGCGCGGCAGACTCGCGCTTGCCGTCTTTCTCAAAGGCACCGAACGCGACCTCACGCAGCGCGAGCGGGCGCTGGCCGCCGCGGCGGGCGTGCTTTACCGCTGGTTCGCGGCGCCGCAGGAAAAATAGAACTCGCCGCCGGCGACGATCTCGGCCGGGCCTTTCAACAGAATGGCCCCGCCTTCTTCGCGCAACTCCAGCGGGCCGGCGGGCGTGTGGATGGTGGCCCGGGGACCAGTGAGCCCGCGCGCCCGCGCCGCGGCAAACGCGCCGGTGGAGCCGGTTCCGCTCGACATCGTCACCCCCGCGCCGCGCTCGTAAAAGCGCACCTCGAGATTGGCCTCGTCGATCACTTTGACGAAGCTCACATTGGTGCGGTTCGGGAACCGCGGATCGCCCTCGATGGCCGCGCCCAGCGCAATCCAGTCCTCGGGAATCTCCCCGGCGAAGACCGCGCATTGCGGATTGCCCGGCCAGACGAGCGTGCAGTCGAGCGTACGGCCGAGGATTTCCAGCGTTACCCGCAGCTCTGCGGGCTCGATCCGCGCCACCCCCATCTCCATTTCGAACTCGAAGCGGAGGCCCTCGCGGCGCAGCAGCCTCAGGCGCTTCAGGCCGGCGCCGGTAAGGATCTCGATCTCCGGACCGGCCAGACCCGCGTCGCACAGGAACGCCGCCGCGCAGCGCGTGCCGTTGCCGCTGATCTCGGCTTCGCTGCCGTCGGCATTGAACAGGCGGATGGACGCGGGCGCCCCCTGCGCCGCCGGCCTGACCAGCAGCCAGCCATCGGCGCCGACGCCCGTGTGCCGGTCGCAGATGGCGGCCGCCGCCTCGCCCAGCAGGCTCTCCCCGGGCGCCTCATGCGCCCAGGTGAGAAGAAAATCGTTCCGGGCTCCGTGTGCTTTGGTGAATGGAATCATCTCTGACTATTGCCCGATGCGGCGCCAGATCTCGAGGCCCGCCGAGTCCTTCGCTGCAAGAATTTTGACACACTCGTAACGCCACGGCCCGCGTTGCGGCCGCGCTGCGGCGCGGCAGGCGCGGTCTCCCGGCGTGCACAGCACCCATTCCTCGCGCAGGAAAAGATCCGGGCGCGCCACGGCGGCGTGGAACTCAACTCCGTCGTCCACGTGGAGCGATTCCCGCAGCGGAATGCCCGCCAGGCGCAGCACGGCGGTCAGATCGCCGAAGCTCAGCAGGATGCCCGCGCCGGCGCGGTAGCGTGGCGCCAGATACGCGGCTGCCTCCCTTGCCATGCGGCGCCGCGAGACTGAATTCACCTCGGATTCCTTCCAGCAGATCCACGCCTCCGGCTGCGGCTGGATGACCCACGGCGAGATTGCCGCGGCGACGACCGCCGCCGCCGCCCAGGCGCGCCACCGCGCGGGCGCCAGCGCCACCAGCGCCCCGCAGCCGAGCGCCGCCGCCGCCAGCCACCCGGTCCCATAGCGCGTGTTGTAGTAACTGAACGGCCAGAGGTGCGGCATGAAAATCGGCGTGCCCGAAGAGTGCATGCTCATCACGTAGAACAGAGGCCCGAGCAGCACGAACACTGCCGCAGCCCAATACCTCTTCAGAGCCGCCACCAGCCCCGCCAGGCTCAGGCAGAACAGGGGCAGCCCGGCGCACAGCCGCGCCGCTTCGAGATAATACCGCGCCGCCAGCATCCAGTCGCCATCGCCCGGGTAGCGCGCCATGCCGCGCTCGAGCGAACGCTGATAGATGGCGCGCGCCGATCCCTCGCCGCGCCAGAACTCGAGCGGGTCCCCGAAGAAATACCAGTTGTGCGCCAGCCACCACACCGGCCCCGCTCCCGCCAGCAGCGCAAACAGGGCCGCGCTGCGCCACCGCGCCGCGCCGCCGCTCCACAGCACAAACGCGGCGGCAAAGGGCAGCAGGAACCACAGTTCGTACCGCGTCATGGTCCCGCACAGCGCGCAGAACCCGGCCAGCGCGGCGTCGAGCGTGCGCTGCGAGCCGCGGAAGCGCACGAGGAAATACAGCAGCCCGAAGAGGCAGGCCAGGGCCAGCGGCTCGGTCATGGGCGTCGATGCGAGGTACAGCAGATTCGGATTCAGCTCGAGCGCCGCCGTGCCCGCCAGCGCGGCCGCCGCGGATCCGGACAGCCGCCTCAGCGAGAGGAACAGAAAGAGGCCCGCCAGCGTGAACGCGCCCACGGAGGGAACCACTCCCGCCACGCCGCTCTGCCAGAGATCGTCGCGGCGCGCGAGCGGCGCGGCCAGCAGGTGCGGGAGCGGCAGCCAGACCGTGCCGATCTGATGCGCGCCCGAGGTGCGCGAATCAACGAGCCGCCGGGCGATGTTCAGGTGCGCTTCCGCGTCCCCGTAATAGAGCGTCCAGCCGTTGCGGTGGATCCATGCCGCTGCGGACGCGCCCGCCAGCGCCAGCAGCAGCGCCACCGCCGCAGCCGCGGCCTTAGAACGCCGTGAGCCGGCGGAATTCCTGGAAGCGGCGTTCAATGTCATCCCGTGTGAGCGACCGGAAGCGGCCCACTCCGAAATCTTCGCAGCAGAAGCTGCCCATGACGGAGCCATAGACCACGGCGCGCGCCAGATCCTCGGGCCCCGCCGTCTCCGCGGTCACGCCGCGCTCGGCCAGCGAGCCGATGAAGCCGCCCGCGAAGCAGTCTCCCGCGCCCGTCGGGTCTTTCAGCGTGTCCAGCAGGTAGCCGGGCACGCTGAACGCGCCTCCATCATGAAACAGCGCCGCGCCGTATTCGCCGCGTTTGATGACAAGGATCTTCGGCCCCATGGAGCGGATGGCGGCGGCGGCGCGCTTCAGGTTCCGCTCGCCGCTCAGCAGCCTCGCCTCGCTGTCATTGACCAGCAGGAAATCCCATCCGGCGATGGTCTCAAGCAGTTCATCGCGCTGCCCCTCGATCCAGAAGTTCATCGTGTCGCCGCCGGCGAGCCGCGCTCCGGACATCTGCTCGCGCACGCTGCGCTGGAGGGCGGGCTGGATGTTGCCGAGCATCAGGTACGGCTTGTTGCGGTAGGAAGCGGGCAGATCCGGGCGGAAATCGGCGAAGACGTTGAGTTCGGTGGTCAACGTCTCGCGGTCGTTCATGTCCTCGCTGTAGACGCCCGCCCAGAAAAACGTCTTGCCGGTGGCGCGCTGGAGCCCTTCCAGATCGATGCCGCGGGAGGCGAGCAGGTCGGCGTCCTCCTGCGCGAAGTCTTCTCCGACCACCGCGACGATCGAGACGGGCGTGAAATAACTGGCCGCCAGGGAGATGTACGTGCAGGCGCCGCCCAGCATGCGGTCCACTTTGCCGGCCGGCGTGGCCACGCCGTCGTAGGCCACCGATCCAACAACAACGAGCGACATTGTTTTTATTGTAACGGCCGCGCCCGCCCCGCCCCGCCGGGCCCCGCGGCGGCCCGTAGAATGGGAACCAGGAGTCATGGAATTCATTCGCTGGTGGGCGCCGATCGCCCTGGTCATTCTGGGGACGCTGCTGATGCACCGGGATCTGCTGCGCCGTGCCGGGCGCGCGCCAGGGATGCGCAGCGCGCCGTGGCTGCTGCCGGCCTTACGGCTGCTGATGGGGGTGATGTCGGCGTGGATGCTCGTGATGGTGCCGCTGATGACGATGCACAGCTTTTCGTGGCTGCCCGCGGACATCACCGCCTGGGCGCTGGCGCTGTCGCTGTTCTGGGTGCTGGTGGCGGCGATTGCGTGTTTCTGGGTGCGGTGGGTGCAGCCGGCGGCGTTCGACCCGTCGCGGCGGCGGATGCTGGCGATGTCGCTGCCCGTGGCCGCTGCGCCGCTGGGCGGCGCGGGTTTCGGCATCGCGCTGGCCCGCTACGGGCTCTCCGTGGTTGAGCAGAATATCGTGATTCCCGGCCTGCCCCGCGATCTCGACGGGCTGCGGATCGTGCAGCTCAGCGACATTCACTACGGGCCGTTCTTCGGCGCGGCCGAGCTGCGGCGGGCGGTGGCCATGGCCAACGAGACGCGCGCGCACATCGCCGTTGTCACCGGCGACCTGATCACGCGCGTGGGCGACGATCTGGCAGGCTGCGTCGGTCTGCTGAAAGAGTTGCGCGCCGAAGCGGGCGTCTTCGGCTGCCACGGCAATCATGAAAAGTACGCCGGCGTGGCGGAAGAGGCCACGCGGCTCGCCCGCCGGCACGGCATCGCCATGCTGCGGAACGGCCGCGTCGTCCTGCGCTTTGGCGATGCCCGGCTGAACCTGGCGGGCGTGGACTACTTCGGCACGGGAACGCGAACGCTGCCGTTCTTCGCGCCGCTCGCGGACCGCGCCGCCTGCAACGTCCTGCTGCAACACAATCCAGCGCACTTCCCAGACGCCGCCCGGGCGGGCTTCGATCTGATGCTGGCCGGCCACACGCACGGCGGCCAGGTGAACCTGCCCGTGCTCAGCCAGAACATCAACGTCGCGCGCGCCTTCACGCAGTACGTCCGCGGTCCGTACGAGCTCGGCGCCAGCCGGCTTTACGTCTCCTGCGGCCTGGGCACTGTGGGCGTGCCCGTGCGCCTCGGCGCTCCTCCTGAGGTAAGCTTGATCCGATTATGCGCCGGCTGATCCTCAGCGACATCCACTCGAACTGGGACGCCTTGCAAGCCGTGCTTGAGGATGCGGCCGGGCTCTACGACGAAATCCTTTGCTGCG
Organism: Acidobacteriota bacterium; assembly: GCA_049325215.1. Lineage (GTDB taxonomy): Bacteria > Acidobacteriota > Terriglobia > Bryobacterales > Bryobacteraceae > JANWVO01. The sequence goes on from JBMOMB010000027.1 coordinate 96,564, forward strand.
GAGATCTGGTGGGCTACAACGCCTGCCCGCGCGAAGTGGTCGGCTGGGCGATGACCGCAGTGGCGCACGTGGTTCGCGGCAACCACGACCGCGTGTGCGCGTTCATTGAAGAGCCAAGCGACTTCAATCACTACGCGCTGGAAGCCGCCCGCTGGACGAACGCACAACTCGACGCGCGGCAGCTCGCCTGGCTGCGCAGCCTGCCCGTCGGACCCATGGTGCTGGAGGACTGCGAGCTGGTCCATGGGTCTCCTTATGACGAGGACGAGTACGTCGTGGACCGTCATGAAGCGCTCGTGATGGCGGAAGCGCTGCACACGCGCCTCTGCTTCTTCGGACACACGCATTTGCAGGGCGGGTGGGCATGGACGCACGGAGGGCTGCTGGATGTGCGCCGGCCGCGGTTCGGCGAAACCGAGACTGTGTATGAGCTGGATCCGGAGGCGCAATGGCTCGTCAACCCCGGTTCGGCAGGACAGCCCCGAGACCGCGATCCGCGCGCCGCGTATGCGCTGTGGGACACGGAGCGGCGCATCGTCGCGCTGCGGCGGGTCGAGTACCGGGTCGAAGAGGCGCAGAAGAGAATTCTGGACGCGGGGCTGCCGGAGCACCTCGCCGTCCGGTTAGCGTTCGGGCGTTGAAGCGGCGCCCGCAGCCAGAGCCTGCCGGATCTTCTTCGCTGCCGCCCTGCCCGCCACAGACGCCAGTTGCTCTTCGCTGGCGGCGCGCACGGCGGCCAGGCTGCCCAGCTCCTTCAGCAGCTTTTCGACGGTCTTCGGGCCGACGCCCGGAATCTCCAGCAGCTCGCTCCGCAGCGTGCGCGCGTCACGGCGCTGCCGGTGGAACGTCACGGCGAAGCGGTGCGCCTCGTCGCGGATCATCTGCACCAGGTGGAGCACGGGCGAAGTGCGGTCCAGCATCACCGGCTCATCCTCGCGCCCCAGCACGTACAGGATCTCTTCGCGCTTGGCGAGGGCAGCAAGCGGCTGGTTCAGCACGCCGAGCTCGTCGAGCGCCGCCGCAGCCGCATGGAGCTGCCCCAGTCCCCCGTCGATCAGCACCAGCCCGGGCATCGGCTTGCCCTCTTCCCTCAGGCGGCGGTAGCGGCGCGCCACCACTTCGCGCATCGAGGCGAAGTCGTCGCTGCCCTCGACAGTGCGGATGATGAACTTGCGGTACTCCGATTTCTTCATCCGCCCGTCCTCCCACACCACCATGCTGGCCACCTTCTCCGAGCCCTGGATGTGGGAGATGTCGAAGCACTCGATCCGGCGCGGAGGCTCGGGCAGATCGAGGGCCTCTTCCAGCGCCGCGGCGATCTCCTCCGCGCGCGGCTTGCGCACCCGGAAGCGCTGCTCGAAGCTCTGCCGCGCGTTGGTCTCGACCAGATTCAGCAGCGCCTTCTTCACGCCCCGCATCGGCGTGTGGATGGCCACTTTGCGCCCGCGCGTGTCGGCGAGCAGCTCCTCCAGGATCTCGCGGTCCTCCAGTTCCACCGGCAGGTGGATCTGCGCCGGCACAGGTTGCCCTTCGCTGTAAATCTGCATCAGCAGCGTGGAGAAGAACTCCTGTTCGTCGTACTCGTACAGGTCCTCCCAGAACAGCTCGCGGCGGTCCACCACGCGCCCGTTGCGGACGTGGAAGAGGTTGACGGCGACGTGCGGCGGCTCGGCATGAATAGCGAAGAAGTCCGCGTCGTCGCCGGAGGCGGAGGCCATTTTCTGCCGCTCCTCCAGTTCTTCCACCGTGCGCAGCAGGTCGCGGAGAGCGGCGGCGCGTTCGAACTCGAGCGATTCGGACGCCTCCCCCATCCGCTCCCGCAGGCTGGCGGCCAGCTCGCGGACCCGGCCGTCGAGAAACGCGCGCACATCCCTGACACGCTCCGCATAGGCGGCTTCCGTCACAAGCCCCGGCACGCAGGGTCCGAGACAGCGGTGGATGTGGTATTCGAGGCAGGGCTGCGGATGCGGGCGGCTCAAATCGACATTGCAGGACGGAATCTGGAAATGGCGGTGGATGAAGTTTACCAGGCGGTGCGCCAGATTTCCGGGGAAATAGGGGCCGAAATAGTGGCCGTCTTTGCGGATGCGGCGGGTGACATACACGCGCGGCCACTTCTCATGCGTGAGCTTGATGTACGGGTAGGTCTTGTCGTCGCGGAGCAGGACGTTGAAACGCGGCTTGTGCTGCTTGATGAGGAGGTTCTCAAGCGCCAGCGCCTCCTTCTCGTTGTCCAGCAGGATGTGCTCGAGATCGTGAGCGGCGTGGATCAGCCTTCCCGTCTTGGCTTCGGCGAGCCGCTCGGCGCTGAAATAGCTGCGCACGCGGGCGCGCAGGTTCTTGGCTTTGCCGACGTAGAGCACTTCTCCATCCGCTCCGCGGTAGATGTAGACGCCGGGCGCCTGGGGCAGCTCGGCCGCCTTTTCGCGCAGGTCGTCAATGCGGGACATGGAGGGGACGCCCTATACTTTGATTGTGGCACGCATGCTGCCGGCGCTCCTCTTCGCCGCCATCCTCTGGGGAGGGCAGCCGCCCTCCGCGCCTCCGCCCGCCGAGCCGGAAGAAGAAGACGTCACGGCCAAAGCACGCACCTACGAATTCAATCCGATTCAGGCCGAAAACGAGATCAAAATCGGCCGGTTTTATATGCGGCGCGGACGCTGGAAAGCCGCGGCCGGCCGCTTCGAAGAGGCCACAAAATGGAACCCGCAGGCGGCCGAAGCCTATCTGCTGCTCGGCCAGGCGCGTGAAAAGTTGAAGGATCCGGACGGCGCCCGGGCCGCTTTCGAGAAGTTCCTGGAGCTGGCGCCCGAGTCGAAGGACGCCGCCGAAGTGCGCCGCCGCCTGGCGAAGCTGCCCGCCCCGGGGAAAGCGAAGCCGCCCGCCGCGGCAGAGACGAAACCGCCCCAACCGTAGCCGCGCTCACGCAGCCGCCCGGCGCCGCATCTCCCGCCGGATCATCTGCGCCAGTTTTCGCGCGCCGTCTTCGAAGGACGGAAACAGATCGACATAGTGCCACTGTTTCCGGATCTCTTCCGGCAGGCGGCAGTCATCCAGCCGCACGGGGATCAGAAACACGTCGCCGACGGGCGCCAGCCGCGCGCAGTCCAGCGCGTAACGCAGTTCGCCCTGAAAATTGCCGCGCTTCCGCACGGAGTGGCGCGAAAAGCACGCCACAAAGAAGTCCGCCGTTTCGATGGCGCCTTCAATCGCCCGCGGCCAGTTCTGTCCGGGCAGCAGCTTTCGCCGGTCCATCCAGGGTGCGAACCCCGCCCGCTCCAGGCGCTCATAGAGTGGCTCGACTCTCGGAGCGTCCTCGGCGGCGTAGGCGAGAAACACGCGCGGCTTGGAGTCGCCTTTGAAAGAGAAGCTGCCGTCCCGCCCCAGGCGGAACGTCCCGAGCCGCTCCACATGCACGGCCCGGCCCTCCCGCAGGCACTGCCGCAGCAGCCGCGCCAGATCGCGCAACGAAGCGGTTTCAGCGCGGCTCACGGCGGTCTCCGCGTTTCGGCGCGGTCTCGAGCCGCACCTGCCGCCTGCCCTCGGGCACCAGCTTCCCCACGCCGGGCAGCGAGACGGCTTCCCCGCGCTTCAGGCGCTTCAGGATGGCTTCCACCGCGCGCGTCAGCGCGTCGGCGGACTCCCCGTCCTGGTCCTGCCGCCTGATCAGATCCACGAGCTCATCCGGTTTCATCCCGCGACTGTCCTAGCACGGCATTGCGCGCAGGCCGCCGCGCCCCCGCCGGCCGCGGCGTGGAACTCCCTGATTTGCGGCCGGATGCGGGCCGCGGATTTTTCCGCTTCTGGCGTGACGAACCCGGCCCGCTACCGCCAGAGCTGGAACCATCGCGTTTTCAGGAAAGGCGCCCGCAACGGGCCGGGTTCCAGCTCCCGGTTCTCGACGACCGCCCGCGGGTGCTCTCTGAGCAGGAGCTCGACGAACTCCGGCGGATACTCGCCGATCAGTTGCAGCCGTATGGCATCCAGCCTTGGCGGGCGCCCGGCGAGATCATGGCCTCCGGAAGCGACAAAGTGCGCCAGCCCGCGCTTCAGGATTCCGGCCGACGCCTTTGCCGCGCGCGAGCCGAACCCGCCCGCCAGACTCCCGGCGGCGACCTGGATCAGCGTCCCTGCCCCCACCCACCGGCTCAGCCTCGATGTGTCGCGCGCCAGTTCCGGATTCAGCTCCGGGTGAACCACGATGGGGCGGAGTCCCGCCCCGAGAAGGCGCATCAGCAGAGGATCGATCTCCTTCAGCTCCGCATCGTCCGGCAGTTCCACCAGCAGATACCGGGATCCGGCCACCGTGTACCGCGCCGGCTGGGCCAGCACCTGATCCGTGTTTTCGCCAGTCAATTCGACTTCGCAGGCGCGGTGGATCCGGACGAGATCGCGGGCCAGGTGCTGGAGCTCCTCCCACCGCCGCTGCGCCAGCGCCGGCTGATACGGCCACGCCCGGCTGACATGCACGGCCGCGACAAGCTCCTTCGTCCCCGCATGGGACGCCAGCCGCGCCATGGACAGGCTCTGTTCCAGCGTGGCGGGACCGTCGTCCACTCCGTGCAGGATGTGGGCGTGCAGGTCGATCACGGTTTCCATCATCGCAGACTGGGGCCGCTCCCCCACGGGGCCTTCAGGCGGCGGTTCCGCCAAACTTCGTATCTTGGAAAACGTGACCCCTGACAATCCGCTGCTGGCGCTTGCGCATCCCCTCCCCTTCGACCGGGTGCGTCCCGATCACGTCCAGCCAGGGCTCGAAGAGCTGATCCGCCGGGCCCGCGCACGCATCGACGCGATCGCCGCGTTCTCATCGCGCTCCTGGACTGCCACCCTGGCGGCGCTCGACTCGGCCACGGACGATCTCGACATCGCCTCCAGCGTCGTGCGCCATCTCGAAGGCGTCGTCTCGACGCCCGAACTGCGCCAGGCCTGGAACGCCGCGCAGCCTGCCGTGAGCGCCTTTTACTCCTCCATCCCGCTCCATGAGGGATTATGGCGGGCGCTCAACGAATTTGCCGCCACCGAAGAGGCCCGCGCCCTGGCGGGCGTCCGCGCGCGGTTCCTGAACAAGACGCTCGACAACTTCCGCCGCCACGGCGCCGCCCTGCCGCCCGAGGGCAAGAAGAGGCTCGAAGAGCTGGAAGTCGAGCTGGCCACCACGGCCACAAAGTTCGCCCAGAATGTTCTGGACGCGACGGCGGCGTTTGAATACTGGATCGAAGAGGAAGCGGGGCTGGCCGGGCTTCCGCCCAGCGCCCGCGCCGCCGCCCGCGCCGATGCCGCCGCCCGCGGCCGCGAGGCCTGGCGCTTCACGCTCCACGCCCCTTCGTACCTCGCGGTGATGACCTATCTGGACGACCGCGCCGTGCGCGAGCATTTCTGGCGCGCTTACAGCAGCCGCGCCGCCGGCGCGAACTCGCCGCTCATCGCTCGAATTCTCGAACTGCGGCGCGAAAAGGCCCGGCTGCTCGGATACGCGAACTTCGCTGACTTCGCCCTGGCCGACCGCATGGCCAAACATGGCGCCGCCGCACAGGCGTTCGTCCGCGATCTCCGCGAGAAGACGGAGCCGGCCTTCCGGCGTGAAAACGCGGAGCTGGAAGAGTTCGCCGGGCGGGCTCTCGAACCCTGGGACATCGCCTACTGGGCCGAAAAGCTCCGGGCGCAGCGCTACGCATTCGAAGAGGAGGATCTCCGCCCCTACTTCCCCGTCGAACAGGTGATCGAAGGCATGTTCTCGCTCGCCTCGCGCCTGTTCGGCATCCGCGTGGAGCCAGGGCCTGCGGTTCCCGTCTGGCATCCGGAAGTGAAGTATTACGAGATCCGCGACGCTGACGGCGAACTGCTCGGCGGCTTCTACACGGACTGGCACCCGCGCGACAACAAGCGCGGCGGCGCATGGATGGATGCGTTCATCACCGGCCACTGGCAGGAGGGGCGCTGGATTCCCCACGTGGGGCTGATCTGCGGCAACCTGACCGCGCCCGTGGACGGCAAGCCCGCGCTGCTGACGCATCGTGAAGTGGAGACGATCTTCCACGAATTCGGCCATCTCCTGCACCATTGCCTCTCGCGCGTCGAAGTGAAGTCGCTCGCCGGAACCAACGTGGCGTGGGACTTCGTGGAGCTGCCGTCCCAGATCATGGAGAACTGGTGCTGGGAGCGCGAGCCGCTCGACCTGTTCGCGCGCCATTACGAAACCGGCGAAGCCATGCCGGAAGAGCTGTTCCGCAAGATGCGCGCCGCCCGCACGTTCCGCGCCGCCAACGCGCAGATGCGCCAGTTGGGATTCGCCACTGCCGACCTGGCGCTCCACATCGACTACGACCCCGCGCGCGACGGCAGCCCGGTGGCCTACGCCACGCGCATCCTGCGCGAGTTCTCGCCCGCCCCGCTGCCGGACGATTACGCCATGCTGGCTTCCTTCACCCACCTCTTCGGCGACTCCACCGGCTACGGCGCCGGCTACTACTCGTACAAATGGGCCGAAGTGCTCGACGCCGATGCCTTCACGCGCTTCCTCCGCGAGGGCGTTTTCAACGAAGCCACCGGGCGCGAATTCCGCGACGCCATCCTTTCGCGCGGCGACAGCGAAGACCCCATCGTGCTCTTCCGCCGCTTCATGGGACGCGACCCCGACCCGCAGGCGCTGCTGGAGCGGCTGGGACTGGCGAGCTGAGCCGCGGAATCCCTAGCGGCGGCCGAACAGCGGCGCCGTGCTGGTGATGGCGAACACGACCGTGTGGTTGTCCTCGCGGATGCGGCTGTTGCGCTGCCAGACGGTCTGGAGCAGGTAGCCCGCTTCCACGCGCACATGATCGGACAGGCGCTTGCCCACGGCGGCGCTGACCCGGTTCTGATCGAACGATCCCGGGAACCTTTCCGGCTTCACTGGCAGAAAGAATTCGTTCCACAGTGCCACATAATAAGCGCCGCGCAGCGGCACGGAAGCGCGCACCATGTAACGGAAGCGGTTTTCATACTTCAGCCCCTCCAGCCAGCGGTTCTCGAAGCGGAACCGGTGCAGGATCCGCGCGCGGGCCGCGTCATGATGCAGGCGCGCGTCCTGAAACAGCCGGTGCTCGTTCCAGCGGCGGCGGATCGGATAAGAGCCGTAGCGGTGGTGGGAGACGTAGCCGTATCCGGCGGTGACGTCGAATTTGGGATGAAGCCGCACCTGGACGGCGGGCCTCAGCAACAGGTTCTGCCAGGACCGGGCCAGATGATGGCCGCGCACCTGCGCCTCCAGATGGGCGGCCACGCGCGACCGGCCGAAGCCGTGGCTGCCGAAGTATTGCAGCCAGCCGTGGAAATTGGGATCGGTTTGCGCCGCTGCCGTCTGCGGCAGCAGGAGAGCCGCGAGCGCGGGCGCGAAGAGCGCCACGGGATGGCTGGCCCGGATCTGGTGAAACACGCGCATTTGAGAGTCCCGGGAGTGAGTGATGATCCCACTGTAATCGGATCGGCACGGCGCGCGCCCGGATCGTTTTCTTCGGCAACCGGCTCCCGCTGCTGCCGCGGCGGATAGAATACGAGCCATGAACCGCCGCTCGTTCCTCGCCGTCTCGGCGGGCGCCGCCGCGTCACGGCCTGGTGCGGCGCCGCGGCGCGATCCGCGTCCCGACATCGTGGTGATCCTCGCCGACGATCTCGGCTTCTCCGACATCGGGTGCTACGGCGGGGAGATCGAGACGCCCAATCTCGACCGCCTCGCCCGCCGCGGCGTGCGCTTTTCGCAGTTCTACTGCGCCGCCCGCTGCTGCCCGACCCGCGCCTCGCTGCTCACCGGCCTCTACCCGCATCAGGCGGGCGTCGGCCATATGGTGGCTGACCGCGGCCTGCCCGCCTATCAGGGCTACCTGAACCGCCGTTGCGTCACGCTGGCCGAGGCGCTGAAGCCCGCCGGCTACACCACGCTCATGTCCGGCAAGTGGCATGTTGGCGAGCGCCGCCCGCACTGGCCGTGCGACCGCGGTTTCGACCGCTATTTCGGCCTTATCAGCGGCGCATCGAATTACTTCCGCCTCGATCCTGGCCGCACGATGGCGCTCGACAATGAGCCCTGGACGCCGCCGCGCGAGGGCTTTTACATGACCGACGCCATCACGGAACACGCCGTGCGCATGGTGCGCGAGGCGGCCCCGAAACAGAATCCCCTTTTCTTGTATCTGGCCTACACCGCCCCCCACTGGCCGCTGCACGCGCAGCCGGAGGACATCGAAAAATACCGCGGCCGTTACCTGAAGGGCTGGGACCGCCTGCGCGCCGAGCGCCATGAGCGCCAGATCGCCATGGGGCTGCTGGACCGCTCCTGGCCGCTGGCCCCGCGCGACGAGGCCGTCCCCGCCTGGGACTCCCTCTCGCAGCGCGAGAAAGAGGAATGGGACCTGCGCATGGCCGTTTACGCGGCGCAGGTGGACCGCATGGACCGCGGCATTGGCCGGGTGCTTGGCGAATTGGAAAAAACCGGGAGGCTCGACAACGCCTTTGTCCTTTTCCTTTCCGACAACGGCGGCTGCCACGAGGAGAACATCGGCGGCGGCATGGAACGCAAGGCGGCCAACCCGCTGCCCGGCCCCGCCGACTCCTTCACCTCCTACCGCCGCCCCTGGGCCAACGCCTCCAACACCCCGTTCCGCCTTTACAAGCAGTACACGCATGAGGGCGGCATCGCCACGCCCGCCATCGCCGCCTGGACCAGCAGCATCCGCCAGCCTGGGATCATCACCCACGAAGTGGCTCACGTCATCGACGTGATGCCCACCGTTCTCCGCATCTCGGGCGCCGCCTTGCCACGCGAAAATCAGGGCACGCCGGTGCTGCCGGTGGAGGGCGTCTCTCTCACCACCTGCCTTGTGCATGGCGGCGGGCTGCCGCGCAACGCGCCGGGCCTGTTCTGGGAGCACCAGGGACACAAGGCGTTCCGGCAGGGCAACTGGAAGCTCGTGGCGAGCCGCGGGCGGCCCTGGGAGCTGTATGACCTCGCCGCCGACCGCACGGAGCTCGACAATCTCGCCGCGCGGCAGCCGAAACGCGTGGAGCAGATGGCGGCGGAATGGCAGCGCTGGGCGTCGCGCTGCGGCGTCGTGGAGTTCGATCAGCTGCCCCCGCCCGTGAAGCGCTGACCGTTGCCTGGCACACGCAGGCGCTCAGGTGCGGTGCGCGTCCTCGAGGTACGTGTACCCGTAGAGCCCGTCTTCGTAAAACTTGAGCAGCCGCCCGCTTTCTTCGTATCCGATCTTGCCCGCCATCACCGCTTCTTCCATGTCGCGGCGGAACTGCTCGAGCAGATGCGAGGAGCTGAACTGCACGTAGGCGAGAACTTCCTTGACGCTGTCGCCGCGGATGACGGCTTCCAGCACCGGCTTGTTCTGATCGTTGACGCGCACGTGGACGGCGTGCGTGTCGCCGAAGAGGTTGTGCAGGTCGCCGAGGATCTCCTGATACGCGCCCACGAGGAAGGCGCCCAGGTAGTACGGTTCGCCGTTGAACGCATGCAGCGGCAGCGTCTTCTTCACGTCGCGGCGGTCGATGAACTGGTCCACCTTGCCGTCGCTGTCGCAACTGATGTCGCCGAGCACGGCGTGGCGCGTGGGGCGCTGCCCGAGCCGGTGCACGGGCATGATGGGAAAGAGCTGCTTCACCGCCCAACTGTCGGGCATGCTCTGGAAGAGCGAGAAGTTGCAGAAATACGTGTCGGAGAGCATGCTCTCGAGCCCTTCCAGCTCCTCCGGGAACACGTCCATCTGCCGCGCCAGGGCGAATACGCGGCGGCAGATCAGCCAGTACAGGTTCTCCGCCAGGCAGCGCTGCTTCAGCGGCAGGTAGCCCAGGCTGAATAGATTCAAGGCGGAGTCGAGCGCCTGCTGCGCGTCGTGGAAGCTTTCCAGCAAGTTCTTCAGGTTGAGATTGCGGTACGTCTCAAGCAGGTCCACCAGGGGCTGCTCAGCGTCCTCGGGCAGTTCCTCGGGCACCTGCTCATCTCCAAAGCCGCTGACCCCGAGGACATTGAAGACCAGCACGCTGTGGTAAGCGGCGATGGCGCGCCCGCTCTCGCTCATGATGACAGGGTGCGGAACCTCGGCTTCGTCGCAGATGTTCTGCACGTGGTAGACGATGTCGTTGGCGTACTCCTGAAGCGTGTAATTCACGCTGGACTCGAAATCGGTCTGCGAGCCGTCGTAATCGATGCCCAGCCCGCCGCCGACATCGAGGATCTCCAGCCCGGCGCCCTGCCTCTTCAGGTCCACGTACACGCGCGCGGCTTCGATGACGGCGCCCTTGATGTGGCGGATGTTGGTGATCTGGCTTCCCAGATGGAAGTGCAGCAGCTTGAGGCAGTCCTCCATCCCGAGCGCCTTCAGCGTCTCCAGCGCGCGCATGGCTTCCGAAACCGTGAGGCCGAACTTCGACCGGTAGCCGCCGGAAGACTTCCACCGCCCGGCGCCGCGGCTGGCGAGCTTGATGCGGATGCCGATGGAGGGCCGGACGCCGAGCTTCTCCGCCTTTTGCAGAATCAGATCGAGCTCGGTGTATTTCTCGACCACCGGCGTGATGTTGCGCCCGACCTTGCGCGCCAGCATGCAGAGCTCGATGTACTCGTCGTCCTTGAAGCCATTGCAGATGATCGGCGTTTCGTTGTCGGCGATGGCCACCACGGCGAGCAACTCGGGCTTCGAGCCCGCCTCAAGTCCGAAGCCGTACTGCCGCCCGAGCTGGTAGATTTCCTCGACCACCTGCCGCTGCTGGTTCACTTTGATCGGATACACGCAGCGGTAGCCGCCCCTGTAATCGTGGTCGCGGATGGCGGCGTCGAAGACCTGCCACATCTCGCGCAACTGCTGCCCCAGAATCTGCGGGAACCGCAACAGCAGAGGCGGATCGATGCCGCGCAGAACGAGGGTGTCGACCAGCTCTTTCAGGTCGACGAAGCGGTGCGGCTCCTTGGTGGGATGGACGAGAACGTGGCCCGCATCGCTGATGGAAAAGTAGCCCTTGCCCCACCGGTCGATGTCATAGAGATCCCGCGCATCCGCTACCGTCCACCGGTCGGACGGCTCCCGCACCGTGGCGGCCTCAGGCAGCTTGAGATTCAATTCGAGTTCGAATGCCTCCGTCTACCAAGTGTGAATAAGATGGGGGGCGGGGGGCAACTGTTTTTTGGCGGTGACGCGGAGATTTCTGCTGCTCGGGGCGGCGGCCGGCGCGGCGGCGGCGCAGCCCGCGCTGGCGCCATGCATCGCCTCCTCGGAAGCCGGCGGCATCCTCCGCCTGGTATTCCGCCCGCCCACCGCGCCGGCGCCCCGGGCGGCGCGGATTGTGCTGCTGCTGCGCGTGCGCGGACAGGCGCCGGATCGCGTACGGCTGAACGGCAAGCCCGCCGGCATCGCCTCCCGGACCCGCGGATGGGCAGCCGTGCCCCTGCCGCGCGGCGTGGCGTGGGAGCGGATCTCGGTGGAGCCCGGCGGGCCGTTCGAAGGCTGCCATGATCCGGCGGCTTCTCCGTACCTGGTGTTCGAGCCCGCTCCGCAAGGGAGAAAGTAGAATCGGATCTATGCCGAATCTGCCTCTCGGGAACAAATACGCTCTCGTCACCGGCGCCAGCAAGGGCGTGGGCAAAGGCATTGCGCTGGAACTGGCCCGCCAGGGCGCCGCGGTCGCCGTCAATTACCACTCCGACGCCGCGGGCGCGGAAGCCACGGCGGCGGAGATCCGAAGCGCGGGCGGGCGGGCCACCACCGTGCGCAGCGACGTGGCCTCCAAACAACAGGTCGACGAAATGTTTGACCGCGTGCTGGCCGAATTCGGGCGGCTCGACATCCTGGTCAACAACGCCGGCATCCAGACCTGGAAGCCGCTGCTCGATCTCACCGAGGAGGAGTGGGACCGTGTTCTCGACGTGAACCTCAAAGGCTGCTTCCTATGCACGCAGCGCGCCGCCCGGGCAATGAAAGAGGCGGGCGGCGGCGCCATCGTCAACATCGGCTCGGGCTGCAACAAGTGGCCCTTCCCGAACCTTGTGAACTACACGGCTTCCAAGGGAGGCATCGAGCAGTTCACCAAGGTGGCCGCCGTCGAACTGGGCCCATACCGCATCCGCGTCAACTGCGTCGCGCCCGGCGCCATCGAGATCGAGCGCACCAAGCAGGAGGCGGGCGACTATGCAGGCACGTGGGGCCGCCTGACGCCCCTGCGGCGCATCGGGCTTCCTTCCGATGTCGCGGCCGCCGTGGCGTTCCTCTGCGAAGACCGCGCCGGATTCGTCACCGGGCAGACGCTCTGGGTGGACGGCGGCCTGTTCACGCGGCCCGTCTGGCCGTACGAGTGATCAGCGCCGCAGCCGCGCGGGCTTGAGCGTCCACGCCTGGAGGCGCGCCATCTCCAGCAGGCTTTCCGGCGCGAAGCCCTTCGGGTGGATCACCCAATTGTAGAGGCGCGCGGCGTCGCGGCCGATGCGGCGCTCGAAATCCGCGCGCCCTTTCTTCAGCTTCACCGCGCCGCTCCCCTCATCGGCCGCAAGCGTGGCGGTGAAATCCTCGAGCGACAGGCATTGGCTGCCGAGCCACACCGCGTCGGGGAGCCGCCCGTGCGCGCGGACGAAATCCGCCGCTTCCCGGCGCGCGCGGTCGAACACGGGCCGGGGAATCTCCGGCTCGCTCCAGGTGGTAGCCACGCGCCGCAGCGGGCCATCCACATGGCGGGGTTCGACGCCGAGAAGGCTCAGCAGCAGGTCAGCCGCGGAGAAGCCCTCGTGGGCGTCCAGGCTTTCAGCCAGCCGGCGGCCGAGCCCGGCGGGCGGCGCCGCGTCGCGTGGTTCGAACAGCGCGATGGCTTCCCGCGCCGTGACGATCCGCAGGTCGGGCGTGCGGCGGACGTGATCCACCCACTCGAAAAAGATCCGGAAGGCCTGCTCGCGCGATTCTGGCGTGCGCAGCGGCGGCTTCTGCCACTGGCTGCGCTCCGGGTTGGCGCCGTATGAAAAATTCACGCCGTCCCAGAATTTCGTCGTGACCCACTCGGTGGGGTGATAGTAAGTCTGGACCACGCCCCCGCCCAACCGGCGCGCGCTGGCCACGGCTTCATCGAAACGCTCTTTCGCCGCCTCCAGCGCGGCCGGATCGTTCAGTCCGGCTCGGACCGTGTAGCGGCCGAGATTGAAGATGTAGAGAAGTCCGCCGTACCAGAACGGCTGCCCGTCGAAGCCCACCTGGCCGGCGTCGTCCATGTAGACTTTCACGCCCCACTCGCGGAGCGCGAGGTTGACCTGCGGGGCCCAGGAGTTGCCGGGCTGGCCGTAGCAGCTTGGCGGGAGCCCGAAGAGTTTTTCGAGCAGCAGGAAGCCGCCGCGCTCGCGGCGCGAGAATTCGGCGGCGCCGTCGAGCAGTCCCATCTGCGAGAGGTACTCGGCGGGCGCGGGATGGACGCTGTGAAATTCGGTGTGGTAGCCGATGTCATGCGCGGCGAGGGCGCGGATCACATCGTGGCGGCCGCGGGCCACCAGCACGCGCGCCTTTTCTCCGACGATCTTGAACGTGGCGCGCACGCCGCGCTCCCGCAGTCCTTCGGCAAGCCGCAACGCGGCATCGTCGGAGGAGGGCTCGATGTAGTCTTCCGTGTCGAACCAGAGCAGCCAGTAGACGGGCGGCTGCGCGGCGGCGGCAGCGCAGAGCAGCAGAAGCAGGCAGAGCAGTCTCATGATTCATCCCGCAAGTCCGGGGACACCTCCAAGCGTCTTTGCCAGGCGCACGGCGCGGAGGATGGCCTCGGCCACGGCTTCGGCGGCGGCGACGCCGAGCGCGTCGGGCTGCGCTTCCAGCGCTCCTGTGGCGAGCGCGATGCAGAGGTCGCCGTCGACGGAGGTGTGCACGGGCGAGATCGCGCGCACCAGCCCCTGTTGGCCCATCTGCGCCAGCCGCGCCGCCTGCACTTTGGTCAGGCGCGCGTTGGTGGCGACCACGGCGAGCGTGGTGTTGCGCCCCGGAATGGCCGGCGCCGTGCGGGCCTTCACGAGCACGGCGGAGTTGGCGAACTCCCGCGCGCCCGCCGCCTTGCGCGTGCCGGCGATGATCCGGCCGGTGCGCGGATCGACAACATCGCCCCACGCGTTCACCGCCACGAGGGCGGACACCTTGACGCCGCCGGACAGTTCCACCGTAAAGGAGCCGATGCCGCTTTTCATGGCATGAGCAAGCCCGAGCGCCTTGCCCACGGTGGCGCCGGTTCCGGCGCCGGTGCAGCCCTCCCCCACCGGCCCGTCATGGGCGGCGGCCGCGGCGGCCTCGCCCATCTCCCGCGTCGGACGGACGTTCGCCTTGCCGATGGCCAGGTCGTACAGAATCGCGCAGGGGACGATGGGTACCACGGCGGCGCCGGTCTGGAAGCCTACGCCCCTCTGTTCCAGGTAGCGCCGCACTCCGCTGGCGGCTTCCAGGCCGAAGGCGCTGCCGCCCGCCAGCACCACCGCATGGATGTGAGGCGTGAGATGAAACGGGCTCATCACGTCCATCTCTTCCGTGCCCGTCGCGCCGCCGCGGATGTCAACTCCCGCCACCGCGCCTTTCTCGCACAGGATGACGGTGCACCCGGTGAGCGCCTCATAGTCGGAGGCGTGGCCGACGCGCAGGCCGGCGATGTCGGTGAGCCCTTTCATCGCTTGGGGAACGGCCCCATTTCCGGGCCGCTGCAACCGCTATGCTAGCATCAAGTCAGCGAGAGGAACCGCCCCTTGCTGGATCTCCTCAAACGGCCAGTCCACACGTTTCAGGAATTTATCCTCCTTTCGATCCGGTCCATCCGCGGCGTGTTCCGCAAGCCCGCCTACTGGGGCGACACGGTGATCCAGATGGACCTGATCGGGGTGGGCAGTCTGCCCGTGGTGGGCCTGACCGGCTTCTTCAGCGGCGCGGTGATGGCCCTCCAGATGTCGCGCGCGCTGCAAACCTACGGGGCGACCTCGCAGGTGGGCAAGATCGTGGCCATCACCATGGTCCGCGAGATGGGCCCGGTGCTGACGGCGCTGATGGTGGCGGGCCGCAACTCCTCGGGCATGGCCAGCGAGCTCGGCTCGATGAAGGTGACCGAGCAGATCGACGCCATGCGGGCTCTGGGAACGGACCCGGTCCTCAAGCTGGTCAAGCCGCGCCTGCTGGCCACCGCCACCGTGCTGCCCCTGCTGACGGTGATCGCCGATTTCCTCGGGCTGGTGGGCGGCTGGATCGTGGCCTGCATCATGCTGCAATTGACGCCCGGCGCGCAATACTGGGAAACCGCCTGGCGCGCCATCGAGTACAACGACATCGCCCAGGGCCTCATCAAACCTTTCTGCTTCGCCATCGTCCTGGCTCTGGTGGGCTGCTACTACGGCATGCAGACGACGGGCGGCACGCAAGGCGTGGGCCGTTCCACGACGCAGGCGGTGGTGGTGGCCAGCGTCTGGGTGGTCGTGCTGACGTTCATCATCGGGCGCATCTTCACCAAGCTCTAAGCGGCCATGAGTTCTGCGGCGCAGCCACGGGTGATGGTCTTCGACGGCGTATGCCTCAGCTTCGGAGGAGAGTGCGTGCTCGACAATATCTCCTTCGAGGTTGCGCGCGGAGAGACGCTGGTGATCCAGGGCGCGGCAGCCAGCGGCAAGACGCTGATCCTGAAACTGGCGCTCGGCCTGATCCGTCCCACGCGCGGGCGCATCTTCCTGTTCGGCGAGGACGTGACGGACTACAGCGACGCGCAGTGGAACGGCGTCCGCGCGCGGATCGGAATGCTGTTTCAGGAAGGAGGGCTGTTCGATTCGCTTACCGTGGAGGAGAACGTCGCCTATCCGTTGCTGAACCAGTTGCGCACGCCGCTCACCGAGGAGGAGGTCCGGCGCCGCGTGGAAGAGTCGCTCGAGTTCGTCGAACTCGGCCACACGTTGGACAAGTTTCCCAGCGAACTGAGCGGCGGCATGCGCCGCCGCGTGGGCATC
Source organism: Acidobacteriota bacterium (assembly GCA_049325215.1). Taxonomy (GTDB): domain Bacteria; phylum Acidobacteriota; class Terriglobia; order Bryobacterales; family Bryobacteraceae; genus JANWVO01. The sequence goes on from JBMOMB010000027.1 coordinate 112,528, forward strand.
GCGCGCGCCATCGTGACGCAGCCGGAGCTGCTGCTTTACGATTCGCCCACCGCCGGACTGGATCCGATCACCGCCACCACGATCATGGCGCTGATTGTCAAAGGGCGTGACATGAGCCGCGCTACCACCGTCATGGTGACGCACCGCCATCAGGACGGCGAACTGCTGGACCGCTACCGCTGGGACCCCTCGACGGGGAGCCTGGCGCCTGCCGAGCCCGGCTCCACGCGCACGCGCTACATGGTGTTGCGCGAGGGCAAGATTGTATTTCTCGGCACGCCTGCCGAATTCGACGCCTGCGAGGATGCGTATGTGGCCAAGTTCGCCAGCCGTTGAGGTTCGCCACAAATTTAGCACGATCGTGGGAAGCTAGGGAGAAGAGCCATGCCTTCGCCGCAAAAAGTCGCCTGGTCTCAGCTCCGCGTGGGCATCATGGCCATCGTGGCGCTGTCGCTGCTGGCCGTGCTCATTTTTCTCATGACCGGCGCCGACAACCCGTTTGAAGAAAAGGCCACGCTGTATACCTACATGATGGATTCGGCGGCGATGACGGAAGGCTCCGCCGTGCGGCTGAACGGGATCCTCATCGGCAAAGTGAAGAAGATCGAGATCACCGGCGATCCCGACAACGCGCGCGCCGTGAAGATGACCCTGATGATCGACCGCGCGGCGCTGCCGCTGATTCCCGAGGACTCGATCATCGGCTTCAGCGCGGAGAACGTGCTGGGATCGAAGTTCCTCAACATCCGGCGCGGAACCAGCAAGAAGACGGTGCGCGACGGCGGCACCCTCCAGGCGCGCGATGACAAGGACTTCCTCGAAGTGGTGCAGTCGGCGATGCCGCTGCTCGATTCCATGCAATCGATCCTGCGCCGCGTGGATGGACTGATCGAACACATCGAGTCCGGCCGCGGCAACCTGGGGCGCCTGATCAAGGACGAGCAGCTTTATGCGCGCCTCAACGACACGCTTGGCGACGTGCAGGAGATCACCGAGGCGGTGAAGCAGGGCAAGGGCACCATCGGGCATCTGGTGTATGACGAGGGCCTCTACAACGACCTGCGCCGCACGCTGGCGCGGTTCGACCGCCTCGCCGACGGGCTCGAGCGCGGCGAAGGAACCGCAGGCAGGCTGCTCAAGGACCCCGCGCTGTACGACGAGCTGCGCGCCACCTCGAAGGAACTCCACACGCTGGTCGAGAACCTGAACAAAGGTCAAGGCACGGCAGGCAAGCTGCTGCGCGACGAGGCGCTGCACGACCGCATCGTGGCCACGCTCGACAAGGTCAACACGACCATCGACCGCATGAATGCGGGACAGGGCACGCTGGGACAGTTGATGACCAACCCGGCGCTGTATGAAAACCTCACGGCTACCAGTTCCCAGATGACCGCCCTGATGCGCGATTTCCGCGCCAACCCGAAAAAGTTCCTGACGATTCAGCTCAAGCTGTTCTGATGGCCGCGCGCATCCTCACCGTCAACGCCGACGACTTCGGCTTCACGCGCGGCGTCAACCGTGGCATTCTCGACTGCCACCTGAACGGGATCCTCACTTCGACGACGCTGATGGCCAACGGCGAGGCGTTCGAGGACGCCGTGGAACTGGCGCGGGCCCACCCGTCGCTGGACGTGGGCGCGCACCTCGTGCTGGTGCAGGGCCGCTCCGTGCTCAGCGGAGAGCCGCTCCCGGCAAGCGTCGCAGCACTTGCCCGCGCCCTTGCCCTGCGCCGCCTGGATCCTTGCCAGGAACTCCGGGCGCAGATGGAGAAGATCCTCTCGGCGGGCCTGCGCGTGACGCATCTCGACACGCACAAGCACACTCATCTGCTGCCGCCCGTGCTCGATGCGGTGCTGCGGCTTGCTGAAGAGTACCGCGTGCGCTGGGTCCGCCGCCCCTTCGACCTGCCCCTTCCGGCGCCGCGGAATCAGGTTCCCTTGAGTGTCCGGCTGGCGCGCCGCGCGATGGCGCCGCTCGAAGCCGGATTCGAAAAGCGTCTCCGCGCAGCCGGTGCGCGATGCCCGGATCAGTTCGCCGGCTTTCAGTGGACGGGCCGCTTTACCTCGGGTGATGTGATTGCGCTGCTCCGGACCCTGCCGGAAGGCATCACGGAATTCATGACGCATCCGGGCTACTGCGATGATGAATTGCGCAGCGCACGGACGCGGCTGAAAGAGAGCCGGGAGGCGGAGTTGCGCGTGCTGGTGGATCCCCTCTTGCGGCAGACGCTGAACGAGTCCGGAATCCGGCTGGTTTCTTACGCGGATCTGGACGCCGGCTGACGGAGGCGGAGCGGTTTACCGCCCGTAGTACGCCGCGTTTTTCTGCGCGTACTCTTTCCACTTCTCGGGAAGATCGTCGAGCGCGAAGATGGCGCTGACCGGGCACACCGGCACGCAGGCCCCGCAGTCGATGCACTCCACCGGGTCGATGTAGAGCATCTCCACCTGTTCGTAGGCCGGCTCATCTTTGCGCGGATGGATGCAGTCAACGGGGCAGGCGTCGACGCAGGCGGTATCCTTGGTGCCGATGCATGGCTCGGCAATGACATAGGCCATGGTTGAATCCCCTCTCTAAAAAGAGTGAAACCCAGCAACCTCTTCCCTTGAAGCTAGCATAGGCCCCGCCGATCAATCAATTTCGGGCATTTCCGGCCGATTCCGGCCTTTTGGGAGCGGCCGCACCGTAGCCCGCATACAGAATTTCCGGTTCTGAAATCCTCCGGCCGCGCGATGGGATGCGGCCAGGGGGTTGACTACAATGGGCATGATGATCGCGCCAGTCCGGAAGGCCGTTTTCCCTGCCGCGGGCCTGGGCACCCGCTTTCTGCCCGCCACCAAGGCGATGCCCAAGGAGATGCTGCCGCTGGTGGACAAGCCGCTGATCCAGTACGGCATCGAGGAAGCCATCTCGAGCGGCATGCGGAACATCGTTATCGTCACCGGACGCGGCAAGACAGCCATCGAAGATCACTTCGATGTCTCTTTCGAACTGGAACACCTTCTCGAATCGCGCGGCAAGACGGAGACACTGGAAGCCGTGCGCGCCATTTCGGACATGATCGACGTCGCCTACGTGCGGCAGAAGGAAGCCTTGGGCCTGGGACATGCCGTGCTGCGCGCCAAGGATCTCGTCGGGCCGGAGCCCTTCGCCGTCGTGCTCTCCGATGACGTGATCGACGCCCCCGTGCCGTGCCTGCGGCAACTGCTGAGCGTCTACGAGTACTACGGCGCATCGGTGCTGGCGCTGATGGAAGTGCCCCGCGAGCAGATCACCGCCTATGGCGTCGTCGCCGCCGAGCCGCGCCAGCACGAGGGCATGGACGGACGCGTCTTCCGCATCCACGATCTGGTGGAGAAGCCGCTGCCCGAGGATGCGCCGTCCAACCTCGCCATCATCGGGCGCTACATCCTGACGCCGGAAATCTTCACCGCCATTGAGAGCACGCCGCCTGGCAGAAACAACGAAATTCAGCTCACCGATGCGCTGCGCATGCTGCTGAAGACGCGCCCGATTTATGGAGTGAAGTTCGAAGGCAGGCGCTTCGACGCGGGGGACAAGCTGGGCTTCCTGCAGGCAACGGTCGAGTTCGCGCTGAAGAGGGCCGATCTGGGCGACGCCTTCCGCGCCTACCTTGCCTCGCTGGGACTGCGGTGATCAGCCGGCGACCGGAACAGGAAGGATCAGGGCCAGCAGCAGGGCAGCCACCACCGCCACGAGCACACGGACGGCCATGACGGAATCCTCCGTCTGGCGATTCTGCGCCCGCCAGGACGCGTTGTCAAGCCTCCGCGTAAGGCATCGGCGGCACTTTGCCGCGCAGGCGGGCATAGACCGTGAGCGCCCCGCGGTGGTGGGCCGTGTGATCGCGGATCGCGCCGAGGATGGTGAACCGCGGCGCGCCGCCCATGATGGGACCGGGCGGCAGCAAAGCCTCCCACTCGCCCGCCGGGTGCGCCGCTATGGCTGCCTGGCCAGCGGCAAAGGCCCGTTCCAGCCAGCGGCGCGCGTCAGCCAGAGACTGCACAGCGCGGACCTCGCGGTCCATCCCCTCCCAGTCCATCGAGAATCCGCCGGGGTTGAAGGCGCCGGCGAAGAACCACTCAATCGTCTGGGCCACATGCGCCACAAGCTGCGCCGTGGTGAACATGCCGTCGGCTGGCGCGAAGCCGGAATCCTCTTCGGTCAGGCTGCGCGTGGAACGGTCGAAATATTCCCGGATGTTGGCGAGATCCTGCTGGAGAATCGCGATGAGATAGTCATTCATGGGCCGGCCTCCTCCTGGGGCAGGCTCCAGTCTCGCGCAATGGGAGAGGAAAGACAACCTCGCCGAGCCGGGTTCAGGGCGTGACGGTGCAGGCGCCCCGGAACTGTTGCGCCGCCAGCATCCGCAAAACCACCAGGTCGGACGCCTGGAAGTACATGCGCGACAGGTTTGCCAGTTGCTCGTCGTCTTCCAGCAGGTGATCTCGCACCAGCGCACGGAAATCGTCCAGAGTCACGCCGAGCGCTCTGGCGGCTTCGGTTTCGTTGTAGTAGCCTTTGGGCGGGCGAGTGGTTCTCATGCCGGTTCGCCTGATGTCACTCCGATTCTAGCCCGCGGCGCCGGCCCGCCTGAATCCGCAAAAGCTCTGAGTTCCACCACTTTGGGGACACAGCGGGGCGGGGCGTCGGGATGACTTCCGTACTAAGGTTCCCCCAGGGCGCCCGGGACGGTACACTGATTCGCGGAGGTTCGCAGCATCATGGCATACCGCCGGTCTCTGCAAGGCGCCCATCCTTCCACCGAGGTCCTGACGCGCGGTTTCGATCCCCGCCTCTCGGTCGGCAGCGCCCGTCCAGCCGTTTTCCGCAGCTCCACCTACGTTTTCTCCAGCCCGGAGGCGGCGGAACGCGCCTTCGCGCTGCTCACCGGGAAGGCTGAACTCGAGCCCGGCGAGCAGCCCGACCTGATTTATTCCCGCTTCAACCACCCCAACGCGGAGATCCTGGAGAACCAGATCGTCCCGCTCGAAGAGGGGGCGGAATGGGCCATCGTGTTCAACTCCGGCATGGCGGCCATCATGACCACGATGCTCGCGCTGCTCAAGCCCGGCGACGCCATCGTCTACACCGTTCCTCTCTACGGCGGCACGCAGCATCTGATTCATGATCTGCTCGAGCCGCTCAACGTCCGCTGCGTTCCCGTCATCGCGGGCCATTCGGCGGAGATCGACGAGGCGATTCGTTCAACGCCTGGGCTGAAAGCCGTCTTCATCGAGACGCCCGCCAACCCGACCATGGTGATGACCGACATCAAGCGGGCCGCTCTCACGGCCGCCTTGCTCGAACCCAGGCCGGCCGTGATCGTGGACAACACCTTCCTCGGACCTGCGTTCCAGCACCCGCTGACCCTGGGCGCGGACCTGGTGATCTACTCCGCCACGAAGTATCTGGGTGGGTTCTCGGATCTGCTGGCAGGCGTCGTGCTGGGCGCGAATTCCACATACGACAAGCCCATCCGCTCCCGCCGCGGCCTCTTCGGCAACATTTTGCAGCCAGACGAATGCTGGATTCTCGACGGGCGGCTGCCCACGGTGAGCCTGCGCATGAACCGCCAGTCGAAGAACGCGCAGCGGATCGCTGAGAGCCTCGTGAAGCGCCCCGAGATCCGCCACATCTACTATCCGACGCTGTTCGACGATCCCGAGCAGATCCGCATCCGGCTGTCGCAGTGCGACTATCCCGGCGCGATGATCGCTTTCGACCTGCACGGGGGCAAGCCGGCGGCGTTCGAATTTCTCCGCAATATCCGGCTGGCTCACAACGCGGTGTCGCTGGGCGGGATGGAGACGCTGGTCTGCCACCCGGCGACGACCACTCACGCCGGATGCAGCGAGCAGGAGCGCCGGATCGCCGGCATCACCGACGGGCTGGTGCGTGTCTCGGTGGGTGTGGAAGACTGGCGCGATCTGCTGCGGGACTTTGAACAGGCGCTCGACCGGGTGTCGGAGTATCTGGCTTCGCAGGCGCAGCCCTCGCGTTAGCGGAAAAACGTGCGCCAGAAGACGACGGTGAGCGCGTGCGTCACCATCGAGGCGCGGATGCCGCCGCCCGAGCGGAACGCCAGGCCGTAAAACACGCCCGCCACCGCGGCCACTGCCGCGAACCTCCAGTTGGGGAACTCGCGGAACCCCAGATGTGCCAGCCCGAACAGCGCCGACGCCGCCCACAATCCCACCCGCGGCTGGAGCAACCCGCGGAAGAAGAACTCCTCGCTCAACGCCACCACCCAGAGGATGCCGAAGAAGGTTGCCACCGCTGTCAGCAGCACCGTGGTCCAGGCTGCTTCGGGCCAGGCGAAACGGGCAAAGCCGGTGACCACGGACACCGCGAGCGCCACGGGCGCCAGCAGCAGGAAATACCGCGCGCCGGTCCTCCATTCCCTCGCGTCCGGCCAGAAGCCGAAGCCCACGCCCTCCGGTTTGAGGTCCCGCATCACCGTCAGCAAAGTGGTGCGGATCCACATCAACTGCCCCAGGAACTCCATGCGCATCTCGCCCGCGGGTGGATACAGGGGGCGGAAGGCTTTCAACAGGATAGGCGCCGCCGCCAGAGCCAGCAGCAGCGCCCAGCCGTGCCGGGAGCGGCTCAGGAGTGGACTGACGAGCACGAACGCCGCCGCCATGGCGCCCAGCCACAGTACGCTTTTCAGGCTGCTTTGCGGCAGCGCGACATGGTAGAGAGCGCAGGATAGCGGCGCGGCTGCCACCAGCAGCCTCGGCTGCCAGCGCTGCCGCCAGCGCTCGCGCGCCATCGAGGCGTACAGGACGGCTTCCACCATCACGGCAACGGCCACCCACACGGTCAGCGACGGATCGCCGCCCAATCTGTCGAGCCAGGGCATTCCCTTCAATCATAGGGTGCGCCTGCGGCGCAGCGCCCGCGCCGGGCCGGTGTACAATCAGGGCAAGCTTGCATCCTGAGAGAGAAAGGCACTCCAATGAACCGCCGTGAATTTGTTTCAGCCTCCGCCACTTCTCTTGCCGCCGCGCAGACCGGCGGCAAGCGCCTGCCCATCCGGAAGGGCATTTACTGGAGCATGCTTCCTTCGAAGCTCTCCATCGAAGAGCGCTTCGCGCTGGCCAAAGAGTGCGGCTTCCAGTCCGTGGAATGCCCCACCATGGACGAGGCTTCCGCCGTGGAGGAAGTGCTCGCCGCCAGCCGCAAGACGGGGCTGCCCGTGCACTCCGTGATGAACCGCGACCACTGGAAGTTTCCGCTGTCGAGCCCGGACCCGGCGGTGGTCGAGAAATCCATCCACTGCATGGAGACCAGCATCCGCAACGCGAAGGCGTGGGGCGCGGAGACGGTGCTGCTCGTGCCGGCGGTGGTCAACGCCGAAGTGAGCTACAGGCAGGCGTGGGACCGCTCCACGGCGCAGATCCGGAAGCTGATCCCGCTGGCGCGCGAGAACAAGGTGATCATCGGCGTCGAGGAGGTGTGGAACAAGTTCCTGCTCAGCCCGCTCGAGTTTGCGCAGTATGTGGACCAGTTCGAGAGTCCGTGGGTGAGAGCGTATCTGGACGTCGGCAACATGGTGCTGTTCGGATTTCCGCAGGACTGGATCCGGACGCTGGGGAAGCGGATTGTGAAGGTGCACCTGAAGGACTTCGCGTGGCGCACCTACACGATGCCCGGCGACCCGCCGCAGAGGAAGCGCGTGCCGGAGTTCGTCGACCTGCGCGAGGGGGAGATCGACTGGAAGGCGGTGCATCAGGCGTTTCAGGAGATCGGCTACCGGGGTGACGCGACAGTGGAGTTGCGCGGCGGCGACGCCGAGTATCTGAAGGAAGTGAACCGCCGCGTAGATCTGATTCTGGAAGGCGCGTGAGAAGCCGGTACGGCTTTTCGCTCGGTCAGAATTGAAGCAGGGAGGAGGAGTTTGTGAAGAAATTCCTGTTAGGGATCCTTGCGGGGTTCGTGATCGCCGGAGTGACGGCGGTGGTGCTGTTCTTTGCCGCCGTGAAGTTCGCGCGGCGCGCTCCGTCGCCGCCGGAGGCAGCGTGGCTGTCGCTTCGCCTGGGCGGGGATCTGCCGGAGCTGCAGCCGCTGATGCTGCCGCTGCCCGCCCTGGAATCCAAAGCGCCTCTGACCGTGGGCGAAGTGTGGAGCGCGCTGCGGCGCGCCGCCCGCGATCCGCGGGTCAAAGGCGTGCTGTTGCGCCCGCAGCGGATGGCCGCCGGGTGGGGCAAGCTCGAGGAGATCCGCGCGGGCATTGAAGAGGTCCGCAAGGCCGGCAAACCCGTTCATGCGTGGCTGGCCAGTCCCGGGACGCGCGAGTATTACCTGGCTTCCGCGGCGGACCGGATCTCGATGGCGCCGGAAGACGTGCTCGACCTGCGCGGGTTGCGCGTCGAAGCCATGTATGTGAAGGGCACGCTTGACAAGCTGGGCGTGGAGGTCGAGATCGAGCACGCGGGCAAGTACAAGGACGCGGGCGATATGTTCACGCGCACCGGCATGAGTCCGGAGACGCGCGAGGCGCTCAATGCGATCCTCGACGATCAGTACGAGCGGCTGTGCCAGACGCTGGCCGCGTCGCGCAAGTCCTCGCCGGAGAAGATCCGCGCGTTGATCGATGGCGGCCCGTACGTGGCGCCGAAGGCCGTATCCGCCGGGCTGATCGACGAGCTTGTTTATGAGAAAGACGCCGCGCAGAAGCTCGAAGAGGCCGCCGGGGCGAAAGGCAAGGAGAAGCCGGCGGAGATGGGCGCGCGCGACTATCTGCGCATTCCGCCTGACTTCAAGGGCAAGCGCGTGCGGCAGTTCGCGTTTCTCGTCGCCCAGGGCAACATCCTCCGCTCCGCGCCGGCGGATCTGTTCGGCGAAGAGCAGGCCATCACGCCGAAAGGCATCGAGCAGCAGGTGAAGCTGATTGAGAAAGATCCCTCCATCCGCGGCGTCATCGTCCGCGTGGACAGCCCCGGCGGCGACGCCGTGGCCTCGGACGAAATTCTTGAACATCTCAAGCGGCTGTCGAAGAAGAAGCCCGTGGTGTTCTCCATGTCCGACGTGGCGGCGTCGGGGGGATATTACATGGCGATGACCGGCGATCCGATCGTCGCGTATCCGGGAACGATCACCGGTTCCATCGGCGTCATCTACGGCAAGGTGAACCTGCGCGGGTTGTACTCGAAGATCGGCGTGAACAAGGAGATCCTGAAGCGCGGCCAGTTCGCCGATCTCGATTCGGACTTCCAGAAGCTGACGCCGGAAGGCCGCGCGCGGCTGCGCGAAACCATCGACTTCATTTACTCCGGCTTTCTCAAGCGCGTTGCAGAAGGGCGCAACAAGAAGGTGGAAGAGATTGAACCGTATGCGCAGGGACGCGTGTGGTCCGGGCAGCGGGCGCTCGGCCATGGGCTGATCGACGCCACCGGCGGCATCGATGCGGCAGTAGCTCTTCTGCGTAAGAAAGCGGGCATCAAGGAAGACGAGATGGTGCGGCTGGTCGTCTTCCCCTCTCCCAGAAGCTGGTTCGACATCTGGTTCCGGCCCGCGCCATCGGACGAATCCGCCTGGGACGCAGAGACGGCATCGCTGGCGCGAAGGCTGCCCGCCGGGTTGACGCCGTGGCTCGCCGGCGGCTTCCTGCGCGTGCTGCCCTACCAGATCCGCATTCAGTAAAAGGCAGCGCGGCTGGCCGCTTACTGCGGCCGGAATTCTGACGAATTCCGTCCTTCGTGCGCGGCACAGAAGCGGCATTGTGGCGAGCCCCGGCTTTGGTGCGCGGCCCAGAAGCGGCGTTGCGGCGGGTCGCCGTTTTCGTCCTCGGCGCGGAGTCCTCACGGCGGCACGGGCCTGCCTGATTCGGGCGCTGCGCACCCGCTCAGGACAGCTTCCGCCGCAGCAGCTCGCTCACCGCGGCGGGGTTGGCCTGGCCGCGCGTGGCTTTCATCACCTGCCCGACGAAGAATTGCATCACGCTGGTCTTGCCGCTGCGGTATTGCTCGAGCTGCTTGGGATTGGCGGCGATCACCTGATCGATGATCCGCTCCAGTTCGCCCGTGTCCGACATGGCGCGCAGCCCTTCGCGCTCCATAATGGCCCGCGCGCCTTCATGGGATTCAAACATTTTCGGCAGAATTTCCTTCGCCAGCTTGCCCGTGAGCTCGCCCTTGTGCACCAGCGTGATCAGCTCGCCGAGCTTCTCCGGCGGCACGGGACACAGGGCAATATCCAGGCTTTGCTCGTTGAGCAGCGCCGCCAGGTCGCCGGTAACCCAGTTTGCCGCGGCGCGGGCGTCGCCGCAGGCACGTACAACGCCCTCAAAATAGTCGGCCAGCTCGCGCGATGCGGTCAGCACCTGCGCGTCGTACTCGCGCAAGCCGTATTCGGAAACGAACCGGCGGCGCAAATCGGCAGGCATGGCGGGCATGGAGGAGCGGATGGATTCGAGCCACTCCTCGTTCACCTCCAGCGGCAGCAGGTCGGGCTCGGGGAAATAGCGGTAGTCGTGCGCCTCCTCCTTGCTGCGCATGGAGAACGTCTCGTCGAGGTTTGGATCGTACAGCCGCGTCTCCTGCACCACGCGCCCGCCGGATTCAAGCAGAGCCACCTGGCGAGCGATCTCGAAATACAGCGCCTGCCGCAGAAAGCGGAACGAGTTCAGGTTCTTGATCTCGACTTTCGTGCCGAACTCCGGCGCGCCGCGGCGGCGCACGCTCACGTTGGCGTCGCAGCGCAGGTTGCCTTTCTCCATGTCGCAGTTGGACACGCCCGCAAACTGCATCGCCAGCTTCAGCTCGGTCAGGTATTCGTATGCCTCGTCGGGGCTGCGCAGGTCGGGCTCGCTGACGATTTCCGCCAGCGGAGAGCCGGTGCGGTTGAGATCGACATAAGAGAAGCGGTCGCTGTCGCGGTAGCCTTCGTGCGAGCTCTTGCCCGCGTCGTCTTCGAGATGGAGCCGGTGGACGCCTATGCGCTTCGAACCCGCCGGCGTCTGAATCTCCACCCAGCCGTGCTCAGCCAGCGGCTGGTCGTATTGGGAGATCTGGTAGCCCTTGGGCAGGTCCGGATAGAAATAGTTCTTCCGCGCGAAGACGCTGCGCCGGCGGACCTCGCAGTGCAGCGCGAGCGCGGCGCGGATGCCAAGCTCGACGGCGGCGCGGTTCAGCACGGGAAGCGCGCCGGGCATGCCGAGGCAGACCGGGCAGACGTTGGTGTTCGGCGCGGCGCCGAATTCGTTCAGGCAGCCGCAGAAAATCTTGGTGCGGGTGCCGAGCTGCACATGGACTTCCAGCCCGATGACGGGCTCGTACAGCTCCAGCTCTTCCGGCGTGGCGAGCCGTGGCGCAGCGGTGCTCATGCCTTCGATTGTAAAGGCGCGGCCTGGCCGACGGCTGCAGGCAGCCTACCCGGGAGCACCGCAGCCGGGAACCGATGTAGCATGAATTCTGCGAGGCTGGCCCTGAGAGCGCCATCCTGGGAGGAATCGCTATGATGGAGGCGCTTCGATCCGGGATTCTCGATCCAGGGAGGTCCGATATGGATGAAGCACAGAACACTTTGTTGGTGACTACAGTAGGCGGAACTCCGGGTGCTATTGTTGCTGGAATTCTTCATTCCCGGCCGGAGAAAATCCTCTTCGTCTGCAGCCATGAAACACGGTCCTCCGTGACCGAGCCCGGAGAAAATGGCGATCCGTCTATCTTGGGGAAACTGCACCAGAACCACTTCAAGCTGCCTGCGGGCGCCTACGAAGTCATCGAAATCGAAGACGCCCAGGACCTGGAATCTTTCGTGATGAGGATGAGGAGGGCTGTTGAGCCAGTTGTCCGAGAGTGGCTAAGGCGCGGAGCCAATTACAGAGTGTGTGTGGATTTCACGGGCGGCACGAAGTGCATGTCAGCCGGAGTTGTGCTGGCTAGCCTGGACTGGAATTGTGTATGGCAATACGTGGGCGGCAAGGAGAGAACCAAGGGTGGCGTGGGCATCGTCGTGGACGGCAAAGAGAACATCGTCCATCCGAAGAATCCGTGGGACACTCTGGCCTGGAGGCATGTGCTGCGGGCTGCGGCGTTGTTTGATCAAGGGGATGCCGGCGCAGCCACCGCCGTGGTGGAGCAGGCTTTGAGGACTGCGCCCGACGGGGCAGTCAAGAGAGCGCTCGCTGCGCTGATGCAGTTCTGCTCGATCTACCGGGAGTGGGATGCCTTCCGCCACAAGGAGGCATTGCGGCATATATCGGAATTCGAGACAGCCCGATATGCCCTTACCTGCCTGCTGAGCGACGAATCTGTGGACTTGCTTCAGAGACAGGCGGCTTCTGATAGAGTCATCCTCTCCCAATTGGCCGACGCTACGGAGCCAACCGAACTTTGGATCGCCGATCTGTTTTCCAATGGCGAGCGGAGAATGAAAGAGCGCCGCTGGGACGACGCCGCCGCCCGCTACTACCGCTGTCTCGAGGCGCTTGCCCAGCAGAGACTGGCGGAGCGTGGAATCAATTCCTCCGCAGTACCGACGGAAAGAATTCCGGCCCCGCTACGCGCCGAATGGCAATTGGAGCATCACGGAACTGCTCAGCTGAGTCTTGTGCAGTGTTACAGGCTGCTGGAATCGCTTGGCGATGAGCTTGGCGTGCGCTGCGTCTCGTCGGCGCTGCTGGATCCAGCGCGGTCGCCTCTTCAGATTCGCAACCGATCAATTCTCGCGCACGGATTCCAGGCCGTGACCGAGGCCGCCGCAAAGTCGCTCCGGCAGGAGTTTCTTAACCTAGCGCCGAACGAGATTCAGAACGTGGCCCTCACCTTTCCTTCCCTCGGACAAATGATCGGGCTGAGGTGAGGAGGCATCAGTTCTCGATTGGCAGGCGGATCTCCAGGCCAGCGCCCCGCGCCGGGTGCGAATCGACGACGAGGCTGCCGTCGAGAGCGCGCACGCGCCGCATGATGCTCTGCGGTCCCAGCCGCAGCAGCTCGAGCTCTTCCAGCGTGAACCGCCCGGAGAAGGGGAAGCCCGTGCCGTCGTCCTCGATGCGGAGCAAAATCTGCCCGTTCTGGCGGTCCAGCGTCACGGCGGCGCGCGAGGCGGCCGAGTGCTTGCGGATGTTGTTCAATGCCTCGCGCACGATCTGGATGATCTCCGGCCGCGCCTCCAGGTCGTCGTGCATCGCCTCCGGCGCGGCGCGGAACGTGGTGGGGATGCCGGAGTCCTTCTGAAAGAACCCGGCCGTGGAACGCAGCGCGGCGGCCAGCCCCGCGCCATCCACCTCCACCGGGCGCATGCCGCGGATGAAGCTGCGCACCTCAGTCACCTGGCGGGCGCAGATCTGCTGCAACTCGCGCAGCTCCTGCATGCCCGCCTCGGCGTTGCGCTCGAGCATCTTGCGGAGGATCTCCAGCCGCATCTGGATGGAGATGAAGCTTTGCAGCGGACCGTCGTGAAAGTCCGCCGCGATGCGCTCGCGCTCGTCCTCGCGCGCCTTCTGCGCCTCCATCCGGCTGAGCACCGCCTGCCGCGAGGCCGCTGAAAGCCTGTCCAGTATGCTCTGCCTCTGCAACGCCACGATGCAGCCGAACATGCCGAGGATCAGCAGCAGCGGCTGAAGCCGCTCCATGCCTGCCGGCTGGAGGCTGTTGATGAAGGCCAGCGTGAGCACCGTGGTCAGCAGGACGTCGCGCCACTCGAGCAGCGTCGACGCGGCCAGAAACAGATAGAACGCGGCGAACGCCTGGAGCCAGAACCGCTGTTCGCCGGCCACCACCGTGCAGAGCAGGAAGGCGGCGACGTCCAGTGCGGTGTTCAGCAGACCCCCGCGGTCGATGCGCTCCGCCCAGCGCCAGAAGATGGACACCAGGCTGTAAACCGTGACCACGGAGAGGATGAAGACCCACGTGGCCGATTCCAGCCCGCCTTCGGCGAGCAGGATGCCGAGGCCGGCGCCCGTGACCAGCGCCCGCAGCACGCTCAGATAGCGCCGCCAGAGGTAGGGCAGCACCATCTGGTCGGCGTGGATCATGAGGGCCTCACCTCACATACAGGTACAGCGTGTGCGCCCGCCCCTCGCCGTCGTCCTCGATGTGCTCCTCCTTGGCGGGAGTCCAGCCCGGAATGCCGAAGTCGTGCGCCACGACGCGCGCGCCCTTCTTCAGTTGCTTTTCGAGCAGCGGCTTGGCCTTCTCGACGGCGGAGGGCAACAGATAGATGGTCACCAGATCGGCGTCGCTGTAGTTCTGTTGCAGCAGATCGCCGTGGATGATGCGGGCGCGCTTCTCGAGTCCGAGGGCGCGGATGCGGTCCGAGGACTGCTTGACGAGATCCTCGTCGAACTCGACCCCCACGGCGTTGGCCTTGAACCGGTCCGCCGCCATGATCACGATGCGCCCGTCGCCGGAGCCAAGGTCGTACACCTTCTCGCCGGGCTTCAAACCGCCAAGCTTTAGCATCCGCTCGACCACGGTTTCCGGCGTGGGGTAATAGGGAGCCAGCTTCTCGCCCTTGTCCTGGGCGGAAACGAAGGCGGCGGCCAGCACCGGCAACAAGAGGCGCACGATACGCATAAGACCTCCCACAATCATGGAACGGCGTAGATCCGCACGCGGTTGCTGCGAACTCCGCCGGCTTCCACGCTCAATTCGTGGACGCCCTCGTCCAGGAGGGCGGGCAGTTCGGCCTCGACGAGATAAAAACCCACATAGCCGGGCGCAAGCGTGGCGCGGCGGACCTCCAGCGGAACCGTCCCCAGCCAGACGCGGACCGGCGCCGACACCGCGGGCGGGTTCTCCAGAGGAGCCGGAAGCCCGGCGGGCCACGATGGCTCCACACGCCCCAGCCCGCTCATCAGGATCTGGAGCGTCATGCCGGGGCGCGCCGGGTTCATCAACTCCACGGGCGCGCCGGTATCAGCGTCCAGCACCATCGGCGTGCCTTCGTGGTCGACCAGAATCGCCGGAGATGCCGGCGCCAGCGCGAGCCCGAAGGAGAGGCGCTGCGCGCCCGTCTCCAGCGTCACGGCCACCGAAGCGCCCGTCAATTCGAACGGGAGCTGAATCTGGGACTGCTCGCCGCTGGAATCGAGCACAGGCGCGGGCCGGCCGCCGGCCGCGGCGGAAGCGGCGCGCGCGCCCACCAGCGTCATCAGCGCTCCGGGCGCGGCGGGCCGGGAGGAGAGATCCGCGCTATGCACGAGCCTCGGGGCGCGCCGGCGGTGCGGCGCGGGCGCGGCGAAGACGCCATGTCCCTCCACCGCCGCCAGCAGGGTCAGCCCGCCCTCATCCAGGCGCACGTCGCGGACCGGAGCGCGCGGCAGTCCCGCCCCGGCGGGCTGCCAGGGCGTGGCGGGCGACGGGTTGCGCAGATCGCCGATCGTCCAGTAAAGACCAGCGTCCGTGGCGGCATAAATGGCTCCGGTCTCGCGGTCCGCGGCCACCGAATACACGTTGCCCGGCGGGAGTCCTGCCGAAAGATCATCCCACCACACGCCCCCATTCAGCGTGCGCAGCAGGCGCGGCGCCTCATCGGCGCCCGCGGCCAGGGCGGCCAGCGCAAAGCTGCGGTCCGCGCCGTCGGTCCAGATCCGCAGCACGTCGCCCGCATCCGCCGTCTCGAAGGAGCGCCAGGTGCGCCCTTCGTCGGAACTCGCCAGCAGGCGTCCTCCCGCAGCGCCCAGAAAAATCGTCCCGCCGGCTTCGCCGACGGCGGTGACCGCCACGCCCAGTTCACGCTCCCACCGCTGCCGCAGGGCCTCTTCGCGCGCCATCAGCCCATCGGCCGCCGGGAACCAACCCAGGCGCTGCCCCGGATACCACTCGAACTCTTCCAGCCGCCCGGCGCGTTCCACCGCGATGCGCACGCCCCGGCTTCCCGCGGGAGCGGCCAGAATGCGGCGCACTGGCAACGAAGGCAGCCCTTCGTTCACACCGGCCCAGGAGCGGCCTCCATCCTGTGAGAGCCAGACGCCCGAATCCGTGGCGGCGGCGATCCGCTCCGGGTTGTCCGGGTCGGCGGCCAGATCGCGCACGGCGCCTCCCAACAGCGATCCACCCGCCCACGCGGTCAGATTCCGCCACGAGAGTCCGCCGTCATCCGAACGCCAGACGTGGCGCCCGCCCGCATACTGGACGGGCCCGAGTTCCAAAATGCGCGCTCCGGCTTCCGGCTTCGATCCGGTCCTTGTGGAAACCTGCTGCGGCCGGGCATCCGGCGCCTCCCCCCATGCGCCCGTGCCGTCACCCGCGTATACGCGGCCCCCAGGCAGCCGGACGAACAGGCGCCCGGACGGGCCGAACCAGACCCGCTCCACGGGGCCTCCCGCCACCGATGCCTGGCCGGCGGCCAGCGACGTGTTGCCGATCCGGCGCCACGTGAAGGATTGCGCGTGGGCGGCGGGCATGGCCGCAGCCAGCGCCGCCAGGAGGCCGATTGTGGCAGTTCGACTCACGCCTGCGTCCATTCTACCCCGACACCATCGTCCGTCCGGAGCCGCTCCTCCAGACATCCTGCTGACTTTTCAACGAATTCAGGTGGCGGACCTATTCTTGCTCAGCATTTTTGGTGGTACATTAGAGCTTCGAGGTCCCGATGAAGAGGGCCGTGCACCTGCCGTACATCCGGTGGGCAGCAGTCTTGTCCCTGCTGCTGGCGGCGCTGCCCGTGTCCGCGCAGTTCTGGAACAGCTCCGCCACCTCCGCCGCGGCCACGGCGGTCACGGTGCAGGGCAGCGTTTCGCTGCTGCGCGACTCCTACCTGTGGACGGTGAATTCCGGGGACCTTGTGCTGCCGCAGCAGATCGTTGTCACCGGGCCGGATGGCTATGCAGTGTTCCGTGTGGCCGACGGCAGCACGTTCGAGGTCTTTCCGAATTCACGGGTCACCTTCCGGGCCAACACCGGCAACTGGCGCGATCTGGTGGACGTGTGGCTGGGCCGCATCCGGGTGCAGATTCAGAAGCTCGGCGGGGCGCCCAACTTCAACCGCGTGCACACGCCGACGGCGGTGATCTCGGTGCGGGGCACGGTGTTCGATGTCAGCGTGGATCCGTCGGACGAAACCACGCACATCGTCGTCGAAGAGGGCCAGGTGGCGGTGGAACACCGCCTGTTGCCGCGCGACGGCGACCCGAAGATTCTCAACGCCGGTGAAGAGCTGGTTGTGTACCGTAACAGCCCGCTATCAGCGTTGCGGCGGCTGGACCGCGGCCGCGTGATGCAGTTCATGGCCGACATCGTATGGCAGATCCTGGTGCGCACGCCCCGGCTCCCTGGAGGAGGGGGCGGCGGACCGGCCAATCTGCCTGTTCCTCCGCCTCCGTCGGGTGGCGGGCTGCCGGGCGACACGGGCGCGACACCGCCTCCTCCACCACCCCCGCCTCCGCCTCCACCGCCGCCGGGCAACTGAGCCGCGGCAGAGCCTTCCTCCGATTTCCGCGGTTCATGCAGGACGCGGGCCGTGCAGGTACACTGGCAACAGAGTGTTCGCGCAACTTGCCCTGGTGCTGCTGGCGTCGCAGAACGCCCCGCCCGCTCCCGAGGCGGGCCTGCTTCCGGATTGGGAGCTGAAGCCGCGCGCTGTGAAGCTGGCCGAAGGCCTGGAAAAGGTACGCCCGCTGCTGGAGCGCCTCCAGCCCGAGAAGTGGACGGCCGCGGGGGCGCCCAGGCAGTATGAGCAGCAATACAAAGACTGCCTGGAAATGCTGAGCCATGCACAAAACGCGGCTGCGCGGCTCGCCGAAAGGCCGAACGGCCTGACCACGGCCGTGGAGACTCTCGTGCGGCTGGAATCGTTCATCAATCTGGCGCAGTCGCTCAGCCAGGCAGTGCGCCGGTATCAAAATCCGGCGGTGGCGGATCTGGTGGAGAGCGAACTGGCCGCGGCTGGAGACAGGGAGTGGCTCCGGCAGCATGTCCTGGAGCTCTCCGTGGTGCGGGAGCGCGAACGGGAGACGGCCGAACAGGAGGCGCAGCGTTGCAGAGAACGGACGTTGAAGCAGGGGCCGCGCAAGTGAACCCGGACGCGCCACAGACTTTTCCCTGCAGCATTTGCGGCGAGCCAGCCACGCGCATCTGCGTCTGGTGCACCAAGGACGCCTGCGATAACCATATCTGCGGCAAGTGCCGCCGGTGCAGCGATTGCTGCGAGTGCGAACTGGTCCGCGTCAGCCCGGAAGAAGCCTTATGAGAATCGTCTGCATCCACGCCCATCCCGACGATGCCGAATTCCTCGCCGGCGGGACGCTCGCGCTGCTCCGGCAGGCGGGGCACACAGTGGTGATCCTCACCATGACCTCTGGCGACTGCGGCAGCGCCGAGCACGGTCCTGAGGAGATCGCCGACATCCGCCGCCTGGAGGCGCAGCGCGCGGCGGCAGTGATCGGCGCCGAACACCACACGCTCGGCTTCAAAGATCTCTCGATCTTCGAGGACGACCCCTCGCGCCGCCGCGTGACGGCGGCGATTCGCCGCTTCCGCCCGGACATCGTTCTCACGGCCTCCCCGCGCGATTACCACTGCGATCACGAAGCCACCAGCCGGCTGGTGACCGATGCCTGCTTTGGCGCCTCCGCTCCCAACTACCACACGCAGGCTTACGACCAGGCGCCTGCGCTGCACGCCATCCCGCACCTCTACTACGTGGATCCAGCCGAAGGCGCCGACCGCGACGGACGGGTGGTGCCCGCCCAGTTCTTCATCGACGTGGGCAGCGCGATGGACGTGAAGCGCCGCATGCTGGCGGCGCACGCGAGCCAGCGCGAGTGGCTGAAGAAGCAGCACGGCATGGACGACTACCTGGAAACGATGGAGGAGTGGACGCGCAGCCGTGGCAGGTTGTGCGGCGTGGAATGGGCGGAAGGCTACCGCCAGTACATGGGCCACGCCTATCCGCGCACGCCGCTGTTGCAGGAGCTGCTGGCGCCTTATCTCCGGCAGCCTGCGGGCTGATGGGCGCGGCTGGCCAGCGCCAGCCAGAGCACAAATCCCGCCACGGGAATGGCGGCGGCGGCCAGGAAGGCGGCATCCCAGGCGCGCTGATCCATCAGCCGCCCGAAAAATGGCATCGCCAGCGCGACGAACGCCGACCAGGAACCCGCTCCCAGCCCTGCCAGCAGCCCCGCGTGCTCCGGCGCGATGACGCGCGTGGCATAGCTCAGGCTGACGATCACGTTGCCCCCGGCGATGAACATCGCCCAGAACAGCAGCGCCAACAATCCGCTGAATGAGCTGATGCGGGCGCCGAAGGCAAGCGGCAGCGTGCCGGCCAGCGCCGCCAGGGTCAGCCAGCGGAACACCGGCGCCGCATCCTCGCGCCCGCGCGCCAGCCGGTCCGCTACCCAGCCCCAGAAGAAGTAGCCGCATTCCCAGCCGAGCGGCGGAATCCAGAGGACACGCCCGATTTCGATCTGCGTCTTGCCCAGTGCGCGCCCGAAGTACAGAGGCGCCTGATACAACACGAAAGCAAGAGGCAGGCAGCCGAGCGCATATGAAGCCATGAAGGCCCACAGCCGGCGGTCGCGCCAGTTCAGCCGGACCGGTCCGCGCATCTCGGGCAGGCGCGGGGCGCGCAGCTCCGGACGCCGGCTGACCCGGCTCCACATCACGAGCCACAACGCTCCGATGAGACCGGTGAACAGAAACGCCGCCCGCCATCCGAAGGCGGCATAGATGGGCGTGACGATGACGGGCGTCAGCACCGCGCCCAGGGAGCCTCCGCTGTAAGCGAGCGCCGCGCCGCGGCTCCGCAGGTGCTCGGGCAGCGTCTGCACCACGGTGCGCAGCCCGCCCGGAAAGGTCGCGCCTTCTCCGAAGCCGAGCATGGCGCGCGCGGCGGCGAAGCTCCAGAAGCTCCCGAGCACCGCGTGCGCCGCCGATGCCGCGGTCCAGAGCGAAACGGCTGCGCCCATGGTGCGCCGGACGCCCGCGCGGTCAAGCCACCGGCCCCACAGGGGGTTGCCCGCCATGTAGGCGACGGAAAAGGCCGACAGGATCCAGCCATATTGTTCCGCGCTCAACCGGCACTCGGCGAGGATCGTCGGCGCCAGCAGCGCCAGCGTGTTGCGGTCGATGTAGCTGATGAGCGAGGCGGCGAGCATCGCCGCCGCGGGCGTCCAGAGGCGGATGGTTTCGCGCACGGGGCGCGCGGCGCGGCCCGTCACTGCTGCGCCGGGCCTCCCGCCTGGAGGAGTTCGCTCACGGTGAGAAATTCGTAGCCTTCAGCGAGCAGGCGCGGCAACAGGGTTTCCAGCGCGCCGAGCGTGGCCGAGATGTCCGGTGCGTGGCGCATCCCGCGCCCGTCGTGGAAGCAGAGGATGGCGCCCGGACGGACACGGGGCGCAACGTGGTTCACGATCGCCTCGGCATCCAGCGCATAATCGCGTGCGAGCACGCTCCAGGCCACGTGCGTCAATCCGAGCTGGCGCAGAACCGGACGCATGCCGAACCAGCGAACCCCGTACGGGGCGCGGAACCAGCGCGGCGGCGCGCCGGCGATGCGGGCGATGGATTCCTGCGCGCGCTCGATCTCGTCGCGGATGAACTGCGGCGAACGGAGCCAGAGACCGTGGTGGCGGTCCGAGTGGTTGCCGAGTTCGTGGCCTTCCTCGACCGAGCGGCGCACGGTGCGCGGCAGGCGGCGCGCGTGGTGGCCGAGCTGGAAAAACGTCGCGCGCACGCCGAAGGTATGCAGCAGGCTCAGCAGGTCGAGCGTGGACTCGCTGGGCCCGTCGTCGAAGGTGAGGGCGAGCGCGCGCCGCGACTTCGGCCCGCGCCAGACGGACGGGCAGAACAGTTGCGCGGAGCGGCCGCGCGCGCCCCAGGCGAGAACGCCCGCCGTGCCGAGCAACACTGCCGCCGCTTCCGCGATCATCGCCGCGAGTCTACCATGCCGGAGCCTTCCTCAACGCCGAAGCCCCGCGCGGCTCGCACCGGCGGGGCTTCGCGGAGCAGTCGAAAGGAGAAGCGGATCAGAGACCCTTCGACGCCAGGTAGAGGCACAGATCGACGACGCGGCAGGAGTAGCCCCACTCGTTGTCGTACCAGGAGACCACCTTGGCGAGGTTGCCGTCGAGCACCTTGGTCATCTGGCCATCGACGATCGAGGAGTTGGGGTTGCGCATCATATCGCTCGAGACGACCGGATCCATGGTGAAGGCGAGAATGCCCTTCAGCGGCCCTTCGGCGGCTGCCTTGAGCGCGGCGTTGACCTCTTCGGCCGTTGTGTTCTTCTTCAGCAAGGCTACCAGGTCGACCACGCTCACATTGGGCGTCGGCACGCGCATGGCGTAGCCGTCCAGCTTGCCCTTCAGTTCAGGCATCACCAGGCCGATGGCCTTGGCTGCGCCGGTGGTCGTGGGGATCATGTTGATGGCGGCGGCGCGGGCGCGGCGCAGGTCCTTGTGCGGGAAGTCGAGCACGTTCTGGTCGTTGGTGTAGCTGTGGATGGTCGTCATCGAGCCCTTCTCGATGCCGAAGCTCTCGTGCAGCACCTTGGCCAGGGGCGCCAGGCAGTTGGTTGTGCAACTGGCGTTGCTGATGATGTGGTGCTTTGCGGGATCGTAGGCCGTGTGGTTGACGCCCATCACGATGGTGATGTCTTCGTTCTTGGCCGGGGCCGAGATGATCACCTTCTTCACCGTGCCCTTGAGGTGGGCTTTGGCGGCTTCGGCGTCGGTGAATTTGCCGGTGCTCTCGATCACGATCTGCGCGCCGAGGCTGGACCAGTCGATGGCGGCCGGGTCCCGCTGCTGGAAGACTTTGATGGTCTTGCCGTTCACCGTGATCGAATCCGGGCCGGCGCTGACCTCGGCGTCGAGCGGGCCGAGGACGGAATCGTACTTCAGCAGGTGGGCCAGCGTCTTGGTGTCGGTGAGGTCGTTGGTGGCGACGAACTCGATGTCAGGATTCTTGTACCCGGCACGCAGGACGTTGCGCCCGATGCGGCCAAACCCGTTGATCGCGACTTTCAGTGCCATTCAGGAGGATCCTCTCTGGAAGTAGAATGAAGTGCTCCTTTTCAGAATATCAGAGGAGAAGAATCGATATGACCCGCAAGCTGTGGACGCTCCTGTTCCCGCTGGCGCTGCTGGCGCAGCCGCAGCCGCCCTTCACGAAGCAATACATCCCGGTGCAACCGTTCGACGCGGCGGAGAACCAGCGGCTTCTGAAGCTGTTCGAGGAACTCCGCGTGGCTGATGTGAACGACGGACTCGACATCGCCGGGCTGGCCGGCGTGATGATCATGGACGCCGGCATCCTGCCCATGTGGCGCGACGAGAAAGAGTTCAGGCACCGCATCACGGGCTTCGCGGTGACGCTGCGCATCGTGCCCGCGCAGGCGCGGACGCCTGATTTCCCCAGTCACGAGGCGTTCGCCAGGTGGGAGGGCCGATGGTACAGCCAGAAGACGCCCGAGGAATTCGCCCGCTGGCTCAGCCCCGGAGCGGTGCTGGTGATCGACGCGCAAGGCACTCATGATGCGGGCTTCTGCGGCTCGAACAACGCTCTGAACTGGACCTCGCGCGGCATGCGCGGCATCGTCACCAGCGGCGGCTGCCGCGATTCCGACGAGAACATCCTGCAACGCATTCCGATCTACCAGCGGCAGTACACGCGCGGCATCAATCCCGGGCGGGTGCTGGTGGAAAGCTACAACCAGCCGGTAACGGTAGGCGGCGTGCTGGTGATGCCGGGCGACATCGTGGTGGCGGACAGCGACGGCGTGGTGGTGGTGCCGCGCGCGAAGGCGGACGCCGTGGCCGCGGCGGCGCGCAGGATCCTGGAAGGCGACAAGAAAGCCCGCCGCAGCCTGTATGAGAAGACGGGCCGCCCGCTGGATGCGACCGTGAAGTGAGCCGCTTTCGAGCGGCAGCGCACCGCCGCAGCGGCGCCAGAAAAATCGGCCCGGCCTGCCCCTGGGGCAAGCCGGGCCTTGAGGTGAAAGGGGGTGGAAAGGACTAGAAGTCCACGCGGAGGTTGAACTGAATCACACGCGACAGGCCGCGCTGCGAAGTGACGCGGCCGAAGTTGGCGCTGGTCGGATCCGTGTTGGGCGCGGCGAAGTTGGTGTGGTTCATGGCGTTCAGCAGATCCACCGAGAAGCGGGTCTGGATGCCGCGTTCCTGCTTGATCGGGAAGATGCGCTCGATCTTCAGATCCAGGTTGTTGATGCCGTCGGCGCGCACCGTATCGAGGCGGTAGGGGAACACCCTGACGTGGTAGGAGCCGGGCTGGGCGGCGGTGCGCCCTTCAAAGCCGACGAAGCCGGCAGGCGGGGCGCCGGTGCCGCGCCAGGCGATGGAGCCGTCGAACCATTGCAGGATGTCTTTCTTTCGCATCTCTTCGCTCTTGAAGAGAGAGGCGAGCTGGTTCAGGTCGCCGTAGAAGAAGCGGTTGCCCCAGTCGAGCGCCGGACCGGATTGCAACTGCCAGACGCCTGAGAGGTTCCAGTTGCCGATCACATAGCTCAGGAAGCCCTCTTTGACCAGATCCCTGCCCTTGCCGAACGGGAGCTGGTAGACGGAACTCAGCGCCAGGCGGTGAGGACGGATGTTGTTGTTGACACGCTCGGAGATGAACGTGTCGAACTGGTTGTAATAGTAATCGCCGGTGTAGCTGGACGCCCAGGTGTACATGAAGCTGGCCTGGAGACCGCGCGTCATGCGCCGTTCCACCAGAAGCTGCATGTCGTGGTAAGTGACGTAGCCCTGGCGGACGTCATCACCGCGTTCGCCCACCGTGTAAAGGGCGCTGAACTGCGGGTAGGGGCGCAGGAACCGGTGCCGTGCCAGGTTGGATGAGGTGAAGAAGCCGGTGCTGGCCAGATACTTGTACAGCTCCGGACTGGACTGCTGGATGGGAGCGAGGTTCTTGATGTTGAACGGGTTGGGCAGGTTCGCGTTCAGATAGTTGTCGTTGGCCTGGTCGCGGACCATGCCCTTGGTCCAATACTGCTCCGGCAGCGCGTTGAGGAGGCGCGTGACGGGCATGTAAGAGTAAGCGCCGTTGTAAGAAAAGTCCACCATCGTATTGGTGAAGACTTCGCGCTGGAAACCGATGCGCCAGCGGTGCTGGAGCGCAGGCTTGTAGTTCCACGGGCGGGAAGTGAAATCCGTGCCGAAGCGCGCCACCCCTTGGAGCACAGTGCGGAACGGTTCGTTGAAGCGCGTGTTGTTCACCTCGGGGCGGACCGGGAACGGATCGTTCATGACGGTGCGCCCCTGCGCGATGCCGGCGGCGGGGCCGATGCCGCAGCAGAAGCTGAGACCAGCGTCGTTGCTGATGGGGGTGGACGTGGGCTGGGAGAAGCCGTCGGTATACGGCCGGTCGTTGGAGACGTTGAGCGTGTCCTGATACATGCCCCAGCCGCCGCGGATCACGGTCTTGTTGTTGAGCGAGTAGACGAGGCCGAATTTCGGCAGGAACGTGTGGGTGCCGCCGGTGGCGTACTTGTAGCCTTGCTGGCCAAAGAAAGTGGCGATCCCGTTGACGCGGAACGCTCCCGGCGCCACTTCGGGAATCGGCTTGGCGTTGTAGGCAGCCTCGACCAGATCCGAGATGGGGCTTTTCTGATCGAGCAGGACCCACGACAGCCCGCGGTTCAGCTTCTCGTCGATACCGCCTTCACGTTCGTATCGCAAGCCGAGCGAGAGGCGCAATTTGGAGGTGACGCGCCAGTCGTCCTGGAAGAAGAACGCCCGGCGCGGCGTGCGCCAGTAGAAAGTGTCGTTGTAATCGATGGAAACGCCCGAGGGCATGCCCATGAGAAAAGAAGCCCAGTCGTGGACGTGGTTGGAAGCCTGGTTGTCCACATTGGAGGCGCGGGTCCAGGTGTTGCGGAAGGTGAAATAGCCGGTGCTCGAGCCCGGGCCTGCGCCGGCGAAGAAGTGGCGGCGCTCCTGCCAGCCGTACCGGAAGGTGTGGCTGCCGCGGATGGAGGTCATTGTGGCGCGGAGTTCGCCGTTGGTGAGCAGCGTGCCGATGACAGGATAGGAGCCGCCGATGTCGGTGATGTTGTTGAAGTCGATTCGCGGCAACTGTGTGAATGCGCCGGCGCGCTGGTCGATGTAAGCCGGCAGGCCGGTGTCGGCGGCCTTGATCCTCGTGCGCGTCTGGTTGCGGCTGCCCTCCTCCCACCGCGAAATGCCGAAATTGGTGTCGAGGATGTTGTTGGCGTTGATCGTCCACAGGTAGCCGATATTGCCGCCGCGGTTGATGCGGGTGAGCCCGTTGGAGTGGAGTCCGCGGACGGTTTCATACGTCCAGTCGTATTCGTCGGCGAGACGGTCGTTCCACTGCCAGCGGAAGTTGAAGCGCATGTCCTGGTTGATGACCCAGTCGTAGCGGTTCACTACGGAGTTGAACTTCTCGTCCTTCGGCATGGCGAAGGCGTAATAGTTGTAATACATCTCCGGCGTCACCTTGCCGGCGACATTGTTCGGGTTGGGGAACAGCTTCACGTAATAGTTATAGGTGGGGTTCAGGATCGGGACGCCCTTGTTGCCCGGGAACGGCGTGCGGACGACAGTGTTCCCGTCGAGGCGGGCGGAACGCGGATCGTAGATCGTGTAGAGGCGAGCGCCGTTGGGCACGGTGAGGAAGTAGGAGAAGTCGCCCTGCCGCATCTCCGGCGTGGGGACGGTCACGTCCGTGGAACTGGTGGTCTCGGCCTTCGACTGGCGGATGCCGTTCCAGGTGAAGCTCCAGAACAGCTTGTCCTTGCCGTTGACGATCCTGGGAATCCACACCGGCCCGGACGCCGACAGCCCGTAGTTGTTCGACCGGCCGGTCGCCTGCTTCTTGGTGACGTTGGGGTCGATGAGGCCGGCGCGCACCTGGGCGTCATACGATTCGCGCTGGAAGAACGGGGTCGCATTCCAGCGCTGCTGCCAGTGCTGGTCGAAAACGGAGCCGTGCAGCGTGTTGGTGCCGGAGCGGGAACTGACGTTGATGGAGGCGCCGGAAGTGAAGCCCTGGCTGGCGTCGAAGTTCGACGTCTCCAGCTTGAATTCGGTGATGGAATCGGCGGGCGGGACAAAGGCCACGCGGCGCCCGGATCCGGTCACCGTCATGCCGTCGATGGTGTACTCGTTCTGGCCCACGCCGCCCATCGTGTTGAAGGAGGATGTGCCGGCGTTGTCGAAGGGGCGGCGGTATTCCGGCTGCCCGGTCCATTGCATGCCGGGCGCCAGCGTGGCCAGCGCAAAGGGGTTCAGATCGGAGAAAGGCAGGTTGATGAGTTGCTGCTGGTCCAATACGCGGCCGCCGCTGGCTGTCGTGGTTTCGAGCAATGGCGCTTCGGCGGTCACCTGGACCGTTTCGGCTACGGCGCCGATTTCGAGAGAGAGATTGATCTCGAGTCTGGTGCCGACACTGACCGTAATACCCGAGCGCACAAGCCGCTTGAAGCCTGGGGCTTCGACACTCACCGTATAAGTGGACGGCTCGAGGAAGTTGACTTCATAGTAGCCGGTCTCGTTGGTGACGGAGCGGCGTGCTTCATTCGTCTGTGTGTTGGTTACGATCACCTGCGCGTTGGGGACGACGGCGCCCTGCGGATCGGTGACGCGGCCGGTGATGGCGCCGCGCGATTCCTGGGCGGCCAGCCAAGCGGGAATCAGCAGGGCCACCCCGATCCCCATTACGAGTTTTCTGTTCATGGTTTTCAAGACCTCCTGGCGGCGCTGCACGGAGGGGCATGCAACACCCCCCATGATTCAATCATGATTCCGGCGCATGGTCAATCCCTCGATGGTGGAAAGTGAAGCGTCGTTTCAATTTTGCCGCAGTTTGGCCGCGGCCTCCCCCGGCGGCGGGCCGGCACGCGGACTGGCTTTGAGCCCGGGCAACGCATTCCGGACGCGGCCCTGACCGGCATGCTCGTCGCCTGCCAGCCTTTGCGCCCGGACCAGGCAGGCGAGGCGCGGCGGAGCGACTCCACCGTTCGGGGGGTGGGGAATCACACCCAGCGACACGCTTGCAGACTGGGTGAAAAGAGCACAACAGAGGTGCAAAGTCTGCGCGCCTTGATGTGCTGATCGACACTTGTGTCGAATCCTGCGGCAATAGCCGTGTTTCAGACCTGCAACTCCGATTAGGACCGGGAATTGCATTCAGGTCGGGCGGCTTGGACTGTTCAGATGGAGTCATTCCTATGCAAGCATACGGCTGGCTGATCGACGAGAAACTATGCATCGAGTGCAGGGCGTGTGAGTCGGCCTGCAAGATGTGGAATCAGGTGGAGACCGGCGTCGGGGTGCGGCGCCGGCAGGTACGGGTAGCGACTATCGGCGTTTTTCCTCTGGTCCGCCAGCAGGCGCTGACGGGCGCCTGCAACCACTGCGAGAACGCCTGGTGCATGAAGGTGTGCCCGGTGAAGGCGATCTGGCGGCGGAGCGAGGACGGAGTGGTGCTGATTGACCAGGAAAAATGCGTGGGCTGCCAGCAGTGCGCCATGTTCTGCCCCTATGGCGCGCCGCAGTTCAACCTCCGGACGCGAAAGATGGACAAGTGCACGATGTGCTTCGACCGTCTGGAGCAGGGGCTGGACCCGGCTTGTGTGACGCTCTGTCCGACAGGGGCATTAAAGTACGGCCCATGGGACGAGGTGCGGGACAAGGGGGCGGAGACGACAGAGAACTTCGCGCCGCCGCGGCAGACGCGGCCGAAGATCCGGTTTGTGAAAGAAGCGTTCCCGGTGAGCAAGTAAGAGGAGGCAGCCATGGCACTGACGAGAAGAAACTGGTTGAAGACCACTGGAGCGGGGCTGGCGGCGGCGCCGGCGGCGCTCGGAGCATTCGAGGACTATTTCCAGGCGGCTTCCGGCGCGCCGGCGGGCATGACGCGCGTTGTTACGGCGTGCGGCATCTGCGATTCCCTTTGCGGAATTCAGGCGCATCTCCAGGATGGCGTCGTGCGCCTGTTGGAAGGGTTGCCTGGCGACATGTGTGGGCGCGGTAAGCTCTGCGGCAAGGGCGCGGCTGGCACGGGACTGATGTACGATCCGGACCGGCTGAAGTATCCAATGCGGCGCACCAATCCGGTGAAAGACTGGGGCGTGGATCCGGGCTGGGTGCGAATTAGCTGGCAGGAGGCGCTCGATGAAATCGCCTTCCGGATCAAGAGCACGGTTGACGCTTACGGCGCCGAGGCGCTGCTGTTTGTGACGCGGCCGGCCCCGGACGTGTGGGTGCGCTTCATAAAGGCGATGGGGGTGGTCAACCGGGTAGACCACCGGGACGAGTGTTTCCAAACCGATGTCATCATCGGGAAGTACACCGTCGGCGGCAAGGTTTGGGGGAATGACTTCGACAACTCGAACTACATTTTGCTGTTCGGCTGGGACATGCTGGCGAAGAACAAGCTCGCCTACACCCACGGCATCGTCGAGGCGCGCAAGAAGGGCGCCAAGGTGGTTCATTTCTCGCCGAACTACACGTCCACGAGCCGCTTCGCGAACGAATGGTTCACGATCAAGCCGGGCACTGACCTCGCCGTCGCTCTGGCGATGATCCAGGTGATCATCAGCGAGAACCTCTACAACAAGGAATTTGTCGACAACTACACGAATTTTGCGAAGTATGAGACACAGATCCGCGCCCACTTCGCTCAATACACGCCGGAGTGGGCCGAAACGATCAGCGGCGTGAAAGCTGGCGATATCCGCCGCATTGCGCGGGAGTTCGCCGCGAACCGCCCCGCAATCGCGCCGGCGCACAAGAAGACGTTGTGCGCCAACTACACCAACGCCACGCAGCTTGTCCACGCCATGTCGATTCTCAACATCTTGGCGGGCACCATCGACCGTCCGGGCGGGCGCTATTTCCCGCGCGCATTCCACGTGCCTAGCGTCGACGAGATTTATCCGCCTCCGGCGTACCCGAAGCCGATGGGGCGGCGCGTGGACGGGCGCGACAAGCTACCCCTCGTGAACGAAATCGACCAGGGCATTTTCTCCACGCTGGCCGACGGGATGCTGAACAAGTACCCCGGCATGATCAAGTTCTCGTTCTGGAACACCTATACGCTGCTCGGGTTCCCCAATCCCCGACACATGGCGGAAGCTCTGAAGACCGTGGACTTCACCGTGGTCATGGATTTCCTGCCCGCCGACACGACATTCTTCGCCGACATCGTCCTGCCGTCGGCTATCTATCTGGAATCCAACGACATCGTGCCCCGGGAATACTGGAACAAGTATCCGCAACTGGTGCCGCGTGTGGCGCTGG
This sequence comes from Acidobacteriota bacterium, assembly GCA_049325215.1. GTDB lineage: Bacteria > Acidobacteriota > Terriglobia > Bryobacterales > Bryobacteraceae > JANWVO01. Next base: position 141,728 of record JBMOMB010000027.1, read on the forward strand.
GCGCGCCGCCGTTCGAGGCGAAAGGAATCGGATATGTGGCTGTTGAACTGGGCAAGCGTCTCTGCCCGGACTATTTCAAGACCCCCGAAGGCGGCTGGATCAACCTCGGCGTCCTGCTGGACGAAAAGGTCAGGCACATGGGACTGGGCAACAACTTCGCCGACCTGAAGGCAAGAGGGCTGGTCGAGAATCCACAGCCGTTCGTTCCGAAGACTACTTTTGTCTCCGTGCCCGGAGCGGAGGGCAAGTGCCAGATTTATGTGCCTCAATTCATTGATAAGGGGGCCGAGCCGCTGCCGAGCTGGCGCCCCAAGCGGGATCTGCCCAACGACTGGTACCCGTACCACTACATCACGTTCATCCCGAACGTCCACAGACGGTGCACGACGGAAAACAACCCCATTCTCCACGAAATGATGCCGACCAACCACGCCATCATCAATCCGGCGATGGCGAAAAGGCACGGCATCAGCGAAGGGCAGAAGGTCCTGGTGCGCTCCCGCGCCGGGCAGATCGAGCTGCCGGCGCACCTGAGCGAAACCGTGCCGCCCGACGTGGTGATGGTGGCGCACGGCTTCGGTCATGTATCCGGTGCCTTGAGCCTCGCGGGCGGCAAGGGCGCACGGGACGGAGACTTGGTTCCTGACGCATCCATCGATGAATTCATAGCCGGGGGCAACTACGGCGGTGCAGCCGGCATCATGGATGCCGTCTGTAGTATTGAACCTGTATGAGCGAAATGCGCGAGCATCTGGCCCAGCTTTACGCCGAGCTGGGCCAGGCGCTCCTGAAGCCGCCCGAAGACCAGGACGCGGCCATCGAATACTACCGGCTCTTTTTCAACCCTCAGGGATCGCCGTGCCCTCTTTGGCAATCGGTCTACGAGAAGGAAGAGGGCAAGCCGCCGCAACTGTTCGGCGAGGCGCACCACAGGGCGCTCGCCTGGTACCGGCGTTACGGCTTCGAGCCGGCGGCGAAGAATGAACCCGCCGACCACCTGGGGCTGCTCCTGCTCTTCTACGCCAAGCTGCTGGCTGACGGGGAGCCGGCTGAGGTGCTGGAACAATTCGAGAGCGAGCACCTCCGCTGGGCGGAAGCGTTCGTGGCGAAGCTGAAAGCGGAAGCCCGCCACCCATACTTCCAGGAGCTCGCCGCGCGGCTCGACGAGAACCTCTAGCCCCGGGCGCGCCCGAAAACCGGAAGGCGCGAACGCGTCTTTCGTGCGCCGGCCACAGCTCATGCCGGGCGCCAGCCTGCCATGCCTCCATTTGGGCCTTGACACATCGGGGGGGAGTATCATTTCCTGCAGGAAGCAGCGCAATCCCAAGCCACTCTCGCAGCTCGTATGGCTGAAATCCTGGTCAGCAGGAGGGAGCGATGACGTTCACATCGATTTCGCTGCAAAGCAGGTGCTCTGCGGCTTTGTTGGCAACTGCGTGCTGTTTGTTGGTTCCCGCGAGTCTTCCGGCTTTCGGCGATCAGCTCGCGCTGAGATTTGCGGCAGATCTGGCGAGGCTGAGCGGCGAGACCATCCAGGTGAAGGCAATATCACCACTGGCTGATGGAGGGCTCGCTGTTTTGGCGGTGTCCCCGGAGAATCGCTCCACGCCGCCTCGCGTCCTCAGAATTTCTGGCAGTGGAGCCCTTGCCGGGAAACAAATTCTCTTCGGCTTCTCTCACCACGTCATGGGCATGTCCATCGACGATGCCTCGACGATCACCCTGGTGGATCGGGCCGCTTCAGTTCCATCCGGCAGCCGCGCCGCCTTTCGAACCATCACGGAGGCCGGCGCCGCCTCGACGAAAGCGCTCGCCGAGAGTGGAGTGGCCGCCTTTTTCGCCCGGCATGGCGATATCTTCTACCTGACAACGGATGGCGCCATCTGGAAGGCGGGCGAACGGTCGCCAAGACTTGTGCTGATCGCGGACAAGGCCGAGTTTCAACAGCATCTGATCCTGCCTTCGGCTGTCAGTTTCTTTCCGTTGCCCGGGGAGAGAGTCGGCGCCGTGGCGAAGACTTCCGCAACGTTGTACGTGGGGTCCCTTGAACGCGGAACCTCAGAGCGCGTGACAATGGCTTGTCCGGAATTGGCCCGAGCGAAACAGACGTATGCTTTGATTGCCGAGCAGGCCAAGCAGCACTTGCCCGAGGCGAAGCATTTCGCCAATCCGGCGCCCGCATTGGCGAGCACGGCGGACGAGGAGGGCCGCATCTACACGCTGGTGTCCCCATATTCACTCAAGACTGGCGCGACCGTCGTGCAAAGCGACACGGACGGACGCCAGGCAGCGTCGCTGCGCTTTCCGCTCACCGTCTTTCCAGATGCCAGGTTCGGCCCTTCTTTCCTCGCTGTCAGGCAGGGAACGCTGTATGTGGCGGCGCCGGATGGGAAGGTTGCTGGATTCGCGCTGAGGGGGGAGACGCGATGAGGACAAGGCTGCTTCGATTTGTGGCGCTGCTGGCTTTCAGCCTGATGCCTGCTCCAAGTCTCGATCAGTTGCCAGAGTGCAGCTATGTGTTCATGTTTTGCACTACCTGCTACAGGAATCAGTGCTGGTGCTCGAGTTACAGTTATGTGGGCGCCTTTGGTGGCACCAACACTTACTACAATTGCAATACGACAATCACGGAATGTGAATCATGCGGCACAACAGGACCGTGCTGGTGGATTGACGCAACCATTCACTCCTGGTGTGGCGATTTCGGTTACCACCACACCGCCTATCTGTGTTGCGATCAGTATTGATCCGGTCTGCGGCCAGCCCTGGGCAGTGGCGGGGCGCGTTGGGCCGGCCTCGGCGCCGGGGCTGATAAGATCCCTCTTATGAGGATTGCGTGGCCGGCAGCGTTGTGGCTTTGTGTGGCGCTGGCGCAAACGGGCGATTGGGCGGTGTGGAGCGCGCGCGAGGAGCTGCGGCCGGAGGCCGCGCGCGAGGGCGAGTGGCTCGTCGTCCGAGGTGGAGGCCGGCCGGAAAGCTACGGCGGCTGGGTGCGCCGCGTGGACGGCATCCGCGGCGGCGCGTGGTACCGCTTCTCCGCCGAATACCGAGCCTCCGGGATAGCGGCGGAGAACTGGCAGGTGGTCGGGCGCGTGGACTGGCTCGACGCAAACGGGCGGCGCGCCGGTCAGCCTGAGTACGCGGCGTGGCTCGAGCGGCTGGGGGACGTGACGCGGGTCTCCGTGTCGGCGCCCGCCCCTTCGGGCGCGGTGGCGGCGCAACTCGAACTGCTCCTGGCCAATGCCCCGGCGGGTGAAGTCCGCTGGCGCAACGCGCGGCTCGAAGTGATCCCTGCCCCCGCGCCGCGCCGCATCCGTGTGGCGGCGGTAAACCTGAAGCCCGAGCGCACGGCGGGTCCCGCCGACAGCGTCGATCAGTTTCTCCGCCTGGTCGATGAGCGGCTCGATGGACGCGCCGACCTGATCGTGCTCCCCGAGGGCATCACCGTTGTCGGCACGGGCAAGTCCTATGTGGAGGTCGCCGAGAGCGTGCCCGGGCCGACGACGGAAAAGCTCGGAGAGCTGGCGCGCCGCAAGAAGGCGTGGGTGGCGGCGGGGCTGTACGAGCGCGGCGGCCGGGCTGTGTACAACACCGCCGTGCTGCTGGACCGCGAGGGGCGCGTGGCGGGCAAGTACCGCAAGGTGTACCTGCCGCGCGAGGAGGTCGAGCGCGGCCTGACCCCGGGCAGCGCCTACCCGGTGTTCGAGACCGACTTCGGCCGGGTGGGCCTGATGATCTGCTACGACGTCTTCTTCCCCGATCCGGCCCGCGCACTGGCGGCGCAGGGCGCCGACATCATTGTGCTGCCGATCTGGGGCGGCGATGAGACGCTGGCCGCCGCGCGCGCTATCGAAAACAAAGTGTTTCTTGCGGCCTCCGGTTACGACCACCCGACCTACGTCATGGATCCCGATGGCAAGCGCGTCGCCCAGGCGCCGCAGCGTGGCGAGGTCGCGGTGGCTGAGATCGATCTCTCGCGCCGCTACACGGATCCCTGGCTCGGCGACATGCGCACGCGGCGGCTGAAGGAGATCCGGCTCGATGTGCCCGTACCGCTGCCCGGACGGCTGCGATAACCGCCGCGCGGCGGTAGAATCGGCTCGTCATGACCGGACTCCTCCTGCTGCTCGCCTTCGCGCAGCCCCCCGCGGAAGTGCGCGCGAAGATGCTCGAACTGATCGGCGGCCTGCCCGAGGTGCGCACGCCGCTGAACGCGCGCGTGACCGGCGTGCTGGAGCGCCCAGGCTACCGCGTGGAGAAGCTGCTGTTCGATTCGCTGCCCGGCTTCCACGTGACCGCGAATCTGTATGTGCCCACGGGCAAGCCGGGACCCTTTCCGGCGGTGCTCGGCACGGCGGGCCACAGCCAATACGGGAAGGCGGCGGCGGTCTACCAGCGCGCCTGGATCTCGCTCGTGCGCCGCGGCTATGTGGTGCTCGCCTACGATCCGCCGGGACAGGGCGAACGGATTGAATACTTCGACCCGGAGATGCAGCGGCCTCGCCTGCGCCCGGGCGGTGTGGACGAGCACATCATGGCAGGCTTGCAGTGTCTGCTCGTAGGCCACTCCATCGCCCGCTATTTCGTCTGGGACGGCATCCGCGCCTTCGATTACCTGACAACGCGGCCGGAGGTGGATGCGAGGCGGATCGGTGTGGCAGGCAACTCCGGCGGAGGCACGCAGGCGGCCTATCTGGCGGTGTTCGAGCCCCGGCTGGCGGCGGCGGTCAGTTCCTGTTACATCACCCGATGGAAGGAGCTCTGGGACGGCCCCGGCCCGCAGGACGCCGAACAGGTCTGGCCCGGGTTCCTTGCCGCGAAGCTCGATTTCGTCGATTTTATCCGCGCTTTTGCGCCGAAGCCTTTTCTGATCACGTCGGCGATCCGCGACTACTTCCCCATCGCCGGCGCGCGGGCCACGTATCAGGCAGCAGCAGAGTATTACCGGCAGATCGATGCGCCGGGCCGCGGTGAGTTCTTTGAGTACGACGACACGCACGGCTGGTCGAAGCCGCGCCGCGAGGCCATGATCCGCTTCTTCGACAAACACCTGCGCGGCGTGGAAGAACCGTACCAGGAACCGGAGGCCGATACCGAGCCCGACTCGCGTCTGTGGGTGACGCCCACCGGTTATCTGGCGAACTCGATTGGCAGCGAGACGGTGTTTTCGCTGAACCGCGCCGTGGCGGCGCAGATGTACCCGCGGAGGCGGGCGTTGTCCCTCCGCGATCCGGATGAACTGCGGGCGCTGATCCGAGAGCGGTTGCGGCTGGGCGCAGCCCCCCAACCTGCGGCTGCCCGCAGCGGAGGCGCGGCAGGCATCGTGACGGCAGGTGTCCCGAAGGCGGACGTCGAGGACCTGCGGCGCGCGGGCTGGGTGGTGAAAGAGGCGGAGCTGGGGGCGCTGCCCGAGGGCCGCGGCGGCTATTCCCCCGCTTATCAGGCGGCTGCGCGCGAGTGGCTTCATGGCCGCGGCCTGGTCAGCCGTCATGTGGAAGCTGTGCTGCGCGCGGCTGCGGAGCTGAAAAACGATGCCGCAGTGGATCCGAAGCGCGTGTTTGTTTACGGGCGTGGCGCCGCCGGCGTGGCGGCGCTGATCGCTGCGGCTCTGGACGAACAGTTGGCTGGCGTTGTGGCCGAGCAGACGGTCACGAGCTGGTACGCCGTGACGCAGGCCAAACTCCACGAAGGCACGGCGGAGATCGTGGTCCCCGGCGTCCTGCGCGATTTCGACCTGCCGGATCTCGTCAACTTGATCGCCCCGCGCCCCATCTGGCTCGCCGATCCGCGCGCGCCCGGCGGCGGGCACTCCGATGCCGCCGAGTATCCGCGGGCGTGGGTGCGCCTGGCGGAGCGGGGCGAGGACTGGCCGGCCGCGAAGTGGCTGGAGCCTCTGCTGCGCGGCAATCCATGACATCCGCCGGCTGCGGCGGTTATTTTTTCTTCGGCTTGGCTTCCGCCGCGGCCTTGGCCTGTTCGATGTCTGCTTCCGTGGCTTCGCGCCAGCCGCCCGCGCTCTGTTTCGGCTTGCCTGCGGCCGAGACCGGCTCCGCCGGTGCGGGCACTCCCAGGCGCGGGTCGGGACCGCGCGAGCCGAACGTCTCATCGGAAGACCGCCGCCGGATCTGAGGCGGGCGTGCTTCGGCGGGCGTCTCTTCAACCGCGGGCACGGTCTGGGGGACTTCCGAGCCGCTAATTCCTGCTGATGAGACCGCATCGGGCGGAGGCGGCGTCCAGTCCGCCGGCACCACATATTGCGTCCGATACCGGAGCTGTGCGCCGGGATGACGCCGCGCGGCATCGTGGGAAAGGGCGACCGAGATGGTGCGCCGCTGCCCCACTTTGGCATCAGCAGGCACGGAGAAAAAGAGCGAATACCTCTGCCTCAGGCTTTCCAGCGTCTCCTGCAAGGCGGAGGCGTGCTCGACGGGCAGGCTGTCGCCGCCGGATTCGCGGGCGATCTCCGGCGTACCCGCCGATTGCGTGTGCGGGCGCATCGAACCCGGCACTCGCCCCGGATACCGCGGACCGAGGATGATGTCGCCCCAACCGGGGCGGCGCCCGCCGCGCCCCGTCCCCAGCGCGTCCGGCGCGATCAACGCGCTCAGCACAGCATCCGCGTCCTCCAGCGCGCGGATCACGCGCTGTTCATTGCGCTCCCGTTCCGTCTGATCGTCGGTGACAATGACGATGGCGCGGCGCGCATCGCGGCGGCCGGAAGATTGCACGTAGCGCGCGGCATCCACCAGCGCGCGTGTGATGTCGGTGCCGCCGTTGAACGCTTCCTCGTTCACCACCGCATCCAGCCCGTTGGCCACCACTTCGAGCGAGTCGCTCCAGCCCAGCCGGATGCGCGATCGCCGGTCGAACACCATGATCGCTCCGCGGTCGCCCGGCGCCAGCGTCCGCAGCGCCGAGCGCGACGCCCGTGCGATCCGCTCCACGTGCGGCTTCATGCTCACGCTGACGTCGATCAGGAACAGCACGTCCAGCGGCATTTCGTCCGCGGCGAAATTGCGGACGGGCTGCTCGCGCCGGTTGTCGAAGAGGACGAAGTCCCGCGCCGTCAGCCCCGTTATCGAGCGCCGGTCCGCGCCGCTCACGAGCACGTCCACGCGCACCAGGCTTACGTCGGAGCGGAAAACGAACGTCTCCTGCTCCTTTTGCGCCTTCGCCAGGGGAGCGGCGGCCAGGACCAGTGCCAGGAGCGCGCGCCGCATCTTCACACCTTTCCGACGCTTCCGCGCCGACGGTCGTTGCAGGCCGCCCTCAGAATCTCACGGATTCACCCACGCCGCAAGCCGTGTCTTCTGCTCTTCGGTCGCGTCCGGCCGCACTTCCAGGGTCCACGATTCCGGCGTGCGGGCTTCCAGCGGCAGCTTCAGGGTCATCAGTTGATCCCGCCGCGCGACGAGGACTTCCACCGTGGTCCCGGGCTTGAAGTTTTCGAGCATCGACGGCCACTGCTCGGCGCGCACACGGAAACCGTTCACGGCCAGGATCTCGTCGTCCACGTTGAAGCCCGCATCGTAAGCCGGCGTGCCCCGGCGCAGACCGGAGATCACAATGCGGCCCGGTGTGTTGCCGCTCACGCTGATCCCCGTGACCAACTGCGGGCGTCCCTGCGGCGGGCGGAACCGCAGCCCGAACCAGTCGAGCATTTCCGTGTAGTCCAGCTCTTCCGTGGTCTCCAGCACGCGCCGGAACCACTCCGACAGATCCGCGCCCGCCACCTCGCTGCACACGGCGCGGAACTCCTGCGGCGTGTAACCCCGCACGCCGCCATAGCGCTGCCAGGCCTGCCGCATGGCGTCATCGAGCGAACGCCGCCCTCCAGTCAGCTTGCGGATCTTCGCGTCCAGCAGCAGGCCGATGACCTGGCCCTTGGTGTAATAGCTGATGGTCGTGTTCGGCGAGTTCTCCGTCGTCCGGTAGAGGCCGATCCAGGCGTCGAAACTCGCCTGTTCCACCGGAGTCACCAGGCGCCCGGGCGTCGCCTGTAGCTGACCGATCGCCTGCGACATCGCCTGGAGCAACTGCTCCCGGGACGACAGCTTTGCGCGCGCCAGCGCCAGCGGCCCGTAGTAAGACGTCACGCCCTCGGCCAGCCACAGGCTCCGCGTGTAGTTCTCACTTTCGTAATCGAACGGTCCCAGCTCCACCGGCCGCAGGCGCTTCACGTTCCACAGGTGGAAATACTCGTGGCTGACGAGGCCAAGCCAGCCCAGGCGCGTCGGCCTCCTCACGCGCGGCGCGGATGGATCGGGCGCGGCGGGCGGCGTCTCCTGCGTGTTTCCGTAAGCCCAGCGGCTCGTGTTCATCCAGGTGGAGTTGCGGTGCTCCAGTCCGCCGCCCGCCCCTGTCAACAGGTTGAAGAAGACGTATTTTTCATATGGAAGCCCGCCGAACATGCGCGCGTAGACTTCGACGATTTTCGCCACGTCGCGCGCCGATGCCGGTCCGTCCCACCACGGCCCTTCGCCCTCGTTCACCAGGAAGTGTTTCTTGCCCGCCACCGTGAACTCGTGGATGGGCCCGTTGCCCGCATAGATGGGGCAGTCCACCAGCTCATCGAAATCTTCGGCGATCCATGAATGCGGCGCCGGGCCCTCCTTCATGCCGCTGATCGACCTCCGCCACGCCGCCGGAAGTTCCAGCCGGACCTCGTGCCGCCGCTTTCCGCCCCCCACCAGCGTCATGAACGTGGGCGCGCCGTTCAGCATGGCGAACGATGCGTCCACCCAGTTGCCCTGCACGCTCATCTCGCGCGCATAGACGCGATAGGACACTTCGACGGAAGGCGCGCCTCCGGTGTGCACTTTCCACCGGTTCTTGCGCGTCTTCTCCCATCGCAGCGCACGTCCCTGCGGGTCGCGGGCGCGGAAGTCCTCGACGAAGCGCGAGTACTCCCGCACGAGGTACGAACCCGGCGTCCAAACGGCCATGTACAGTTCGATCTCCGGCGCGCCCGCGGGCGCCTGAGCCGTGACCTCCACATAGTGCGTGTGCGGCTGCGGGAAACGGAGCGTGTAGCGCACCGGCTCCTGAGCGCTCAACGGGACGCAGACCAGGGCGAAAAGAAGCGGGATTCTCTTCATGGCGGACCTTACAATGGAGATGGATTGGGATCAAAACCCGTCATTCATGTTTTGGGCGGCGGCCTGGCCGGAACGGAAGCCGCGTGGCAGATCGCCCGCGCCGGGCTTGATTGCATCCTATACGAAATGCGGCCCGCCAGGCAGACGGAGGCCCACAAGACGGGCCATCTGGCGGAGCTTGTCTGTTCCAATTCGCTGAAGAGCGATGCCAAAAACACCGCCTCCTGGCTGCTGAAGGAAGAACTCCGCCGGCTGGGCTCGCTCGGCATGCAGGTGGCGGAGCAGGCGCGGGTGCCGGGCGGGCACGCGCTTACGGTGGACCGCGAACTCTTCGCGCGGGGCATTACCGGGGCGATCCTTGCCGAACCGCGCATCCGCGTGGTGCGGGAAGAGGTCTGCCAGATCCCTTCCGACGGCATCGTGATCGTCGCTACCGGACCGCTCACCTCCGGCGCGCTGGCAGAAGACATCGCCCGCCGCACTGGCAGCGAAGGGCTGTATTTTTACGATTCCATCAGCCCCATCGTCGACGCCGCCACCATCGACCGCGGCAAAGTTTTCGCCGCCTCGCGTTACGGCAAGTCGCTCGATGACGGCGACGATTATCTGAACTGCCCGCTGAACCGGGACGAATACGAAGCCTTTGTGGACGCCCTGCTGAGCGCGGAGCCGGCGGACGCGCACATCGAGCAGGACCGCGCCCTGCGCGCCGGCAGGGTTCCGTTCTTCGAAGCCTGCCTGCCCATTGAAGAGCTCGCCCGCCGCGGGCGCGACACGCTGCGCTTCGGTCCGATGAAGCCCGTCGGGCTCGCCGATCCGCGCACCGGGCGCCGCCCTTACGCGGTGGTGCAGCTTCGCCAGGAAGACCTGCGCGCGGGCAGCTACAATATGGTCGGCTTCCAGAACTACATGAAGTTCGGCGAGCAGAAGCGCGTGTTCCGCATGATCCCGGGGCTCGAGCAGGCCGAGTTCCTCCGCTTCGGGCAGATCCACCGCAACACTTACATCAACGCGCCGGCGCTGCTCGACGCAACGCTGCGGCTGAAACAGGAACCGCGGATTCTGTTCGGCGGCCAGATCAGCGGCGTCGAGGGCTACGTCGAATCGATCGCCACGGGACTGCTGGCCGGGCGCGCCGCCGCCGCGATGGCGCGCGGAGAGGAGCCGCGCCCCATGCCGCGCGAAACCGCCCTCGGCTCGCTCGCACATTACGTCTCCCACGCCCGCGGCGGAGCGTACCAGCCCGCCAACATCGCCTTCGATCTGCTTCCGGAGCTGGATGAAGAGACGCGCCGGCGGCTGGGCAAGGACCGCAAGGCGCGGCACGCCGAACTCTGCCGCCGCGCGCTGGAGGCGCTGGAACGCCATGAGCGAGCTTGAACGCTGGATCCAGGACTATCTGGCCGAACTGCGGCGCCAGAACGCCTCGGAGATGACGCTGGCGACTTACGGCGTGGACCTGCGGCAGTTCCTCGAATACTTCTCGCGCGGTGGACTCACGCCGCCCGCGCCGGCGCAGTTCGACGTGCTGGAGTTTCGGGAGTGGCTTGCCCACCTTTACGGGTTGGGGCTGGACAAAACGACCATCCGCCGCAAGCTGGCCGCCGTGCGCAGCCTCTTCGAGCACTGCCTGCGGCGCGGCGCGGTCCAGGTGAACAAGGCGAAGCTGCTGGCCACGCCGCGGCTGCCCAAACGCCTTCCCGTGGTGCCGACGGAAGAGCAGACCAACGCGCTGATCGACGCAGTGGCGGAGGGCAAGCTCGAACGCCCGTACCCGGAGCGCGATCTGGCCCTGCTCGAAGTGCTCTACGGCTGCGGCGTCCGCATCAGCGAGTTGGAAGGGATGAACGTCGACGACCTCGACCTCCGCGAGGGCTGGGTCCGCGTGCGCGGCAAGCGCAAGAAGGAGCGGCAGGTGCCCATCCCCGCCCGCGCGCTGGAAGCGCTGCGCCGTTATATCGACTGCCGCCGCGCCGCGCCCGGCGAGAAAGCCGTGTTCGTCAACCACCGCGGCAGGCGGCTGACGGTGCGCGGCGCGCACAAGATCCTGCGCCTCTATGCCGTGGCGCTCGCCGGCGACTCCTCCATTCACCCGCACTCGCTGCGCCATGCCTATGCCACCCACCTGCTGAACGCCGGCGCGGACCTGCGCGCGATCCAGGAGCTGCTCGGACACGCTTCGCTATCGACCACGCAGAAGTACACGCAGGTTTCGCTGCGGGAGCTTATGGAAGTGTACGATAAGGCGCATCCGCGGGCCTGACAGGCATTTACCTTAGAACGTGAGTCCCAGTACCGGCCGAAGTAAGATTGAAAGGCTGGTTCCGTTGTGCGGCGCCGGCGCCGGTTGGAGACTGGAAGCAGACATCCGAGATGCAGCGCGTGGAGCATCAATTCTGGAAACGCGCGGAAGTGGCGCGCCTGCTCGAGCTGGTCGAGGCAGAGCGCCGGTATTTTCAGGAAATCCTCGCCACGCTGCCGGTTGCCGTCGCGGTAGTGGGCCGGGACGGAGCGTTGCGCGCAGCCAATCCGGCTCTGCGGAAACTGTTCGAGCTGGGGCCGGAAGATGCGGTCCGCACGAGCGTGCAGGATTTGTTCCCCGGCTCGCCTGTCTCGGACTGGATTCGCGAAGTTCTGGACACGGGCGTTCCCGTGCAGGACTGCGAGCTTATGGTCGGCGAAGGCGAGGAGGCGCGGCATTTCCGGCTGATGCTGGATGCGGCGCCCGCCTGGCAGCAGGAGCAGCGCGAGGAAGCGTTGCTCACGGTGATTGAGATCCGGCGGGAGGAGGTTGCCTCGGAAGCGGGGGAGGAGCCGCGGGAAGAGTCAGAGAGCGAACCCGCGGCTCCGCCTCCGGCTTTGCCGGACGTGGTCGAACGCGCCAAGCGCGCAGCCATCGAGCGGCTGAGCGCGCGCGTGGCGCATGTCGCCAACAATCTGCTGATGATCATCGGCGGTTACGGCGAAGAGATTCTGGAAAGCCTTCCGGAAGGCGATGTGCACCGCGCGGGGATGGCGGAGATCCTGCGAGCCGCGGAGCGGCTGGGGCGGATCACGCGAGACCTGAACGCGCTGACCGTGGCGCGGGACTATCCGGCGGAGCCTTTCGATCTGGCGGAATGGATGCGGCAGCACACGCCCGGTTGGAGCGGGTGGGGCGTGGATGTCGAATTGCCCGAGCCGGGCTTGCGCGCGCTGGCCTCGGCGGAATTGCTGGATCAGATCGTCAGCGAAGCGGCGCGTTATCTGCGGCACTGCCTGGGCGAAGAGGCGCGGCTGCGGCTGCGTGCGGCGGCGCGGGGCGGGGAGCGCATTCAAGTGAGGATAGAGTGGGTGGACGCGGATTTGGGCGAAGAGGCGCGGGAGCGCTTTTTCGAGCCGTTTTCCGGCGAAAAAGCGGGCACCGATCCGCCCGTCGGCATCGCTGCGCACATCAGGAGCTGGGAGAAGCTTGGCGGGACCATGGCGCTGGAAGAAAGGGCGTTCGTGCTCGAATGTCCGCGCGCGCCGGGTGCTCCGCCGCCGGAAAACACGGTCCTTCTGGTGGATGACGAGCCGGGCATCCGGTCGCTGATTGCGCGCGCGCTCGAGCGCGAAGGGTTCAACGTCGCGCAGGCAGGTTCGGCGCAGGAGGCGCTGGAGGTGTGTCAGGAGCGCGGCGCAGCGCCCGCGGTGCTGGTCACAGATCTCATCATGCCGGGCGTCTCCGGCAAGGAACTGGCCGAACGCCTGCGGATGCGCTGGCCGGATTTGCGTGTGTTGTTCATTTCCGGTTACACGGAGCAGCAGGATCTGGCGGCGACTGGCGGCGGAATCGATGAGAAGACGCGTTTTTTGCAAAAGCCATTCACGACGGCACGGCTGATCGAGCAGTTGCACACGCTGCTCCAGACCGGATCCGCCGGGCAGAAATTCCACGGATAAAACGCCCCTGTGTCCCGGCGGGAGGTGCCTCTGGCGCACTGCGGGCAGTTCAGCCCGCTGCTTCCCGAAGAAACTCGATGAACCGCCGGGCGCACCTGTCCAGATTCTCGATCGATCCGCCGCCGCGCAGCGGGCTGCACATTTCGTATGCCACGGGCCCCCGGTAGCCGCCTTCGTGCAGGCCGGCGAGGAAGGCGCGGTAATTGATGATGCCTTCGCCCATGGGCACGGCCAGAGTGGCTGGTGTCAATGGCTCGAAATTCACCTGCACCGGCTGATAGCGGAAGCGCGGCCGCAATTGGTAATCCGCCGCTGTCGTGTGCACGGTGTAGGGGGCCATGATGCGGGCGGCGGCTTCAATATTGTCCCCCTGCAAGGCGGGCGTCCAGGCATCAAAGCAGGCCTTGCAGTTCGGGTGATCCACGGCATCCAGCAAATCCCGAAGTGACAGGTAATGCGACGCGCAATCATGGTGGTTCTGCACGCCGAGGATGACGTCGTATTTCGCGGCGCGGTCCGCGGCTTCCCGCAGAATTTCCACGAGGAGGTGCTGGGGAAAGCCGGGGTGCTCGTAAGCGGTGAAGATGCGGACCACTGGCGCGCCGAGATCGGCGGCGCGGCGGCAGAGAGCCTCGATATGGCTCAGTTGAATCTCGGTCAGGGGAATGTCGGGCCGTTCGGCCCCCGCGGAGAAGTTGTTGTATCCGGCGAGAACCGCGCAGTGAAGCCCCAGCGAATCCATGCGCTCGCGCAGGCGCAGGCACTCTTCGCGACCGTAATCGAGGACCGACAGGTGCGGCCGTTTCGCCATCAACATCACGCCGCGGAAGCCAAGCTCGGCGGCTTTCACGAGAAACTCGTCCAGGGTCAGCCGGGCCTGGCCGGGCCAGACGCCGGCGTAGGAGACGGAATGGAGAACAGGCTCGAAGGCGGACATGGGATTCCCTCGATGGATAGTATCGAACTGTGACCGCTCTTTTCCGGCAACTCGCGGCAGAGATCCGCTCGGCGCTGGCCGAACTGAAGGCCGACTCGCGGCAGATCGGCCGCTACGTGCTGTCGACCGAATCGCACGTTTACGCGTTCGCCATCGCCGCCAACGTGCTGCTGTCGTTCTGGCCATTCATGCTGGTGTTGATCGCGCTGTTCCGCAACGTCATGGGCTGGCCGGCGGCGGTGACGGCGCTGTACGCGACGATCCAGGACTTCTTCGCCGGTGCGACGGGCGAGTTCCTCGCCTACAACCTGGAGATGGTCACTCAATGGCGTTACCGCGTGGAATGGCTGTCGATGCTGTTGCTGCTGTTTACGGCGAACGGCATCTTCCTGCCGCTGGAAGTAGCGCTGAACCGGGCGTGGGGCGTGAAAGAGAACCGGAGCCTGCTCAAGAACCAGATCGTGAGCATGGGGCTGATCTTCGCCTGCGGCCTTCTGGCGCTGTTGTCGGCGGCCCTCACCGGCGCGGGCGTGCAGGTCTGGGAGGCGTTTTTCGGGCAGACGGGGACGAGCGCGCCGTGGGCGATCAAGATGTTCGCCAAGGCGGCTTCCCTGCCGGTGACTATCCTGGCGCTGTTCCTGATCTATGCCTACCTGCCCAACATGCGCGTGCCGCGCCGGGCGATTCTGCCGCGCGTGGTGGTCGTCGGCCTGTGCCTGGAGTTGCTGAAGTGGATCAATCTGGCCATCTGGCCGTGGCTGTTCCGCAAGTTCGACCGCGAGTTCGGCGTCTTCAAACATTCCGTGACGATTTTGACGTGGAGCTTTCTGGCCGCGATGGTGGTATTGGCCGGGGCGGAGTGGATTTCCTGGCGCACGCGCCAGGCCGGGGCGGAAAAACCGCTTGAGTCTGCGCCCGGGCCGTGATTCAATAGATGCACTATGCCTTACTGTGCCAATTGTGGCTCGCCCGTCGAGGGCGCTTTTTGCCCGAACTGCGGCCAACCTATTGGGCAGGCTTCTGGAGGAGGATACCCGCCACCGGCAGGAGGAGCCCCTCAGGGAAGCTACCAGCAGGGAGGTTATCCTCCGCCCGGCCCCGGCGCCGCGCCTGCGCAGGCGGGACTGAGCGACAACGCCGCCGGAGCGCTGTGCTACCTGGCTGGACTGATCACCGGGATCATCTTCCTTGTGGTTGAGCCGTACAGCAGAAACCGGAACGTGCGCTTCCATGCCTTCCAGTCGATCTTTTTCAACATCGCGTGGATCGCGATCTGGATCGTTGAGATGATCATCAGCGCGGTGCTGGCGGCGATTCCCGTGCTCGGCTGGATGCTCAGTCTGCTGCTCATGATGGCCATTGCGCTCGGCGGGCTGATTGTCTGGCTGCTGCTGATGTGGAAGGCCTACAACGGCGACCGGCTGGTGCTGCCGGTGATCGGCCCGATGGCCGAAAAGCAGGCGCAGAGCTGAACCCACGCCGGGCGGCAGCCCTAGAGTCAGCGCGGAATCCCGCGCGTGCAGTGTGCCTCCATTCTCGATAGAATGTTGGCGGGATCCGAGTCCGCCGATCCACGCAGTTCGCATTTTTGCACCCAGAGGTTGACGTTCATGGCCGAACCCAAGGAGATTACCCGCCGCGACGCCATCAAGACGGCGGGCGCCGTTGCCGTCGCCGGCGCTGCCATCACGAAACTGGAGGGCGCGCCCGCCATCATCAAAGCGCGCGCCGCCGCAGACCCGGTCAAATACGGGATGGTGGGGACCGGCAGCCGGGGCACCTACCTGCTGAAACACCTCAAGGGCATTGACACCGGGACCTGCGTCGCCATCTGCGACATCAGCGATGAGGCGCTCGACAAGGCTCAAAAAACCATCGGCGGCAATCCCCGCCGTTACAAGGATTACCGGGAGCTTCTCTCCGACAAGAACGTGGAAGCGGTGTTCGTCACCACTCCCCTGTTTGTGCATTTCCCGGTGACGCGCGACGCGCTGGAAGCCGGCAAGCACGTCTTCTGCGAGAAGAGCCTCGTGTTCAAGCCCGAGGAGGTTCACGCCCTGAAGGCGCTGGCGCACTCGAAGCCGAAGCAGGTGCTCCAGGTCGGTTTGCAGCGCCGTTACAGCGCCATGTATCAGGCGGCCCGGCAGATGATCGAAAAAGGGCTGCTGGGCGAGGTTGGCTATGTGCAGGCGCAGTGGCACCGCAACCCCGGCTGGAAGATGAAGAAGGGAGTGCCGAATGAGCGCATGGCCAACTGGCGCCTCTTCCGCGAATATTCCGGCGGGCTGGTGGCCGAGCTGGCATCGCACCAGATTGACGTCGCCGACTGGATGCTGGGCATGACGCCGGAAGCCGTGATGGGCCTCGGCTCGCTCGATTACATGAAGGACGGCCGCGATATCTTCGATAACGTCCAGCTTATCTACAAGTACCCGAAGGGCCGGCGGCTGGTGTGGACCAGCGTTCCGTGCTCCACCCACTGGCCTGGCGTGGGCGGCGCGCGGACCGAGATGGGCGAGATCATCGAGGGCACGCACGGCACCATCCACATCACCATCGGCGATGACAACAACCGGCCCATCGGCATGTGGTTCCGCGAGCCGAATCCGCCCTCCAAGGCCGAAGAGGCCAAGAAGGGCGCCAAGAAAGAGGAATTCAAGGCAGGCGCCACCATGGTGGCTGCCGCCGGCTCGCGCCCGCTTCCCATCCTGTTGAGCAAGGACCTGATGACGGGCAAGGAAAGCTTCCTCGAGAAAGAACTGAAGTACGCCCGGCTCTGGCTCTACCAGAAGGGCATCCTGGTTCCCGAGGAAGAAAAGAATCCTGTGGACACGGAGCTGGAGTCGTTCTTCCACGACGCGCGCACCGGCGGCCGTCCAAAGGCGGATCTAGAAGTTGGCCTGCAGGACTCGATCGCGGTGATCCTTTCCAACCTCGCCCTCGACGAAGGCCGCATGGTGTACTTCAACGAGATCGAGAACATGGGCAAGCCTGGCGCGCCCGCGCGTCCAGCCCGCCGCGGCTGATCGCTTTTTCTGTGCCGGAGAGGGCCGTGCCCGCCCAGGGGGCGCGGCCCTTTCTCTATGCGCCTGCCGCGGCGACGGATTCCACGCGGCCGCTCTCCGCAGCCCTGCGGATGGCTTCGATCACCGCCATGGTCCGGAGCGAGTCCTCCAGGGGCACGGGCACGCCGCGCTCTCCCAGCACGGCGCGCGAGAACTCATCGGCCTGGATCGTGTACTGATCGCAGACCGGCAGCTCCTCCACTTGCCGCGAGGCGCCTGACAGATCGCTGCCGTCGTCGATGAAGATGCGGCAGGGACGGTCCGGCGGCGCATTGAACGGAATCTCCACCTCGATGCGCGCCTTCTCCCCGAACACAACGAACCGCTGCGCCGGCGCCAGTTGCGTGGCGCAGGTGAACACGCAGGTTCCCGAAGGAAACTCCATCCACGCCGCGCAGTATCGGTCGACGCCGAATTCAGGGTCGAACTCCAGCGAACCGCTGACGCGCAGCGGCTCCTCGCCAGACAGGAACCGGGAGAGGAAAATCGGATAGCAGCCGATGTCCATCAGCCCGCCGCCGCCCCATGCGGCCACGTTGCGCACATTCGCCGGGTCGCGGTTGAAGTAGCTGAACCACGCCTGCATCTGCCGCAGACGGCCGATGACGCCGCTCCGGATGAGCTCTTTCACGCGCAGCCACTGCGGATGCGTCCGCACCATGAACGCCTCGCCCGCGCACAGCCCTGTCCGGTTGCGTGTTTCGATCAGCGCGCGCACCTCTTCCACCGACAGCCCGAGCGGCTTCTCGCACAGGACGTGCTTGCCGGCTTCCAGCGCGCGGACAGACCAAGGCACGTGCAGATGGTTCGGCAGCGGGTTGTAGATGACGTCCACGGCTGGATCCGCGAGCAGTTCCTCGTACGATCCATAGGCGCGTTCGAGCCCCAGCGCCTGGGCCGCGCCGCGGGCCTTTTCCGCGTCGCGCGACGCGATGGCCACGGCCTCGCACCACTGGCAGCGGCGCATGGCCGGGATCACTTTGTGGACGGCGATCCTTGCCGCTCCGAGGATGCCCCACCTGAGCTTGCGCGGCACGGCGTCTCAGGCCTCGGCGCTCCGGTCCAGCCAGCGGAAGAACAACCAGGCGAACAGCGCGAGCCCGCCGAACCACACCACGGCGGGCACGCCCGTCAATTGCGGCAGCGTGACGGGACCGAGATCGACAGGCGCCCTCAACGCGCGGGTGCAGGCCACGTCGAATTCGGAATAAACGGCGGCTCCCAGCGTCATGCCGAGCAGCCCCCACCAGGCATCGCGCTTGCCCTCTCCCGCGGCTGCCACCGCAGTCCCCGGACAGTAGCCGAGAAACACCATCGACGGCCCGAAGATCAGCGCTCCAATAATGATGGACAGCAGGTGCGCCGGCTTGACGCTCAGCTCGACCCAGCCCGCGGCGAGCATCGCGTAGACGCCGATGCCGCCCACCAGGATCGCCGTCATCATTATCTTCATCACCGTGAAGTCGCGCAGCAGGAACTGGCCCACAATCACGCGGCGGTCCGAGACCCGGCCCTTCTGGAGGAAGAAACCGAACAGAAAGCCCGTCAGCAGGCCGAGCAGCAGGCGTGGCAGCGGTTCGAACATGGCTTAGCGGGCCTCCTTCCTGAAAAGCAGCGCCGTGGCGGCGCCGGAAGCGAAGATCGTGAGGAAAAACACCCACCCCGACAGCGCCAATTGCAGCGAGCCGGAGATGCCGTTGCCGCTGGTGCAGCCGTTGGCGATGCGCGCGCCGATCATCAGAAAGAACCCTCCGAGGACCGCCTCTGCGATGCGCCGCCCGGACGGCTTTTCGCTGCCGGCAATGCTGCCCAGGCGCCCTGACGCCAGGGCGCCCAGCGCCACGCCGAGCACCAGGAAGAACTCCCAGTCGAACAGCGGTTTCAGCCTCGCCAGGTAAGGAGTGGCCTGCACATGAGCCGGAGCGAAGATGCCTTCGATCCAGGCGGCAAGCCGCACGAAGGCGGAAGAGATGCCCAGCGGGCGCCGCGCGGTGAGGAACGCGAACCAGCTCAGCACGCCGATCGCCGCGCCAGCGGCATAAGGTGACCAGAAGGCCCGTTTCAGTGTCTGCACAGCCAACATTCTACTGCTTGGTAGGATAGGCGCATGAGACACGCGCTGGTTGCTTTCTTGTGTGCGGGATACCTCGCCGCGCAGACGGGCCCATTTCCGGAGAGCAGCGATGTCGGCCGCACCGGCCTGCCGGGGCGCGCCGTGTTCGATGCGGCATCGGCTACGTACCGGATCACCGGCGCGGGCGCCAATATCTGGGCTGCCGAAGACGGGTTTCACTTCGTCTGGAAGCGCGTGGCCGGGGACGCGGCCATCACGGCGGATGTGTCCTGGCCCGACACCGGCGGCCATGCGCACAAGAAAGCCGGGCCCATGTTGCGCGCCACGCTGGATGCGGATTCGCCGCACGCGAGCGTCATGGTTCATGCCGACGGGCTGGTCAGCCTGCAATTCCGCCGTGCCAAGGCCGGCCCGACTGAAGAGATCCGCTCGCCGCTGAAGGCCCCGGCGCGCGTCCGGCTGGCCCGGCACGGCAACGTGATCAGCTTCGAGGTGGCGCGTCCGGGAGGCGCATTCCAGCCCGGCGGCGCGCTCACCGTGGAGCTGCCAGAGACCCTGCACGCCGGGCTGGCCGTGTGCTCGCACGACGCCACGCGGGCGGAGACCGCCGTGCTTTCGGGCGTCGAACTGATCGAGGACGGCGTGGTTCCGGACAGCGAACGGACCGTTGAATCGACGCTCGAGACCGTCGATATCCGCACGGGCGAGCGCCGCATCGTGCGGCGCGCGCTCGAGCACTTTGAAGCGCCCAACTGGACGCCCGACGGCAAGGCCCTCATTTACAACGGCGGCGGCCGCATCTGGCGCATTCCCGCCGAGGGCGGCGCGCCGGAGCTGATCCCCACTGGCGATGTGCGCTGCAACAACGATCACGTCCTTTCCGCCGACGGCAGGTGGCTGGCCATCAGCGGGAGCATCGGGCGCGATCCGTCGAAGATCTATATCGTGCCCGTCACGGGCGGCACGCCGCGGCTCGTTACCGAAAAGGGCCCTTCCTACCTGCACGGCTGGTCGCCGGACATGAAGAAGCTCGTTTACTGTGCGCAGCGCGACGGCGAGTACGACATCTACGAGATCCCTGCGGAAGGCGGCGCGGAGAAGCGGCTCACCGATGCGCGCGGGCTTGACGACGGGCCGGAATACTCGCCGGACGGCAGGCTCATCTATTTCAACTCGGATCGCACGGGGCTGATGCGCATCTGGGGCATGAACGCTGACGGCAGCGCGCAGCGGATGATCTCGCAGGGGCCGGAATCGGCGGACTGGTTCGCCCACTTTTCCCCCGACGGGAAATGGATCGCCTACCTTTCCTATGACAGGAGCGTGCAGGGACATCCGCCCAACAAGGACGTGGTGATCCGGCTGGCGGAGGCGAACGGCGCGAACCCGCGCGTGCTGGTGACGCTGTTCGGCGGGCAGGGCACGATGAACGTGCCCAACTGGTCGCCGGATTCGACGCGCTTCGCGTTTGTGAGTTACCGGCTTGTGAAGAAGCGCGCCCGGTGAAGCGCGGCTCTGCGCCGCGAGCGGGGCGGCCGCAGGCCGTAGTGCATGCCGCGACGGAGGGCGCGAAGCGCCCGCAGGGAGCGGTTCCCACGAGAAGGAGCGGTTCCTGGGGGGAAATCATGCCTTACGCGGCCGCGGGGTCCGCTTACTTCGGCCGCCGGCGCGGCCTTCGTGCGCGGCACAGAAACGGTGTGAAAGCGGCCGTCGTGTGCGGCAGAGGAACCGTGAATGCAGCCTTCGTGCTCAGCACAGGAATCCTGTGAAAAAGCCATTCCTGCGTGGCACAGAGCAGCTCTCTGTCCGCTGGACGATCTCCGCCGGCGATTCTGGCCGCCACACGGGCGGCCTCAGTTCAGCGGGCTCAAGAGAAGCCGCCGCGCGGCACGCACGCGCCACCAGATTTCGAGGACGAAGACGAACCGCCGATCGCGCAGGCAGAGACCTCCCGGCACACATTGCGGCTGCCGCACAGGGGGCACTCGAGATTGGTGTCCGCCTCGCTCATGCGGCGGAGCTGTTCGTACTTGGCGCCGCACTCCTGGCAGCGGTATTCGTACATCGGCATAGGTTGACTATCTACTATTGTGATGCACGGGCGGCAGCGGCGGTGACAGGCCGCACCCCGCGCCTCAGATGGCGTTTTCGCCCAATTTGCGCATGTCGCCCAGGAACACGTGCACGCAACTCCAGCCGATCAGGTGGAAGCTGCCCATGATCACAAACACCGGGAGGTAACCGAACCAGGTGATCAGGAAACCCGGCACCAGCGCGGTGAAGATCACGCCGCCCAAGCCGCCGAGGAAGCCGCCCAGCCCCGTCACAGACGCCACGGCGGATTTCGGGAATACGTCGGAGACCGTCGTGTAGAGGTTCGCGGACCAGCCCTGATGCGCCGCCGTCGCCAGCGAAATCAGCGCGATCGCCATCCAAGTCTTCGGCATGATCACCGCCGTCGCGGCGACGGGCATGCAGAGAGCGAAGAACCCCATGGTGACCTTTCTTGCCTTCCCGTTCGGCCAGCCGCGGCGGATGAGAAACCCGCTGAACCAGCCGCCGAACACGCTGCCGAAGTCCGCCATGAGATAGATCACCGGCAGCGCCCAGCCGATCTGCTCCAGGCTGAGCCCGCGGGCTTCCTTGAAATAGAGCGTGAGCCACGTCAGGTAGAACCACCACACGGGATCGGAGAAAAACTTCGCCAGCGCGAACCCATAGGTCTGGCGGATGCGCAGCGCCTGCGCCCAGCCCACGCGCGCCTCCGTCTTCTCCTCCGGATCGCTTTCGATGACGGCGAGTTCGGCTTCGTTCACCCATCGGTGCTGCCGCGGCACGCGATAGAAGAACCACCATGCGGCCAGGCAGAACACGCCGGTGGATGCCGTGATCAGGAAACAGGTCCGCCAGCCGAAGTGCCCGTTCATCCAGACAAACAGCGGCGGTCCGATCATGGTCGCCACATTGGTTCCCGCGTTGAAGATCCCTGTAGCGAACGCCCGGTCGCGCTTGGGGAACCACTCCGTCACCGCCTTGATCGCCGCCGGAAAGTTGCCGCTTTCGCCGAGCCCCAGCAACGCCCGCCAGCAACTGAGTTGCACCCAGCTCGTGGTCAGCGCATGCAGCCCCGCAGCCACGCTCCACAGTGTGATGGCGCCCGCATAGCCTTTCCGGGTGCCCACGCGGTCGATCCACCAGCCCATCAGCAGAAAGCCGCCGGCATAGGCGGCTTGAAACGCGGCGCTGACGTACCCATACTCGACTTTGGTGAAGTGCATGTCTTCGAGGATCACCGGGCTGAGAATGCCGAGAATGATCCGGTCGAGGTAATTGTTTGTGGTAATCAGGAACAGGAGGGCGAGGATCCACCAGCGGGTCTTCGTCGGGTTCGGATGCACGAAGCCGATTATACTGAAATGTCAAAACCAGCCGCGGTCATTCTGGCCGCGGGCAGGGGCACGCGCCTGCGGGAACTGACGCGCGACCTGCCCAAGCCGCTGCTGCCGCTGCATGGAAAGCCGCTTGTCGAGCACGTCCTCGACAGCCTGCGCTCAGCCGGCTTCGGCCGGTTCCTCCTGGTGGTGGGATACCGCCATGAGCTGTTCTACGCGCGGTTCGCCGGCGACCGCAGCCTGCATTTCGCTCTTCAGGATCCGGTGGATGGGACGGGCTCGGCGGCGCGGCTGGCGGCGCCGTTCGCCGGGCAATCGCCGTTCCTGCTGATGTTTGGCGACATTCTCGCCGGGGCGGAAGACATCCGCGCCGTGTGGCAGCGGCTGCTCGGCGATGAGCAGGCGGCGGCGGTCATCGCCGTCAAGGAGGTGGACGATCCGTGGCAGGGCGCCGCTGTGTATGAATCAAAGGGCGTCGTGTCGGAGATCGTCGAGAAGCCGCCCTTCGGCGCCAGCAAGACGAAATGGAACAGCGCCGGAATCTTCGCCTTCCGCCCGGCCGTGTTTGAAGCCCTCGGGCGGATCGGCAAGTCGCCGCGCGGCGAGTACGAACTGACCGACGCGCTGACGGAACTGCTCAAGGATGGGCGGCGCGTGCTGGCCCAACCGCTTCAATACGCCTGGCGCGATGTGGGGCGGCCCGAGGACATGGCCGCCGCGCTCGCAATCACCACTCCGTCGCCTCGCGGATGACCCCTGCCATGCGCTTGCTGACCACCGCCTCGATGCCGCCGGTGAGCCGCAGGAGGTAGCGGCGGGAGGTGAGCGGCGCGATCGACCGCAAGTGCGCCGTGTTGATCAGGAAGGCGCGGTGAATGCGGCGGAACTGCGGCGGAGGAAACCGTGCTTCGATCTCTTTGAGCGAATGCGCCGCATGGTAGCGGCCGGAGGTGGCGAGGATCTCGACGCCGCCTTCGGCGGCCCGGAAAGCGATGATGTCGCCCGTGTCGATCAGGTGGATCTCTTCGCCGGATCGCGCGCCGATCCGCTGCGGCGCCTGAGCAGCGTGCCTGCGCGCGGCGCGCAGTCCTTCCAGTTGCCTCCGCGCCTTTTCCAGGGCGGTACGCAGCCGCTCCAGCCGCACGGGCTTCAGCAAGTAATCGACAGCGCCGGTCTCGAACGCCGCCAGCGCGTGCTGCTCATAGGCCGTGACGTAAATGACCAGCGGCAGGGGCAGCGGACGCAGCCGCCGCGCCACGGCCAGCCCGTCGCTCTGCGGCATATGAATGTCGAGCAGCACCACGTCCGGATCGAGCCGCTCCACCTGTTGCAGCACCTCCGGCCCCGTGGCTGCCTCGCCGGCCACCTCGACTCCCGGACATTCCTCCAGCAGTTCGCGGATCACCTGCCGCGCAACCGGCTCGTCGTCGGCGATCAGAATCCGCATGGCTCAACCCTTCCCGATGCAGGGTCAGCCTCCCCGGTTGCCGGATTTGCGGCCGGCACCGTGAATGCGACCACGGTGCAACCTTCCTCCCGGCGCACCGACAGCCGCGGCTGTCCGAAATGCAGCGCCAGGCGGCGGCGGACATTTTCGAGCCCGATGCCCTGCGTCTTCTCATCTTGGGCGAAGCCCGGGCCGGTGTCCCGGACCGAGATCTCGCACCCGCCTTCCTGCGTCCGCACCGAGATCCGCACCTCGCCCGGGCGATCGAACGGCGCTACGCCGTGGCGCACCGCGTTCTCCACCAGGGGTTGCAGGCTCAACACGGGGATCAACACCGCGCCCGCCCCGGGACTCACGTCGAGCTTCCACTTCAGCCGCTCGCCCAGCCGCAGGGATTCGATCTCGAGATACGCCTCCACGATCTCCAGCTCCTTTTCGAGCGGGATCAATCCACCGGCGCCTTTCAGGAGGTAGCGGAAGATCTCGGCCAGGTGTAGCACGGCGCGGCGCGCGGCCCGGGCCTCGCGCGGGATGGATCCATAGAGTGCGTTGAGCGCATTGAACAGGAAATGCGGATGGATGCGCGCCTGCAGGGCCCGCAACTCGGCCTGCGAAACAAGCTCCCGCAGGCGCTGTTCGCGATGGTGTTCGAGCCGCTCATTCACGAGCGCTTCGAGCTTCCTGAGCAAGGCGAGGTCCTCGCTGAGATACGGACGGCCGCCGGCGCGCCGCCCCAGGCCGAACGGGAGCGCGGGCGCGCCTGCCGGCGCCGCGGCTTGCCGCTCCGCGTGAAAGAACGCGGCGATCTCAGCCCTCGCTGCTTCATCGAACTCCGCCTCATCGCGCACAGGCATCCGCCGTATGCGTTCGAGCAGCGCCTCGGCGTCGCCCCGGCGGAATACGAGCCGCGTCAACAGGTACTGCACCGCGCCCCGCAAGGCGGAGAAGGCCACCAGGGCGAGCGTCACGCAAACACCCAGCAGCACGACACGCGGCGGCGGCAGCCTGCGGTAATCGAACCAGCCGATGGAAGCTGCGAACAGCGCCCCCGCCCAGGCGAAGACCGCCGCCAGCAGGATGTTGGCCAGGAAGCGCAGAAAGGCGTCCAGCAGCAGGAACCGGTAGTCCTGCATCAGCACCCATAGAGCCAGCGGAATGCCCGCGTGATGCACCAGCAACTCGACGGGCCATGCGTGCGGCGCGTCCTGCGAGTGGAGGTGGGTGAAGGAAAGCGCGAACAGCAGCAGTGCCATGGCGGCGCCGGCGCGCCGCGCGGGGGTGCGCTGCCGCCGCAGGTGCACCAGCGCCGCTACGGTCAGAGGCGCGAAGCCGATGGCCGTCCATTGCAGCGTGCGGTGATGCAGTGAGAACCCCGCAGGGAAAGGCTCCAGCGCGTGCAACAGAACAGACAGGGCGCTGACCGCGTAAGCCGCCGCAATCAGGCGCCGGGTCTTGCCTTCCATCAGCAGATCCAGCAACAGCGCCGGCAGCAGGCTGAGGGCCGCCGTCGTGACGAGGCGCAGCAGGAACGAATCCACGAACAGGTTGGCCAGCGCGCCGGCGTTCCACAGAAACGCCATGGCGGCAGCCGCTACCGTGCGCCACGCGCCGCGCAGCCCCCGCCCGCCGAGGTCCTTGAGCACGAGCACGAGAAAGATGCCGAAGACAATCGTGCCCGCGGTGTAGCCGATCCAGTTGGCCAGCAGCGGTTGTGCGGCGGAGCTCATGGAACGGAAGCAGCGCGGCGCAGACGGTCGCGGATGGCGGCCCACTCGGGCAGGTCCGGCGGCTCCTCTACCGCGATCCAGTCGTAGCCTTCCTGGTCGCAACGGTGCAGCGTGGCATAGAGCGCGGCCGCGTAATCGCGCGGCTGCGCGGGCATGGTTTCGCCGTGGCGGAGATAGATGCCGCGGCCATGCTGCGGCAGCGCGCCGCCGCGCACCAGCAGCAGGGGAGTGCGCGGGCTGTAATGGCGCGCGTGCATGCCGGGCGCGGGATGCGCCGAACCGGCGGAGGCCGATGTGCGCACTTCCACCGGCCCGATCACGGCTTCGATCTCCTCCCGCGTGATCATTCCGGGGCGCAGCAGCAACGGCGGAGCGGCAGCCAGCGACAGCACCGTCGACTCGATGCCCACGGGCGTCGAGCCGCCGTCGAGCACCAGGTCCACGGCATCGCCGAGCGATTTCCTGACATGTTCGGCTGAGGTGGGGGAGAGCTCGGTGAAGCGGTTGGCGCTCGGCGCTGCAATGGGGCAGCCGCTCGCCTCGATCAGCGCCAGCGCCAGCGGATGCGCGGGCATCCGCAGCCCCACGGAGGGCAGCCCGGCCGTGACGATGCCGGGGATCGAAGAGCACTTCGGAACCACGATGGTCAAAGGCCCCGGCCAGAAGCGTTCGGCGAGCCGCCCGGCCGGATCGGGCCAGACCGCGGCCAGAGAGCGGGCCATTTCGACCGACGCCACATGCACGATCACCGGGCTCGTCGGCGGGCGCCCCTTCGCTTCGAAGATGCGCCGCACCGCCTGCTCATCGAGCGCATTCGCTCCCAGCCCGTAGACCGTCTCGGTCGGAAACGCGACCAGGCGCCCGGCACGGATGAGCGCGGCCGCCTGATCGAGTTGCGGGTGAATCATTCGGACTCGTCGTCCCTGCTGTCGCCGAAGGTTTTGCCCGTTTTCTTCCACACGAGAAAGGCGTGGATCAGATCATCGATGTCGCCGTCGAGCACGCGGTCCACGTCGCCGATCGCCAGCCGCGTGCGCAGGTCCTTCACCATCCGGTAAGGCGCCAGCACGTAGGAGCGGATCTGCGAGCCGAAGTTGATGTCCGCCTTCGAATCCTCCAGCCGCCGTTCTTCGGCGCGGCGCTTCTCCATTTCGTGTTCGTACAGGCGCGCTTTCAGTTGCTTGAGCGCCGAGGCGCGGTTCTTGTGCTGGGAGCGTTCGTTCTGGCAGGTGACCACGATGCCCGTGGGAATGTGCGTGAAGCGCACCGCGCTCTCCGTGCGGTTCACGTGCTGGCCGCCGGCGCCGGAAGCGCGGAACACGTCCACGCGCAGGTCTTCCGGGCGGATCTCGATCTGCACGTCGTCGTCGATCTGCGGGATGACGAACACGCTGGCGAAGGAGGTGTGGCGCCGGGCGTTGGCGTCGAACGGCGAGATGCGTACCAGCCGGTGCACGCCGATCTCGCTTTGCAGCAGTCCGTAAGCGCTCTCGCCGTTGATTTCCACGGTGGCGGACTTGATGCCTGCGCCTTCACCCTCCTGCCGGTCTGTCACCACCGCTTCGTAGCCGTTCCGTTCCGCCCAGCGCAGGTACATGCGCAACAGCATCTCCGCCCAGTCCTGGCTTTCGGTGCCGCCGGCGCCGGGATGGATCGTCAGGATCGCGCTGCGGTGGTCGTTCTCGCCCGAAAGCAGCATTTCGGTCTCCAGGCGCTCGGACAGCTTCCGCAGCCGTTCGATTTCGCGCTCGAGATCGGCGGAGACGTCTTCGCCTTCGTTGCCCAGTTCGATCAGCGTGTCGATGTCGCTGATGAGGGAGGCGAGTTGCCGGTCCTGCTCAATGGCGGCTTCCAGTTTCTTCCGCTCCTGCATGATCTTCTGGGTCGCTTCCTGATTCGACCAGAAGTCCGGGGCGGCGATCAGTTGTTCGATTTCTTCCAGGCGCTTCTTCTTTGCGGGGGTGTCAAAGATAGCTCCGCACGGATTCCGATTGCCGGCGGAGCTCAGAGTACGCCTGGCTGAGGTCTTCCAGGGTCATACTTTCATGGTAGCAGTGGCGGGAACCGGGTTCTTCTGGTATATACTGTGGGAGTTTCGGTCCAAACGCTCCGGTTGAGGCTGTTTTGCGAGTTCAGGTTCTCCTCCTCCTGCTCCTGACCGCCGGATGCGCCATGAGGGCGTGGGGCGCTACCCGTGCGAACGCCTCCGCGGCCAGGAAGCCGCAGGCGAAGGAGGGCGCTCAGGCGCGGAAGCCTGGCGGGGCATCCGGACAGGCGTCCTCCCACCGCAAGGCCGTGGCGTCAGCCCGCAATGCCACTGCCAGGAAGGCGGACAAGGCGGCTGCCGGGACCCGATCGCGCAAGGCTTCCGCAACGGCGAAACGGTCTTCCCGGTCCCGCCGGCGTACGGTTCAGGCGAAGGAGCCGCAATTCCAGCCGTATGTGATTCAGAACTGGCCGGAAGCGGCGCTGGCTGCCATCCCTCCGGCATGGACGGAGATCCCGCCTGCGCCGCCGCTGCCGGACAACTGCCGGGTTTGCGAAACCTGGCTCCTGGCCGCCGCATATCAGCAGATCGGCATCCCCTACCGCCGCGGGGGGACACGGCCTGAGAGCGGCTTCGATTGCAGCGGCCTGATGAAGTATCTCTACGAGACGAACTTCTCGGTCGCGCTTCCGCCGACGGCGCCGCAGCAATTCCAGTTCGGCCTGCGGGTGGAAAAATGGGAGCTCGAGCCGGGCGATCTGGTGTTCTTCCGTACACGCCGGGGCTGGCACGTGGGCATGTACGTAGGCGGCGACGCGTTTCTCCACGCCCCCAACCGGCGGAAGACCGTGCGCGTGAGCCCGCTGTTTTCCGATCCTTACTGGAGCCGCGCTTATGTCGGCGCAAGGCGCGTTCCGCTGCCTGGCCCTTCGGAGACGGCCGCAACCGGCGATCTGGCCAGCAACAACAATTGAAACGGGTCAGCTCCCGCTGACGGCTGTGAATTCCACGTCGTCCCTGCTCCGCTGCATCTTCGAGTGCGCGCGCAGCGCGGGAGACCTTTCCGGGAAGTCCGTCCTGTAGTGCGCGCCGCGGCTTTCCTGGCGGGCCAGAGCGGCGCGGGCGATCAGCCGGAGCACAGTGAGCGTGTTGGCGCGTTCCAATGCTTCGCGTTCGGCGATGGCGCCGGGTCCGGCGGGCGTGTTCTCCAGGAGGCGCAGCAGCTCGGTGAGCCCGGCGCCGGAGCGCAGGATTCCGGCAGACTCCATCGCCAGCCGCCGCAGCTCGTCCAGCGTCATCGCCGGCGGCTCCGGCAGCGATGGCGGAGCAAAACGGGCCGGCAGCTCCAGCGCCGTCTCGCGCATGCTCCTGCCCGCCCGCGCCCCATAGACCACGCCCTCCAGCAGTGAATTCGACGCCAGCCGGTTGGCGCCGTGGACGCCGGTGCAGGCGGCTTCGCCCGCCGCCCAAAGCCCCTCCAGCGACGTCCTGCCGTCGAGATCCGTCCACACGCCGCCCATCGCGTAGTGCGCCGCCGGACGGACAGGCGCTGGCTGCCGGTCCAGGTCGATGCCGAACGCCAGGCATGTGGAATGAATCCGCGGAAAGCGCTTCTTCACGAAATCCGGCCCGCGCCCGCTGATGTCGAGCCAGACATGCGGCGCGCCCTCGCGGCGCATCTCGGAGACGATCGCACGGGAGACGACGTCGCGCGGCGCCAGCTCCGCCATCGGATGGTAGCGCGGCATGAAACGCTCTCCGCTGGAGTTGAGCAGAACCGCGCCCTCGCCCCGCAGCGCTTCCGAAAGCAGGAATCGCGGCGCGCCCTCGACATGGAGCGCCGTGGGATGGAACTGCACGAATTCGATGTCGCTGATCACGGCGCCCGCGCGCCAGGCCATCGCCACGCCGTCGCCGGTGGCGACGTCCGGATTGGTCGTGTCCGAATAGACGCGCCCAAGCCCGCCGGTGGCAAGCAGCGTGGCGCGTGCCGTTACCGCCAGCAGCCGCCCGCGGCGCGCATCGAGAATCAGCGCTCCTGCAACGCGCTCTCCGTCCATCAGCAGGTCGGCCACTGCCGTGAACCCTTCAAAGCGGATGCCGGGCAGGGAAGCGGCGCGGCGGTAGAGCGTGCGGGCGATCTCACGCCCTGTCGAGTCGCCGTGTGAATGCAGCACCCGGCTCCGCGAGTGCGCCCCCTCGCGCGCGAACAGAAGCCTGGAGCCTTCGCGGTCGAACTCTGCGCCCCAGCGGATCAGTTCTTCGATGCGGGAAGGCCCTTCGTTTACCAGCACGCGCACCGCCTGCGGCTCGCACAGCCCGTCGCCTGCCGCCAGCGTATCGGCCTCGTGCAGGGTCACGTCGTCCTCGTCGCTGAGGGCCACGGCGATCCCGCCCTGCGCGTATTCGGAAGAGGACTCTTCCAGGCTGTCCTTGGCCACCACCAGCACTTCGCCCGCGCCCGCGAGTTCGATGGCCGCGCGAAGCCCGGCGACGCCCGCGCCGATCACGAGAAAATCGGTTCGAATTGTTTCAGACTGCGGTTCGATACCCACATGGTACAACCGAAGATATGCCGACGTTCACAGTGAACACCGGCGCCGCGCAGTATCCCGTCGTGGCCGAACGCGGCGCGCTGGCGCGCCTGGGAGAGTTTCTCCCTCCGAAGCGCGGCCTGCTGTTCGCCGTGACGGAGGAGTCCGTCTGGCGGCTGCACGGCGCGGCTGTCGAGCGCGCGCTGGAAGGGCGGCGGTGGCGCAGGCTGCTGTTTCCCGGCGGAGAAGAGAACAAGCGCCTGGCGCAGGTGGAGGCGATGGCCGAACAGATGGTGGAAGCGGGCGGCGACCGCTCGAGCCTCGTCATCGCTTTCGGCGGCGGCATCGTGAACGACGTAGGCGGATTCCTCGCCGCCGTCTTCATGCGCGGCGTGCCGGTGATCCAGGTTCCCACGACGCTGCTGGCGCAGGTGGACGCCGGCGTGGGCGGCAAGACCGGCGTCAATCTGGACGCGGGCAAGAACCTGGTGGGCGCGTTTCATCAGCCGCTGGCCGTGATCGCCGATCCCGAAGTCCTGGCGACGCTGCCCGAACGCGAATACCGCGCCGGGCTGTTCGAAGTGATCAAGCACGGCATCATCCGCAGCGAGCCGCTGTTCCGGCTGATGCAGGAGCGGCGCGAAGCGGTGCTTGCCCGTGATCCCGGCGCCGTCGAAGAGATGGTCGCCGGAAGCGTGCGCATCAAGTGCGAAGTAGTTTCGCTCGACGAAAAGGAGAGCGGGCTGCGGCGCATACTGAACTTCGGCCACACGGTCGGCCATGCGCTGGAAGCCGAGACTGGCTACAGCCGCTACCTGCACGGCGAGGCCGTGGGGCTGGGGATGCTGGCGGCGCTGCGGCTGTCGGAGCTGGCCGGGCGCATGCCGGCCGCCCTGTGCGCCGAAGCCAGCGCGGCCGTGCGCGCCTATGGACCGTTTCCTTCGAGGCTCGGACTGTCGCTCGAAGGGATTCTGGCGCGGCTCCGGAAGGACAAGAAGGCGATCCGCGGCGCGGTGCACTGGGTGCTGGCCACGGGCATCGGCTCGACGGAGGTCACGCCCGACGTTCCTGATGAACTGGTGCGCGAAGCCGTTGCATCCATTCTGGAGTGAGCCCGGTGAAAGGAACCACTCCGCCCGGCGCCGCCAGCGAGCAGGAAGCCGCCGCCTATGTGCGGGGGATGTTCGGCCGCGTGGCGCGGCGCTACGATCTGCTCAACCATCTGCTCTCGTTCCAGACGGACCGCTACTGGCGCTTCCGCACGGCTCTGGAGGTGGAGGCGTTTCTCCGCCGCCCGAAGGCGCGCGTGCTCGACCTTTGTTGCGGCACGGGCGACCTGACGCTGGCGCTCGAAAGCCGCGCCGCGGACGACGCGCTGCTGGCGGGCGGCGACTTCTGCCGCCCGATGCTCGCGGAAGCGCAGCGCAAGCAGCGGCGGCGCGGCGCGCGCGTCGAATGGATCGAATGCGACGGGCTCCGGCTGCCGTTTCCGGACGACAGCCTCGATCTGGTGACCCTTGCCTTCGGGTTCCGCAACTTCGCCAATTACCGGGCGGCGCTCGCCGAGCTGCGCCGCGTCATCAAGCCGGGCGGCATGCTCGCCATCCTGGAGTTCTCGACACCTCCCAATGCGCTCGTGCGCGCGCTGTACCGCTTTTACTCGCAGACCCTGTTGCCCGCGCTCGGCGGCTGGATCTCGGGCGACCGCGGCGCCTACACGTACCTGCCGGACTCGGTGAAGAAGTTCCCCGGCGCGGAGCTGCTGGCGGCGGAGATGGAAGCGGCCGGCTTCACGCGCGTACGCTTCCGCCGCATGACCTTCGGCATCGTGGCGCTGCACACGGGGCTGTCGGGCTAGCCGCGCAGCGCCGCTTCGATCCGCTTTTCGAGCTCCGCCTGCCCGAGAGGCGTGCTGATGAACAGCTCCTGCCGGGCCCCGGCTGCCAGCGCGATGGCTTTCCAGCCGTTCTGCACCGGCACGGTGACGCGGATCCGGACGGCTCCTTTGGCGTCGCGCACCGGACGGATGACGCCGGGAATGACGGCCCGGATGTCGCTGTGTTCGACCAGCCGCTCGAGCACAGGGCGGAGACCGTCGAGGATCGAGTGCTCGATCTTCAGCTTGTTCTGATTGGCGCGCAACCGCATGATTATCGGAACCGCTTCCGGTAGAGAAAGTCCAGGGCGAAGGCGCCGTTCTCGTCTTTGATGGCGATGACCGACCACTGCCGCGACAGATCCCACTCGAGCCGCACCACCTGCTGCTGCGAACGGTTGAGGTTGGTGATGAAGGTGAGCGTCACGTCGCGCGAGATCGACTGCTCGATGCTCAGACGCGCCTGGGGCAGCGCGTCCACGCCCACGTTGCTCGGATCGATACGCAGGCGCGAGGCGCCGAAGAAGCGCTCGGTGCGTGTGTTCAGTCCAGCGGTGAGCGCCGTGCCGAGCAGCGTGTTCGTCCCGGCGGAGTTTTCCATCACCGTCTGGCTGCGGATGCGGTCGGTGGCCACCACCGAGCCCGACGTCGCCGCCGGCGTCCGCCCCACGGTGAGCAGCGCCAGGATCTCGGACGACTGCAACGGCGGCTCCGAGCGGTAAGTGATGTTGAGGCGCGACAGCGGCCCGCTGATGTTGAGGTAGACGGTGATGCCGCGCACGCGCGTCTCCAGGTCGAGATCCACCTGCGGCGCAACCGCGGCGGTGTTGTAAAAGAGCAGTTCGCCGCGCGAGATGTTGTAACGGTTGCCGAAGAAGCTGACCTCGCCCTGGCTCGCGTAAATCGAGCCCAGCAGAATCGGCTTGGCAGGGCTGCCGCGCAGGCGCAGGTCTCCTTCCAGTTGCAGGTCGCTCGTGTAAGACATGACGAAGATCGCATCCGGCGCGGTCCGCAGGCGGACATCGAACTGGAGATTGCGCAGGAATTCGTTCTGCGTCAGGGCGGCGGCGCCGCCGCCTCCCGCGCCGCCCAGCAGGTTGCCCGCGTCCCCCGTGACAACGAAGCCGGAGCGCTTCACCGTCACCAGGCCAGACAGGACGCTCGCCGCGGAAGAGCCGGTGAGCGCCAGATCCGCGTCCACGGTGTTGCTGACGCCTTCGGGATACCGCAGGCGCACGTTCTTCAGTTGCGCCTGCAGACGGAAGGTCAGCTCGCCGCGGGCCAGTCCGACGAAGCCCGACAGCGACGCCGTGCCTCCGCCAGAGATGCCGGTCAGCTTCTGGATATTCGCGCGGTTGCGGTCGAAGAAGATGGTTCCGTTGACATCGCTGAGTCCGACGGGCAGATCCCGCAGATAGAAAGAGCCTTTGACGACCTCCATCTGCCCGCTTACCTGCGGATCGGCGCCCGCGCCACGCAGCACGGCGCGCAGCCTCCCGGCGCCGCCTGCGGTCAAACCGGGATAGAACGAGCCCAACACCGCCAGGTTCGCTGTTCCGCGGGCCTCCAGATTCCACGGCGCAGGCGAGGCGAACTCGTATGCGCCGCTCAGTGTCAGGTCCGTTTCCAGCGCGGTGAACTGCGCCTGCTTCACCCGTACGGCCTTTTCGTCGAAGTCGAAAACCAGCGGCCCTGAGTTGCGCAGGAACAACTCCTGCGGCAGGGGAACTTCGGCCGGCGTCTCTTCTGGGGCCGGGCGCAGTTCGAGCTTCGGAATCGTGATCCGCCCCGCGAGTCCGGCGAGCGTCGCCAGATTGGCTCTGCCATCGATTTCCACGTCAAACGCGCCGGAGACTGGCAATGCATCGCCTTCAGCCTGGCCGGCGTCTTTCAGCACCCTGTTCAGCAGTCCAACCTGCAGCGACGGCCACTTCAGGCGGAATTCCGCGGGCCAGTCGCCATCCAGGCGCACGGAAGCCGACGCTTCTGCCGGTGCAGGCTTGGCATCAAGCCTGGCGCGCACGGCGAGCGTCTCGCCCTTCGTGGCCGCCTCGATGCGCAGCGGGCCGAACTCTGTGGTTCCCAGCCGCAGGGCCGAGGTGGTCAGGACGCCGTTGATGGACGAGAAGCGCGGGGTTCCGTTCTCGATCCGCGCTCCCACTGTGCCGCTGGCCTCCACGGCCGTGTCCAGTGGCAGGGCGAGAGCGCGGAAGAACGCAAACTCGGCAGTCCGGACTCCCGTGACGGAGGCCCGCGCCTGGACATGGCCGTTGCGGGGATCGTCCGGCTCATGTTCCCACAAGCCGTCAGCGAGCAGCCGCGCGCCGCTGCGCTGCGCCGACAGCCGGAACTTGCCGGAGCGGTCGAGCGCCGCTTCCACGGAGACGCGCCCGAGCGTCTCGTGGCCCCATGCCGCGTCTTCCACGGCAAGGCGCAGCGAGCCGCGCGGCTGATTCAGCGCGCCGTCCAGTTCCACCGTGCCGGCAGCCACACCGCGCACCTGGCCGGGCAGCCGCGCCAGCCGCAGCAACTGCTCCAGATCGGCGCGGTTGATTTCCAGCGAGGCCTGCAACAGGCCATGCGGGTGCGGGCGCCAGCCGTCGAGCCCCAGCGTGAACGCGCCGCCGAGTTGCCCCGCGCTCTGCCGGAGCGCAAAGGGCGCTACCTGCAGGCGCCGCCTGTCGATAGCGAAGCGCGCCGTCAGCCGTTCAAAGGGTATCCCCTCGGACACCAGGCGGGTGGCTGTCACGGAGCCGTTGAGGCGCAGATCGTCCAGGGGCCCGTCCACATGCACCGTGCCGTTTACGGCCCCATGATCCAGCGCCACGGGCATCGTGAGCCCCTCACCCGCGCCCACCGCAGCCAGCAGGGCGGGAATCTCATCGAGGCTGGTCGCATAGACGCCCGCTTCCAGCGAGCGGCCGAGAGTTCCGCGAAACGACGCCCGCATGGAGCGCGTGGCCAGCGCGGAGTCTTCGAACTCGACGCAGGCGCATTGCTGCCGCCACGCCAACTGCACGCGCCCTTCGAGCGGCAGCGCTCCTTCCACAGGCGTCATATCCATCGCCGCCCGAACCTCCGCGCCGCGCGGCCCCGCCGGGGTCAGGTGCATCCGGATGCTGGCGGGACCCGAGAGCGTGGCATCGAGAGAAGTGAGCGGCTCGCGCAAAACTGCTTGCAGGCGCAGCAGGCTGGCCTCCTCCGTGTGGCCGTTGATTTCCAGATCGCGCCAGCCGGCCAGCCGGAGCGAGCCGCGCCAGGCCAGGTACGGGCTCGCGACCTCCAGCGGCGTGATCTCAAGCCCTTCCGGGGAGAGCGCGAAGCGGCCCTTCGCATCCAGCCGCCGCACCTGAAAATCCGCGCCTGCGAAGGCCAACTGTTCGGCCCGGAGGTCGCCTTCGACGCGCGGCGGCTGCCCGGGCAGCAGGCTCACCTTGCCCGAGGAGACGGCGAATCCCTGGCGCACGGGACTTACGGCGAGGTCGCGCAGCATCACGGCGGCGCGGTAGTCGAAGTCCACTGCGGGCTCGCGCAGGTGCTTCACGGATCCGGACCAGGCTACCCGGCTGTCGCCGAGCCGGGCGGCGCCTCGGGTGATCTCCACTTCATCAGGGCCCAGCCACCCCTCCACCGTGATGGCGGGATTCAATCTCCAGGGCAGCGCCGCGCGCCCGGCCTGCAGGCTCACCCCGTAACGCGCGCGGGGAAAATCGTACGCCAGCCCGAGATCGAACTCTTCGAGCTTCAGATCAAAATCCACGCGGCGGTCGTTGAGTTCGAAGTGCGCGCGGCGCAGGTCCAGCAGTCCGATGCGCAGCCGAACCAGATCCTCCACCGGCGTGCCCTTGCGCCGCGGCCCCGGTGGCTGAGGCAGGTTTGTCGTGCCGTCCTCACGGTGATAGATGTGGACGCGCGGGGACTCCAGCCGCACTTCCCGCAACGCGAAGGGCCGCGCCGAGAACGGCCGCAGCGACAGCCGCGCCGAGATCCGGGGGGCGCGGAACAACGGCTCTTCTCCGCGGCGCGGCGCCCCCTCGAGAGCGAACTCTTCCAGCCGCACCGTCAGCCTGAGCCAGTCGATCTCGAGGCGGCCCAGCAATGCTCGGCTGCCGGTGGCGCCGCGCACCGCGCGGACGGCCTGTTCCCGCAGGCGCTCGCGCAGCCAGTCCGATTGCAGGATCACGGCCGCCGCGGCCAGCAGCGTCACCGCCCCTGCCGCGAACCCCGCCAGCAGCCACCGCCGCATCACCGGCCGCCTCCTTCCGGGCGGAACGCCTCATCGAAATAACGGATGCGCAGGCTTTGCCGCATCTGCCGGAGCCACTCTTCCATGGCGGCGTTGACCTTGCGCGTGGTCAGGATGCGCTCGATCATCGCCCGCACCGTGCCCAGCTCCGGCACGGCGCCGCCCGGACTGGTCTGGCGCAGCGCTGGCAGGAACTCGGCTTCGTAATACGCCTGCACCTCCTCGTCGCTCACCTGCACGCCCGGCGCGAAACGGTAATCGATGAAGTGCGTCACGGTCAGCCGCGCCTGCATTTCGCGGCGGAACTCCTCCTCGGTGAAGCCGGCGCGCGCGAGCACTTCCGCGAGCCGCTCCCGGCTCCACTTCATTTCCGCGAGAAACGACTCGATGGCCTTGTCCGCTTCCGCCATGGTAGGCGGGCTGTAGCGGCTCAGGTCGAGTTCGCGGCGTACAATCAACAGGTCCACGAGCTGCTCGGCCGCCTGCCTGCGGTTCTGTTCCGTGTCTTCGACCGGCGCGCCGGAAACGATCGCCCGGAAGCGGAGGTGGCGGAGGATGTCGCTCAACGTCACCGCCTGCGGGCCCGCCGCCACGGCCACGCGGTCGAGGATCTCTCCGCCAGCCGCCGGCAGCGCCAGGATCGTCAGCATGCATGCGAGTGCGCGCACCATCAGAAAGTCTGTCCGATCGAGAAGTGCCACTGGAACTGGCTTACCCGCTGCGGCACGTTGAACTTGCCCTGGCCGCGGCGCAAGTCGTCCCACGTGCCCTGGAAGCCGACGAACCGGGGGCTGTTGCCCGCAAAGGCGAAGTCGACCCGCAGCGGGCCCACGGGCGTTTTCAGGCGGAAACCGAGCCCCGCGGCCTGCACCATGTAGTCAAAGTCCTGCCGGTCCCGCTGCGAGAAGCGGAACGAAAGCTCGCTGAGCGACGAATACACGTTGCCCATGTCATGGAACAGGACGGCGCCGACGCTGTCTCCGATTAACGGAAAACGCAGTTCGTGCTGGAAAAAGAGAAACGCTTTTCCGCCGATGGGAAAGCCGGTGACCAGGTCGCGCGGCCCCGCCTGGTTGTCCGGGAAGCCGCGGTGCGTGGAAGCGCCGCCGGCGTAAAAGTTCTCCGGCAGCGGCACCGGACGGTCCGACAGATTGTAGAGCCACCCGAAGCTTGTCGCCCTGGCGAAGATCACTTCGCGGCGCAGCGGATGGTAAGTCGAGTTGCGCGCCACCAGGCGCGTGTAGTTCGTGCTCGAACGGGCGAAGCTCGGGGCGAAACCGAAGTCGAGCGTGTTGGCGATGCCACGGTGCGAGTTGATGGGGTCGTCGCGGCGGTCCTGGATCAGCGACGCCGACAGCGTGATGGTTTTCACGGGCTGGGAGAAAACCGGTATCAGATCGGGGTCGATCTTCAGCGTTTCCGCATCGATGAACACGAAGCGGGAGATGACGCGGTATTGCACCGTCAGGCCGCGCGACAGCCGCTGCCCGATCTGGACCGCGCTCTCGTTGCGGCGCGAAGTGAACGTGCGGATGTCCCTGCTCTGGTCGAGCAGAGAGCTGAAGGACAGGTTCACGTTCTGATTGCCGAAGAACTGCGGCGCGATGTAGTTCAGCAGCAGGCGCTGCTGGATGTTGGAGACGCGCACCAGCGCGCTGGCGGTGTGGGCCAGGCCGAAGACGTTGGACCGCGTGATGCCGAGCAGGCCGCGGGGCGCGAAGCCCGCCGCGCCGGCGGGCGAATCGAAGTTGTTGCCCGTGCCGATGCGGCCCATCTCCGCGCCGAAGCCCAGTGTGAGCGAGTATTTCCGCGCCTCGTCGAGCTGCAGCAGGACGTACTTGTTGCGTTCGCGGCCCTCGGGGTTCTGCACCGCCACGTCGACCTTGGCGAAGATGCCGAGATCGTACAGCATCCGCTGCGTCTCTACCATGTCGCTCTGCGAAAGCGGCTCGCCCGGGCGCACGGCGATGCGGTTGCGCACCAGATCCGGGCGCGTCGATTCCAGGCCGCGCACGAGCACGTCCCGCACGAAGTTGCGGCGCCCCTCGCGCACCTGGTAGCGGACGATCATGCGGTGCGGCGTCTCCGCCGGCGCTACCGAAGCGTCGAACGCCGCCTCCGGATAGCCGTTGTTGAAATACCAGCCGAGCACGGCGTCCCGGTCCGCCGCCACGCTGGCAGCCGAGTAAGGCTGCCCGGGAGAGCTGCTCAACAGAGAGAGGATCGTGTCGTACAGCTGCAGGTCGACGCCGCTCAACTCCACCCGCTCCACCAGATACTGCGGACCTTCCGTCACCTCGAAGCGCGCGGCGATGTCGTTGGCCTTGTTGCGCCAGTTGTGCTCGATGCGCGTGCGGATCGAAACGTCGCGGAAGCCGTTGGAGATGTAGAGCGCCTCCAGCGACGCGCGGTCGGCATCGAGCATCTCCGGACTGAAGCGCCCGTTGCGGTAACGGGGGAAGCGCGCCGGGATGATGGACAGCCGCTCGCGCAAGGTCTCTTCGGAGAAGTAGCGGTTGCCGCTGAACTGCACAGCCGCCAGACGGTAGCGCGGGCCCCGGTTGACCCGGTAGACGATCGCCTGCTCGCCCGAAGGCGCGGGATCGGGCATCACGAAGCTGACGCGGGCGTCGAAGTAGCCCTGGCTGCGGAAGCGCTGTTCGAGGTTCCTCTGCCCTTCCAGAAGCAGTTCGCGGTCCACCGTGCGCTCCTGGTAAATGGGAACCAGCCGCCGCAACTCCCCGCTCCCCACGCGCGCTCCCTCCACGCGCACCCGCACGCGGGGCCCGGGATCGACCTGGATGCGCGGCGCGGCAGTCTGCTTTTCGGCGTCGAACGACAACTCCACCAGCCGCACCGAGGACCGCAGGTAGCCGTCATTGCGGTAAGAGTCCTGCATTCTTTCCAGCCCCCGCTGGAGCCGCGCCGAGGTCAGTTCCTGCCATCCCCGCAGCCCGAACCACCGCTGCCACCCGCTGCGGCGGATGAGAGACTTCTCCGATTTCAGCAGCGTCCCTTCAAACTGCGGCCGCGCGAAGCGCGCCCGCCGCCCGGGCTCGATGTGGAAGCGGATGTCGGTCTCCCCGGTCTCCGGCCGCTGTGCCGTCTCGTACCGGACCCGGGCGCCATAGTAGCCGTTGGCCCGCAGCAGTCCTTTCAGGTTCTCCGCCGCTCCCGGCAGCATGTCCTCGTCGAAAGGATCGCCCAGGCTGAGCCGCGTGCTGTTTCCCAGTTGCGCCACGTTCGGCGGCTCCGGCACGGGATCGACATCCACGAGGCTCACAAAAAAGGCAGGTTTTGTTTCAAACGTGAGCGCCACGCCCCCGTTGGCCTCCTGCGCCCGGACCACGATGTCGGCGAACCGCCCCGTCGCCCACAACCGTTCCACCGCCTGGGACAGCGCCGTCTCCTGCAGGATTTCGCCGGGGCGGATCTGGAGCGCCAGGCCGAGCTGATCGCGGGTCAGCGGCTGGCGCGCCGGATCGAACGCGATGTCCGTGATTCGTTTCCCGTACAGCCTGCTCGGCGCGATCTGCGCGCCCAGCCCGCCGGCGAGGCACACAACAAGCGCAAAGGCTGGCACAAGCCTTTTCACTGACTGTCATCTTACCGTGCGGCGCGCGGCTCTCCGGCGGCCGCTGCTACCATCGTGGTTGGAATGGCTGATGCCTGGCGCGAACGCTACAGCCGCCAGATCCTGTTCCCGGGGATCGGCGAAGAGGGCCAGATACGGCTGCGCGATGCCACCGCCGCGGTGGTGGGCTGCGGCGCGCTCGGCTCGTTCCATGCAGCCGCGCTCGCCCGCGCCGGCGTGGGAAGGCTGATTCTGATCGACCGGGATTACGTCGAATGGAGCAACCTCCAGCGCCAGTGGCTTTATGAAGAAGCTGACGCCCGCGACGCGCTGCCCAAGGCCGCCGCCGCGGCGCGGGCGCTGGCCCGCATCAACAGCGAGGCGCGCATCGAGCCCCAGGTGGCCGACCTGACGCCGGAGAACATCGAGGAACTGCTCGAAGGCGCCGCCGTCGTTCTGGACGGCACGGACAACTTCGAAACGCGGTTCCTGCTGAACGATTACTGCGTCGAGCACGCCGTGCCGTGGGTCTACGGCGGGGCGGTGGGCTCCTATGGCGTCTCGATGCCGGTGATGCCCGCGAGCGGCGCCTGCTTCGAGTGCGTCTTCCCCGAGCCGCCCCAGGGGCCGCAGCCCACTTGCGAAACGGCCGGGGTGGTGAACACCATTACTTCGCTGGTCGCCTCCTGGCAGGTCTCGCTGGCATTGCAGATTCTGTGCGGGCGGCCGCCGGCGCTCAAGATCACGATGTTCGACGCCTGGGCCGGCATGGTGCGCCAGGTAGAGATGCCGCCCCGCGATCCGCAGTGCCCGGCCTGCGGGCAGCGAACCTGCCGCTTCCTGCACGGCGCAGCCCGCGTTCCGGTCAGCCTGTGCGGGCGGAACGCCGTGCAGATCCACGACCGCAAGCGCCCCCTCGACCTCGACGAACTGGCCCGCCGCCTGTCTGCTCTCGGCGAAGTGCGCCACAACGGCTTCGCCTTGCGCTTCCTGATTCCGCCCCACGAGATGACGATCTTCCCCGACGGCCGCGCCATCATCAAAGGGACGCAGGATCCCGGTCTGGCCCGCAGCCTGTATTCGCGGTTTGTCGGCAACTGAAGCGGCCGGAGCAGGGTACACTCAAGACTGAGGGCGGTTAGCTCAGTTGGTTAGAGCGCGTGCCTTACAAGCACGAGGCCGCAGGTTCGAACCCTGCACCGCCCACCACCGGAGTTCTCATGACCTGCCCGCCCTCGCACGATCCTGTCCCACGCTACGCCGACGTCTTCGCCGCGCTGGGTACCGAAGCCCGCCTCCACATCATGCGAGTCCTGCTCGCCGCCCATCCCCGGGGTATGTTCGCCGGAGAGATCCAGGCGGCCCTGGGCATCCCCGCCTCTACGCTTTCTCATCACCTGGACAAGTTGAAACACGAAGGACTTGTGCGGGTCCGGCGCAGCGGAACCTTCCTCCGCTACACGGCGGATACGGAGACGTTGCGGGAAGTCGTCACCTTTCTCTACGCCCAGTGTTGCGGGCGCGCCCGGGAAACAGAAC
The DNA here is from genome assembly GCA_049325215.1 of Acidobacteriota bacterium. Classification (GTDB taxonomy): domain Bacteria; phylum Acidobacteriota; class Terriglobia; order Bryobacterales; family Bryobacteraceae; genus JANWVO01. Next base: position 183,148 of record JBMOMB010000027.1, read on the forward strand.
TGGGTGATGTAGCCCAACTTTGTGCGCCGCCGCCAGCAGGCGAGTGAATTTCCCCAGGCTTTGACCGGCATCCAGCCCTCGCCGCTCCACGGAGGCTGGGGGCAATTTCGGCGTATGAGGTCCTAAGTTCCATAATTGCAGAAATATAGGCGGATCGCCTGGCTTTCGGGGCAATGCCCGGGAGGCTGGCAGCAGAATTGCTGAGCCTCCCGTGTCTCACTGGCTCGCACGGCCAGAACGGGGACGGAATCTTTAGCCTCCGGATGTCATTTCAGAGGGAGTACGGCAATGGACGAAGAGAAGGCGAGAGACAAGCGGGGCCAGGATGCACCCAACCGTCGGCGCGCGTTCCTGCAGGCGTTGGCGGGTATCGGAGCCGGCGCTGCCGCCGCTGGCGTCGGTTTGCAGATATTGCAGCCGGAGGCGGAGGCGGCCGAGATTCCGCCGCCCTTGGCCGAGTCCACGGGAACGGCGTTGATCCGTATGCAGCAGGACCTGGAGCGTGCCGTGACCAGCGGCCGGACGCCCTCGTGGGTGATGGTGGTAGACACGCGGAAGTGCATCGGCTGCAATGCCTGCGCGGTGGCCTGCAAGGCTGAAGTGCCCACCGGACCGGGCGGCTTTGCGCGCCGGGTCATTCAGAAGGAACTGCCCATCGGACCGCGGCCGTTCGCTGTGTTCAAGCCGGTCAACTGCCTCCAGTGCGACGATCCGCCCTGCGCGAAGGCCGTCCCGGCCGGCATGATCCGCAAGCGGCCGGATGGCATTGTCGAGTTCGATCACGCCACGCTGACGGGCCCGTACGCGGAGGCGGCCGCGCGCGCCTGTCCGTGGCGCCTCATTCACGTCGACAGCGGGGCAACTTACACGATGAACACGCCCGCGCCGCAGGCGTACGAGGACCGCGCGTTTGAAGAGTACGGACGGACGTACAGCCGGAAGAAGGGATCCGTCGCGCTCTACGAACGGGCCCGGAAGTGCACGTTCTGCGCCCACCGGCTGGAGCGCGGCGAATTGCCCGCCTGCGTCAGCACCTGCATCGGCGGCGCGATGTATTTCGGCGACATGAGCGACACTTCCTCGCTCGTCTACCAGGTCACACAGGGCCGCCGGGTTTTCAAGGGCCATGAGAACCTGGGCGTCAAGCCACGGGTGATTTATTTCGAAGAGTCCATGCCTGGCGCGGTCCATGTGGACTGCGAGGCCTGCCATTCCCGCTGAGGAGGACGCCATGAAGCACGAGAAGGAACTCCCTGACATGCAGAACGAGAAGGCTGGACGCCGCGAGATTCTGGCTGGCGCCCTGCTTGGCGGCGCGCTGTTGGGCCGGGTGGAGCAGGCGCAGGCGGCCGAGGGCGCTCCCGGAGCGCTGAAGCCGGTCGATCCCTCCCAGTACATTTATTCAACCTGCCTCCAGTGCAATACCGGATGCGAGATCAAGGTGCGCATCCAGGACGGCGTGGCCGTGAAGATCGAGGGCAACCCTTACGGCCCGCGCGCCATGGATCCGCATATCGACTGGGCCACGCCCGCCGCGCAGGCGGCGCGCATCCACGGCCACATCTGCCCGAAGGGCCAGGCCGGAATTCAGTCCACCTACGATCCCTACCGGATCACCAAGGTCCTGAAACGCGCCGGCGCCCGCGGCGAGGGCAAGTGGATCACGATTCCTTTCGACCAGGCGGTCACCGAGATCGTGGAGGGCGGCGCGCTGTTCCCGCAGGATGGCGGCAGGACGGTGACCGGCCTCCGCGAGCTGTACGCCATCAAGGATCCGGCATTGTTCAAGGCCATGGGCGCCGACATCGCAGCCATCCAGGCGCACACGATGACGGTGGAGCAGTTCAAGGAAAAACACCGGGAGCACCTGGGCGCGCTCATCGATCCTGACCACCCGGATTTCGGGCCGAAAAACAATCAGTTTGTCTTCAACTGGGGCCGCCTGAAAGCGGGGCGGCAGGATTTCTTCCTCCGATTCGTCAAGGACAGCTTTGGGTCGAACAACGCCCACGGCCACACCACCGTCTGCCAGGGCTCCATCTACTTCGCCGGCAAGGCCATGTCCGAGCAGCCGAGCGGCGGCAAGTTCACCGGCGGCGCCAAGGCCTACTGGATGGCGGACCTGACCAACGCCGAGTTCGTGATTTTCTGGGGCGCGAACGTGCTGGAGGGCAACTATGGCCCGCCGCTGAAGGTCCCGAAGATCACCCGCGGTCTCGCCAGCGGACGGTTAAAGGCCGCTGTCATCGATCCGCGTCACTCGAAGATCGCCGCCAAGGCCTGGAAATGGCTCCCGGTCAAACCGGGACAGGACGCCGCCATCGCCCTGGCCATGATCCAGTGGATCATTGAGAACGAGCGCTTCGACCGGCGCTATCTCGAGAACTGCAATAAGGCCGCGGCCGCGGCCGACGACGAACCCACCTGGTCCAACGCCGCCTGGCTCGTCAAGATCCGCGAGGACGGCAGCGCCGGCGCCTTCCTCCGCGCTTCCGAGGCAGGTCTGCCTGGTGATGCCGACACCTTCGTCGCCATGAGGAACGGGCAGCCCGTGGCCTTCAAGAGCGACGATGCCGCCAAGGCCGCGGAAGGCGATCTGTTTGTCGACTCGACCATCAACGGCATCCGTGTGAAAAGCGGGCTCCAGATCCTGCGCGAAGAGGCGCTGAAGAACACGATCTATGGCTGGGCGTCCATCGCCGGCGTCAGCGGCGCCGACATTATTGCCTTGGCCCGCGAGTTCACCTCGCACGGCAAGAAGGCTGTCGTCGAGATCCACCGCGGCGTGTCCCAGCACACCAACGGCTTCTACAACGTCCTGGCCACCATGGGCGCGCTGAATACGCTCATCGGAAACCTCGACTGGAAAGGCGGCCTCATTTACGGCGGCGGCGCTTACGGCGAGACCGGCGGCGCTGGACGCCCCTTCCAGCTCGGCGACCACCCGGCCAGGGTCACGCCGTTCGGCATCGACATCATCCGTGGCGGCGTCAGTTACGAGAAGAGCACCATCTTCAGCGGTTATCCGGCCAAGCGCCCCTGGTATCCGCTCGCCAGCGACGTCTACCAGGAGGTCATCCCTTCGGCCGGCGACGCCTATCCTTACCCCATCAAGATCCTCATGCTCTACATGGGGTCGCCCGTCTACGCGCTGCCAGCGGGCCACTCGCTGATTCCGATCCTTCGGGATACGGACAAGATCCCACTGTTCATCGCCAGCGACATCACCATCGGCGAGACATCGATGTACGCCGATTACATCTTTCCGGATCTCACCTTCCTGGAGCGCTGGGAGTTCCACCGCACCCACCCGTCCATCGCCCACCGCGTCTCTCCCGTGCGGCAGCCGGCTGTGACGCCGCCGACCGACACGGTGCGGGTCTTCGGCGAAGAGATGCCCGTCTCGATCGAGGCGCTCTTCCTGGCTCTCGCGGAACGGCTCCAACTGCCGGGATGGGGTCCGGGCGGTTTCGGCAGCGCCGATCTCAAGCGCCCTGAGGACTACTACCTGCGCATGGTGGCCAATATCGCCTTCGGCAACTCGAGCTCCGGCTCCGAGATCTGTCCGGACGCCTCCGACGAGGAGATGGCGATCTTCCTCAACGCCCGCAAGCATCTTCCGAAGGCCGTCTTCGACCCCGACAGGTGGCAGCAGGCCGTCGGTTCCGCGTGGTGGCGCAAGGTGGTTTACGTGCTCAACCGCGGCGGGCGGTGGCTGCCGTACGAAAAGGCCTGGGTGGGCGAGCAGGTCTCCAGCAAGTACGGCAAGCTCGTCAACCTCTACCACGAGAAGGCTGCCACCACCCGCAACTCGTTGACGGGCAAGTATTTTCCGGGCGTGCCCAGTTATCTCCCGATTGCGGACTCGCTCGGAAGGCCGCTCGACTATCGCGAGGCGCCCTTCCACCTCATCACCAACCGCAACATGCTCCAGACCAAGAGCCGGACCATAGCCGACTACTGGCTCACGGACATCCAGCCTGAGAACTTTGTCGAGATGAGCACCCTGGACGCACAGAAGCTGGGCTTGAAGGACGGCGACGAGGTGTACGTCCTTTCCACCTGGAATCCAGACGCCCAGTGGGATCTGGGCAACGGCCAGACCAAGCCCCTGCGCGGCAAAGTGCGCCTCACCAGCCGCATCCGTCCGGGAGTGGTCACCTTCGAACTGGGATGGGGCCACTTCGCCTACGGCGCTTCGCTCCAGTACATCGACGGACAGGCGATCCCGCCCGATCCGCGCCGCGGCCGGGGCATCCATGCCAACTCTGCCATGGTCGTCGATCCCCATCTGCGCTCGCCGCTCAGCGACGTGGTGGGGGGGAGCGCGGTCTTCTACGATACCCGCGTGTACGTGGTCAAAGCCTGAGTCTTCCTTCGATCCTGGTCATCGCGGCGGCGCCGGCAAGGGGCCGCCGCTTTTTTTCATGCGCCGGCTTCAGTACAGTGAATCCACGGGACAGCCATGAGCGAGATTTCCTACCTCGGCCGCCGCGCCTTCTCCCTTTCCAACGAGCATCTGGAAGTGATCGTCACTGCCGAAGGGGGCCACATCGCCGCCATCCGCGACCGCCTCTCCGGACTCAACCCGCTCTGGACTCCTCCATGGCCCTCCATCGAGCCGTCCACTTACGATCCAGCCAGGCATCCCGAATACGGTCACAATGCGGAGAGCCGTCTGCTGGCGGGCATCCTCGGGCACAATCTTTGCCTTGATCTGTTCGGCGGGCCGAGCGAGGAGGAGGCCGCTGCAGGCGTGTCCGTGCATGGCGAGGCGGGCGTCATCCCGCATCTGATCCGCGTGGAGGGCGGCACGCTGTCGCAGTCGGCGGAGCTGCCCGCTTCGCAACTTCGCTTCGAGCGCCGCATCCGTCTGGCTTCGGGCACGCGCCGCATCGAAATCATTGAGACGGTGGAGAACCTCTCCTGCTGGGACCGGCCCGTTGCCTGGACGCAGCACGTCACGCTGGGGCCTCCGTTTCTTGAGAAAGGCAAGACGCAGTTCCGCGCCACCGCCACGCGCTCGAAAGTGATCGAACACGACTTCACCGGCGGCAAGGGGTACATGAAAACCGGCGCCGAGTTCGACTGGCCTTTTGTGCCGTGCATCGACGGCTCCGTGGAAGACATGCGGGTCTTCACCAGCCGTGCCGTGTCCGGCGCGTTCTCGACGCACCTGATGGATCCGGCGCGCGAGCGGGCATGGTTCGCCGCCTGGCATCCGGAGCTCAGAATGGGGATCGGCTACTCATGGCGGCAGGCGGATTTCCCTTGGCTCGGCATCTGGGAAGAGAACTACTCGCGCACGGCCCCGCCATGGAATGGAGTGACGCTGACGCGCGGCATGGAGTTCGGCGTCTCGCCGTTCCCCGAAAGCCGCCGGGCGATGATCGAGCGCGGCGGTCTGTTCGGCGTCCGGGGCTACCGATGGATACCGGCGAGAACGAGCGCGCGCGTGGAGTACGAAGCCTGGCTTGAGCCCGCGGATTCGATCGAAGAAACTTGCCCGGCGGATTGACCGCGCGCCTCAGGCGCGGCTCGCGCGGGCGCCGCTCGCTTTGGCCGGTTCCGCGGCTGGCGCCGGCTGCGGCTCGGCCTTGGCCTGCGGCGCCGCGAGGCCCAGAGCGGCACGCACCTGCGCATCGATCTGGGCGAGCAATTCCGGGTGATCCTTGAGGAACTGCTTGGCGTTTTCGCGCCCCTGGCCGATCCGCTCTCCGTTGTAGCTGTACCAGGAACCGCTCTTGTCCACGATGTTCTGCGCCACGGCAGTGTCAAGCAGATCGCCGGTGATGCTGACGCCTTCGCCGTACATGATGTCGAACTCGGCCTCACGGAACGGCGGCGCGAGCTTGTTCTTCACCACTTTCACTTTGGTGCGGTTGCCGGTGACGTTTTCGCCGTCTTTGATGGCCGCGATGCGGCGGATGTCGAGCCGCACGCTGGAATAGAACTTCAGTGCGCGGCCGCCCGTGGTCGTCTCGGGGTTTCCAAACATCACGCCGATCTTCTCGCGGATCTGGTTGATGAAGATCAGGCAGGTGTTCGATTTGGACACGATGCCCGTCAGCTTCCGCATGGCCTGCGACATCAGCCGCGCCTGCACGCCCACGAAAGAATCGCCCATCTCGCCGTCGAGTTCCGCCTTGGGTACCAGCGCCGCTACCGAGTCCACCACCACAACGTCGATCGCGTTCGAACTGATCAGCGCCGCCGTGATCTCCAGCGCCTGTTCGGCGTAATCCGGCTGCGAGACCAGCAGGTTGTCCACATCGACACCCAGCTTCCGCGCGTAAATGGGGTCCAGTGCGTGCTCTACGTCGACGAACGCCGCCATGCCGCCGGCCTTCTGCGCCTGCGCCACCACCTGCAGCGCAATCGTCGTCTTGCCCGAAGATTCGGGACCGAAGACCTCGATGATGCGCCCTCTCGGAAAGCCGCCGACGCCGAGCGCATAGTCGAGCGACACGGAGCCCGACGGAATCACGCTGACCGGCACCACCGCTTCGTGCGAGCCGAGCCGCTGGATGATCCCCTTGCCGTACTGCTTCTCGATGTTGCCGAGCGTGATCGCCAGCAGCCGCTGCTTTTCCTTCTCGTCGAGGGCCATGATTGCACTCCAGTGTGTAACTTTTTACAGTATAGCAGAATTCGTCCCCGTTGCGAGCCGCCAGGGTGATTTCTCAGTTTACATAGTGCACGGCTGAAGGGGAAGCTCTCAACCCATTCGCCCGTTTGCGTTGCGCATCCGCGGATTTTTTCCCTCTACACCAGGGAAGCCCCTGCCGGTCCATTCGCGTGTCCGCCGGACACCCGCTTTGACCGCCGCCCTGCCGGTCGGCTATGATGAAGGGAGTCAGGATTCGCTGGTAGAAGACTGTCTGTAGATACCCATGGCTAATCATTACTCTTCGCTGAAGCGCGTGCGCATCACCAAGCGGCGCACGGCCATCAACAAGGTCCGCAAGTCCCGCATGCGCCATGCCATCCGGGCGCTGCGCCTGGCTCTGGAAAAGAAGGATCTCGCCGCCGCCGCGCAGATCATGCCCAACACGTTCTCCCTGATCGACCGCGCCGCGAAGTGGGGCATTATCAAAGACAATACCGCCTCCCGCTACAAGAGCCGCCTTCACAAGCGGCTCAAGGCCCTCGAGGGCGCTCCCTCCCAGGCCTGACCGCAAGCAAGCTGTATCCATCCCGGGCGGCCTCTCCCCGAGGCCGCCCTTTCTGTTCCCGCCGCTTCATTGTTGCATTCCCTACTCTGTGGTACAGTCTGGCAGGAGGTATCCCTGCTTGCATATCGCCAAGAAAGCAGTTCCAGCCGCGGTCAGTGTTCCCGGAGCAGTCGCGCGGCAGATTACCGGCTTCGGAGACGCCACGGGTTGCGGCAGGATGGCGGCCGAGTATTTCTCCTTCGGGCCCGGCACGGACATCACCCCGCTCCTTCAGGGGCTGGAAGGCAACCTGTGCCAATCGCCGCATTGGGGGTACGTGATCGAGGGCGGGATCAACGTCACCTATGCGGATGGCTCGGTGGAGTCAGTCGCCGGGGGCGACCTGTTTTATCTGCCTCCGGGGCACACTGTCGCGTCGGTGGAGGGAGCCGAGATCGTGCTTTTCAGCCCGCAGAATGAACATTGCGCCGTCGTGGAGCACATTCGGAAACAGTTAGCCTCACACTGAGCCCGGGAAAAGAGGACAGGAACGCAATTCACCGTCCTCCCGCGCCACTCTCTGCGCCCCGGCCCCCGGCCGCCGCGCCTCTCTCCAGCGGGCGGATCGGCGGGAGCTTCCGCCGGCCGGGGATGGCGGTAGACTGAGAAAGCCGCGCCGAGTCCGGCCGCGCAGAGAAAGGCGCCCGCCAGCATGGATCAAAAGCTCTACGGCCAGATCGTCGACAATTTTTTCACCTGCAACCCGGAACTCATTACCGCGATCTTCCGCGAGCTCCTCCTGGCCGTGCAGGCCGAATCGTCGTTGCCGCCGTCGCCGCACATGGCGCAGAACTATGAAACGGCCCAGGCCAATCCCGAGATCCACGTCTTGCCCGGCAACCTGAAGGACGCCCGCGACGCCGTGTTCCCTTACTTCTGGGGCACCGATGGATGGTTCAGCCCGCTACACCTGGAGAACGTCAAGGGCCCCGCCAATTACGCCTCTCTCATCGGCGCTCTTGCCTGCCTTCTCAAGAATCCCAACCTCTGCACCGACACTTACAGCCAGCGCTCGAATGAACTGGAGATCAAGGCCGTCACTGCGCTGGCGAACCTGCTCTTCTATCACATCGAAGACCCGTGGGGCGTCTTCACCATGGGCGGCACGATCTCGAACCTGTACGGGGCGAAGCTCGGAATCGAAAAAACCTGCCCCGGCGCGATGCACAACGGGCTGGATGGGACCAAAATCACGGGAATTGTTTCTGAGGCGGCGCACTATTCGAACCTCACGCTGGCCGGCTGGCTGGGCCTGGGCACGAAGAACCTTCACGCCATCCCTACGGACGAGACCTTCTCCATGCGGCTGGATCTGCTCGAGCAGAAGCTCGAAGAGCTGCACTCCGGCGGGGCGCGGGTCGCCTTCGTAACGGCTACGTTCGGCACGACGGACTCCTCGGGGATCGACGACGTCGCTGCGATCCGTGGCATCCTCGAGTCCTTCGCCGCGCGCCACGGCGTGCCCCGCCCCCAGCTTCATGTGGACGCCGCCGTCGGCTGGGTGCTCAGTTTCCTGGCCGCCTACGATCTGGCGCAGAATGAGCTGGGCTTCTCGCCCTCCACTCTCGCCCTGGTGGAGCGCGCGCAGCATGCCACCGCCGGCCTGCGCGTCGCCGACAGCATCACCATCGACTTCCACAAGATGGGCTGGGGCCACTATCCGGCCAGCGCTTTCCTCGTCAGGAGCCGCCAGGACCTGCGTTATCTGTCCCGCTCCACCGAGGACATGCCGTACTTCTCCGAAGCCGACGGCCGCCGCGATCCGGCGGTGTTCACACTGGAAACCTCGCGCCCTGCGCTAGGCCCGTATACGGTCATGGCGTCGCTCAACGGAATCGGGCTGGCCGGCTGGCAACTGCTGGTGGCCCGCGCGCTGGAGCTCGCCGAAAACCTCAAACAGCGCCTGGAACGGCTCGAGTACTGCAAGGTGCTCAATCTCGGCGCGATCGGCCCCACCGTCGTCTGGTGGGTGCTGCCGAAGGGCCGCAACGCGAAGGAGATCTATGAGCGCACGCTCAACGGCCAGATACCGGAAGACCGCTTCGCCCGCTACGCCGCCGAGATCCGGCGCCTGTTCGAGAAACGCGAGAAGAGCCTGGACCCGCGCCTGGATGCGCGTCTCAGCTTCACGCTGAACGCCGGCCACAGGGCGCACAGCATCGCCCTGCCCGCGTGGAAGGCCGTCTTTTTCAATCCCATGACCGACGGCTCCGTGCTCGACCGCCTCATCTTCAGCATCGAAGAACTTCTCTGAAAATGGAGACATCCATGATAGGGGCACCTCTGTCTCCCCCTTGACGTACCCCTATCATGGATGTCCCTACTTTTCGGACGCTGGTGATCCGGCCGGGCGCGATCGGCGATGCCATTGTCTCGCTGCCCGCAGTTGAATTCCTAGCTCCGGCCGAAATCTGGTGCCCGGAACAGAACATCCCGCTGTTCGAGCACCTGGCCCCCGCGCGTTCCCTCTATGCCACGGGACTCGACAACCTGACCCTGCCAGAGGCAACCCTTGAAAGGCTCCGCCGCTTCAGCCGCATCGTCTCCTGGTACGGCGCGCAGCGGGAGGACTTCCGGCGCCAGGTGGAGGCCCTGCCATTCGAGTTCCACCGCGCCATCCCGCCCGAGGGCTGCCCCACTCATGCCGTCGACTTCTATCTCGCGCAGGTTGGCGCGCCTCCGGGCGCGGCGCCGCGGCTGCCAATTCAGGCGCCGCCGGCCGGCTACGCCGTCATCCATCCCTTCTCTGGCAGCCTGCACAAAAACTGGCCGCTCGAACTCTTTCGCAAGACTGCAGAGATCCTTCAACGCCACATGCCTGTCCATTGGTGCGCCGGCCCGGAGGAAGAGCTTGAGGGGGCAGTGCGCTTCCCGGACCTCCGCGGCTTGGCGCGCTGGCTTGCGGCCGCCAGCGTCTACATCGGCAACGACTCGGGCATCACCCACCTGGCCGCCGCCTGCGGGGTGCCCGTCGTGGCGCTGTTCGGTCCTACCGATCCGCGCGTGTGGGCCCCCCGCGGCCGCGTCTGTGTGCTGCCGTTTGAAACCCTGCCGGGGGACCTGGCCGAAGCGGCCCGAATCCTGGCGCGTTGACCGCAAGCTGGACGCCCCGCCGCGGGCAGTCGTACACTGGCGTTTGCACTCCGCCGCCGCGCCTGCGGGCGGCTGGGCCTCCATGAGCCGGATCCTCCGAGACATCGCTTTGCTGGTGCTGTTCGTCGCCGCCGCGCGCGCACCATTCTTCCACCATCCCTTGCAGGGCGATGACATTTACTATCTCAAGGGGGCCGAGCACGCACGGATCGACCCGCTTCATCCCCATCAGGCGCAGTACGTCTTCCAGGGCCGGCTCGTCTCAATGCTCGGCCATCCGCACCCGCCGCTCAACGCCTTCTTCCTCGGCCTGCTGCCGGACTCGCTGCCCGTCCAGCGCCTCTGGTACGGCGGGCTGATGCTGGCCTGTGTGCTGGCCTGTTACGCGCTGGCGCGCCGTTACACGGAGCACCCGCTGGCCGCTGCCCTGCTGTTCGCCTCCACGCCCGTGCTGTGGGTCTCTTCCAACACGTTTGACTCCGACGTGCTGTTTCTGGCCTGCCTGCTCACGGGCATCGCCTTGTTCGCACATGGGCGCCCGTGGCTGGGGGCCGTGCCGCTGTTTCTCGCGGGCCTGGCGGCGTACCAGGCGGTAGTTTTCATTCCGATCCTCTGGCTGCTCGGGCGCGGGCGGATCGCTGCGCTGGCGCCCGCCGTGGCGGTGGCGGCGTATCAGGTATTCGAGCGGCTTGCGGCAGGACAGTGGCCTCTGGCAATGACAGCGCAATACTTCAGCGACTACGGCCTGCAGAAAATGTCCAACAAGCTGGCCAGCGCCGCCGCGCTCACCGCCCACTTGGGGTGGCTCACCGGCCCCGTGGCGGAATGGCATCTCTCCTGGCCGCTGCTGGCCGGGCTGCCGGCCGCGTGGCTGGATCCCCACCCGCTGTTCTGGGTCTCGTTCGCCCTCGGGATCCTGATCCTGTGGCGCGTGGAAGGCTGGCTCGGCTGGTGGGTGCGAATCTACTTTGCTGCCTCGGCAGTCCTCTTCTTCGCCGGCGCGGCGCGCTACCTGCTGCCTGTTGCTCCGCCGCTGGCCATCCTGGCTGCGGAACGGCTCGGCAAGCGCCGTCTGGCCGCCGCCGTTTTCACCCAGGCAGCGCTGGCCTTCGCGCTGGCTTACGCCGCCATGCATCACTGGCAGGCTTACAAGGACATCGCCGCGAAGGTCGAATCCGGCAGCCAGACCTATGTGGCCGGCGAGTGGAGCCTGCGCTATTACCTTGAGAAGCGCGGCGCCCGCCCGGTGATGGCAGGCGAGCGGATCGGGCCGGGCTCGGTGATCGTCCGCAGCGAACTCGGCTTCCCCGTGCACTACTCCACCGGCGGCGGGCGGGCCGAGACGGTTGCCTCCTATGAAATCCATCCCGCGCTGCCTTTGCAGTTGATGGGCCTGCATGCCCGGTCCGCATGGATGACCTGCGCCTTCGGGCTGCGGCCCTTCGATTGGAGCCGCCAGCCGCTTGACCGTGTGACCGTCACCCGGGTGGCGGCCATCCCGCTCGAGCGGTCCGATCTTCCCATGAACGCCCCGGACGCGGACCTTTACATCGTCAGCGGCGTGCACGGTCTGGAGGACGGCCGATACCGCTGGATGGCGCGGCGGGCCGAGTTCGTCCTGAAACCCAGGCCAGGCGTGCTGGTGCTGACCCTCTTCCTGCCGGACGCTTCCCCGGCGCGGCAGCTTACTGTCATGGCCGGCGGCGTGGAGGTTCTCCGCGCCAGGCTTCAGCCTGGATTGCAGACGCTCAGGACCGCGCCGCTGCCACAGGCCAGGGACCGCGTGGAGATCCTCATGGAGGCGGACAATTCCTTCCGGCCCGCCGGCGACGCCCGCGAGCTCAGCCTGATTCTCGAGTCTCTCCGCATCGAGTAAGGTCCTGTTCCAGCCGCCCTGGAAGCGGCCATAGGCGGACTCCCTATCCGATGAACAGGCGAATGCCCCTAAAGTGTTTCGCTGATTGTTCCGAAATGCGAGTAGTACGCAAGATAGGTTTGGAAGCTCCGCCGCCTTGCGCGGAGCAAGGCGTACGGGCTGGCACATGGAGACTCAAAGCATGGCTGAGGCGGCCTGGGTAAAGCCCCAGGTAGCGCTGGCTGAAGCGATCACCGCTGCCAAGCTTGGCCAAAGACAACTGGCGCGCAAGTTGCTTGCGGAGCTTGTCGAGAGAGATCCAAAGAACGAGAGCGCATGGCTCTGGATCGCGGCTCTGAGCGAAGACAAGCAGCAGGCGATGGACGCGCTGATCCGCGTTCTGGACATCAACCCCAACAATCAGCAGGCGCTCAATGCGCTCGCCCTCGCCCGGCTTCAGGAGAGCGGTCTCCAGTTCAGCCGTGGCGGGCAGAGGGCGGCCACCAATGGCAACGGCCACCAGCCCGCTGCGGCCGCTCCGGCCGAGGCGTCCGCGGGGCCATCGCCCGCCGCATGGGCTTGCCCGGTCTGCTCCTCCCCCTCAGTGCGCGCTGAACGCCGGTGCCCGCGCTGCGGGATTCTGGCGATGCTGGCCGAGCCCGAGGAATTCGCCCAGAACAAGGGCGTGCAGGAGGATGCCGTGCAACAGGCGATGCAGCGGCTGCAAGCGAGGCTCGCCAGACAGGACACCTTCGCCGACAGGTTGCTGATGGCGCTGTGTCTGCTGAACCTGAACCGTTCCGCGGAGGCGCTGCCCCATCTGAAGAAGGCGGCCCAACTCCAGCCCGGCCACACGGGCGTGGAGAGGCTTCTCGGCAAACTGTCCAACCGCCGGCTGGTTCTGGCCGTGGACGACAGCCTCACCGTGCGCAAGATCGTCTCCATCACGCTTGAGCGGCTCGGCTACCGCGTTCTCACGGCTGCCGATGGGATGCAGGCGCTGGCGCGCCTGAGCGAGGAGACGCCCGATCTGGTCCTGCTCGACATCACGATGCCGCGCATGGACGGCTACCAGGTGTGCAAGGTGATCAAGCAGGCGCCCGGCACGAGATCGATTCCCGTGGTGATGCTGTCCGGCAAGGATGGCTTCTTCGACAAGGTGAAAGGCCGCCTGGCCGGCGCCACCGACTACATCACGAAACCGTTCAAAGAGGCCACGTTGGCCGAAGTTGTGGAGAAGTACACGGTTGCCCGCACCTCTTAGGCGGGCGGCTCGATGAGGTGACATACGACAATGGCGAAGCGAATCCTGCTGGTGGAAGACAGCCCGGCCCACCTCCAGTTGATGCAGGATGCTCTGGCCGGCCGTGGTTACGACCTGCTGGTGGCCGAGGATGGAGAGCGCGCCCTCACCCAGGCGCGCATGCACAAGCCGGATCTCATTCTCCTGGACATCGTTCTGCCCAAGGTGAGCGGATTCCAGGTCTGCCGCCAGATCAAGAGCGATGCCGAGCTGCGGACCATCCCGGTGATCTTTGTCAGCAGCAAGACGCAGGAGTTTGACCGTTATTGGGGCCTGAAGCAGGGCGCCGACGGCTACATCACCAAGCCGTTCCGCCCGGAGGAACTCGCCGCGGAGGTGGATGCCCGCCTCCACTGAGGACCGGACATTGAGGAACAGCCACCATGGAGCAGCCCTGGCCACCACCTCAGCAACCGGCGCCGGACGCCGATGATCTGCCTCTTGCCGGGCTGCTGGCTGAGCTGCTGGCGGCGAGCGAAGCAGAGCCTGCTCCCCCGCCGGAAGGCGACCCCGTCGCCGCGCTGGCTCAACCGTCGGGCTGGCCTCAGAGTGAACCAGAGGCGGGTCTCGATCCGGCTCAGGTGCTGCGCGCGCTCGATGAAGCTTCTCAGCCCACTCACACACCGGATCCTGACGATTTTTCCGGCGCGCTGCTGGCCCGCCTGATGGATGGTGACGAGCCTGGGGGCATGATGGAGGCCGCATGCCCCGCCCCGGAACAGACCGGTCTGGCGGCCCCTGGAGTGCCGAGTCCGGAAGTGCCGCCGGTTCCTGCCATCAGTGAAGCCGCTGTGGCGGAAGCGGATGCGACCTCAGCAGGCCAGCCCGCCGCGCTGCTGGCCCGCCTGCTCGAAGAGGACGAACCGGCCGCTGTGGCGGACACTGCCGCCATCGTTCCGGACGAGGCGGAGATCCCTGCGCCTGAAGCCGCGATGGAGGAAGCAGTTCCTGCGGCCGCGAGCCGGCTGGAGGCTTCCCCGGCAGGCCCTGAGTCCGGCATCACCGGGGACGCAGAGATCCAGGCGGCGCGGCACGACGCATGGCCGGAGCAGGCATCCGCCGGCCCGGATGAAGTGGGAGCGGCAGCGGCCGCTCTGGAGCCGGCCGAAGCCCGGCCTTCTGCCGGCGCGGCCCCGGATTCCATTGCGGCGCCGGCCGGGCGGCGTCCCGCGACTCCCGCCAACGACGAAGATGAGTTCGAACTGGTGGATGCGGCGCAGGCGGAGAAGATGCTCGACCGGCTCCTGGATGCAGCGCGGTCGGCAATCCGTTCGACCCAGGAACCGGCGCCGGGCGCGGCCTCTCCGCATTCTGTCCGCACCCCTGTTGTCTCCAGACCGCCGCAGGCGGATGGCGGCCTCTCGCCCGCAATCGAGCCAGGGCCCGAACTGGCCGGCAACTGCCCGCCGGCGGGTCCTGCCTCCATCGAGGGACGGAAGGAAGCCCTGCCCGCTGCCCAGGCGCCTGAGGAAGAGCTGTGGATGCGCGAGCCGGGCCGGCGAAGGAATGCCGAGGACCGCTCCGCGGAAGTTTCCCCCATTCCGCCCGCTGCCGCGCTCATGGCATTGGGGCTGCCGGAACGTCTGCGCGCCCGCCTGGAGAGTCTCGGGGACATCGAGCGGATCCTGAAGCCCCACGCGGCGCTGGAGGCGGCGCCGGAGCGGAAGCCAAGGCTGCTGGTGTTCCGTGCCGGCGGCGAGTCTTACGCCCTGTCGATGGAATGCGTGCGGGAGGTGGAGCGGGTGAGCCGGGTCACGCCTGTGCCTGGAGCGCCGCCGTTCGTCCGGGGGCTGGTGAACCTGCGGGGCGAGATTCTGCCTCTGCTGGACCTCGCGGCGCTGTTCGGCCGGAAGGGAGAGACGCCGGCGCCTCGTCTGATTGTGGCGCAGGCGAGTTCCGCCGATCCTGTAGTGGCGCTGATGGTGGAAGAGTTGAACGGACTGGCGCCCTTCCATGAAACCGAGGTCGAACCGCCGCCGCAACCCGGACCGGTGCGGGGCAGCCTCGAACACCGGGACCGCCGCGTCTGGTGGATCGATCCCGTGGCCGTCTTCGGCTCAGAGGCGCTGGAGAAGGCGGCCTGCGCGGGACAGCGGGGCGGCGTGGAGGAGAGCGAATGAGGCAGTCTGCCCATCGCGAAGATGTCCGGCCGCGGCCGGGCTGGAGGTAGCGGGAAGATGTTTGGCAGTCTGAAGATCTGGCAAAAGCTGGTCGTCGCCGGCCTGATGGCGGCCATTCCGGTCGGAACCCTGTTGTATCTGTTCCTGAATGCGCAGAACGAGCAGATCGCGCGCACCGAAGCCGAGCGCGAAGGACTGGAATATGTGCAGCCGCTGAGGAGCCTGCTCGAGCGCGTCCCGCACCACCGCGTGGCCGCCAGCGCCTACCTCAACGGCGATACCAGCGTGGCGCCGGTGCTGGAACGCACGCAGAAGCAGATCGAGGAGGCGATGGAAGCCGTCGGCCGCGTGGACGCGCGTCTCGGCCGGAAACTGGGCACGACGGCGCCGTGGGAGACGATCCGCGCCTCCTGGAACGATCTGCGGGGCGCCTATGGAAAGCTCTCGCCTGAGGACAGCTACCAGCGCCACACCCAACTGGTCGCCCTGATCCTCCAGCACATCCGGCTGGTTGGCGACAAGACGGGACTGACGACGGATCCCGAACTGGATACCTTCTACCTGGTGGATTCCGTTCTTCAGCAGATCCCATCTACGGTGGAATACCTCGGGCAACTGGCTTCCCACGGCTCCGCCGTGGCCGCCCGCCAGTCGATGAGCACGGCAGAGGAGGCGCAGATCCGCTATCTGGTGCGCCAGGTGAGCTCTTCACTGGAATCCCTCCAGCGCAATTACCGCGCCGCCTTCAGCTACAACGAGGAGCTGCGCGAGAACCTGGACGACACGCTCGCCACGGCGCTCAATTCCGCCGGTTTCCTCCGCAACCTGACGCAGCGCGAGCTGCTCGACCGCGGCTCGATCGAGGTGCAGCCGCTGAGTTACATCGAGAACGGCTCGCTGGCGGTCCAGAAGCTGTTCGCGCTGCATGACGCGACCGCCGGCCAGGTGCGCCGCCTGTTTGACGCCCGGCTGAAGCGGCTGGCGGCGCATAAGAACTCGCAGTTGCAGACGGCCCTGCTGCTGCTGGCCATGTCGGCCCTGTTCGTCTTTCTCATCCAGCGGGGGATCACCCGGCAGATCCGCTCCATGCGCGAGACCTTCGAGCAGATCAGGGTCGGCAACTACGATGCCCGCGCCGAGGTCTACAGCCGGGACGAGCTCGGGATGATGGCGCAGTCGACCAACGAGATGCTGGCCAACACGCTGTCGCTGATCCAGTCGCGCGAGGAGCGCGACCGCATCCAGCAGAGCATTCTCAAGCTCCTCGATGACGTGAGCGGCGTCGCCGCGGGCGACCTGACCAAGGAAGCCGAGGTCACCGCCGAGATGACCGGGGCCATCGCCGACGCGTTCAACTACATGCTCGGCGAGCTGCGCACCATCATCGGCGCGGTCCAGGACACGACGGCGCGGGTCAACTCGAGCGCCTTCCAGGTGCGCGAGGTGACCGAATCGCTGGCGGAGAGCAGCCAGACCCAGTCGCAGCGCGTTCTGGCGGCGTCCAATGCGCTCCAGGCCATGGCGCAATCCATCCGCAAGGTGGCCGAGCAGGCCAATGCGGCCGCCAAAGTGGCCGAGGACGCCCTGGCTGCCGCGCTGGCCGGCGGCGACTCCGTGCGGCGCACCGTGGCGGGAATGGACAACATCCGCCGCCACGTCCAGGAGACGGCCCGGCGCATGAAGCGGCTGGGCGAGAGCTCGCAGGAGATCGGCGAGATCGTGCAGCTGATCTCGGACATCTCCGACCGCACGTCGATCCTCGCGCTGAACGCCTCCATCCAGGCGGCGGCCGCCGGCGAGTCGGGCAAAGGTTTCGCGATCGTCGCGGAGGAAGTGGAACGGCTGGCCGAGCGCGCCACCGAGGCCACGCGGCGCATCACCGTTCTGATCCAGTCCGTGCAGACCGAAACGAACGAGGCCATCTCGGCCATGGAGGCGACCACGCGCGAGGTGGTGGAAGGTTCGGCCGTGGCCAGCGAGGCCGGCGAACGCCTGAGCCTGATCGAAACAGTGTCCCAGCACATCTCGGATCTGGTGCGCGGCATATCCGAGGTGGCCCGCCGCCAGGCGGAGAGCTCCGAGCAGGTGGCCTCCACGGTGGCCGAGGTCTCGCACGCCACGCAGACCACGGCGTCCGGCGCGCTCCAGGCCGCCGAGAACATCCGGCGCCTGGCGTCGATGGTCAATTCGCTGAACGAGTCGCTCTCCCGCTTCCGCGTGCCCGGCCATGAGGCCCGGCCCGAGCTCGAGGCTGCGAGAGTGGAGACCGCCTGAAGACGCAGGGAAGCGCCATGAGCCACGCACTCGATCCCGCGGTTCTGCACAGCTTCCTCGAGGAAGTCCGCAGCTACCTGCCTTCGCTCGAGCGGGAAGCGGCCCGATTGCGCGGCGACGGCGGGGCGCCGGAGGCGCTGGCGGAGATTCACCGGCTGGCCCACTCCATCCGCAGCGCCTGCGACATGATCGGGCTGGATACCCTTGCCGGGCCGGCCCGGGAAGTCGAGCAACTGGCTGAGCCGGCGCTGTTCGGCGAACACCAGTTGGACGAAAAGGGGCTGGCCGTGCTCGACGGCGCCCTGGAGGCGCTGCGGCAGGGCCTCGGGTCGCCGTCCGGCCAAATGGAAGAGGCGAACCCGGCAGGTGTCCTGGTGCGTCCGCCGGCTGCCAGCGCGGCTGATGCGCCCATCCCGGACACTGACCCTGTGGCTGTTGACCTGCTCGACACCTTCCTGACGGAAGCCGAGCATCTGCTCGATCGGATGGACGCGGGAGTGGCGGAGCTGCGCGCCAATCCGGCTTCGCCGGAGTCCGCCCTGAGGGATCTCCGGCACAACGCGCACACCCTAAAGGGCGCGGCCGCGATGACGGGGCTCGAAACCGCCGCCCGCGTGGCGCACCGCATGGAGGATCTGCTCGATCTGCTGATCGGCGGCAGCCTTCCGGCCGAAAACGAAGTTCTGGACCTGCTCCAGAGCGTCCACGACTGCCTGGCGGATCTGGCCACCGCCCGCGGCGACAACCGTGCTCTGCGGCCACGCGTGCGGGACCTGCTCGGCCAGCTCGATGCCCTGCTGGCCATTTGCGCCGAACAGACGCAGGCGCAGCCGGGAGCCGCCGCGCAATCCGGCGAAGAAAATCCTCTGTGCGCGCACGAGGAGACCGATCCATTCCTGCTGGAGACATTCCTGGCCGAAGCCGAGTCCAACCTGGCGGCAGCGGAGTCCGCGCTGCGCGAACTGTGCTCTCACCCGGCCGACCCCAGGCCGCACCTGCAGGTGTTCCGGCGGGCGATTCACACGATCAAGGGTGCAGCCGGCATGGTCGGGCTGGACAGCGCCAGCACGGTGGCTCGCAGTCTTCAGTTCCTTCTGGACGCGGTCCTGAACGGCACGGCAGCCTATGGCGACGCCTGCCTGCAAGCCATGAATGCGGGCTTCGACGTGCTTGGTGAGCTCATCGCCGCCCAGGGCGACAACGAGGCCCTTCTGGATCGCGCCCGGGCGGCCCTGGACGAGATCGCCGCGGCATCGGCCGGGACAGGGGCGGCCGCGCCGGCGGCCGGAGCATCCCAGCCGGCGCCCCGCGCCGATGAGGCTGCTCCTCGGCAGGCGGCGGCCGAACCGCAGGCCGCGGTTCGCGTGCCGGTCGACCGCCTGGCCGGCATCGCCCGCATTCTCAGCGAGATCTTCATGAGCGCCTCGGGCTTCGAGGAGCAGATCGAAGCCTTCCGCAAGGAGCTGGACGAACTGGCGCTGAACCTGGCCCGCATGCGGCGCATTTCGCACCAGTTGGCCGAAGCCCAGGAAAGTGGCGTTCCCGGAGCCGGCGGCGCGCAGGGCGCGCACGAATCCACTTCCTCGGCTTCGGAATTCGATGTGCTCGAGTTCGACCGTTACACGCGGCTCAATCTGATCGCCCGCGATCTGGCCGAAGCCACCGCCGACCTGTCTTCGCTCAGCGCGCAGTTACAGGCCATGCGCGCGCAGTTCGACGCGTGGGCGACGCGCCAGCGCGGCTTGAGCGGCGAGGCTCAGGACCGGCTCATGCGGCTCCGCATGGTGCCGCTCTCGAGCCTCGCCAACCGCCTGGACCGCACGGTCCGGGTGACTGCAGGCAAGACCGGCAAGTCTGTGCGTCTGGAGACGTCGGGCATGGATACGGAGTTCGACAAGACCGTGGTCGAGCAGCTCGCTCCCGCACTCGAACACCTCCTGCGGAACGCTGTCGGTCATGGCATCGAGCCGCCCCAGGCGAGGATCGCGGCGGGCAAGCCGGAAACGGGCCTGATCCGGCTCGCCGCCTCGCGCCAGGGCGCCCACGTCTCCATCCAGCTCAGCGACGACGGAGCCGGGCTCGATTTCGAGAAGATCGCCCAGCGTGCGGTGGATTTCGGCTGGATGACGCCCGAACAGGCGCAATCGGCCGACCGGGTGACACTCATCCGCCTGATCTTCGAGCCCGGATTCTCCACCGCCGAATCGGTCAGCGAGATCTCCGGCCGGGGCGTCGGCATGGACATTGTCCGCAGCACCATTGAAAACCTTCGCGGCCGCCTGTCCGTGCAGACGTCGCCCGGCGCGGGCACCACATTCACGTTCGTCCTGCCCGTTTCGATGGCCGTCGACCGCGTCCTGATCCTCGAGGCCGGCGGCGAGAGATTCGCCCTGCCGATGACGGCGATGACGCGCCAGATGCGCGTCTTCGATTCGGAGACGGTGGAGCGCAACGGCCGGTGGGGAGTGGAGGCCGACGGGCAATGGCTGCCGGCCTGCCGCCTCGGCGAATGGCTCGGCGTCTCTTCGGCTGAAGACCGCCCGGCGCGCTGCGCCCTCCTCTTCATCAACAACGGCGAGCACGAACTGGCGCTGCTGGTTGACCGGGTGATCGAGGCCCGGGAAGTGGTCATTCAGCCGCTGACAGGGCTGCTGGCCAGCCTGAACCGTTTCTCCGGCGCGACGATCCTGGGCGACGGCTCGGTGGTGCTGATTCTCAACCCGTCGGCGCTCGATCTCGATCCCGCCGTTACGGCCCCGGTCGAATCCCTCCGCCGGCGCGCAGCCCGCCAGGAGACCGTCCTCATCGTCGATGATTCCATCTCGATCCGCCGTTCGGTGGCCAACCTGTTGCGCGCTGCCGGGTGGCGGACGGCCGAAGCCAGGGACGGCATGGAAGCCCTGGAGTTTCTCGATCGCTGCGCTGCGCCTCCCGGCGCCATTGTCATGGACATCGAGATGCCGCGCATGGACGGCTACGAACTGGCCGCAGCCCTCCGCGCCCGTCCTGAGTTCGAGACCGTCCCTCTGTTGATGCTCACCTCCCGCGCCGGCGAGAAGCACCGCCAGAAGGCGCTGCAACTGGGCGTCGACCGCTACCTCGTGAAACCCTGTCCGGAAGAGCTGCTGGTCGCCGAACTGCGCAACTGCCTCGCCGTCCGCCGGGGCAGCCGCCTCGCAGCAGGGTAACGCCTCTCAGCCGGCGGCTCCGCCCGAGTCCGGGCGCCGGGCAGCCACGATTCCCTCCTCGGCTATACTCGTGCCATGACGCTGGCACTGCTTGCGCTTCTGCTTGCCGCCGGGGAACGTCCGCCCGCGGCGGAGGCCGCCCGCCGGTTCCGTGAAGCCAATGAGACCCGGCTCATCCGCGAATATGCGGAGTTCCTGTCCATTCCCAATTCCGCCGCCGATAAGCCGAACATCCGCCGGAACGCCGGTCACATCGCCCGTCTGTTCACCGCGGCGGGCGCAAGGACCGAGCTCATCGAAAGCGAAGGCGCCAACCCCGCCGTGTATGGCGAGGTCCTCGCTCCCGGCGCGCAGCGCACGCTGATGTTTTACGCTCATTACGACGGCCAGCCGGTGATCCCGGAGCGTTGGGCCGATTCCGGCCCGTATGCCCCCGTGCTGCGGACGGCGCCCGTGGAGGCGGGAGGAAGACTGCTGCCTCTCGCCCAGTCCCGTTATGAACGCGAGTGGCGTCTGTTCGCGCGGTCGGCCTCCGATGACAAGGTTTCGATCTTCGCGCTCTGGGCGGCGTTGTCGGCCTTGCGCGAAGCGGGCGTCCGGCCGCGCTCCAATATCAAGTTCTTCTTTGAAGGCGAGGAAGAAACAGGTTCGCCGAATCTGGGCGCGTTGCTCAGGAAGGCCGGAGACGGACTTCGCGGCGATGTGTGGGTGATGTGCGACGGATCCGTGCACCAGAGCCGCAACCAGCGGATCGTGCTGGGCGCGCGCGGCGTGGCTTCGGTCGAGATCGCCGTCTTCGGCGCCCTCCGCGGCCTGCACAGCGGCCATTACGGAAACTGGGCGCAGAACCCGGCCATGCTGCTGGCGCGCCTGCTGGCGTCCATGACCGACGGCGAGGGGCGGGTGTTGATCCAGGGCTTTTACGACGATGCCGTGCCGCTGACGGAAGAGGAACGCCGCGCGCTCAGGCAGATCCCCGTTGTGGACGAGGATCTGAAAAAAGAGCTTGGCCTCGGCTCGACGCAGCCGTTCGGCGGCCTGTTGCGCGAGAGCATCTATCAACCGTCGCTCAACGTGCGTGGCATCGAGAGCGGCGGCACAGGGCCCAGGGCAGCCAACGAGGTTCCCGCCGTGGCGCGCGCCTCGCTCGACCTGCGGCTTGTGAAGGGAGTCGATGGCCGGCGGCAGGCGGAAAGAGTGGCGGCGCACATCCGCGCTCAGGGGTTCCATGTGATCGAAGGCCGCGACCCCACGAAAGAAGAGCGCCTGCGGCATGCGAAGATCGCCCGCGTGGACATCGACCCCGGCTACAACGCGCTGCGCACTCCAATGAATCTGCCCATCGTGCAGGAGATCCTGGCCGTGGCGCGCTCCGTGCGCGAGCCCGTGTACGTCGAGCCTTCCTTCGGCGGCAGCCTGCCGCTGGTGGTGTTCGAGCGGGCCAGCGGAGCGCCGCTCGTGATCGTCCCCATCTCCAACCACGACGACAGCCAGCACACGCACAACGAGAACATCCGTCTCGGCAATCTCTGGGACGGCATCGAGCTCTACGCCGCCCTGCTGGCGATGTGAAAGCGGGCTGCTCTCAGACTCCCGCTCTTGGCCGGTTCACCCGCACGTGATCGGTGTCCTGCCGCGGCTCGCCGTCGCACTCGATGGCCAGCGTCGTGATGGGGCGGTCGGGCGGCGCTTCCGGCAGCCCGAGGAACCGCACGCGGAATTCGTCCTGGTCGAATTTCACCGGCGCTCCGAAGGCGAGCAGCTTGGCCGACAGCACCTTGTTCCGCAATCCGGCGATCGTCACCACGCTGCCCGGCCAGTAGTGGACATGGGCGAACAGCGTGCTGCCCTTGCGCGTGAAGCTCATGTAGTTGGAGCGCGTGACCGCGCACGGCTCGGCGGTATAGATCGACGCCCCGTTGCGGCTGAGCCACGCCCCCATCTCGGTGAGGATCCGCACGCTTTCCGGCGGCACGCTGCCGTCCGCCATCGGACCGATATTGAGCAGGTAATTGCCGCCCAGCCGCGCGCAGGTGATCAACTGCCGCAGGCACTGCTTCGGGCTCTTCCAGTTGTCGTCCGCCTTGTGGTAGCCCCAACTGTCGTTCATCGTCATGCAGGACTCCCAGTAGCGGCCTTTCGACGCCTCGATCCGCTGTTCGGGCGTGTCGAAGTCTTCAGGCACCCGGCTCCGGTTGTTGATGATGATGTCCGGCTGAAGCTGGCGCACCATGCGGTTCATCTTCAGGCTCTCCCAGCCTTCGGCGTCCAGCGGCCACGGCACGTCGTACCACAGGATGTCCACTTTCCCGTAGTTCGTCATCAATTCGCGCACATGCGTGTGGATGTAGTGGACAAAGCGCCTTCGCGCCGCTTCGTCGTTGCGGCAGCGCGCGCCATCCGGGTGGTGCCAGTCCATCAGCGAGTAATAAAAGCCCACGCGCAGCCCCTCGGCGCGGGCGGCGTCGGCGTACTCTTTGACAAGGTCCCGCCCCGCCGCCTGCTTCGGCGCGCAATAGGACGTCGTGTCCGTGCGGAAGTGGCAGAAGCCCTCATGGTGCTTGGTGGTCATCACCATGTACTTCATGCCGGCCTTCTTCGCCAGCGCCGCCCACTCGCGCGCCGGCCACGGTTTCGGGCGGAACTGCGCGGCCAGCTTCTCGTATTCGGCCACGGGGATCGCTTCGTTCTCCATGACCCACTCGTGCCGCCCGAGCACGCTGTACAGCCCCCAGTGAATGAACATGCCGAACCGCGCTTCGCGCCACCATTTCATGCGGCGCTCGCGGTCTTCGTCCGTGCTCGTCTGCCACGCCACGGCTGCGGGGGCGGCGGAAGCCATTTGCAGATACCGCCGCCGGGAAACTCCGTCTGTCAGCATGGCGACCATCCTATCACCGGCCAATCGCGGCCCTTCAGGATGGCCGCTGCCCGCATAGAGTTCCCTTCGGCTGAGGCCGTTGCTAGAATGACAGCGGTTTTGAAAGGAAGGCGGATATGCGAGCCCTGGCGTTCCTGCTGCTGGTTGCGGCGCCCATGCTGGCTCAGCCGGGAGACGCCTACAGGCGCGTGGCGCGGCTTACTTGGGCCGTCAGTGACGCCGAGCGGACCTCGGAAGCATGGCGCAGGATCGGCGTGCCGGTGGACGAAGCCGCGCAGGCGGAGTTCCGCACCGCCGGCGGAGTTGCCCGCCGTGCGTTGACGGCCACGGGGCACTTCGCCAATCTTCGCGTCGATTGGGTGCAGCCCGCCGATGCGTCCGATCCTCTGGCGGCCTTTCTGCGCGAACGCGGCGAGGGAGTCTACGCGCTCGTGTATGAGATGCCGGACGCCGCCGGTCTGCAAAAAGAGATGGAGCGGTATGAATCGCTCGGCGTGCGGCTCATCGAGCGCGGCGTCATGGCGCTCGGCGCCGAGAGATCGGAGTACGTGTGGCTCGACACCGCCCCTCAGGGCAAGTTCGTTCTCGCCCTGATGACATCGCCTGCGCGCGCGCCAGCCCCTGCCGGCACGATGCGCGTCTCGCAACTCGCCTTCGCCGTGCGCGATCCCGATCCCGTCTCCGTGTATTGGGCGAGACTGGGATTCCCGGCGTTCACTTTCACGCGGCCGGACCTGACCGACAAGATGTACCGGCGGCGCCCAGCCGGGTTCGAGATGCGCCTGGGCTGGCAGCGGCACGCACAGATGCCCTTTGAGTGGATTCAACCCCTCAAGGGGCCCAATGTCTATGAAGACCACATGGCAAAGCACGGCGAAGGATTCCACCACCTCGCCTTCGACGTCGAGGACATGGACGCTGCCATCCGCCGCTGGGAATCGCTCGGGTACCCGGTCACGATGTCGGGCGGCTGGGGCGAACGCGGCAAGGCCGGCAGCGGGCGCTTCGCCTATGTGGACGCGCACGCGATCGGGGGCGCCGACATCGAGCTGCTCTGGAACTACCGCGCTCCGGCGCCTCCCCCGGCGGCAGGGCCGTTTGTGCTGCGCTTCGGCGCCGGCGAGCCGCTGCCCGAACACCGTCTGCCCGTCGCCAGGCTGGGCTGGCCTTCGGACTGGAGAAGCTGGCAGGCGATCCAGTTCGAATTCATTGCATCGTCGCTGGAAGCCTTCTCTTTCGGCTTCTCGGATGGACGGCAGGTCAAGAGCGCCATCATCGAGCCTCTCCCGGGGCTCCGGATGCGCGCGGTGATCCCTTTCGAGGCGTTCTTCCAGACACGGACCATGACGCCGCTGCTGCCCCTGGGCTACAAGGTCTGGCCGGAGAGGCTGTTCACTTTCGAGCGCGTGGAAGAGATCGTGGTGCGCATGAAATACCCCGCCGCCGATTCCACGCTGACCCTCTCGAATCTGGCTCTGACGCCCGTAGCGGGCAAGGACGACATCCTCGACAGGAAGCCGGTGATCGACGCTTTCGGACAGTGGATTCCGGAAGAATGGGCGGGCAAGGCGCACTCGGTGGAGGAGTTGCAGAAGCTATGGGCCGAGGACCGGCTGCCCCCGGCGAAATATCCCGATTTCTGCCCGCTTGGCGGCTACCGCCGGCTGACCGTGAATCCGCCGGATGCGGCAGGCAAGCCGGGTTTTTTTCGCGTGGCGCGGGTGGAAGGAAGGTGGTTCTTCATCGATCCGCACGGGCACCCGTTTTTCTCCGCAGGCATGGATCTGGTGGGGTGGAAACAGGGATCGTTTGCGACGCGCGTCACTGGCCGCGAGTTTCTGTTCGAACAGTTGCCGTCTCCCGGTCCTGCCTGGCTGACGCCGGGCCGGGACGTGTCCTTCCACGTTGCCAACATCATGCGCCGGTACGGGGACAACTGGCAGGAAGAGTGGAAGCGGGCGATGGTCGAAAGGCTGAAAAACTGGGGGTTCAACACGATCGGCAACTGGTCGGACCATGACATCGCCACCGCCGCCGGGATGCCCTATGTGATTCCTCTGGGCGGCTGGACGACGAAGAAGGTTTTCCCTTTCCCCTGGGACTTCCCCGACGTCTTCAGCGAAGAGTTTGAACGGAACGTGGACGAGGCCGCGCGCCGCCAGTGCGCTCCCCTGGCCAGGGACTCCAACCTGATCGGCTGGTTCATTGGCAATGAGCCACATTGGGCCCGCGAGTTCGGCTCGCTGAAGCCCTGGGCCGAGATGCTGCTCGAAGACCCCGATCCCTCCGCCACCAAGGCGGAACTCGAGCGGCGGCTGAAGGAGAACCCCGCGCAGGCTGGGCAGATCAAACGCGAGTGGGTGTTCACCTGCGGAAGGAAGTATTTCGAAACCATCGCCGCCGCCATCCGCCGCCATGATCCGAACCACCTGGTGCTTGGCATCCGCTATGCCGGCACCCCGCTGGACGAGTGGGTGAAGATGTCGTCGCTGTTCGACGTGTTTTCAATCAACATTTACGACGCGGAATTCCGGCCGGATCCGGCGAAGCTCGACCACTACGCCAAGCTCTCCGGCAGGCCCATTCTGATTGGCGAATTCACCGCCTGCGCGCCCGGGCGCGGCTTGCAGGGCCTGTTCTACTGGACCCACAAGGTGAAGGATCAGACCCAGCGCGGCATCGCCTACCGTTACTATGTCGAGAACGCCGCCGCCCACCCGGCCATGATCGGCACGCACTGGTTCCAGCTTGTCGACGACCTGCCCACCGGCCGCCCGTCTGATCTCGAACGCCTCAATTACGGCTTCCTGAACGTGCTGGATCTGCCCTACAAGCCTTTGGTGGAGTACGCCCGCGAGACGCACCGCCGGCTCTACAGCGTCAAGTTCGGCAAGGAGCCGCCCTACTCGCGCAAGCCGCTGATCTTCTAGGTGGGAGAGCTGCACCAGCGGCGCGGCCGGCAACGCCCGGCGCGTGATTCTCACGGCTGGCTTGCACCGTGCTGGCGCGCCGCCCCGGCGGCAGGCCCGGTCGTCCTGGATTTCAGGTCGAAACCGCGGCCGGCGCCGGCTCGGGCATCATGCCCGGAATCACCTGGCGGAACACGTCGTCGATCGTCTCCGCAAACAGGAACTCCATCTCCTGGCGGACGTTCTCCGGCAGGTCGCGCAGGTCCTTGGCGTTGCGCTTGGGCAGAATGACGCGGCGGATGCCGGCGCGGCGCGCCGCGAGCGTCTTTTCCTTCACGCCGCCAATGGGCAACACGCGGCCGGTGAGCGTGATCTCGCCAGTCATTGCCGTATCGCTGCGGGCAGGCTTCTTCGTGTAAAGCGAAGCGAGCGCCACGGCGATGGTGATGCCCGCCGAAGGGCCGTCCTTGGGAATCGCGCCAGAGGGGACGTGGATGTGCACGCCGTATTCGCTGAAAAGCGCCGGATCGATCCCGTAGGCTTCGGCGTGCGCCCACAGATAACTCTGCGCCGCCTTGGCCGACTCCTGCATCACGTCGCCAAGCTGCCCGGTCAGCGTGAGCCCCTTGCCTTTCGGCAGCAGCATCGCCTCCACATACAGGACGTCGCCGCCGGAGGGAGTCCAGGCGAGGCCCGTGGCCACGCCCGCCGGCAGATCCTTGCGCGCCTCTTCGGGCAGGAACGTCTCCGGACCGAGAAGTTCAACGATCATCTCCGGGTCCATGACGATCGGCTCGGCGCGCCCTTCGGCGAACTTCAGCGCGGCCTTGCGGCACAGGCTGCCGATGTTGCGCTCCAGGTTGCGCAGCCCCGCCTCGCGCGTGTAGCTTTCGATGATCTTGCGGACGCCCGTTTCGGGGAACTGCACGATCTCCGCCGTCAGTCCGGTCTCCTTGAGCTGCCGCGGAATCAGATAGCGGTTGGCGATGGCCACCTTCTCTTCCTCGCTGTAGCCGGCCAGCCGGATGACCTCCATGCGGTCGAGCAGCGGCTGAGGAATCGTCTCCAGCGTGTTGGCAGTGGTGATGAACATCACCTTGGAGAGATCGAACGCCAGGTCGAGATAGTTGTCCCGGAACGCGTGGTTCTGCTCGGGGTCAAGCACCTCCAGCAGCGCCGAAGCCGGATCGCCGCGGAAATCCCGGCCCAGCTTGTCCACTTCATCGAGCATCAGCACCGGGTTGCGCGCGCCCGCGCGGCGGATGGCGTTGATCAGCCGTCCGGGCAGCGCGCCGATGTAGGTGCGCCGGTGGCCGCGCAGCTCGCTTTCATCGTGCATGCCGCCGAGCGAGAAGCGCTCGAACTTGCGGCCGAGCGCGCGGGCGATCGACTGCCCGAGCGAGGTCTTGCCCACGCCCGGCGGCCCGACGAAGCACAGGATTGGCGCTTTCGCCGAGGGGTTGCGCTGGAGCACGCCGAGGTGCTCGAGGATGCGCTCCTTGACGTCTTCCAGCCCGTAGTGATCGTCATTGAGCACCTGCCGGGCGCGCGCGATGTCCAGGATGTCTTCCGTCTCGGTGAACCACGGCAGCTCGAGCACCAGGTCGAGCCATGTGCGGATGACGTGCCGCTCCGGGCTCTGATCCGGCAGGCGCTCGAAGCGGCGGAATTCCCGCTCGGCCTCCTTCTTCGCCTCCTCCGGCAGCTTCGTTTCGTCGAGCCGCTTGCGCAGTTCCTCCGCTTCCGCCTTGGCCGGATCTTCTTCGCCGAGCTCCTGCTGAATGGCCTTGAGCTGGCGGCGCAGCACGTACTCGCGCTGCTCCTTGCTCATCTCCTCCTGCGCTTCGCTGACGATCTTCTGCCGCACTTCGAGGATGCGCGCTTCCTCGGTGATGTACTGCACGGCGAGCTGGAAGGCGTCCTTGAGCGTAGGCGATTCCAGCAGATGCTGGAGCTTGTCCGAGCCGAGGTTGAAGGCAGTGGCCAGCAGCCACATGAGCTGCTGCGGATCGTCGGCGCTCGACAGCAGGTTCGAGATCTGCTCGGCCGCCTGAGGATTGATGCGCTCAAGCGTCTTGGCGGCCAGTTCGAACAGCGCGGTCTGCAGGGCGCGCTCTTCGGTCGAGTGGTCCGGCACCAGCGGCATCGGATGCGCCTTCGCCTGCAGATACTGGCCCGTGGATTCGATCGAAAGAACCCCGACGCGTTCGAGCCCGCTGGCGACAATCTCGATCAGCGAGGGCGTCGAGCGCAGCACCTTTCGGATCTTGGCGTGCGTGCCCACTGAGTGCAGGTCCTCCGGGCCGGGCAGTTCGGTCTCCGGGTTCTTCTGAGTCAGCAGAATGAGGTGGCCCTCGTGATGCTTGATGGCCGCCTCGACGGCGGCGCGGGAAGCGTCGCGGCCTACCGACAAAGGCAGGATCAGCTTCGGGAACAGCACCACGTTCTTCAGCGGAAGAACGGGCAGCGTGAGGAAATTCGTTTCCTGGTTCTGCGTGACGGGTTCGCTCATGTCCACCTCTGTCCTGCGGAAATCATATGGTGAGACGCGCCGCGCGCGTCACTGGGTGCGCACGGGTTCGCGCGCTTCGATCTCGAGGGCGCCCCGCGGCGCCGTCACATACAGGTGCGCGCCGTCGCGGATCCTGCCCTCGAGGATCTGCCGCGCAATCAGGGTTTCGAGTTCGCGCTGGATGGCGCGTTTCAGCGGCCGCGCGCCGTATTCCGGCTCGTAGCCGAGCAGGATCAGATGATCGCGCGCTTCGTCGCTCAGCTCCAGCGTGATGTGGCGCTCGGCGAGCCGCTTGCGCACGCGCTCCATCTGAATGTCGACGATGCGCCGCAGGTGCTCGTGCGTGAGCGCGTGGAAGATGACGGTCTCATCGATCCGGTTCAGGAATTCCGGCCGGAAGAACGTTCGCAGGTTCTCCGGAGGCAGGTTCGACGTCATGATCACGATCGTGTTGCGGAAGTCCACCGTGCGCCCCTGCCCGTCGGTGAGGCGGCCGTCGTCGAGAACTTGCAGCAGCACGTTGAACACATCGGCGTGCGCCTTTTCAATCTCGTCGAACAGGATCACCGCATACGGCCTGCGGCGCACCGCTTCGGTGAGCTGGCCGCCCTCTTCAAAGCCCACATAGCCCGGCGGCGCTCCGATCAGCCGCGCCACCGTGTGCTTCTCCTGGTACTCGCTCATGTCGATGCGGATCAGCGCCCGCTCGTCGTCGAACAGCGCCTCCGCCAGCGCCCGCGCCAGCTCCGTCTTGCCCACGCCCGTGGGACCGAGGAACAGGAACGAGCCGATCGGGCGGTTCGGATCGCTCAAGCCCGCACGCGAGCGCTGCACGGCTTCCACCACCGCCTCCACGGCGGCGTCCTGCCCCACCACCCGGCGGTGGAGTTCGCTCGACAGGTGCAGCAGCTTCTGCCTCTCGCCCTCCAGCAGCCGGCTCACCGGGATGCCTGTCCAGCGCGAGACAACGCGGGCGATGTCTTCTTCGTCCACTTCTTCCTTGATGAGCCGCTCGCGCGTGTCCTGCGAAGCCAGGCGGCGCTCTTCTTCAAACAGGCTTCGTTCGAGCTGAATCAGCTTGCCGAACTTGAGCTCCGCCACGCGGTTCAGATCGTAGGCGCGCTCGGCGCGCTCGATTTCGAGCTTGGTCTGCTCGATCTCTTCGCGCAGCTTCCGCAGCTTCTGCACCGATTCCTTCTCCGCCTTCCAGCGGGCCTCGATGTCGCTGACGTCCCGCGCCAACGCGAACAGCTCTTCCTCGATCTTCGACAACCGCTCGCGCGACGCCTCGTCGGTCTCCTTCTTCAGCGCTTCCCGCTCGATTTCAAGCTGCATCTTGCGCCGCAGCTTCTCATCGAGCTCGGCCGGCATCGAGTCGATCTCCGTTCGCAGCCGCGCCGCGGCTTCGTCGACCAGGTCGATCGCCTTGTCCGGCAGGAACCGGTCCGAGATGTAGCGGTTCGACAGCACGGCCGCCGCCACCAGCGCTGCGTCCTTGATGCGCACGCCGTGGTGGACCTCATAGCGCTCGCGCAGCCCGCGCAGGATCGAGATCGTGTCCTCCACCGTGGGTTGATCCACCGTGATCGGCTGGAAGCGGCGCTCCAGCGCGGCGTCCTTCTCGACGTACTTGCGGTATTCGTCCAGCGTCGTGGCGCCGATGCAGTGCAGCTCGCCGCGGGCCAGCATCGGCTTGAGCAGGTTGCCCGCGTCCATCGCCCCTTCGGCCTTGCCCGCGCCGACCACCGTGTGCAGTTCGTCGATGAAGAGAATGATCTGGCCTTCGCTGGCGGCCACTTCTTTCAGGACCGCCTTCAGCCGCTCTTCAAACTCGCCTCTGTATTTCGCGCCGGCGATCAGCGCGCCCATGTCCAGCGCCACCACGCGCTTCGACTTCAGCCCCTCGGGCACGTCGCCGCGCACGATCCGCTGGGCGAGCCCTTCGACGATCGCCGTCTTGCCCACGCCGGGCTCGCCGATCAGCACCGGATTGTTCTTTGTGCGCCGGGACAGGACCTGGATGACGCGGCGGATCTCCTCGTCTCGTCCGATCACCGGGTCGAGCTTGCCCTGCGCCGCCATCTGCGTCAGGTCGCGTCCATAGTTCTCCAAAGCCTGATAAGTGGCTTCCGGGTTCTGAGTCGTCACCCTCTGGCTGCCGCGAACCTCGCGGATCGCCTGTTCCAGACGCTCGCGCGTCACACCCTGGTCGCGAAAGAGCTGCCCCGCGAAGCCGTTGCCTGCCTGCAGCGCCAGCAGGAGGTGCTCGACGCTGACGAAGTCGTCCTTCATCCGCCGGGCTTCCTGCTCGGCGTTGCCGAGCACTGCCGCCAGCCTCTGGGTCATATACATCCCCGAGGCGCCCCCACTCACGGTGACCTTGGGCTGCCGCTCGAGCTCCGCCATCAGCTTGCGGTGCAGCTTCTCTAGGTCGAAGCCCGCCTTCAGAAGAATGTTGGGCGCGATGCCCTGCTCCTGCTCGAGCAGCGCCACCAGGAGGTGCTCGTTGTCGACGTGCTGGTGCGACAGACGGGCAGCCAGCGTCTGGGCCGAACGCAGGGCGTCCTGGGCTTTCTCGGTGAATCGGTTGAGATCCATAGTGCCGAACTCCGGTGACAGGCCTCCTGAGATAGAGAATATCAGATTAGCCTGTCGTTGTCTAGATTCTTTAGCGTCTTTCTGTCAACTTTGGACGCCTTGCCCCACTTCGCGGTTTTCCACAGCTCCCCAAAGTCCGCCGTCGCCTCTGATATCCCCTCCTTGCGTCCCCAACCGGAGAGCCGCACCGGGCGTGGGGATGCTACTCTGAAAAGTTCCGGACAACATGGGCTGGATTGGGTCATGGTATGCCCGCTGGATGGAGCAGTGGGAAGAGCGGATGTGCTTCGCGGCCACCAACCGCGTGGTGCGCCCGTTCGAATGGGGGATCGAGTGGACCGATGCCTGGCCCATCGCGCGCCGGCTGCAGACGGCCGACGGGCTGGCCCCGCTCGACCGGATGCTGCGGTTGAGCCGTCTGGCGATCGAGAACAGCGGGGAGTTCTTCGGCTACGAGCCGGTGACGGACTACCATCTTTCAGGCGGGCTGCTGCGGTTCACCTCGGCCGTCAGAACCCCTTACGAGGAGAACAACGTCGTTCACGGCCAGTGGTTTCCGGGCAAGAACCCGAAGAAAGCCGTGCTCGTGCTGCCCCACTGGAACGCCCCTCGCGACGCCCACAACGCTCTGGCGCGGGCGTTCCAGAAGTTCGGCGTCAGCGCTCTGCGGCTGAGCCTGCCGTATCACGACTACCGGATGCCCGCGGAGCTGCAGCGCGCCGATTATGCGGTGAGCTCGAACATCGGCCGCACGATCGATGCGACGCGGCAGGCGGTGATCGACATCCGCTGTGCCGCCGACTGGCTCGAGCGGCAGGGCGCCGAGCGGATCGCCATCGTCGGCACCAGCCTCGGCTCCTGCTACGCCTTTCTCGCCAGCGCCCACGACGAGCGCCTCGCCGTGAACGCGTTCAATCACTGCTCGACCTACTTCGCCGATGTCGTCTGGACGGGGCTGTCCACGCTTCATGTGAGAAAGGGACTGGAAGGCCACGTCGACCTGGAAACGCTGCGGGAGTTGTGGCTGTGCATCAGCCCCACGGCGTACTTCGACAGGTTCAGCACAAAGCCGAAGAAATCGCTGTTCCTGTACGCGAAATACGACACCACGTTTCTGCCCGAACTGTCGCGCCAGACGATCGAGCTGTGCCGCACGTACGGACTCGATTTCCGCGAAGTAGTGCTGCCCTGCGGCCACTACACCCTCGGCGAGCCGCCCTTCAAGTTCATCGACGGCTACCAGCTCGTCAACTTCGTCCTCCGCAACCTCTAGCGAAGGGGACAGCCTGAGTGTTTGTCGGGATGAACCCGATGGTGCCAAGCGGGCAGGGCGGAGATGAGGGGAGGTGGAGGATTTCGGCAGCGGGGGCGGAAGGTGTGCAGCCACGGCAGGGCCGAATCGGG
>JBMOMB010000028.1:0-54957 GCA_049325215.1 Acidobacteriota bacterium
CGACCGGGCCGCAGTGGGGCTTGAGCTGGACGTATGATGGGTTCGGCAACCGGTTGAGCCAGAATGTGACGAAGGGGACTGGGCCAGTGGTTTCGCTGTCGATCAGCGCGGCGACGAACCGGATCACGACGGAGGGGTTTGCCTATGACGCCGCCGGGCACATGACCCAGTGGCCGGGCGGGACGGTGACGCTCGGGGCCGACTACGATGTGGAAGGGCGGCTGAGCGTGGTGAAAGAGGACGGGGCGGCGAAATCTCGCTACTCGTATGACGCGCAAAACCGGCGCGTCAAGTGGGTCGGTACTTCGAGCACCACACCGAAGTACGAGGTCTACGGGCCGGGCGGGGAACTGCTCGGGGTGTACGGCTGGTATTGGCCGCTGGGGGCGCCGTCGGCGGTGTTCCGGGTGGAGGAGGAGCGGATCTACTTCGCCGGCCGGGTGGCGGCGCGGCTGGATGAGACGGGCAGTCCGAACTTCGGGCGGATGGACCAGCTGGGATCGGTGAAAGCGTGGCAGCGGTATCCGTTCGGGGAAGGGAACGAATCGAGCGCGAACGACGAATACGCCACCTACCCGATCGACCGCTCGACCGGCCATTACTACGCCTGGAACCGCTTCTACTCGGCCACCTGGGGCCGGTTTTCTTCGCCCGACCTGCATCAGAACGGTGCCCGTATGCATGCGCCACAAAGCTGGAATGCGTACACATACACACAAAATGATCCTGTCAACCGCACGGATCCCACTGGGCTGGTGGCCGTTGCTCCGGGCTATTGTCCTCCAGAGCATACTTTGGACGAATGTGACAGGTTGGGCTATACAAGGGGACCTTCTGACGGTCCTTCAATCGGCGGACCTCCGATGGGCGGGGGATGGACTTTGTGTCCAAACGGACCAGGGTTCTTACCGAATCCTCTGTGCGAGTTGCCCTTCCTTCCGGTAATAGCTGCACCGCGGGAAGAAGAGTCTAAGCCAGAGTGTTTCGCTCAACTGAAGGACAGGCCAGTTCACGATCCGAAGGCTGCAAAATTCAAGGCGGTCCATACGTTTTGGTGGGTTCAAGACCGTACCGGCACGCAGTACATCATCTCAGCAGGGCCGACGAAGGTCAACTCATCCGGGACTCAGTACCTGAACGTATCGGTGACTCAGGGAAACGACAACGGCAGCGGTGACAGCAGTCGTGCCCACACGCACTGGAACAGCGGGTTATCGTGGATCATCTGTGAGCAAGTTGACGCCATGGTTGCTGCCGCCAAATATTGGCAAAGCAGCCGCAACAACAGTATCGTTTACCACCCAGTGGGCGTGTTGGGAATTGGCGGGCCAAACAGCAGCAGTGCTGCTCACTATTTCGGCGTGGTTAGTGGTTTCAACCCGAGCCCGCCTACAACGGCATATGGCTGGTGGAGTCCGATTGTCTTTCCATAGATGGGGAGAACGATCATGCCGAAGTGGTTGTGGATCGCTCTTCTTGGGTTTGCCCTACTCTTGCCAGGAGCGCTGTATTGGATCTGGATTTGGATCTCGGATCCGGTCAGAACAACCGACACCCAGATCGCTTTTCAAAGAATGGCGGAGGCGCCGCTCAGCGAGGCAGCGGGCGACCGTGGCGTGGAGATCACGGCAAAGATACCCAGCGATGCTTCGTGGATGCGGGTTATCCGAAATTGGGGAGATCCAGGCTACTTCATCGGAGCTGTTCTGCTTGGACCCAGCCACTATATGTACTGCTTGTGCGATCTGGGTGCCCGCGTAGAGGCTCGAATCGGCGATCAGCCCGTGGATTTGGAAATAGCTGATGCTCCGTACGGTTACTCTGCCGATTGTCGGCCCGCTGGGCTTTCATTCCGAGCGCCTCCAGGCTCTGTGGTAAGGATTCACGTGACGGTTGCGAGCCTGCCCAGTCAGGAGTCTTATCTGGTAGTTGAACCGCACTGGACGGTCGAGACGAAAGATCGCTTGGTGGGGATAGGGATTGAGGAACAGCTCCATCTCCGGGCAGTTACGACTGGGTTGGGGGTGGCCGGAATTATCACGATCATGGTCGCTGCCTTCCTGTTCTCCCGTCGCTCACTTCTGCCAGCAGGGTAAGTGCAGGGGAGGCGAGTGACCGCAGCTACCGTTTCACCGTCACCCTCCGCGCCCGCATCTGGCACGCCGGTGGGCAGTGCTGGCAGCCGCTACAGTGGGCGCTATGTAGGAACGAGCAGCCGTAGTTCGAGGCCGGGCACATGACCCAGTGGCCGGGCGGGACGGTGACGCTGGGGGCCGACTACGACGTGGAGGGGCGCCTCTCGGTGGTGAAGCAGGACCAGCTACAGACGTGGCGGTACGTGTAGGATGCGCGGGATAGGGGAGTGGAGGCAGACCAGCATGTCGGAGTCAATGCCCGCCAACGAACGCTACGGCTGGCATTGGCCGCTGGGGGCGCCGTCACCGTTCTGCGCCGCCGGCGGCATTCGCACGGCCCTGGCCCTGAAATCCGCCCTCGATGTCTACTAGCGGCGGCGGTCCGCAGGAGTCCGCATCGAGCTGGTCATCGCCAGGCCAGCCGCACGGCATCCATTCTGGCGCGGCAGGTTCTGCGCCCGACCGCTCCGCGGCCGCCTGGGCGGCATCGCGGAGAAATTCCGGCCCCGTCTGTTCCAACTGGCGAAACACCGGCCAGGCGGCTGGCGCAACAAATTTGGAAAGAAATGTTTCCATCGCCCGTCCCGTGATCTCTTCCGCCTCGCGGTCCTGGCGGACGCAGGCGTAAGCCAGTTTGAGTTCGAGCCAGGCGGCGAAGTCCAGCAGCACGGAAAGCTCGTCCGGCGCGCTGCCGTCCGGCGGCTCGTATCCGAACGCCTCGTAATGAGCCGCGAGTGCGGCCAGCAGGTAGCCGGGCTGCAAGCCGCCCTCCCAGGCCACGGCGCGCGCGCGCACCGGACCGGCGGGGCCGAACAGGCGCATCCATAGCTCCGGGCTCGATTCGCTCACCGCCTTCCGCGCCAGTCCGGCGAGGCGTGCGTCCGCAATGCACTCCAGCAGGAGTTCGATCCGGGCCGCCCAATCCTGGCCGGGGTAGGAAAAGATCTGAGCCAGCAGGCGCCAACCGGCGGCCTGTTCCATATGGGCGATGACTTTCGGCGGCGGGCCAGCCACGCTGCTCATGATCCGGCCCTCCTCACCAGAGGAATCCAGCCCGTGCGCATTTTGCGGGCGCCGGCTTCCTGCTTCGATCCCTGCCACACGGCAAATGCCACGTGGGTGCGCTGGTCCCGCACAAGCCCCTGCGGCAACGGACGGCGGATGACGACAGACCAGCGGTCCTTCCGGAAGACGCCCTGCCCGCTGGCGTCCTGGGCCGCTGCCGGGGAGAGCGTGCCCGGACCGGCGGCGATCAGGGATTCCACGGGAGACTTCCTGGGTCCGGCACGGCGGTTGCCCGAAGCCAGAGCGGGCGAATACAGCCGCTCCATATTCCTGTCTGGCGGCCGAGCCGGGCTCGAGCGGCTTGGCCTCGAACGGATAATGGTCGACCGCCGCGTTGGGATAGAGATCCCGGATGGTATCGCCGCGGCCCTCGGTCCACGCCTGCCAGTCAGCGCGCCAGTAGGCGATCTGGACGGTCCGGCCTTCCTGGCCCATTTGCGGTTCCGGCAGGTCCGGCGCGATCTTCTCTGGCAGTTGCACGGCGCAGGCGTCCGCCATGCGCGACGGACCGGGCGTGTCGTCCCGGGACTGGTCGGGCCATTCGATGCGGAAGACGATTTCGGCGCCGTTGGTCAACGCCCGCACGGCAACCTCCGGGGTCGAAGGCTGCAACAGGCGCGGCTCCACCAGATCCTGCGGAAGCAGGGCCGCGCGGTGTTCCGGCGCGCCGTTCCACGCGCGGTCGGCCGGGCCGGCGGGCAACTGGACTGTCTCCAGCGCCACCACTTCATTGACTGCCTTCGGTCCGCGCGAACAGCCGGCCGCCAGCAGCAGCAGGCCGGCCACCCAACAGGTTCGCTTGCACATGTTCATCTCCTCAGGGGCAGTTGATGCGCACAATCTGCGTGCGCGGATCGCGCGCCGGACGCACGATGACCGGCTCGCGCAGCGGCACGCGCACCAGTTCCGCGCCTTTTTCGTCGGTTCCGATGATTGTTTCTCCCTGCCTCCGGAAGCGCGAGACCATCATCTCAGTGGAGCCGAACAGGCACAACAGCCCGGCCAGGTCCGCATCGCGGGCCGCCTCGCGGTACGTCTGGACGGCCTGCGCCGCGCCCGGGCCGAAAAGCTGGCGGTTGAACGATTCCGGCGCATGCACCGGCGGGATGTAGTACACGTTCGGCTCGAGGCCGAACTGGGGGAACAGCGGCAGGGCCACCTTGCGGATGTGCACCAGATAGTCGACCGGGTTGTCGGCACGGGCCTTGTCCGGAGTGGAAATCCAGCCAGCCAGACGGATTTTCCCAATGCAATTGACGAAGCATTGTGGCTGAATTCCCTGTTCTATTTTCGGGAAACAGGCAATGCACTTTTCGCTCGTCCCGGTCAGCGGGTTGAAGAACACCTTCTTGTATGGGCAGCCGCGGACGCACTCCTGATAGCCGCGGCAGCGGCTCTGGTCCACCAGGACGATGCCGTCCTCGGGCCGCTTGTAAATCGATCCCCGCGGGCAGGAAGCCAGACACGCCGGATAGGTGCAGTGATTGCAGATCCGCGCCAGATAAAAGAACCAGCGCGCGTGCGGCAGCGACAGGTATTCGCCGTGATCCACCTGGCCGGCGCAGTCGTCCTCGCCCGTGTTCGGGTACGAGTAGTCCTCGTGGCCAGGACGCCAGCCGAGCACGCGTTCACCCGCGGGAGCGGCCTCGAACAGCGTCCGCCCGCCATAGCGCCGGCCCTCCCATTCCTGCCCGCCGAGCATTTCAAGCAGCTTCACGTCGTAGGCCAGCGGGTAGCTGCCGTACGGCTTGGTCTCGACGTTGTTCCACAGCATGTATTCCTGGCCCTTGCCCGACGTCCATGTCGTTTTGCAGGCCAGCGTGCAGGTCTGGCAGGCGATGCATTTGTTGATGTCGAAAACCGCCGCGAACTGCCTCTTCGGGCGAGCTTCCGGATACCAATAAGACATCTCGCGGCCGATCTGCCAGTTGAAAACTCGAGCCATCAGGATTTCCCTCCCTTTTGCCGCACAAATTCGCCCGAAAGGAAGCGTTTCATCGCTTCGGATTCATATCGGGGCCGGATGCCGAGCGCTGCGGGACGCCACAGTCCCTTGCCCTCCAGTCCGCCAGGCTCGGCTTTCGTGATCTTGACGAAGG
Source organism: Acidobacteriota bacterium (assembly GCA_049325215.1). GTDB lineage: Bacteria > Acidobacteriota > Terriglobia > Bryobacterales > Bryobacteraceae > JANWVO01. The sequence goes on from JBMOMB010000028.1 coordinate 5,300, forward strand.
CTTCGCGCGGGGCGCCTGTCGGGCAGTGAATGTCCGGCTCGAAGCCCTGGCGCATCCCCTGTCCGAACATCGTCTTGTGCACCAGCGTGTCGGTCATCCAGGTGGGCTTCAGCCAGCCGCGCGTCGCCGATTGATGCGAGCCCGAGCGGAACATCGCCTGGTAGCCCGTGCGCGGATTCCGGGCCAGCCCGTCGGAGCGCGACTTTTGCCCTTCCACCGAGCCCGGCGTGGCGGTGTACATGTTGAACCACATGCGCGTCACGCCGCGCGGCGTGCCCGGGTAATAGCGCGCCCGGCACAGCAGCCGCGCGAACTCCATGTTCTTCTTGTCTTTCTGCCACCCGCGGAAGGGACGGTCCTCGGGATCGGGATCGATCCAGACGTAATCGCCGTCTTCGACGCCGAGTTCCTTTGCGTCGGAAGGATTGATGTCCACGTAACCTTCCGTCACGAAAGGCATCCGGCGGTCGTGGCGGTAGAGGTCGCCAAAAGGCCCGAACAGCACCGCGATCATGTCCGTGTCGATGGGCGTTGTGTGCGAGCCGTGCCGGTATTTGGGCGTGTGGAAGATGAACTTGAACCCCTGGCTCGCCAGCGGATGGCGCGTCTTTTTCGCTTCCTGCCAGGAGAGCACGACGTTGCGCCCGCAACGTGTTTCGCAGCTCAGGTCGTCGCGGCGCACCCCGTACGCCTCCGGCTGATCCGGGCGCAGCGCCTCGTGCTTCGGCGCAATGATGATGTTCGGCTCGTAGAACGTAGAGTCAACGGGTTCGCGGTGCACCGGAAGGTTCTCTCCAGCGGCGATGAATTCCGGCTCTTCGCGGTAGAACTCGAGCCGCCCGGACTTCGTGTACCACGGCATCGAATCCGCCACCTGGTCGTAGCCCACCGCCTTCGGTGTCGTGCGGCTGTTCATCAGCGCAGGCACGCCCTGTCTGGCCTTGGCCTCGAGTTCCAGGAAGCGGTAACCCTTTGTGTTGGTGCTGTGGTCGAGAATGCGCTGAAGGTAGACGTCCGTGCGCCCTTCCCGGACGAACTTCCAGAAATGATTGAAGCGCTGGTCGCCCGTCAGTTCAGCCAGTTTCGACGCCACCAGCGCGTACACCTCGACATCCCCCATCGTTTGGAAGGTCCGCTTCATCGGCGTGCGCGGGAAAACGACGAGAAACGGATTGGTCACCGAGGCGGTCATGTCGGGATGCTTCAGCTCGAACCAGGCGTCGACGCCGAACACGATATCGGCCCATTCGCACGAGGCCGTCCACCACCATTCGTTCACCGCGACAAGCTCGATCCGCGGCAGCACGTTCAACACCGTGTTGAAGTGCCACTTCACATTGCCGAGGATCGAGTTGGCGTTGGCGAACCACAGAGACTTCGTCGGAGTCGGGATATGCGTCTTGCCGGTGAGCAGCTTGTTGCCCACGCGCAGCGGATGATCCTCGTGGTTGTAATAGTGCGCCGATTCCGGCCGCCAGTACTGGCGCACGCGGGCGGGCTTTTCCGGATCGAGTTCGATGTCGAAGGGATTCTCATTGATGTACTGCGGCGCGCCGTTAAACAGCGCCACCCGGTAGTTGCCCGCGTAAGAGCCTACGTTGCCGCCCACCTTGCCCACGTTGCCCGTGAGCGCCGCCAGCAGGAACAGGTCTCGGTCCTTGTTGTCGCTGTTGAAAAACTGGTTGGGTCCCATGCCGATGGCGAACAGCGTGGTGCCGGGCTCTTTGGCGATGTGGCGGGCGAGCTGTTCCACCGCCGCCGCTGGCGCCCACGTGATCTCCTCGGTGGTCTTCGGATCGAAGTGCGCCGCGTATTCCCGCACCAGATCGAAAACCGGCCGGCAGCGCACCGTCTTGCCGTTGGCCAGTTTCACTTCGATGCCGCCTTCCAGCAGCGGGTCCTGCACATTCGAATTGCGGCCCACGTCGTCGCGCGTCAGCACTCGCGGCGCCTGCGACTTGCGGTCCCACCACACGAAGTCCCCCCAGCCGTCCCGCATGGCCTGGGTGACGACGATGCGGTCCTGCTGGATGGGCGGCGGTTCTTTCTCGTCCTTGCCGAGCACGCGCGTGTTCTTCAGTTCTCGCGGCGGCGTGCCGAGCACATCCTGCGCGCGCAGGTATTGCAGCGTGTCCATCCGCACCAGCACCGGCAGATCCGTCCACTGGTTCACGTATTGCGCGTCGTAGAGCTTCTCGCGCAGGATCACATTCGCCATCCCCAGCGCCAGCGCGGACGTGGTGCCGGGGCGGACGACGATGACGTCGTCTCCCTTGCTCGCCGTGGCCGAGTACTCGCAGGCGATGACGACGGTCTTCACGCCCTTGAGCCGCGCTTCGGTCAGCCAGTGCGCGTCGGGCATTTTTGTGGTGATCCAGTTCATGCCCCACACGATCACGGTGCGGCAGTGTTCCACCGCGCTCAGGTCGAACTCCACCGTCTGCTGCCCCGTCACCATCGGATGGCCGGGCGGCAGGTCCGTGTGCCAGGAGTAGTTGTCGAAGCCTTTCGGGCCTTTCGCCTGGTCCGGCCCCACGCCGCGGATCTTCGCGTCCAGCAGCGCGATGGAGTTGGCCAGCCGGTACATGCCGAACACGCGCGTGATGCCGAGCAGCGGCATTCCGCCGCGGAATTTCAGCGTCCGCACGCCCGCGCCTTCCGTGGCCTCAATGGTGGCCGGGTCGTAGTGCTGCGCCTCCAGCCGCTTCCTGCCCTGATCGCCCGTGTACGTCTCGGCGATGTTTTTCAGCGCCGCAGCGGCGATCTTCGCTCCCTCGTCGTGCGAAATCCGCAGCCATTCATCGCGGCCGCGGTTGAAATATTTCTTCGGCGGCAGCCCGTCGCGCTCCCTCGGGAAGCCCGCTTCGTACCATTCCTTGTACCCCTTGCGGATCATGCACCCGCTCAGGCGGCGGTCGCCGTAAAAGCGGCGCGTCAGCGCCAGACCCTTTTGGCAGACGCGCGGATCCCAGCGGTGGCTGGCCTTGTTGCCGGCCAGATCGGTGGCTTCGCCGTAGCGCATTGACGGGCCGATGCGCACAACCACGCCGTTGCGCACGTATGCGTTCAGGATGCAGTTGTGCGTATCGTTGGGCGCGCAGGTGAACGTGAAAACCGAGTCGTGCTTCCACAGGTCCCGGTAGGCCCGCTCCCAATCGCGGTTCGGATAAGCGGCCAGCGGATTCTGAACCGCCTGGAGCCCCCAGGATTCCGCTGTCGAGGCCACCAGGCCGCCAAAGCCGGCCGCCGTGGCCAGGCTGAGAAAATCCCGGCGCGATTTTTCATCACTCATGACTTGCCTCCTTGCAGGGAACGCAGGAACGAAACAATCGCTTCGATATCGGCCTGCGCAAGGGCGGGCCGTACGGGCGTGGCCTCGGCGAAGCCCGCCATTGCAGTGCCGCGGCGCCCACGGCGGATCGTTTCCACCAGATAGGTGTCCGTGGCCGCGGCCAGCAGCACTTTGTTATTCAGCGCCGGCCCCTCGCCGCCTTTGCCGGCCTCTCCGTGGCATCCGCTGCAATAGCGTTCGAACAACGCGCGGCCGCGTCCTGCATCGGCCTGCACCCAGCGGGCTGGCCGCGGATCGGCCTGCCGCGCCGCGCCGCCCAACTCCCACAGGTACGCGGCAACGGAGCGGATCTCGTCTGGCCGCAGCCCTTCCGCCTTCAGCCATCCCGGCATCCGCCGTCCGGGACGGCCCTCCTCGACCGTGCGCCGGATCAGTTCCTCCGGAGCGATGGAGAGGAAATCCGGATGAGCGATGCTCGGGAAGGACACGAGCCCCGGCAGCCTCCGCCCCAGGCCATCCGGCCCGTGGCAGCCCGAGCAGAACGCGCCGTACAGTGTCTCTCCGTCGGCGGTGAATTCCCTTTCGCCGAAGCGCACGGCCCGCACGCGGTCCCGCGGCAGATAGCGGTCCGGCAATTCACGCTGGCGCAGCGAAAGCGTGAAAAACGTGAGCTGCCGGATGCCGTCCTCCGGCAGCGGCACCGGGGGCATCAGCGAACCGGCCACCACCGAAACGGGCGAGCGGAAATGCTCGGCCATCCACCCGCTCACCAGCCTTCCGCCCGGAACTCCGGCGAAGTTCAGACGCCCCGGATCCTTCAGCCCGGCTGCGTTCAGCTCGGGACCGTCATCGCCGCCCACCCCGTTCACTTTGTGGCAGCCGAGACAGCCCGAACTCAGGAACACGCTCTTGGCCCGCACCAGCGGCGAGGCGCCGGTGCGCGTGCGCAGAAACATTTCCAGCCGTTTTTGATCTTCGGCCGGAACCGGCGAGAAAGACTTTTGCCACGCGCCGCCCTGGGTGCTCGCCTTCCGGACGTGCTTCTCATGCCATGCCGGATCATAGCCGCGCATGCCGGTGAATGACAGATCCGGCCCTTCCATCCCTCCGCCGTCCGGCCGTATGGTGCCGCCGCGGCCGTCCACACGGTGGCAGGCGTAACAGTCGAGCCGCTCGAACGCCAGTTCGGCCTCTTTCAGGATCCTTTCGCCCGGCACGCCCAGCGGCACGTGGCAGGTCCCGCATCCGGCCCACGACATCTCCCGCGGCAGCATCGGCTCCGGCCAGAACTCCACCTGCCCGTGCGCGTCCTGCCTTTCCGTCGCCTGCCCCTGCCCGCCATGGCACACCGTGCAGCCGTATTCGGCCGGATCATGCACCACCGGCCTGTGCGGGCGCAGCACTTCTCCGCCGCGCAGCATTGATTCGCCGGGCGCCATGCCCACGTGGCAGCTCACGCAGCGGTCGGCTGTCTTCAGCGAGGGGTTTACGATCTGGCGCAACTGAACCGGAATCGGACCGGATTCGCCTCGCGCAGCCGCCTGAATCCGGCGCCACTCGCGGAAGAAATTCTCCTCGACAGCCGCAGCCGCCAGCAGCCCCAGCGCCGCCAGGCTCGACATCAGCAGCAGGTACTTGTTCTTCTTCATTTCAGTGCACCGGCCAGTCGGCGGGAGACCAGAAGAATTCCCAGTTGGGGCCCCGGAAATAGGTGCCGATCACGGTGAGCACCACAAAACCGCAGAGAAAACACGTGAACAGCGCCAGTGCGCCGGCGCGCGTCGAATTGTAACGCCGCATCGCCCAGATTGAGAACGCCGCGTACACCGCCGTCAACACCGTGCCCGGGTTCAACGCGGTGATCACGAGCTGATGGATATGCGGGAACCACTCCCGAAGCCAGCCGAAGCGGATCACGAAGGCTTCGATCAGAATCGCGGTCGAGAACCCGAACAGGAGCGAGAACCGCACCAGCGGCCAGCCGCCGGGCCCGCCGAACCAGTGGCCCGTTCCCTCGGTTTCACGGTCCAGATACGGGATCAGCCCCAGCCCGATCAACACGATCGATGGAATGCCGATGCCGCCCATGAACGCGCTGAAAGAAACCATCTCCTGAAGCCCGAGAAAATACCACGGCGCTTTCGCCGGATTCTCCGGCACATTCGGGTTCGCCAGTTCCTTCAGCGGTGCGTTCCACACGAGCGACAGCCCCAGGCAAATGACCACGGTCAGCATCAGCACCCCGAGCTCTGCGTAAAACAGGTGAGGCATCGAAGGCACCGTGTTCTCCGGCCCGCGCCCCACCGCGGGCGTCTTGCCGCGCACGATCGCCGCCAGATGGTAAGTCTTCTGTGGCAGCTCCGTGAACACCGGATACGTCTCCTCATGCCGCTCCCGCGCCAGAATCTCGTCGGCGCCGGCGGGACGCGCCAGCCCGCCGTCCTTGCGCACGCGCCAGAAGTGCACGGCCAGCAGCGCGGCCAGCGCCAGCGGCAGCAACATCACGTGCAGCAGATAAAACCGGATCAGCGCCTCCGCACCCACCGTGTCCGAGCCGAGCAGCAGCAGCCGTTGGAACCCGCCCGGGTCGAAATACTCCGTGATGCCAAGCGCGTCGGTGATTTCGCGCGGCGACTGCGCGATGTTGGCGCCGATCGTGATCGCCCAGTAGGCGAGCTGGTCCCACGGCAGCAGGTATCCGGTAAACGACAGCGCCAGCGTCACCACCAGCAGCCCCATGCCGATCAGCCAGTTGTATTCGCGCGGCCGCCGGTAGGCCGCCGTGTAGAAGACGCGCGCCATGTGCAGGATCACCGCGATCACCATCACGTTCGCCGCCCAGCGGTGAATGTTGCGCATGAAGCGCCCGGTGGGCACCACAAAGTGGATGTCCTTGATCGACTCGTACGCCGCGTCCGGGTAAGGCTTGTAATAGAACATCAGCATGACGCCGGTCACCAGCGTGATCAGGAACGCCGCCAGCGTCGCCATGCCCAGGCCGGCCGTGGTCAGCCACCGCAGGCTCCAGCGGTGCGTCCTCACCGAGTGCAGGTGCAGGAACACGTTGCCGAATACGAACGTCGAGCGGGACCGGTCTGTCTTCGGCGGTCCGCTGCGGAAGGCCGACTCCAGCAGCCGCTTCGGCGCCGCGCGGAGGTTGGCGCGGAATTCCTGCAACGCGTCTTTCGGTTCCGTGGCGGGCATCATCACGACACCTTGGTTCCCTGCGGGACTGTCGAACCTTCGTCTACCGTCACCACGCCGCCGCTGATGCTCACCTTCAGCCACGGCAGCGGCTTCGGCGCCGGTCCCTTGCGCACTTCGCCGTCCGGTGCGAAACGGCTGCCGTGGCACGGACACTCGAAACCTTCGGCGCCCGGTTTCACAATGCAGCCCAGATGCGTGCACACCCTCGAAATGGCGTACACGCCTTCGCTGTCCCGGAACAGCGCAACCGAGCGGCCCGGGGGCACGAACGGCTCGCCCGCGGCCAGCGTCTCCGGCAGCGCCACTTTGAACTTCTTCGACGGCGACGGCAGCACGGCGGCCTTTGGCAGCCGCATCATGCCGGCCGCGGCGAACAGCAATGACGCGCCCATCGTCCACAGCGCGCTCAGGCCCAGCCAGTCGCGCCTCGGCACCGGCTCGGGATCCAGCCGGGATCGTTTCGCACTCGCTTCAGTCGTCACTGGGTCCTCCATTGGGTGCGGAACGTCACGCGTTCCATCGTGATGGCGTCCACCGGACAGCGCATGGCGCAGGCCGCGCAGCGGATGCAGCGGTCTTCGTCCTTGAGGATCGCCGAGTTCTCATCGAGCTCCGCCTCTCCAAGCGCGGCCTGAATCGCGGCCTGCAACTCTGCGGAGGGCAGCATGGCGGACAGCGGGATCAGTTTCAGGCATTGCGTCGGACACACGTCGGCGCAGCCGCCGCACAGCACGCAGCGCGTCCCGTCGAACACCGGCGTCACGCTGCAATCCAGGCAGCGCGAGGCCTCCCGGACCGCCTGTTCTTCGCTGTAGGTGAGTTCGACCAGCGCCTTCGGATCGCGCAGCCGCTCGCGGGGATGCGCCGACGGCGGCGTCACCCGCCGGACCGCTTCGTAGCCTCGCTCGCGCCGGTAGTAATGCTCGGCCAGCGGAACCATGACCTGCTCCGGCCGCAGTTCCCGCCCCGTGAGATAGCGGTACACGGACCGCGCCGCCGCTTTGCCCGACGCCACCGCGTCGATCAGCAGCCTCGTGCCGTGTGCCAGGTCGCCCGCGACGAACACGCCCGGCGCCGTGGTCTCCAGAGTCTGCGGGTTCACCTTTGGCCAGCCCGGCCGGCCCATTTCCACGTCCGCGCCGCCATCGGCCAGGAAGTCCACCTTCGGCGACTGCCCCACGGCCAGCATCACGGTATCGCACGGCAGCGTCATTTGCCACTCCGGCTCGAACACCGGCGCGAAGCGGCGGTTCTCGTCGTAGACACGCAGGCACTTCTGGAAACGCACGCCGGTGACGCGCCCCTCGGCGTCGCGCTCGACCGCCATCGGGCCCCAGCCGTTGTACCGCTCGATGCCTTCCTCGTCGCCTTCCAGGATCTCGATCGTGTCGGCGGGCATCTCCTCCAGGCTTTCCAGCGAAACCAGCCGCACGGCCGCCGTGCCGGGCAGACGCGCCGCCGTCCGCGCCGTGTCGTACGCGATCTGCCGCAGCACCGTCCGCGCCACGTCGTAAGCCACGTTGCCGCCGCCGATCACCACCACTTCCCGCCCCACGGAAACGGGTTCGTTCAACGAAACGGCCCGCAGGAAGTCGACGCCGCCGAACACGCCCGGCCCCCACTCGCCCGGCAGGCCCAGCGAGCGGCTCGATTTCGCGCCCACCGCGATGATGACAGCCGCATGCTCTCGCCGGAGCTGCCCGAAAGGAATGTCCCGGCCCACAGTCACGCCGCAGCGGATCTCCACGCCGAGTGCGCGGATTACGTCCACTTCGCGGGCGATCACTTCCCGCGGCAGCCGGTAGGCGGGAACCCCAACGGCCAGCATGCCCGCCGCCACTGGCTCGGTTTCAAACACCACCGGCCGGAACCCCAGCAGCGCCAGATCGTGCGCCGCCGACAGGCCCGCAGGACCGGCCCCGATAATCGCCACTTTTTCTCCGTTTGCCGGGCGCACGAGACCTTCGAGGGCGGAGCGGATCATCGCCGCCATCTCCTCGGCGTCGGCGGCCACCGGCGGCAGGAAGTTCCGCACTTCGCTCAGCACGGCATCCGCGCCGCGCGCCTCCGGACCGTACGCCTCGCACACAAACCGCTTCAACGCGCGGATCGCAACCGGCCGGTCGGTCCCGATGAAGGCTCCGTCGTCGTCGACCCGCGGCACTTTGCCACGCCGGCAGGCTGCTTCGCACGGTGCGCCGCACACGCGCCCGCAGATTGAAGCGAATGGATTGGGACCGCGCGCAATCAGGTACGCCTCGTGGAACCGGCCGTCGGCGATCGCCCGCACGTAACCACGCGCGTCCGTGTGCACGGGGCACGCCACCTGGCAGGAGATCAACCCCTTGTGATACCCCTCGGCGGGCACTTCCACATGAAGCGGTGTCATCGCGTGGCTTTCAGCGGCGCCTTCCGGCATCCGCTCCTGCATCCCGTTACGGCCACGCCCTGCATCAGGCAGGGGATGGCCTCTTTGCGGCCGAAGTGCGCCTCCGGCTTCTCAAGAAGCCGGGCGAGCGTCCAGCGTGCCAGAACATTTTCGATCGCCTTGTGCAGCTCCAGCGCCGCCTGGTGAAAGCCGCACATCTGTGATGATTCTCTTCCCGAACGGCAGTAGTTGCCGACGAGAGCCCCCTGGCAGGCTTCCACGACCGCCAGCAGTGTCACCTTCCGCGGATTCCGCGCCAGATGGACCCCCCCGTGGACGCCCCGCGCTACGTCGAGAATGCCCGCCTTCACCAGTTGGCGCAGGATCTTGGCCAGATACGTGGGCGACTCGCCCAGTTCGGCGGCCAGTCGCCGCGGACTCCACCAGCCGTCTTCCCGTTGCTGCGCCAGAAACAGCAGGGCGCGGATCGCTGAAATGGAAGTTTTGCCGAGCATGCTAGAACTCTGACAATGCAGACAGCATATATCTGATTTTATCGGCTGTCAAGACCATTCGCGCCGGAATTTGCATCGGTCTTTCCTAACGCAGCGCCGCGCGCCACCGCTCCAGTCCCGCGAACGCGGCAGGCGCCGGAGCCGCCCCGTCCCAGGCGTCCGCTTGCGGCTTCAGCAGGGAGCCTTCTTCGTGAAAGCGCCGCGCCGCGTCTCCCTCGGCCGTTGATCTTTTCGGCTTCCACTCCGGACCGCGCGCCGTCCGGACAGCGTCCAGATGTCTCTGCGCGGTCCGCCTGTCCCCACTTCTTTCGGCGAGCCACGCCAGGCCGAAGTGCGCCGCTTCTGACCGCGGATTGGACAGCACGACGCGCTCCAGATGGCGCCGCGCCTGTTCATTGCGGCCCAGCAGGAGTTCCACCTCGCCCAGCAGCAGAAGCGCGCCCGTCTCTTCCGGATTGATGGCGTGCGCGCGCTCGGCGTCCCGCAGCGCGGCCGTCATCGCGCTGAGCGACTTCGCTTCCGCGCCGCGCAGGAATGCGCTGCGGCTGAAGGCGCGCTGGCTCATCGGATTGTGCCGGGCAAGTATGGAAAGCTCTTCCAACGCCCCGGCGCTGTCGCCGGAAGCGGCCAGCGCGCTGGCCAGGTAGTACCGCGCGTCTTCGTGCAGCGGATCGTAGGCCAGAGCCTGGCGGAATTTCGGCACGGAAGCCTGCGCGTCGCGGCTCTGTTTCCACAGCTTCATCCCTTCGTGGTGCGCCTGCCAGAAGCGCAGTTGGCGCTGTTTCCCTTCGATGGCCGCCTTCAGCAGCCGCGGCATCCCGCCGGGCTCTATCTGCCACCAGGCTTGTGCGCCTGCAGTTCCGAACTCCTCCGTGCGGCCGTCCGGCCATCGCACGGTGAGCCTGTCGGCGTACTCGGCCTCCCCCAGCCCGATATGGACCTCGCGCGTGCTCTGGGAAAGATACGACGCGCTCGATATGGTCCTCCGCAACGGGGTCTTTCCAATCCATGCCGTGACCACGGCACCGTCGGCGCCGCTCCACGGCCGATCTTTCGGCCCCCGCAGGCGGAGATGAAGCGCCCGCCCCTGCTTTGTTTCGTTGCGCAGCAGGCGCACGCCGCCATCCAGGTCCACGATGGCCACATCGAGATCCCCGTCCCCGTCGTAATCGCTCACTGCGAGGCCGCGGCTGACGTGCGGCGTGGACAGCGGCAGCGCTGGATCGGCCAGGTGCCGGAACGCCTCGCCCCGCGCATTGCGGAACAGGAATGACGGCATCGCCGCCAGCCGGCGTGGCGGCGTCTCAGTCTCAAACGTGCTCCCTGCCGCTGCCACCAGATCCAGCCAGCCGTCGCTGTCAAGATCGGCGAACTCCGCCCCCCAGCCGATCGAGCGCAGCGTCGGCTGCCCGATGCCGCGCATCTCGGCCACATCGGTGAAATGAAGCCCCGAGGCGGCCTCCTTCAACATCTTCTGCTGCGACAGCAGCGACTCGTACAGAGCGAACTGCTGCGCGACCCAATGGCTGATGAACAGATCGTCGTCGCCGTCGCGGTCGAAGTCGCCCGCGGCAAGCCCCATCGAGCCGCGATACTCGTTCACCCACGCTTTCGGGCCGGCATTCTCGAACCGCCCTCCGAAGTTCAGAAACAGGCGGCTCTCGCTGATGTCGTTGGCCACATAGAGGTCCGGCCAGCCGTTCTGGTCGAAGTCGTGCCACAGCGCGCTGAGGCTGCGCCCCAGCGGATCGTCCACACCCAGTTCTCGCGCCGATTCCACAAAACCCCGCCCGCCCGCATTGCGGAACAGCAGGTTGCGCTCGGCTTCGTAGGAGGACGGATTCAACGTGTACGGAACAGCCTGGCCGAATTGCCGGCTCACGCGGCTGCGGTCGGTCTCCTCGAAGCGGTAGCGCACATAGCCGCAGACGTACAGGTCCGGCCAGCCATCGCGGTCGTAGTCGCCCCACGAAACTCCGGTCCAGAAACCCGGCCTCGAGGGCAGCAGGCGCGAGATCTCGAAACGCCCCTTCCGGTTCTGCAACAACAGCAGCCGGCCGTAGCCGCTGATGGCCGCGTCGAGCCAGCCGTCGTTGTCGAAGTCCGCCCACGCCGCCCCCATGCCGCGCATCCGCAGGGAAGGGAAGCCCGCGTAGCGGCGGAACCGCCCGTTGCCGAGATTCTCAAACAGCACGGTTTCGGCGAGTTGTTCTTCGCCAGCCGTCAACGGGCCGCCTGCGCTCACAAACAGCAGATCGTCGTCTCCGTCGTTGTCGAAGTCCGCCCACGCCGCGCCCCCGCCCATGTCTTCCGGCAACTGCGATGTGCGTGCGCCCGCGAAGCTGCGGGCTTCACCGAGCCCCGCCTCGGCAGTCACATCAGTGAATTGGATCTCGCCCGGTCCTGTGTCCACGGTCTTGTCCAGCGCCCGCGTGATCCCTTCCACCTCGGCTCCGGGCGCATACTGCTCCTCCTGTCCGGAACGCAGCAGGATCCAGATCGCCGCTCCCAGACAGCCGAGCACGCACAGGCTGAAAAGCGCCGCCCGCGCCCGCCGCATCCGGCGGCCGGCACGCAGCGCGCTTTTCGGCGGAGTTTGCGTGGCCGCGCCCATCAGAACACCTCGATCCGGCGCTCGTCCCGCGCGATCTCCACCACCGGCGCCGTCCGCTTGGACAGGCCGCCTTCCACGTAGTTCAGCAGGAACTGGTCGATCTTGCGGTACATGAGCCGCGCCGTCACCGTCATGCCGCCCCGCGCTGCCACCCCGGTGCGGAACTCATGTTCGCTCTGCGCCTCGCCCCGCCGTTGCCGCGGCGGCGCGCTGCCCGATGGGCACACCCACGAGTAATCGACGAAATCCGAATAGCCCGGAAACAGGCTGCGCCGGTAGCGCACCCCCACCATCTCCCACAGGTTGTGCCTGTCGATCAGATTGCCGTGCTGGTCCACCGGCTCGGCCTTGAACAGGAACGCGCCGGGCTGGATGAAGTTGCCTTCTCCCACCTGCCCCGACTCATACACCACACGGCCCTCTTCGTCCCGCGCCGTAATGTGAATCCAGGATTGGATCATGTCCAGCGGCCCGGTGGGGAAATCGTGGCCGACTTTGTTCGACGCGATCGACACGCGCACCTTCACCGGCTCGCCCGCGCGCACGCGCTCCGGCGCCTGGACGGCAATTTGCACGATCTTGCCGCTGGCCCATTTGTCTTCGATTTCCGGAACGCGGATCTCGCCTCGCAGCCATTGTTCGGTCAGTTCCTTGTGCTTCTGCCAGCCGGGCAGTTTCAGCACTTCTGGCATGAAGTTATTGGCCGCCAGGAAGCGGTGGCTGCGGTGTTTTCCGTCCCGCGGCGTGCGGTTGTAATCCGCGCTGTCTCCTGCCGCAGGATCGCGCGAATCCACCAGCGGCATGTGGCACTCCCGGCATTCCACCGTGCGGCGCGCGTCGCCCTTCACATTCCAGTGGCTGGCCGCCCAGTTGTCGTATTGGTTCTGCAACTGCACCCAGCCCACCCGGTTCACCTCCTGGTCGATGAACTGCTTGTGGCAGGCGGCGCAGTACTCCGGCGTCTTGAACATGCGCTTGCTCAGCTTCGCGTGCTCTCCCGGGTAGGCGCGGATGAGAAAATCCCGTGCGATCCTGCCGGGACCTCCGGCGTCCCATTGCCAGAGATACTCGCGCGGCTGCGACATCGTGTAATTGGCGTTTCCCCGGATGTCGGTCTCGCGGATGGCGTGGCAGGCCAGGCACGACACCCCTTCCTTGTACCCGGCCAGCCCCGTGAGGTTCTCGACAAAGATGTTTTTCGTTCCCGAAAACAGCGAGATGGGATCGTGGCAGCCGCCGCAGTAACGCGTCGACTCCGGGCCGTTCTGCTGCGCCATCACCTTCTGGATGGCCTGGAACACCGTGTCCATCGCCGCATAGCGGTGTGCGCTGGGAAGCCACTCGGCTACGATCTGCTCGTGACAGCCCGCGGTGCCGCAGGTCTCCGATCCGGCCAGCGACTGCGGGTCGATGGCCCGCCCCGTGCTCGTCCGCGCCAGGCTCGGCGCAAACGGGCGGTCCTGGCCGTAGACGTAACGGTAATCCGGGGGGAGCCGGTTGTTCAGCTTGCGTGCCCCGTAAATTCCGCTCGCAAGAATGGGGAGCGTGATCAATACCACACACACCCCTGCCGCCCACGCCATGCCGCGCAGCGCGGGAACTGACAGTCCCACTTTGCGGCTGCGCAGGAACGCCAGCACAAGGTGTGCCGCCCCCGCCGCCAGCAGCCCGAACGTCGAAACCAGGTGGACGTCGCGCCACCCCGCTGCAGTGCGGGCGCCGAACAGTCCCTGCCATGTCACCACCAGCCCGCTCGCCAGACACACCGCCAGCAGCGCCGCCATCGCGTAGCCCAGCACGACGACGTCGGAAACCGCCTGGCGTCTGTAATTGCGCCAATGCCGGACGCTGTAACTCGTCATCACCCAGATCAGCGCCAGCCCGCCAGCCGTGTGGAGCAGAACGTTCCACTGGTTCGCCGGATGGAACGGCAGAAATCGGATGGCCAGTCCGGAGAGGCCCAGCGCGGCCAGCGCAGCCTGCGCCAGGACGGTCCGCCAGGAAGTCCAGTCCGCCCGCGGCGCCGGGCGGGGCTCAGTTTTCGTCTGGTTCATGCCCGTGTCTTCTCCCACCGTGAATTTGCAGCGATTTCAGGCCCAGTTCAATGTTACTAATACGATCTGATTAACTGAATTACGGGGATAAATCCCCGCAACATCGAACCAGAATGGCGCACCGCTGGCTCCCCGGACCCCTCTGGCGGCGCTGCGGCAGCCGCACGCGCATCCTCTGACACAGATATGCGTATCAGATAATCCGATTCTCGTCAAGAAAATTCCGGTTTGCGCAAAGAAAAAATGCGCCGCCATTTCCGGCTCCTGAGCGTCAGCCGCCTGCTTCCAGCGCGATGGCGCGCGGGAAAAGGATGTTGTTCTCGAGGTGGATGTGCATGTGCAGGTCCTGCTCGAGTTCTTCGAGCCCGCGCCACAGCGCCTTCACGGTATCGCAGGCCCACTCCGGCAGGCGGTAGCCGCCGGTCAGCTCGCGCAGCCGCTCCAGAGCGCCGCCGGCGCTCGTGTGCTCCCGCTCCATCACGCGGATCGGATTGGCGATCGTGCCGAAGGGAACCGGCGGCAGGGGCAGCCCCTGGGCGGCAGCCCGACCGTACCGTTCCATGAACGGGAACAGGATCACCTCTTCCTTGTGCATGTGTTCTTCGAGTTCCGCCCGGAGGGCGCCCAGGACCTCCGTCATGGCGTCCAGCCGCGCCGGATCCTTCGCGCCATGTACCTCCGTCACCTTGGCCAGGCGATTCGACAACGCCGGAAGGTTCAGCTTCAGGTATTCGTGGTGCGTCCGGAGTATGTGATCGATCAGCTCCACGAGCGGCGCGGCGCGCCAGTCGCGCTCCGCGCCCGCGGCCGCCTGCGGCCTCTCAATCTCGTGGATCAGCGCCGCCGCGTCCAGCCCTTTCTCGCGCGCCGCCTCCTCCAGCGGCCGCGCCCCACCGCAGCAATAATCCAGTCCGTGCTGTTCGAAAACCCGCACCGCCGCCAGCGACGCGGCTGCCAGCTCCGACAGTGGCGTCGAGACACTCCAGCTCATGACGGCTCCTTTCTGGTTCACCTTAACCGCACCGCCGGCGCGCGGACTGTGACGGAAGTCACAGATGCGTTTGAATTGCCGGGCCCACGCTGATTGTAGAGTTGTTTCATGCCACTGATCTGGCAGGGCGGAATTCTCGCGGGCGGCGGCGGACGAACCTCGCCGCCGGATCGTTTTCAATGCGGATCTTGCCGCGGGCGCGCCCTGGATCTCCGCGCCGCCCGGCCGCCGGGGGTGCTGCTGTGAACGGCGCTGCTCCACAGCAGCCCGTGCTGCCGCGGGAACACGGCGCCTGGGGCCTGCTGTTTCAGCCCTTCGCGGCCGGCGCCGCACTGAGTCCGGCGGCTCCTCTGCTGATGCTCGCGGCCGCGCTACTGCTGCTAGCGGGCTTCGCCACTCGCGCCGCGTTGCTGGCCTTGCTGCGCGTCTGGCGGCAGCCCCGCTCCGCCGCCGGCCAGCTTCGCACGGCCCTGTCGTGGCTTGCCGCGGAGACAGCCGCAATCGCCCTCTGCCTGTGGCTGCTCTGGCCGCACTTGAGCCCCCGTTGGCGCGCCGGTTTGCTGGCCGGCGGCCCCGCATTCACTCTGTTGGCTGTCTGGATCGGCTGGACCAACCGCCAGCGCTCGCGCCTGTTCCAGACGGCCAGCGCTGCCGTGCTGGCGCTGTCAGCCCCGTTTGCGATTCAGTTGGGGCAGGGAAGCGTGCCCTCCTGGGGCTGGATGCTCTGGCTCGTGTTCGTGCTCCATGGCGCCGTGGTCATCCAGCTCGTACACGAGAGGCTCCAGCGCCGCATCGCCGCGCGGGGCGCCGCGGGCCCATTGCGGGATTCGAGAGTGTTTCTCAGCGCCGTCTGCGTGCAGTTGGCCGCAGGGGCTGCGCTCGCATTCCTCGATTGGCGCTGGTTCCTGCCGCCTTTGTTTTCGTCTCTCTATGCGCTGGCCGAGCGGCGGACGCTGCGCCGCACGGAGGCTCTTCGCGAACCGCTTACCCGCGTGGGCTGGCGGACTCTCGCACTGTCCGTCTTTCACCTGCTGCTGAGCATCGCCGCATTTTGGCCCGCCGCGCACCCGCGCCCGGGCTGATCTCCCTCGCCCCTGCTGTGCAGACTTCGATTACGCCCCCACAGGCGTCAGCCACCCGTAACGGTCTTCCACCCGCCCTTCGACGATGTCGAAAAACGCCTTCTGGAGCTTCTCCGTAATTGGGCCGCGCCGCCCGCTGCCCACCGGGATCCTGTCCACGCTGCGCACCGGAGTGACCTCCGCCGCCGTGCCCGTGAAAAAGATCTCGTCGGCGATGTAGAGCATCTCGCGCGGAATGTTCATCTCCACCACCTCGATGCCCGCTTCCTGCGCCAGCTTCAGCACGCTATCGCGCGTGATGCCCGGCAGGACGCTGGCCGCCAGCGGCGGCGTGTGGATCCTGCCGTCACGGATCACGAAGATGTTCTCCCCGGACCCCTCGCTCACATAGCCGTCCCGGTCCAGCGCGATGCCCTCCGCGTAACCGTCCAGATCCGCCTGCATCCGAATCAACTGCGAGTTCAGATAATTGCCGCCCGCCTTGGCGAGCGCCGGCAGCGTGTTCGGCGCCATCCGGTTCCAAGACGACACGCACACGTCCACGCCCTGCGTCATCGCCTCCTCGCCCAGATACTTGCCCCACTCCCAGCAGGCCAGAAACACCTCCGTCGGATTGCCCTTCGGCATCACGCCCATCGTTCCGTATCCGCGCAGCGCGATCGGGCGGATATAGCACGACCGCAGCCGGTTCACCCGCACCAGCTCCACCTGCGCCTCCATCAGTTGTTCCAGCGAAAACGGAATCGGCATGCGGTAGATCTTGGCCGAGTCCAGCAGCCGCCGTGTGTGTTCCCTCAGGCGGAAAATCGCCGGCCCGCGCTGCGTGTCGTAACAACGGACGCCCTCGAACACCGAGCTTCCGTAGCTCGCCACATGGGACAGCACATGGATCTTCGCCTCGTCCCACGCGATAAAACGTCCGTTGTGCCAGATCTTCTCAGTAGGCGTCATACTGTCCATTATGCCAGCATGATAGGAGAGGGCTATGAAGACTCGGCGTTTTTTCTTTGCACTCGCGTTGCTTGCCTCGCTCGCCTCGCCCGCCGCGCTGGCCCAGGCCCCAAAGCGCAACCTGCCCCGTCCCGGCTTCAACCTGTTCAGCAAGGAGCAGGACATCGAGCTCGGCCGCGAGTTCGCCAGACAGGTCGAGCAGCAGTACGTCGTCGTCCAGAACAGGGAGCTTACCGATTACGTCAACCGCGTCGGCATGCGTCTGGTCGAAAAAGGCGGCCTGGAGAGGTATCCGTTTTACTTCAAGGTCGTTCAGGAAGACTCGATCAACGCTTTCGCGCTGCCCGGCGGCCCCATGTATGTCCACACCGGACTTCTCCGCGCCGTCGAGAATGAAGCGCAGCTAGCCGGCGTGCTGGCTCACGAGCTCTCCCACGTGGTTCTGCGCCACGGCACCAACCAGGCTTCCAAGGCCCAGTTCGCCCAGCTCGGCGCGCTGCTGGCGGGCGCCGTCGTCGGCGGCGGGTCGCTTGCCGGGCAGCTCGCCCAGCTCGGCATCGGGCTCGGCGCGAACTCGATTCTCCTGAAATATTCCCGCAACGCCGAAAGCGACGCCGACCTGCTCGGCGCCTATACGATGGCGAAAGCCGGCTACAACCCGGTGGAGATGGCGCGCTTCTTTGAGCGCCTTGAAGCTGAACGCAAGGGCAAGACGCCCAAGCTCGTGGAGATCTTCACGGCATCTCACCCAAATCCCGGCAACCGCGTGAAGGCCATTGAAGGCCAGTTGCCCTACATGCCCCGCGGACCATACAACGCCAGCGAGGGTGACCTCAAGCGCATACAGGCCGTGATCGCCCAGCTCCCGAAAGCCGCCAAACCCGCCCAGCCAGGGCAGGGAAGCGCCCCTGCCCCGCTGCCCAACGCTCCAAAGCCGGACCGCGTGCCTGTCTCGTCCCGCACCCGGGCTTACCAGGGCGAGGGCTTCACCATCCAGTACCCTGACAACTGGCGCGTCAGCCAGTCTCAGCGCAGCGTCACCATCGCCCCGGCTGAGGGACTCGTCCAGACCCACGTCGGCTACGGCGTCATCGTGAATCGAGCCACGCTGCAACGCGCCGTCAGTCTGGAGAAGGACACGCAGACCCTCATCGACGGGCTGGCCCAGCAGAACTCCAACCTCCGCGCCGTCGAGCAGCCCCAGCGCATCACCGTCGGCAACCGCCGCGCCTTGGTCACCAAGCTGTCCTCGGACTCTCCGTATGCAGGGCTGCGGGAAATCGATGTCCTGGTCACCGTCGATCTCGACAATGAACTGTTTTATGTGATTTGCGTGGCGCCGCTGCCGGATTATCCATCCTTTGAACCCGTTTTCCAGCAGATGATTCGCAGCATTTCCTTCGAGTAGTAGCCAACAAACGGCCCCGCCCCGGATTGCCCCGCATATCCCCCGGCTTCACCAGGAAGCAGCCCGCTTCCTCGGAAACGGGGTCAGGCCCGCCTGGGCGCGAATTTTCCCTGTATCTCCTCTCGAGAACTCCGACCATGGATTCATGCCGGCTTCAGCCGGGGGCTGCCTCCCCGCCTTCGGTTCCCGCCGTCCGAGTCCGGCGATAATAGAAGTTCCCCACCGATCGCTCCGCAAATACATGCCTCAAAACCATCCCGCCATCCTCTTCGACTTCGACGGCGTCCTCGCTGACACCGAACCCCTCCACTGGCGCTGCTGGAACGAAGTTCTCGCCCCCATCGGGCTTCAGGTCACCTGGGACGACTATCGCCGCAACTGCGTTGGCATCTCCGACCGTGATTTCCTCGAACGCTTGGGCGCTTTGGGCAATCCACCCCGTACCGTGGATGAGCTCTGGCCCTATTACCCACTGAAAAAGAAGCTGTTCGCAGAACGCGCCACCTCCGGCGGATTGATCGCGGACGATCTGAAAGCCTTGCTCTCGCGCCTCGATCCAGGCCGCCTCGCGGTAGTCACCTCCAGCAGCCGCCAGGAAATTGAAGCCATTCTCAAAGCCGAAGGCGTCCTCCAGAACTTCGGCGCTGCCGTCTATGGTGACGAAGTCTCCCGCCTCAAGCCCGACCCTGAACCCTACCGCACGGCGATGGCGCGGCTGGGCGTTGACCGTGCCATAGCGCTCGAAGACTCTGGCCCGGGTCTCGAAAGCGCCCGCCGCGCCGGTTGCGAAGTCATCTCCGTTTGCCACCCGAGCGAAGTTCCGAACCTGCTGCGCCAGCGCCTGGCGATGGAATGACCCCGAGGCAACAGCCCCACGCCGCCAGCAGTTTGGGCGCGATCAAATCTCCAGCGCCACACAAGGGAAGTAACGGATCTTTCAGATGCAGCGCTGTTTGAGCGTCGATAGCGTGAGCGCCCAGCTTGCTGTCACGAAATTGGCTTGGTGATGGGCGGACTCAAGTTCATGGAATCGATATTATGTTAAGTAATCTGGAGACGAGCCACCACGCCCTTCTGTTATAAAACACGAGGAGACCCGGCCCGCATGCTCAGTGAACATCTTCAGGAGAACCCCTCAGCGATTCGCAAATGGGACCCGCAGCTCACTGGCAACGTGGGGCTTTACCATTGCTGCTATCGGCTTTCCCTTCTTGGCTGGAACGCCATGCCTACGGCTCGGAACGCCCGCGGCGTGGACATCATCGCATACAACCAGGACGCTTCCCGCTTCATCGGAGTGCAGGTGAAGTCCCTCAGCAGGCGCAACCCTGTCCTTTGGGCACGTCATTGGACAAGATCATGGGCAACTCCTGGATCATCGTGACGGACCTCGCGGTTGTCAGACTTCAGCCCGGCGCCTCCATTGACGCTGCGCCTTCGGCCTTCATCCTCCGGCCATGGGAGGTAGGGTTTCGCCGCCCCGCGCGGATCGATCCGCAGATGTATCGCCTGTGCCGCGATGCTCCTACCGGCACGCATCTACCCCATGCCGGATGCTCTCTTCAAACCGGTCAGCCTTCGCCTTCAACCGGAAATCCTGCAAACCCGTCAGCCCCGGTCCTCCAGGACTCAGGCGCACGACATTGGCAAACCGCCTCTCGCGCCGCGCCGCCGCGCGCAGCGGCTCGCCCAGCAGCGGATCGTGCTCGAAATAGACGTCGAAATACTGTAGCGGCGCCTTCCCTCCCCAGAACTGCACGTGGATGTGCGCCGGAGTTTTCCGGTCCGGGTATGGCGCCGGCACGATCGTGTCGTACCGGTAACGGCCCATCGAGTCCGTCCTGAGCCACGCCCGCAGGCGCGGCCCGCCACGGCCGTCATTGCCGTATTCGCCGTCCCTTTCGGTCTGGTACACGTACATGATGATCCCCGCCGCCGGCGTTCGGCCGTCCGCGAGAAACACTCTCCCCTCCATGCGCGCAGTGTGGCGCGTTCCTGAACCCGCCCCGCCAGATCCGCCGTCCATGTGGCCACGGAGCAAGGATTGGATGCTCGCTGGGCCAACGAGAGCCACGGCAGCATGAACAACAGCGCAGTTCTCATTGTCGATTTGGACGCCGCAGGCGGCGAAAGGATTCGAAACCAGCGGCCACGTTCACTGGAGCGCGTCCTCCGCCGTCATTCTCCTGATTGGCCAGGACCAGTCGCATTGGCCACGGCGCGCAGCGAGGCACAAATAATATAGGAGCGCCGCACCGCTCGCCGGCGGCGTGGCTGGCCGATCTTCTGCCGCACGGCAGGCTCTGGCGGCGCCTGCAAGCGTGACATCCCTGCACGCTCGAAAATGATCCGGACGCCTGGAAACGCGCGGGTGGTCAGCGTCCCCTGCCCCCGCGCAACCCTCCTCCGCCGCCGCCCGAGGGAGCGCTCCGAACGCCGCCTCCGCTGAAACCGCCTCCGCCACCCCGCATCCCGCCGCCAATGCCCGGCGGCGCGCTCATTCCGCCGCCCCCACGGATCCCGCCTCCGCCGAAGCTGGGCGACGGTCCAATCCCGCCTCCACCGTAGCTCGGAGCGCTGCGCACCCCGCCTGAATAGCCGCCATACGACGGCATGCTCCGAGCCCCTCCTCCAAATCCATCCCCAGCCCAGCCCGTCCGGCCGCCGGGTCCCCCCGTCGACCAGCTACCCGCCGAACGCGGCTCGCTCCTCGGTTCCACCCTGGGCGACACATCTACCACCCCTCCCCCGGTCCGCCAGGAAGAACGCGTTTCCGATCCCCCGCCAATCCATCCAGAACCATTTCCAGACCTGGAGTTTCGCGGCGAAACATCGACTACAGCTCCACCTGTGCTCCACCCTGCCCGTCCTCCCGAATCACGCCAGGAACCGCCGCCCACATCCGGCGTGGACGAACCCGGCCTGATCACCGCCGAAGACTCGGCCGCCGCAATGCCGCCCCCCGTCGACCATCCGCCCCGGCTCATCGGCGCAAACGAGTTGCCCCGCTCCCCACGCGGCGAAGGACGCCCTTCCCCGCCCCGCGAAGGCTCAGCCTGGCGCTCCATCCTCGGTGCCTCATTCCTTGGCGCCGGTGACACCCGGACGCCGCCATCATCATTCCTCCCTCCTCCAGTCGACCACCGGGACGGCTCACCCCGCGGCGTCTCCGCCCGCGGCGCTTCATATCTCGGAGAGTCGGACCGGCCCCGGTCCCCTCCCGTCGACCATCGGGGAGACTCGGTCCGCGGCGTCTCTGAACGCGGCGCCGGCGAAACCCGCACGCCGCCCTCGTCCCCGCGCGTCGACCAGCGCGGAGTCTCTGCCCGCGGCGTCTCCGGCCGTGCCGGCGAGCGCCCCGGATCGCCGAAGCTCCTCCATCCGGAACCGCTTCGCTCTTCGCCGCTCATCTCCGTCCGCGTCCTGGTGCTGTCCTGGTTGCGGATCCCAACACCCGGATCGCCGAACCGCCGCCAGTCGCTCTCGCCCGTCCGGGTCTCGCTCCGCCTCGCCGGCTCATCCGCCCGGCGCCAGCCTGTGCCCGTGCGGTTGCCTTCTTCCGCCCGAACCTCGGTCCGGTTGCGGAAACCCTCTCCTGCCTCCATGCTCCGCGTTTCCGTCCGGCGCAGGCCCTCGTCGGCACGCCGCCAGCCACGGTTCTCCACCGCGCCGCCGGACTCAGCGTTTCGCACCGCATTCCTCTCCGTCTCCCGGATCATGCCGCCCGGCGCTCCCCGGTCCGAGCCGCCGCGCCCGGCCACCGCCTCGCGCCGCCCTTCAGAGCCAGCGGTCCGCGCGGTCAACTGTTCGAACGTCCTTCTTTGTTCATCGAACGGGATCCGTTCGGCGCGCTCCACGGGCCTCCGGCTGAAAAAGCGGTCCGCCCGCTCGGCGCCCATCGACGCCCGCCGGACCACCGGCTCCCCGTCCGCCAGCCGCAGGCTCTCCCGCGACGGCGCGAACGGCACCGCCCCGCGCACCATGTTGGCGCGCTGCAACTCCTCCCCGCCCAGCCGCAGGGGCCTCCCCACCTGGCCGCGCAGGAAGTCGTCGCCCCGCACCACGGTCACCCCCTCACGCACCCGCGCGTTCCGGTAGATGTTCGTGATGTTGGTGTTATTGATGATCGTGGTGTGCTGATTCACAAAGTTCACGCTCCGGTAGCCGGCAAACCGCCTCCCCCACCAGGGATACAGCGGTTCAAACGGCGCCAGAGGCACCCAGCCCACCGCGCCCCAACCGAAGCCCACTCCAGCCGTGAACCCGCCCCAACTCGACCAACCGAACCATCCCACCAGCGCCGGGCTCCACCAGTGCCGCACTCCGACCACCGCGCCCGGATACCACATCCATGCGTCGTTCCACCAGAACCAGCGTCCATAATGGTACGGCGCCCAGCCCCACGGGTCGTAACTCACCCACGTCCATCCATACCAGTCCAGCCACACCCAGCGCCCGTAGCGGTACGGCGCCCAGCCCACCGCCACTACCGGCTGCCAGCACCACCCGTACGGCGCCACATACACCCAGTGGCCGTGCCCGTACAGGTCTTCCGCCCCGTAAATGTCCCGGCTCACATATTGATACACCTGGCCCGCGCGGCTCAGCTCCCGGTCGCGGTTCCGGTTGAACTCATCCCACGCATCCCGCGGAATCTCAGCCAGATATTGGAATTCGGCCCGGTTGTCGGACGTCAGCCGGACCATCATCGTGCGCCCGGGCCTCAGCCGCTGCGTCCCCGACGGCGTGAAGATCTCCGCTTCGCCCCGCCGCACCGTCAGCTCCGCCCTGTCATCGTCGAACACCGTCACCCGGTACTCGCCCCACGCCACCGGACGCAGCGCCGCCGCTGGCGTATTGATTTCCACCTGCGCGTCCCCGCCCTTCAGCGCGCTGAAGGTCGCCGTGCCGCGCACCACCTGGATCTGATACAGCCTCTGCTCGAGCTGCGTCAGCCGGATCTCGCTGTCGCCGGCCACCCGGATCCGGTGATAGAAGTCAAACTGCACTTCCGCCCGCGACGCCGCGCCCGTCAGCACCCGGTCCTCTGCCAGCAGGGGCGCATTGATCGCCGCAGCCACCCAGTCGCCTGAGTCGCCGCGCCGGACCGACACGTCTCCCTGAATCAGGCTGATCCGCGCCACTCCCTTGCCCGGCTCCTCCGGCTGTGCCGCCACCGGAAACGCGGTCAGCACCAGGCTTGCCGCCACTGTCATCAGCAGGCTCTTGCGCGTCATGGCGTCACCTCCCGGCCGGCGCCTCCAACAACGCCGTCCACCCAAATTGGCAGCATTCCTGTAGCCAATCTCTATCCCGCTTGAAATCAGTAGCTTCCCTGCCCCGCCCCGCTCTGCGCCGGTGGCTGAAAACCACCACCCTGTTCCACTTCAATCACCCCGTCCCGCAATGGTTACTCCGCCATCTATGCCAGGGCCGCGCCTTTCGCGCCGGACTTCCCCTCCGGCCTCAGCGGCGTTTCATCCTAATTCACATTCACCCGGTTCCCTCCGCTCTCCTTCAAAAGCCCTCCAGGTTCTCCCGGCCGAGTTTTCGGGGAGCAGGTCCGTCTACAATCAGCCGGGGAGGCCGCTGCAGAACTCACCCGGATCCCGACGGTGCTGGAGAACCGGACCGCCTACAGCAGCGGACGGGACCGCCACTGGCTGGAACCACTACTCGACACCTTCATATGAGGCCTTCTCACCATTTCTTCACACTCTCCTTATTACCGCCCAACTGTCGCAGCCTATAGTATTGAGAGGAAGATGTCCCGAAGCCGGCTCATCGGCGCCTTGGCAGTTGTGCTCTGCCTTCCCGCTGTCACGGTGGCTTGGTTGGGATTTCGCCTGATTGAGCAGGACAGCGCATTCGAAAGGCAGCGCCTGGCGGAAAGCCGCGAAATGGCGGTCAGCCGAGCCGTTCAGACGTTGTCAGCCTTGCTTTCTGATCCCAAATTGCTCTCCGCGAGCCCAGGCGAGGGCGCAATTCTGGCGCGGCTGCCGGGATCCTCTCTTCTTTACCGCGAGAATGTTCCCGCGCAACCCGAGGCAGTCCCCGATTCCTTCCGTGTAGGCGAGACTCAAGAGTTTCTGCATGGCGACGCGGCCGCGGCCAGTGAAATCTACCGCAGGCAGTCGCAGTCACGCGATGCGCCGATTCGCGCGGGCGCCCTCTATCGGTTGGGGCGCGCACTCAACAAAGCCGGGCGCACCGAAGAGGCGCTTCAAGCCTATGCCACGCTCGCTCGCATGGACACGTTATCAGTCGGGGGTTGGCCCGCGCCAGTCGCCGCCACGTGGAGCCGCTGTCGTCTCTTCGAGTCTGTTGGCCGACAGCGCGATCTTCGTGCCGAAGCTCTCAAGCTGAGCGATTTGCTCCTTTCGGGCCGTTACCTCATGACTCGCGCGGCGTATGCCGCTTTTGCTGACGATGCCGCTCGTTGGACCGGCCAGCCCCGTCCTGCCGATCTCGAACGGCTCACTGATGCGGTCCTGGCGATCGAAGGCGGAGTTCGAAGTGGAACCCGGCCGTCATCGGGTCGCGAAGTGGTTCCTATCCAGAATTTCCCAATCACCGTGCTCTGGGCATCGGCTGACGGCGTATTGGCTGTCTTCGCGGCAACCCAGGCATTCGTCGAACGGGAATGGCTCTCGAAAGTGCGGGCGGGCGTGTGGCTGAGGGTCGAAGGGGGGAAGAACCTCGGCGCCCCGAGTCCCGGGCAGACGTCCGTTCGGTACCCGGTAGAGTCGCGTTTGCCTTGGACCGTGTTGGCGGTGGCTCCCGACAGAGGCCAGGACTTCGGCGCGCGCGGCGACCTCTTACTGGTGCTGCTCTCCACAGTAGGCTTGTTCACCCTCGCCGCTGCCTACATCGTCGTCCGGGCGCTGCAGAGGGAATTCGCCCTCGCCAGGATGCAGGAAGACTTCGTCGCCGCAGTCTCGCACGAATTCCGAACGCCCCTCACTACCCTGCGCCAGATCACGGAATCGCTTGAAGACGGCCGTGTTGCGAGCGAGGAGAAGCGGACGATCTACTACCGCTCACTCAGTCGTGCCACCCAGCGGCTGTATCGACTCGTCGAGGACCTGCTCGACTTCCGCCGCATGCAGTCGGGCGTGCTCATGTACCGGCGCGCTCGAGTCAATGTTCGGGAGCTCACCGGACAGGTTGTCGCCGACTTTCAGCGCGAGGCCGGCGAGCGCGGCTTCCAGGTCAGCGCGGCCTCCGGTCCCGACGTCGACGTGCTGGCCGATCGGGAGGCGTTGAGCCGCGCTCTCTGGAACCTGCTTGACAACGCCGTGAAGTACTCCGGCGACGCGCGCTCAGTGGAGTTGGATGCCCATTGCCGCGGCAGCGTTGTGGAGTGGTCCGTGCGAGACCATGGCGTGGGTATCCCGGAGCGAGAACTCCCGCTGGTGTTTCAGAAGTTCTACCGCGGCGACCAAGCGCGCCACGCCGGCATCCATGGCACGGGCATCGGCCTCGCGATGGTGGAACAGATCGTCGCTGCCCACGGCGGCCGGGTTTCAGTGGCCAGCGAAGAGGGCGCGGGGAGCGTGTTCACCATCTCCATCCCCTGCGAGGGAGCACCATGCCGCGAATCCTGATTGTCGAGGACGAACCTGACATCGCTCAGGCGCTGGAAGACGACCTGCGTCTGGAAGGATATGAAGTGGAGGTCGCACGCGACGGCCATAGCGGTGCCGCCAGGGGCAAGGATCCCGGATTCGACTTGATTCTCCTGGACGTAATGCTGCCGGGCAAAGACGGCTTCGACGTCTGCCGCGAGATTCGCAAGGCGGGAGTAAATACGCCGGTCCTCTTTCTCACCGCGCGCACGCATGAGACGGAGAAGGTCATGGGGCTCGACCTGGGCGCCAGCGATTACATCACCAAGCCCTTCAGTCCGAGAGAACTGCGCGCAAGGATTCGCGCCCGTCTGCGGGATAGCATGCGGCCGCAGTCGCAGGTTCTGCGATTTGCCGACGTCGAGGTCGATGAGGCGCGGGCTGAAGTGCGCCGGGCAGGCCGGTTGGTCGAGATCACGCCACTTGAATTCAAGCTCCTTCTGACCTTTCTCCGGAATCGGGGCCACCTGCTCAGCCGCGACCAATTGATCGACCTCGCCTGGGGCCGCGACACCTACGTCTCCGAGCGCGCGGTGGATGCGCACATTGTCAACCTGCGCCGAAAGATCGGGGCGGAATCGATCGCCAGCATTCGTGGAATGGGATATCGCTTTGATGGCTGACTTCTCACCATCTCCTCACAATCCTCTCGTTCCCATCTCGCATGCGGACTTTACAGTGGCAGCATGAACACACGTTACCTCGTTCTGATTTTGGCGGCGGCCGGAGTGCTGTTCGCCCAAGCCGATGTCACGCTCCAGCGCGCCATGCGAAAGGAGACTCTGGAAGGCGATCTCAAGGGCGCCATCGCTCTGTATGAGAAGACGGTCGCCGAAGCCAACAGCGACCGCGCCACCGCAGCCAAGGCCCTCATCCGCATGGCCGAGTGTCATCAGAAGTCGGGCAACGCCGAGTCGCGCAAAATTTACGAGCGCGTGGTGCGGGAATACGTCGATCAGAAGGAAGCGGCAGCGCTGGCGCGCACCCGGTTAAGCGACGGCGGGATGCTTGCAAAGGCCAAGAGCGACCGTGCCGTTTGGACCGGGCCCAAAGTGGACCTGTTCGGGCGCGTCTCGCAGGAGGGCCGCTACATCAGCTTCACCGATTGGGCCGAAGGGGCCGCGGTTGCAGTCCACGATCTCCGCACGGGAATGAATCGCCAGCTGGCTAAAGCCGGTTTCGACTCTTCGGGCTACTTGGGCGGTGCGCAGTTCTCCACGTTTTCAAGGGATGGCAAGCAAGTAGCCTACGAATGGTACGACAGCAAGAACCAAGTCCAAATCCGCGCCGTCCCAGTCGAAGGCAATGGCATTCCGGCGCCGCGCGTCATCTTCACGAATCCCGACGTCACGAGCATCAACGTCTCGGACTGGTCACCCGATGGCAAGTGGCTCGCCGTGCACCTGCGCCGCAAGGACAGGTCCAGCCAAATAGCCCTAGTTGCTGCGGACAACGGCGAACTTCGCGTGTTGAAAACCGTTGATTGGCGCGGACCATCGAAGCTCTTCTTCTCGCCCGACGGAACACAAATCGCTTACGACCTGCCGTTGAGCGAAACGACTCAACATCGCGGGATTTTCGTGATGGCCGCGGACGGCATCCGCGAAACAGCAGTGGTCGAACATCCCAGCCAGAACCTTATCATGGGCTGGACGCCGGATGGCAAGACCCTAGTCTTCTCAAGCGACCGCACCGGCACGATGGCGCTTTGGGCATTGGAAATCGCATACGGAAAGGCCAGGGGCCTGCCCAGACTGGTGAAAGCGGAAGGCCCAGAGTGGTCCCTGGGATTTACGAGCTCCGGCGCACTGATGACATTCAAGTCGGTTGGGAATCAGGACCTCCGTTTCGCGGCGCTGGATGTAAGCGCCGGCAAGATCACAGAAATCCCGGTCGCGGCGCCCAACTATATTGCATCGCATGGGCGTCCCGATTGGTCGTGGGACGGCCGTTCCGTATCGTACGCCTCCTGCGGAAATCTGGGCGGCGCCAACTGCAAGCTTCTGATCCGTTCCATGGACACCGCGCAGATCCGCGAGGTCCGGCATACGCTTTCCTACTTCGTCACCGCGCGCTGGTCGCCGGATGGTAGCTGCTTCGTTATGCGAGGGACCGACTTCAAAGGGCGCACGGGAATCTTCACCGTCGACGCCCGGACGGGCGTAACCACCCTGGTGGCGGAATTGAACTCCGCGGAGCCGCAATGGTTTCCAGACGGCAAATCGATCAGCTACCTTGCCAGCAATGGCACCCAAGTCATGCAGCGAGATTTGACCACGGGAACGGAGCGGCTCCTGTACAAATCGGAGGACAAGATCGGCTCGGCCGTCCTTTCGCGCGACGGACGCTATCTCCTGGTGACCACGGGCGCCGTCTCCGGCAAGGATTCCATCGCGTTGCTCGTGCCTGTCGGCGGGGGCCAGTTGCGGGAACTGCTGCACACTAAGCAGCCCGAAAGAATCCAGGGATTCGGAGGTGCCAACTGGATGCCCGACGGCAGCGGCGCCCTGCTGATCAAGGGAACCGCCGACCGCAAGGGTAAAGAACTCTGGTACGTCCCGGTCAGTAATGGACAGCCGCGCAAGTTAGATGTCGATTTGAGCCAGTGGGCCGGAGGCACGGGGTTCACGTTGCATCCCAACGGCCGCCAGATCGCCTTTGTCGCCGGTGAGCGGCAGGGTGAAATCTGGTCGCTGGAGAACTTCCTGCCCGGACCGAGCGCAAAGCGGTGATGCTCGCGGCGATCGCAACCGCGGTTCCGCTTGACCTGGACCTCTATTTGCCAGTTTCCGAGGACAATCCTCTCACTCCCGAAAAGATCGAACTGGGGCGGCGGCTTGACCAATTCTTGACACAGCGCCAACAGCCGCTTGAACCAGATGTGCTGCAATGCTAATTATCGGCACATGAAACGACCGCCACTTGCCGGCGCCCGCCCGCGAACGCTGGCCGGTCTGTTCCTTGTCGTGGTGGGTCTGCCTGCCATCGCTCTGGTTGGGCTGGGCGCTCAGTTGCTGCTTCAGGACCGGTCAGTGGCGATGCAGCGCGAAAGCGAGCGGCATCAGGCAGATCTGCAAGGGGCGGCGCGCGCGCTCGAGAAGTTAGTGGAAGGCGCCGGGCAACGGCTTCCGGAGGGTGCGGCGCGGTACACGATTTCCGCCTCCTCGATCTCGGTGGAACCCGCGGGCAGCGTACTCTGGTTGCCCAACATGCCAAAGCTACCGGCGGCTTCCGACGCACCGTTTGCGGAAATGGAGCGGGTGGAGTTCCAGGGCGGCGCTGCGCGGGCGCGCGTCTTCTACGAGCGGCAGACGGCCAGCACGAACCCGGCGGTTCGCGCCGGAGCGTGGTTGCGCGCGGCCCGAGTGCACTGGCGGGAGCAAAGGTGGGCGGACGCGCTGGGCACCTACGACCGGCTCGCCGCGATCACCTCAGTCAGCATCGACGGCCTACCCGCAGACTTTGTGGCGCGCCGCGCGAGATGCGATGTTCTGCGAGAGGCCGGCCGGAGGTCCGAACTAAGTCGCGAGGCTGAGGGGCTGCGAGCCGATCTACTGGCCAATCGCTGGGCGCTCGACCGCGCGTCCTGGGAGCGCGCCGCCGCTCAGATCACTGAGTGGACCGGCCTCGCGATGGACGTGCCAGAGTCACGACTGACGCTTTCCGAAACGGGAAGCTGGTTATGGGAGCATCGCGCCGACCGGCAGGAAAAAGTGGTTGTTGTGAACAGCCAGCCCGTGACGCTCCTCTGGTCTGCCGGCTCGGTGATCGCGGTTCCACCGGATCGGGTCGAGCAGTGGTTGGGGCAGGCTACCACCCGGGGTTCGAGCCTGGTGAGCGTCCTGACCGAATCAGGCCTGCGCGTCGCCGGTCCGAGACCTGTAGGCGGGCGAAGCTTGAAGGCATCTGCAGCCGAGACAGGATTGCCGTGGGTGCTGGTGGCCAGCCCCAGGCCAGACTGGGCGGATAGCCCGGAACTGGTGGCGCGGAGACGGCTCCTCGCGTTCGGTCTGGCAACAGTCGTGTTGCTCGTCGCCGGCGCCGGGTATCTGCTGTGGCGTGTGGTGCTCCGGGAGCTTGCCGTTGCGCGGTTACAGACGGACTTCGTTGCGGCGGTTTCGCACGAGTTTCGTACACCGCTCGCGTCGCTGCGGCACGTCACAGAGTTGCTGACGGAAGACGACGATTTGCCGAAGGAGCGCCGCCGGAGCTTTTACGAGGTCTTGGGGCGGAATACCGAGCGGCTGCACCGGCTGGTGGAATCGCTCCTCGATTTCGCGAGAATGGAAGGCGGCCGGAAGCCCTATGATCTGAGACCGATGGATGCGGCCGAGTTCACCGCGCAGGTGGTCTCCGAGTTTCAGAAAGAGGCTGGGCCGCGTGGCTTCACGGTGGATCTCGCGGTCGAGGGCGCGAACCGACTGCCCGTGCTGGCCGATCCGGCCGCGCTGGGCAACGCGCTCTGGAACCTTCTGGATAACGCGGTGAAATATTCGCCAGAGAAGCATTCGGTGCATGTCTCGGTGGGAAGACACCCGAACGGCGTGGCCATCGCGGTAGCGGATGAGGGAATCGGGATTCCGGCGCGCGAACAGAAGGAGGTCTTTCGCAGGTTCGTGCGCGGGGCGGAATCGAAGCGGCTGGGAATCAAGGGGACGGGTCTGGGCCTCGCCATGGTGTCGCATATCGTAAGTGCGCATGGGGGCGCGATTGAGCTGGTGTCAGAGGAGGGAACCGGCAGCACTTTCCGCATGGTGCTGCCCGAAAGGGTCTAGTGGCACGGATACTGATTGTCGAGGACGAACCGGACCTGCGGATGAGTCTGGAGGAGGACGTGCGCCGGCAGGGGCACGAAACCGCCGTTGCCGAAGACGGGCAACGCGGCCTCGAGCTGGGCAGGAAGGGTCCGTGGGACCTGATTCTTCTGGACGTCATGCTGCCCAGGATGGATGGGTTCGATGTCTGCGCCGCTCTGCGGAAGGCCGGCGTGACTACCCCGATCGTGATGCTGACGGCGCGGACCCAGGAAGCCGAGAAGGTGCTGGGGCTGGATTCGGGCGCCGACGACTACATCACCAAGCCATTCGGGCTGCACGAGCTGCGGGCGCGGATCCGGGCTCAGCTTCGCCGCGGCGTGCGGCATGCGGAGCGGGTGCGGCGTTTCGGCGATTGCGTCGTTGATTTTGACCGCGCCACGCTGCGGCGCGCCGCGCAGCCCGTGGACATTACTCCGCACGAACTGCGTCTGCTCGAGGTGCTGATCGATGCACGCGGGCGCGTCGTAAGCCGCGATCAGTTGATCGAAGCGGCCTGGGGGCCAGGCACCGCCATTACCGATCGCGCGGTGGATACTCACATTTTCAATCTGCGGAAGAAGATTGAGCCGGTTCCTTCAGAGCCGCGGTATCTCCTCAGCGTGCGCGGCCTAGGTTACCGCTTTGCTTGCGAAAACTTGATGGATTCTTAACGAAGCGCCACCGACGAATTGAATCGCTGCGCCGACACTGTGGCCAGGAGGGACGAAATGAAGTCCATTGCAAGAATGATCGGAACCCTGTTGACCGGTGCGGTGTTGGCGTGTGCTCAAACCGGGACACAGCCTGAGGTCGCGCTGCGCGCCGCGATGGAATTGGAGACGGTGAAGGGAGACCTGCGAGGCGCAATTCAACGCTACGCCACGCTGGCCGAAGGGAAGGACCGCGCCGTCGCCGCGAAGGCGTTGGTGCGGATGGCCCAGTGCCATGAGAAGCTCGGACACGCGGAAGCCCGCAAAATCTATCAGCGGGTGCTGCGGGAGTACGGGGATCAGAAAGAAGCGACTGCGCTGGCGCGCACGCGTCTGGGCAACACCGCGACAGCAGCCGGCGTCAAGGGGGACCGGGTGGTCTGGGCGGGGAATGATGTACTGCACACCGGCGGCAGCGTATCCCCGGACGGGCGTCTTATTGCTTATACCGACTGGTTCCACGCCGGCAACTTAATGCTGCACGAATTAGCTACAGGCACGGATCGCCCGCTGACAGCAAACAAGAATTGGGAGGGCGAAGGCTTGGCTGACGGTGCGGCCTTTTCGAGGGATGGCAAGCTGGTGGCATACGGCTGGGTGAACTACAAACCACACCGCGCGGAGTTGCGGATCGTGAGCGTCGATGGCGCCGGCCGGCCCCGGCAAGTGCTCGCAAACGAAGAGATCACTAATCTGCGCGTACTCGATTGGTCCAGCGACAACCAGTTGCTGGCGGTTGGGTTGGCCCGCAAAGACCGCAGTGTCCAGATCGGGGTGGTGACGGTGCAGGACGGCTCCCTGCGCGTGCTGAAGTCGACGAGCTGGCGCGGGCCGGGCAAGGCATTTTTTTCGCCCGACACCAAGTACATAGCTTACGACGTGCCGGCTACGGACACCGCGTTGCAGCGTGATGTGTTCGTGATCGCGGTGGACGGCAGCCAGGATACTCCGGTGATCGTGAATACAGCGAACGATCTGGTGATGGGCTGGTCGCCGGATGGCGCAAATCTCCTGTTCACGAGCGATCGCACCGGCGCCAACGGTTTGTGGCTACTGCCGGTGGCAAATGGCAAGCCTACTGCGGCGCCTAGGCTCCTGAAACCGCAGATCGGGCCTGTGTCCCCTCTCGGCGTGACGATATCCGGCGGACTGTACCTTGTTAAGGACACGAGCACGAACGCCATTCATTTTGCGCCGATCGATCTCGCGGCCGGAAAGCTGCTCGGACCTTCGACGGCGCAAGTCTACCGCGGCACCGGCTTTTCCTGGTCACCAGACGGCAAGTCTTTCGCTTATGTGACGGAAACCGACGGGGTGAAGGTCCTCTGCATTCGAAATACACAGACGGGTCAGGTCCGGCAGCTTCCGCCACGCATGGCTTACATCGCCGCACCGCACTGGTCGCCCGATTCGCGCTACCTGGTAGCCGGCGCAAGGGATTTCAAGGGCACTCCGGGCCTGTACCGGTTCGATGTGGAAACGGGGAACGTGGACGCGGTCGCGAATGGCGGTCACATCAGCCGCGTCGACGTGTCGCCCGATGGCAAGAAGCTCTATTACGATTACCCTTCCGAGAATCGCCGCGCGTACGCTGAAAAGGACTTCGCCACCGGTACCGTGCGAATGGTCTACGAGCCGCCTAAACCCGCCAAGGCCGGGCGGTATCACCTTTCGCCGGATGGGCGATGGGCCGCGACAGTGCTCATGGAGGGCCCCGATCCCGCGGCTTCAGTGGCGTTCAAAAGCACGTCGCTCCTGTTGGTGCCCATCCACGAGGGATCTCCTCGCGAACTCCTTCGCGCCGAACGCCCCGAGCGAATCGAGGCCTACGCCAACCAGACTTGGACGCCCGACGGCAAGGCGCTCCTTTTTGTGAAGCGCACCGGCGACCGCAAAGAGCTGTGGATGGTCCTGGTAGAAGGTGGCCAGGCCAGAAAGCTCGATATCGAGGTCAGTCACTGGAGGGACGAGGGCATCAAACTCCATCCCGATGGTAAGCAGATCGCATTTGCCGCCGGCGGACAGTCCGAGGAGATTTGGACGATCGAGAACCTCCCAACGGACCTGCGTGCGAGGAAATAGTGCTCCGCCTGATCGTGGCCCTCCTCACGATCCCCTTGGGGCTGGACCTTTACCTTCCAGCCCCGGACGATAATCCGCTCACGCCGGAAAGGATCAAACTGGGGCGGCGGTTGTTCTCCGACCGCCGCCTTTCCCGCGATGGCTCGGTCTCCTGTTCGTCCTGCCACGATCCCGAGCGCGCCTTCTCCGACGGCCGCGCCATCGCAGTCGGCGTCTTCCAGCGGCAAGGGCGTCGCAATTCTCCGGCGCTGATCAATCGCGGCTACGGGCGGATGTTCTTCTGGGACGGGCGCGTCGCATCCCTCGAAGAACAGGTCCTCAAGCCCATCGAGGATCCCAACGAAATGGATCTGCCGCTGGCGGAGGCCAGTTCGCGCGTGGGCCTGCCCAGAGAGGAGATCTCACGTGCCCTGGCCAGCTTCGTGCGTTCCATTCTTTCCGGCGGCTCCCCCTACGACCGCTACCTCAACGGCGACCGTTCCGCACTTACGCTCGAGCAACAGGCAGGACTACAGGTCTTCCGCGGTAAAGGCAACTGCACTGCCTGCCATGTGGGTCCCAACTTCACCGACGAGCGGTTGCACAACACGGGCGTTGCGTGGCGTGATGGCCGCTTCACAGATCTCGGGGCAGGCCAGGGCAACTTCAAGACGCCCACTCTCCGTGAAGTAGCCCGGACTGTGCCCTACATGCACGACGGGAGCCTGGCGACTCTCGCGGATGTGGTGGAATTCTATGACGCCGGCGGACGCGCCAACCCGGGCCTGGATCCCGAGATCCGCCGCCTGAACCTCTCGTTCGATGAAAAGCGGGCCCTTGTTGCATTCCTGAACGCGCTTTCCGGAAGGTAGGCAGCTATCTTGACACACTCTTGACAGAGCGTCGACCCGGTCCAGACCGGCTTGCGTCAGAATGAAGAGTGGGCGATTCCAGAAATGTTCCGGCCGGCTGAGCGTCTGAAGATTCCCCGCGGCATTCTGGCCGCCGTCGTGGCCGTGGTCGTTGTGCCCGCAATCACGCTGGTCACGCTCGGGATTCGTCTGCTGGAACAGGATCGCGCGCTCGAGGAGCGCCGGCGTCTCGAACTGGCGGAAGCGTCCATGGAACGCGCGGTATCGTCCATCCAGAAAGACCTCGGCATCATCCAACGCCGGCTCGCGTCCGGTCTCGACTGGCGCGCCGGGGATCTCGCGCCAGACGCAGTCTTGCTCCGGAAGGGCGCCGGCCGCCTCCTTTACCTGCCTTCCGCCCCGGTACTGCCCGAACCTCCCGCGGAGCCCTTTGCTGAAGCCGATCGCGCCGAATTCCACGCGGGCGACGTGGTCAAGGCATTCGACGTGTGCATGCGCCTGGCGTCGTCGACATCCGCGGCCATTCGCGCGGGCGCCCTGCTCCGGATCGCCCGACTCCATCGCAAGGCCGGACGGCTGGACGATGCTCTACGTGCATGGAGTCAGCTCGCTGCCATCGACTCTGTGGCGATCGAAGGAGAACCGGTCGGACTGATGGCGCGGCGCGCCCGCTGCCGGGCACTCGAACAGACCGGCCGCATGGCCGAACTGCGACAGGAAGTCAGCCAGCTTCTCTCCGAACTCTACTCGGCCCGCTGGCCTCTCGATCAAGACACCTTCCTCCTAGCCGCACAACAATGCCGCCAATGGCTCGGCCGGGATCTCCATCCCCCAGCCCAGATGCAGCAGGAGGCGATAGCCGTGAGCGTCCTCTGGCAGCGGCGTCAGGCGCTGGAAGGCGGTCTCTGCCACGCTGGGTACACCCTCATCTGGCATGGCGAGGATGCGTTGCTCGCCGGACCGCGCTACAGAGCCGCCCACTGGGAGTCTCCGTTCGGAGTCCATCTCGCCTGCGCTGGAGAGACGGCCCCGCAGGGCCTCACCCGTCAATCCTCCCTTACCGGCCTACCCTGGAGCATTACCGCGCCCCTCGATTCGCGGCCTCTACCGGAATTCGCCGCGCGCCGCACCGCTATGCTCGCCGCCCTCCCAGCCCTCCTCATTCTCATCTGCGCCGTGGCCTATTTCGCCTGGCGCGCTATCTCGCGCGAGCTTGGCATCGCGCGTCTTCGGTCCGATTTCGTCGCTTCGGTCTCGCACGAGTTCCGCACGCCCCTGACCGCGCTGCGCCAGTTCGGTGAGATGTTGACCGACGAACCGGATCTTCCGGGAGAAACGCGGCTGAGCTACTACAAGGCGCAGAACCGCGCGACGGACCGCCTCAGCCGGCTTGTCGAAACGTTGCTCGACTTCGGACGCATGGAGGCAGGACGCCGTCCCTATCAGCTCGAGCCGGTGGACGCCGCTGCTTTGGTTCGCGAACTCACCGCGGAGTTCTCGAGCGAGCCCATCGCGCGCGGCTTCGAAATCGAATGCCGAACGCCGGACCATCCGCTGCCGGTCGATGCCGACCGCGAGGCGCTCAGCCGCGCCATCTGGAACCTACTCAACAACGCAGTGAAGTACTCGGGAACCCGCCGTGACGTGCTGATCGAAGCTGCTGCCAATGCCTCGGGGGTGACCATTCGTGTTGTGGATCACGGTTTCGGGATCCCCCGGCAAGAGCAGGCCGGCCTGTTCCAGAAGTTCGTCCGCGGCGAATCGATCAGCAAGCGGGGCATCCCTGGAACCGGAATCGGGCTTGCCATGGTCCGCCACATCGCCGAAGCTCACGGGGGCCGAGTGGAAGTGCAGAGTGTCGAAGGCGAGGGCAGTACTTTCAGCCTCATGCTGCCGCGCAAGGGGTAAGATGGCACGGATTCTGATCGTCGAAGACGAGCCGGACGTCGCCTTCGGGCTCACCGAGGACCTCACCCGCCACGGTTACGAGACGGAAGTCGCCCGCGATGGCGAATTGGCCCTGAAGCTCGGCATGAGCGGCAAGTTCGACCTCATTTTGCTGGACGTGATGCTACCGCTGCTCGACGGCTTCGAAGTCTGCCGCGAGTTGCGCCGGCGCGGGGTTGCCGCACCGATCATCCTCCTCACGGCCAAAGCCCACGAGACTGAGAAAGTGCTCGGTCTGGAGCTCGGGGCCGACGACTACGTCACCAAGCCGTTCAGTCCGCGCGAACTCCGTGCCCGTATCAAGGCGCGTCTCCGCCAACCTCCCTCCTCCCCGCCGAAGGTGGTCCGGTTCGCGGATTGTGTGCTCGATTTTTCGCGCGCTGAACTGCGCCGCGGTGGCAAGCCCGTCGAGCTCACGCCCACCGAGTACCGCCTCCTCAGAGCATTCGTGGAAAACGCCGGGCGGGTGCTGACCCGCCAGCAGTTGATCGACTCGGCGTGGGACACAGGGACTTTCATAACCGACCGTGTGGTGGATACGCACGTCTGGAGCCTGCGGAAGAAGATCGAGGCTGACCCGTCGGAGCCCCGCTGCTTGCATGGCGTGCGAGGGATCGGCTATCGCTTTGATCTCTTGACACAAACTTGACTGATCGTGGATTCCGTTTGGTCGCTGATTCCTTATGTTGGTGGCACGAGGTGAACCAATGACCAATTTCAGAAATACTCTCGCCATCGCCGCCATGGCCGTTTTGCTGGCAGCGCCGCTAGCTGCCCAGAAACCCGCCCCGGCACAAGCCGCGCTGAAGGCAGCAATTGACAAGGAATTGATCGACGGCGATCTCAAGGGCGCCATAGCTCTCTACGAGAAGACGGTCGCCGAAGCCAAGACCGATCGCGCCACCGCTGCGAAGGCGCTCATCCGCATGGCCGAATGCCACCACAAACTGGGGGACGCCGAGGCGCGCAAGATCTACGAGCGGGTAGCGCGCGACTATGCGGATCAGAAAGAGGCAGCGGATGTCGCCCGAAAGCGAATAGGGCAAGCCGCATCTGCGGACCCCAATATCGTCATACGGACGGTCTGGATGAACTCCTATTCCTGGGGTTCGGTGTCACCCGATGGCCGCTACCTCTCGCTTGCCGACCAGCAAACCGGCGACCTGGCGTTGCACGATTTGGTCGCCGGCGACGAAAAGCGGCTCACGAACCATACAGCGGGCGATAAGCGTGAATTCTCCGATTTCTCCATTATCTCGCCCGATGGGAAGCAGGTGGCTTACGTCTGGTACAACAGCAGCGACCGCGGTTTTGAACTGCGTCTAATCGCGATCAACGGCAATGGGACCCACCGGGTGCTTTTCAAGAACCCGGACGTGCGCTACCCCGGCCCATGGGCATGGTCCGCCGATGGGAAGTGGATCGCGGTTCAACTGCAACGCAATGACAGAACGGTGCAAATCGCGCTGTTGTCTCCAACTGACGGGTCTTACCGCGTGTTGAAGTCCGTCGGCTGGGGAGGCGCCGGCAGCATGGCGTTCTCGCCGGACGGCCGGTTTCTGGCGTACAACCTCCCCTCCACCCAAGATTCCCGCAGCGGAGACATCTTCGTGCTGGCGACCGATGGAAGCCGGGAGTACCCGGCCGTGCAGTACCCGAACAGCAAGAACGCGCCGGTGGCCTGGGCGCCCGGCGGCAGCCACCTGCTATTCCTAAGCGACCGCACCGGAAGTTCGGGCCTGTGGGCCGTGCCCATGCAGGACGGCAAACCGCACGGAGGCGCGCAACTGATCCGAGCCGATGTGTCCAGCGTTTGGGGGATGTCCCGGTCCGGAGCGTTGTATTACAGTGTCTACTCCAACGACACCACGCTGATGACGGCGTCCCTGGACCTCGATTCCGGCAAGCTGCTGTCCTCTCCTGCTCCGGAATTCATCGACAAGTTTCCTGGACGCTGGTCGCCGGATGGTAAGTTCCTCGCTCATGGAGTCAAGGAGGCGGCTCCAGCGACGTTCTCGCGAATTCGAATCCGCTCTCTGGAATCCGGGCAGGCGCGAGAACTGCGGCCACAGATGAGGTACATCAACGATATCGCCTGGGCACCGGATGGAAGATCGTTTTCCGCCGCTGGGGCCGATCTCAAGGGCCGACACGGAATTTTCCGCCTGAACGCGGAGACGGGCGAGGTGGACCAGATCGCTCTCTCGGACGATGGAATTGTCGAGGATTCCGCGCTATGGCGCAGTATCACCATGCAGCCGAGGTTTGGACCCGGGGGCAACAAGCTGTATTACAAGCGGAACTTCAGAAAGCAGGGCGACGCCGTCGTATCGAGTTCGCGCTTTGTGGAGAGAGACATGATTTCAGGGACGGAACGGGAATTCGCCGCGCTGGACGGATTGATACCTGGGCTGGCATTTGTCCCATCGCCGGATGGGCGCTCAGTAGCGTATCAATCTCGCGATAACGCTGGAACGGCTTCGACAATCAATCTTCTCCCGATAGATGGCGGTGAACCACGCGAACTGCTCCGGGTGAACGCGCCACAATCTTTGGAGTTGTGCGATTGGACTCCGGACGGACGCAACCTGATCATTCGCAAGATGCTCTCGACAGCGAATGAGGGCGAACTGTGGCTCCTCGCCGCGACTGGGGGTGAACTGCACAGGATTGCTATCGACAATCCTCGCGCGGAGTGCGCGTCGATTCACCCAGACGGCAAGCGCATCGTTTACACGGTTCGAGGCGCAACCAAGAGAGAGGTCGTCGCCATGGATAACGTGCTCTCCGCTTTAAAGAAGGTCCACTGATGCTGCTGGTTTTCGCGCTTGTGATCCCTCTGGGCCTGGACCTCTATTTACCAGTTCCCGAGGACAATCCCCTCACGGCGGAGAAGATCGAACTCGGGCGGCGGTTGTTCTTTGACCGCCGCCTTTCCCGCGACGGGTCTATTTCCTGTTCTTCCTGCCACGATCCGGAGCGTGCGTTCTCCGATGGCCGCGCCGTCGCGATCGGCGTGTTCGGCCGGCAAGGCCGGCGCAATTCTCCGGCGCTGATCAATCGCGGCTACGGGCGGATGTTCTTCTGGGACGGGCGCGTTTCCACGCTGGAAGAGCAGGTCCTCAAGCCGATCGAAGATCCCAACGAAATGGACCTCCCGCTCTCCGAGGCCGCCGCGCGTGTCGGCCTTGCGCCCGGCGAGATTTCGCGCTCGCTCGCCAGCTTTGTCCGATCGATTCTCTCGGGCGGTTCTCCGTTCGACCGCTACATCAACGGCGACCGTTCCGCTCTCACGATGGAGCAACAGCGCGGCCTCCAAATCTTCCGTGGCAAGGCCAACTGCACCGCCTGCCATGTGGGTCCCAACTTCACCGACGAGCGTTTGCACAACACGGGCGTCGCGTGGCGTGACGGCCGGCTCACGGATCTCGGGGCAGGCCAGGGCAACTTCAAGACGCCCACTCTCCGTGAAGTAGCACGCACCGCGCCATACATGCACGACGGGAGCCTGGCCACTCTCGCGGATGTGGTGGAATTCTATGACGCCGGCGGACGCGCCAACCCGGACCTCGATCCCGAGATCCGCCGCCTGAACCTATCATCCGACGAGAAACGGGTGCTGACAGCGTTCCTGGGCACGCTTGTAGGGAGCGCAGGCTCTCAAAGCCAATAAGCCAGATTCACAATCGCTGGGAGATTGCACCAAGCCTCATCCGGCAATCAATGCACCCCGCAAGTTCCACTCCGCTGTGAAAACACTCCCCCGCCCCACGATTTCCTTGGACACTGATCTTGGAACTGGAGCCGTTCGACCAGCCACTGCTCGTGGCAGCACCGGCGGAATTCTCCGAGCGCGTCGGCGGCTTCCTCCAAAGCCGCTGCTCATGAACGCCGAACCGCGGTCATCCCGCAGCCCAACACCCAGGGCCATTGCTTCAGCGAAGTTGCCGAAATGTTCACGTACCGCCCCAGG
This sequence comes from Acidobacteriota bacterium, assembly GCA_049325215.1. GTDB lineage: Bacteria > Acidobacteriota > Terriglobia > Bryobacterales > Bryobacteraceae > JANWVO01. Next base: position 45,769 of record JBMOMB010000028.1, read on the forward strand.
CTAGGTGCAATATCCTGTCTGCAAGTTCGGTTTGGCTTGGGAGCGGCTGGTCCCGTGGCCGTAGCGCCTTGTTTCAGCAGTAGAAGTCTTCTTCCGGAGCCGGGCGGCAGGAAACTCCGCATTCCCTCCGCATACTCTTGCCTGAAGCCCGCAGCGGCGTGGTTTGCCACTGCCCCCTCAATCAGATAGCGTGCACTTCGAACACGAACCGCTCCGGCGGCAGGCTCGACACCGGCTCTGGTGTCAGCGACGCCCACGCCTGATACGCTGCCTGCGCCAGCCTCGAGCGCAAATAAAACAGGAACTGGTCCGTGCAGATGTCCAGCGGCGGCGGCTGCCGGAAACTCAGCCGCGTGCCCACAGCCTTTTCCGGGTCCAGCCCGCGCGTGTCCACCGCCTTGTCCTGCAGCAGCGTCACAAAGCTCGACCGCCCCGCATGCGGCCACACGTCCGGACGCAGCAGCGGGCGCAGTTCCTGCCGCCGCTCGAACGTCGTCTCGCACTGGCGGATCCACTCCAGAATCGCATCGCCCAGCTTCCAGTGTGAAAGCAGCCCGTAGTATTGCTCCACGATCTGGATCGCCAGATCCAGCCGGCGCCGCTCGAGCAGCGGCTCCACCGCCGGATCCTCACCCGGCAGTGGGATCAATCCTTCCTCCTCCACCAGCTCTTCCGCGATTTCCAGCGTCTTTTCCGCCCGCGGCGACTCGGACAGCGCCCCAATCAGCAGCGGGGGCAGCTCATGCGTCCGGGTCCCCGGAATCTCTACGAAGCGCCGATTGCCCAGAATCTGCACTTCCTCGACCTCCATCCTCTCTATCGGCGGACATGGCCGCCAGGCTTCAGTCTCCCTGTAGTCTGCCAAGTATAAAGACGCGGGCGGAAAGATGCAAGTTGCCCGCCGCCGCTTCGGTCCACTTCCTTCGCTACAGGTGTATACTGGGTCAAACTTCGCTGGAGGAGGCCAAGATGCCACACTGCACAAACTGCGGCAACCCCCTGCCGCCCGGAAGCTCGTTCTGCACCCATTGCGGCGCCCGTGCAGCCGCACCCGCCCAGCAGCCCCCCGGACCGCCGCCCGGCGCATACCCGGCGCCTGCGCCCCCTGCCAAGGGCAGCGGGATCGGCAAGATCCTGCTGATTGTCGGAGGCGTGGTGGTTCTGCTTGGTGTGATCGCCATCGGCGGGCTCATCGCCACCGGCTTCTGGGTCAAGAAGAAGGTCGAGACCGCGGCGGAGAACATGGGGGTTGCTCCCGCGCCGGCACTCACCGGCGCAGCCCGGCGCTATTCCGATCCCTGCTCCCTGCTGCCCGCGGCGGAAGCCTCCAGCGCCACCGGGCTTTCCATCCAGCGCACCGAAGCCCGCGACGGCGAGTGCCTCTACTTCGGCTCCCCGGAACAGGCCGCCGAAAAAGGCCAGGCCCAGGCCCAGGAGGCCATCCGCAAAATGCGCGAAAACAAAGCGGCCAATGAAAAGGAGGCCGCCCGCGTCATGGAAGACCTCATCAAAGGCGTCGCCGCCAGCTCGCAATCCTCCGAAGGGGGCCCGCTCTTCCAGATCAAAGTCACCTATGGCGAGGAGGCAAGACAGCAGGAATCCGCCTACCGCCTCGCCATGGGCATGATGGGTGCCGTGGCGGGCGCGAAAGAAGGAACCAGCAAACCCGCGGGGATCGAAGGCGTCGGCGACCGCGCCTACCTCGCCCCTCTGGCCACGGGGCTCTTCATGATGAAAGGCGACGCCTGGGTCGAAATCGGCGGCCCGGGCCTCGCAGGCCGCGATGCGCTCATCTCCCTCGCCCGCGCCGTCGCAGCCAGGCTCTGAGGCTCGCCTACCAGTTCAGTTTCAGCGGCGGCGCCTCCCACTTCTCGTTCGCCGCCATCATTTCGTCCCACGTCACCGTGGCTTCTTTGTATGCCGCCGTGCGCCCGAGGATCCCCGTCAGGTTGGACTCCACCGAGACCTCGTAGTTGTATATAGGCTTCGATTCGCGGATCGACGCCACAAAATCCTTCACGTTCTGAATCGCTCCGCCGCGGAACGTATCGTCGCGCTCGGCGCCCATCCATGCGTTCTGCCCCAGGATGCGGACCGTGCCGCCGTAATGCGTGTCCGCGCACCCGCGGACGCCGAACACGCGCACGCAAAGATCGGAAAAGCTCCCCGTCAACTGATGAGACGCGAACGAGGCATGCACGCCATCGGGATACCAGAAATTCACCGCGAAATGGTCCCAGGCGTCCCCGAATTCGTTCGGCGTGCCCCGCCAGTCCGTCCGTCCGCCCGTCCCGTTGGCCTTCACCGGACGCGCGCCCAGCAGCCAGTTGGCGATGTCGATCACGTGGATGTTCTGCTCGACAATGATGTCCCCGCTCAACACACGGTCGCCGAACCAGTTCACAATCCGCCGCTGCCCGGCATCCATGCCCGGCGCGCCCTTGTCCTTCCACGGGCGCCCGGCGAAATAATGCACTTCCGCAAACGCCGGCTTGCCGATGTCTCCTCGCCGCACGCGCTCCACCGTTTCCTTGTATGCGTCCCGCGCCCGGCTCTGGAAATCCACCCAGAATGACAGCCCCTTCTTCCGGGCCAGATTGCCGCTCTCAAGCACCGTCCGGCAGCCCGGCACGTCCACCGCCACCGGCTTCGCCATGAAGACGTGCTTCCCTGCCCTGACCGCCGCCAGCCCCTGCTCGGCATGATAGATCGTCGGCGTCTCGATCACCACCGCGTCCAGCTTCGACTCCGCCAGCTTCAGATACGCGTCCGGCCCCAGATAGGCGCGGCTCCGCGCCACCTTCAGCTTCTCCGACGTGGACTCGAGATTCGCCCGCTGCACATCGGCGAGCGCCACCACCCTCGCCCCGGCGAACTCCGGAAAGAAAGGGCCGATCCAGTTGCCCCGCCCGCCGCAGCCGACGATGCCCACCTCCACCGTCGAGTTCGCCTGATAGGTGAACGCCGTCTCCGGCGACACCACCAGCAGCCCCGCCGAAGCCTTCTTGAGAAAATCGCGCCGAGCGCTCACATCGCACCTCCTCTCCGCTACGCCGGAATTCTATCGCAGGAGAAGGCCGAAAATGGAAATGGCGCACCGGCGCGGGCGCGCCATTGCAGCGCCTGGGACGGGAGCGGCTCGCCGCCTCAACAAAGCCGGCGCAAGAGTCCAAGCGCCACCAGCCCTGCGCCGAGCAGGGCCAGCGTGCCGGGCTCCGGAATCTCCCCGCCGCTCAACGTGCCCGGTGCGTTGTCCAGAAAGAGATAACCCGGAACGACATCATCATCGGTGTTGACCACACCAAACCCCAGCCGGTAGTTCCCGGTGGAAGGCAGAACATAGGTGAACGCGTGCCAACCAGTAGCGCCGTAGTCCCCCACGGTAATCCCGCCGTTCCAGATGCTCGCCAGCACAGTCAACTGCTCCACTCCAGGCCCCGTCACCACCGCGAAGGCCGGGTCGTTGAAGGAATAGTAGTCGGTGGCGACATACGCCCAATACATGGTCACGGTGTCGCCGGCATTGCCCGAAAAGTCCTGGTAAATGCCGGAACCGTTCGTCGCCGTTCCTGGTGGCAGCCCGCCGCTCAGGAGCCCAGTGGTGACGCCGAAGAACGACTCGAGACTCGCGACGGAAGAGCCACCTTCCTCGGTGGAACTCAGAATGGCCATGTATGACCCCGCCGGCCCTACCGTCCAGCTATTGATCACGGTAGTTCCTCCGGCGGAAACATCCCCGGATGTGGACCAGCCGGAAACATTCCCGAGTTCGAAACCGTGGTTGTTCAGGGTGATGACCGCGGCCTGTGATGCAGCCACACAGCCAAGAGAGAACGCCAACATCCAACGGAGCATTACGGAAACTCCTCCTTTCCCAGCGCCGGATCAACTGCTCATGATCCGCGATCCCACGATCAAAATGAGTCTAGCACTCAGCATGCTGCAATTCAATACCCAAACTGTCGTTTTGCCTGGGGCTGCCCAGGCGATCCCGCCAGGAACCGCTGTGACTCCTGCCGCCGCAGGCTCTGCCGGGTCCCGGAGATAGCTGCGAAAAAACCACGACTGAGCGGGCCATCGGCCCTCTTGGAAGCGATTCCACCGCTTCCCCCCACCCCCGTCCGCTGTGTCTCCCCGCCCCTCGCTCCGCATCCCTCCGCCACCGCCCCGTGGACACAGCGGAGCGCCCCAATTCCTCCATCCCGCCCCCGCTTACGGTAATCTGGTAGGCAGAAGGAACCCCGATGGACGGCACGATCCGCGAAAACCAAATCCAGTTGGGCGAGCTTCCCCCCGGCCTGTTCGACCGCATCGACCGCGAAGGCAGCTTCGCCCAGGACTCCGGCATCCTGCTCACCACCGTCGACAGCGTCATCAACTGGGGCCGCAAGAACTCCATCTGGCCCATGACCTTCGGCCTCGCCTGCTGCGCCATCGAAATGATGGCCATGAGCGCCTCCCGCTTCGACGTCGCCCGCTTCGGCGCCGAAGTCTTCCGCGGCAGCCCCCGCCAGGCCGACCTCATGATCATCGCCGGCCGCGTCTCCAACAAAATGGCCCCCGTCGTCCGCCAGCTCTATCAGCAGATGCCCGAACCCAAATGGGTCATCTCCATGGGCGCCTGCGCTACCTCTACAGGCGTCTTCAGCAACTACGCCCTCATCCCCGTCAACCAGGTCATCCCCGTCGATGTCTACGTCCCCGGCTGCCCGCCCCGTCCCGAGCAGTTGATCTACGCGCTCATGCTCCTCCAGCAGAAGATCCAGCAGCAGCGCGGCGTTCTCAAAGACGTCCTCAACCTCGGCTGACAAAGCACCGGCAATCCGCTCCCGTCCCGCATTTTTCCTCAAAATCTGCGCCGCCCGTCCGATGCGTTGTTCGAAAGCGGAGCACGCTCGGAAAGGAGGCGCACCATGGAAATCCGCAGAGTGGATGCCATCGGCGAACTGCCCGCCATCGCTCCGGTCAACCCGTTGTCCCCGGAGATGCGTCAGGAACAGGCCCAGTTGATCCGCGCCGTCGAAAAGCTGAATGAAGGCCGCATTTTCGGCGAAAAAAGCGAGCTGACTTTCAGCCTCGACCGCGAAACCCGCCGGCCCGTGATGAAAATCATCGACCGCGAAACCCAGGAAGTCATCCAGCAGATTCCACCCGAATATGTCTTGCGGCTGGCCGAAACTTTACCCCGTTAATTCAGCCCGGCCAGCGCCGGATATCTCAGGACAAACAGGCATGACAGGAAATCCCTACCGCGACCACCTCGCCGAGCGCGTCCTCGGCGCCGATCCCCTCGAACTCGTCATCCTCCTCTACGAGGAACTCGCCCGCTCCATCGGCGATGCCCGCCGCGCCCTCGCCGCCGCCAACCCCCGCCTCCGCGCCCGCTCCATCTCCCGCGCCATGGAAATCGTCGGCGAACTCGCCCAGTCTGTCAACCCTTCCGCCGACCCCCAGCTCGCCGCCCGCCTCTCCCAGCTCTACACCTTCCTTCTCGACCAGCTTCACTCCGCCCACGCCCATCAGCTCGATGCCCCCCTCGCCAACGCCGAGCGCGTCGCCCGCACCCTGTTGGAAGCCTGGCAGGCGGTCCGCTCCGCCCAGATCCACTCCCAGCCCTGCGAAACCCCGGCCGTCTCCCTCGCCGGATGACCCAACCTCCCTTACCCGATCACCTCCCGCAGCCGCCCCCGCGCCGCCGCCAGCCGCGCCACTGCCGCCTCCCTCCCAATTCCCAGCTTCGCCATCACGATCGCCGTCCGCACATCCTGCCCCGCCTCCCCCAGCGCCCGCGCCGCCTCCGCCCGTCCCACCCCCGCCACCGCCATGATGATCCGCTCCGCCCGGTCCACCAGCTTTTCGTTCCTCGGCTGCACGTTCACCATCAAATTCGAATACACCAGCCCCAGCCGCACCATCACTCCCGAAGAAATCATGTTCAGCACCATCTTCGTGGCCGTCCCCGCCTTCAGCCGCGTCGAGCCGCCAATCACCTCCGGCCCCGTCGCCACCTCCACCGGATACCGCACCCGCCGCGATAGCTCCGCCCCGCGGCAGCAGGAGATCCCCCCAGTCGCCGCCCCCATCCGACCCGCCTCATCCACCGCCCCCAGCACATACGGCGTCCGCCCGCTTGCCGCAATCCCGATCAGAAAATCCTTCTCCCGGAAGCCTGCCGCCCGCAGATCCTCCGCCCCCGCCTCCGGCCGGTCCTCTACTCCCTCCACTGCATGCCGCAGCGCGAAGTCCCCGCCCGCGATCAAACCCTGCACCAGCTCTTCCGGCACGTTGAACGTCGGCGGGCACTCGCTCGCGTCCAGCACCCCCAGCCGCCCGCTCGTCCCCGCCCCGATGTAGAACAGCCGCCCGCCCGCTCCAAGCGCTTCCGCCACGGCATCCACCAGCCGCGCGATCTCCCCCAGCGCCCTCCCCACCGCCGGCGCCACCATCTCATCCTCGCGGTTGAAGACCCGCAGCATCTCCTCCGTCGCCAGCCGGTCCAGTCCCTCCGAGCGCGGGTTCCACTGCTCCGTATCCAGGTGTGATAGGTCGATCCGTTCCGCCATCGCCCTTCCATCATCGCCACGGCCGCCCCAAAATGCAAAAGCCGGACGGCTCGCGCCGCCCGGCTCCAGTCTCAGCAGAAGGAATTTCAGGCCTGGAAGCTCGACCCGCACCCGCACGTCGACTTCACGTTCGGGTTGTCGAACTTGAACCCGGCGCCCTCCAGCGTCTCCACATAGTCCACGCTGGCGCCGTCCAGGTACAGCATGCTCGCCTGATCGATGAACACCTTCAGCCCATCGAAATCGTATGTCTTGTCCAGCAGCCCCGGACTGTTTTCAAACGCCATCGAATAGGTGAACCCGGAGCACCCACCGCCCACTACGGCGATGCGCAGCCCCGCCGGCTTCGGATCCTGCATCTCCAGGATCTCCTTCACCTTGTTGATGGCGGTGGGAGTCAATGTGATCATGGATGTTCCATCCCTCCTACAAACTCGTCCTGATTCGAATTCTAGCACGCCGTTCTGGTCTGGCGCGTCGCTTCATATTTTTTGATGCGCGCCCCCCCGGCCGCGCTTCCGCGATCTGATATCGTAAGGAATGCCCGGCCGCGCCGCTGCCCGCGCCTGCCGGAGGGCCCGGCCCGGGCTGGCTTTCTTCTGAAACCGCATGGGTTTGGAGCGCGTCGATCAGGTGTATGAGCGGGCACGTTGGCGTCCTTCCCTTCCCCGCGGGCGGAGGCGGCGCTTCGGCGGCGCAGGGTAGGTCGCGCGTGGAAAACCGCCTTACAGAAGAAGCCGCGCTCGTCCGCCGCATCCAGGCCGGCGATGAGGCCGCCTTCCGCGATCTCGTCGAGCGCTACCAGAACAAGATCTACTCCATCATCTACGGCATCCTCCGCAACCACAACGACGCCGAGGACATCGCCCAGCAGGTCTTCACCAAGGTTTATTTCTCCATCGGCAATTTTGATTTCCGCAGCTCGCTGCTTACCTGGATTTACAAAATCACCGTCAACGAGTGCTACGACTACCTCCGCAAACGCCGCGTCCGCAAGCTCGTCTATGAGAGCGACCTCGGCGACGAAGAGGGCGTCAACATGGAGCGCAGCGAGCCCGACTCCGGCCCCCGCATCGACGAGCAGCTCGAACGCCGCGACCTCGCCCTGAAGCTCCTCGGCAAGGTCAGCCAGGAAGACCGCCAGTTGATGCTGCTCAAAGAGGTTGAGGGCCATTCGGTCGAAGAACTCGCCCGCATGACCGGCCTCAACGAGAACACCATCAAGGTGAAGCTCTTCCGCGCCCGCCAGAAACTGCTCAAGGCGGCGCAACGTCTCACGCATGGGAAGGGCATCCGCCCCGTAACCGAAAGGAAATCGTCATGAGGCGTCCCCGGCGCCAGTCAGATCCGGTGGCCCCCTCGGGGGCCCTTGCCGCGGTGCCGGGCGTTTCAGGTATCATTGGCGCAGCGAAGGGAGCGAAGCCGCACGACGGCGCAAGACTCCCGGCTCCGCCGTTTCGGATTCGGTATAACTTGAGGGAAGACGGAAATGCACGAGCCAGTAGTTGATGGCCTCGAAGAGTACCTCGCGGGCTCGGCCTGCGGCGCCCGGCTCGCCGCCATCGAGCAGCACCTCGCCTCCTGCCAGTCCTGCCGCTTCGCCGTCGAGCAGATGCGCGCCCATCAGCAGCTTCTTCTGGAGCTGCGCAGCCCCTCCGATGTCGGTCCCGCCCCGGGCTTCTACGCCCGCGTCCGGCAGCGCATCGACGCCCGGCGCGCAGCCTCCATCTGGTCGATCTTTCTCCAGCCGGCCTTCAGCCGCCGCCTGAGCTACGCCACGCTCGCGCTGCTCGTCGTCCTGAGCTTCGCCGTCTGGCAGGGGCCGGCTGAGCCTGTCATGGACGAGGGCAACCCCATGGTCGTTTTCGCCCTCGATATGCCCGACGCCCCGGGCCTCGACCCCGGCCACGATCGCGCCGTCGTTCTCACCCACCTCGTCTCCTCCGGCGGCGCGGACGAGGAACTGCGCACGTTGCCCGTGTCGTCGGATTGAGCAAGGAGCCTGCGTGTGAACCCGCCTGCCGCCAGCAAAGATTGCGGACCCACCTGGCACACGCCCCGCGTGCTGGCTGTGCTCCTGCTCGTCTTCCTCTGCGGGGCCGCCGCCGGCGCCCTCGCCATGCGCATGGCCACCCCCAGGCTCCCCGCCGCAGCCGCCTGGACCTCCGGCGGCCGCGAGTGGACCCTCGACTGGATGAAGCGCGAACTCGACCTCACCCCCGCCCAGGCCGCTGAAATCGAAACCGTCCTCGACGAATTCGTGCTCTACTACCAAAATCTCCAGGGCCAAATGGACGACTTCCGCGCTGAAGGCAAGAAACGCATCCTCCGCTCCCTCACCCCCGAACAGCGCAAGCGCTTCGAGAAAATGGTCGGCAAACTCAACGCCAAACTCCGCTAATTCCACCCCACCGGGGACAGTCCACTGTGTCCCCAACTCCTCACTCCCCAACCTTCGACTGCCGTTCCCGGTGGACACAGCGGACTGTCCCCACATCCCCCGCCCCCATCGGGGACAGTCCACTGTGTCCCCAACCCCTCGCTCCCCAACCTTCCACTGCCGCCCCCACCGGGGACAGTCCACCGTGTCCCCAACTCCTCACTCCCCAACCTTCTACTGCCGTTC
>JBMOMB010000029.1:0-5106 GCA_049325215.1 Acidobacteriota bacterium
ATGCCCACAACACCAGCAATTTTGCACCCATTGGGTGATGCCCGCCGCCCGGCCCTTTCCCTCTCTGCCCTCCGATTCATCAGGGCTTCACGTCGGTCGCCCAAACTCCTACGGACGGATTACGGGCTCGCCTACATGACGCTGCTGGCTTCGATCCTGTGCTACCTGATCTTTTACTACGCGCTGGATCACATGCCCGCCTCGCGGCTGGCGGCGTTCAGCTACCTGCAACCGGTGATCGCCGCGTTGACTGCGTTCGTCTTTCTGCACGAGCCGGTCACGCTGCCGGTGGCGGCCGGGGGAGCTCTGGTGCTGGGGGGCGTGTGGGTGACCGGGCGCGGCTGATGAGTGGAAGTCCGCATCCGCGCGGCGCGGGCGAGAATCAGAGAGAGCAGTCATGGGCGAACTGACGGGCAAGACGGTTCTGGTGACCGGCGCCGCACGGCGCATCGGGCGGGCGATTGCGCTGCGCCTGCACGAGGAAGGCGCGCGGGTGCTGGTGCACTATGGAACCTCGGAAACCGAGGCGCGCGAGGTGGCGGCGCAGTGCGGCGGCGCGCCGCTGTATCAGGCCAATCTCGAACACGTCGATGAAATCCGCGCCATGTTTGCGCGGATCGGAGACGAACACGGCCCGCTGTTCGGCCTGGTGAACAACGCCGGCCGCTTCACGCGCGTGCCCGTGCTCGAGATCACCGAGGCGGACTGGGACTTTATCCACTCAGTGAATCTGAAAGCCGTGTTCTTCTGCGCGCAGGAGGCGGCGCGGCTGATGGAGCGGGGCGGCGGGGGGCGGATCGTGAACATCAGCTCGATGGGCGCGTTTCTCGCCTGGCCGGACCATGTGCACTACTGCGCCTCCAAGGCGGGCGTCGTGGCCCTGACGCGCGGGCTGGCCAGGGCGCTGGCGCCGCGGATCAGCGTCAACTCGGTGGCGCCGGGCGTGGTTCCCTTCGATGAGCGCGAGGATCCCGCGATCCAGAAGATGGCGCGGGCGACGCCGGCTGGCCGGCCGGGAACGGGCGAGGAGGTCGCCGATGCCGTGGTCTTTTTCCTCAAAGCCAGCCCGTTCGTGACCGGACAGGTGTTGCAGGTGGACGGCGGGCTGGGGTTGCGCTGAAGACTGGCTTCCGGCTCAATCCCGCGCGCCGCGCGCCGATAAGGGGGCTGTGACGGAACTGATGGCGCGCGCGGCGGAACTGCTCGAGACGGCGCAGTCATGCTCGGCGGCAGGCAGCGAAGGGGAGTGGACCGTGCTGCTGGGGCCGGATGGCGGCTGGCAGATGCTGGCAGGCGCGGAGCAGGAGCCGCGGGCGCTGGCGGCGGCTCGCGGGGCGCGCGCCGTGCTGCGGGTGTTACGCCGGGCGGGCGTGGTTCGGGTGGAAGGCTGGGATCGAAGCGGGCGGTGCGTGCTCGAATCCCGCTCCACAGGGCAGCGGATGGAACGGCTGGTGGCGGATCAGCGCCTGTACGCGGCCGCCGCCAGCGCGGGCTGAGCAGGCTTCAGACTCAGGGCAGCCCCATATCGCGCAGGAATTCGGCCGCTTCTTCGGGCGGCGTAGGGTTGATGTAGAAGCCCGTGCCCCACTCGAAGCCCGCCACCTTGGTCAGCTTCGGAATCACTTCCAGGTGCCAGTGATAGTGGTCGAGCGGCCCTTCCTGCAACGGGGCCGTATGCAGCATGAAGTTGTAGGGCGGCTTTTCCAGCGCCTTGTCGATTTTGCGCAGCACCGTGCGGACCACCCAGCCGAGGTTCTGGATCACGGCGGGCTCCGAGGCTTCAAAGTGCGCGTTGTGGCGGCGCGGCACGATCCATGTTTCAAACGGAAAGCGCGAGGCGAAGGGCGCGATGACGACGAAGTGGTCGGACTCGAACACGATGCGCTCGCGCGACTGCAATTCCTGCTGGAGAATGTCGCAGTAAATGCAGCGCTCGCGGAAGCTGTAGTAGCGGCGCGAGCCTTCCAGCTCCTCCTGCACGCGCTTGGGAACGACGGGGAGCGCGATCAACTGGCTGTGCGGGTGCTCGAGCGTCGCCCCTGCCGCCGCGCCGTGGTTCTTGAAGGCGATCACGTAGCGGAGCCGCACGTCGCGGCGCAGGTCGATCATGCGGTCGCGGAAGGCGAAGAAGACGTCGGCCACCTGCTTTTCGCTCATCTCGCTCAACGAGGCGTTGTGCTCTGGGGTCTCGATGATCACTTCGTGAGCGCCGACGCCGTTCATGCGGTCGTAGAGCCCTTCGCCCTGCTTGTTCAGGTCGCCTTCCACCCGCAGGGCGGGAAACTTGTTGGCCACCACGCGCAACTGCCAGCCCGGCGTGTTCGGCCCGCCCGATTCCCGATACGCGAGGATCTCAGGCGGGGTTTTCGTCTCCATGCCCGGACAGAAAGGGCAGATGCGCGCCGGCGGCGGGGGCGTGCGCTCCCGCACGAAGTCCATGGGGCGGCGCGCACGGTCGGTCGAGATGATCACCCAACGTCCGGTGATCGGATCTTTTCTGAGCTCAGGCAATCCCAATCCACCCAACTGAAGTATCAGTGAGCATCCCTCAGCATAGCCGATCCCACTCCCGGGGTGACCAGGCGCCGCGGTAATGGCGGATCTGGTACGGCTCGAAGACGACGGTGACGATGTCGAAGCGCGCCTTCTCCGGCGGGATGCGCCAGCGGCGCAGCAGCAGCCGGGCCGCCCTCGAAATGCGGCGCTGCTTCGACTGGCCGATGGCGCGCAGAGGGTCGCCGAAGGTGTTGTTCTTCCGGCTCTTGACCTCGACGAACACCACGGTGTCGCCGTCCACGGCCACGATGTCGACCTCGGCGTCGCGGCCGGGCAGCGTCCAATTGCGGTCCACGACGGTCAGCCCTTCGGCTTCCAGATAGCGGTGCGCCAGATCCTCGGCGCGCCTGCCGAGCGCGATGTGCTCGGGATGCCGCCGCAAGCGCGCCCAGTGGCGCACCTCATCGCACAGTCTGTACAAACCGCGCAGCCACACGGCCGGTCATTTGACGGCCTCGAACTCGAACTCCATCACCTTGCCGCGCACCACGTAGCACAGGTAGTGCTCCCAGAACAGCCGGAAGCGCGGCCAGGCGTTGACGAGCCACTCGAAGCCGAGCCACCTCCAGAGAGCTAGTAGCCGCACGCGGACTTTTTTCTCACGCAGCCGCGCCGCCGAGTAGTAGCCGAAGCCGCCGTGATCCGCGCCAAAGTAGCGGAAGCTGAACGAATTCAGGTGCCACCGGTGGGTGGGGTCGCAAAAGCTCGAAAAGTCGGTGTAGTGCGGCGTCGTGATGAAAATGCGCCCGCCGGGCCTGACAAGGCGGTGGAACTCTTCCATGGTGCGGATGACGTCGGAGACGTGCTCGATGACATGGGTGGCGTACAGTTCGTCGAACACGGAGTCGCGGAACGGATAAGGAAAATGATCCAGGTCGCAGAGCACGTCGGCGGCGGTGCGTGCATTGCGGTCCACGCCGATCGCGCCGGGCCGCTTGTTCAGGCCGCAGCCGACGTCGAGAATGCGCGGCGGAGTCACCTTCACAGTCTAGCCCGCAGGCGGGGTTCTTATTGGAGGAGAAGCCCGGCCGGCGGGCCGGGGCCCGGCAACCGCGCGGGACGTGCTCACTGTGGCGGCCGCGCGTCCGATTCGAGTCCTCAATTCCTGTCGAATGAACAAAATCCAGCCGAAAAACCCGGCAGCGGGCGGGCCGTATGTTCCGAATTCGTAACAAACTCGCTCGGGCGCACTTCAGCCCCTCGCATCGCAAATAATGGAAAACACATGCACTGTTCCGATTTCGGAAAAAAGACGGCCGGACGCGGAAATCGCACGGCAACAATTCACATAGTATCTACAGCCAATTTCACTGAATCACGCGGCCGCCAACACTCGCCGGTTCCGGAGGGTGAGCGGCTCTGTCAGAGGGAGCAACAAACGCATGGCCGCAAAATCCTTCTGGTTTTCAGCAACCGCTATTCGGAAGATCCGCCAGGCTGAAGCCGCGATTGCCCGGCCTCATTACCGGCCGGAAACGGCGTGCCGCCGGCCTGAAGGGCCATCGCCCGGCCTGATGAAACAAGCGCGCGGCAACAGAAATGCACCGATGAGATGGCCGCTGCTCCTCATCGGGATCTTCCTGTTGCAGGGGCGAATGGAGGCGCAGCATGAACATCATTCTTCCCAATTGCCGGTCCTGGTGGACGGCGCCCGGACGCCTGAAGCCATCCCGGACGGCCTGGCGTACACGCACTTCCTGACCGCCATTGCGCTGGAAGCTGGCGCCCCTGAGGAGGCGCGCAAGCGGCAGGCGGCCCAACTGCTGCCGCTGGGCCTGGAGCCCGAACATCAGGAAGCCCTGAAGCGGATCCTCGCCCATCTCAAAGCCGGGCTGAACGAGACCGAGCGGGGGCTCCAGGAGGCCAGCCGGGGCGTGCAAACCCTGGAAGCTTCGCAACGCATTGCGGCGCTGCTGGCGCGCCGGGCGCAGTTGCCGGCGGCGGCGGTGGAAGAGATCCGGCGGGCGTTGCCGGAGGAGGCGCTCGCCCTGATCGAGGAGCATGTCCGCACGCACGTCAAGCGGCGGATCGTGATCTACGGCACAAAACCGTGAGGAGGCTGCAACCATGAGGACCCGCCTGGTGTCTATCGTGTTGGCTGCCGTGCTCTGTCTGCTGGCATCCGCGCCGCGCGCCGGGGCGCGCCCGATGGACGCTGGAGCAGTTAACCGGGAATGGAACCCGTGCATACTCCGTGGACGTGATGTCCAGCCCATGGAAGATCACCTGTCACAACCGCCCGCTGGAATCGGATGTGGCGCCGATTGTAATGAGGGGGGCGACTGCGTGCCAGGGATGGCCGAGTCCCAACCTGAAGGTGCTCAGGGTCAATCCATAGCCGTATTGCCGGAGGGAAAGCCATGAAACGCAAAATCGTCGCCCTGTGGTGGCTCGGAACTCTGCTGCCCTGCTGCCAGCTCGTTGCGCAGATCGCCCGTTTCCATTTCGAAGAAGACAGGATGGTCGTCGAGGACCGCTCGGGCGGGAAGCATGTCCTGGAGGCCAGGGGCGTGGACAGGAATTCCGTCCGCATCAGCCCGGACGGAAGCC
>JBMOMB010000030.1:0-53622 GCA_049325215.1 Acidobacteriota bacterium
TAGCGTGACCGCCAGTTGTACAGCGTCTGGTCGGTCACTCCCAGCTCCCGCGCGACATCCCGCGCCGGCCGCCCGGCCTCCATCTGCTTGACCGCATCGATCATCTGCTCTTCCGTGTATCGGCTTCTCTTCATGGATTGCTCCTCTTCGCTCTTCATTCGAGGGCTCTCCAAATTATCCCTGGCTGAGTTTTCGGGGAGCAGGTCACGCCGCATCGTGAACATATGTGGGGGCGCAATGCAGATATCCCCTACAGATACCTTGGAGATTCTTCCCAGAAAGAGCTCTTCGCGACGATTGCAAGGAAATATGCTGCAGTCCTCGTTGAAGACAAATGCTATCATCTCACGTTTCCCGAGTGAAGGATCCCAGCATGCGCATCGTGAAGATGATCGTCGGGTTCGTTCTAGCAGCGGCCAGTGTGGGCGTTCACGCCTCCGCGCAGGCCGCTCCTGCTGATCGGAAACCGCCCCGCGGGGAGATCCGGATGCTTGAAGTGACTCCACCGAAGCCCCCAAAACCGGCGCCCGGCGAGTTCGTCGAAATCGACCGCGTAGCGGGGTTGGCACGCCTCCGGTCTCTCTGAGCGGATGGCGCCTACAGGTACTGGTCGATCGAAGTGCCGGACCTCATGGTCGAGCCGGCTTTCCGCAGTACTGTGACAGCCGGACCTCAAGGGAAGTTCCGCTATGTGTTCGAAGTTTCTAACGGCGCCAAGGCCCGCCGAGCCATCGCTGGGTTCGTCCTCGACGTCAACGCCACCATCTCGACTGGAGAATCGACGAGCCCATCAGGCTGGAGCAAGCCGACCATAAACAGCTGGCCCGTTGAAAGGCGGAGTGTCGGTTGGCTGACCGGAACGGACGGAACCGCCGGGATCGGGCCAGTGCAGCGGCTGGGAGGATTCACTCTCGATTCGAATTCCCTGCCGGGGCTCACAAAGGTATGCTTCATCTCTTCTGGAACTGGCGTCGTGAAACCCTCCGACTTTGACCTGGCTTCAGACTGGGCGCACAAAGTCTTGAGCGAGGAGATTGCGGGGGCACGCGTCTGCCTGCCCGCCATCGCGCCGAAGCTCCAGCCTGACCTGGGGCGATCGGAGTTGATGGAGGCGATTCGCAATGAATTCACCCAGGCTGCGGCCAAGGAGGAATTCGCCTCGATTCGCGAAGAACTGGAAAGGTTCTTGGCTTCTCTGGCGCCAGGACGGGCGCCCGCCACGCCGCCCAAGGGCAAGACAGCCTTTCAGCGGGAGTTCCTTGCCGCGATGGAACTGAACCTCGCGGTTGCGCAGTCGCGGCCCGATTGAGACAAGGGGGAGGCGGGATTGCCACCGGCAGTCCCGCCCCGGCTTCACCGCGGCCGGTAAGCGATGCAGTCGATTTCGACCTTCATGAGCGGATCGGCGAAGGCGACGGCCACGGTGGTGCGCGCCGGGCGCTGATCGCCGAAGAACTCGCGGTAGACCTCGTTCATCGCCGCGAAATCGTTGCCGTCGCGCAGATAGACGTTGCACTTGACCACGTCGCTGGCGGAAGCGCCGGCGGCGGCGAGGATGCGCATCACGTTGGCAAGCGTGATGCGCGTCTCGTGCTGGATGTCGCCATAGGACATCTTGTTGGTGGCGGGGTCGACAGGGCCCTGGCCGGAGACATAGATAAATTCGCCAGCCGCCACCGCGGGCGAGTAAGGCCCGCGGGGCGCCGGCGAATCGGGCGGGAAGATGCGATGGATGTCTGCCATGCAGACATCCTATGAGGTTTTCTTGCGGCGCGTGCGGCGGACTTTCTCACCACCCGTGTCGGCCGTCTTCTTGCGCGTGACGCGCTTCTTGGGCTTGGGCGGCTCTTCGGGCAGCGGGATCTCGCCGGTGGCCGTGGGCTGGCCGGCGACGATGGGCTGCACGTAGTCGAGTTCGCTGTACTCTTCCCCTTCCTTCTTCTCCCGCTCCGGCGGGGCAGGCGGATAGAACTCCGCGCCGAGGTTGACCATCAGGCCGCCCTCTTCGCGGGGTTCCAGCCGCACGACCGTCTTGTCCTGGGCGAAGTTCAGGAACTCGGAGAAGCTCTGGAAGCCGTAGTTGGCCGGATCGAACTCGGGCGACTCCTCCTTCATCCAGGCCAGCAGGTCCTCGGCGCTCTGGCTGTTTTCTTCGAACTCCAGACGGTGGATCTCGAGCACGTCGCGCAACAGGGTGAGCGCCTCATCGGGGCGCGGCAGCGCCTTTTCAGGCAACCGGTGCTTGCGCTCGATGAAGTAGCGGCCGCCGGAGCCTTTCACGCGCACAAGATCGGCGCGCTTGAGCTTCTCGACAAACTCCGAGAAGCTGTGCGCGCCGTAGGCGCTCTCGCTGAAGGTGGAGTCCAGTTGCAGCATGGTGGACTTCAGCAGCCCGAGCTGCGGCTGCACGTTGCGCCGTTCGAGAACCTGGAGCGCACGCTCCACCAGCGGCATGGCCAGAGCCAGATCCAGCGGCTGCGGGCGGCTCTGCTGGTCCTGCTGCCGCTGCGCCTCGCGCTCCTTGCGGCGCTCTTCGCGCTCTTTCATCCGCTTCTCGCGGCGTTCGCGCCAGCTTTCGCGCGGCTGCGCCTCCTGGGCGGGCGGCGGCTGCACTTCTTCCGGGGCGACGTTCAGCAGCGATTCAAAGCTGATGAACTCGTGGCAGTTCTGCTGGAGGATGGTGGAGGTGAAGGCCCGGCCGCCGATGACGAACACGGTCTTGCCGTATTCCTTCAGCTTGTTGACCAGCGGGATGAAATCCGAGTCTCCGCTGACAATGGCGAACGCGTTCACATGGTCGTG
This sequence comes from Acidobacteriota bacterium, assembly GCA_049325215.1. Lineage (GTDB taxonomy): Bacteria > Acidobacteriota > Terriglobia > Bryobacterales > Bryobacteraceae > JANWVO01. The sequence goes on from JBMOMB010000030.1 coordinate 2,803, forward strand.
GGTGAAGGCCATTTCCAGCGCGTCCAGGGCCAGGTTGATGTCGGCGCCGTTCTTGTCGCCCCGGGGCGACGGAATGCGCTGCACCATCTGCACCGCGTTCTCCGCCATCTGGCGCGTGGCCGACTCCTGCCGGCCCCAGTTGGCGTAGGCGAATTTGGCGATGATGTCGCCGCGCTCCTTGAGCGCGTTGAGCACGAGCGCCACGTCGAATTCGCGGCGCAGCGTGCTTTTTACTCCGATTTCCGTGTTGTCGTAGTCGATGAACACGGCGATGTTCAGTTTGTCCTGCATGGGGTTGTACAAAATCCTAACAAAATGTTCTGGTGGAGGGCTGCCGCCCGGCCGGGCTGTTGTGCCTGGCGGGATCTGCCGGCGCATCGGAGCGCGGGCTTCGTCATCGGGCATCCCCCTGCCGCTTCCTCTTCCTGCGGCGCACGCTTGCGGGCGCGCCGCCTGCATCCGCGGCTGCTGTTTCCTTCATCCGCGCCGTACGATTTCCGCCATCCGCAGCGCGTTGCTTCAGCAGCGCGCGGCTCGGCAGGTTGTACAGGGCGGCGCCGGTACGGGCCGCGAAGCGGGTCGTCCTTCCTCGCCTCCGGCTGAGGGGATCGGCGAATCTCGCGGGATCCGGAGGCCGGCGGCGTCTGGCTGGTCAGCCTCCTTCCCGAAGGGGGAGGCGGCCCTGCCACTACCAGTATAGATGCTGGGAGGCCCGAGTGGATTCCCACCGCGGTCACCTTCGAAGCAGGATTCTCATCTGTTATGGTGACGGCAGGGGGCCGCGTTTCGGGCATGAGCAAGCTACTCAAGTTGAACATCGAGGGGATGCACTGCGGCGGCTGCGTCACGCGGCTGTCGAACACGCTGCGCAAACTGGAAGGCGTGGATCTGCGCCACGCCGAGGTGGGCGCCGCCGAACTCTCCTACGACGACCAGCGCATCTCCAGCGAGGAGATCGCCGCCGCCATCGAGCGGATCGGATTCCAGGTTACCGGTACGTCGGAGTGAACAAAGACGCGGAAGCGAGGATTACGATCCCCGTGCGGGGCATGACCTGCGCCGCCTGCCAGGCGCACGTGCAGAAGGCTCTTTCCTCCGTGCCGGGCGTGCGCTCGGCAAGCGTGAACCTGCTGCTGCACAACGCGACCATCGTCTACGACGCCGCCAGCACGTCGCCCGCCGAGCTGGTGGAAGCCGTCAACGATTCGGGCTACGAATCCGAGCTGCCTCCGCCGGCGCGGTCGATCGCTGAGGAGCAGCGCCGCCACGACGAAGAAGAAGAGTTGGAATACCGCCGCCTCCGCACGCGCGCGGCCGTCGCGCTGGCATGCGGCGCCGCGGCGATGGCCGCCATGCCCTGGCACCACACGGCGCCCGTGCGCGCCGGGCTCATCGCTCTGAGCGTGCTGGTGATGGCGTGGGCCGGCAGGCGCTTCTACACGAAAGCCTGGGCCGCGCTGCGCCACCGGACGGCGGACATGAACACGCTGATCGCGCTGGGCACGGGCGCGGCGTTTTTCTATTCGCTGGCTTCGCCCCACGAGCCGTACTTCGAATCGGTGATCTTCATCATCGCCTTCGTGCTCACCGGCAATGCGCTGGAAGCGCGAGCACGCCGCAAGACCTCGGAAGCCCTGTCGGCACTGGCCCGGCTCGAGCCGGACACCGTTCGCGTGCTGCGCAACGGGGCTGAAGTGGAAATCCCCGCCGCCTCCCTTCACGCGGGGGATCTGGCGATTGCGCGCCCGGGGGAGCGGATCGCCGCCGATGGCGTGGTCGTCGAGGGCGCTTCCAGCGTTGACGAGTCCATGCTGACCGGCGAGCCGCTGCCCGTCGAGAAGACGCCCGGCTCGCGCGTTACCGGCGGCACGCTGAATGTAGAGGGGCGGCTCGTTTACCGCGCCACGGCCGTGGGCGGAGAGACCGAGCTGGAGCGCATCCTGCGGCTGCTGCGCGACGCTCAGGCCTCCAGGGCGCCCATCCAGAGGCTGGCGGACCGTGTGGCGGCGGTCTTTGTGCCCGCCGTGATCGCCATCGCTGCGCTGTCGTATCTGATCACGGGGTCGTTTCCCGCCGCCGTGGCGGTGCTGATCGTGGCCTGTCCCTGCGCCATGGGGCTGGCCGTGCCCGCGGCGGTGCTCGCGGCAACGGGGCGCGCCGCGCGCGCGGGCATCCTGTTCCGCCACGGCGAGGCGCTGGAACAGCTCGCGCGCATCGACACCGTGGTTTTCGACAAGACTGGCACGCTCACCGAGGGCCGTCCTGAAGTCCGCGAGTTCGCCGCCGCTGCGGGCGTGGATGCCGCGCAGGCGCTGCTGCTGGCAGCCGCCGTCGAGCAGGCCAGCGAACATCCGCTGGCCCGCGCGGTCGTGCGGCACGCGGCACAGCCGCTGCCGCCGGTGAGCGAGTTCCGCGCGCTTCCCGGGCGCGGGGCGGAGGGCGTGGTGGAAGGGCGCCGCGTGCTGATCGGCCGGCGCGACCTGCTCGAGGAGCGCGGGGTGGAGCTGCCTGCTCAGGAAGAGAGCGCCGCCGGTGAGACCGAGCTCTGGCTGGCCATCGACGGCCGGTTCGCCGGCGTGTTCCGGCTGGCCGATACGCTGCGCGCGGACGCCCGTGAAGCGGTGGCCGAGTTGCGCCGCATGGGGTTGCGGGCGGCCCTGCTCACCGGGGACTCCGAGCCCGCCGCGCGCGGGATGGCGCGGCGGGCGGGCATCGAGGAAGTGGCGGCAGGCGTGCTGCCCGAGGGCAAGCTCGAGTTCATCGAGAGGCTGAAACGCGAGGGCGCACGGGTGGCCATGATCGGCGACGGCATCAATGACGCTCCTGCGCTGGCTGCCGCCACGGCCGGCATCGCCATGGCCGCGGGCGCGGACGTGGCCGCCGCGGCGAGCGACGTCACACTGATCCGCGCTCAGCTCAGGCTGGTGCCGGCCGCCCTGCGGCTGGCGCGGAGCGCCGTGCGGGTGATGCGCCAGAACCTGTTCTGGGCGTTCATCTACAACGTCATCATGATCCCGGTGGCCGCCGCCGGACACCTGAATCCGATCCTCGCCGCCGCGGCGATGAGCCTGAGCTCGGTGTCCGTGGTGACGAACAGCCTGCGGCTGGCGCGGCTGCGGTTGCCGGAGGGCGGCGCCTCGGGCGCCTGAGCCTTCAGAACGAATATGGGTGCAGCACCATCGTCAGGAAAGCGATGAGCACTTCGCCCTCGTTGAATGCGCAGTGGCCGTAACGCGGCACGGGGTAGCGCACCAGCAGATGCGACTTGCCCGCCGCGGCCACCTTCTTTGCGTATGTGGATTCCTGCCAGGCGGGCACCACCGGATCCCAGGACGTGTGCAGCGTGACCAGCGGGCGGCGCAGATTGCCGGTGGTCTGGTATTCCGCCATCTCGGCCACTGCGGCGGGCGCGGCGTCGAAGCGCGCCACTTTCCAGTTCAGGAGCCAATCGTTCAACGAACCGGAATACCAGCGGTGCCTGTTGTCGAACGGGTTGCCGCCGAGCGTGTCCCTCGCATCGTTGGTGGCGAACACGTTGTACCAGAGCACGGAGAGAATGGCGTCGCCCGCGTTGGCGGGGTTCAGGCCGATGGGGATGTTGCCGGTGGAAAGCAGTTGCGCCGTCTTCAGGGGGTTGGCCTGAAGCTTCGACGCGATCTCAACCGCCTTGACCGGCCATGCTGAAATCAGGTCGTCGGGGATGTCGATGGCCGACGGCGGCAGCACGCCAGGGAAGAAGTAGTCGAACAGCACGCGCGCGTCGCCGAAGTAGTTGATCTGGCGCGGAAAGTCGCCGATGGGGCCGCAGGCGGCCAGCCCGCCGTTCAGTTGCTCGGCATATTGCTCGAGCGCCTTGGCGGCGATGAGGCCGCCCTCGGAGACGCCGGTAACAAACACGCGCGACGGCGCCGGGAACTTCGACGTGAAGACCGAGATCAGATCCATCGTGTCTTCGACGCCCTGAAGCACCGCCAGGCCGTCTTTCGAGTAGCTGGACGCCGCGAAGGCGAAGCCGTACTGCGTGACCAGATCCGGCAGGGAAGGACCGCCGGGCAGCGCCAGTTGCGCCTCCCAGGCATCGGCATTCGCCGCGCCTTCCGGCACAGAGACGTATCCATGGGCGTAGAGAATCAACCCGCCGTTCCACGGCTTGTCATCTGGCATGCAGATGATGTAGCGCGCCTTGCCGTCGCGGTGAGTGCTTTTGTCGCACTCCGCCTGCAAGACGCCGCTCGTGAGAAACAGAAGGCTGACAACATAGGTGGAGAAGCGAATCAGTCGTGAGTGCATCTTTTTCCTCCTGGTTTGAAAAATCCCTCGATCCTACGGGCCGGCTGACCGGGTGCCGCCGGGGCCTTCTGGATGCAGGAAAGTGCGGCCGGGCGGTCCTCCTGCCTGAAAATCCGCCCTCGCGCCTGTACAGTTTCACGCTCAGTGCCTGGGGCTTCGGCCTGCTTCAGCCGCGGTACAGAACACCTCCTCCGGCCCGGTCCTGCCGCGGCACTGACCATGCTCGGGAAATTGGCCGCCCGCCGCACTGCCGGAAATCTCCTCTGCCCAACTTCAACTGCGGACCGCGGAGAATTCCGCGCCAATAAGTGTAAGGCCTGTCGCGGCCGGACGCAGCCCCTCCAGGTACCAGAAGTACCGGGCCGGCGGCCGCGGGCAGGCGGGAGCGCCGGACGGAGGAAGTGTGCGGATCTCTACCTGCTTCAACGCAAGCCGGTTGAGCGGGTCACCACTCGTTGTACGGCGTGCCCTCGAGGGAACGGGCGGTGGAGCGGGAGCGGACGTCGAAAATGCCGGGTTCGGTCTGGTTGACGCTGGTAACGGCGTCTTCCATGATGACCTCCCAATCGGCCTGCCCGGTGATGGGATCGATGGGGATCTGGCGGAGGTAGCCTTCGCGGACGAGGTCTTCGAGCGACTGCGGGGCTTTCGCCTTGTCGTAAGTGTATTCGTCGATCACGGTGCGCAGCGTGAACAGGTTCTGCCGGAGGACGGTCTCGCGGGCGCGGATCACCGATTTCTGATACATCGGCACGGCGACCGAGACGAGCACGGCGATGACCGCCATGACGATCATCAGCTCGATCAGCGTGAAGCCGGGCAGGCGCTTACCATTCGGAATACGGCGTGCCATCGGGCGCCCTCTCCATGGATTTCGTGTAGACGTCGAAGATGTTCTGGCCGCCCCATGCAGTGGAGCGGGGATCGTCCTGCGTGGACCGCAGGCCCCAGTCTGTGGAGTTGGTGAAAGGATCGCGCGGGATGCGGCGGAGGAAGCGGATCTTCTTCCCGGTGGGATCGTTGGCCAGCTTGACGCCTTCAACGAGCTGCTCGAGCGACTCGGGGTAGCACTCGGCGCCGAGCTTCTTTTCGATGCCGCCCTTCTCGCAGGTGTCCTTGTAGCGGTCGATGGCGGAGCGGAGTTCGCGCAGGGCGTAGCGGAGCTCGCGCTCCTTCTCGCGCCGCACCTTGTAACGGGCCAGCGGCAACGAAAGGGCGGTGAGGAACATCATGATCGTGAACGCGACGATCAGTTCAACGAGCGTCAGCCCGAATTCGCGCCTGCCGATGCGATGAGGACGGCTCATGGGATGCGGATGGAGATGGAGGGCGCGGCTGCGGTGATCGGCTCAAGGCGCGCGTCTCGCAGGGTGACGTCTTCGAGCCGCACCGAGGCGTCGCCGGGAGCAACAGCCTGGAACTTCAGATCGAGCAGCACGCCGGAACCGGTGATGCCGCCCGCGCCGGGCACGCGGTTCATGTTGACGATGACGAGCCCGGACGATTCGTCGCGCGAATCGGAAAAGGTGACCTGCGCGCCGTCGCCGCTCAGGAACGGGCCGCGCTGCACGTCGAGCAGACGCAGCACCTTCGGGTCGTAGCGGATGCGCAGCGGGGTGCTGAACAGTTCGGAAACATTCTCCACTTGCAGGCGGACGGTGAAAGTCGAGTTCACCGGCGCCTCGCGCACGGAAGGCTGGAGCACGAGCCTGGGGCCCTGAGCAGCGGCGGGCTCCTCGGCGGGCGGCGGCTCCTGCGGCTTGGCGGCGGGCGGTGCGGCGGGTGGCTCCGCCGCCGGAGAAGGCGCGGCGGGCAGCGCCTGCGGTTTGGCTGGCGCAGGAGTGCCGGGCACCAGCAGCGTGCGCACCGGCTCGCCAGGCTGGCTCGCGGGCGCCGGCTTCTGTTCTTCCTCGTCCTCTTCGGGCGCGAAGTTGACGCGATAGATCTGGTCCGCGCCGCTGGCGACGCCCTTGAGGCTCTCGGCCGAAATCTCGGGCGAGCGCACCACGCGGGGAACAAGCGCCACCAGCAGGTCCGAGTTGGCGTTCTCGAGATTTTCGCTTGAGAACAGTCTGCCGAGGATGGGGATGTTCATCAGCCCCGGCACGCCTGAGCGCGTGCGTGAGACGTTGGCCTGCATCAGGCCGCCGATCAGGGTCACTTCACCCTCGCGGGCGCGGATCAGATGGGAGACGCGGCGCTGGCCGATGACGGGCTGCGAGAGGCCGCCCACGTCGATGCGCTCCCGGATGTTGGAGATCTCCAGATCGACCTGGAGCGAAATGTCTTCGCCGTGGATGCGCGGCGTGAGGTCGATGTTGACGCCGACGTCAGCGAACTGGAACTGCGTCTGCACGAAAGGCGATAATCCCGTGCCGCCCACGCCGATACCCGGTGCGAAGGAGCCCGTCGCATACGGATACCGGTCGCCAAGCTTCAGAGTGGCCTTCTGGCCGTCGACGGCGCGGACCTGCGGCGATGTGAGCACGCGCGTCTGGCGGTCGCTCAACAGCGCCTGCACGAGAAAGCTGGGCACGACGACGCTCCAGTCGCCGGCGCCGAGATCTTTCACCTGGTTCAGCGCCACCGCGCCCGACGTGCCGCCCGTGAAGCTGACGGGCGAACCGAGCCCGGGCTTGCCGGCGGACAGCGGCGTGAGAGCGAGATCGCGGGTACGGGTGCGGTTGGCCTCCATCACGAGTACGTCCACCACGATTTCCGGCTTGGGGCGGTCCAGATCGAGCAGCACCTTCTCAGCCAGCGCGAGCTGGTCGGCCGTGCCGCGCACGGCGATGGCGTACTGGTGGTTGACGGGGAAGACCTTGCGCAGGTCGGTAACCGTGCGCATGGCGGTCATGATTTCCGTCAGCTCCTGGTTGTTGTAGACATTTTGCAGGTAGAAGACGCGCGTGATGTGCTCTTCGTAGTCGCGCCGCTTGGTGGCGTTGTCCTGGGTGATGAAGATCGCGTTGCGTGACAGGGGCTTGTAATACGTCTTGGTGACGAGGCTGACGTAATTCAGGGCCTCGTCCAGCGTCAGGTTGTTCAGGTCGAGCGTGTAGCGGCGGCTGTCCTGCTGGAAGTCGGGATCGAAGAGAACATTGATGCCGGCGAGCTTGCCGATGGTTTCGTACATCACGCGGGAGGTCTGGTTGACGATCTTGAGCCCGGAGATGCGTTTGGCGGCGGGCTTGAGCTGGGGCATTTCGAGCATGCGGGCGGAGCGGTGCTGCGCCTCGCGCCGGGCGATCTCCGCCTCGGTCAATCCCCTTTCTTCCCCGGCCGGCGGCGAGCCGGGCTTCTCCTTCTGTTTCTTCTCGCGCTCGATCATCTGGTTGGTCCGGCGCAGCTCCTGCTCGGCGATGGTGGAGCTGGGATCGATGGTGAAGGCTTTGCGAAATTCGGCCAGGGCCTCCTCGAGCTTTCCTTCGCGCCGGAGCTGCTGGCCGAGATCGACGTGGCGCTGGGAGGCGGCGAAGCGCGTGCGGCGGACGTGGAGCAGATAGGCGGCGTCGGAGGGATCGAGGGCCAGAGCCCGTTCGTAAAATTCGAGCGCGGCATCGTATTCGCCGCGGGCTTCGGCCTTCTTGCCCTCGGCCAGGAGCTTGTCGCCCTTGCGGTTGCCCGCCCCGGCGGGCAGGGCCACGGCCATCACCAGGACCGCGAGAATGGCTGCTAACTGGTTCATCTTCCTCATGTTAGGGTCATTGGCCGGACGGCCGGCGTGGTACACTGTATTCAAGCAGCAGCTCCTTGCGCCGGCGCACACATGCTCCTATCGAATGACGCTCGGCGCGGCGCTTGCGTGGAGACATTTCCTTTGGCGGAGCAGAAACCGGCGATCAAGATCGTGGCCGAGAACCGCAAGGCGTTCCACGATTACCACATCCTGGAACGGCTGGAGGCGGGGCTCGTGCTGACGGGCACGGAGATCAAGAGCGCCCGCCAGGGAAAGGTGCAACTGCGCGACAGCTATGCGGACGTCATTGACGGAGAGGCGTGGCTGATGAATTCGCACTTCAGCCCGTATTCCCACGGCAACATCTGGAACCACGATCCGACCAAGAAACGCAAGCTGCTGCTGCACCGCGCCGAGATCGAAAAGCTCCACGCGAAGATCCGCGAAAAAGGCCTGACGCTGGTTCCGCTGAGAATGTATCTGAAAAATGGCCGCCTGAAGTGCGAGCTGGGCGTGTGCAAAGGCAAGAAGCTCCATGACAAGCGTGAAGCCGAGCAGGCGCGGGAACGCGACATGGAAGCGCGCAAGGCGATGAGCCTGAAGAACGCGAACAGAATCAGGGACTGACCATGGAATTCACACTCACCACCACGTGCAGCCGGGAGATCGAAACCCCGGCGTTTGCGATGCTGTGCTTCAGCGACGAGCCGCCGTCGGAGGAGACCGCCGGCGGCGTGCTGAAGGAGATGTTCACGGGCGGCGAGTTCACCGGCAAGGCGAATGAAACCGCCGTAGTGCACCGCCCGGAGGGGATGAAAGCGCAGCGGCTGCTGCTGGTGGGGTGCGGGGAGAAGGCGAAGTTCACGCCGGCGCAGATGCGCACGGCAGGCGGCGTGATGGCGCGGGCGCTGCAGGCGCGGTCCATTCAGCAGGCGGCGATCGGGCTCGATCGTCTGACGAACGAGCCGCCGATGCTCCGCGCGCTGGTCGAGGGGCTGATCACGGGCGGCTTCGAGCCGGATCAGTACAAGACCGAGAAGAAAAACGGCGGCAAACTGCTGGAGCGGGTCGAGATCTCCTGCATTGAGATCGCGCCGGAGATGGAGGCGGCCCTGGAGACGGCGCGCATCGTTGGCGAAGCGCAGAACTGGACGCGCGCGCTGGTCAATGAGCCGGGCAACGTGTTGACGCCGCGCCTGCTGGCGGAGCGGGCGCGGACGATGGCGGAGGAGTGCAAGCTCCAGTGCGAAATCCTGGACGAGGCGCGGATGCGGCAGCTCGGCTTCCGTACGCTGCTCGGCGTGGCGCAGGGATCGGCCGAACCGCCGGTGATGATTGTGCTCCGCTACACGCCGGAGGAAGCGCCATCGGAAGACCATCTGGCGCTGGTCGGCAAGGGGGTGACGTTCGACACGGGCGGCATCTCGATCAAGCCCAGCGACGGCATGGAAAAGATGAAATACGACATGGCCGGTGCGGCTGCGGTGCTGGGTGCGATGCGGGCGCTGGCGCGGCTGAAGCCGCAGGTGAGGGTGACGGCGTTCGCGCCTTGTGTCGAGAACATGCCGGGGCCGAAGGCCCAGCGGCCGGGCGACATCGTCAAAACATTTCAGGGCAAGACTGTCGAGGTGCTGAACACCGATGCCGAAGGGCGCCTGATTCTGGCCGACGCCCTCACCTACGCGGCGCGCGAGGGGTGCACGCATCTGGTGGACGCAGCGACGCTGACGGGCGCCATCGCGGTGGCGCTGGGGCATCTCTATGCGGGCACGTTTTCCAATCACGAGGCGTGGCAGCAGCGCGTGCTGGAAGCGGCCAAAGCCGCGGGCGAGCGGATCTGGCCGTTCCCGATGGACGCCGAGTATCGCGAGCTGCTGAAATCCGCCTTTGCGGACCTGGCCAACATTGGCGGGCGCTGGGGCGGCTCGATCTCGGCGGCGAAGTTCCTGGAGGAGTTCGTCGAAGGCAAGCCGTGGGTGCATCTGGACATCGCCGGCGTGGCGTGGCTCGAAGAGGCCAAGCCCTGGATGGCGAAAGGCCCGACCGGATTCCCGGTGCGGACGCTGGTGGAACTGGCGCGGAACTGGGCCACGGGCGCCTGAAAGACCCGCCTGTCAGATCGGAAAGTTCCGCATGGCCGCTTCGCAGGCGCCCATCATCGAATTCGACAACGTCACCATTCACCGCGACGGCACGGCGGCGTTGCGGGAGGTGTCCTTCCGGATCGGACGCGGCGAGCATACAGTGATTCTGGGGCCGAACGGGAGCGGGAAATCCACGCTGATCAAGGCGCTGACGCGCGAGCTCTATCCGCGCTATCCGGAGCGCTCGCGCGTGCGGCTGTGGGGCAGGGAAACGTGGCGCCTGTTCGAACTGCGATCGCTGCTCGGCATCGTGACCAATGACCTGGTGATCGAGTGCACGAGACCTTACTCCGCGCTGGAAACCGTGCTCAGCGGGGTCTTTTCAAGCATCGGCATCTGGCCCAATCACCGTGTGACGCCGGAGATGGAGCGGCGCGCCCTCGAAGCGCTGCGTTTCTTCGATCTGGAGCACCTGGCCTCGCGCCCGCTGACCGGAATGTCATCGGGGGAGGTCCGCCGCGCCGTTTTCGCCCGCGCCCTGGTCCATGAGCCGCAGGCGCTGGTGCTGGACGAGCCAACCAATTCGCTCGACGTGCGCGCGCAGCATGAAGTGCGCGAGGCGATGAGCCGTTTGGCCCGCTCCGGCGTGACGGTGATATTGGTGACGCACCAACTGTCCGATGTGATTCCTGAAATTCAGCGGGCCATTCTGCTGCAAAACGGCCGGATTTTCTTCGACGGCACAAAAGAAAGCGCGCTGAACCGGGAGAGGCTGAGCGCGCTGTTTGGGGCGCCCGTCCGCGTGCAGGAGTCGGACGGGCTGTATCACATGTGGTAGGGCGTTACCTGCCGCCCAGTTCTTTCAGCAGCTCCGCAACGGCTGCTTCCAGTTGGCGGTCTTTTCCGTTCAGATTGTCCTCGGGCGTGTTTTCCACCTCGATGTCGGGCTTGACGCCGAGGTTCTCCATGTTGGTGCGTTTGGCGTCGGCGAGGAAAACGCCGACCCCCGGCGTGCGGACGGTGGAGCCGTCGATCAGCGAGTAGCTCCCGGTGCCGATGACGGCGCCCATGGTCTGGGTGCCGAGCGTTTTGCCCAGCCCGAGCGCACGGAAGCCCGCCGGGAACATCTCGGCGTTGGAGGCGGAGCGCCAGTTCTGGAGCACGATCTTCTTGCCGAAATAGCCGGCGAACGGGCGCCCTGTCGGCTCCGTGCCGCGCGGTTGCCAGATCTGGTATTCGCGCTGGACGAGGATTGCCAGCAACTGCTGCTCAATGTTGCCGCCGCCGTTCCAGCGCTGATCGATAATCAGCGCCGGTTTGTTGCGGAATTCGCGCAATTCTTTTTCGAATTTCCGCAAGGAAGCCTGGTCCATGGCGCGGATATGCAGGTAGCCGACCTTGCCGCCCGAGAGCTTGTCCACCATGTCGCGGCGGTCCTTCACCCACTTTTCATAGCGCAGAGTGGCGTACTGCATGGCGGAAACCGGCTCGATCTGCGCCTCCCACGCGCCCTCCTCGGAGGGTTTGTCGTTGAGCTTGAGCGTCATCTTCCTGTTGAGCCGCTGGTTGTGCATGAACTTCCAGAGGTTGTCTTTCGTGGTGACCGGCTTGCCGTCGACGGCCAGCAGGTAGTCGCCAGCCTTCACCTTCACCCAGTCTTTGTCGGCCGGGCCGTTCCTGTAGACGTGGGCGACTCTGTAACGGCCGGCAGCCTCGTCTGGGACGAATTCGATGCCCGGGTGCTGCGTCTGCACTGCCGCCTCGCGGCCGCCCGGCGGCGGCGCCGCGCCAGTGTGCGAGGCGTTCAGCTCGCCGATCATTTCGTTGATGATATTCAGCAGCTCCTGGCGGTCGCCGACGAATTCAACCAGCGGCTGGTATTTCGCGCGCATGGCGTCCCAGTCGTAGCCGTGCATTTTCGGGTCGTAGAAGCGGTACTTCATGGTGCGCCAGGCGTCATCGAACATCTGCTGCCACTGCCGCTGATGATCGATGCGGACCCGCGCGGTGAAGTTGATGCGGCGGCGAGCCGCGCCGCCACCGCCGGCCTGTGCGCCGGAAGCGGCCTGCTGCATCGCAGCGGCCATCGCGCCACCCACTCCGCCCGGAGCTCCGCCGGAGCCGCCCGCGGGCGCGGCGGGGAGGTTCACCGAGTAGATGCCCTCGCCTTCCTTGAAGAACAGCGTGCGGCCGTTTCGCGTGACGGCGAGCTGGGAGATGCCGGCGCCGAAGCCGCCCATGCCGGGCTGCGGCGGACCGCCCTGGCCCTCGCCCGCAGGCGCGCTGCCAGCCACCACGCGTGTCTGGCGGCGCCCGTTGTCCTGGATCGTATAGACAACCGGCGTGCCGCGCACGCCTGTGCCTTCGGTAGTGACGAAAACCAGCGTGCGGCCGCCGGGCACCACCTCATAGGTGCGCACGCCGCCGGCCACGCGCGTGATCTGCGAAGTGCGGCGCTCGAGCCCTCCCCAGTCGATCTGGATCTCTTTGGGAGGCTGGTTCTGCTGTTGAGCACGGCGCGCCGCCGCGGCCGGCCCCTCGGCATCGTCGGCTGGCTCTTCCGGCGCATTCGGGTCTTTGTCAAGTTTCTCCAGGTACGTCACCCAGAGCTGCGAGCTCGACAGGTCGGCGCCGCCTCCGAATCCGCCCATGCCAGTGCTTTCCATGCGGATGAAATACAGCTTGCGGCCATCGCTTGAGAAGCGCGGCAGGCGGTCCGGGTAAGAGTCGAAAGTCACGCGCCGCGGCTCGGCGCCGCCGGCGGCGGGTACGAGCCAGATGTCGGTCTGGCGGGCTTCATCGGCCATCGTGAAGGCCACCCACTTGCCGTCGGGCGACATCACGGGCGAGCTGATGTTGCCGAACTTCGAAGCTGCGAGCTGAATGGTCTGGCCGCCCAGCGTGTGGCGGAACAGGCGGCTGTCGGAGGTCGTGAAGAGGATGTCTTTCGAATCGGGCGACCATCGCAGCTCCATCTTCAGCGTGTCCAGATCCGTGATCTTCTGCGCCTGCCCGCCTTCCGCCGGCACGACCCAGATTTCTTCGCGCCCGCTCTGGTCGCTGACATAGGCGATGTGCCTGCCGTCGGGGGACCACTGCGGCTCGCGGTCGCGCGCCGCTCCTTCGGTGAGCTGCACGAGATCGCCTTCCTCCACCGGCGCGGTGAAGATTTCTCCGTAAGTGCTGAAGACCACGCGGCGCCCGTTGGGGTGGATGTGAAACTCGTCGGCGCGGGACTGGAAGGTGCGGACCTCTTCCGGGTTGAGCTGCGTCTCGGCTTCGATATCCAGCTTGATGGGCGCGGCCTTGCGGCTGGCCACATCGAGTTTCCAGACGCCGAAGTCGTGTTCGAACACGATGGTCTTTCCGTCGGCCGAGATCGACGGCCAGCGGACATCGCCGCTGGTGAACTGCGTCACCTTCTCCGCCTTGCCGCCCTTCTCCGGCACCCGCCAGATGTTGGTCAGCCCGCCGCCGTCGCGGTCGCTGACGAAATAGATGAAGCCGTCGCGGCCCCACATGGGCCAGGAGTCCATGCCGTTGAAATCGGTCAGGTTCGACCATTTCTTCGTGGCCAGGTCGAGCACGAAGACGTCGGTCTGGTAGGCGCCGCGATAATACTTGCGCCAGTAGACCTGCCCGCGCTGATTGTAGGCGATGCGCTTGCCGTCGGGCGAGAAGCTCGCGGCGAGGCCGTAGTCCGTGCCCGCGGGCCTCTCGGCGCCGGTCTCGGCATCCACCAGCCACAGCTTCGCCAGGAAATCATCTCCGCGCATGGAGCTGAACAGCACCGCCTTTCCGTCCGGCGTCCAGCCGAGCACCTGATCGTCGGCCGAGTGGAAGGTGAGCTGCTTCGGCGTGCCGCCCGGGGCGGGAATCACGTAGATGTCCAGGTTGCCCTTCCGGTCGGAGGAAAACGCGATCCAGCGGCCGTCGGGCGAGAAGCGAGGATACGCGTCGCGCGCCGGATGGGCGGTGAGCCGCGTGACGTTCTTGCCCGTGTCGTCAGCGGTCCAGATATCGGCCAGATAGGTGAAAGCGACGCGCCCGGCGTGGTAGGCCGGGTAGCGCGCCAGTTTCGCCTCGCGGGCGGTCACGGGCAACAGAAAAGCCGCTGCGAGAAGGCAGCGGCCGAGCATCCTGAGCAGGTTGGTTCTACGCATGGACGGAAAATCCCCTTTGTATCGCGTGGTCACGCTCCTGTGATGATGGCGCAACCGGCAACCCAGCGGGTTACAGGAGGCGGCCTGCCATTCCTTGCCTGAAGGATTTCCGGCTCCCCGGGAGCTTCTCTCCGATGGCGATCAGGCTTCTGAAACGCCCGCTCCGGACCCTGCCCGAGATGGCTGCGCGAGGCCGAAAAAGGGCTTGACTCGCTTTTTTTTTTGACTAGCATCCACATTGGAGGTATATGCGATGAGAGCTGCGGTCTTCGCCCAGGTTGCAGCGCTTGCCATGCTGGCATTTCCTGCCGCGGCCTTTCAGGCTGCTCAGGCAGGCATTGTCAGAAAAGTGAGGACGGACATGGCGTTTGTCCAGAAGGACTCGCCTTTGCAGGTCATGGGAATGCGGTCTTCCATTTATGACCTTGCAGACCAGGTTCATATCGCCAACGTGTCCGGCAAGACGATTGTGCGGGCACAACTCGGATGGACGGTGGACGGCTGCGGCAAAGCCCCGGCAAGGGCGGCATTTGTGGGCCTGCCGATGGACCTGAATCTCGCGCCAGGCCAGTGGACGACGGTGGGACGCCAGGGAATCACGCTGACGGATACATACAGGGTGCTGAATGAATTGAAAGAGGCGTGCGGGGAGGCCGTCGTAGGGGTGGTGTACGTGGAGTTTTCCGACGGAAGCAGGTGGAGCTATTCACTGGCTGGAAGAAACCGTTTCGAGACCACGGAATCGCCGGAAATCCTGGAGCGCTTGAGCCAGCCACTGAGAGAAATGCGCGAAAAGTCATCCGGCGGACAGAATCCTCCTCTCGCAAAGACGCCTCCTCAGGCGTGCTCAGCCTGGTCGAGGCTGGTGGCCTCGGTCAGGTCCTGGCTGACGCCGGCTGCCGTGTATGCGGCCCCCCCCCGCCTATCTGGGCCTGTGAACCATATCCTCTGAGGTACTGCAGCTCAGGAATCCAGATTTGTGACCATGGGTTCTGCGCGGGCGGTGGTTGCCCGTATCAGGAGTGTGTCCTGCTGCCGTAGTGCGCCTGGAGCCGCCAGCCAAGAGGCTGGATGAAGGACTTCCATTCAGCGCTGGCTTCTGCCTTACGAAGCGGCCGGCTGGATCCACGGTGGTCTCTCAGAGTCTGGCCGGCCGCCCCACTTGCACAACGGCTCCCGTTCCCCCCATCATAGTGTCTAATACGCGCTAACCGGCGCCCTGCTGTCAGAGAGGCTTGTCTCGAGGGGAACTCCGCTTGGGAGCCGATCTCTTATGAACCTGAGCCAGATGGCCCGGACGATCCGGGAGTCAGTCACACTGAAACTCAACCAGACCGCCGCGCAGCTTCGCGAGAAGGGCGAACCGGTCATCCACCTCGGAGGAGGCGAGCCGAAGTCGAAAACGCCCATCGACGCCGTCATCGCCTGCACGTCGGTGCTCAACTCGGGCGACATCAAATACACGCCGCCCGACGGCATCCCTGCACTGAAGCGCGCCATCATCCGCTACACCGAGGAGCATTACGGCCGCAGCGTGCGCCCGGAGAACGTGGTGGCCTCCAGCGGCGCCAAGCAGGCCATCATGGCGGCGCTGATCTCGATCCTCGACCCGAACGAGGAGGTGATCTACCCGGTTCCGTACTGGGTCAGCTATCCCGAGATGATCAAGCTGGCGGGAGGCGTGCCGGTGGCGGTTCGCGCCGAGAACGGCTCGTTCTGCCCGACCGTGGACGAGATCGCGGCGGCGGTGGGCCAGTACACCAAGGCAGTGATCATCAACAGCCCGAACAATCCGTCGGGCGTGATGTATTCGCGCGATTTCGTCGAGGGCGTCGTCGATCTGTGCCGGCGCAAGTCGCTGTTCCTGATCATGGACGACACTTACAACCGGCTGGTGTTCGACGGGCGCGCGCCGATCAACGTCTATGATTTCGCCCAGGAAGACCTCGACACGTCGCGGGTGATCGTCATCAACTGCGTCTCCAAGATGTACGCGATGACGGGCTTCCGCATCGGCTGGGCGGTGGCGGCGCGCGAACTGGCCACGGCGATGGCCACGATTCAGGGCCAGCAGACCTCCGGTCCGGCGACGCCTTCACAGTGGGCCGCGGCGGGCGCGCTGAATGGCATTCAGAGCTCGATCGACGCCCTGAGGATGACTCTCGAAAACAACCGCAACGTGCTGCTGGAGCGGCTGGAGGCCTTCCCCGGCATCCGTGTGACGAAGCCGGACGGCGCCTTTTACACATTCCCCGACTTTTCCAACTACATGAAGGACTCCAAGAAGCTGGCCGAGTTCCTGCTGGAGAAAGTCCGCGTGGTGACGGTGCCGGGCGTCGAGTTCGGCATGGAGGGCCACCTGCGGATCTCCTTCTGCGGAACGATCAAGGAGATTACGGAGGGCATCGAGAGGATCCGCTGGGCGCTCGATCCCACCTCGCCCAACGAGATCTACATTGGAACGCGCCGGCTGGTGCGCGACTGGATGTAGCCCCAAGCGTGGAGCACCCGATGAACGTTTACACTGACATCCCCTCGCCTGCCGCGCCGCAGGCGGCGCTGGCCAAACCCTCTTACGGGCTCGAAAATCATGGCTTCGGCAATCCGCGGCGCGTCTACTGGAACCTGCCGGAACCGGCTCTGTACGAGGAAGCCGTGTTCCGCGGGGAAGGCTGGATCGCGGCCAGCGGGCCGCTGATCGTGCATACCGGCAAGCACACGGCGCGCGCGGCGGCCGACAAGTTCATCGTCCGGGAACCATCGAGCGAAGACTACATCTGGTGGGGCCAGTACAACCGTCCGTTCACGCCGGATGCTTTCACCACCCTGCTGAACCGCGTGCTGGCCTACTTCCAGGGCCGCGACATTTTTGTGCAGGATTGTTTCGGCGGGGCCGATCCGAATTACCGGCTTCCGGTGCGGATCATCACCGAGCACGCCTGGCAGTCGCTGTTCGCGCGCACAATGCTGCTCAAGCCGGCGACGCTCGAAGCTTACAGGAATCACGTGCCCGAGTTCACCGTGATTACTGCGCCCGGCTTCCTTGCCAGCCCGCTGATCGACAACTCCCGCACGGAAACGGTGATCGTGCTGAACCTGGCGCAGCGGATGGCGATCATCGCCGGCACCTGTTACGGGGGCGAGATCAAGAAGACCATCTTCACCGTGCTCAACGCTCTGCTGCCGTTCGAGGGCGTGCTGCCCATGCACTGTTCGGCCAATGTGGGGCCGGACGGTGATGCAGCCATCTTCTTCGGCCTTTCGGGCACGGGCAAGACCACGCTTTCGGCCGATCCCGAGCGCGGCCTGATCGGGGACGACGAGCACGGCTGGTCGCCGGACGGCATCTTCAATTTCGAGGACGGCTGCTACGCGAAGGTGATCCGGCTGTCGCCCACGGCGGAGCCGCAGATCTACGCCTGCACGAAGCGCTTCGGCACGATTCTCGAGAACGTGGTCTTCGATCCGCGGACGCGGATGCTCGACCTCAACGACGACCGGCTCACCGAAAACACCCGCGCCGCGTACCCGCTGGCGTTCATCGAAAACGCGATTCCCAAGAAGCGCTGCGGCCACCCGAAGAACGTGATCTTCCTCACCTGCGACGCCAACGGCGTGCTGCCTCCGATTGCGCGGCTCAACCCGGATCAGGCTGTCTACCACTTCATGAGCGGATACACAAGCAAGATCGCGGGCACGGAGATCGGCCTGGGGACGGAGCCGCAGATGACGTTTTCGGCCTGCTTCGGCGGGCCGTTCATGGTCCACCATCCCTACGAATACGCGAAGATGCTGAAGGCCAACGTGATGAAGCACGGCGCCACGGTGTGGCTGGTGAACACCGGCTGGACCGGCGGCCCTTTCGGTATTGGCAAGCGCATCTCCATCCAGCACACGCGCGCGCTGTTGCACGCCGCTCTGGCCGGCCACTTTGAAGACGCCGAGTTCCACCTCGATCCGGTGTTCGGCTTCGAGGTGCCGAAGCATCTGGAAGGCGTGCCGGACGCGCTGCTCGATCCGGCATCGACCTGGTCCAGCCGCGACGAGTACATGGCCCGCTACCGCTCGCTGGCGTCGCGCTTCATCGAGAATTTCCAGTACCTGACCAAGGAAGAGCACATTCCGGACTCGTTGGCCGACCACGGGCCGAAGATCTAGCTGGCTGTGCGCCGACTGCACCGCAGGAGGCCGCGGTCTTCCATTGCGCTTCCGAGGAGGACAGCGCTAACGCCGGGTCTGATCAAAACTGACGCGCACGCCCATGGTGATGGCGGTGTCGTTTTTCTTCTTGCCGGGAAGGGGATTCGACAGGTAGCGGTCGTTGATGCCCACGGTCCACTCCAGCCACTTCATGACGGGCACGGCGGCGTTGGCGTCGAAGTTGAAGCGGTATTCGCCGCGCTCGCTCAGGTTGGGGAAGAAGCCGGCCCGCTCGAACAGTTTCAGGCGTGAGAGAAGCTGGATCGTGAGTTCCTGCCCGGCGGCGGCTTCGCCTGAGTTGCGCACCAGCGGCCCCTCCTCGCGGCTGAATTTCTCGCGGTTCCAGTTGCCGCCTCCGCTCAGTTCGAGCGAACCGCGGCGGCTGACCCACGGCTTGTAGCCGAGACCTCCGCCGAAGACGCTGCGCAGGTCGAGCGAGAGGAAGCGGTCGTAGTCATAGGCGTTGATGCCGTAGAGAAAGAGCCTGCCGTTGGCGCGGCGGTCGGCGCGGATGGAGCCGCTGATGCGGCTGGCGGTCGCCCCGAAGGGCTCCGTGGTGCTCTGCGTGGCGTAGATTTGCGAGAAACTCAGCGCGAGGATGTTCTTGCCCGCCTCGCGCACGGCGTTGGCTGAAGTGCTCAACGTCGCAGTCCGAGCGTTGCCGGAGGTGTTGGCGACGGAGAACGTCAACGAGCCTCGCCAGAAATCGTTCAGGCGGGGGTGCTTCCAGCGCTCCTCTTCGCGCTCGAACGCCTTCTGCGCCCCTTCGTTGCGCACAGCCATGATCTCGGCAGGGGAGACCGTTTTCACCAGCCCATCGGGCTGCACCAGCCGCACGGTCCTGCCGCCGGTCTCGACCTTCGATACGATCACCGCGCCTTCGGCCAGCGTGACGTACATGGGGGTTTCGACGCGGACTTCGGCCACGCTGGCGCGGTCGATTTTCAGCTCGCCGGCGTAAGGCGTCCTGATGACCACGGTCTTCGCGTCGGCGGAGACAACATGGCCGCTGACGCGGTCGCCGTTGGCGAGGAAAACAACGTCGGCGCGGGCGGCGGACAACCAGGCGGCAAGAACAATTATAGTGCGGATTGGCGGCATGGGGGAGCTCTGGCAGAAAAAACGGAATCCTGCCTTCCTGTTCTAAGGCAGGCTCTCCTCCTTGCGGACGCGCCGGCGAGGCCGCGCGTTTCCCTCATTCTAACGGGGCCGGGCGGCGGGGCGGTTTATTGCGCGTCGGAGGCTGTCACCGTGAAGTGCAGCCGCAAAGGGACGCCGGGCCGGAGCGTGTAGCCATTGGATTCCGCGGTCCGGCCCGGGAACGAGGCGCCCACGAATCCGTAGTGCCTCAGGCACCACTGATAGGGCACGCCGGGATTGCTCTCCTGTGGCGTGATGCGGAGCACGGCCTTGCGGTCCTGATAGACGGCCTCCATCTCCGCCCAGCGGTGCGGTACAAGGTCCTCGTCTTTCATCACCGGTCCTTCGCTTGAGCGGATCACCGTACCCTGGCGCGGCGCGAAGCGCGCGCTGAAGCCCCCGTAGCTCTTGCCCTGTTCCTGCGAGCCGCGCAGCGTCACCGGCTCTTTCAGGGCCTCCCATTCGAGTGCGACATCGATGCGGCGCTCGTTTCCTCTGGCTGGATGCACGAGGATCTCGACGACCTCGCGCACGATGCGCGAGTCCTTCACATACCAGCCATTTTCGGCGACAAGCTGCGCCGCACCTTCGCGCGGATCGCGCCGGATCCAGCCTTCGAAGCGGTGCTCGATGCCGCGGTACATCCAGAGGTCGAACTTGCCCGAAGGCGTCTCCACCACCGGCCATGCCCAGAACAGTCCGTGGTGGTGGTAATGATCTTTGGGGAAATCGTCGAGCATGGAGACGCCGGAAGGCGTGTACAGCGGGTAGATGTAGCAGCAGCGGCGGCGGTCCTCCGGGATGCCCGCGGGCAGTTGCGGACCGTAGTTGTAAACAAGCGCCGGACGGCCCGCATCCAGCACCTCGATGCGCCCGCCGGGCAGCTCGCGCCATTCCATCTGCGCGGCCACGGGAAGGGCGGAAAAAACAAAAAGCGAGAATCGCGTTTTAGCCTTTCGAATCACGGCGGAGCCTCTCCTCATCCACGTCCACGCCAAGTCCAGGCCCGGCCGGCACGCGCAGCGCGCCGTCTTCCAGGCGGAACGGCTGCCTGAGCCACGACCCGGCGAGGAACTGCAATCCATTCAGGGCGGCCGGGTATTTCAGCCCGTACGCGCCGTACAGCACGAGCGAGGCGGCCAGCGAAACATCCGGATCGGTGAGCCCGCTGCCCAGGAACATCAGCTTGTTCCGCTCCAGATACTCCACCTGCCGCCTTGCGTCCCACAGGCCGGCCGTGCGTGCGGGCTTCATGGCGACGCCGTCGAGGATGCCGAGCTTGTGAAACTCCTCAAGATCCGCCACGCTGACCACGCCCTCGTCCAGCAGCAGCGGCAGCGCGCCCTGCTTTTTCAGTTCGCGGAGCCCCGAGAGGCGGTTCGGCGGCAGGGGCTGTTCCATCACGTTGACGCCCGCATCGCGCAGCTTCGGCAGAACATCGAGCGCTGTGGCCAGATCATAGCCGCCATTGGCGTCCGCCCACAGGAAGCAGTCCGGCGCGAACCGGCGCACGCGGCGCGCCAGCTCGACATCGAGCTTCGGATCGGGCGCCACCTTGATGTTGAAATGGCGGTAGCCCTGCCTGCGCCCGGCTTCGAGCAATTCGTCAGCCTCGTCCAGCGAGCGGACATTCACCGTCCAGCTCAGCGTGATGCGGGCGAGCGGCTTGCGGCCCCACAGTTCCGCCACGTTCTTCCGTGCCAGCTTGCCGGTGATGTCGTGCAGCGCCATGTCAATGCCCGACTTGGCGATCGGCATGCCCGTGGAGAACGACGGCGCGATGGCGCGGTTCATGCGCCGGTGGGCTTCGGCGATGTCTGTGGGATTCATGCCGATGAGCGGCGGCGCCAGATACTGGCGGACGGTGCCCGTCACGGACTCCAGAGTTTCGTAACTCCAGGTGGGAATCGGCACGCTCTGGCCCCAGCCCACGGTGCCGTCTTCGCAAATGATCTTGACGAACACCGCCGGCCGTTCCGGCCTGGTGAAAAAGCGGAAATAGCCCGTCACCGGATAGCGCACCGGCAGGGCTTCAATGGCGCGTATGGCGGGCGCGTTCTTCTGAAACAGCATCGCGGATGCAGCCAGAAAGTCGCGCCGCCTCATGTCAGCTCCCGCTTGACCGGATCGTAGCCTACGCGGCGGCCGGTCTGGAGGGAAACGGCGGCCATGCAGGTGGCCACGGCGTGCGAGTAGCCGGCCTCGACGCCGGCGCGCGGCGTCGCGCGCGTGCGCATGCAGCGCAGGAAGTTCGCCATGTGCGATTCCACCGCGGGCGGCAGCGGGAGCGTGTATGGCTGCATGACGCGGTCCGGGTCGCGGCTGCCGTCGCCGCTGACGCGGTTGGCCTCGGCGTCGAGCATGCCCTTGATGCCGAACCAGAGGTTGCGGCCGCCGGCGGAGTTGGTGAGGCTCATGGCGAAGGTGACCAGGCAGTCGGTGTATTCGAGCATCGCCTGGAACACGTCGCTCGTCTGGCGGCCGTCCTTCCAGTGATAGACGCCGCCCATGGCCATCGCGCCTTTCGGGAACGGATCGTTCAGATACCACGCAGCGAGGTCGATCAGGTGGGTCATCCACAAGCCCGGGATGCCGTTGGTGGTGTCGCGGAACAGTTGCCACTCGCGCAGCTTGCGCGGATCGAAACCGCCCTGGATGCGCCCGCCGAAGCGGAACGCCTCCCAGTCCACGTCCCGGGCCTGGATCATGTGATAGTCGCGGCGCCAGCGGGGTTCGAAGAAGTGGTATTCCATCGAAACGCGCGTGACCTTGCCGATGGCGCCCTTCCGGATGGCATCGGCGGCCGCCATGAACTTTGCCTCGCTGCGCCGTTGCGTGCCTACCTGCACGACGCGGTTGGAGCGCTTGACGGCGTCGTAGGCCATGCGCGCCTCTTCAAACGTCGTCGCAAACGGCTTTTCGACGTAGGCATCCTTGCCTGCCTCGACGGCGTCGGCGAGGATTTTCGGGTGGGTGAAATCGGGCGTGGCGATCAGCACGGCATCGATGTCGCTGCGGGCCAGGATCTCCTGGTAGCGCGTGGTCTGGAACGGGGCCTGCCCGAAGACTTTCTGGACTTCGGCGGCCACGGCTTCCCGGTTGACGCGCCAGACGTCGCAGACGGCGGTGATGGCGGCGTTCTCGCCGGAGGAGGCGACCATCTTGAGGTGATCGCGGCCGCGGCCGCCGCAGCCGATCAGCCCCAGGCGGATGCGGTCGTTCGGAGAGGGCTGGGCCAGCGCCGCGGCAGCGGCCGAGCTCATGAGAAAGATTCGGCGGGTGGAATTCATGATGCGTTCCTCTGCTACCGCAACATCATATCCCGGTAAGCGGGGAACAGGGCGGCTTGCGCGCGCCCGCAGAGGAGGAAGACAGGAGTCGCTGGTGAACTACTTTAGGAGCCTGGCCTATTCCCACTGCCGCTCAAGCAGGCGGGCGTATTCGGCCGAGGCGTAGAGTTCGAAGCGGAACTGCGCCGGAGGGAGGGTAGGGAATGCCTCAATAGACTGCCGCGCCTGCCAGAGCTGATCGGCGAAACGATAGTAATGGCGGATGAAGGCGGGCGTCACGAAATCGAAGTCGGGCGGCTGGGAAAACGCCGCCTGGAGGCCGAGCGCGCGGGAGAAGATCGACCTGTAATCCGAGACGCCCCACTTGGTGAGCTTGGCGAGGACCTTCTCGGGAGGATGCTCGACAAGCAGGTCGGCGAAGCTGGCCTGATTGACGCCGGCGGCCGAAAGGCAGTTATCCCGGGCGGCCATTTCCGCGCACTGGCCGAGCCAGCGCTCGAGATCGCGCCCGACGTAGAACAGCATCTTCACTTCCGTCAGGCGCCCGGACAGGAGCCTCCGCAACAGTTCGTCCTCGGTGAGGCCGCCCATGGGCAGAATGCCTTCCAGCATCAGGTGGGCGCGGCTGCTCTCTACCAATTGGTCAGGGCCGGCGGGGTCGGAAAACGGGTGCAGAATCACCGGCGGGAGATCCCACACTGCGTTTTCGGGCAATGTTGCTTGTGCCATGCCTCCCTCTTCTCATCGGCAGGGCCGTGCCGGGACGTTAGCCATGTATCTCTCAGCGCATCTGGCTCCGGCTGCGGAGCGTGGCCGTTGTCTCATGAACCTGCCCGTCCCGGCGGTACTTCACCGCGACCGTGTCACCCGGCTTCTTCATCCGCAGAGCGTAGGTGAAATCGTACAGGTTCGAAACCGGCTTGCCGTCGAACTCCACGATGACATCGCCGCCCTTCAGCCCGGCCGCTTCCGCGGGGGAGCCTTTCATCACGTCGGAAAGGCGGAAGCCGTCTCTGGATTCACCCATGTCGGGCACCGAGCCGAACCACGCGCCGGCGCCGGCAACGCCCGCCACGGCGGGCTGCTGCGGCACTTGCACCTTGACGTACTGCGGGCGTTGCTCGGCCGCGGCGAGCTTTTCAGCCACCCGCGCTACCACTTCCAGCATCTGCACGGCCGAAGCGGCGTTGATCTTATCCCAGGTGTCGGAAGGCTTGTGATAGTCCGCATGCAGACCCGAGAAGAAGAACAGCACGGGAACCTGCCGGTTCACAAACGAGAAGTGGTCGCTCGACCCGTAGCCGCCCTGATCGGAGAAATCGAACTTCAGCGGCGAGCCGGCCATGGCGTCTTCCAGGATCTTCTTCAACGAATCGCCCGTGCCCGTGCCGCCCACATAGACGCGCTGGTTCTGGATGCGGCCGATCATGTCCATGTTGATCATGGCAACGGCCTTCTCCAGCGGAAGAAGAGGATGGCTGACGTAGTGGCTGGAGCCGACCAGGCCCAGCTCCTCGCCCGAAAAAGCCAGAAACAGAATGCCGCGTTTCTGTTTCGGCCGGCCGGTGAAATACGCCGCCAGTTCCAGCAGTCCCGCCGTGCCGGAGGCGTTATCGTCGGCCCCGTGGTGGATGGCCTTGCCGGCCAGGTCCGGCGCGAGCGAGCTTTGCTCGCCGAGGCCGAGGTGATCGAAATGCGCGCCGATGACGATGTACTCGTCCGTCTCGCCGGGCAGATAGGCGGCCACGTTGGGCGAGGCGCTGCGGCGGCGGACCACATCGGCAGCCACTTCCAGCCGCAGGCCCGCCAGGGCGGCGGATTTTGGCTTCAGCGTCCTGTCGGTTTCCTCGATCCACTGCTTCAGGCTGATCCCGGCGCGCTCCAGCCACCTCTCCGCCACGGCCGCGCGCACCTGTACGAAGGGGACGTCGGCCGAGGCCGGGCCGACACGGCCGGAGAAGCGGTCCAGGCGGTCTTCGTCGCCGGCGTGGTTCGGCAGATCGTTCACGATCAGGACGGCAGCCGCGCCGTGGAATTTTGCGTTCACGGCCTTGTTCTGCACCTGCGCGTGGGATGTATACGCACGGCCGGCGAAGGGGCTCTTCTCGTCAAACTCCTGCGGCTCATGGCGGAGGATCAGCACGATCTTGCCCCTGGCGTCGATGCCGGCGTAGTCGTCATAGCCGTATTCCGGGGCGGTGATGCCGTATCCGGCGAAGACCGCTTCTCCGGCGGCGCGGCCGTTGCCGGAGAGATTCAGCGGCTGAAAATCCTGGGCGAAGGACAGCGGGCGCGGTTTGCCATTTCCATCGATCTCCGCCAGCCGGTTGCCTTTGCCCAGCGTGGCGCTGACGGTGACCTCGAAGCGCTGGAAGAAATCGCGCTGCCCGGGAACGGGCTTCAGCCCCAGTTGGCGGAAGCGGGCGGCGAGCCAGCGGGCGGCCTTCTTGTTCTCGGGCGTGCCGGTGAGCCTGCCTTTGAGCGGGTCAGAGGCGAGAAACCTGACGCTCTCGCGGTAGCTCTGCTCGCTGATGACGCCCGGGCGGAGGGCGGCCGCCGCCAATACCGCGGCGAGGGCGCCGGCGGCGAGGATCGAGGCAAGTCTTCTGGTCATGAGCTCGTGGATCCTTTATTGTTTCGGCAATACCGGAAGGGTGATGGAGCAGCACTCCGGCGCGGAGGCCGCCTTCTTTGCGAAATCCAGTTCAAGGTCGAGAATGGCCTTGAGCTGCGGCCAGGGGATGTTTCCGGTGAGAGGCCTGCCATTGACGTACAACGTGGGCGTGGACTGGATGTGCAACTGGCGGGCTTCGGCGACGCTGGCGGCCACTTCGCGCGCCGGCTCGGGACTGTCCAGGCAATCCGCAAAGGCCTTTTCGTCGCCGTCAGCCGACTTCAGCCACTCCAGGATCCTGGCGCGGAGATTGTCCGCTTTGATCTCGGACTGCCTGTCGAAGATCCAGTCGTGGTATTTCCAGAACAGATCGCCGCTCTGGCGGAAGGCGCAGCGTCCCGCGATGGCCGCGGACCGGGCCCAGGGGTGGATCTGGTCGAGAGGCAGATCGCGGAAGACGAGACGGAACTGGCCGGGATACGCTTTGGGAAGGTTTTCGCGCAGGGAGCGGGCCTCTTCGCGGCAGAAATTGCACTGAAAATCGCTGAAAACCACCAGTTGAAGGCGGGCCTGCCCGGCGTCCGAGGCGCCGAAAGCGGGATGGCCTTCGGTGCGGATTCTGGCGGCGTCGGCCGCATATGGGGGCTGATCGGTCCGGAAAATCGATCCGCGCACGATGTGCCCGCCATCGGCGCTGACCAGGAATGATTCTTCCACGCTGGCCTGCTGATACTTGGCGGCTACATGCAGCTCATAGAGCCCGGGAATGCCGGACGGGCGGGGATCGGAAAGAGAAACCTGGATCTGCGGCCCCCAAAGCATGAGGTGGCGGAGAAAGCTCTCGATCCGCGCCTTGTCGATCGCAGGGGCGGGCGTCTGCGCCAGCAGAGCTCCAGTCAGGAGAAAGACGGCAGGCCACGCCTGCCCATGAATGAACCGCCTCACTTGAGTCTTCTTTCATTGTACGGCCTTGCTGTTTCCTGCTGGAGCGGGGGCGCGCACGCCGCCCGGCCGGACTCCGAAGGCGGGTCTGCGCGATTGCCTTGGTCAGGGCAATACCGGCGGAAAGAATCCGCACCCTGCTCACTGCAGACGCGGCCCCTGCCGAATACCCCGCTTTCGCCGCATGGGTATGCAGGCCGGGCCGGACAGTGACGAAGGTGGAGCAGGATGTGGTCCCTGGGTATCAGATCGAGAGTTTCGGCGCAGATGACCCTGTGGGTGATTCTCTTGTGGGGATTCCCCACGGCGGTATGGGCATCGCAGCAGGACCAGGATATCCCTGTTCGCAACTGGCCAGCCCCCGCGTATTGGATGCCTGCCCAGCCGCCGGATCTGGCCGGCGTGCCTGGATCCACGTCAGGGAAGTTGTCCCAGCCGCCCGGCGCCGCTCCGCGATCGGGCAGCGTGACGCCCATCACAGGGCCGCTGGTCTTCGTCGGCATCACGCCCTGCCGGCTGGTCGATACACGCAGCGCGATGGGATTCCCCGCTCCCTTTGGCGGCCCTTCGCTCCAGCCAAGAGTCGTCCGGACTTTTCCCCTGAAATCCCACCCGAACTGCATCATCCCGCCGGAGGCGAAGGCGTTCTCTCTCAATCTGCTTGCCATTTGCCCCGGGCCGCTCGCCTGGCTGTCCGCCTGGCCGGATGGCTACCCTTATCCGAACACGTCTTTCCTGAACGCGGCGGCAGCAGGCCTCTATAACAACGCTGTCATTTTGGCCGCCGGTGTGAATGGAGGGATCGACGTATGGGTGGAAAACCAGGCTGACCTCATCGTCGACCTGAACGGGTATTACATGGAAGCCGCCGCTGTCAGCCGGACGCTGGGTGGGGTGATTCAGTCCAACGGAACCGCCCAGAGCCTGCCTGCAGGGTGGACTTCGACCCGGAGCGGGACGGGACAATATGTGATCAGTTTCCCTGCCAACACGCTTCCGGCGGGATCGAGTCCCGCTCCCGTGCTGACTCCCATCGGAGCCATCGCCACGCTTCAGGGAGCTTCCGTGGTTCGGCTGGCGGATGGTTCAGGCACGTTGACCGCCGTGTGGTCCAACGACACCACCTTCAGCTTTGTCCTCGCGCCCAACTGACGTGGCAGGAGCGTGGAACAAAAGAGGCCGGGAGCCGCTCATGGCGGCCCCCGGCCTTCTTCCTCCCGGGCGTCAAAGCTTGCCTGGCGCACCGTTCTCTGGCTGGGCCGTCAGGCATCGCCTCGCGACCGCCGGGGCCGGCGCCGCCAGATGTCCCGATTCAGTCGATTCGGCGCCCTCCGCCCCCGCCATTGGAGCCCGCCATTCTGAGGGAACGCGCAGAAATGCACAAACCGCTCTTCAGCCCAGAGGGCCGCGGCGGTCAGCTTATCGTTTTCCAGCCGCACGTCCTGTCCCATGCCCACCGCCGGTTCGACCAGCATTTCACCGGTGCCTGCGGTCTCCAACCACCGCCGCAGCTCGTCTTTCGCACCGATGCCGTTCTCCGGACTCGTCTGCGCAGGTTCGCCCGCCGCCTCGCGCGCCCTTCGGGACCGCTGCTGCGCGAGGGCGTCCACCGCGTAGCCGCGCACCAGCTTGGCCATCCACTTCTCCATCGTCCGGGGATGGTCGAAGACATCCAGGCCCGCAGGCGCTCCGTCGATCAGGAATGCCGCCCCGATTTGGCCTTCCTGCCAGGCCATCGCCCGGACGAACTCCTCGATGTCGCTCAGCCGCTGTTCGAAGATCGCGCGCATGGCGCCGGTGCTGGATCTGGCGCCCAGTTCCTCCGACCGTTCCGCGATGGCGCTCCACACCTCGCCCTGGTCCGCACGCCGGCATTGCGCCATGCGCATGGAGGCCGTCACACGAAGAACACTCCGACCGCGCATGGTGGAGAAAGCCATGAACGGCGAGGGGGAGAATTCGCGGGTCACCGTGTGCCACCTCCCAGCCTCCACGCAGGAAACCGGAATGACGATCTTGCTTCTCGGAGCAGCAAGAATCGTCAGATTGACCATCCGGTTCTGTTTCGCCCCGGCCAGTTCTTCGCCTCCCAGAATCAGGACCGGGCAATCCGCCAGGTTCTCAAACAGCAGCTCCGGCACGACGCCTCCGCCCAGTTCGGTGACCCTCGCCAGCTTGGCCTCCACCGCCTCGCTGAGCAGCAGGTAACCGGGTTCAGCCGGCGCGGCGCCGGTCATAACGGGAACCATGGTGAGGTTCTCAAATCGGACCTCCTCCCCGAACGACAGTCCATTCGCAAACTCTTGCAGCGATTGCATTGCCTTCTCCCTTTGCTTCACCTGCCCCTGACGGGACAGGGCTGACGGCGCCGGGCCGTGCTTACCTCACGGCCCGGCTCTTCCGGCAGGTCTGCCCCCGCGCGACAGCGGGCGGGCAGAGGCCGGAACTCAATGAACCTCCTGCCCCAGCCTGTGGAGAGACTCTTCCAGGCTCAACCCCAAGTCCAGATACGCCCTCGGTTCGAAGATCAGCGGCAGGAGATCTTCCACCGTCGGACCGTCCTCATACCGCATCCTGGCCAGTTGCCGCCCGATGCGCCCGAGTGCGTTTCCAATCACCTGATCCGCCTCGTCGTCGATCGTCTCCCGGAAAATCTGCAGCTCCAGGGCGACCTTGGCGAACGCCCTCAGGTACGCTGCCTCGCGAGCCTTCAGTCGAACTTCGGCCATTCACGCTCCTTACCGTGGGATACCCGATTATTTCCCGCCCACAGGCTCATAGCCTGATCCCCTCCCGAAAAAACGCGGAAGCGGAGACGGGTGAAGCCGAGATTCACCCGGCCGAAGGGGGCCAACGGGACAGCAGGGAGGACACTCTCGAAAATCCCGATAATCCGGGACAACGCTCGGTCAGGAAGCCAAGCTTCATCTGGGAACATGAAAATGCAGGGCTCGGTCCCGCCGCCGGTCTGCGCAAAGCGCGAAGCCCGATCGAGTGCGGCTTTGTGCCGCTTGAAGTGCTTCTGTGCCACGCGTGGAGGCGGCGTCAGCCTCCGAGACAAGCGGCTCCCGCACGGCTGCGGGTGCTGTGGCCAGCCCCGGTGGGACCGCTCGAGTACATGGGCATCGCGCGGGTGTTGCCGGACGCATACAAGAACACCTATGACTTCCTGGTGATCAATGAAGGCTTCGGCCTGCCCGCCACGCGCCGACTTTCATACGCCGACTACGGCCTGGTGCTGACCTCGGCGGCAACCGCCGGGTCCGACCCGCGAACCTTGCAGACGGCCTCCTGCGGCGCGAACCGGGTCGGCCTTGCGGCCAACGGCTTCGTCTTCCTCGATCCCAGCGGCCCGAACGAGGAGTACGTCCGCGTGATTAGCGTTGATCCTGAGAATCAGACCTTCGATGCTATCGTGACCAAAGACCACGCCGCCGGCGAACGCATTCGGCCCAAGATCTGGCCGATGCCGGTGCTGTACGAAGGCGACGACCTGGCTTCGACATCCTGGCCGTCGCCTCGCCGGAGGCAGGCTCAGATCTTGCCGTGGTCATTCAGACCTGACAATAGGTAGAGATCACAGCCGTACGCCGAGACCTTCAGCCTTCAAAACGGTGACCTCCGGCCCACGTACGGAGCAGCAGTCTGCCAACTTTCCGTTTATGACCACAGCCGGGACGCGGTGAATGCCCAGCGCCTTTGCTCGGGCTGCTACGTGCTCCTGCCTCATGTCGAGCACCGTGACGTCACAGGATTCACACGATATGTTCTTTACGAGCGCGATTGTCTCCTCGCACGCCAGGCATCCGGCGCTGAACAGGTCCGCCCGGGCGCGAATTTTGTGTCATGCGTTGCTCCAGAGCCTCTCGCTCCCGCAGCCTGCGGCCGCTTCGCTCCCGGCACCGAATACGGTCTGCGGCCGGCTCCAGCCGCGTTTCTGTGCCGCGCACGAAGCCCGCCTCAGCATGGTTGTGTGCCGCGAACGGAGGGCGCAAAGCACCCGAGAGTGAGCGGTTCCGGCACGGTTGCGCGTGCTTTGGCCAGCCCCGTCGGGACCGCTCGATCCGGCGGCCAGCCTCCGCTTCGCCTGGGGCACTGAACCGCGCCATATCCCGATCTCCACAACGGCCTTTCCACGCTTCGCACGAAGACCGCCAAACGGCCGGAGCCAGCCACTATGACCCTGCGGGACATCAGCACGGATGAAATTTACTTCCCGTGTTCCTCGAGGGATCGGCCTGCGGCCGTGAACACAGGAGAGTCGAAACGTGGTGCCGGGTGCCCTCTTTCCTGTGAGAATCCCCTTGTGCCCAGGGCCAGAGTGACGGTGTGGCCGAGCTGCTGTTCTACAGGCGGTTCTGACGGGCTCAGAGGTCCACTCCGCCTCACCGCCACGGCCGTTCCAGCCATTTTCGTGCTTCCAGGAGAGGCTCGGCTTGATTCCCGGCCGCTGTCGCGGTTCCCCGGTTTTTCCCGGTTAGTTAAGAAGATGAAATTGGTGCCAGGCGGGCCTGTCCCTACTTTTTTCTAATTGCCAGGAGACTGCCTTTGGGGGGAACGAACAAGACCGAGGGATATGGGGCCGGGTGGCGCTCAGGCAAGGTAGTCGAACAGGCTGCGGCGCGGGGCGGCGGCGCGGACCTGGAGGGCCGCCTCCTGTGTGAAGCGGACCTGCTGGAGTTCGACGATGGCTTCGGTGAGGTCGGAGTCTTCGATTTCTCCGATCTGCGTCTTCAGGCGCAGGCCCATGGCGGAGGCGGTTTCCAGGGCCTCGCCGATCTGGGTTTGCACGTTTCCGTAAAACATCAGGGCGGCGTTCAGGTGTGCGGCGACATCGGCGAGCGGAGCCAGCGCTGTCTGCATGGCGCTCTCATCGCCGGACAGGATTGCCTGGCGCAGGTTCTCGATCGAGGCGAAGACGTTGCGGCCGGGATCGGAGTTGTCGAAGATCCACCCGGCGTCGAGCGAGACGCGGAAGGTGACGCCGGTGGGGTGGATGGCTTCGCGCGTTGCGGCCGCCCCCTGGTAGGCGCCCCAGGGGGGAGATCCGGACCAGTCGAGTTCATAGGCAGGAGTCTGGTCGGCGTTGCCGGAGAAGACGTAGCGGCCGTCCACCTGCGTGTTGGCGATGCCGATCATCCTCTCGAGAAGCGACTGGAGCTCGTCGGCGATGCCGCGGCGCGTGGTGTCGGTCTGGATGCCGCTGGCGCCCGTCATGCCGAGCGTACGCACGCGGTCGAAAAGTTTGACGGCCTGCTGGAGAACGCCCTCGGCCCCGTCGACCTCCGTCCGGAACCGGGCGAGATTGGCGCGGATCTGCTCCATGCGCGCCAGACCGGCCTTGGCGCTCACCAAACTGACGACGCTATCGGGCTCATCCGAAGGGACGGCCACCCGTTTGCCGCCGGCCACTTGCGCCTGGGCGCGCTCCATTCTGGCGTTCAGGTCCCGGAGGCCGTCGAGGAACCGGGCGGTGGCTGCGTCGAGGGATCGGATCATGCCATGCTCCATTCCTCTTAACGGATCAGGCCGAGCACGGTTTGAGTCATTTCGTCGATCACCCGGATCATTTGCGCCGCCGCCTCGTAGGCCCGCTGCACCTGCATCAGAACCACCGCCTCCTCGTCGAGGTTCACCCGCTGGATCTCCTCGCGGAACTGGCGCGCCTGCTGGACGAGGAGCCCGGCCACGCCCGCCGCCTCGCGCCCTTCCGCGACCAGCCGGCCCGCTGCAGAGGCGCGCACGGCGTAGAACTGCACCAGCGAGTAGCCGTCGATCAGCCTGGCCTGGGCCAGTTCAGCCACCTGCACGGCGACGGCGTTGCCGCCGGGCGCAAGCGGATCGGCCGCGGGCAGCTCGGCGGCGGTCATCGAAGTGCGGCTCAACGTGCGGGCCACGCCCAGGCTGGCGTTGTAAGCGAACAGGCCCTGAGTGGCGGGGTTGCCGGCCGAATCGACGCCCGTCAACAGCAGGGCGTTGACCTGGTCGGCCAGCGTCTGCGCCAGGCGGTCAATCTGCGCCAGCTCGCCCGGCAGCACGTCGTTGCGAATCTCGACGAGCGCCTTCAGCCGGCCCGCGTTCAACTGGCCCGTGACGGCGTTGCCGTCAGCATCGAGCAGTTCGACGCGCGCCGGATCGCTGACGTCGACCGAGAGCGGGTAGAAGCGGTCGCTGCTGGTGAGCATGGTCTGGCCGCCGAGATAGATCGACACCGTGCCGTCCTCGCGCCGCAATACGCTGACATCGGCCAGTTCGCTGAGGTCTTCCAGCAGGTTGTGCAGCCGCGACTGGAGGCCCGGGTCGTCCTGGGCGCGGTAGTCCTGGCGGAAGATCGAGTTGATGCCGGCGATCTCTTCCAGCGTGCGGTTCAGTTGCGCCGCCCGCTGTTCCAGCGCCTGCGTGGCTGACTGCGCGGCCTGGGCGAGCCCTCTGGCCATCGCCTGGAAGGAGCGGGCGAGCGAATCGGCGCGGTCAATCACCGTTTGCCGCGCCGCCAGGTCGTTGGGCGCCACCGTCAGGGCGGCGAAGGACTGGAAGAAGCGGTTGATGGCGCCGCCCAGGCCGGTCTCGCCGCCAATTTCGAAGAGCGGCTCGAGCTGTTCGAGCTGCGCGCGCCGTTCGTCGGCCTCGCCGGAAGCCGAAAGCCGCTGCCGGACGGTGGCTTCGGCGTACGCGTCGCGCAGGTTCAGCGTGCCTCCCGAGGCCACGCCGCCAGGCAGGCCGCGGTCGAGATCCATGGGCATCGCCGTCAGCACCTGCAACTGTTTGGCGTAGCCCGGCGTGGAGGCGTTGGCCACGTTGGACTGCACCACTCCGGCGGCGCGCTCGAACACTTTCATCGCCCCGGCGGCGTTCCTCAGGCTGACGAACAGGTTCCCCATGGCCGCTCTCCTAGGCGCACTCGTTCACCTGGCCCGGTCCCGCCTCCGGGGGCCTCGCGCCGCCCGGTCCATAGCCAGGGCTGAAACCCGCCGCAGCGGCCCATCCCGCTGCCAGCGCGGAAGATGCGTCCACCCACCCGCGCAGGACAGGTAGCTGTTCAGCCCACTGCTCAAGCTCCTGGCGGAAATGTTCGATCCCCTCCCGGTCTCCGCATCGAAAGAGTAGCTCGGCTTCCGCCAGGCAGGCGGCCACCGCGCTCAATGGCGCCAGCAATGCCGCCGCTCCCGACAGCGGCGGCCGCCCGGCCGCCTCCACAGTCCGTCCGGCGGCGGCCCTTAGCCTCGTGGCCAGATCCGCCCACCGCGCTGGCCTGGAAGCCTCAGACGTCACCGCCCGGCCCCTCGCTCAATTCGGCTTCGGCGATCAGGCCATCGGCCACCGCCCCCGTGTCGGGCTCATAACGGCCCGCCTCGAATTCCGCCGCCAGCGCCGCGATCCGCTGCTCGCGCGCCTCCGGACTCTCCGTCAGTTCGCGCAGCCGCGCCGAGAGCCCGGACAACGCCACCCGGTCTCCGGCCGCCGCCCCGGCCGGCTTCGCGGCCCGCTGGCCCTGCTGCGCCTCGGTCACCTCCGCCGCCCGGGCCGGATCCAGGCCCGCCGGGTTCAGGTTCGCCGTGTTGCGGTCGTCGATTTTCATATCCGTTTCCGCGGATCCTGCCGTTGAGGCAGGACTCCGCCCCTCACTCGTCTCATCGGAAGCAGATCGCGGGCCTTGAGGGAAAATTTCCGCCTGCCGCCGGAACGCCCGGACCCGGACTCAGACGGACTCGAAAAACCGCGCCCAGCGCGGCATTTGCGGCCGCCGCTGCGGCTCCGCCGCCGCCTGGCCGTCCATGCGGTTGCGGTAATGCTCGAGGATCAGTTCGGCGTCGTAGCCGGTCATCCAGGCATACTGGCGGATGTAGTTGACCGTGAAAACCCCGCCGGGGAGCTCCTCGTAGCGGCCTTCCTCGATCGCCTCCAGAAACCGGCGGCTGATCTTGGTTTCGGCCATGATCTCTTCCAGAGACACGCGCGCCCGCAGGCGGTGTTCGCGCAACGGCAGCCGGCCGGAACCCGGCGGGCGGGCGCAGGATGGCGTCTCTCGGGACACAATCTTTCCTTGTGGCCTTCATACTATAACAACCAGGACTGCCAGGGCTAGCGTGGCTTGCCCCAAAACGGGTGAAAAAAGACCCGACGATGCTCTCTATAGCCTGCTGAGCCGCCTCATGGCCCGTCCCGTGCCTGCCCGGCGCCGGCTGGCGGCGAGCGCCCGCGGATCCGGTCCAGATCGGCCAGCAACTGACGGGTGATCCTGTCGGCCACGTCAGCGCTGGCGGAGCGGAACTTCGCTCCCTGGCTCTCTTGTGTTGTCGACCACAGGACATCGCCATCGCGCGCCACGATGCGGACGCTGGCCGATGCCTCGTGTTTCCGTTCCTGGATGCGGACGCTCTCGTTCTCATTGACGCCCGCGCCCAGGGCGCCATAAACGCGGTTGCGCGTGCTCGAGCCGCGCCCGCTCGAAGCATTGCTGCGAGCCCCGGCCGCCTCGCCCGACTGAAACACGTCGGTGAACACCAGGTCTTCGGCCGACCCGCGCAGCACGGCGTCGGCGCGCTCAGGGTTCTCCGTAACCACGAACAGGCCGGCCCTTTGCAGGCTGGCGATGACCATGTCACGGATCTGCGCCGCTCCTTCGCCGCCTCCGAAGCGGTCGACATAGAGCCGTTTCACCCGCAGCAGCCGCGCGCCGGGGGGCTCATCATCCGCCGGCGCGCCCTGCCACAACAGCAGCGCCGCCGCACACAGCGCCCCGTTCATCCCTTGCCCGCCTTTCTCGCCTCGGCGTCCATGTAGGTCACACGGAGTCCCGTGCGCGCCTCCAGGCTCACCAGCACGGCGCGGATCGCCTTCTTGTCCACTTTCAGCAGGACCGCCTCCTGCCGCCCGTCCTCGTTCTGATACCCGATGGCCAGGAAATGCGCGCGTTTCTTGCTCAGAATCAGCATCGGCGAGATCAGGATGGCCTCCAGCAGCCGCCGGTCCACCTGCTGTCCGTATTCGATCAGGTTCACCCGGTCATAGGGAATCCGCAGCGCGCTGCGCCTGGTCTCGAAGCTCAGGGAAACCGGGTCTGCCACCGAGAGCCGCCCCTGCGCGCCCGCCTCGATCGCCGCCAGCGTCCCGCCTACATACTCCGCCGCCGCACCTTCCCCGCCCGCCGCCGGCCCCGCCGCCAGCCCTGATACCGCCAGGCAGAGAATCAACCCCCTCATACCAGTCAGCCAAATAGTGGCTGCACGAAGCCAAAGTTCTCACTCCGTCTGCCTCATCCAGACGTGGCGGCAATCGCGATCCCTGCCGCCGCATGCGCGGAAAGGATCCGGCCGCAGCCCTGCGCGCAAACGGGAAAAGCGAGGCCAGGCGGGCCCGGCCCCGCTTATTCGCGTTCGGAGAAAGAGAGGGAGTCCCTTCTTTCCCCCTTTTCCGGCGGGATCCTCAGGAGAGTTTCTTGAAAGCGAGGAACCAGTCGACGACCCGGACACTCGGATCCCTGGTCTCCACGCGGTCTTTGGCTGCGCCGCAGCTTCCGGGCGGGGGAACGATCACCTCCTCGCCCGGCTGCCAGTCGGCGGGCGTCGCCACTCCATGCTTGTCGGTGGTCTGAAGCGAAATCAGCAGCCGCTTCAGTTCCTGGAAGTTGCGGCCCGCGCTCAGCGGATAATACAGGATCGCGCGAATCTTCGACTCCGGATCGATGATGAAGACCGCGCGCACGGCCTGCGTCGTGCTCGCAGCCGGTTGCAGCATCCCGTACAGCTTCGAGACTTCCATCGTCAGGTCGGAGATCACCGGAAAGGTGACCTCGACGTTTTTCATGTTGCGGAACTGGATTTTTTCCTTGATCGTCCGCAGCCAGGCGATGTGGCTGTAAGTGCTGTCGATGGACAGCCCGAGGAGCTCGCAGTTGAGGGCTCGGAACTCCTCCTGCATCGAAGCGAACGTCATGAATTCCGTGGTGCAGACGGGCGTGAAATCAGCCGGGTGGCTGAAAAAGATCACCCATTTGCCCTTGAAATCGTGAGGGAAGTGAATGGGCCCTTGCGTGGTCTCGGCGTGGAACTCCGGTGCGGGCTCGCCGATCAGAGGAAGACGGTTTGCGGTTTCGGTCATGGTGGAACCTCCTGTGGGGAAGATGCGTGGGCGCCGCGAGTGTGACCAATGGCTCCTATAGGAAAGCTCCCGCCGCCGTTGTAAGCTGGGGGGCATGCCCGCGCAGGGAGCCCGTTTCCCGCCGGTGATCCCCGTCAGCCCGGACGCGGAGCTCGTGCAGCTCGAGCTCCAGGACGCCGAGGCGATCTTCTCCCTGGTGTGCGCCAACCGCGGCCATCTCGGACAGTGGCTCCCGTGGGTCGAATCCACGCAAGCCGCCGGCGACACCCGCCGGTTTCTCCAACAGGTGGCGGCCAACCGCGAGGAGGGCAGGACCGCGGCTTACAGCCTGCGCCTGCGCGGAGCGCTCGCCGGGCTTGCCGGACTTCATGACATCGATCCAGCCAACGGCACGGCGCAGATCGGCTACTGGCTGGCGAAACAGTATGAAGGCCAGGGCTGGATGACACGCGCCGTGCGGGCGCTGCTGGGCATGGCTTTCGACGGCCTGGGGCTGGAACGGATCGAGATCCGCTGTGCGGCGGGCAACACCCGCTCGCAGGCGATACCCAGGCGCCTGGGCTTTACCTATGAAGGCACCCTGCGCTCGGCCCAGCAACTCGCCGGCGGCCGCACCGATCTGCGTGTCTACAGCCTGCTGCGCAAGGAATGGGCCCGCCTGGATCGCCCGCCGGCAGAGCAGCCCGCAAGCGGCGGCAAAGATGGGGACGGAAATCGTGCCGATATTAGCCTTCATTAGATGATGGCTTTTCCGTTTCTCCAGAAACTTACATAGCGCGATTTTCACCCCCGTTTGGCACAGAGTTGGCACAGAGGCAGCCGTCAGGAGGGGACCCTGATGAGTCTGATTTGCGCGCTGTGTCTCACGGTTTTATTTCCTCTTGTTGCCGCCTGCAAAGTGAGGAACGCGCACCTGCATCTTGGCTGAGCATTGCCTTTGCTCTGAAGGGAGATGCTGGTGCAATCTGAATGAGGCCCTGTCCGCGTCCTCCGTGTCTCGGCGGCGGAACAGGGGCAGACGCCGGACAACCAGCTCATTCCTCCGCGCCATTCCGCCGCGCGGCGGGGCGTCAGCCGCCTCAGGGTCCGGTACGCCGTGTTGCGATGCTCCATCTTGTGGCCTCGCCCTGAATCCAGAAATTGAAGAGCAGTGAATGTGCAGGTGAATCCGCGGCAACGGAGGGATGAAGCAAACAGCGGCGGGCGAATCAGTCCGGACCGAGGTTCAGGTGCTGTGCTCGGCCCAGCGGCTGATCCTGCGAAGGACGGCGCAGACCGTTCCTTGCCGGCGGTGCTGTCGGAGGCCCGCTTCACCCTCCACGGCTGGCTCCGCGGCGGCTACTACGGCTCCAGCCAGGGAGAGGCCGAGTTTCTCGAAGAAGCCCTGGCGCCATGGAGACAGCGCCAGTCACCTCCCCGCGCCCGTCCGGGAGATCCGCAGGGATGACAGCATCCACACTGCACGGGCGGAGAGCCCGCGCAGGGCAGGATCACGATGATGAGTCACCCATTGGATCTTCGTTTCCACCGGGTCTCGTCTCTGCTGTTGACCGAAGGACCGCAGACGCGCCGCGCCACTGGTTTTTCACGCCGGCTGCTTCCTCGCGTACCCTGCGAAGATTGAGCCCCGCTCTTCCGAACGCAACCATGCCGATCGCCCACAAGGGGATCGTCAATATCAGGAACACGATCACGGAGAAGCCGGATGCCACGTTCTTATCGACGCCGAACAGCATCAATCCGAGAACCGTAAAAAACTGGTACGTGCCAACGTTCGACGGGGCGCCCGGGAGGATGGTTCCGAGGTGAACGATAAGAAACACCGCTGCCCCGTGCCAGATCGAAAGGGACATCCCGTAGGCTTCCATCACCAGCCAAAACGCCAGAATTTGCAGGATCAGCAACAGACCGGAGAGCACGGCCGCTGCATAGAACGAGGACGCGCCTCCGATCGACCGCAGAGCCGCGGCCACGAGGTCGATCCAGCGCCGGAGCAGGCCGGCAGAGCCCGGCCCGGTTCCTGCTTCGATCTCCTTTCGCTTTCGGAGCACGACGTAGACAAACAGCGCGGCGGCGGCAAAGATCACCAGGGCAAGGAACTCTTCGGCCTCCACCAGGTACTCCGGCAGAGGCACCGTCAGAACCAGGATGCCGAACGCCACAACCATCCAGACTCCGTCGAGAAAACGCTCCACCAGAATCGAAGAGAAAATCGGCGCCGCCGGCAGCGAGGTCCACCGGCTGGCGACGTAGCCCCGCAGGACCTCACCCACGCGAAGGGGGAGCACCTCGTTCGTGAACAAGGCAGCGTAGATCGCCTGCGTCGCCTTGAGAACCGGCAGGCGCCCCACTGGGCGCAGCAACAGGCTCCACCGGGCGCCCTGGGTCACATAACTGCCGACGTCCGCCGCGATCGCAGGAACCAGCAGCCACCAGGTCATCGTCTTCAGGCAGGAAAACAGGCCGGTCCAGCGCACATCGTGGAACACCCAAACGAGACACGCCGCCGCCACGGCGTAGCCGATCCACGCCTTGCTGCCACTACCCGAGGCCCTCGAATCGGCACTCATGACATTAGCGCTTCTGTCCCGCTGCTGTGATCCAGTCCAACGCCTGCCTGAGCTGCCGGAAGAACTCAACCTGCGCGCCATCGAATCGGTGGTTCTGGGCCTCTATCAGCACGAGGCGCTTCGGTTCCGCAGCCATGTTGAACAGCCGGTTTGCCTCATCCTTTCCTACGTATTCATCTTTCGCCGACTGCAACATCACCAGCGGGAGAGGAGACACCCTGGACATATAGCGGAGAGCGGAGAAACCGGGTTCACTGGGTGGTTTCTTGGTCAGGTAGGTGAGGTTGTCCACGAACCGCCAGCCCAACACGTTCTTATCTCCCAGGCCCATCGTGATCAGACCTGAATAGGCATCCTTCGACGCTGCGGCCGCCGCCAGCAACGTGAGCCCTGCTCCTTCCGACCATCCCAGCAGAACCACCGGACGATTCTTTCGAACAGCCTCGGCCAGTGTCCGCAGGTCCCCGGCGACGTCGGCTTCCGTTAACGTCATCCTGCCGGTGAAGCTTTGCAGGTAAGCTCTGGTATCCAGCCCGTAGACATCGTAGCCCCATTCGGCCAACCGTGCAGCTACCGTAATGGCGAAGCCGCGCCAGCCGCCGTCTCCGGGCACGAACAGGATGCAGGGCCGGTCCGGTCTGCCGGCGCCGCCGGGATGGTAATAGACGGCCTGCGGCACCCCCCGGACCGGAATCGAGTTCCTGCCTGGGCGGAGCGGAATGGCTTGCGCCAGGCAAAGCAAAACCAGGGCAAAGGGCAACAGGCATTGCGCGGGCTTAGTCATCGCTGATCTCCGAGACAGTGCTGATCGCCAATGCCACCCGAGGCAGGTCCAGGAGGTTTCTGTAGATCAGATAGCGCGGCTCCCAGGCAGTAGCGAATTTTGCCTTGTACGCGCGCAGCCCTTTGAAGCTGAAGAGAAAATTGAGGTGCTGGAAAAAGGCGTGAATGGCCCGCTCCTCGGGCGTTGCTTCCTCCTGTTGCTGGAAGCCGGCCATAGGCGCCATGCCCAGATTGAACCGCTCCGTGCCCTGCTCTTTGCAGCGCAGAAACAGCTTCACAAAGACGTAGTCCATGATGCCATTGGGCGCCTCGGTGCGGCGGCGCATCAGATCGATGGCCGCCTCAGCCGGGCGGTAGGACGGAATCAGATTGACAAAAGCCAGCACTCGGCCATCGGCGTCTTCCGCGGTGAATATTGGCGTCGAGTTCAGGTACTCCTCGTCGAACATTCCAAGCGCAAATTGCCTCTCGCGCCGGCCGGGAATCTGCAACCATTCGTCAGAAACCTCCCGGATCTGCGCCATGAGGACGGGCGGGATAGGCGGCTCATAATACCGGGTGTGAACGCCATCCTTCTCTAGCTGGTTCACCTTGGACCTGAACGTCTTGGCAGCTTTGCCCTCCAGGGTAAACTGAGTCAGGTCGACAATGGCGTCGTCGCCCACCTTCAGCTTCCTGAATCCGCAGCGCGCGTAAACGTCGAGGTAATCAGGCGTGGCCTGATGAAACGCGAGGCTCCAGCCATTGTCGTCGCAAAACCGGCTGAAGTCACGCACGATGCCTTCGATAGCCTCTCCTGGTCCGACAGGATCTCCCAGGACGACGGCGAGGCTGCGGCCGACGCGATAAGCCAGAAAGGACTGCTCGTCAGCAGAGAAAAAGTAAGACTTGTCGGGGCGCGCCTTGAAAAAATCCTGTGAGGAGCGGCCATACCGGCTGAGAATCTGGCGCGCGCGATCCATCTCGCGGGGATGCGTCCGGTACACGTACAGGACAGGTCGAAAGACGGCGTAGAGAGAGTAGAGAAAGGCCGTCGAGGTCATCAGGTAGAGGGAATCAAGGAACCATTCGGCGTAGTGCGTGCGCGGCCGTAGGGAAGCATCACCACGGAGCGCCAGAAATTCGAGCGTATGGCGTAGCGACAGCCGCCAGTCAAAATCGATGCCGAATTCACGCGGTTCGAGAAACCAGAAGCCAGTGATTCCGTAAGCGATTGCCAGGGCGAAGGCGACAGCCACCCGCTGAAGCGCGCCGCGCCAGTTCGGATGCCGGCTTCTGACGGTGAAGCTGTGCCGGCAGTGAAAAAGGGCCGCCAGCAGCGCCAGCGACAACAGCGCCTCTTCATAGTCCAGGCCCTTGGCGAGATGAAACACGATCGAGAAGGACGCAGCCGCGGCAACCAGCCAGAAGGCAAGGCGTTTGCGCCTGTAAATGTTGATCGAGGCCACCACCAGGGCGAACCCCGTGAGCAGCGTGAGAGAGCGCGAAAGATGGACGAACTCCAGGGGGAATATGGTGCGCAGCATCTCGACGCGCTCCGGGCGCCCTCGGCCGACGACCGAGTACACGTTCAGCAGCCCGCTGCCGAGCGTGAGCAGCGCGACGGCAACCACCGGGAAGCGGCGGGCGGCAGTCATGGCTTGCCAAACCCCTGGACCGGGCGAGGCGGCCCCCAGAGACAGGGCCTTTCCTGGCCGTTGTTTCCGGAATTCGCTGCGCATTTGGGAAAAGGCATCTCTACCCCCCGTCAGTCAGGACCTCACAAGGAGCCCGAGGCGCATTGCAAGGCGGCCCTGATCGCCTGCGACGTTCTTCGATGGCATGGCAGCCCGGCTGTGTCGCCAAAAACCTGCGAGCCGGTCCGGCCGAACGCGAAAAACCACGAGCTTTGTAGCGGAGCCCCAGCCTGAGGCCCCCGCCAGATGCTGTCTTTGAACGGCCCATTCCGGCAGACGTGCCTGGCGGCCAGGGCCGAAGCTATCCACACCGCCCGTTGGACGCGCACCGGTTTCTCCCCGGGCGGGGCGGATGGCGGGAAAGGAATCTTACGGAATAACCGAGCAGATACAGGGGGAATCATACACGGACTTCTTTCCAGAGCCCGCGGCGCGCCGGAATTCGATCTTTGTTGGCGCTGCCCGCAAGGCCCGCCCATCTCACACGATCTCCGTTGAGCGGATTCCGGTGACCTGCGATGAGCGCTGACAGCCGGCGCTGAAACAACATCGTGTTCAGGACTCCTTCTCCCATCCAACGTGCAGCCCGGAGAGACCCAATGCCGGCGGCAAAGCCCGGCAGATCCGGCAGGGCGTCCCAGCCCCGCCCTGTCTCATGGCGTGTGATGAAAGGTACGGGGCTCCGGCGCCCGAACAAACGGGCGGGTCAAGTGATCAGTCCGTTGCGGAGAGCGAAGCGGACGATGTCGCCCGTGTTGTGCAGGTTCAGCTTCTCCATCAGGCTGCCGCGATAGGACTCGACAGTGTACACGCTGAGCTGGAGAGCATTGGCGATCTCCTTGTTGGTCTTGCCTTCGGCGATCATCACCAGTACTTCGCGCTCGCGCGCCGTGAGCAGGTCCACAGGGTTGCCCACAGTCCTGCGGTAGTCGGTGAGCACCGCGCCGGTGACGGCCGGACTCAGGTACGCCTCGCCCCGGGCTGCGGCGCGGATGGCCATCAGGAGTTCCGCGTCGTCGCAGTCTTTGACGAGATAGCCGGAGGCGCCGGCGCGGAGCAGTTCGCGGACGTAGACCGAGTCCTTGTACATGCTCAGGCCGATAATGCGGATCCGGGGCATCTCGGCCAGGATTCGGCGGGTCGCCTCGATCCCATTGCAGCCTGGCATGGAGACGTCCATGATGACGATTTCCGGCTTCGCGCGGAGCGCCTCGCGCACGACCTCTTCGCCGGAGGCGGCTTCGGCCACAAGTTCCATGTCGGGTTGGGAATTGATCAGCATGCCGATCCCCTTGCGGAGGATGGCGTGATCATCGGCCAACAGGACTCGAATTTTCCGGTTTGCACTCATGCTCAAGTACGCGCAGGGGCGCGATCACGCGGACGGCGAGGCCGCCGCCCCTGCGGCCTTCCACCTCCAGCTCGCCTCCGATCTGCCGCGCCCGCGCCCTCATTCCGATCATGCCCAGGGAGCCCGTAGCAGGGAGGGAGCCCGGATCAAGCCCGCGGCCGTTGTCGGCAACCTCGAGCAGGATATCGCCCGCGCGCACCTGCAACGTGACCCAGGCGGTTGCTGCGCCCGAGTGGCGGGCCACGTTGGTCAGCGCCTCCTGGGCGATCCGGAACAGGTGCGTTTCTTCCTGTTCCGGCAGGCGGCCTTCCAGGTTGGAAGAGTAGTTTGCGGAAATCCCCGTCCTCTGGGTGAACGTCTCGCAGAGCCAGCGCAGGCCGGCGTCGAGGCCGAGGTCGTCGAGAATGACGGGCCGCAGCATCTGCGACAGCCTCCGCACGCTTGCAATGACGTCGTCGACGAGCGCAATGGCGCTGCGGCGGATCTCGGCGAGACGGCCGGAGACGGGTTTCTGCGGGATCTGCGCAAGCAGCCGGCGCAATCCCAGCAGGCTCTGGCCCAGCTCATCATGCATCTCGTGCGAAAACCGGCGCGCCATCCGCTCCTGAAAATCGAGCAGATGCCAGGAGACCTGGGCCAGTTCGTCCTCCTGGGCCGCCAGACGGCGGAACGTCCGGCGCAGCGTGGTGAGAGTGCCAATGGAAATGATCACGGCCAGCAGCAGGCAGAAGCCAAGGGTCCAGACCATCCGAATCAGCAATCCCTGCGTCTGCTGAAAGATGAGCCCTTCCACCTGCCGCCCGCCCCTGCCGATGAGGTGCATGCGGACCAGCTCCTGCGCCGTGTCCTGGATCCGGTCCGATGCCAGGATGCCGAGCACGGCCGCCAGCAGCACCAGGCCGCACAGGAGAGCGAATCCCGCCCCAGCGATCCAGAGCAGCCGGACGGCCGGATCTTTCGGGGGTGCAACGGCTCCGGGGAGCTTCGCTGCTGGCTCATCAGCGAGTGCCATGCCAGCCCTTTCTTCCATTAGCATCGCCCGAATCCACGCGCTCGCGCATTCCCCTCAGGAGGGGGACAGCGCGGACCTTGTCAGGGGAGGGCGCGGGCGGGTATCCCGCGCACCCGTTTCCGGGCGGGCGGCCAACGCGTATTGAGACCGGTATTTCTCCTGTGCCGGGGCGATGGTCAATGTTGCCTATAGCCGGGATGATGAAGGAGTGACCATCTGGCGCCGGAGCAGTTGCTGTCTGCTGCTGTCCCTGTGGGCGGCAGGCCAGCCGCTTCCCCGCCTGACGCTCGACCAGGCCATCAACGAGGCGGTCCTCCGCAATCAGGCGCTGCTGGCCGAGAGAGCGAACATCGACATCGCGCGGGCGCGCCAGATCACCGCCAGCCTGCGGCCAAACCCCGTTGTCACCGCATCCGCGCAGACTTTGAACGTGTTCAGCGCCCCGTATTCGGCAGACAGCCCGCTGGGACCGAACCAGTTCACGCTCCACACGGACCTGACCATCGAGACGGCAGGCAAGCGCCAGCGCCGGATCGGGCTGGCCAGCGAGGATGTGGCGCTGAGCGAGGCCGCCTTCCGCGAGACTTTGCGCCAGCTCATCGCGGGGGTGCATTCCAGTTATGTGGACGTGCAACTGGCGCGCGAATCTCTGGCGCTGGCGCGCCAGACGCTGGAGAGCTTCCAGAAGCTGGTCAGCATCAACGAAGCCCGGCTGAAGGCGGGTGATCTGGCGGAAGTCGAGCTGGAGCGGTCCCGCGTGGCCCTGTTGCAGGTTTCCGCCGCCGAACAGCAGGCGCGGCTGCGCCTGTCGGAGGCGAAGGCGCGGCTGAGGCTGGCTATGGGGCGGAGAGAGGATTCGGGCGATTTCGATGTGGAGGAAGCCTTCCGCGATGGGCCGGCGCCCGCCGATCCGTCTGAAGCGGTGGCACGGGCCCTGAGGCAGCGGCCCGATCTGAATGCACAGAGAATCTCCCTGGCTCGCGCCGGGGCCGACCT
The DNA here is from genome assembly GCA_049325215.1 of Acidobacteriota bacterium. Classification (GTDB taxonomy): domain Bacteria; phylum Acidobacteriota; class Terriglobia; order Bryobacterales; family Bryobacteraceae; genus JANWVO01. Next base: position 47,694 of record JBMOMB010000030.1, read on the forward strand.
CCGGCTCCAGCGCGCCAACGCCCGCGTCGACTACACCGTCGGCACGGAAGTCAGCCGCCAGTGGGTGGCTGGCATCGCCGGCAGCAGCATGGGCTTCTCCGTTTCCATCCCGCTGCCGGTGTTCAATCGGAACCAGGGCGAGATCGCCCGGGCGGAACGGGAGATGGAACAGGCGCGCAGGCGCCTGGCCGCAGTCGAACTGGCCGTGCGGACGGAAGTCGCCACCGCCTACCAGCGGTGCCTGAGCCACGGCGAGCTCGTGCGGCGGATCGAGGCGGATATGCTCTCGCGGGCCCGCCGCGTCCTGGAAACCACACGCTACTCTTACGAGCGCGGCGAAGCCAGCCTGGTGGAGCTGCTGGATGCGCAGCGCGCTTTCAATGACGCCATGCAGACCTACAACGAAGCCCGGGCCAACTATGCCCGGAGCCTGCTCGAGCTGGACAGCGCCACGGGTGACAGCGTGCAGGGGAAGCCATGAAGCAGCAGAAAACAACCGTGCTTCTGGCAGCGGCCGTGGCGGCAGTCTGCCTGCTCGGGCTGGAGGCGTGCGGATCGAGGCGCGCCGGCGAGCGTGCGCAGGTGGCGTCCACAGCGGCGGCCCAACCGGATCCCGCCCGTGTTTCGTTCCCGCCGGACTCGCCGAAGCTGGAACAGATCCGGGTGGCGCCCGTGGACACCGTGGTTGCCGCCGTGGGCGTGGTGACTGCGCCCGGCAAGGTGGAGGCGAACTCCAACCGCATCTCGCGCGTCTTCCTCCCGGTCACTGGCCGCGTGTTGAACGTCGCCGTGAAGACCGGGGATTTCGTCACGCGAGGCCAGCCGCTGTTGACGCTGGAGAGCGCAGAAATCGACGCGGCCGTGGCCGCTTTGCAGCAGGCGCAGGCCGCAGTGACGCAGGCCCGGGCCGCTCTTGCCAAAGCGCGGCTCGATCTTGACCGCACGCGCGACCTCTACGCGCACGGGGCGGTGCCGCTCAAGGAAGTCACCAACACGGAGGCGGTTCTGGCGCAGGCTGACGCCGCGGTGGCTCAGGCCAAAGCGGTGGAAGAGCAGGCGCGCCGCAAGCTTCAGATCCTCGGCGCCAGCCCGGACTCTTACGGCCAGCCGGTGGTGCTTCGCGCGCCTGTCTCCGGCAAGGTTCTCGATCTGAGCGTGGTCAACGGCGAGTACCGCAACGACCTGAGCAATGCGCTGATGACGATCGCCGACCTGAGCACCGTCTGGATCACGTCCGACGTGGCCGAGACCGACATCCGCCACGTGCGGTCCGGGGCGCCGATCTCGTTCGAACTTGCCGCCTACCCCGGCGAAGTCTTCCACGGACGCGTGACTCTCATCTCGGACACTCTGGATCCGCAAACCCGCACGGTGAAAGTGCGCTCGGAGATGCCGAACCCGGACGGGCGCCTGAAACCGGAGATGTACGGGACCGTGCAGTTGGCGGAACGGAGCGAGCCGTGCGCCGCCGTGCCGGCGCAGGCGATCTTCACCCGGCAGGGCGCCAATTATGTCTGGCGCGAGGCGGCGCCAGGCGTGTTCGATCGCGTTCCGGTGCGCACGGGATCGCAGAATGGCGCTCTCGTGGTGATACTGGAAGGGCTCCGTCCCGGCGACCGCATCGTTGTCGACGGCGTCATGCTGCTGACCGGCGCAATGGGGGCGCAGCGGTGATTGCACAACTGCTCCGGTTTGCCCTGCGTCAACGGCTGGTGACCGTCCTGCTGGCCCTGACGCTGGTGGCAGCAGGCATCTGGGCGGCGCTGCAGCTCAAAGTCGAGGCCTATCCCGACATCTCGGACACGCAGGTTGTCGTCATCACCCAGTACCCCGGCCGTGCCGCCGAGGAAATCGAGCAGCAAGTCACCATCCCCATCGAGCGGGCGCTGAACAGCGTGCCCGGGGTGATCGCCCGGCGCTCCCGGACGATTTTCGGGCTCTCGGTGGTGGAACTGACCTTCGACGAGGGAACCAATGACTGGTTCGCGCGCCAGGTGGTGCTTGAGCGTCTCCGTGACGCCGACCTGCCGGACGGCGTCACGCCGGCGCTCGGCCCCATGTCGACGCCGATCGGCGAACTGTACCGCTACAAGCTGGAAAGCTCCAATCCGGATCCCATGCGCCTCCGCGAAATCCAGGACTGGGTGGTAGAACCGCGCTTCCGGCAGGTGCCCGGCGTGGCGGATGTGACGCCGTTCGGCGGGCTGGTGAAACAGTTCCAGGTGCAGATCGATCCGATGGCGCTGGCCAAGTACGGACTCTCGATCGCCCGCGTTGCTCAGGCGGTCGGCGCCAACAACAGCAACGCCGGCGGCGCGTTGCTCGACAACCGCCAGCAGGCGATGGTGATCCGTGGCATAGGACTGGTGCAGAACGTTTCCGATATCGAGAACATCGTCGTCGCCGAATCGGGCGGAGTGCCCGTCTATGTGAAAGATGTAGCGCGCGTCTCGGTCGGCGCGGCGCCGCGGACCGGCATCTTTGCTGCGGGCGGCGATCGCGACGCAGTGGAAGGCATCGTCCTCATGCGGCGCGGCGAGAATCCCTCCGAAGTGCTGCGGTCCGTCAAGGAAGCGGTGGCGGATCTTAACGAGAACCGCCTTCCGAAGGACGTGAAGATCGCTCCGATCTACGACCGCACCGACCTGGTGGAGATGACGCTGCGCACGGTGAGCCGCACGCTCGCCGAAGGGCTTCTCGTCGTGCTGCTGGTTCTGGTCTTCTTTCTCGGCAGCCTGCGCGCGGCGCTGCTGACTGCCATCACGATTCCGATGTCGCTGCTGTTCGCCTTCGTGTGCATGTATTTCTCAGGCATTCCTGCCAACCTGCTCAGCCTCGGGGCGATCGATTTCGGCATCATCGTCGACGGCTCGCTGGTCATGGTGGAGCACATCCTGCACACCGTGCAGCAGCGGAGGGTCTCGGGCGCCGGCGGCCCGTTGCTCGTCGAGGCTGTGCGAGACGCGGCGCTCGAGATGGAGAGGCCCATCTTTTATTCGCTGCTCATCATCATCAGCGCGTATTTCCCGCTGTTCACTCTTCAGCGTGTCGAACGGAAGCTGTTCACGCCGATGGCGTTCACGGTCTCTTATGCGCTGCTGGGAGCGATGCTGATCGCCCTGACGCTGGTTCCGGTGCTGGCCACTTATCTGTTCCGGGACGGCGGCAGGGCGTGGGACAACCCGCTGCTGCACTGGCTTGAAAACGGGTACCGCAAACTCCTCGAATCGGCCTTGGAAAAGCCGCGCCTGGTGGCTGCCTCCACGGTGGCGGTCGTGGCGCTGGCCGGCCTGGCCGCCCTGCGTCTAGGCGTCGAGTTCCTGCCTGCGCTGGACGAAGGGCTCGTCTGGGTGCGCGCGAACCTCCCGGCTGGCATATCGCTGGAGAAGTCCGCTGAAGTCGCCGTCAGCATCCGGCGCATCATCGCCGCGCATCCGGAAGTCGCCATGGTCACCTCCCAGACGGGCCGCAACGATGCGGGCACGGATCCATACGGTCCGAACCGCAACGAGTTCCTGGTCGCGCTCAAGCCGTATGACACCTGGCCGCGCGGCGTGACCAAGGCCACGCTGGTGGAGCAGCTCAGCCGCGAGCTCGAAAGCCGCATCCCAGGCGCGTTTTTCAGCTTCACGCAACCCATCATCGACAACGTCACCGAGGCCGTCACCGGCTCGGCGGCCGACCTGGCCGTCATTATCCGAGGGCCCGATCTCGCCAGGCTGAGGGAAGTGGCCGAACGGACTCTGACGCTGGTACGCCAGGTGCCCGGCGCAGCGGACACCGGCATCGAACAGGAGCCCGAGCAGCCGCAGGTGCGGATCGCCATCTCCCGGCAGGCGGTGGCCCGCTACGGCATCAACGTGCAGGACGTGCAGGATGTGATCGAGATGGCCATCGGCGGCCGCGCCGTCGGCAAGGTGTTCGAAAGCGAGCGCCGCTTCGACATCACCGTGCGTTACGTGCCCGAGGCGAGGACCAACCTCAACGCGATCGGCAGCATCCTGGTGCCGACGCGGGACGGCGCGCGCGTGCCGCTCTCGCAACTGGCGTCCATCCAGGTGGCCGACGGAGCCACCATCATCGCCCGGCGCGACAACCAGCGCCAGATCACCGTGCGCACCAACATCCGCGGCCGCGACCAGGGCAGCTTTGTCGCCGAGGCGCAGCGGCGTTTCCACCGTGAGATCCGCCTCCCTCCCGGCTACGAGGTGGTATGGGGCGGGCAGTTTGAAAACCTTGCCCGCGCCCGCAGGCGGCTGGCCTTCATTCTGCCTGTGACGGTCGGACTCATTTTCGGGCTGCTGTTCCTGATGTTCGGTTCAACCCGCTGGGCCGGACTCGTACTGCTGAACGTGCCGTTCTCGATCGTGGGCGGCATTCTGATGTTGTCCGTCCGCGGCATCAATTTCAGCGTCTCGGCTGCGGTCGGCTTCATCAGCCTGTTCGGCGTCGCGGTGATGAGCGGCGTGCTGATCGTCGCCGAGATCAACCGCGTGCGGCGCGAGTTTCCGGAGCTGCCTGCCGCTGAGGCGGTCGTGCGGGGCGCCACGGCGCGGTTCCGGGGCGTGTTGCTGATGATCTTCGTGGCCCTGCTTGGCATGGTGCCGGCCGCGCGCGCCACCGGCGTGGGCAGCGACGTGCAGCGGCCGCTGGCCTCGGTTCTGGTCGGCGGACTGCTGTCAACCCTCCTTCTGGCTCTGGTTTGCCTGCCGGTGCTGTATTTGCTGGCGGCGGGGCGGAGCGCGTCTCAAAACAGGGTGTCCGGATGAGCACACAACTCCAGATGACTATTTACGTCAACGAAGCGGATCGGCTGGGCGATTTTCCGCTCTACGAGGAAGTACTGCGGCGGCTCTTTCATGCCCACGCCCTTGGAGCTACGGTCTTCCGGGCGTGGATGGGCTTCGGGCGCCACGCCTTCGTCCACCGCCAGGGGCTGTTCGGCGTCTCAGACGATCATCCCATCGCCATCGTCACCATTGGCGAACCGGACAAGATCCGCAGCCTGCTGCCTCTGGTGAAAGAAATCGCGCCTGAAAGCGTCGTTACGTTGGAAGAAGTGGAAGTTGCATAGCCTGCCTTCAGGGATGGTACCCCGGGCTTCCCTGGCGGATTTCCCGCCGGGTGCGTCCTCCCGTCCCCTGCGGACCTGATTTCCCGGGCCGGGCGCAGCCGGGCCGAAACCATCAGGCGGGCGATACATGCAGAACAGAACAGGGAGGACATTCCCGGCCGGCACCGCGGCTCCGGGCCCGTTCGCTTTTGTGACAGGCGCGCTGACCTCCAAGGGCAGGCAGAGAAGTCCGGAAAAAAACGGCAAACCACCGCGACTCCCCCCAAGCACTTCCATACCACAGCCACCAGGCTTCGCTCAATCGTCCGGCTGAATGCGCGCACGCGAGCGCGGCCGGCCGGCTATGCCCTTACGGGCCTTCCCACCACTCGATGTAATATGTACCGGGGCGCGGATCCCAGATCCAGGAGTTGCCCTTGCGCGGCAGCGCGACCAACTGCCAGCGGCTTGGCGCGAGGCGGACTTTCCTGAAGACGCGGATACGGGGACGGAGTTTCAGGGCCAGGCGTTTGGTGTCGAAAGTCTCGCTATTGCCGACACCCAGACCCTGCCATGATCCGCAAGTAATTGCAACGGAGGAAGTTGTAGGACCAGTGGTGGCGAAGGTGGGGGTCGAACCCACACGAACCGTAAGGTTCGCCAGATTTTGAGTCTGGTGCGTCTGCCAGTTCCGCCACTTCGCCAGTGGGGTTCGATCCACATTGTAACATCGCGGCAATACAGTGCAGACCGTAATCCGTCCGTAGCGGTGGGCGGAACGCAGCAGAGTGGTGCTGAAGGGGGACGTGCGGCGCAATCAGCGCAGATGCGGGAGGCGAACTGCGGGGCAGGGGGACGGAATTTGCGTTTCGGCGC
>JBMOMB010000031.1:0-186854 GCA_049325215.1 Acidobacteriota bacterium
GGGCGGCATCAAAAACGGCTGATCCAGAGAACAAGCCCGGAATCTCTTCATTGCCTCTTCGATGCTGTCCCCCCGCTCCGAGTCGCAAAAAACCTGCCCCGCACCCCAATCTATTTCCGACAGGCACTCCGTCTGGCAGGGCTGCGGCTGGCTGCGATGCTGAACCGCGCGCTGGATCCAGCGGCGCGGGAGAGCGGCCATTGAGACTGGCAGGAAAGACAGCAGCAGGGCGGGCGCCGGGGCGCGTTACCAAAATCCGGATCGAATCGCCTCTTGTATGGCCGCGTGATACAATTTTTGGGAACAGCTCGGTGGCAAAGCCTGCTTTCGTGCAACTTTCACCACAGGGGTGCGTCTAAGCTGGCAGAGGCCCATCGCTGGACCGGCGGAGAGAAGTAAGGCGTTTCACTCATCATGCAGGCGCACGTCCCCAAGCCCAGTTACGAGGAAACGATCGAGCGGCGAGACGCCCGCCCGGAACCAGCGCCGCTGGCGAATATCCTGACCCTGCAAGAACAGCGGAAGCCCTGGTTCATCAACCTTTTCCGCACGCTGCGCGAACTCTCGGCCATGAAGCGGCAGCCGCCGCTGATGGTCACCTTCCGCCCGCTGACGGAAGAAGAGCTGATCAACAGCAAGGATCCTGAACTCCAGCAACTGGCGCGGTTCCAGGCAGAGCAAAGCTTCTGGCAATCTTTCCGGGAGAACCTGAAGTACCTCTTCAGCAAAGAGCCGCCGCTTCAGACCACCGTCCGCCCGCTGACGAGGGAAGAGCTGAAAGGGTCCGCGCTGGCGGAGTTTGAAGATGCTGAGCGCCCCTGGTTCGTCAACCTGGTGCGCAACCTGAAGGATCTGCTGTTCCCGCCGAAGCTGCCGCCGCTGGAAGTGACGGCCAGGCCAGTGCAGGTGAAGGAACTGTTCGCGCCGGATCCATATCGCGGACGGTCGGCTTTCGTGTCGTTGCTGGTGCACATAGGACTGGTGGCGCTGGCGTTCACCGTGGGTTCCAACAAACAGGTGCAGATGGCGGTGAAGAACACGATCTCATTGGTGGCGCCTGTGGAGCTCTCGCCCTATATGCCGGACCTGCCTCCCGCTCCGAAGACAGCGGGCGGTGGCGGCGGCGGCGGAGACCGTTCGCCCCTGCCGGCGAGCAAAGGGCGGCTGCCGCGCGCGGATCTCAAGCAGTTCACGCCTCCGACGGCGGTAATCCAGAATCAGAATCCGCGGCTGGTGATGGAGCCCACGATCATCGCCGATCCGAACATGCCGCTGCCGAACGTGAACATGCCGAACTTCGGCGATCCGTTCGGCCAGGTGGGCCCGCCCTCCAGCGGGCCGGGTTCCGGCGGCGGTATCGGCTCAGGCTCCGGCGGCGGCGTCGGTTCCGGCCGGGGGCCGGGCGTTGGGCCGGGCTCGGGTGGCGGATTTGGCGGCGGCGCGTTCCGCATCGGCGGCGGCGTCAGCGCGCCGGTGCCGATCTACAAGGTCGAGCCGGAATACTCGGAAGAGGCGCGCAAGGCGAAGTATCAAGGCACGGTGGTGCTGGCTATCGTCGTTGACGAAACGGGCAAAGTCACCAACGTGCGCGTCATCCGCCCGCTGGGCATGGGGCTGGATGAGAAGGCCATTGAAGCCGTGACCAAGTGGCGCTTCCGCCCCGGTTACAAAGACGGCAAGCCCGTGCCCGTGATGGCCAACGTGGAAGTGAACTTCCGCCTGCTGTAATACGTCCGGCGGCCTTCCTCAGCCGCGGATCACCTCGACACCGTTGGGAGCGCGCACATCGATGCGGTAGCCTGGGCCGTCCCGTTCCACCTTCACCTCGATGAGGCCCTTCGGGTGCGGCACTGCGCCGGAGGCGCGATGGAGCGGCCCGAGGTGCGGCTTGACGATCACTTTTGACCACCCGGGACCGGCCGAGTCGACGCCCAGCACGGTTCGGAAGAACTCCACGTTCGGGCTGGCGCCCCACGCATGGCAGTCGGACCGCGTGTACGGGTTGTCGGTCTCCGCCCAGGTGGTGAGCCCCTCCTTAAGCATGAACTCCCAGGTGGCGAGCCGGCTCAGGTAGCGGTCGCCGAGGCCGGCCTTCACCATGGCGCGGTCCAGGTAGTAGCGGAAATAGACCGAGCACTTCGCCATGTCCTGCGCCGGTTCCACGCGCAGCATCAGCTCTCGCGCTTCCTGCCCGGAGGCGGGAAGCGAGGCGAGCACGGCGAGCGCGTTGGCGTGCTGCGAGAAGTGGCGGTGGGCGAGATCCTCGCTGTACAGGCGGCGCTCCGCGCTCCAGAAGCGCTGCATCGTCTGCGCCAGCCTTGACGCCTGATCGCGGCACCGCGCCGCCAGCGCAGCGATGCCGAGCGCCTCTTCCAGTTCCGCGGCGTATTGCAGCGCCAGCAGCCGCTGGAGATGAATCGAAGCGGGCATGACATCCGGCTCCGACGGCGGGCGCCCGCCCTGCCAGCCCTCCACCCAGTCCACGTAATTCCACCACGGCATGGCGCCGAGCAGCCCGTCAGGGCGCTCGTAGCGCTCATAGAAACCGAGCACTGCGCGCACGCCGCCGAGCATTTCTCTCACGAAGCCGGGATCGTCGGCATAGCGCCAGTAGTCGTGCACCATGCCGATCCACCACAGCGAGAACGGCGGGATGTATTGCTGGAGCGTGCTGGGCGCGCGCGAGTACGTGGCGCCTTCCGCTGTGCGCGACGAATCGATCTGCTCGATGGCGTTGCGCATCAGGCGGGCGTCGCCGGTCATGTAAATCGAGACCAGGGCCTGAATGCGCGTGTCGCCGACATACTGAAGCTGCTCGTAATACGGGCAGTCCATGTAGGTCTCGTGCGCGCAGAGGCGCGCCGTGCGCCAGCCGGTTTCGAGGATCTTCTGATGAAGCGGATCGCCGGAATCGAAGCGCGCCTTCACCTGGAACGGATAGCCGGTAGCGGTGCTGCGGATGTCGGCAAGCGTCAGGGGTTGATCGGCGGTTTCGATGTCGAGGCGCACGTAACGGTAGGTGCGCCAGAAGAGCGGGCGCCACAGGCGGCGCGCGCCGTCGGGCAGGATCGTATCGCCGTAGCCGATGAACTCCTTGCCTTCGATCTCGTCCCGGTGCCCCTTCATGCGCCGCGGCTTGAGCTGCTGCCAGAGCGCTTCGGCATAACGGATCTGGATGGTGGCGCCGGCGCCGCCTTCGAATTCGAGCTCGGGGAAGGCGCAGGTGAGATAGTTCTGGTCGAGCAGCAGCCAGGCTCGTGTGCGCGGCGGGACAGTGACGCGGGCGGGGCGGGCGGGAAACTGCGATGGCGCGGCGACGCCCTCGGCTTTGCGGAGCCTGGCGAACCGCTCCGGGCGCTCCTCCATCAGCGGGATGGGGCGCGGCACCAGCATCCAGCGAGTGGGCGCGTCTCGCTGCCAGCGCGAAGAGGCGGCCAGGCCCATCCGTGCCTGCGGCCAGCTTTCATCCTGGAATTCGAGCGCCTGCCAGCCCCAGGGGTATTGCGCGGCGTCGAACCGCTCCATCGGGCCGATGGCATAGTAGCCGGTGGGCTGATAATTGGGCACGGGAATAGGGCTGTATGCGGCTGCTTTCACGCAGCGCCAGCCGGCGCCCGAGTTGAGCGCGGCGTGATCGGAGTCCGCAGCCTGAAGCAGAAACGCCGTGCGGTGGGACCACTGCGCGATGGCGGCGTGCGGCCCATCGTTCCAGACGATCGCGGCGAGCACGTTCTTCCCGGCTCTCAGGTGCGGGCCGATGTCGATGGTCTCATAGCGCCAGTGGTGCAGATCGCCGCGCGCCGGTCCCCAGACCACACGCACGCCGTTGACGAAGAGTTCGTAGCGGCTGTCGGCAGTGACATGGATGAGGCACTTGTCCGGTTTCGCGGGCAGTTCGACCGTGCGGCGGAACAGGTAGACGCCGTAGCTTTGCAGATTCTCATCGCCCGCCGGATGGATCCAGCGGGCGGTCCAGGGCTGGCGCAGCAGGTCGATCTCTGCGGCCTTCGCCAGGCTCAGGGCGGCCGATTGCAGCAGAAACGCACGGCGATTCATGGAGTCGAGTATATCGCCCGCCAACTGCCGGCCGCCCCCGAGCCGAAGGGCAGCTCTGATTGACGCCGCGACTGAGCGCATGGACCAGGATGTCCCATTTTCTGACACAGATAATCCTCGATTGCCTGTAGCATCCGGATCGCCTTCGGTTTGCCAGGCGCCGCGGCCGCTCCAACAGGTATCCCCAAAAAAGTTGGCGTGAAGAAAAGATACACCAGACGCGAAAAATGCGGGCGCCTGTAATCTTGCCGCGGAGTCAATTGACGAAGTTGTCGCAGTGAAGCAGCAGGGACTCTTACTTCCAGCTTGCCGGCTGGCCCGTCACGGCGAGGACGGATTTCCAGAGTTCCCCTTCGAGGCTGACGGTTTTGCGGCCCTCCGCGATCATGTGAGAGGGGACGTGCACCATGCGGTTGTGCACGAGGCCGATGATGAGGCCGCTGCGGCCGGTCATGGCGGCGTGAACGGCGTTGCGGGCGAGCCCGTCGCAGAGAATCGAATCTTCCGTGTCGGCGGGCAGGCCGCGGATCATGTAGCTCGGGTCGATGTAGCGGACATTGACGGGGATGGATTTCGCGCGGAAATGGGCGCTGAGGCGGTCCTTCAAGAACTGGCCGATGTCGGCATGTTTGATGTTCCCCGAAGCGTCTTTTTCGACGGAGTCCCGCGGAATCAGATGCTGGCCGGCGCCCTCGGCAACGACGATGACGGCATGGCGCTTGCGGGCAAGGCGTTTTTCCAGCACGGCGAACAGGCCGCGTTCGCCCTCCAGTTCGAATGGCTGCTCCGGGATGAGGCAGTAGTTGACTTCGCCGCTGGCCAGGGTGGCGCCGGCGGCGATGAAGCCCGAGTCGCGCCCCATCAGCTTGACGAGTCCGATGCCGTTCAGCACCGCGCGGGCTTCGGTATGAGCGACATCAATCACCTGGCGCGCGGCATTGACGGCAGTCCCGTAGCCAAAAGTGCGGCTGACGTAGAGGATGTCATTGTCGATCGTCTTGGGGATGCCCACCACCGCCAGCGGGTGGCCGAGAGAGCATGCCGCCTCGTGGATCCTGTACGCGCCGCGCTGCGTGCCGTCGCCGCCGATGGGAAAGAGAATATTGACGCCAAGTTCGCGAAGGAAGCGCACCATCACTTCCGGGTCTTCGGGGCCGCGGGAGGCGCCGAGAATCGTGCCGCCCTGCTCGTGGATGTCGCTCACCAGCTCCGCCGTCAGATCCATCGGCGGAAAGCCGTTGGCGGGATTCAGGCCGTGGTAGCCGTAGCGCATCCCGTAGATGCGCGTGACACCATATTGCGAGCGCAGGCTGAAGACGAGGCTGCGGATGACGTTGTTCAGCCCCGGGCAAAGCCCGCCGCAGGTGACGATGGCGGCCGCGCTGCGCTGGGGATCGAAGAAGATCCTTTCGCGCGGGCCAGCCTTCTCAAACAGAATGTTGCCCGGGCGGTCAAGCCCTTCGTAGCGCGTAATGTGCAGCGGGATGTAGTGGCTGTCGGCGACAAAAGGGTTGGGATGCTCGGGATCCGTGTCGCGCGAGGGCAGCGGAGACGGAATGCGCGCATCGCCGAGGCGCTCGACATAAGCGATTCTCGTATCCATGTGCAGGCAAGTGTAGCGCAGTGCGGGACGCCGGTACCGCACGCCGCCCGTCGAGTAGAATGGCGTGCATGAAGAGACTCTACGGACTCATGGGAATGGCCCTGGCGGCGGCATGCCTGTCGCCCGGCCAGCAGATCAAGACCGGCGAGTGGACGCCGATGTTCAACGGCAGGAACCTCGACGGATGGAAGGCCAACGAGAATCCGCAGGCGTGGCAGGTGGTGATGGAAGACGGCCAGCCGGCGATCAAAACCACCGGCTACCGCAGCCACCTGTTCTGGATGGTGGAAGAGTGCGAAGACTGCGAATTCAAGGCGGATTTCAAGGTGACCGACGGCAGCAACTCCGGGATGTATTTCCGGGCGTCGTTCGAGCCGGGCTGGCCCAAGGGCTACGAAGCGCAGGTCAACGCCACCCACAAGGACCCGGTGAAGACCGGCAGCCTGTACAACTTTCACAAGAACTTCGAAAGCCCGACGAAGCCCAATGAGTGGGGCACGCAGCACATCATCGTCCGCGGCAATCACATCGTGATCAAGGTCAACGACAAGGTGATCACGGACTACGTCGACGAGAAGAACACCTACCAGAAAGGATGGCTGGCCCTGCAGGGCCACGATCCCAATTCAACCACCTATTACCGCAACCTCTATTACAAGCGCCTGCCGAAGAAATAGGAGCGGAAGGCTCAAACGGGAAGGCGGCGCGCGGACCGCAGCGCCGCCCTAATTCTTCTGCTGGGCGCCTTCGCGAGCGAGCCGGATGCGTGCGTTCTCCAGCTTCTTGCGGACCTTGGCGATCTCCTCATGGTCGACGTCGCTGGGGGCGTTCGATTGCCACTCCTGAAGAGAACGCTCCCAGTGCTGCACGGCGTCTTTGAGGCGGCTCATGCTGTAATACACATCGCCCATGTGGTCGTGAACGGTAGGATCACGGCTGCTGCGCGCTAGCGACTTCTGGAGATACTCGGCGGCTTGCTCCAACTGGTTGAGCCGGTAGTAAACCCAGCCGAGGGAATCCAGAAACGCGCTGTTGTTGGGCTCCAGGGCGACGGCCTGCCGGATCAGTTCCAGCGCTTCCTGCAGGCGCACGTTCCGGTCGGCGAGCATGTAGCCGAGGTAGTTGAGGGCGGAAGCCGATTTGGGATTGATTTCGAGGACCTTGCGGAATTCCGCTTCAGCGAGGTCGTATTTTTTCTGCCGCTCATACATGGCGCCGCGCATGAAGTGGACGGCTTCTTTTTCTTCCGGCGTGGAGGAAAGCTTGCCGGCTTCGTCCAGCGCGCGGGCCATTTCGGCGAAATTCTTCTGCTTTTCGTACACCTGCGCAAGCGCAATCCATGTTTCGCGGTCGCTCTTGCCGTCGAAGGAGGATTTCAGGAGCGATTCGGCCTCCCGGTAGTGTCCGAGATCGGCGTACACGGTGGCGGCGAGGCTCTTGATCAGCCGGTCGTTGGGGAATTTCTGCAACGCCGCCTTGGCTTCCTTCTCGGCGGCGGCGAAGTCTTTGGCAGCCCGCAGGGCGTCGATGATCTGGGCCGAGGCGCGGGCCGCAGAGTCCGGGTCCACCTGGGCCATTTCGCGGAACGCGGCCACGGCTTCGGCCGTCTGCTCGGCCGTGCGGTGCAGCAGCCCGAGCCGTTCGAGCAGGATCACGCGGTTCGTTCTCTCTCCGAAGGAGCCGGGGCGGCGCTCAATGGACGCGAGAATTTCCTTCAGCCGGGCAATCGCCTCCGGAAGCTTGCCCTGGGCCTCCAGCAGGCTCACCTCGTTGTATTGCACTTCGAGATTGGAAGGATCGAGCTTGGAGGCCCGCCGGGCGTACTCCTCGGCCTTTGCGAAATCCTGCTTCTGGCGGTGGATCTGGGAGAGCCGAAGAAGGGCGAGCAGGTCGTTGGACTCGGCGGAAAGCAGCTCCTCAAACGCGGCCTGGGCCTTGTCGTATTCTTCAGCTGCGAACAATGACTGCGCCCACGCCCGCTTCAGATCGAGGTTGTCCGGCGTAAGCTCGAGGGCCCGGCGGTAGGTCTCGGCGGCCTCGCGGTACTGGCGGAGCTGCTCGTAGGCGGAGGCCAGAGCCAGCAGCGTGCGCGTGCTCGGATTCTTCTCCGCCACGCGCTTCAGCATCTGGCTGGCCGATGCGGTGTCGCCGAGATCGGAATAAACCATGGCGAGCCCGGTGAGGGCGTCTTCATTGGTCTCGTCGATCTCCAGCACCTTCTTGAAAGCGCGCTCCGAGGACGGCGAGTTCTGCAAGAGCTTGTAGAGCCGCCCCAGCATGAGCCACGCTTCCTTATCGCGCGGCGCCAGCTCGGTGACCTTCTCATATTGGGCGACGGCCTGTTTCAGCATGTCCTCGTTCATCCGCGCGGACTGGCCCTCGCGGATGAGGGCCGTGTACAGGCGGCCGAGAATGCGGCGGGCGTTGACGTCGCCGGGATTGCGGCGCACGGCCTCTTCCAGCTCGCTGACGGCCGAGCGGATCTGGCCGCTCTGGACATACAGTTCGGCAAGCTCTTCCGCCAGAGCAGCGGCCTCGGGGTCGAACTGGACAGCGAGCCGGTAGTTCTCGATGGCCTTTTGGATATACTCGCCGCGTCCGCCGAACTGGGCCGCCAGTTCCGCGTAAAGATGGCCAAGCGCGGCATGGTAGTAAGCCGACGCCCTGTCGGGCTGGGCCTGGCGCATGGGCGGCTGCGCCTGGGCGGCCAGAGGAACCGCGGAGGCCGCCAGGGCAAAACAAAGTAGGGTGGAAATGTTCATCGTCGCCATCCCGGCCCGGATGCCGGACCGCCACCGGAAAGTGGCGGCGGCAGAGGCCGCTGTTATCCTAACTATATCTGATGTGCATCAGGCGCGCCGCGGTTCCAGGCCGCGGCCAGATTTCGGGCCGCATATGGTGAATCGCGCGGGCGGAGGGCATCCGCTGCTGGTCATCCTCGGGCCCACCTGTTCCGGCAAGAGCAGCCTGGCGCTCAAAGTGGCGCAGCACGTGCGCGGAGAGATCGTCAACTGCGATTCGCTCCAGTTGTACCGGGGAATGGACATTGGCACGGCCAAGACGCCGGTGGAGGAGCGCGCCGGCGTGCCCCACCACCTGTTCGACGTTCTGGAACCGTGGCAGGTGTTCAGCGCCGGCGCTTACGCCCGGGCTGCGCGCGCCGTGCTCCAGGAGATTCGCGCCCGGGGTGCGTTGCCCGTGGTTGCCGGGGGCACGGGGTTCTATCTCAAGGCGCTGCTGGAGGGGCTGGCCGAAGCGCCCCCTCGGGACGAGGCTTTAAGAGCGCGGTTGCTGGCCAGAGAGCGGAGGCGCCCGGGCAGCCTGCACCGGATACTGCGGCGGCTGGATCCCCGCACGGCCGCCTCGATCCACCCGAACGACATCCAGAAGACCGTGCGCGCACTGGAGATCTGCCTGGCTTCGCGGCGGCCCGCGTCGGCGGTGTTCGCGGCGGGCAAGCGGCCTCTGGAGGGGTACCGCACCCTGAAGCTGGGACTCCGCCCGCCACGCGAGGCGCTGGTCGAGAGGATTCATGAGAGAACCCGGCGGATGTTCGAGCAGGGGTTGATCGAGGAAGTGCGCAGCCTGCTGGCCCGCGGCGTTCCCGCCAATGCCAAGGCCTTCGAGTCGATCGGCTACAGGGAAGCCCTGGCTGCACTGGAAGGACGCCTCCAGCCGGAAGAGGCGGTGCAGATGGCCGCCGTTGCCACCCGTCAGTATGCGAAACGCCAGTTGACATGGTTCCGGCGGGAATCAGGAGTCGAGTGGCTTGAGGGATTTGGGGACGACCCCCGGGTGGCGGCCCAGGCCCTGGAGCGTGCGGCCGCGTTCCTCGGTGAAGTTTACAGAGATGCACAGAACGGCAAGGGCGGGTGAACCGTCTTCATCCATGAGAAATGGCAGAAGGGTGAAGCCCCGCTGCCTAGTATCGGCGCATTAACTGGAACAGGTAACACCACTCAAGAGTTGGAAGTTTAATGTGGCGGCCCTGTTCAAAGGGAATCGGGTCGAATATACTGAAACTGAGGAGTGTCCACGATGACCAAAACCATGAAGTTGCTGGCTGTTTTTCTCACCATCGGTTTGCTTGCTGCATCCGCGGCTACATACAACGTGACTCTGTTCCAGCCCTCCCATGTGGCGGGGAAAGAGCTGAAGCCTGGCGATTATAAGCTCATCCTCGAGGACGGCAAGGCCATCATCCAGAAAGGCAAAGAGAAAGTGGAAGCGGGCGTGAAGGTCGAGCAGGGCGATTCGAAATTCAGCTCCACCTCGGTCCGCTACGCCGAAGAGAATGGCAAGCTGAAGATCCAGGAAATCCGGCTGGGCGGAACGACGATGAAAGTCGTCTTCAATTAAGCCGGAAAGCGCATCTCTATTCCCTCCCGGAAACGAGCGCCCCCGCCATTGCGCGGGGGCGTTCTTCCCTTCCTGGCGTTTACAACGGCGACTGGCAGCCCTGGGGGTTGCTGCGCGGCAAGACCGGGCTCAGAGTCCCATGATCTGATAGCCGGAATCGACGTAAACGATGTTCCCGGTGACGCCCCGGCCGAGATGGGACGCCAGAAACACCGCGGTGTCGGCCACTTCGTCGGGATCGGTGGGCCGGCGCAGAGGCGCTTTCTCTGAGACGGTCTCCAGAATTTTGGAGAAGTCCTTGATGCCGCGGGCGGAAGCCGTCTTGACCGGTCCGGCGCTGATGGCGTTGACGCGGATCTGTTGCGGTCCCAGTTCAGAGGCGAGGTAACGCACGCTGGCTTCGAGAGCCGCCTTGGCCACGCCCATGACGTTGTAATTCGGCAGCACGCGCTGGCTGCCGAGGTAGGTGAGGGTGGTGATGGAGCCGCCCTGCCGCATCACCGGGGCAACGGCTCGCGCCACCGCCACGAGCGAGTAGCAGGAGATCTCGTGGGCGAGCAGGAAGCCGTCGCGCGAGGTCATGTAAAAGGGGCGGGCCAGGTCGTCCTTGTTGGCGAATGCGATGGAGTGGACGACGGCGTGCAGGTCGTCGCCTTCGGCCCGCAGCATCTCAGACAACCGGTCCATGTCGGCTTCCTGGGTGACATCGCACGACATCACGCGCGAGGCGCCCAGTTCGCGGGCCAGTTCCTCGACGGTCTCCTGCTGGCGGTCGCCCTGATAGGTCAGAATGAGCTGCGCTCCCTCACGCCGGAAAGCCCGCGCAATGGCGTAGGCGAGAGACCAGCGGTTGGCGAGGCCGAGAACAAGAGCGGTCTTCTCTTTCAGCAACTGCGACATGAATTCTCCATTGTAGCCCGAGGCTCGGGGTGCGCTCCGGCGGCGGGCGGCGGCGTCACGGAGGGCAGCGGCGGATCATGAAGCCGGGCTTCAACTGAGAGCATGAAAATGCAGGGCTGGGCGCCATCGCTGGCCTGTGCTGCGCGCGAAGGCCGCTCCAGCATGGTTCTGTACCGCAAACGGAGGGCGCGAAGCGCCCGAAAGCGAGCCCCGATGACCCTGCGGGACATCAGCAGGGATGAAAATCGCCGCGCCTTGCGGCGGGTTCAGTGCCGCCAACGAGGGCGGCGTCAGCCGCCGAAAGTGAGCGGTCGCCGCGGCCCCGCGCGCCATGGCCGGCCCCTGTTGCAGCCGCTCGATCCCGCGGCCTGCGGCCGCTTCGCTCGCGGCACTGAACAGCGTCAGGTTCCGCTTTCCGCACCAGGCGGCCACCTGCACTGCGCGATGCCCGGGCCCCGCCGATTTTCAGGAGAGGCTCCCCGGGGCTCAGCGATAAAATGGCTGCGCCAGGAGCCAGCGGGGGCCGAAACGCGGCGGGGGAGAACTTGATTCGAGCGCGCCCAGGTCGGGCGCTTTGCCGGTGAAAGAGTCGTTCACCGTGGGAATGCGCGCGCCTGCATCGACCGCGGCAGAGCCGGGGCGGAGGCGGAAGTCGAGATCGGCCGCGTGATACACCGCGTGCCGGTTCGAGGGATCGGGCGGTCCGAGATTCACGAAAATATCGTAATCGACCTCTTTGCCGTGCTGTTCCTGCCCGGTGGCGTCGCGGAATTCGGCCAGGCTGGCGAACGTGCGCCACTGTTCCTTGGCAGGTTCGTAGGCCGTTTCACCAGGACGGGGCGCCAGCCAGACGAATTGCGCCGCCGCGCCCCGGTTGGGGCGGAAGCCGTTGAAGTCGGAGCTGAACTGCCCTGTGGCGTTGGCCCAGGTCATGATCCCGCGGTTGGGAGCGTCGCGCCCGAGGAACAGGTTGTTGCGAAAGTGGGCGTTGGAGTAGGGGTCGCGGACAGTCTGTTCGCCGATGATCGTGTTGTGCCAGACGAACAGGCCTGCGGGTTTGGCGGAGAACTTGAAGGCGGCGCCGGTAGGCACATGGTAGAGGAGGTTCCGGTAGAAATAAACCGGGCCCCCGAACACAGGCTGCGCGCTGTAGCCGCCCTGGGCCGCGTTGACGCCGCGATTCGAGTAAACGCGGATGTTGTGCACCCCGCCGTCGGTCTCGATGAAATCGTCGTTCGTCATGTGGATGTCGTTGCCGTAGATGTCGATGGAGGAGGCCTGGAGCTCGGGATCCGCTTCCGGCGTGCCGTAGGTGGAGATGCCGATGCCGTCGTGGAAGTAGGCGATCGCGTTGTGCGCGATGATGTGCCCCGGGCCGTAAACCTTGACGGCGTAGTAGCTGACCAGCGGATGCGAGCCATAAGCGCCGGCGCTGGCCCACAGCGGCCCCGTCCAGCCGATCAGGCGGAAGCGGTCGTCGCGGCCCAGGAAGAGATTGTCCGCAATGTAGAAATCCCTGGATTCGGCTGACTCCGTCCACACGCCGAACCCGACGCCTTCGAAACGGCAGTTGCGCACCGTCAGCCCCACCGCGCCCCGGTGATGCTTCATGCCGGCGAAGAGGGCGGCGCCGGTGTTACGGAAGGTGAGCCCCTCGAAGATGTGCCAGGCCGTGGCGGAGACATCGAAGAGGCGGTCGTTGCCGCCGCCGTCGAGGATGACCTCGCCGTCTCCGGCCGCGCGGATCGTGATGGGCTTCTCAGGAGTTCCCTTCAAGGTGAGCCACTGCGTGCCGTCGAACGGCGCCATCATCGGATCCACGTAGTTCAGCCGCTCCGGGCGGTACAGCCCTGCATGGAGCACGATGGTGTCGCCCGGCTGCGCCGGCCGCTCCCAGACGACGCTCCAATCGCCGAGCCCCGCCCCGTAGTAGGCCTCGAGCAGGCTGGAAAAGGCGGGCTGCTCGCGCGACCCCTCGTGGCCGGGCGGATACACATGAAGAACGCGGCCGCCGGGCGGCGTCCGTGGCTCGCTGCGGGTGCGGACACGGACAGTCCGAACCGCCTGCCCGCGGACGCCATCCGGGTCCCGCATCTCGAACCGGCATTCGTATTCCGTGTCCGGCTCGAGGCTCAGAATGCTGCCCGCAAACGCATGGGGAACGGTGTAGTCCAGGTTCTCGCGGCGGCGGAAAATTCGTTCCCCGCCGATGCGGAGCAGCGGCAGCGCCTCACGCCATGGGGCCTCGCCGGCGCGGCGGAAGCGGACTTCGACGGTAGCATTCCGGTTGGCGTCTCCATCGATCGCCCAGTGGAAGCCAAGATTGTGCAGCGTGGGATGCTGGACGGTGAACCTGCCGGCCTGAACGGAGTCTTCAGCGGCCGCCGGGAGCAGAACAGCGGCAAAGAGAAGTCCGAACCTCTTCATATATCCCTCCACGCTTTGCCTGGGGCCGGTGCCTTTGTCTGCAAATTGGATCAAAAACGGATCAGAGCTTTCCCTGAAACCAGTCTCAATGCCGGACCTGCCCGGGCGTTGCCGGCGCCACGGCAGAGTCCGGCAGGAAATAGAACGCCATGGCGAGCATCAGGTACACGGCCAGCAGCATGGCGCCCTCCAGCCAGTTGGATTCGCCGTCGGAGGCGATCTGCGCGGCGATCACCGCCGTGACCACCACCGCCAGCACCTCGGCCGGCGTGAACACAAGATCCATCGGCGCGGGTCCGGCGGCGTGGCTCAGCAGTACGAGCAGCGGCGCGACAAACAGCGCCACCTGAATGCTCGATCCCACGGCGATGGACAGGCTCAGGTCCATGCGGTTCTTCCACGCCATCAGAATGGCCGACGAATGTTCGGCGGCGTTGCCGATCACGGCGACGACAATGACGCCGACAAAGACTTGCGGCATGCCCCACGCATGCGCCGCCTGCTCGATGCTGCCGACCAGGATCTCGCTCATCCAGGCGATCAGGGCGGTCGAAAAGGCAAGCACCGCAATGCTTCTCCGCCGGCTCCAGGGCTCGTGCACCTCCGCCGCTTCGGCCTCCGTGCTCGGCGGAAGCCCGCTGAAAAAGCTACGGTGCGTGACCAGCGAAAAGATGAGATGGGCGGCGTAAATGGCCAGCAGCACCAGCGAGATTTCCAGGCTGAGGTCCTGCTCCACCTCGCGCGAAGTCCGCGCCACGTGATGAAACACGGCCGGCACCACCAGCGCGATCGCCGACAGGATCAGCAGCGTCGCCTGCGCGCGCGCCGCCAGCGCCTGGAACGTCTGCGTCGGCCGGCGCAGGCCTCCCGCGAGCATCGCGAGCCCCGCCACCAGCAGGATGTTGCCGATGATCGATCCGGTGAGCGACGCCTTCACCACCTCGTGCAGGCCGCGCTGCAATGCGGCAATGGCGATGATCAGCTCCGCCGCATTGCCGAAGGTCGCATTCAGCAGCCCTCCGATGCCCTCCCCCGTGTGCGCCGCCAGATGTTCGGTGGCATGGCCGAGCCAGCCCGCCAGCGGCAGAATGGCCAGGCACGCCGACGCGAAAATCCAGCCGTGCGCGCTCGGAGCGAACCACTCCAGCGCCGCTGTGATCGGCACAAACGCCAGCAGCCAGTCGAGGGACGGTTTCAGCTTCATCCGCATTCTCCGCGCGGACCTGAACCCGCGGACTCCCGCTATTGTCTCACCTCGCCACGGGGCTGCAAAACGCTATCCTGCGGTCATGGACGGCCAGGGAAAGCCGGCGGGCGCCCCGCGCAGCACTGCCTTGCGGCTGGTCGTGCTTCTGGGGCTGGTCAGCCTGTTCGCCGATATGACGTATGAGGGCGCGCGGAGCATCTCCGGGCCTTTCCTTGCCCTTCTCGGCGCCAGTGGCGCCGTGGTGGGGCTGGTGGCGGGCTTCGGCGAATTCGCCGGATACGCGCTGCGGCTGGTGGCGGGCTGGATCACTGACCGCACGCGGCGCTATTGGACGCTGACGATCACGGGTTACGCCATCAACCTGATGGCCGTTCCCGCGCTGGCGCTGGCGGGCCGCTGGGAGATCGCGGCCGCACTGCTGATGATCGAGCGCATGGGAAAAGCGTTGCGCAATCCGCCGCGCGACGCCATGTTGTCCTTCGCCACGCGCAACGTCGGCGCGGGCTGGGCATTCGGCCTCCACGAGGCGATGGACCAGACCGGCGCCATTCTCGGCCCATTGATTGTCGCGGCGGTCCTGCACTGGAGAGGAGGGTACCGCGAGGGCTTCGCCGTGCTGCTGATTCCGGCGCTGATCGCGCTCGCGGTGCTGCTGCTGGCACGGCGGACGTTCCCGCGGCCGCAGGATCTCGAGCCGCGCTTCGCCCCGCTGGAGGCTGCCGGGCAGGCCAAGGCCTATTGGGCGCTGGTTGCAGGCGCCGCGCTCTGCGCTGCCGGATTCGCTGATTTTCCGCTCATCGCGTTTCACCTGGAGAAGGCGCGCCTGATGACCGGCGCCTGGATCCCCGTGCTGTACGCCCTGGCGATGGGCGTCGACGCCCTGGCGGCCCTGGTCCTCGGGCGCGCGTTCGACCGGTTCGGCCCGCGCGTGGCCGCCGCCACGCCGCTGTTTGCCGGGCTGGCCGCGCCCCTGGCATTCCTCGGGGGCGCGGGCGGCGCGTGGGCGGCAGCCGTGCTGTGGGGAATCGCGATGGGTGCGCAGGAGTCCGTGCTCCGCGCCGCGGTGTCCCGGTTCAGCCCGGCGGAGCGGCGCGGCACTGCGTTCGGCATCTTTCACGCGGTGTTCGGGACCGCATGGTTTTTGGGCAGCGCGCTGCTGGGGTTGCTCTATGACCGGTCCTTGACGGCGGTGGCCGTAGCGGCGGTCTTGTTCGAGACCGCCTCGCTGCTGGTTCTCCTCCGGCCGCCCAAGCCCGCATCCTGAGGGCGGCCGGCGGCGCTTCCGCGTTCAGAACGGCCGCTTCGGCGCGGGCTTGGGCTTCTCGCCGACAAACGTGAGCAGCACATCCACGCTCCGGCTCTTCTCGTCCACCTTCTCCTCGGGCTTGATCTCGCTCAGGAAATCGAACAGGTCCATCTCGCGGATGCGCTGTGCGAAGGCTGCGGCGTAACCGCCACGGTACGGCTCGCCCGGCTTGATCGCCCACAGTTTGCGGATCGCCGGCTCGGACTCCAGATCCAGGCCCTTGAGCTGCAACCGGCCCATCGTGTATACCGGTCCCGGGTCGATGTCCACAAACAGTTCCACCGCCTGCCGGTCCTCCCAAAGCCGCCGCGCCGCCTTGTAGGACGCCTTCATATGGCCCTTCTCTTTCAGGCGGTCGATCACCCTCAGGATGCCCTTGCCGATCTCCGACATCGCCGCCGTTTCGCCTGTCCTGAACTGGCCGGCCTCCTGAATCTCCTCATCCGAAAACGGCGTTCCCCGCACCTGGATCTTCTCAAGTTTGAAGACCGGCCCTTCGTCGACCTCCACCGTCACCACCACCCCGAACACGCCCGGCGCGGGCGCGGCTTCGATCTTCTTCCATGAGGCTTTCAGCCTCCCCACGGAGTCATAGACGGGCCGGATCTGATTTTCCAGCAATAACCGGAAATTCGGCTCGAAAAATGGAGTTCCCACAGCCAACTGAAGCATTTCTTTTTGCAGATAATCCGCCCGAATGGCTTTTGTATTTACAAACCGGACATCGGCGATATTCGGCGGGGGCGCTTTCGGCCCGAACACGATGGTCAACTGGTCCTTCCCGGCCAGCGTCACCCGCCCCGCCATCGGCTCCCGGACGCCCTTCTCCGCCGCCAGCTTCTCCAGCACCGCCGCCAGCCGCTCCAGCAGCAGCCCGGACGGCGGCAGCGTCTCCCCCATCAGAGGGAACTCCTGCCGCGCGCGGCTGTCGAATTCCTGCCGCGTCACCGGAACCCTGTCCAGCATCCACGGCAGGAACTGCTC
This sequence comes from Acidobacteriota bacterium, assembly GCA_049325215.1. Classification (GTDB taxonomy): domain Bacteria; phylum Acidobacteriota; class Terriglobia; order Bryobacterales; family Bryobacteraceae; genus JANWVO01. The sequence goes on from JBMOMB010000031.1 coordinate 16,843, forward strand.
CGGCTCGTCCACCTCGAAGATCACTTCCAGCGCGCCCGGCGGAATTATCCCGTACTTCCATCCGACTCCCTCGAAGCAGTTCGTGGCGAGCAGCCGGTCCCTGGCTTTCTCGATGTCCGCCATCCGCACCCGCTGCTCCACACGCAGCCCCAGCACGGGCAGCACCTGTTCGAACGTGTAATGCCTCAGCCCCGTCACCTTGAGCGAGCGCAACACGTATTCATCCTCCGCTGCCGCTGCCGGCTTCGCCGCCGCCGGTCTCTTCGGCTGCGGCCGCGCCTTCGGCGCCTGCGCGGATGCCGGCAGGGCCAGCATCACCGCCGCGATCACGAAGTATGTCATTTGCTTTCATTATGTTCGAAAATGGCCGATGTTACACTGAAAGGGATGGCTTACGACCTTCTCGTCATCGGCAGCGGACCCGGGGGCTATTCCGCCGCCATTCGCGCCGGTCAATTCGGGCTCAAGACGGCGCTCATTGAAAAGGATCCCTACCTGGGCGGCACCTGCCTGCACGTCGGCTGCATTCCCACCAAGGCGCTGCTGCACACGGCGGAAGTCTGGGACTACTTCCGCAACCCGGCTGCGCAGGGCATCGCCTGTGAGAACCCGCGCCTGGACTACCCGAAGGTGCTCGAGCGGAAGTCGAAAATCGTCACCTCGCACGCCAGGGGCATCGAGTTCCTGATGAAGAAGAACAAGGTGGAGGTCATCCGCGGTTACGGGCGCCTGCTGGGGGGCGGGCGCGTGGAGGTGCTTTCGGGCAACGATTCGCGCACGCTGGAAGCCCGGAACATCATCCTGGCCACGGGCAGCGAAGCGCGCATGCTCCCCGGGCTCGAGCCCGACCAGAAGACCATCGTCACCAACGTCGAAATCCTCGCCCGCACGGAGGTCCCGAAAAGCCTGATCGTCATCGGCGCAGGCGCCGTGGGCGTCGAATTCGCGTCGATCTTCAAGCGCTTCGGCAGCGACGTCACCATCTTCGAAATGCTCCCGCGGCTGGTGCCGGTGGAGGACGAAGAGATCAGCAAGGAGCTCGAGCGACAGTTCAAGAAGCAGGGCATCGCCTGCGAGACCAGCGCCAAGGTCCTCAAAGTCGAGCGCACCGCAGGCGGCGCCCGCATCGAAGTCCAGCTCTCCAGCGGCAAGGTGCAGCAGTATGAAGCCGAGATGCTGCTGGTAGCCGTCGGGCGCAAGCCGAACACGGAAAACGTCGGGCTCGACAACACCCGCGCGGAACTCGACCGCGGCTACGTCAAGGTGGATGCGTATCAGCGCACCGCCGAGCCCGGCCTGTACGCCATCGGCGACATCGTCGCCGGCACGCCCCAACTGGCGCACGTCGCCACCATGGAGGGCCTCGTCGCCGTCGGCCACATCGCCGGCAGGAACCCGCGTCCGGTTCACAAGAACCGCATCCCCGGCGCCACCTACACCGAGCCCGGCATTGGCAGCGTCGGGCTTACGGCAGAGCAGGCCCGCCAGCAGGGCTACAACGTCAAGGTCGGCAAGTTTCCGTTTGCGGGCAACTCGAAGGCGTCGATCCTCGGCAGTCACGGGGGCTTTGTCAAAGTCGTCGCCGACGCGCGCTTCGGCGAGATCCTCGGCGTCCACATCATCGGCCCGCACGCTTACGAACTGATCGCCGAAGCCGTCGCCGCCATGGAAGCCGAGGCGACCGTCGAGACCATGATGTCCACCATCCACGCCCATCCGACTCTTTATGAAGCAGTGGGCGAGGCCTTCAACAGCGTCTACGGCCTGGCCATCAATGCGTAATTTCGTCGTCCGCGAATTGGGCTGCGTCCCGTACGGCGAGGCGTGGCAGTTGCAGAAGGATCTCGAGCGCCGCCGCAAGGCCGGCGAGATCCCCGACCACCTCCTTCTGCTCGAGCACCCGCACGTCCTCACGCTCGGGCGGAACGGCAAGCCGGAACACCTGCTGGTCAGCCGCGGCCGCCTGTCCCAGCTCGGCATCGAATACTTTGAGATCGACCGCGGCGGCGATATCACCTACCACGGCCCGGGCCAGATCGTCGGCTATCCCGTCATCGACTTGCGCGAGTGGAAGCGCGACGTGGTGGCTTACGTGCGCGGCATCGAGGAGACCGTGATCCGCGCTCTGCGCCGCTTCGGCATCGAATCGTGGCGGGAGGCCGGCGCCACCGGTGTCTGGACCTCCGCCGGCAAGATCTGCGCCATCGGCGTCCACATCTCCCGCTGGGTCACCACCCACGGCTTCGCCTTGAACTGGACGACGGATCTGAAATACTACCAGTACATCGTGCCGTGCGGCCTGCCGAGGCCCGTGGCGTCGATGGAAGCGCTCGGAGTCCGCCCGGACCGCAGCCAGGTCCACCGGGCGCTGATCGAGGAGTTTGCGGAAGTTTTTCAATACGACCCGGCGCCTGCCATCGCCGGCGCCTGACAGAAGACTGCAACGAGGAGAACTGAATCATGGCTGATGTTGTCATGCCGCAGATGGGCGAAAGCATCGTCGAAGGCACTCTGACCAGGTGGCTCAAGAAGGTCGGCGACCGCGTCGAGCGCGACGAACCGTTGTTCGAAATCTCCACCGACAAGGTCGACACCGAGATCCCCTCTCCCGCCGCCGGCGTGCTGAGCGAAATCCTCGTCGAGGAAGGCGCCACCGTGGCCATCAACACTGTGGTCGCCCGCATCACCGCCGAGGGAGAGGCCGCTGCAGCCCCGGTGCCCGCCCCGGCCGCTGCCGCTGAAGCGCCTGCGCCTGCGGCCGCCGCTCCGCCGTCCGCCCCGGCCCCCGCGCCCGCTCCGGCTGCCGCAGAAGCAGAAGAGGCCCTGGGCCCCATTTCCCCGCTCGTCCGCAAGATGGCCCGCGAGTACAACATCGACCTGCGCGAAGTGAAGGGCACCGGCGCCGGCGGACGCATCACCAAACAGGACCTCGAGGCCTATCTCGCCGCCCGGCAGGCGCCGGCCGCGCCCGCCGCTGCCGCAACCGCGCCGCCCGCTTCTGCCGCCGCCGCGCCCGCGCCCTCAGCGCCTCCGCCGTCCGCCCCGCTGCCGCGCGTCGAGCCTGCGAAGGTCAGGGTTGTGCCCATGTCGATCATGCGCCAGAAGATCGCCGAGCACATGATCCACTCCAAGCACACCTCGGCGCACGTCACCACCGTCCACCGCGTCGACATGACGCGCATCGTCAGGCTGCGCGAGCGCATCAAGGCGGACTTCCTTGAGCGCTACGGCTTCCCGCTCACCTACCTGCCTTTCATCATCCGCGCCACCACCGAAGCGCTCCGCGCCTTCCCCATTCTCAACGCGTCCATCGAGGGCACGAACATCCTCTACTACAACGAGATCAACATCGGCATCGCCGTGGCCCTCGACAACGGGCTCATCGTGCCCGTCATTCAGAACGCCGACGAGAAGAACATCGTCGGGCTCCAGCGCTCCATCGTCGACCTCGCCGCCCGGGCCCGCTCCAAACAGCTCAAGCCTCAGGAGGTTCAGGGCGGCACGTTCTCCATCACGAACTTCGGCAGCTTCGGCTCGCTGTTCGCCACACCCGTCATCAACCAGCCGCAGATCGCCATCCTGGGCGTGGGAGCGATCGAGAAGATGCCCGTGGTCGTGGAAGGCGACGCCATCGCCATCCGCCGCATGGCTCATCTCGCGCTCACCTTCGACCACCGCCTCATCGACGGCGCGCTCGCCGATCAGTTCTGCCAGAAGATCAAGTCGATCCTCGAGAACTGGAGCGAAGACGTCCTCTAGCAGGCACACTCCCGCCGCGGCGCCCTCGCGCGGGACGCCGCGGCGCTACCATGAGACGAGAGTCTCATGGCGTCCCTGGAACACGTCTTCCTCGAATTCTCCGCCGCCAAGCTGCGGCAGTATCTGGAGCGCATCCATGCCTGCCTGGAACGGCTCGACGAAGAGCAGGTCTGGCGCCGCCCTTCGGAAGCATCCAACTCCATTGGCAACCTCTGCCTGCACCTTTCGGGAAACGTGCGCCAGTGGATCCTCCACGGCATCGGCGGCGAGCCCGATGTCCGCCGCCGCGACGCCGAGTTCGCCGCCCGCGGCGGAGCGGTGAAAGCCGAACTGCTCGCCCGCCTCGGGGAAACCGTCCGCCTCGCCTGCGGGCTGCTGGAATCCCTGCCCCCGGAGCGCCTGCTGGAGACCACCCGCCCCCAGAACTACGAAGTCACCGTGCTCGAAGCCATCTACCGTGTCGTCGAGCACTTCTCCGGTCACACGGGCCAGATCATCGCCGCCACCAAGGCCATGACCGGGGCCGACCTCGGATTCTACCGTCATCTCTCCGGCGCAGCCGGGCCCCCGCCGCCGCCCGCCGGCCACGAGATCCCCTGAAACACGGACAGCCGCCCCCGCGTGGGAGGCGGCTGTCCAGTTGCGGAGCGGGCTGTTCTTTAGAACAGGCCCCACAGATACTGGTTGTAAACCTCGTGGTGGTACTGCACCTCGGCGGCCTTCACGAACGTGCCCAGCAGCCGCGGGCAGCGGTCTGCGCTGGCCTGTTTCAGATCCGCATAGCGGCCCCGCACGTCTTCGCCCAGCAGCTTGCCGGTCCAGGCCGATTTGCGGAAATTCTCGATCGCATCGTAGATGTTGTCCGGCAGATACCGCTCCGCCTGACGCAGGTTTTCCAGGGCCGCAATTTCGCCTTCCAGCCCGGTGCGGAACAGCGAATACAGCACCATGTACGGGTTCGCGTCAGGGCTCACCGAACGCACCTCCACCCGCATGCTGCGGGCGTTGCCGATCGGGATCCGCACCATCGACCCGCGGTCCACCGCCGAGGCTTTGATCTGGTTCGGCGCTTCAAAGTGCGGATCCAGCCGCCGGTAGGCGTTGACGCTCGCATTCAGCACCAGGCAGATGTCGTTGGCGTGCGTCAGAATGCGGTCGACAAACTCCCAGCCGAACGCGCTCAACTGCTCCTCACCCTTCTCGTCCCAGAACAAGTTCGTCCCGTTCTGGCTGACCGAGATGTTCGTGTGCATCCCGCTGCCGTTGACTCCCACCACCGGCTTGGGCAGAAAGCTCGCAGTCAGTCCCATCCTCGTTGCGATCTGGCGGCAGATCAGCTTGTAGAGCTGGATCTGATCCGCCGCCGAGACCACATCCGAGTACGAATAGTTGATCTCGAACTGCGACGGCGCCACCTCCGGATGGTCTTTCTCGTTCTCGAAGCCCATCGCCCGCTGCGCTTCCGCGGTGGAGTCGATGAACTCGCGCAGCGGATCGCCCGGCAGCGAGTGATAGTAGCCGCCCGTGTTCACATACTCAAACTTTTTCGTCTCGTGGTATGTCCGCTCGGCATCCACGCCCTTGAACAGGAAGCCCTCAATCTCGTTGGCCGCGTTCAGCGTGTATTTCTTTTCCTGCCACAACTTTTCCGCGTAGCCCTTCAGCACGCCGCGGATGTCGGCCGAATACTGCGAGCCGTCCTTGTCGCACACCAGCCCGAAGACCAGCACCTTCCCGGGCCCGAAGATGTCGGCCGGCGCCCAGTAGAACGACGGCCAGTCCACCGCCAGCCGCAGGTCGCTCTCCCGCTGGGCTGTGAATCCCCGGATCGACGAACCATCGAAGGTCAGGTTGTCCCAGTTCTTCACCAGGAACTTCTTGTCGTAATCGAGCATGTGCAGACGCCCTTCAAGGTCGCTGAACAGCACCGTCACAGCCTTGATCCGCCGCTCGTCGGTCAGGTACTTCAGCCGCTCCTCCCGGATCACGTCCAGAGGCACCCGGTTCTTCCGCTGCTCCTTGGCCTTGAGATTCAACTCCTCGAGCTCCGAGTAGGAGAGCATCAGGAATTCGCGCAATGAATTAGGCATCCTTACTCCTGTTCTTCTTGTCTTCGCTTTTTCTTCAAGGTCCTCTCGCCGTGGAGAGCATGCGCCGCAGTGGCTGCCTGCTGAAGTGTGCCTGCGTCCACAGCAGCAGGCCGGGGCCCTGGCTCACTTGTCATTATGCGGACAGCCCCTGTGCGCTTGGCAACGTCCGGGCCCGGAAATTTCCATCGCATTTTTTTATGAGGGCGGTTCGAGGAATTGATAAAGGACCGCATCTCCTTCAAAGCTGGCCACTTGGCTTCCTCCAGCGTGCCGGCCGGAAACCAGTCCTCTTCGCCGGCCGGCAGCCGCTCTGTTACACTGCCCCCGTGAGCCAAAGCTTTTGTCGAACAGAATCCACATGGAGCCGCATATGACACCAGGCGCAGTTCTCGATCTCACCCGCCAGAAAGGCGTCCGCCAGATCGACATCCGGTTCACTGACCTTCCAGGGCTCGCCCACCACATCTCCTATCCTGTCGGCCAGCTCACGGAGGCCAGCTTTGAAGAAGGCTTCGGCATCGACGGCTCCAGCATCCGCGGCTGGGCCGCCATCAATGAGAGCGACATGCTGCTCATCCCCGACCCCGCCACCGCCTACATCGATCCGTTCTTCGACGTGCCCACCCTTTGCATGGCCGGCGACATCCAGGATCCCATCACCCGCCAGCGCTACGACCGCGACCCCCGCTGGATCGCCCGCAAGGCCGAACTTTACCTGCTGAACACCGGCATCGCCGATGCGGCCTTCTTCGGCGCCGAGGCCGAGTTCTTCATTTTCGACAACATCCGTTTTGACCAGAACGCCCAGAGCGGCTTCTACTTCATCGACGCCGAAGAGGGCCGATGGAACTCCGCCCGCGAACAGAACAACCTCGGCTACCGCCCCCGTTACAGGGAAGGCTACTTCCCCCTGCCGCCCACCGATCACTACCAGAACCTCCGCGCCGAGATGGTGGAGTGCCTCCAGTCCGTAGGGCTGGAAGTCGAGTGCCACCATCACGAAGTCGCCACCGGCGGGCAGGCCGAGATCGACATCCGTTACGACACCATCGTCCGCGCCGCCGACAGCATGATGCTGTTCAAGTACGTCGTGCGCAACGTCGCCTACCGCCGGGGCAAGACCGTCACCTTCATGCCCAAGCCCCTGTTCGGCGACAACGGCAGCGGCATGCACTGTCATCAAAGTCTCTGGAAGAACGGCCAGCCGCTGTTCGCAGGCGACGGTTATGCCGGGCTCAGCCAGCTCGCCCTCTGGTATATCGGCGGCCTGCTCCGCCACGCCCGCGCCCTTTCAGCCATCATCGCCCCCACCACCAACTCGTACAAGCGGCTTGTGCCCGGCTATGAAGCGCCGGTCAGCCTTGCCTACTCCCGCCGCAACCGTTCCGCCGCCATCCGCATTCCCATGTACTCTTCCAATCCGAAGGCGCGCCGCGTCGAATTCCGCCCCCCCGACCCTTCCGCCAATCCTTACCTCGCCTTCGCCGCCATGCTCATGGCCGGCCTCGACGGCATCCTGAACCGCCTCGACCCTGGCGAACCTCTGGACAAAGACATCTACGACCTCTCGCCCGAAGAGCTGCGCGGCGTGCCCGCCATGCCCGCCTCCCTCGACGAAGCCCTCCAGTGCCTCGAGCAGGATCATGAGTTCCTGCTCCGCGGCGACGTGTTCACCGAGGAGCTGATCGAGACCTGGATCAATTACAAACAGAAGAATGAGGCCGACGCCGTCCGCCTGCGGCCCCACCCCTACGAATTCGCCCTCTACTACGACATCTGATCCATGCGCGGCATCATCGAAGCCGTCTGCGTTTCTCCCGGCGGGTTGCCCAAACTGACCGTGCCCTCCGCCAGGGCGGGCGGGCTCGGCCTGGAAGGGGACGCCCACAACCATCCCCAGATCCACGGCGGTCCCGCCAGGGCGCTGCTGCTGATCGCCGCCGAATCGCTCGATGAATTGCGCGCCGCGGGCTTCGCCGTCGCGCCCGGAGTGCTCGGCGAGAACCTCCTCACCCGCGGCATCGGCTTCACCCAGCTCGCCGCCGGAATGCGCTTTCGCGCTGGCGACGCGGTGATCGAACTGACCCGGCTGCGGAAGCCTTGCCGCCAGCTTGATTTCCTGAACACGGACCTCCCCGGCGCCATTCAGCAGCGGCTCGCCGCGCAACCGCACCTGGCCGGCTGGTACGCCCGCGTTCTGCTGCCCGGCCTCATCCGCGCGGGCGATATGATCGAGCTGACGGAGCACTCCGTCTGAGCCGCCCTTGAACCCGGATTTCGCCGCCCTGGAAGCCATCGTCCCGCCCGAGTTCCATCCCGGTCTGGCGCTGCTGCTTTCCGGCTGCGCGGACCGGTCTTTCGTCGTCAGCGGGTTCCGCTCGCTCGCCTCCTCCCGCCCCGCCGAGTTTCAGCAGATCCTGTATACGCCCTTCGGCATGCAGGCGCTGGTCACCGTTTTCTCTGCCAGCCGCTTCCTGTCGCGCGAGATCGAGGAGCACCCGGATTGGCTCCTGGAGATCCTCTCCTCCGGCGCCCTGCACCGCATCAGCCTCCGCGAGGAACTCGATGCCGCCCTGGCGCAGTGGCTCGCGGGCGTGGAAGGAGTGCCGGAACCGGTCCGGCTGGCCGCGTTCCGCCGGAAACAGATCCTGCGGATTATGTTGCGGGATACGCTCGGCTTCGGCGCGTTGGCCGAGATTACAGAGGAACTCTCCCTGCTGGCCGAGTCGCTGCTCGACGAAGTCTGCCGCCGCCTGCGCCGCGCTCTCCTCCTCCGCCACGGCCCGCCTCCGCCGGATCCGGCCGTTCCCTGGGCCTTTTCTATCCTCGCCGCCGGCAAGCTCGGCGGCCGCGAGCTCAACTACTCCTCCGACATCGACCTGATCTTCCTCCACACCGGCGAGGGCCTGACCACAGGGCCCGAACCGGTCCCGGCCGCCGAATTCTTCCGCCGCCTCGCCCTCGACATCACGCGCCTGCTCGGACAGATGACGCCCGAGGGCCTCATCTACCGCATCGATCTCCGCCTGCGCCCGGAAGGCCGCCACGGCGAGGTCTGCCCCTCGCTCGATTCGGCGCGCCGCTATTACGAATCGCGCGCCCGCGACTGGGAGCTCCAGATGCTGATCAAGGCGCGCCCCGCCGCCGGCGACCCCGGCCCGGCAACGGCGCTGCTCGAATCGCTCCAGCCCCGCATCTACTCCACCTCGCTCGATTTTCGAGCCATCGACCAGATGGCCGAAACGCGCGAGAAGCTCGACCGCAAGCTGCTTGCGCGCCGCCGCGCGCCCGGCATCGACGTCAAACTGGCCCCCGGCGGCATCCGCGACATCGAATTCCTCGCGCAGTGCCTCCAGCGCCTGCACGGCGGCCGCGAACTCTGGCTCCGCAACGCCTCCACTCTCCAGGCGCTCATGCGCCTGCGCGACAAGGACCTGCTTTCCGGCGCCGAGTGCGCCCGGCTCGTGGCCGCCTATCAGTTCCTGCGCACGCTGGAGCACCGCCTCCAGCTCGAAGAAGACCGCCAGACCCACTGGCTGCCCGCCTCGCCGGACGCGCTCGAACGGGCCGCCCGCCGCATGCCCGCCGACCTGCTCGGCGGGGATCCTTCCGCCGCCCGGCTCCGGGAGCGTCTCGAATACCACCTCGACGCCGTGCGCTCCATCTACGACCGCATCCTCTCCGCCCATCAGCCTGGCCCTTCGGCCGCGCTCCCCAAGCCCGTGCCTGCCCCCGCGCCCGCCACGGCTGCCGGCGGCTGCTCCGAACAGCCCCGGGATTCCAACCTGCTTCGATTTCTGGATCAACGCTGCCCGCGCTTCGCCGCTGCCGTCCGCCGCGCGCCTCTCGGCGTCTCCTCCGCCGCTTTCGACCACTTCCTCGAACGGCTTCTGGCGCAGGGCGGCGCCCTTGCCGCTCTGGATGAAGATCCCGTGCTGGCATCGCGCCTGCTCGATCTGGCGGCGCACAGCCCGTATTTTGCCGATCAACTGGCGCGCCGCCCGGAGCTGCTCGGCGCGCTGTCCGCGCTGGGAGAGCCGGGTCCCCTGGAAGAATCCTTCTCCCGCATTTCCGATGCGGCGGCCCTGCGGCGCCATTTTCAGGCGGAAATGTTCCGGATCCAGGCGGAAAGCGTCTGCCTCCAGCGGCCCGTCTTCGACACGCTCGATCAGGTTTCCCGCCTGGCCGACTCTGCCATCGCCGCCGCCGCCCGCATCGCCGCCTCGGCCGCCGGCGCCCCGGCCTGCCATCTCATGGTGGTCGCGCTCGGCCGCCTCGGCATGCTCGAGTTCGATCTCGGCTCGGACGCCGACCTCGTCTTTATCCTGCCCGACGAGCATGCGTCCGAGATGCCCCAATGGACGCGCGTGGCCGAGTCGATCGTCGCCGTGCTCGGCTCTTACACGAGCGATGGCATGATGTTCAGCGTTGACACGCGCCTCGGTCCGGAAGGCCGCTCCGGCGCGCTGGTGCACACGGAAACGGCTTGCCGCCAGTACTTCCGCTCCCGCGCCGAGACATGGGAAGGCCTCGCCTGGATGAAAGCCCGCGCCGTCGCCGGCCCGGTCGACCGCGCCACCGCCCTGCTCGAGGAACTTCAGCAGATTGACTGGCGCCGCTATGGCCAGAACGCCCGCTCCCGCGAGGAGCTCCGCGCCATGCGGCTGCGGCTCGAAAATGAACTCGGACCCGAGCAGCCGCTGAAGGCCGGCCCCGGCGGCTGGTACGACATCGACTTTGCTCTTACATGGCTGCGGCTGCGCGGCGCCGGGCTGTTTTTCAAGGTGCTGAACACACCTGCGCGCATCGCGGTGCTCGAGAAGATGGGCCACCTCGAATCCGCACAGGCGCGCTTCCTGCTCGACGCGGCAACCTTCTTCCGCGCCCTCGACCACGCCCTCCGCGTCACCTCCGGCCACGCTCCGGCCACACTGCCGCGCTCCCCGCGCCAGACGCGCCTGCTCGAAGCCCTGCTCCGCCGCTGGCTCCCGCCCCACCTCTGCGACCAGCCACTTGAAGAAGAGCTCCAGCAGATCCAGTCCCGAACGCGCCAGTTCTTCGACACCCTCTTCGAAAAAGCCCCCCCGAAGGGGACAGCCTGATCCGGCTCCTTCCTCAATTTCGCGATGGTTCCAGCCGCTGACGCTTTCATTCCACGACGGAAACCCTTGCGGTCGGAAAACCCGGGACAGGCCCGCCCGGACGCGAATTTTGTCGTTGAACTTCACCACAACCTCGGGTCTGCCTTCTCTCATCCATCCCTGCCCCTCCATCCTGCCGCTCGAAGGGGACAGCCTGATCCGGCTCCTTCCTCAATTTCGCGATGGTTCCAGCCGCTGACGCTTTCATTCCACGACGGGGACCCTTGCGGTCGGAAAACCCGGGACAGGCCCGCCCGGGTGCGAATTTCTTGTTCAGATTTTCCAGAATCTCGGATCCGCCGTCTCCGATCCCTGGCCCACCTTGTGACTGTGGCTTCGGTGACGTGAATTCGTACGAAGAGAACACGACTCCCATTTAGTGGCGCCCGCGCGCTGCCTCCGCTCGTTCGGGCGGCTCCGCCTGAGCCTCCCGGCTCGGGGCTCTGCCCCACAACCTACGCCATCTTGCCGAAATGGAATATGGTGGAACTCCCAGCAGCGGCCGATGAAGGAAGCGTGCGGTATACCGCGCTTGCGTGCGTGATGGCTGCGATGCTCCGGGCACAGTCCCCTCAGGAGACTGCGGCAGCCACTCAGCGCCAATCCATCTTTGGGCAGCGGCAATCGTTCACTTCTCTGAGCCAGATCCCTGCGGCTCCGCTTGCGGCGGCGAATGACAACCGTGAATCCGGGGCCGTTCCTGCCGCCAATCCCTCGCCCGCCCCACTCGCGAAAGCAGGGCCGGGAGGCGCATCGGCCTCCCTTGTAGCTCAGATGGCTTCCATCGAGCGTCAGCGATTGGCTCTCGCCCGGCAAAAGGGGGCATCGTCTCCGAACATCCCGGCGTCACCCATCACCCCGCCGCCTGTATCTCCGAAAGGGTGCATTCGGCCGCCGCCCCCGCAGGCGCCCCCAGACGGCGACATGGCTTCATCGAGCATCGCCCGGCAATTGCAGGCCGCCGCCTTGCAGCCGCGGCCGGCGCGCCCGGAGCCGCCCTCGCCGGCAGCCCTGCTCGCCTGCGCCCCCTTGTCCGCCGCGGTGCTCGCTCCGGTCTTCGACCGCGCCTCCGCTTCCTATGGCCTGGAAACGGCACTGCTTCGCGCCGTGGCGCAGAAGGAGTCCGCGTTGCAGCCATGCGCCGTCAGCCCTGCAGGCGCCATGGGCCTCATGCAACTCATGCCGGAAACAGCCTCGATGCTGGGCGTCAGCGATCCATTCGACGCCGAACAGAGCATCCTCGGCGGCGCCCGCTACCTGCGGCTCCTGCTCGACCGCTTCGACAACAACCTCGCCCTTGCCCTCGGAGCCTACAACGCCGGTCCCGCCCGCGTGGAAACCTATGGCGGCATTCCGCCTTTCCGGGAGACGCGGAATTACGTCACCACCATCCTCAGCCGCCTTCTGGAAGCGGGGACAGCTCAGGCGTCCGGTCCTTGAGGATGGACAAGGGGGCGCCTGTTCCCCTGCCCCAGCAAACCTGATCCGGCGGGAATACTGCCTTCCCCCGCCGCAGCTTCACGTTCCAGCCGCGGCCCATCCCTCTGCCCCTGGAACCGCTCCAGTTGCCGGCTCTTGTTCGGCCCCCAGAAGCTGCCATCTTCAAACAGGACGAGGTCGAGCTCCACCTTCACCGGCGGCCCTCCGGCAAATCGAGCGCCTCGGACCACCTCTCGCCCGCTCGGAAACTGGGACGGCCGAGGCCCGCCCCAAGGCCTTTGGTCGACACCGCGCGGGTGCGGACGGAGACCACCTTGCCGTTTTCACCCCGCTTGGCGAGCCGCACCGCATAAGCCACCACCGCCCGGTTCGCCGGATTCTGACGCTCCAGCACCGCCGCGGGCCCGCCGGCCTTCATTTCGATCCGGTGCGCAACGCTCAGCGGCGCCGGGATTTCCAGCTCTCCCACGCATATCGATGCGAAGGTCATCGCCGCCAAAGCCACTGACACCTGCAATCGGTTCATACTCTTATTCGTTTCCCTCCCCCCACATTCACTCCGTACAAAATTCATCACAGGCACAACAATGGAATGTATCGGCCACGAAAACTCCGCGCTGTTCGTCTAAATACGAACACGCCATCCACCAGATGGAGCAGTATTCGCTTCAAGAGAACCGCTCTCCGGCCCGTTGCAACAGCTCATCCAGACGCCCACCGCATTACGTGACAATCCCGGGTCCCCCTGTGCGCAGGCAGGCAGAGTCGAACATCGCTGGCAGTCCTGAACCTGCCGGCCGGCTGCTGCCACAACTGTCATCTCTTGTGCAATCAGGAGGCAGAATCCAAGGCTCAGCAGAACCACAAATTTTCTCATGCCCCTTTTATACCCACCCCGTGGGCTGTCAATAGAAAACAAAGAGCCATTTACTTTCAATTCATAACGCAGCCCCATATGTTGCGGATTCATCGAGGCGCGGGGCTACACCACCACCCGCCGGTCTCCCTCACGCCGCGTCACCCTCTCCCGGTCCAGAAACTCCAGCAGCGGAATCGCGTATTTCCGGGAAATTCCCGTCCATTCCTTGAAATCCCCCACGCCAAATTGCTGCCCTTTGCGCTCCCTCACGATCACTTTCAAGCGCTCCACGGCCTCCCGGTGCAGTAACAGCTCCGGAGCAACCCGCACCAGCCGCCCGTCCTTGATCATCAGTTGCAGCAGCGTTCTCGCCCTTGCCTCATCGAGCCCCGCTTTCACCAGCGCTTCACGCACCGGCGGCGCTTCAAACCCCGCCTCGCGGAACACTCGTTCGATCCGCTCTTCCGCCTCCCGCTCCTCGGCCCTCTTCCGCGGAACAAAACTGCGCAACCGCAGCGTCTCCCCCTCGGCCGCCACATCCCTGTCCGCCTCCAACACTGCCTCCAGCCATCCCGCCTCAAGCCCCGAAGCCGCCCGCGGCATGCCGCCCAGCAGCGGATTCTCCGCATGAAACCGCTCGAGCCGCTCCCGCAGCTTCCGAGCCTCCTCTTCCACGCGCTTGCTCGCCGCAACTCTGGGGCGCTCTCCACGAATCCACACAAGTCCCGCTGCCGCCGCCAGTCCCTGCAACTCTTCCACCCTCACGCCGGCACGCCCCGCCAGCGCCGCAGCCTCCACGCCCCAAGGCGACTCCTCCGCCCACAGGGCCAGCTTTCTTTCCACCGGCGCCTGCTCCAGTTCCCTGAGCCGAACCACCACCGCCGCTTTCTTCATCCGCAACGCCGGCTGCGGATCGATCACCTCGCCCCCGCCGATCGTCGCCAGCGGCGAGAACTGCCGCAGGATGAACCGGTCGCCCGGCTTCAGCAACACCGGGTGCTCCAGCAGGAATCTGGCGAACCCCGCCTGCCCCGCCTCCACTGGCTGCTTCACATCAAACAGCCGCGTCTCAGCCGTCGTCTCCGCCGTCCAGGCGTGAAAATGAACCGGCGCGCCGTGACGCAGCGCCGGCGCCTCTCTCAGCAATTCCACCCGGCAGTCCACCGCGCCCGCCGCCTGCCACCGCCCCGGCGCCGTCAGCGTCATCCCCCGGTGCAGCTCGTTCGCCTCGATCCCAGCCAGGTTCACGGCCGTCCGCTGTCCGGCCACCGCCTCCTCCACCGGTTCGCCATGTACATGCAATCCGCGGATCCTCAACCTCCGGCCCCCGGGCTGAACCTCCACCTCCTCCCCCACGCGCAGCCTCCCTTCCACCAGAGTTCCGGTCACCACTGTCCCGAATCCCCGCAGCGTGAACGCGCGGTCCACTGGCAACCGCGGAATCCCGCCCGCGTCGCGCTCCACCGCCCCCGCCGCCAGCCGCACCATCTGCTCGCGAAGTTCCGCCAGGCCCTCGCCGTTGGCCGCGCTCACCGCCACCACCGGCGCGCCTTCCAGAAACGATCCCCGCACCAGTTCCGCCGCTTCGATCCGCGCCAGCTCCAGCATCTCCGCATCCGCAAGATCCTTCTTCGTCAGCACCACCAGCCCGTGCCGCACGCCCAGCAGCCGGCAGATCTCGAAATGCTCCCGCGTCTGCGGCTTCACACCCTCGTCTGCGGCGATCACCAGCAGCACCATATCGATGCCGCCCGCCCCGGCAAGCATGTTTTTCACGAACCGCTCATGCCCCGGCACGTCCACAAACCCGAACCGAACCCCGCCCGCCTCCATGTGCGCGAATCCAAGGTCGATCGTAATGCCCCGCCGCTTCTCTTCTTCCAGCCGGTCCGTGTCGATCCCCGTCAGCGCCCGCACCAGCGACGTCTTGCCGTGGTCAATATGGCCAGCCGTACCCACGATAATGTTCTTCATGAGGCCTGCTCCGGCCCGCCCGGCGAGTATTCCGGGCCTTCTGCTTCCCATCCTCGCCGCCCTCGCGCTGCCAGCGCAAACTCGCCCGCAGGATGAACCGCCGGTGTTCCGCTCCACCGCGGCTCTCGTCAGCGTCGATGTCCTCGTCACACAGAACGGCAGGCCCGTCACGGGGCTTCGCGCTGACGATTTCATTGTCCGCGAAGACGGCGTCCCGCGCCCCGTCGAAGCCTTCGCCCACGATGCCGCCCCTCTCCAGGTCCTGCTGCTCCTCGATGTGTCGGGCAGCATGGGCAGGATGCTCCGGGCCGCCGCGGAAACCGGGCGGCAGTCGCTCGAACAACTGACCCCCCAGGACGAAGTGGCCGTGTTCTTCTTCGCCCGCCGCGCCCGGCTTGAGCAGGAACTCACGCGGGAAAAGGACCTCGCCGCGCGCGCGCTGCGCCAGGCCGCCGTCGAATCCGGCCTCGGCGCCGGCACATCGCTCAACGACGCCCTGCTTGAGGCCGCCGCCTATCTCGAAAAGCTCCCGCCTTTCTCTGGCCGCCGCGCCCTCATCGTCCTCACTGACAATGGCGGCGTCCACTACCAGCTCCCCGACGAGACCGTCATCCGCGCGCTTTCCCGCGTCAACGCCGTCGCCAACGCCATCGTGCCCGAAGACGTCCGCCCGCCGCAGCCTCCCCGGGGAGAAAATCTCAACCCGGATTTCACGCCCGCCAACATCTTCCACATCGCCGCCTCCACCGGCGGAGAAGTGATCCGTTCCAACGATGCCGGCCGCCGCCTGCACGATCTCCTGGAGCGCATCCGCCTGCGCTACAACCTCATGATCCGTCCAACTCCCGCTCCGCCCGGCGCCTTCCGGCGCCTTTCCGTGGAACTCACCGCGTCCGCCGCCGCGCGCGTCCGCGGAGCGCAGATCCGCTGCCGGCCGGGTTACTACGCACCCGGCGAACCCGGGCAATGAACCGCCCCGCCTCTCAGCGGAACTGCGCCGCCCCGGACGCGTCGAGCGCGCACCGGAAGCCTCTCCCGCCCGCCAGCCCCCGCACGCCGTAAATGCTCACATCGCGTTCCGGCGTCGCTCCCCGCCCTGCCTTGGCCAGCTCTTCCGGCGACGGAAGCCGCTTGCCGGCCCACTGGCAGAACGCCCGCTCGTCTTCCACCGTGGCGCGCTCCGCGCCTCTGCCCGCGGCCGCAGCAAAACGCCGGTACAATTCCGGAGAAACTGGATCTTTATCGATGTAAAATGCCGGCAATTGCGGCGGCTTTTCCCAGGATGGCACCTGGAATTCTCCCTCCGGCACAATCACCATTTCGCCTGTAGGCGTCTTCAGAATCGGCCTCTGCGCCCGCCTCACCGCCACGGATGTCCGGATCTTGTCCAGATTGACCAGCGTCAGGCCGATGAAGATGAGCGTGACGCCCCCCGCAATGGCCACCATCGCCGCCACCAGCTTCTTCCCTGCCACCGCCATCCGCTCACTTCCCCAGCCGCTTCAGCAGAATCCCGTAGCCCACGCCCGCTTCGTCCGCCGTCCGCGCCGCCTGAAACGCCAGATACCGTCCGTCCGTGCTCACCACCGGGTTCGATGCCTTCCATCCTTCGTAATCGTTGAAAAATGTCAGCCTCTCGAAGCTCTTCCCGGTTCCGTCGAGCCGCAGCTTCCAGATGTCGATGTCGCGGAACTTCTCCGTCTTTCCCCTCAGAACCGCCTGCCGGTCGCTTTCCACGCACGTGTGCAGCCCGTCTGGGAAGATGCCCTCCACCTCGTTGTAGCTGCCGATCGCCTGCGATTGATTCACGCGCTCCCCGGACTCCAGATCCACGGCCCACACCGATGCTCCCCCGCCGCGCTCGTAGCAGGTATACGTCAGCTTCCTGTCGTTGTCGAAGAAATCCTGCGCCTCCAGCGTGCAGGCGTCGTCCGGACTCTCCACCACGATGCGCCGGTTTTTCAGCGCCGCCGCCTCCTCGTCCACTTCCGCCACCCAGATGCGCGACCGCCGCGGCGCCAGCTCCGGATTCTGCGCCGCCGTCTCTGCGAACGCGATCCGCAGCGCACGCTTTGATACCGCCGCTCCCTCGCTCATCTTCTGCCCCAGCCGCACCGGCTTCGCCCCGGGCGCGCGCCGCAGCAGCCAGAGTTCGTTGTCCCGATGCCTCCCCGTGCGGATGTCAGTGAACCGCTCCGGGCCGATGAGCAGATAGTCTCCGTTCGCTAGGTGCATCACCCGCAGAAACGCTGCCCCGGGCACGTTGCATGTGAGGCAGCGGATGATCCTGGTCTCCAGATCGATCACAAATGCGTCGCCGAAGCTCTTCCCCATGAACGCCACGCGGCGGTTGTCGGGCGAAAAGTCCGCCCTCTCGCCAAAATGCGTGAGGATTTCGGTATCCTTCGGCAGCGCCTCCAGCGGGCTGCCTTTCTTCAGCGGCGCCTGCGCCGGCGCAAGCGCGCCTGCCAGTGCGAACAGCCAGAACCTGTTCATGGCGAAACCTCCCCGAAGCCGATGTACTGCACCTCTTCTTCCAGCTCGATTCCGAACTGCTCCCGCACCCGTCTTTTCAGCTCTCCGGCCAGCGCGCGGAACTCCGCCGCCGTCCCGCCGCCCGCATTATACAGAGTATTGGCGTGCTCACCCGACACCCGGATCCCGCCGCACCTGAGCCCCTTGGCCCCCACCCGGTCCAGAAACCATGCCGCCGGAACTTTGCCCCCTTTGATCATCTCCCCCGGCACGGCCTCCCGCGCTTCCGCCGGAAGCCTTTCCCACAGAAGGTTCTTGAAAATACTGCCCGCACATTTCAGATCCGGTGGATATTTACGGTTCCTTATGGCCAGAATGCCATCCGCTTTTCTGCGCATTTCTTCCGCGTCCCCCGCCGGAAACTCGCATTCCGCCGACAGAATCAGCCACGGCTCCCCCCGCAGCCGCCGCCGCTTGAACTCGCTCTCGCGGTACCGGAACCCGCACCCCTCGCGGTCCGTCTCCCGCACCTCCGCTCCGTCGAAATACCGCACCCGCACAATCCGGTCGGAAATCGATGCCCCGTAGGCGCCCGCATTGCCGTAAATCGCCGCGCCCACGTTGCCCGGGATCCCCGTCATCGGCTCATACCCCTGCAACCCTGCGCCGATCGCCGCATCCACCAGCGCCTGAAGCGCGGCGCCCGCCTCCGCCGTCACGCGGTTCCCGTCGATCCGGATCCGCGCCCCGTCATAGCGCAGCACGGCGCCCGGAAACCCCTCGTCGGCCACAATCAGGTTGGTCCCCATCCCGATCACCACCCACGGGGCGCCGCTCGCCTGCGCCCGCCGCACCGCCTCGACAAACGCCGCCTCATCCTGCGTGCATCCGAACACCGCCGCCGGCCCCCCCAGAGCGAAGCGCGTGTGCCTCCACAGCGGCTCGTTCAGAGTAACCTGTAACAGTGGGATTTCGGCGAGGCGCCGCTGCGCCTCTTCCAGACCCGTCATCGCTCTCAATTGTAGGGGACTCCTTGCCATGCCCGCCAGCTTTGCCGGCTTCCCGCCTGACGCGCTGAAATTTCTCCGCCAGCTCGAGCGCAACAACCGCCGCGACTGGTTTGAAGAGCGCAGGCAGATCTTCCTCGAAAAAGTCCGCGCCCCCATGGAGGAGTTCGTCGCCGCCATCGATGCCGCCCTGGCCGCGTTCGCTCCCGAGGCCATCACGCTGCCGGAGCGCGCCATTTACCGCATCTACCGCGATACGCGCTTCACCTCCGACAAGACCCCCTACAAGACTCACATCGCCGCCTCTTTCTTCCGTTCCGATCTTGGCCGCCACATCGCCGGCGGCTACTATGTCGAAATCTCTCCCCGTTATGTCGGCGTCGCAGGAGGCGTCTACATGCCCACGCCCGACAACCTCCGCCTCATCCGCCTGCACATCCTCGAACACTACGAGCGCTTCGACTCAACCGCGCGCGAAAAAAAGCTCCTCGCCGCCATGGGCCCCCTCGCCGGCGACCGCCTCTCCCGCCCCCCCAAAGGCTTCCCCGCCGATCATCCCGCCGCCGAATGGATCAAGTTCAAACACTGGTATTTCTGGAAAGAGCTTCCCGCCGAACTCGCCACCTCCCGCAGACTCCTCCCCGAAGTCGTCCTGCGCTTCCGCCTCATGAAGCCCGTCATCGACTTCTTCAACGAGCCCCTCCTCGCCGCACAGAAAAAGCGCCTCCCTGGCGGCGGCTGGGCCTGACTCACGGATGGCTGAATTCGTTCGCTCGCGGGACCAGCTCGCGGTACACATCTGAGGGCACGTGCGTCTGCCAGTGCCCCGCCCACATCGCCCACCCGGTCGCCCCGCAGAAAATCGCCGCCATCGCCGCCGCCATCGCCCACGCGGGCACGCGCCGCTTCACGGCCAGTGCGTGCATGTCCAGCGTGTCCTCCACCGGGCACGCCGCCACGCACTCCAGGCACCCGATGCACTCCGCCGAGCGGATCTGCACCAGCCTGTCCACCGGCAGCCGCTCCGGGCACGCCTTCGCGCACTTCCCGCAGTCGATGCACGTCTCCGCGTTGCGCCGGATCCGCAGCGGACTCGCCAGCGCCGCCAGCCCCATCAGCGCTCCGTACGGGCACAGATACCGGCACCAGAAGTTCTGCACGAAGATCGACGCGAGCACCAGCGCGGCGATCACCACTGCCGCCGCCACTCCGAGGTAGCGGAAGAAGTTCAGCATCTTGACGTCCGCCACAATCCCGTAAGGCGATCCCAGGAACTGCGCAATCGCCGCCGCGCTCATCGTCCCCACGGCATACACGAACAGCCCCAGCAGCACGTACTTCAGGCTCCGCAGCCCTATGTCCAGCCACCGCGGCAGATGGAAGTTCCGCCCGAACGTGTCCCGCCCCAGTTTCCACAAGTATTCCGAAATCGTGCCTACCGGGCACAGCCACCCGCAGAACGACTTTCTCAGCAGCATCGACAGCCCTGTAAAAGTCAGGAACAGCACCATCGCCGCCGGATGCACCGCCGGCACGCGCCCGGTACCGAAGAAATACTTCGTGTTCATCATCCCGGCGATCGGCAGCCAGCCCTCCACGCCCGGCGGACGGCTCACCCCCGGCACGCTCCCCGTCTCGTACGCCCTCACCCACTGATAAAATTCCACGCCGATCCACACGTTCAGCAGCAGAAATGCCGCCTGCACCGCAAGCCGGATCTGCTGCGAGCGATCCCTTCCCGTCCGTTTGCGGTACGCCTTCTTTTCCCGGCGGACCTGCGGAGGCGCGGCCGTCATGATTCCAGCTTGCCGCGGCAGGCGTTCCCGCTCAGTGACTGCGGTCACCACGCACGGCCGTGTTCTGTCACAATGAAAAGCCTGACCCGGTCCCAACAGTAGGAGGGATTTCATGACCCACGAACAACTGATCGCAAAGATCGAAGCGCTTCCCGCGGAGCTACGCCGCCTCGTCGCCGGCGCCTCTCCCCAGCAGCTCGACCGCCCTTACCGCCCCGGCGGCTGGACCTCGCGGCAGGTCATCCATCATCTCGCCGACTCGCACATGCACGCCTACATCCGCTGCCGCTTCATCCTGCTGGAAAACGATCCGCCGCTGAAGCCCTACGACCAGAACGCCTGGGCAGCCCTGCCCGACGCCTCGCACGGTTCCATCGAGCCTTCCCTGTCGATTCTCGAGGGACTCCACGCCCGCTGGGCCGCCTTCTTCCGCTCCGTCCCCCAGGATGCCTGGACGCGCAAAGGCTACCACCCTGAATACGGCGCCGTCACGCTCGAACGGCTCCTCGAGACCTACGCCGCCCACGGCGAGAAGCACCTCGGCCACGTCCGCGCCGGCCTCGCTCAAGGCTGAAGCGCTCAGCGCAAGCGCGGCGCTCTGCGGGCTGCACAGGTATTGTGTGGCCTCAGCGCGCCGCCCGCGCCATCCCCACCACCGCGTTCAGCAGAATCGCCCCCAGCGCCGTCGGGATCAGCACCTTCCACCCCACGTTCATGAGCTGATCGTAACGGTAGCGTGGAAACGTCCCGCGCAGCCAGATGAACACATACAGCACCGTCACCAGCTTCAGCGCCCACCAGAACACCGGCGCCGCCTCGCGGTTGAACGCCGGGATCAGGAACACGAGCGCCGCCGCCCACAGCAGCGCCCCCAGCCCGGCCAGCCCCAGCGCATAGCCCCGGATCGGCTGCTTCCTCATCAAATGGAAACACAACAGCCCGAAGCCGCCGAACACCGCCGCCGGCGCGCCGTAGTTGAACGGAATCTCCAGCCACGCCACGTTCGGAAACGGCCTCAGCCACCCGCCGAAAAACAGCGTCACCAGCACGCTTCCGATGGCGAACATGCTGATGTACTCCGACAGCATGTACACGCCCCAGCGGAAGCCGCTGTATTCGGTGTGGAACCCCGCCACCAGTTCGCTCTCCGCCTCCGGCAGGTCGAAAGGCGCCCGGTTTGTCTCCGCCACCGAGGCGATCAGAAAAATCATCGTCGGGATCAGCATCAGCCCGAAGTTGTCGAATGCGAACCACACCCCCCGCTCCAGTTGCGCCCGCACGATGCCCTGCATCGACAGCGTGTTCGCCATCATCACGCCGCACACCAGCGACAGCCCCAGCGCCACTTCATAGCTGATCAACTGCGCCCCGGACCGCAGCCCGCCCAGCAGCGAATAATGCGAGTTCGACGACCAGCCGCCCAGAATGATGCCGAGAATCCCCACCGACGACATCGCCGTGATGACCAGCAGAGCCACATTCGTGTCGGTCACCTGGAATCGCCCGGAAAACGGAATCACCGTCAGCGTCGTCGCCGCCGTGAAAAACGTCACCACCGGCGCCAGCCGGAACAGGATCCGGTTCGCCTCCGCCGGCACGGTGTCTTCCTTCATCAGCAGCTTCACCGCGTCGGCGATCGTCTGCAACAGCCCCTGCGGCCCCACGCGCATCGGCCCCAGCCGGGCCTGCATGTCGGCCAGAACCTTGCGCTCCATCAGAACCGTGAACGCCACCGCCAGCGGCGACAGCAGCAGAATGCAGGCGCCCACGATCAGGGGAATCAGCCACGGCTGCGAAAACCACTCGCTCATCTCACGCCTTCCTTACCGCGAAATGCTCATCTGCGCCAGCCGCAAGACCGGCTCCGGATACACGCCCACCAGCAGCGTCAGCGCGCCCGTCACCGCCAGCCCCACGCGAGTTCCCAGGCTTACCGTCAGCGGTCCGGCTTCCGCCTCTTCCGGCTCGACGAACACCGCCTTCACGATCCGGAAATAGTAGTAGATCGCCACCACCGCATACACCGCGCCGATCACCGCCAGCGTGTAATGCCCGGTCTCGATCAGCCCCCAGAAGATGTAAAACTTGCCCAGGAACCCCGCCGTCGGCGGAATCCCCGCCAGCGACACCATGAACACCAGCATCCATAGCGCATGGCCCGGCGCGCGCTTCATCAACCCGCGCAGATCGTTGATGTCGTCGCCCGCCATCCCCTGCCGCGCCAGCGACGTCAGCACCAGAAACGCGCCCAGCGTCATGAACGTGTACACCAGCAGGTACACGAGCACGCCCTTGATACCCGTCGGCGAGCCTGCAACCAGCCCCAGCAGAATGTAGCCCGCGTGGCTGATCGAGCTGTAAGCCAGCAGCCGCTTCGTGTTCGTCTGCGTGACCGCCGCCAGGTTGCCGATCGTCATCGACAGCACCGCCACCGCCGCCAGCAACGGCTCCCAGCTCTCCCGAGCCGGCCCCAGCGGTCCCACAAACAGCCGCAGAAGCAGCGCGAACGACGCCGCCTTCGACGCCGTCGCCAGATAGCCCGTGATCATCGTCGGCGCGCCTTCATACGCATCCGGCGCCCACATATGGAACGGCGCGGCTGCGATCTTGAACATCAGCCCCGCGCCCGCCGTCCCCACTGCCAGCACCAGCACCGGATCCCACGCATCCCGCGCCGCCACCGCCGCCGCGATCTCGCTCAGCCGCGTCGAGCCCGAAATCCCGTACAGCACCGAAAAACCGTACACCAGAAAGCCCGAGCTCAGCGACCCCAGAATCAGGTACTTCAGCGCCGCCTCGTTCGAACGCCTGTCCGCCCGCAGGAACCCCACCAAAATGTAGAACGTGATCGCCATCGTCTCCAGCCCGACGAACAGCGTCACCAGTTCCGTCCCGCTCGCCAGAAAGTACATCCCGGTCTGCGCCAGCATCAGCAGCCCGTAATACTCGCCGTGGTGCTCGTCGCGCACTTCGAGATACCGGTAGCTGATCAGTCCCGTGATCAGCGTCGCCGCCAGAAACAGCCAGTGGAAAAACAGCGCGTAATGGTCGATCACCAGCGCCCCGCGGAACGCCGTCAGGTTCCCCCCGTATTCGAGCAGGAACGACTGCTGCCGCCAGAACGCCACCCCCGCAAACGCCTCGCCCAGCACCAGGAACACCAGCAGCCACCGCCGCTGCTTCGCTTCCGGAAAGATCAGAAAATCGAACAGCAGCGTCGCGCAGCCGAAAAGCGCCAGCAGAATCGCCGGCAAGAGCACAAAATGGTCCGTCGCCGTGTAATACTGGCTCATCGCGAAATCGCCTCCCGCGCCGTGCCGTCCGCCTGCGCCACCGCCGTCGAGCTCTGGTGCACGCGGTGCACGATCTGCGCCACGGGCTTCTCGAGAATCTCAAAATAGGGCTTCGGATACACCCCGATCGTCAGCGCCCAGATCATCAGCGGCACGAACACCGCCCACTCGCGCCAGCTCAGGTCCGGCAGCCCCTTGTTCTTTTCGTTCGTCACTTCCCCGAGCATCGTCCGCTGGTACAGCCACAGCAGGTACGCCGCTCCGAACACCACGCCCGGCACGGCCAGCGCCGCCCACCACTTGCTGGCCTGGAACGCCCCCTGCAGGATCGTGAACTCGCCCACAAATCCGTTCAGCAGCGGCAGCCCAGCGCTCGACAGCATCGCGAACGCGAACACGATCGCATAGTTCGGCATCACGTGCGCCAGCCCGCCGTACTCGGCGATCATGCGCGTGTGCCG
Organism: Acidobacteriota bacterium; assembly: GCA_049325215.1. GTDB lineage: Bacteria > Acidobacteriota > Terriglobia > Bryobacterales > Bryobacteraceae > JANWVO01. The sequence continues at coordinate 41,138 of JBMOMB010000031.1, forward strand.
CCGCTCATAGATCACGCCGACGATCAGGAACAGCATGCCCGTCGAAATGCCGTGGTTCAGTTGCTGGATCACCGAGCCCGCGATCCCCGCTTCATTCAGCGCAAAAATGCCCAGGGTGCAGAAGCCCAGATGGCTCACCGACGAGTACGCCACCAGCTTCTTCCAGTCCTGCTGCATCAGGCTCACCAGCGCCCCGTACAGAATCCCCACAAGCGACAGCACGATCAGCACCGTCACAATCGTCTGATCCGCGCTCGCCCGCGGCAGCAGCGGCAGCGAGAACCGGATGAAGCCGTACGTCCCCATCTTCAGCAGCACGGCCGCCAGAATCACCGACCCCGCCGTCGGCGCCTCCGTGTGCGCGTCCGGCAGCCACGTGTGGAACGGGAACATCGGCACCTTGATCGCAAAACCCAGGAAGAACGCCCAGAACACCCACTGCTGCATCCCCAGCGGCAGGTTCAGCTTCATCAGCTCGGTGATCTCGAACGTGTAGCGCCCGTACTGCGCCGCGTACTGGAAATACAGCGTCAGGATGCCCAGCAGCATCAGCACGCCGCCGGCCAGCGTGTACAGGAAGAACTTGATCGCCGCATACAGCTTCCGCGGCCCGCCCCACACGCCGATGATGAAGTACATCGGCACCAGCACCAGCTCCCAGAAAATGTAGAACAGCAGGAAGTCCAGCGAGACGAACACCCCGATCATGCCCGTCTGCTGCAACAGGAACATCGCGTAGTATTCCTTCTCCCGCGTCTTGATCACGTCCCAGGAGTAGAAGATCGCGATCAGTCCCATCGCCGTCGTCAGCATCACCAGCAGCAGGCTGATGCCGTCGATGCCGATGAAGTAGCTCACGCCCAGCGACGGGATCCACTCCCGCTTCTCGACGAACTGATACCCGTCCGCCGCCCGGTCGAACCGCAGCAGCAGCGGCAGCGAAACCAGAAACCCGGCCGCCGCCGTCAGGTTCGCCCACCACCGGATCAGCTTCGTGTTCTCGCGCGGGATGAACAGCAGCACCAGCAGCCCCGCCAGCGGCGTGAAAAGAACGATCGACAGCAGATTCCCGGTCATCGCCGCATGCCTCCCTTACCGTACCCACCAGTAGTAGCCGAAGATGGCCAGCACCCCGGCCAGAAACATAAGCGCATAGGAATGGATGAACCCTGTCTGGAAAAACCGCACCGGGAATGACAGCGCCCGCACGGTGAACGCCCCCAGATTCACCAGCCCGTCCACGATCCACGTGTCGTACCAGATCGAAATCTTCGACGCCAGCCGCGTCATCCATGCCGTGCCGTTCACCCCGCCGTCCACCACCGCCGCGTCGAACCGCGCCATCGCCCCGCCGCCGCCCTTGGCCAGCCCCTCCACGAACAGCGCGTTGTACACGTCGTCCACGTACCACTTGTTGTACAGCACCGGATACAGCGCCCCGCCCGCCGGCCTCTCGTGCTCTTTCAGCCGCAGATAAATGTGCCGCGCAATCAGAATGCCGCCGATCGCCACGCCGATCGACAGCCCCATCAGCACCCATTCCATCGCCGTGTCGTGATGGGCCGCCTCGTGCCCGCCTTGCATCGCGCGCGGCGCCGCCTCAAACACCGGCGCAAGCCAGTGCTCGAACGCCTGCTGGAATCCCGCCTCGCCGAACACCTTCGGCATCCCGATCCAGCCCGCAACCACGGACCCGGCGGCCAGCACTGTCAACGGCATGGTCATCGAGCGGGGCGATTCATGAATATGGTGCCGTGTGCGCTCGTCCATGCGCCCTTCTCCATAGAACGTCATGAACATCAGCCGCCACATGTAGAACGCTGTCATCGCCGCCGTGATCCAGCCCACCGCCCACAGCGCCTTCGATCCCAGCGGGCTGCTCCACGCCTGCCACAGGATCTCGTCCTTCGAGAAGAACCCCGCCAGCGGCGGAATCCCCGCGATCGCCAGCGACGCGATGAACATCGTCCGGAAAGTCACCGGAATCTTGTCCTTCAGCCCGCCCATCCGCCTCATGTCCTGCTCGCCGCTCATCGCGTGGATCACGCTGCCCGCGCCGAGGAACAGCAGGGCTTTGAAGAATGCGTGCGTGTAGAGATGGAAGATCGCCGCCCAGTACGCGCCCACTCCCACCGCCACGAACATGTAGCCGAGCTGCGACACTGTCGAATACGCCAGCACGCGCTTGATGTCGTTCTGCACCAGCCCGATCGACGCCGCCAGAATCGCCGTCGCCGCCCCCACTGCTGCAATGATGTGCGACGTCTCCGGCGTCAGCGCCAGCAGCGCGTTTGACCGCGCGCACATATACACGCCCGCCGTCACCATCGTCGCCGCGTGGATCAGCGCGCTCACCGGCGTCGGGCCTTCCATCGCGTCCGGCAGCCACACGAACAGGGGAATCTGCGCGCTCTTCCCCGTCGCCCCCACAAACAGCAGCAGCGCCGTCAGGCTCAGCACCCCGAACACGCCCGCCTCCGGCGCGAACCGCGCCGACCCGAGCGCCTCGTTCACCTCCGCAAACCGCAGCGACCCGGTCGCCGTCCAGAGGAAAAACATCCCCAGGATGAAGCCCGCGTCGCCGATGCGGTTCACGATGAACGCCTTGTTCGCCGCGTCCGACGCGCTCTTCTTGTGGAAGTAGAAGCCGATCAGCAGGTACGAGCACAGCCCCACGCCCTCCCAGCCCACGAACAGCAGCGGGTAGTTGTTCGCCAGCACCAGCGTGAGCATGAAAAAGACGAACAGGTTCATGTACCCGAAAAACCGGTAGTAGCCTCCGTGATGCGGTCCGTGCTCGTGCGCCATGTATCCGGTCGCATAAACATGGATCAGGAAGCCGACAAAAGTCACCACCAGGATCATCACCGAGGACAAAGGATCCAGCAGGAAGCCCCAGTCGGCGCCGATCAGCGGCAGCCACCTGTACAGGATCACCTCGTGCGACTTCTTCTCGAGCCCCGCCAGTTGGCCGGCCGCCCCCAGCGACAGCAGCAGGCTCAGTCCCACCGTGCCGGGACCGGTCACCCGGATCGCCGCCATCGAAAGCCGCCGCCCGAAAAACAGCATCACGGCGGCGCCGGCGAGCGGGATCAGCGGAATCAGCCAGATCAGATCCAGGAAGTTCATGCCTGCGCTCCTACCACTTCAGCAGGTCGATCTCGTCCACCTGCACCGTCTCCTTGTTCCGGAACAGCGCGATCAGAATGCCCAGCCCCACCGCCGCTTCCGCCACCGCCACGCAGATGACGAAGATCGCGAACACCTGCCCTTCCAGTTGATCGAGGTTGCGCGCAAACGCGATCAGGTTCACATTCACCGCGTTGAGAATGATCTCGATCGACATCATCAGCACGATCACGTTCCGCCGCGTCAGGATTCCCACCACGCCGATCAGCAGCAGGATCGCGCTCAGCACCAGGTAGTGTCCAGTCGTGACCGGGGCCAGCATCGCCGTCACCTCAAATCCTTTTCTTCGCCATCATCACGCCGCCGACAATCGCCACCAGCAGCAGCAGCGACGCCAGCTCGAACGGCACCAGATAGTCGCGGAACAGCACCATCGCCAGGCTCTCCACATTGCCCCCTTCGCGCGGCGTCGGCTGCACCGCCGGCGGCAGCCGCAGCGTGCCCGCCCCCCGCAGCCAGAACCACACCAGCATCGCTCCCGTGCCCCCCGCGCACAGCAGCCCGCCCGCCCAGCTCCGGTGGAACTGCCGCTCCCGCGCCGCCGCCTCCAGGTTCACCAGCATGATCACGAACAGGAACAGCACCATGATGCCGCCGATGTAGAGCACGATCTGCACCGCGAACAGGAACTCCGCATGCAGCATCAGGTACAGCCCCGCCACCCCGCCCAGCGACGCGATCAGCGAGATCGCGCAATGCACCGCATTGCGCATCGTCACCGTCAGGATCGCGCCGGCCACCGCCAGCGCCGCGAAACAGTAAAAGAAAATCGTCTCTGTCATGGCCCGCCTCCGCGCTCAGGCCGCGCTTCCGCCTAATAGCGGTACCGCGTCGGCAGCAGCCCGTTTTCGAGCGCCTGCCGGTCCAGGATCGCGCCCTCCCGCTTGTAACTCGCCATCTCGAAATCCTGCGTCAGCTCCAGCGCGTCCACCGGGCAGGCGTCTTCGCACAGCCCGCAGAACATGCACCGGCTGATGTCGTAAGTGAACGTCACCAGCTCCTTCTTCTTCGTCTCCGGATTGCGCTCCCACCCCACCACGATCAGGTGCTCGGGACAGGCCAGCGCGCACAGGTCGCAGCAGATGCACAGCGTCTCGCCGTTGTCCGGATTGATGTTCAGCCGCGGCGCCCCGCGGTACCGCTCTCCGATTTTCGGCCGCTCGTAGGGATATTGCTCGGTCACGATCTGCTTCGGATGCTGGTGCCGGAAGGTCACCCGCAGCCCTTCGATCAAATCGGCCAAAAACACTTTCCGCAACAATTGTTTCATCGCCCTGTCCCCCTTCGCCTGTCCGGCGCCCTCACCGGTCCACCTCGCCCAGCACAATGTCGGTGGTCCCGATGATGGCCACCACGTCGGCTACCAGCGCCCCGCGGCACATCTTGTCGAGCGCCTGCAGATTGACAAAGGACGGCGGACGGACGCGCACCCGGTACGGCTGCGTCGATCCGTCGCTCACCACGTAATAGCCCAGCTCGCCCTTCGGAGCCTCGATCGACACGTAGGCTTCGCCCACGGGCGGCTTGATCACTTTCCCCACTTTCGCCATGATCGGACCCGCCGGTATGTCGGCCACGGCCTGCCGCACGATCCGCGCGCTCTGCCGCATCTCCTGCATGCGCACCATGTACCGGTCGTACGTGTCGCCGTTTTCCCGCACCGGGATCTCGAAGTCGTACTTCTCGTACCCCGAATACGGCTGCGCCTTGCGGATGTCCCACTTCACGCCCGCCGCCCGCAGCATCGGCCCCGTCACCCCGTATTCCTTGCAGTCGGCCGCCGTCAGAATCCCCACCCCGGTGAGCCGCTGCTGCCAGATCCGGTTGCCGGTGAGCAATTCCTCGTATTCGTCCACCTTTTTCTCAAATAAATCGCAAAATTCCAGGCACTCTTTTTCGAAACCTTCGTACGTCTCGTATTGCAGCCCTCCGATCCGGAAAGCATGCGTCGTCAGCCGCGCCCCGCAATATTTCTCGTAAATATTCAGGATATATTCCCGCTCCCGCATGCAGTAAAACAGCGGCGTGATCGCCCCGATGTCCAGCGCGTGAGTGCCCAGCCACAGCAGGTGGCTCGCGATCCGGTTCAGTTCCGTCAGGACCACCCTCACCGCCTGCGCCCGCGGCGGCGCTTCCACTCCCAGCAGCTTCTCCACCGCCAGGCAGTAACCGAGCCCGTTCGATACCGCCGCCACGTAGTCCATCCGGTCCACATACGGCGCGAACATCTGCCACGTGCGGTTCTCGGCGATCTTCTCCACGCCCCGGTGCAGGTAGCCGATCACGCACTCCGTGCCCAGCACCCGCTCGCCGTCCAGCTTCAGGATCACCCGCAGCACCCCGTGCGTCGACGGGTGCTGCGGCCCCATGTTCAGCACCAGTTCGGTGGAATCGAGAAAGGTGTCCGCCATCGCTATTGCCCGCTTTCAATGCCCAGATTTTCCTGCACCCAATGCTGGTCCATCTTCAGAATGCTGTTCTCTTTCCGCAGCGGAAACGTCTCCCACTCCTCCGGCAGCAGGATGCGGCGCATGTCCGGATGGCCCTCGAACTCCACCCCGAACATGTCGTAGACCTCCCGCTCCAGCCAGTTCGCCGTCAGATGCACCGGCACGGCCGTCTGCGGCTTGTAGCCTTCCGGAATCCGGATCTTGATCCGGATCCGCTCGTTCCTCGCAAAGCTGTAGACGATGTAAACGATCTCGAACGGCTCCGGCTTGTCCGGCCAGTGCACCGCCGTGACGTCCACCAGATAGTCGAAATCATGGTTCAGTTTCAGCGATTCGAGGATCGGGATCGCCGCCTCCGGCTTCGCCACCAGGAAGTTCTGCCCTACGTACGAGCTGAACTCCAGAATCTGATCGCCGAACTCCTCCTGGAGCGCTTGAGTGAGCTCGCTCTGCCACGGCGTTGCCGCCATGGCGGGAGGCGCCTTGGGCGCGGCCGGGGCAGGCTTGGCGGCGCCGGCCGCCGCCGCGGCGGGCTTCGCCGCGGGCGCAGGCTTCGGCGCGGGCTGCAGCTCTGACGCTGGAGCAGCGGGAGGTTTTTCCGCCGCCGGCGCGGCTTCAGCGGCAGCTTTGGCTTCAGCGGGGGCGGGCTGCTCAGCCCCGGGCTTGGCGGCCGGTTCGTTCCTGGGTTCGGGCGCGGAAGCGCCCTCCGGCTTCGTGTCGTCGGGCATCGCAGAATCCTAACTGAAGTTTCAGGGATATCACGCCCGGAAAATCGGTGTCAAATGTCCGATTGCCCCGCCCGCCCCGCGGCCCTCGCGCGCGCCTCCACTTCACCTGCCGGCATGGGCTTCCCCGTGAGGTAGCCCTGCACTTCATCGACGCCCAGTTCTTTCAGCCGGTCCCATTCGTCGCGCCGCTCCACGCCCTCCACGATTACCGGCAGCCCCAACTGATGCGCCATCCGGATGATCGACCCAAGCAGCGGCGCCTCGCCCCGCTCCAGCTCGCTCAGGAAGCTCCTGTCCACCTTCAGCCGGTCTACCGGAAGGTCTTTCAGATACGCCAGCGAGCTGCTGCCCGTGCCGAAATCGTCCAGCGCGAACTCCACCCCGAGCCCCCGCACGGCCTTCATCCTCTCGGCCGCCAGCGCCCGGTTCTCCATCACCGCGCTCTCGGTGATCTCCAGCTCCAGCAGCTCCGGCGTCAGCCCGCTCGCCGCCAGCGCCCGCTTCACGTCGTCTACGAAGCCCGCATCGGCCAGTTGCAGCGCGCTTACGTTCACCCCCACGCGCGCTGGCAATTCCTCCTGCTCCCACCGCCGCGCCTGCCGGCAGGCCTCCTCCAGCGCCCACCGCCCCATTTCCACCACCAGCCCCGTCTCTTCCGCCAGCGGAATGAACGCCCCCGGCGACACCATTCCCACGTTGGGACTCGCCCACCGCATCAGCGCCTCATAGCCCATCACCCGGCCGTCCCGCATCCGCACCTGCGGCTGATAGTGCAGCAACAGCTCTCCGCGCCCCGCCGCCCCCCGCAGCCGCCGCTCCAGTTCAAGCCGCTCCGGCGCCTGCAACGCCACCGTCGGATCGAAGATCACGCACCGGCCACCGTTGCGCCGCGTTCTGGCTGCCGCCGCAGCCGCCCGCGCCCGCCGCAACCACTCCGTCAGGCTCTCTTCCGGAAGGGGCGGCGCCACTCCAACCGCCGGCTGCGCATGAATCTCATGCCCGTCCAGCCGGAAGGGAGCATCCAGCACTTCCAGCAGCCGCTCTCCGAGCTCCTCCCCTCCGCCGCTGTCCGCTTCCGGAAGAATCGCCACTTCATCCCCGCTCAGCCGCGCCGCGACCCTCACCTCGCGCAATCCCCTCAGCCGCTCCGCCGCCTGCCGCAACAGCGAGTCCCCCATCTCCTCGCCCAGGATCTCCCGCACGCGCCGCGCCCCGTCGAGCGACAGCAGCACCAGCGCCGCCGGCGTCCCGCCCCCCTGCCCACGCAGCCGTTGCATCTCCTCCTCGAGCCGCTGCCGGTTCCACAGCCCGGTCACCAGATCATGCTCGGCGCGGAACCGCAGCTCCTCCAGCAGGTTCGACTGCTCGATCGCCAGCGCCGCCAGCTCTTTCAGCTCCTCCATCTCCGCCACGCCGTGACCCGCTTCCAGACTCTCGCTGGAAAACAGCGTCAGGCAGCCCACAATTTCCCCCGCCACTGTCCGCAACCGGTCGCTCCAGCACCACTGCCCGCCTTCGACCAGTCCCCGGTAGGGCGCCCAGCCCGCCCCCTCCCGGATCTCTGCCGCCCGCCCCCGCAATCGCCACCACGGCGCCGCCGCCGGAATCCGCGCCGGCGGCTCCAGCCACTGCGGCAGCCTCCGGCTCGACGCCAGCACCTCCAGATCCTCGCCCTTCAATCCGAACACCACCGCCATGCGCGACTCCGGCCGCGGACACGCCAGCCGAGCTATCGCACCCAGCGTCTCGCCCAGCGGCGCCTGGCCCGCAATGGCACGGTACAGCGCCTTCAGGCCGCACGCTTCCTCCCGAGCCGGCCCGGCGTGAGACTCCGGTTCAACGGCGGATGGGCGCGCCTGCGGCAAACAGGTCCACCTCCTCGATCAACGCTTCCACGCCCGTCCGTCCCAGCAGCCCCCACATCCATCGGCCTTCCAGTGCCAGCATCACCGTCCGGCCCCCGGCCATCGTCCGGTATTCCAGCGGCTCGCCCAGCGCCGCCTCCAGCCGCGCCCGCACCGCGTCGGCGTCCTCCCGGGCGTCCATCAGCCACACCCGCATCTGCGGCGTCCACGCATACACCTCCCCGCGGACCGCATGCTCCGCAATCCGCTCCGCCTCAAAAACCTGCATCGCCTCCTCCGCCACCGCTTTTCCAAAACGCGATTCCAGCGCCGCCAGCCGGTCGAAGACGATTCCGGCCAGCGCCACCTTTCCGCCCCGGGCTTCCGCCTCCCGCAACGCCTGGACCGCCGCCTCCCGCCCCGGCCGGCCCCCCGCCGGCGCCATCCGCCTCTCCCTCGCCTCCTCCAGCTCCCGCCCCAGCCGTTCCACTTGCGCCGCCGTCTCCGCCCGGTGCGCCTCGCTGTCTTTCTTCAGCGCGTCCGCCGCCTCGTAGACCGCCGCCCGCATCGCCGCCAGGTTGTCGGCTTTCGATGCCCGCTCCAGCGTCTGTCCGATCGCCGCAAACCGCCCCGCCACCCGCTCTCCTCCATCCGCCAGCGCCATCACCGCCTGGTTGAACGCCGCCAACACCCGCTGCATCTCCCGCCGCGCCTCTTCCTCCCGGAGCGCCTGCGAGTCCCTCCATTCCCCCACCCGCTCCAGAACCTGCCTGAACACCGCCTCCCGCGCGCCCGCGTCCTGCGCAAACTCCTCCAGATTCACCGGCCCGGCGCCGCCTTCCGTCAAGCCCAGTTCCGGCAGCACCGCCGCCGCAAACGCCGCGCACGGCATCGCGCACTCGACCGCCGCCGGCCGTCCGCTGCCGCCCGCCTGATCGAGGTACCTGCGCAGGGAAATGAACTTCATGGATTCCTACCGCCCTCATCGGCGCGGAGGCGGGGATCTTGAGCGCATGCCTCGCCGCTCCGCAAGGAACCGCGGCCGGAGCAGCCCCCGCCCGTTTTCTGTGCCGCGGCTGGAGGGCGCTTCAGCGCCCGGGGGGAGCGGCCCCCACCGCCGCTGGAAAGCTATACTGGCCAGAGGACGGATTTTCGGGACGCCCGCAACCTTGCCGCGCGAGCTCTCATCCAACCAGACTGAAATGCACCGGAGTTCACCGCCCACCATGCGCATCCACGGATTCTTTCTATTCGCCGCTCTCACCCTCGCCTTGCCCGCCGCCGCCCAAAAGCCCGGCGACCCCGCAAAAGGCAAAGAGGTCTTCGACCAGTGCGGAGTCTGCCACTCCGCCACCACGGACGAAAAGAAGATGGGCCCGTCTCTGAAAGGCCTTTTCAAGAAGGCGAAAATGAGCAACGGCCAGAAACCTACCGAAGCCAATGTCCTCGCCCTCATCAACAAGGGCAAAGGCACTATGCCCGCCTTCGAGGATGTCCTGACCAAGGAAGAAAAGGCCGACCTGCTGGCCTATCTCAAGACCCTTTGACGCCCGGCGGCGGTTTGACCCGGCCGCCGACGCCCCGCTAGAATAGGAATTGCCTCAGCCGTCCGGGCTGAGGCATGTCACCGTCCCCATCGTCTAGCCAGGCCTAGGACACCGCCCTTTCACGGCGATAACGCGGGTTCGAATCCCGCTGGGGACGCCACCCTCCTCGCCCCCCGTACAGCCCTCCAGTCAGAGTGCCACCCTTATGGTGAGAATCCCCGAAAAAAAGGGGGATAAGAAAAATTCCGGAACGAAGCAAAGAATGAATAACTGTATTTAGAATCAAATACTTACGCGCATCAGCCGGGGTCCACACGCGCGCATTCCGGCTCAAATAGCCCCCTCACTCGAACCGGTACCGCGCCCGCCCCTCATGCTCATGCGCGATGCCCCGCTTCGTCCCCCGCACAAACTCGGCGATCTGCCGCGCGTATGGCGAGTCCACCTCCCGCTCGATCCGCTCGATGGCGTCCTTCAGCTTCAGTTTCGACCGGTACAGCAGCCGGTACGCCTGCTTGATGGCGCCGATGTCCTGGCCCGTGAACCCGGCCCGCCGCAGCCCCACCACGTTCAGCCCCACCGGACTCGCATACACGCCGCTGTAGAGAAAAAAAGGCGGCAGATCCTGGTTCACCCGCACGCCGCCGCCGATCATCGCCAGCCGCCCGATCCGGCAGTACTGGTGCACCACCACGCAGCCGCTGACAAAGGCCTGATCCTCCACCGTCACGTGCCCGGCGATCAGCGCGCAACTGGCGATCACCGTCTGGTTGCCCACGGTGGCGTTGTGCGCGATATGGCCGGAACTCATGATGAAGTTGCCGTCGCCCACCCGCGTCACGCTTTCCGGCGCCGTGCCGCGGCTGATGGTGAAATGCTCGCGGATCCTGTTATCGTTGCCGATCACCAGATAGCTGCGCTCGCCAGTGAAGTTCTTGTCGAACGGATCGGTTCCCAGCGCCGCCCCCGCGCTGATCTCGTTGCCGTCGCCGATCGTCGTCCAGCGCTTCACGTACACATATGGCTCCAGCAGGCAGCGCGCCCCGATCACCACGTCCTGCTCGATGACGCAGAACTCTCCTATCCGGGTCTGCGGGCCGATCACCGCACCAGGGTGCACCTTCGCCGTGGGCGCAACGTAAGCGGACGGATCAACAGGCATACACTGGGTATGATACCGGCCGGCAACGGAGAAGCGAGGCTCGTATGAAAGTCAGGGAAATCGCCGAACGGCTCGGACTCACCTGGGAGGGCGACGGCGAGCGCGAAGTGCTGCGCGTGGCGCCGCTCGACACCGCCGGCTCGGGCGAACTCGCTTTCGCCAACAGCCGCCGCGCCCTGCGCGAGGCGCAGTCCTCCGCCGCCGGCTGCCTGCTCGTCCCGCCCGATTTCCCGAACCCCGGCAGCCGCACCCTCATCCGCGCCAAAGATCCGCGCGCCGCCTGCGCCAAGGTCATCCCCTGGCTGCACCCCATTCCGCAGCCGCCCCCCGGCATCCACCCGGCTGCCTTCATCGGCGCGGACTGTGACATCGCCCCCGACTCGAGCATCGGCCCGCTCTGCGTGGTGGGCGACGGCGTCCGCATCGGCGCCGGCAGCGTGCTCTATCCCGGCGTCACCCTGTATCCGGGCGTCGAAATCGGCCAGCGCGTCGTCATCCACTCCGGCGCCGTCATTGGCGCCGACGGCTTCGGCTTCGTCTTCGAAGATGGCCGCTACGAGAAATTCCCTCAGGTGGGCCGGGTCGTCATCGGCAACGACGTCGAAATCGGCGCCAACTGCACCATCGACCGCGCCGCTCTCGGCGTCACCTCCATCGGCGACGGAACCAAGCTCGACAACCTCGTTCACATCGCCCATAACTGCCGCATCGGCCGCCACGTCGTCATCGCCGCGCAGACGGGACTCGCCGGCGGAACCGTCATCGAGGACTATGCCGTCATCGGCGGCCAGGTCGGCATGGGGGACAACGTCACCGTCAAGTCCGGCGCCGTCGTCGGCTCCGGCGCCGGCATCCTCAGCTCCAAAGTCCTGCGCGGCGGCGGCGAAATCTGGTGGGGCACGCCCGCCCGGCCGCTCAAAGAATATCTGGAGACGCTCGCCAGCGTCGGCCGCCTCCCCCAGCTGCGGCGCGAAGTCGACCAGCTCCGCCGCCGCCTCGACGAGCTCGAAAAGCGGCGCGATTCATGAGAATCATCGTTGGCGGCACGGGCAAGAAGTCCGGCAAGACCTCGCTCGTCTGCCGCATCCTCGCCCTCAGCCCGGAACGCCGCTGGACCGCGGTCAAGGTCTCGCATCATCCCCCTTCGAGCGGCGCTCCCTTCGAACTGATGGAAGAGACCGGGCCGGACGAGTCCTGCGACACCCGCCGCTACCTCGCCGCCGGCGCCGCCCGCGCCTTCTGGCTGCGCGGCGATTTCGAACAGGGCCTGCCCGCACTGCGCGCCCTGCTGGAAGGCTGCGAAAACTGGATCGTGGAATCCACCCGCGCCGCCGCGCGGCTGGAAGCCGATCTTGTGCTCGTCGCCGGAGCCGCCGCCCCGCCGGACGACGCCTCTCTAGCCGCCCTGCTCCGCGGCGGGCAGCCGCAGCGTGAGCGCCAGCCGCTGCGCTGACTCTTCCGCCTGCACCTCGAACGCGCCCCCCGCCGCCGCCAGAAACCGTCCCAGAAAACCGCACTCGCCCGCGGCCTTCAGCATCCGCGCCGCGTCGCGCGCGTCTTCGCAGCCGCCGGCCCAGATCCGCGCCGCAACCCATCCCGGTCCGCCCTCCCGCACGCCCGCATGGATCGGATCATGGCAGCCGGCCACATCGCGGAAAAACGCCACCAGGTGCCCGGCCAGCCGCGGCAGCAGCCCGGGCGCAGCCACCCGCCCCTCGCACTCCAGATGCAGATCGAGCACCGCCTCATCTTCGGCCAGCATCCGCCGGCTCACGTCCTCGAACACGGCCGCCAGCGAGCACGCCGCCGCCGATGGCTGGAACATCGCGCACAACGCCGCATCGTCCAGCAGCCAGTTGGCGTGCTGCACCATCGCCCGCAGGCGGCGGCAGTGCGGAATCAGGTCCGGCCGCGCCTCGCTCACCACCATGTCCAGATAGTAGGCCGCCGATTCGATGCCCGACAGCGGCTGCCGCAGTTCGTGCGTGAGATGGCAGATCAGTTCCGCGGCGTCCGGCATCGCCGTTTCGGCGTTGCGTTGCGGCGCGGATCCGGCGGACTGCATGGCGGGTTCTCCCCAAGCAGAATAGCACCTGCCGTCAGCGCGGGTGTTCGCGCGAATGGCGCTCGTCGTGGTCTTCTTCCGCTTCCAGGTGCGTGATCATCTCCAGCGGCTCGCCGAAGCCGTGTTCGAGCGCCTCCTCGATCAGCGTGGCCGTGTGATGGGCCGAGCCCAGGCTTGTCGCATACGGAAAGATCAGGTGCGCCTCCACCAGAAACCGCCCTCCTGTCGTCCGCAGCCGCAGGCCATGATAGTCGATGCCGTGCTCTTTCGTCAGGCCGTCCAGCGCCGCGCGCAGCCGCGATTCGACCTCCGGATCGGCGTAATCGAGCAGGCCCTTCGCGCTGCGCCACACCAGTTGCCCGCCCGACCACAGGATTTGCAGCGCCACCAGCATCGCCACGATCGGATCAAACGGCTTCCAGCCGGTGACGATCACCAGCGCCACGCCCACGAACGCCGCCACGCTGGTGATGCAGTCCGTCAGCACATGCTTGCCGTTGGCTTCGAGGATCAGCGAATGATGCTTCCGCCCCGTGCGGATCAGATGCCAGCCCAGCCCGCCGTTGATCAGTCCCAGACCCAGCGTGATCCCCGCCCCGAGCGTCAGCCGCTCAAGCGGCAGCCCCTGCCGCCACTGGTAAACGGAAGTGACAAGAATCGACACCGCGGCCGCCGCGATCAACGCTCCTTCAAACCCGGCTGAGAAAAACGCGATCCGGTCCAGCCCGTAGTGATACCGCCCGCCCGCCGGGCGCTTGCTCAGCCGCAGCGCGAAGGCGGCGAAGCCGACCGCCGCCACATGCACCACGCTCTCGATGGCGTCGGAGAAGATCGAGGACGAGTTGGTGAGATACCACGCCGCCGCCTTGCCCGCCAGCATCAGCACGCCCACGGTGAGCGACAGCCGCATGGCCAGCGCCGGCGCCGCGCCCTCGTGCGAGTGGTCCACAAGCAGGATTCTAGCCCAGCGCGGCCGCAGCCGCAGGCGTTACTTCTTCCAGGAGATCGACAACCCCTGCGGAGACTCGTCCAGAAACTCGGTGCGCACCGCCGGGTCGTTCTGGATGCGGTCGAGGAACGGCCGCAGCGTGAACGCGGCGTTGCGCGTGTTGTGAGCCAGGATGGCGCCGCCGCGGCGGACCTTCGGCAGAACCAGCTCGTAATAGCGCAGGTAGTCCGGCTTCCAGGCGTCGATCAGAACGATGTCGAACGGCCCCTCGATGCGCGCCACTTCCGTCAACGCGTTGGCCAGCCGCGCCTCCACCACATCGCTCACACCCATCGCGGCGAAGTTCTTGAGCGCCGCCGCGTGGCGCTCTGGATCGATCTCGAGCGTGATCAGCCTGCCGCCGGTCTTCTTCAGCGCCATCGCGAACCAGCCGCCGGAATACCCTGCCGACGTGCCGATCTCAAGCACCCGCTTCGCCTTGAGCTCGAGCGTCAACTTATGGAAGAAACGCCCGTCCTCGGGGTCGACGCTCATGTGGCGCCGCGCGTCTTTGCGCATGGATTCCAGCACTGCGCGGGCGCGCTCTTCCGAGTACGGCTCAACCAGCAGGGACAGCAGCAAAAGCAGGGGAATCATGGATGCGCGGGGCCGCCAGGGGCCTCTTCTCTACACTATCAGCACCAGGCGTCGATGCCGCCGCGCAGGTTGTACACTTCGCGGAAGCCCAACTGCCGCAGCAGGCGGCACGCGGCGGCGGAGCGCATCCCGCTCTTGCAGTGCACGATCACCGGCCGTTCCGGGTCCAGCCTGTGCAGGTGGCGCGGCAGCGCGCCCAGCGGAGCGTGCAGAGTGCCGGGGATCGAGCGCGCGAGCCGCTCGTGCGGCTCGCGCACATCGACGAATTGCACGTCCGGGTTCTGCCCGATCAGGCTCTTCGCCTCGGAAGGAGACAATTCAGCAACCATCTGCGTTTTGTGATGCGGCGCGCGCCGGCCCGGTGACATCTCCGGCAACCACCGGTTCTTCCTCGGCCGCGCCCCCGGCGCCGATGCGCCACGAACGGACTTCCGCGAGCGCGCCCTCACGCAAAGCGAGGATGACGTGCGACACATACGGGTGCGCCTGGCGGCGGTCCTCTTCCGAGAATTGCGCGCTGCCGTTGTGGTGCGAGTGATAGAAGCCGAGGATTTCGAGGCCTGCTTCCCGCGCGGCGCGCTGCACCTCGATCTGTTGTTCCGGGTCGATCAGGAAATGTTTCCGCCGGTCGCCAGGATACGCATTGCGGCAGGCCGCAGCGAGCAACACCACCGGCTCGCCGCCCTCCCGCCGACCCACAAGAATGCCGCACGCCTCCTCGGGCGCCACAGCAAGGCAGTGATCGGTCATCGCCCGCCACGCTTCCGCGCCAATGCGCAACATACCCAAACAGTACCGCGTCTCAGGGCCGCGCCTGCGCTTCAGTGCCGCGCGCGGAGGAGGCGACAGGGCTTCGGTACCGCGTGTCAAGGCGGCGACAGCCGCCGGAACAAGCGGCCTCCACGCGGCCGCGCAGGCGTGATTTCCCCATTGGAACCGCTCGCTCTCGCGGCCTGCGGCCGCTCCGCTCGCGGCACTGCAGCCACCTTCGGCTGGTTCGCTCGCGGCACCGAACCCGCCCGCGCCCAGCCAGCCGCGGCACAAACGACGCCTGCAGCCCGTTTCAGCCGCGCTGCCAACTGCCGCATGGGCCGGGCGTTGGCGCGGATTCACGCCTTATCCACAGACATTTCCACAACCTGTGGAAATCACGCCCGGTAGGCGGCCAGCCGCGGCAGCAGCGACGACGGCACCCGCGCTTCCACCTCGCAGGCGTCTTCCCCGTACCGCTCGGCGATCACCCTGCCGTATTCGTGGAGCAGATGCACGACGCCCAGCTCGCCCATCGGCACGCGCAGCCGGACGTCGGCCAGCGGATCGTCCGGCAGGCAGCGGTCGATGGTTTCCAGCAACAGGGCGATGCCCTCGCCCGTAGCCGCGGAGACGACCACCGCGGGCGCGCCGCCGGCTTCGCCGGAGAGCCGGCGCGCCAGGGACTCTCCGTCGATGCCCGCCCGTCCGAGCAGGTCGGCCTTGTTCAGCACGAGCACCTGCGGCGTATCGAGAGCGCCGATCTCGCCGAGCACCTGGCGCACGTGCGAGCAGTACTCGGCCGCAGCCGGCGACGAGGCATCCACCACATGGAGCAGCAGCGACGCCTCGGTCACCTCTTCCAGCGTGGCGCGGAACGCCTCGACGAGCGTGGTGGGCAATTGCCTGATGAAGCCGACCGTGTCCGACAGCAGCACCCGGCGGTTGGAGGGCAGCACCAAGTGCCGTACCGTCGGGTCGAGCGTGGCGAACAGGCGCGCATCGGCCGTCACCGAGGCGCCGCACAGCCGGTTGAACAGCGTGCTCTTGCCGGCATTGGTGTAGCCGGCCAGCGCCACCGTGGCCAGCGGCACGGCCTGCCGCAGCCGCCGCTGGGTGGCGCGGGAGCGGCGGACGCTCTCCAGTTCTTCGCGGATCTTCTTAATGCGCGCCCGGATCCTGCGGCGGTCCGTCTCGAGCTTGGTTTCGCCGGGACCGCGGGTGCCGATGCCGCCGCCCAGCCGGCTCAGCGTCACGCCTCTTCCCGTGAGCCGCGGCAGCAGATAGCCGAGCTGCGCCAGTTCCACCTGCAACTGCCCTTCGCGCGTCCGTGCGCGCCGCGCGAAAATGTCGAGGATCAGTTGCGTGCGGTCGAGCACCTTGACGCCGAGGCGCTTCTCCAGATTGCGCTGCATCGTGCCGGAGAGCTCGTGGTCGAAGACGACCAGATCGGCGGACAGCGCTTCGGCCAGAGACCGGATCTCGTCCGCCTTGCCGGAGCCGACCAGCGTGGCGGCATCGAGCGACGGGCGCGCCTGGAGGATCTTCTCCACCACCACGGCGCCCGCGCTTTCGGCCAGCGCCGCCAGCTCTTCGAGCGATTCGGCGGCGGAAAATCCCTCGGTTCTCTCCCTGGCCGTTTCCACGGCCACGACGATGGCGCGTTCGGGCGCGGGCAGAGGGCTCAGCGGCGTCACACCTCCTGCGCCTCGGCAGCGGCGGGCTGTCCGGGCGCGCCGGCCGCGGCGTGCGCGCCGGAGACGGGAGCGGACAGGTGCGAGGGCTTCGTCACCACCACGGTGGAGATGGCGTGCTTGAAGATGAGCTGTTCCTGGTTGTTGGTCTCGAGCACCACGGAATACTTGTCGAAGCTCTTGATGCGGCCGGAGAGTTTCACTCCGCTCATCAGGTAAATCGTCAGAAGAATTTTCTCTTTTCTGGCGTTATTCAGGAACGCTTCCTGAATATTCTGCGCCTGTTTTTCGGCGCCGGCGCGCCGCGGCGCCATCGGGGCTTTTCTTGTTTCGTCCATCATTGTTTCGCCCCTCCTTCCCTCAATCGGTTCATCGCCACAAGCGGGCTCCAAGGCACACAGACCAGCCGGCGCCACCGGTCCCCGTCGCGGACCCATGGCTCCCGGCCCCCGGCGCAGCGCCTCCTCAGGCCCCGCCGGGCTGCATTGAGTGTAATCGGAAAACTCGAACAGGCGCAAGGGACGCACGCGGCGCGGCGAGCCGATGCGTTACATTCGTTCTGGAGTGGGAAAAGCCGAAACGCAAGGCGTCCGCATCGCCATCGCCAGCATGGCCATCAGCGGAGCGCTGGCCGTGGCCAAACTGATCGTGGGCTGGCTCGCCGGGTCGGCTTCCGTGGCCGCCGACGGCGTGGAGAGCGCCGGCGACGTGCTCGCCTCCAGCATCGTGCTGCTCGGGCTCACCGTGGCGGCGCGGCCTCCGGACAAGAACCACCCGTACGGCCACGGGCGGTTCGAGACGCTCACCGGCCTTGTCACCGGCCTAGGGCTCGCGCTGGTGGGCGCCGGCATCATCTGGAAGTCGCTCCAGGACACCGGCCTGCGCCACTCCCCGCCCGCCGCCTATGCGATGATTCCGGTGGCCGTCTCGGTGGTGCTCAAGGCCTTCATGTCGGTGCTCAAGCTGCGTGTCGGGCGCCGTATCCGCAGCGCGGCGCTGGTGGCCGACGCCTGGAACGACACGGTGGACATCCTCTCCGGATCCGTGGCGCTGCTGGGCGTCGGGCTCGCGCTCTACGATCCGGAGCGCTTCCTCGCCGCCGACCATTACGGCGGCGCGGTGATCGGCTGCATCATCATCCTGCTGGGCCTGCGCGTGGTCCATGAAACCTCGCTGACGCTGATGGACACCATGCCCGGCGAGGAGATGATGGCCAGCATCCGCGCGTCGGCCCTGAAAGTGCCCGGCGCGCTGGACGTCGAGAAATGCTATGCGCGCAAGACCGGGCTGCGCTACCACGTCGACCTGCACCTCGAGGTCGACCCGGAGCTGACCGTGCGGCGCAGCCATGCCATCGCCGAAGAGGTCCGGAACTGCGTCAAGAGGGACCTGGCCTGGGTCGAAGACGTGCTCGTCCATGTCGAGCCTTATGGAGAGAGGGCCTTCCATGGAGAATCCTGAATTCGCGCGGCTGCTGAGCGAGACCGCCGATCTGATGGAGATCGCCGGGGAAGATCCGTTCCGCATCCGCAGCTACCGCAACGCCGCCGCCGCCATTGAGAACCTGCCGGAGCGCATCGCCGACATTCTGCGAGATCCGGCGCGCGAGGTGACTTCGATCCCCGGCATCGGCAAGAGCATCGCCGCAGCGCTGCGCGAAATCGCCGAACGCGGCAGCTTCGCGCGCCGCGACGAGATGCTGGCGCAGTATCCGCCCACCGCGCTCGAGCTGCTGCGCATTCCGGGCGTCGGTCCGAAGACGGTGCGCGCTCTGTGGGAGCACTACCGCGTCAGCACGCTGGAAGACCTGGCGCGCCTGTGCGAGGAGCACAAGATCCGCGAACTGAAGGGCATGGGCCCGAAAATGGAGCAGAAGATCCTGGCCGGCATCGCGCATTACCGGCAGGTGGCCGGGCGCTTCCTGCTCAGCCATGCCGCGGCCGCCGCCGCGGAGCTGGCGCCGCTGGTTCACGGCACGCCCGCCGGCAGCCTGCGGCGCGGCAAAGAGACCGTAGGCGATCTCGACATTCTCAGCACGGACCCGGGGGCCATTGAGCGGTTCCTCGCCCATCCATCCGTCCATGACGTGCTCGCTCACGGCGAGACCAAGGCCAGCGCGCGCTTCGGCAGCGAAGGATTGCAGGTGGACGTGCGCGTGGTGGCGCCGGAGAGCTTCGGCGCGGCGCTGCAATACTTCACCGGCAGCAAGGAGCACAACGTGGCGCTGCGCCAGCGGGCGCTGAAGATGGGCTTTACGCTGAACGAATACGGCCTGTTCACGCTCGAGGGCGAGCGGCGCGTGGCTGGCGGAACCGAAGAGGGCATTTACGAGGCGCTCGGCCTCGCTTTCATTCCGCCCGAGCTGCGCGAGAACCAGGGCGAGATCGACGCCGCCGAACGACGCTCGCTGCCTGTTCTGATCGAACCGCACGAGCTGCGCGGCGACCTGCACATGCACACGCGCGAAAGCGACGGCCGGGCCACGATGGAAGAGATGGCCGCCGCCGCCCGCGAGCGCGGCTACGACTACATCGCCATCACCGATCACTCGAAAGCCCTGGCCATGGCCAACGGACTCGACGAGAAGCGCGCCGTGGCCTTCGCCGCCGAAGTGCGGCGCTTCAACAAGAGCGGCGCGGGCATCCACGTCTTCGCCGGGCTCGAGTGCGACATCCTGCGCGACGGGCGCATGGATCTGGCTGAAGATGCGCTGGCCGAGCTCGACTTCGTCGTGGCCAGCGTGCACTCTTACATGAACCTCGAGCCGCGCGAGATGACCGACCGGCTGCTGCGCGCCCTGGAGTGCCGCGCCGTGAAGGCGCTCGGCCATCCCACGGGCCGCGTGCTGCTGCACCGCGACGCCTACCACTACGAGTTTGAAACCGTCGCGCGCGAAGCCGCCCGGCGCGGCGTCTGGTTCGAGATCAACGCGAGCCCGGAGCGGCTGGACCTGCACGCGGCGCTCATCCGGCGCGCGCGGGAGCTGGGCTGCCGTTTTGTCATCTCGACCGACGCGCACCACCCGAAGCATCTGGCCAACATCGGCTTCGGGGTGCGGATAGCGCGGCGCGGCTGGCTCACGGCGGCCGATGTGGTCAACACGCTGCCGCTCGGCAAGTTCCGGGCCGCGCTGGGAAGATAAAACAAATGGCGATGAAACTGATTTCTTCCGAAGAGCTCCTTTCGACGCCCATCTTCCGCGTCACCCTCGACCATGCCGTCGATCCCGGCGGCTTCGAGATCCGGCGCGCCATCGTCCGCCATCGCGGAAGCGCGGTGATGATGGCGGTGGACGCGCGCCGCCGCGTGCTGCTGGTGCGCCAGTACCGGCTGCCCGCGCGCGCCTACCTGTGGGAGCTGCCCGCCGGCAGGATCGACGAGGGCGAGACGCCTCTTCAGGCCGCCCGGCGCGAGCTGCGCGAGGAAACCGGCTGCACGGCGCGCCGCTGGAAAAAGCTGGCGGAGTTCTTTCCCAGCCCCGGCTACGTCGAGGAGAAGATGACCATCTATCTTGCCGAAGATCTGCGCCTGGGAGAAGCGCAGCCGATGGAGGACGAGCGGATCGAAACCGGCTGGTTCACCCTGCGAGAGATGGGCGGCATGATCGCCCGCGGCGAGATCCGCGACGCCAAGACGATGATCGGCTGGGCGATGCTGAAATGCGGCCTGCCTCAGCCGCGCGGCAGGCGGGCGCAATAGCCGAAGAGCTTGCGCAGCGCTTCGCCCCGGTGCGAGACCCGCATTTTTGTATCGGCGTCGAGTTCGGCGAAGGTCAGACCGAGCGGCTCGTAATAGAACAGCGGGTCGTAGCCGAAGCCGCGCCCGCCGCGCGGCGCATCGAGGATCACGCCCTCCACCGAGCCGCGGAACACAGCGACCAGGCCGCCCTGCCGCGCCAGCGCGATGACGCAGACGAAGCGGGCGCGGCGGTCGCGGCTGCCCGCGAGCCGCTCGAGCAGCAGCCGGTTGTTGGCCTCGTCCGTGCCTTCGGGGCTGTAGCGGGCCGACCGGACGCCGGGAGCGCCGCCGAGCGAATCCACTTCCAGGCCGGAATCGTCGGCAAACAGAAAATCCTCGCAATAGGCCGAATAATGCAATGCCTTTTTGACGGCATTTTCCTCGAAATCCGCCCCGTCTTCTTCGCACGGAGGCAGAGCGGAGAGATTTTCGAGCGGGCGGATATCGGCCCATTCGCAGCCCAGCGCCGCGGCCGCCATGCGGAACTCGGCCAGCTTGCCCGGATTGCCGGTGGCGCAGCGCAGGATCATTTCCGCTGGAGCGCCTCCCGCTGCGCTTCAAACAGGGCGCCGATGCCCGCGCGCGCCAGCCCGAGCATCTGCGCCAACCGGTCGTCACCGAACGCGGCTTTTTCCGCTGTGGCCTGCAACTCGACGAACTCGCCTTCGGACGTCATCACCACGTTCATGTCTACTTCGGCCTGCGAGTCCTCCTCGTAGCAAAGGTCGAGCAGCGGCTCGCCGCCCACGATGCCCACGCTGGCCGCCGCCACCAGGCACTTCAGCGGCGGGCGCGGGAAGACGCCGAAGGGTTTCATGCGCTCGAAAGCCAGCGCCAAGGCCACGCAACCGCCCGTGACCGAAGCCGTGCGCGTGCCTCCGTCGGCCTGGAGCACGTCGCAGTCGACGATCACCGTGCGCTCGCCGAGCGCCTCCATGTCCACGACAGCGCGGAGCGAGCGGCCGATGAGCCGCTGGATCTCCTGCGTGCGGCCGCTGGGGCGGCCTTTGCTGATCTCTCTCGGAGTGCGCTGCACGGTGGCGCGCGGCAGCATGGCGTACTCGGCGGTGACCCATCCGCGGCCCGTGTTTCGCAGGAAGGACGGCACGCCCTCATCAATGGTGGCCGCGCACAGGACACGGGTGTGGCCGATCTCGATCAGGCATGAGCCTTCGGCGGTGAGCAGGAAATCGGGCTGGATGCGAACGGGGCGCAGTTGGTCCGGGCGGCGGTTGTCGGGACGCATGGGGGTCTCAGGAGGCCGGCTGGGCCGAGTAGATGAAGCCGTAGTAAAGCACGATGGCCAGCAGGATGAAGGCGATGACGAGCAGGATCAGGCAGCCGACCGCGCCCGGATTCTGCGGGCCGCGCCGCGCTTTCTTTTCCCGCGCCGGCTTGATCTTGGCCATACGCGCACTATCGTAGCATCCGGAGCGCTTCGTGCATTGATAGGATGTCTGCCGTGATGCGCTTCCGCCGCCGTGATCTGTTTCTGGCCCCGCTGGCCGGCCTGGCCGGCCGATTGAGAGCGCAGCAGCCGAAGCTGCGGCTTGGCTACGACACCTACTCGCTGCGCGCGTGGGGCATGAAGGCGCTCGACCATCTCGAGTTCGCCGCCCGCCACGGCTGCACGGCTCTGCAAATTTCGTCGCTCGGCGATTTCGAATCGCTCGAGCCCGGGCACCTGGCCAAAGTGAAGGCGCGCGCGGATGAACTGGGCATCCTGCTCGACGCCGGCACGGGCTGCATCTGCCCGTCGGCGCGGGCGTGGCGCAACCGCAAGGAGAGTCCGGAAGAGCACCTGCGCCGCGCGCTGCGCGTGGCGCAAGCCATCGGGGCGCGCTCGCTGCGCTGTTACCTGGGCGACTCGGAGGACCGGCTGCACCCTGACGGGATCGAGTTCCACATGGAGAACGCGCTCCGGGTGCTGAAGGCGGTGCGCGCGGACGCGCTGGCGGCGGGCGTGAAGATCGCCCTCGAGAACCACTCGGGCGACCTGCAGGCGTGGGAGTGCCGTCAGGTCATCGAAGAGGCTGGCACGGACGCCGTGGGCGCGTGCGTGGACACGGGCAATCCCATCTGGTGCGTGGAGCATCCCGAGGTGACGCTCGAGGTGCTGGGACCGGTGGCCGTCACCACTCACGTGCGCGACACGGCCATCTTCGCGCACCCGCGCGGTTGTGCGGCGCACTGGACGGCGCTGGGGGACGGTTCGATCGACCTGGCGAAGCTGGCCTCGCTTCAGAAACGGCTGTGCCCCGGCGTGCCGCTGCATCTGGAGATCATCACCGGACGGCCGCCGCGGATCGTGCCGTTCTTCGAGGAATCCTTCTGGAAGGCGTTCCCCAAGGCGCGCGCAGGCGAGTTTGCGCGGTTCCTGGCGCTGGTGAAGAGCGGCTCGCCGCTGATGAAGCCGATGGTGATGGAGGACGTGGCAGGCATGGACGTGGCTGAATACCGCGCGGCGCTGAGAAAACAGCAGTGGCTGGACCTGGAGCGGAGCCTGGAATACGCGCAAAGGCGCATGATCTGAAGCGGGCGCACTCCGGCGGCCGCACCGCGCGCGTCAGAATGCGGCCTTCTCTTCCCAAAGCCGCGTTTGTGGCATCTTGAAAATGCGGGAGCGCTGATTTCGTGATCCGCCTCGTGGATGTCGTCAAGGAGTTCGACGGGAAGCGCAAAGTCCGGGCGCTCGACGGTGTGAACCTGCACATAGGGAAGGGCGAAATGGCGGCGCTGGTGGGGCCGTCCGGCTCGGGCAAATCCACGCTGCTGAATCTGATCGGGACGCTGGACCGGCCGACTTCCGGGGAGATTTTCATCGAAGGGCAGAAGCTTTCCGGGCTGTCCGACACCGGACTGACGCTGTTGCGGCGCGACAAAATCGGCTTCATTTTCCAGTTCTTCAACCTGCTGCCCTCGCTGACGTGCCTGGAAAACGTGGCGCTGCCGCTGCACCTGCGCGGATGGAAGCGCGCGCAGGCGCGCGCCCGCGCGGAAGAGCTGCTCGAACTGGTGGGCCTGAAGCACCGCCTGGACCATCTGCCCGACGAGCTGTCCGGAGGCGAGCGGCAGCGCGTGGCCATCGCGCGGGCGCTCAGCGTTTATCCGCCCATTCTGCTAGCCGATGAACCGACCGGCAATCTGGACACGAAGACCGGCGCGGAGATTCTGGATCTGATCCGCGACCTGCACGCGCGGCTCGGCGCGACGGTGCTGATGGTGACGCACGATCCGGGCGTGGCGGCGAGCTGCGAACGCACGATCACTCTGCGCGACGGGCGGCTGGCGGGCGACGAAGTGCGGGTGTCGCGGCGATGATGCTGCTGCGGCTGATCTCCTGGCCGTACGTGCGCAAGCACCTGCTGCGCAGCACGCTGACTACGGCGGGCATTGTGCTCGGCGTGGCGGTGTTCGTGGCCATGCACACGGCCAACCAGAGCGTACTGTACGCCTTCAACCGCACGGTGGACCGCATCGCGGGCGCGGCTCAATTGCAGGTGTCGGCGGGGGAGGCGGGCTTCCCGGAGGAAGTGCTCGAGAAAGTGCAGGCGCTGCCGGATGTCGAAGTGGCCGTGCCGGTGATCGAAGCCACCGTGCAGACGGGCATCGCCGGGGCGGGCAATCTGCTGGTGCTCGGCGTCGACATGACCGGCGACCGCTCCCTCCGCGACTACGATCTGGAGAACGCCGATGAAACGATCATCGACGATCCGCTCGTTTTCATCGCGCAGCCGGATTCCATCATCGTGAGCCGGCAGTTCTGCGCGAAAACGGGGCTGAAGCTGAACGACCGGCTGACGATGCAGACGATGGCGGGACCGCGCGCGTTCGTCATCCGCGGCGTGATGTCGGGCGAGGGTCTGGCGTCGGCGTTCGGCGGCAGCCTGGCGGTAATGGACATTTATGCCGCGCAGATGGTGTTCGGGCGGGGGCGGCGGTTCGACCGGATCGACATCAAAGTCAGGGAAGGCGTGCGCGTCGAGGACGCGCAGCGGCGGATTCAGGCGGCGCTCGGGCCGGGGTTGCAGGTGGAGCCGCCGTCGTCGCGCGGAGCGCAGTTCGAGGCGATGGCCCGGGTGTACTCGATGACGGCGAACATCACGAGCGTGTTTGCGCTGTTCATCGGGCTGTTCCTGATCTACAACACGTTCTCGATCGCGGTGACGCAGCGCCGCAGCGAGATCGGCATCCTGCGGGCGCTGGGCGCGCCGCGGGCGCTGATCCGCAACCTGTTTCTGGCCGAGAGCGCGATCGCGGGATTGTTCGGCTCGATCCTCGGGATCGGGCTGGGGGTGACGCTGGCGCGCGGCGTGGCGGGATACCTGGGCGAGTATTTCGGCGAGGTGTACGGCGTGGGCGAGAAGGCGGAGCAGGTCTCGGCGGACCCGCGGCTGCTGGGGCTGGCGCTGCTGATCGGAGTGGCGACGAGCGTGTTTGCGGGCTGGCTGCCGGCGCGCAACGCGGCCCGCGTGGATCCGGTGAAGGCGCTGCAAAAAGGGCGCGTGCAGGTCATCAGCGAGGGCGAGAACCGCGTGCGGCGGATTGTAGCGGTGGCGATGCTCCTGGCGGCGGTGGCGTGCGTGTTTCTGAGCCAGCGGACGTTTTTCTTCTACTTCGGATACATGCTGAGCGTGCTGGCGGTGCTGCTGCTGACGCCGTCGCTGTGCGTGTGGCTGGTGCGGTGGCTGCGCCCGCTGATGAAATGGCTGCGCCCGGTGGAAGGAGCGCTGGCGGCGGACAGCCTGTTGCAGGCGCCGCGGCGCACTTCGGGCACGGTGGCGGCGCTGGCGCTGTCGGTGGCGCTGGTGATCGGGCTGGGCGGGATCTCGCGGGCGAGTTACGCGACGATCGGGACCTGGGTGAAGACGTCGCTGAACCCGGACTTCTTCATCACCGGCTCGGAGACGATCACGCAGCGCAGCTTCCGCTTCCCGGAGAGTTTCGCCGAGGAAGTGGCGCGCGTGGAAGGCATCGACGAGGTGCAGCCCGTGCGGTCGACCCGCATCCTGTACAAGGGCACGCCCGTGATGCTGGTGGCGGCGGACGTGGAGAAGATCGCGCGCCGTGTGCGGGCGCGCGTGGTGGACGGCGAGCGTGAATCGATGTACGCGAAAACGGCGCGGGGCGAAGGCGCCGTGATCAGCGACAACTTCTCGCTGCTGCGGCGCGTCAAGCGCGGCGACATCCTGGAGCTTCAAGCGCCCAACGGCGTGCTGGGGCTGCCTGTGCTCGGCATCGTGCTCGATTACAGCGACCAGCAGGGCACCATCCTGATCAGCCGCGAGCTGTTCAAACGATACTGGGGCGACGACACGGTGAACGCCATGCGCGTGTACGCCAAGCCGGGCGTGGACCGCGCGGCGCTGCGGCAGCGGCTGCTGGACGAGTTCGGCAACCGCACGCGGCTGTTCGTGATGACCAACCAGGAGCTGCGCGCCTACATCATGCGGCTGACGGACCAGTGGTTCGGGCTGACCTATGTGCAGATCGTGGTGGCGGTGCTGGTGGCGGTCCTCGGCATTGTGAACACGCTGACCGTGTCGATCGCGGACCGCAAGCGGGAGCTGGGCGTGTTGCAGGCGGTGGGAGCGCTGCGCAACCAGGTGCGGCACACGATCTGGATGGAGGCGGCGGCGATCGGGGCGCTGGGGCTGGCGATCGGGTTCGCGATGGGAGGCGTGCACCTGTACTACATCCTGGACGTGGCCAAGCGCGACGTGGCGGGGCTTCGGCTGGACTATCTGTATCCTTACGGGATCGCGCTGCTGCTGCTGCCCATCTTGATGGGCGCGGCGCTGATTTCGGCGCTGGGGCCGGCGGAGGGCGCGGTGCGGTCGTCTCTGGTGGAGGCGCTTGAGTATGAGTAGGACTTTGGCGGCGGCGATTCTGTGCTGCGCCGCCGTCTGGGCGCAGGACGCGCGCTCGATCATCGAAGAGAGCCAGCGCCGGGCGCGCTCCGGCAGCCAGCGCTACGAGGGCACGCTGGAGGTGATCGACGCCAGGCGCAAAGTAAGCACGAAGCGATGGATCTACGAGCGGCTGGGTTCGGCCGGCAATTCGAAGGCCGTGCTGCGGTTCACGGCGCCGCCGGAGGTAAAGGGCGTGGCGCTGCTGATCCACAATCACCCGGAGCGCGCCTCCGACCAGTGGATGTGGACGCCCGCGGTGCAGCGCGAGCGGAGGATCGCGCTTCAGGACCGCAAGACGCGGTTCTTCGGCACGGACTTCACCTTCGAAGATCTGGAAGAGCGCGACGTGGACCGCTCCACCTACCGCATGCTGGGCGAGGAGCCGATCGCCGGCGAGCCGTGCTGGAAGATCGAGTCGACGCCGAAGCCGGAGGCGCGCAGCCAGTACACGCGGCTGTATGTGTGGATCCGCAAGGCGGACTATGTGGCGGCGCAGATCGACTGTTTCCAGCGCGAGCGCGTGATCCGCAGAATCCGCTATTCCGACATCCAGAACGTGCAGAAGATCTGGACGGCGCGGCGGATCGAGGTGGAGGATCTCGTGCGGAATTCGCGCACGGTGCTGAAGCTGGAGAAGCTCGAATATGACGTTTCGCTTCCGGCGGACCTGTTCACGCTGCAAGCCCTGCGGCGCGAGCGCTAGGCGCGCGCTGCTGCTGGCGGCGTGGGTGGCGGGCGCGGCATCCGGCCAGGCGTTCACACAGCGAGGATTTTTCGAAGTCCGCAACTTCGCCTACCCGCAGACGGCGCCCGGCGACAGCGGGCGGCTGGTGAGCGGGCAACTGCTGCGGTGGGAATCCACATGGAGGCTGAACCCTGCGCTGCAACTGAACGCGGGCTTCGACGCGCGCTTCGACTCGCACCGGCAGTTCGAGCGCGCCTGGCGGCTGGACTGGGCGGACCGCAGGCGGCAGCGTCCGGCGTTGTCGGCGCGAAGGTTGAGCCTGCTCCTGCACAAAGGCGGGTTCACGTTCGAAGGCGGGCGGCAGTTCATCCGCTGGGGCAAGGCGGACATCCTGAACCCGACCGACCGGTTTGCGCCAAAAGATTTTCTCAACGTGCTGACCACCGATTTCCTCGGGATTACGGCACTGCGGGGCACGTATGAACGCGGCGGTGAGACGCTCGACGTCGTAGTGCAGCCGGTGTTCACGCCGAGCCGGACACCGCTGCCCGGCCAGCGCTGGGCGGCGCTGCCGGAGGAAGCCGGGCAATTCGCGCTGCGCGAAGTGCGGGTTGAATATCCGAAGCGCGCAGCGGCTGGCGCGCGGTGGAATCACGTGGGCGATGGGTACGAGTTCTCGCTGAGTTTCTACGACGGCTTCAATCACCTGCCGGTGTTTTCCGCCTCCCTGGTTCCGCTTCCTTCTCCAGCGATCCTCCTGGAGCGGATCCACCCGCAGATGCGGATGTACGGCGGCGACGCGGCCGTGCCGACGCGGTGGCTGACGCTGAAGGGCGAGGCGGCGTATTTCACGTCGGCGTCGCCGCTGGCGGACGACTATGTGCTGTATGTGATTCAGGCGGAGCGGCAGTGGGGCGAGTGGCTGTTCGTCGCCGGCTACGCCGGTGAAGCCGTGACCGGGAGGCGCGTGCAGATCGACTTCGCGCCGGACCGCGGGCTGGCGAAAACGTTTCTGGGGCGCGCTTCCTACAACATTGACGCGAACCGCTCCGTGGCGTTCGAGGGAGCGGCGCGGCAGAATGGCAAGGGTTTTTACGGCAAATTCGAGTATACGCAGGCGGTGGGCGCGCACTGGCGGGTGACGGCGGCGGCGAACGTGTTGCGCGGCGCGCGCGAGGATTTTCTGGGGCAATACCGGCGGAATTCCAATTTGATGCTGGTGGTGCGGTACAGCTTCTGATGACGCTCTATGCTCGGGCCGCGCCTGGCGTAGACTGGTCAGACAGTCGGACTCTCGGCCGGGCGCCGGCTACGCGGCCCGCCGCAGCGTAGCGGGAAAGCCTGAGATCGCGAGAATCCAGCCTGCGAGGAGGGATGATGATTGAACCTTATCTGTTTTTCAACGGCCGCTGCGAAGAGGCGCTGCGGTTTTACGAACAGGCGTTCGGGGCGAAGATCGAGGGGGTGAAACGATTCCGCGAGGGCCCCGCGCCGCCGCCGGAAGGATCGCTGCCGGAAGGCTGGCAGGACAAGATCATGCATGCGAGCTTTCTGATCGGGGACGCGCGCGTCATGGTGTCGGACGGAAACCGCTCCGAGCCGCCGCAGTTCCGGGGCTTCGCGCTGAATGTCAACTTTGTCGATGAAGGGCAGGCGCGGCGAGTGTTCGAGCGCCTCAGCGAAGGCGGGCGGGTGGATATGCCCATCGGGCCAACGTTCTTCGCGGCGTGTTTCGGGATGGTGACGGACCGCTTCGGCGTGCAGTGGATGGTGATGGTTCCGCTGCCTCCGGGCGCCTGATCCGCGGCGGGAGAACCAATGAGAGGAAAAGGGATGCATGCGGTCTGCCATTTCGAAATTCAGGCAGACGATCCTGTGACATTGATCCGCTTTTGTGGAGAAGTGTCCGGCTGGCAATTCGACCGGGCCGAAGGGTTGCCCACCCCGTAGTGGCTCGTTGAATAGCCTGGGCATTCGTGCCACATCAGAACGCGAGGAACACGGCAAACCACGGCCGGGAACACGGCGGCGAACAGCCCACTCTTCCAACCGGATCGAACCGCCGCGACAAGGACCGGCAGCTAATGGAGACGCCGGAAGGCCGCGTGCCAGGGGACGGCCGGGGACGGCGCGAGGCAGCGAAGGGCCGAGATCACGACACCCACAAGGAATATCGCCGGGTGATCACGCCAGCTACTTCTCGCCTCTGGCATTGATAACGCCTCAGCATCTCGCTTGGCGGGAATGCGGCCGGCCGCATCCCAAGCGAGGTCCGGCACTGAGGTCCCTGCAGATTCCCAGAAACGAGGGGGACCTCCCCTGAACCGCGCGGCCTGGATCGTCACCGCTTGCCTCCGTAGCGTACCGGCAGAACGACCGCGAACGTCATCCCTTTGTCGGGATTCGCTTCCACGGTAATGGCGCCGCCATGCTGCTTGACGATCTGGTGCGCCACAGAAAGCCCCAGGCCGGTCCCATTCTCCTTCGTCGTGTAGAATGGATCGAAAATTTTGTCCAGATCTTCTGACGGTATGCCACAGCCTTCGTCCTTCACCAGGACTACAATCTGCGAGTCCTGCTTGTGCGCGGCCAGGGTGACGCACCCCCCCTCGGGCATGGCCTGAATGGCGTTGAGAGCCAAATTCAAGATCACCTGTTGGAGCTGCTCGGCGTCACACTCGATGTCGGGAAGATCGGCCGGGATAGCTGGCCGGATAGTGATCCCGCATCGCTCCGCGACTGGGCCGGCCAGGCTGACGACCGATTCGACAATCCGGGTGATGCCGACTGGTTGAATCCGAGGCGGCCGTGGCCTTGCGAAATCGAGCAGGTCGCTCAGCAGCCGCTTGAGCCGCCGGCATTCCTTCTTCATGATTCCGAAGAACTCCTGGCGTTTCTCTTCCGAGCCGGGATCCCGCTCCAAGATGTCGATAGCGCCCTCGATGCTTGCCAGGGGGTTGCGGATTTCATGGGCAAGGCCGGCGGAGAGTTGGCCGATAGCAGAAAGACGATCAGCCCTCTTAAGCTGCTCAAAGCTGTCTTGCAGTTCCCGGTAGACTTTGCTCAACTGATCCGCGGTGCGCTGGAGTTCCTCCGCCCGCTTTTTTTCCCGGCTCGCCAGCACGCCAGTTACCAGGCCGACCAAAAAGAAAACGACGATCTCAGCATACTGGTTCGCCGAATAATCGGGCATCGCATGCCAAACCATCAGAATATGCGGGATGTAGCAGAGCCCCGAGCACGCGGCTGCGGCCAGGCCTCCGGGCCAGCCGAAAGAGATGGCGGCAAAGACGATTGGCAGGTAATAGAGCCGCTGGAAGATGTTATGCCAGAGGAACAGGGATGGAGGCGTCAGGTAATGCCCGGCAGTAACCAGGCCGATACCGAGCAAAAGGACACCGATGCGGGCCCAGTCGGAGCGAGTGAATTTCTTGAGCACTCTTCTAGAATCTCTCTTCGGCGCAGCGCACGATGGCTTCGCCGGCCAAAGGCGAAAGGGGCGCAACAATGCATTGCGCGTCCTTTTGTCCTGTCTTCTCTGCATGCGATGCTACTCTCCCGGCGGCGAGCTGTCGAGCAGCAAGGATGGCTGGCACGTAGTCCTGGGTTTCACGCGGCAGGAGTCCGTTTCGGGCCAGCTGCCAGTAATCCACGATCCCGGTGCGCTTGATCAGCCCGGCAATGCGTGCTTCGCCGGCATTGTATGCGGCCAGGGCGAGCGCCCAGTCCCCGAACCTCTCATAGAGGAACCTGAGGTGGCGAGCCGCGGCTCTCGTCGATTTGGCGGGGTCCGTGCGCTCGTCGCGGCCCGCCGTCGACAGGCCGTAACGTGCTGCGGTCTCCGGAATGAACTGCCACATCCCAACCGCTTCCTTGGGCGACCTCGCCATCGGGCTATACCCGCTTTCCACCAAGCCGACCCAGAGCAGGTCGACAGGCAGGCCCTCTTCGGCGAAGACCTTTTCGATCATTGGCCTGTAGAGTTTCAGGCGCGCCAGCGATGACTGGAAGTGGCCGCGCCTTCGCGTGGAAAAAAAGCGCACGAACTCACGAATGGTTTCCGCGCTGTCAGGCGGCACCTGGATAAGCCCGGCGTCTGCGGCTGGGCCGGGGTGCTGGCTGACGTCCAATGGCTCGCTTACCGGCCCCTCCTTGCGGTCCGCCACGCGCCAGGTCTGGAAATCGCGCTCCAACTCCGCGAACTTGGACATGCGCTCGATCTGGCCGTCAAGCTGAATCAGGATGTCGCGGCGCCTTTGTTCCCATGCCCGAGGGTCTGCCGCAAGTCCAGGGGAGACAAGGAGACCAATCGCCAGCCAGCAACGGCCCGACGCCAGCACCATCCGGCGAACGCGCCCGGACGATGCGGACGCAACCCACGACTCTCCGGCGGGCGCAACGGAAGCTTCGCTCACTGACATGGCGCTGAAGACCTGAATACAGGATATTGAAGCGCGGGCACGCCGGAGCAAACGTCCCTGGCAGGATCCGTGCCGGCGCGACTGAGCGCAGGCGGACGAGAGTCACCCAACCACTGCGGTAAGCTCCCCTTGCCCATGAGCATCAGTGAACTGGAGAGCAATTGCTCCGCCAAATCCACGGCGGCCACCATTTCATTGAGCCAAGACGACTTGCTGGCATGAGCCGGCTCCTGCGGCACAGCAAACTGGCTCCAGGCGGTGGCTGGCCTTGGACAGGAGCTGCCTGAAATGGGGCACCGGATGGGCTAAGGCGCCAACTCACATCTCGGGATCGGAAGACATCCCTCAAGGCGTCCAGCCTGGAGGGGATCGACCCGCAAGACTCTGTCTTCCGTCTGGTCCAGAAAAGGTTGTACCGGTTCGACCCTTCGCCGGCGGGCTCGAGGACCCGTGCCCCAAATGAGGCAGGGGGCTTCCAGCCGGCAACGACCGCTCGGGCAACGTTAACCTATTGGTGTGGAGCCCTTAAGGCCACGGCATGGTCTCTGGAGGCCAGAATGCCATGCTGTTTTGGTGGTATGGTGTCGTGGATGGTCCATGGGTTGGCAGCCCGTAGTGAGAGGTGCACGGAAGGCAGACTCGCGGCAGGCGCACCCGATCAGCCCATCTATCCTGTTGTAATTACAGGGCGTTGCCGAGGGGCAGCGTGGCCGGAGCGCGGGGATTCCGGGAAGGTCGACTTTCGCCGCGGGCTGTCAGGTTCGGCATGGATCCGGCATCCGGCGACACCCCGCATACGGTCTGCCGGTTCGGGTGAGACGGGCATGGCATGAGAGATACAAGAATTCTGGTTGTGGATGATGACGAAAGCCTGCGTCGAGTGACGCAGGTGCAGCTTGAGCAGGAAGGATACGTCGTTTCAACGGCTCCGAACGGCAGGGAGGCGCTCGCCCTGCTCGAAAAGTCTCCGCAGGACCTGGTCATTTCGGATCTCAGGATGCCAGGCATGTCGGGGCTGGAGCTGTTGCGCCGGATTCGGAGCGATTATCCAGAGACCGTCGTCCTGATGATCACGGCGTATGGGTCAGTTGAAACCGCCGTCGAAGCGATGAAGCTTGGCGCATACGATTACATCACCAAACCCGTTAACGCCGATGCGCTACGCCTGGTCGTTGGCAGGGCCCTCGAACACCTGCGCCTGCGAGAAGAAGTACAGGCCCTGCGCAGCAGCCTGGACCAGAAGTACGGCTTTGAGAACATCATTGGACATTCCAAGCTTCTGCTTCAGACCCTCGACGCCGCGATGAGAGCCGCGCAAGCCGACGCCACTGTGCTGATCCGCGGAGAGACCGGAACTGGCAAGGAGTTATTGGCCAAGGGGATCCACTTCAACAGCCGCCGCAAGGACAAGCCGTTTGTCACGATCAATTGCGGAGCGATCCCAAATGAATTGCTGGAGTCCGAACTGTTCGGGCACGTAAAAGGATCGTTTACCGGCGCCTACGCGCACAAAAAGGGCAAGGTCGAAATGGCTGACCAGGGGACTCTATTCCTGGACGAGATCGGCGAGATGCCCCTGGAATTG
Organism: Acidobacteriota bacterium; assembly: GCA_049325215.1. GTDB lineage: Bacteria > Acidobacteriota > Terriglobia > Bryobacterales > Bryobacteraceae > JANWVO01. The sequence continues at coordinate 74,493 of JBMOMB010000031.1, forward strand.
CAGGTAAAGGTGCTGCGTCTGATCCAGGAGCGCGAGATCGAGAAGGTCGGAGGCACGGGTCCCACCAAAGTGGACGTGCGCATTGTTGCTGCGACGCATCGAAACCTGCTGGCCATGATCGAAGACGGGACGTTTCGCGAGGACCTCTACTACCGGTTGAGCGTCATCCAGCTTGAACTGCCTCCTTTGAGGGAGCGGCCGGAAGACGTCGTTGAACTTGTCCAACACTTCTTCACCAGGAGCAAAGAGAGGCACAATAGACCGGAGCTGGTGCTGCCGGAATCCCTGATGCCTTATTTTTGCGCCTACCGCTGGCCAGGAAATGTGCGGGAACTCGAAAATGTCATCGAGGGTTTGGTGGTCCTTGCGCGCGACAACCAGATCAAAGTGAGTGATCTTCCGGAGCGTATCCGACGAGAGCGGCCAGCGCTGGAGGCGCTTCACCTGGATCTTCCCCCACAGGGAATCAGCCTGGAGGCAATCGAAAAAGAGCTGATCCTGCGGGCCCTGAAAAAATTCGACTGGAACCAGACCCATGCGGCCAGGTATCTCGATTTGAGCCGCAAGACCCTGATCTACCGCATGGAGAAGTACGGACTCCGCAAGGGCTGATGGCGTGGGCCGGAAGGAAACGGTCCGGCCAACCCGGCCAACGGCCTCAGGCGCACCTGCCCCCCGGTGCGACAGAGGGCGGCCGCGCCGGTCGCGCCGCCGAAGCTTTAGTTGCGAACAGCAGAGGCAACCGCGCCGGGCCGGCCCGCTCGAGAATCTCTCCTGGGCGGGGCTGTGCCGGCGACCGCTCACTTTCGGCGGCAGACGCCGCCTTCGTTCGCGGCACTGAACCTGCCCCAAGGCGCTGCGATTTTCATCCCTGCTGATGTCCCCCAGGGCCATGGTGGCTCCCTCCAAAATCTCTCCTGGGCGGGGCTGTGCCGGCGACCGCTCACTTTCGGCGGCTGACGCCGCCTTCGTTCGCGGCACTGAAGCCGCCGCAAGGCGCAGCGATTTTCATCCCTGCTGAGGTCCCGCAGGGCCATGGTGGCTCGCTCCCCCGGCAGAGTCAGGCCGTCTTGCAGCTTATTGGCGCCCCTGAAGTGCGCCCCAGATTGAGTTCCTTTGCCAGATATCGCCCACCGGCCGATGCCAGTGGGCCCCCACTGCCGGAGGCAGCCTCTGATCACCGAAATCCACGCCGGATCTATTCGTGGCCAACGCCGGCCCTTCGGCATGCGGGACCAGATGTTCCGGTCTCGGGCGGGAACCGCACCCTGCCCGTATTTGCCTGGTGAAAGTGGTCCCGGCGCGCATCCGCCAACACAAAGCCGGCGCCGCGCAAACTCCCTGTCTGGGCTGCGCCACACCCACAGCGGGGCCAGCGTTTGACATATCGCCACAACCGCCCATTCGGGCTGTAACATCGTCAGGCGGGTTCGCGGCTCATGTAGAAAGCGTTGCCAAACGCTGGGAGGCTTCTCAGCTTTCGCGAAGCTCCTGCCGGGAGAAGCCGCAACTCCCTGCCGATTCGATCACGGCATCGGGCCGAACGGAACCATAATCGAGCCTGCCCGTCACCAGGCTGCCAACTTGTCTACACCAGCGGAGCAATCACTCAATCACAAGCCCGCTCATGGACGCGCACCAATTCCCCCAGAACCTTCGCTGCCGAGTTGCCGAGTCCGCGAACTGGAATTGGGAACCGGCACGGCGAGGCAGTTGACGATCTGGGTGGCCTCCACCGCCGCCATGCCCGGCGCCGTCCTCGGCTCTGGATGGTGCGCAGGGGGCACAGGAGGCGTGCCCGCAACGACCGCCGGGAACGCGGCCGGTCAACTCCACCTGCATGGAATCAACAAGTTGCGTTTGGCATGAGTCCTGCACCACCCAGAGTGTGTGCAAACGCAGATGCAAGTCTTAAGGAGAATCTCATGACTAACAAGGTTCGCATTGGATTCGTTTCAGCCCTGGCTCCCATTCTGTTCACCGTAGCCGCGTTCGCTCAGATGGGCGGCGGCATGGGCTCGGGCATGGGCCCTGGCATGGGTTCTGGCATGGGTTCTGGCTTGGGAAGCGGAGGGACGCAGGACCCCCGCCAGCCCGGCCAATTCGGGAACGGAGTGGGCCCGGGGATGACTGGAGTCAACGGCATGACAGGGGCCAACGGCATGATGGGCGCCGGCATGGGTAATGGCATGATGAATGACCTCACGGTCGGCCCCGACGGCACCGTCTATGTTGTCCGTCCGGTCCAGTTGCTGGCGCCTCTGACGCCCGGCAACCCGTCGCAGCAATATGCCTACCAGCAGGAACTGGCCGCGATCAGCCCGGTAGACGGGACTATCCGCTGGAAGCTGCAGTTGACTGGTGGGCACGTGTCCCAACCAGTGGTTGGAAAGGATGGCAAGCTCTTTCTGGCAGTCCGCGGCGGCCAGGTAATGGCGCAAGGACAGCAAAACGGCGGGATGATGAATCCAGGCGAGACTGATCCGCCCAATTATCCTCGCTTCCTGGTCATCTCGGCAGCCGCCACATCGGCAACGATCGAGCGAACCGTGGAAGTCGACTCGGACATTCTCGGCGAGCCGCAGGTCACCAGCACAGGAGCCGGGCCGTCGGACTACGTCATCTACGTCACCGGCATGGAGATGCCAGGCGGCAGCGCCACCGTCACCGATACGGACTCAATCCCGGCCGGCGAGAAGACCCTATACGCTTTCCAGCCTGACGGCACCCTCAAGTTCAAGGTCAAGATTGGCCAGACAATGGTTGGGGTTACCCCTCATTAGACCAGCGTTGATCCGGTCAACACTGAATTCCTCGAGGCGGGGCCGGGCAGGCCCCGCTTCTGTTTCGTGGCCTGCCATGCACGAGCGGCGGCCTGGGGGGGCCCAGGACAAGGATGTGCTTCGTGTTCTCCGGAGTCATGAGATGGGTGATCTGCGCCGCGCTGTTCGCCGCGTGCGCTTCTCCGCAGGATCGCCTTCTGGATCGTGGCCGGGCGAACTTAGGGAACCCGCCGGTCTCCACGCCGGTGCTTGCCGTGAGCTCACGGACACAGCCTTGCCAACAGCAGGAGAAGGAGCCGCGTTAGTCAGGGGTCAACGGGTTGATCGCCGTAACGAGGGATCAGCGAACAACAGCCTCCGAATGTTCAACGCGCGGCGGCATGAGGCGATAGGCGACGTCCGAATTGTCAATACTGGCTGAAAATTCCCCAAAGTTCCGGTCGAAAATTCCCAACCCCAAACACCTTGGAAAGTGCCTTCGACGGCCCCTCCGCCCTCCCGGCTCTCTCAGGAGCTGCCGTCAAGCCGGTTCACGACAACCTCAAGTTCCAGCTCCACGAAGCCGGGCGCGCCCCCTTCCTGGTCCGCGCGAAACATTCCAGCTAACCGCCCCAGGGCAGCACTCGCGGCGGGCCGTACCAATTCTCGGCGTTTGACCGCCGTACGAATCTGCAACCTCGATTGCACGATTTCTTCCGGCGCTGGCTCTTATCGTGCTTCAATAAGTTGCAGGGGTTGTCCAGCATAGGCCGAGCGTTTTGGGCGCGCTCTTCCGGCTCTGCCGTGCTTCGAGCAGCAGACGGCGCGCCCTTCCACCGAGGTTCAGGAAGATGAACCGGCCACAAGGACAGAACGGGCTTAGGCTCTGGGGGCTTCGCGCCGGCTACCTGGCGCTGCTGCTGATCACCGTGCCTGTTCTCCTCTGGAACAGCTTCGTCGGGCAATTCAACGCTTCCTTCAACGACGTCCTGTTGCGGCTCCGGCCGCCAGCACGGTCCGGCGGTGTGGATTCCATCGTCCTGATCGCCATCGACGACCAGACCGCCGCCCGCTACGGTCCGCTCCCTCTCCAGCGGGCGCGCTTAGCGGCTGGCCTGGAGAGGATCTCGGAAGCGGCGCCGCGTGTTCTGGCGATCGACCTTTTGATCGCCGAACCCGGACCAGCGGACGATGACCGGAAACTTGCCGCGGCGCTTGAGCGCTTCCCGCGCGTTGTGCTGAGCGCCGCTCTGGCCGGCGACTCTCCCGCGAACCCGTCCTGGATCCTTCCTCTTGCTGGCCTCGCCCGCCACGCTGTCACGGCGCACGTCCACGCGGCTCCAGACCCCGATGGAAACGTGCGCAGCGTGCTGCTCGACAAGCGGAGCCACGACAGGCGCCTTTGGGCGCTCGCCCTGGAAGCCTGCCGCCTGTTCCTCTCCGCCGGTGTCCCAGTAGAGCTTACCGACTCCATTCGCCTCGGCGGCATCAGCATCCCGGCGAGATCCTGGGAGGACCGCCGGCTCCGCATCAACTACGCCGGCCCCGAAGGCACTTTTCGCCGCATGGCATTCTCTGAAGTGCTCGAAGGGACCGCGAAGCTGGCCGAACTTCGGGACCGGATCGTGATCGTGGGAGTGACCGCCCAGGGCGGCGGCGACCGCCTCTTCACGCCTGTGTCCCTGGGCATCGGGATGAGCGGTATCGAGATCCATGCCAACGCCGCCCGCACGATTCTCGACCAGGCCTTTCTGGTTTCCCCCTCGCCCGCAACGGAGTTCGCGCTGGCGGCCTTTCTCTTGTCCCTCTGCGCGTTCGGGACCTGGCGCCTGCGAGGCTGGTCTCTTGTGCTCCTGTGGTTCTCAGCCGCGCTCGCAATTCTTGCGGGCGGCTGGTTGGGGCTGCGCCTGGGATCCGTGTGGCCGACAGGTTCCATGCTGGCCGTTCTCATGGCCGGCTCGGCTGTTTCTGGCGCCTCGGAGTATGGTCTCCTCCGGCTGGCTCTGCGGTCCTCGGAGCGCAGGCGGCAGGAGTACGCCTTTCGCGTGCAGGCCATTGCCCACGAGATCAAGACACCGCTGACCGCCATCCAGGGCCAGAGCGAGCTCATCGCTGACAGCAGCATGCCCGAGGAGGAGCGGACGCGCATGGCCGGTCTGCTGTTCAGGGAATCCAAGCGGCTCACGCAGATCCTGCACACATTTCTCGATGTGGAGCGGATGGCCAGTGGCTCCCTGAAACTGGAGAAACGTCCTGTGCCGCTTCGTGAGCTCTGCGACGAAGTGGTGGAGCGCGGCAGGCTGTATGCATCGAGGAAGAAGATCGAGATCGACGTCGGCGTCCCGGACCTGACCGTGATGGCCGACGCCGAGCTGCTGTCGTTCGCCATCTACAATCTGCTCACCAATGCGGTGAAGTACAGCCCCAATGAGACCCGGATTTCGCTGCGCGCCGAGCGCGATGGCGGCAGCGTTCACATCATGGTGAGCGACCAGGGTTACGGTATCCCCCAGCAAGATCAACCGCGGATCTTCGAACGGTTCTATCGTGTAAAGAGGGACCAGAGTGGCGGGGAAGAGGGAGCGGGCATCGGCCTTGCCCTCGTGAAGGAGATCGCGGTGCAACACGGCGGGAGGGTAAGCGTCGAAAGCAAAGTGGGCATGGGCTCGCGGTTCACGATTGTGCTGCCGGAAGGCGCGCCCCCACCGGAGGGGCCGAGCAGATGAAAGGCGTAAGCATTCTGGTCATCGACGACGACGAATCCATCGCCTCGACTGTCTCCTCGTTCTTGCGTGCCAAGGGATACCACGTGGAGATGGCGCTCGACGGCGAGGAGGCATTGGCGCAGGTCCGAACGGGCCGGTACCCCATCATCCTGAGCGACATTTACATCGACCGCGTCACTGGCCTGCGCGTGCTGAGCGAAGCCAGGAGCGCCAATCCGAGTGCGGCCGTGATCCTGATGACGGCCCGCGGCTCGGCGCGCACCACCATGGAGGCGGAGATGGGCGGCGCCTTCGATTACCTGGCCAAGCCTTTTGAGATGAGGGCGCTGCTGGAGATTGTGGAACGCGCCCAACGAGCCATCGCTCCCCGCGAACCGGAAGAACCTGAAGAGGACCTCGAAGCCTTCGGGGAATTGATCGGCTTCGCCCCTTGCATGGTCGAGGTTTACAAGAAGATGGCTCGTTGCGCACGCACAGATGACACGGTGCTCATTGCCGGCGAGACCGGATCTGGCAAGGAGCTCGTTGCCAGGTGCATTCACGATCAGAGTGCGCGATCCGCCAGGCCGTTCGTGGCCGTCGATTCAGGCGCCGTGACGGGTTCGTTGTGGGAATCGGAGATCTTTGGCGCCGTGCGCGGAGCTTTTACCGGCGCCGACCGGGATCGCCAGGGCGTCGTGGAGGCGGCACGCGGCGGAACGGTGTTCTTCGACGAGATCGGGGAGATCCCCCTGGAGTTTCAGGCGAAGCTGCTGCGGTTCATGCAGGAGAAAGAGTACCGGCCGGTCGGCTCTCCAGTGGCAAAGAAGGCGGACGTTCGCATCATCGCCGCCACGAACCGCGTTCTCGAATCGATGGTCAAGGAAGGGAAGTTCCGTGAGGATCTCTTCTATCGCCTGAACGTCCTGCGTATCGACGTACCCCCTCTTCGGGAGCGGCGATCGGACATCCCCTTTCTGGTGCGGCGATTCCTGGAACAGGCGGCCTCCGCGGCCGGGAAGCGGATCTGGCTGGAGCCGGCTGCGCTTGCCGCGCTGGAGCAGTTCGACTGGCCAGGAAACGTCAGGCATCTGCGCAACACGATCCACCGGCTGGTCGCATTTCTGCCGCCGGGCCCAATCTCGGAGGAGGATGTCCAGCGGGAGCTCTCCCTGCCCGACCAATCGGCCGAAACGAGTGAAGAGACCGGGGCTCTGGACGAACTTGAACGCAAGCACATCCTCCGTGTCCTGGAACAGGCGGGCGGCAATAAGACGCGCGCCGCGGAAATCCTGGGGATTCAGCGCCGGACGCTTTACAAGAAGCTGGCAAGGATAGAACGGGAGCAATCCGGGCACACAGGCGTGCCCGGAACGCATTCGGGTGAGTGAGGAGCGCGTTGACAAACAAGGCACAATCTCTGGCAGGCGGATTGCAGGGACCCTCGCAGGAGCATTCCATGATCTGCCGGCGCACACTTTCCCTGGTCCTGGCGGCGCTATTGGCATCGCCACTGTTCGCACAGTGGGGCTCTACGGGGCCGGCCAGAGTCGTCTCATTGACAGGCACGTTAACCGTCAGGAGATCACGCGAGGCCGCCAGGCCGCTTCAGTTACAGGACGCTGTGATGTCTGGGGACGAATTGATCACGGGGCCAAACTCCGAAGCCTTGATCCAGGCATCGGACGGCAGCACGGTTCGCATCTTTCCCGATTCGCGCGTGATCTTCAATGAGCGTTCGGCCGACATCCAGGAGTTCCTGCATCTGTTCCTTGGTTCCATCAAGGTGCATATCGAGAGAATCAGCGGCCGCCCGAATCCTCACAAGATGACTACGCCAACAGCGGTAATCGCAGTCCGCGGAACCACGTTCAGCGTGTTCGTGGACGAAACGGACGCCACTCTCGTGGCGGTGGACGAAGGCGAAGTCGCCGTGGCGAATGTAGCGCGGCCATCGGAAGAAGTGATCCTGCGCAACGGCCAGCGCACGTGGATCCAGCGCGGCCAGCCGCCGCTGGCGGCGCAGCGGTTTCGAGGGCGGTCCGAGCGCGCGGACCTCATTCCGGGACTCGCGCGCGATGCCGGCGCGGGTGGTATGATGCACCCAGTCCAGGGCGCTCCAATGGCGGGCGCGGACATGATGGGGCAGGCGGGTTCTCGAAGCATGGGTAGCGCAATGCCGCGTCCGGGGCCGGTGCATTGATGCGCAAGGCATTCCAGATTGCGGCGGTGGTGCTCGTGCTGGCTTCGGCCGGCCGCGGCCAGTCCGTGGAGCCGCGCTTCGCCGCCGAGGCGGCACGGCTGGATTCATACGCTTCGACTCCCGATGGCCGCCTCATTGTGGCCGCTCTAATGGCGGAACAGTTGGGTGTCCATCGGAACCATCTGATCCTTCTCCGCAAGCAATCGGGACGTCTCTACAGCGCGATCTTCGCCGACGAACTCCGCGCCAGGGGCAAGTCCGAAAACGCGATATTGGCTGCGCTCCGCGAACTCAACAACGGCGTTGACCGCCAGCTCAAGTCGCTGGCGCGTTCGCCAGCCGGAGCGGGCAGCGCGCCGCTGCACGGGATCGGGTTCCTCAGCACGACGGTGGACCGCAATTCCGCAGCAACCTTTTACACCGCCATCCCGGAAGTTGGTGTGGAAGGGACTCGCGGCTCCGTCGTGGTGGGGCTGCCGCTTTACCTCAGCGACCTCAGCGGCGGCGCCGTCTCGGGCATTGGGGACGTGTACACGCAGGGCCAACTGCTGGCGCGAGTCCTTGGGCTCGATTTCAGTCCGACTCTGACGGTCGGCTTTCCAACAGGGAATTCAGACCGCGGCCTGGGGGCGGGAAAAGTTACAGTTGACGCAACCGCCACTTTCGCACGGACTTTCGAGGGACGGCTACGCCCGTTTGCGAGCGCCGGCCTCGCCAACTACGTCTTCAATAATGTCGGCTACCAGCGGCCTTACATCAGCACGGGCGGCGCCACTCACTTCTCTGGCGGCCTGACAGCCGGTTTATGCAGGCGCGTCAGTCTCGGCGCCGGCGGCTTTGCCGTCGAGCCGTTTGGACAACAGGAGGTGATGAGCCGCCAGGTGATGCTGGCGCCACCGCCGGCGCCCTCCTCCGGGATGCCGCCAGGCATGGGGCACGATCCTGGGATGATGCCTCCCGGGACAGGGCAGATGCCGGGAGCCTCAACCGGAATGCTTCATCCCGGCCTCCCGGCTTTTATGCAAGTGAGCCATGCGACCGTCCAGGCCGCAGACTTACGGGACCACGGCGTAAACGCGTGGACCACGATCGCGATTCACCCGACCCTGTCCTTTCAGATTCATGTGGCGCGCAGCCTCGATTTCGACCTGACCACTGTCCGCGTCGGCGTCGGGTTCAACTTCGGACGGTTTGCCTTTCCACGGGCCTGGCGGTGATTCTCTTCATGAGCTGCCGGGGCCGGGTTCCCGGCGTAGTTCAGCGTACGGTGACGGCCCAACGCATGGATCCACGGGCATCCGGGGAGAGAACACATGGTGGGAGCGGTGGATCCAGAGCGCCACACGTCAAGCCGGATACGTATTGATGCGATCCCGCATTTCTATCTGCAGAACTACTGATGAAGAGGTAGCTGTAGAGCAGCATTCCCGGGCGGTCAAACCAAAGAAACGCAACTTCCCGCCGCCCCGTTCAGCTCGAGAGAGCCGCCATCTGTTGCCGCCCGCTATCCCAAACATTCACGGGAATTTGCGTTTTTTGCGCGGCCTTCAGGCTGGAAATGTCTGCGGCCCCATTGAACCGCGTCATGACTGCGGGCGCGCAGTTCATGAGCGACGGCCTTCAGCGCGATGCCGAAGGCAACGGCTGTATCGAACGGTCCTTACGCACTCTCAAGGAGCAGATTCTCCGGGTGCGCCACATCGAAACCCTGGGAAAGCTCGCCGAAGCGCTCGAGCAATTTCGCCAGCGCAACAACGAGCGGTGGCTGGTGGAACGGCTCCATTTCCAATCCCCGCGGCAGGCTCACCAGGCCCAGCTCGTCCTTGAGCGTGACGCACGACGATAATTCAAGAAACTGTCCGGGAAACCGGGGGCGGTACAATTTCCGGGCAAATGAACGACGAGAGACGCTTCGGTGAAGAGTGCGGCCAATTTCCGTTGTTCAGCGTGCTTCCTGATCTCGGGCAGCGGCGTGGAGTTCAAGCTTACTGCCGGCTTGCCCCGGCCGCTCCTGGCGCAATCCGAACTTCTCCATCCGGTACATCAGGGTCTTCCGGCTCAAGTGGAGGTATCGCGCCGCGTGCGTCTGGTTCCATTGGAACTTCGTCAATGCTCTGAGAATGAGCTCCCGCTCGACTGCCTCGAGGCTGATTCCGTGGGGCGGAAGGTTCAGACGCAGCGTGTCACGGACACACGGCTGGCGAAGATAATCAGGCAGGTCTTCCAGGCGAATCGACTTCTTCGGGCAGAGGGCGACCAGCCTGTCGATGAGATCTTCCAACTCCCTGACGTTGCCCGGCCAGCGATAAGAGCAGAAGTACGGCAGGAGGGAGTCCGGCAGGGCAAGGTCAGGCCGGTTGTGGTGCTGCTTTGATTTTTCGAAGAAATGGCGCGTCAATGCGGCGATGTCTTGCCCGCGCTCTCTGAGCGGCGGCAGTTCTAGCTGAACCACAGCCAATCTGTAGTAGAGGTCCTCACGAAAAGCCCCGTCCTCCATCATCGCCTGCAGATTCCGGCGAGTCGCGGCGAGCACGCGGACATCGATGCGGGTGGGACCCGGGGCGCCGATCTTGGCGATCTCCCCATGTTGGATCATGCGCACGAGCTTCGCCTGAAGCTCAGCAGGCAACTCGCCGACCTCGCGCAGGAAGAGTGTCCCCTGGTCCGCCTGCTCCGCCTTTCCTTTCTTGTACCGGGCGGCCCCCCTGAAAGAGCCCTTCAGATGGCCGAACAGCTCCGATTCAAGCGCCTCACGTGGAAAGGCGTCGCAATTGAGAATGACGAAGGGCTTGTCGCGGCGCGAACTGTTGTAGTGAATTGCCTTGGCCAATAGTTCCTTGCCCGTGCCCCGCTCGCCGTGAATCAGCACGGGCGAATCCATTCGCGCGGCTCGCGCGGCAGCGTCGAGCGTGAAGAGCAATGCACTGGACCGGCCAATGATTCCTTCAAATCCAAATTTCTGGTCCAGAATGTGCCGAAGGGTCTTCCGCTCCTGCAAAAGGGCGCGGTATTCCAGAGCGTTGTCTACCACTTGCCACAATTCCTCGGCGCAGACCGGCTTCGTAAGATAATCGTAGGCTCCATGCTTGAGCGCCTCCACGGCGGCGTCCGCCGAAGTGAAGCCCACCAGCACGAGCACGACCCCATCGGAACTCTGACTGATGTCACTGACTAAAGCCAGGGAGTCAGGAACCGCGCCGAGATCTACAATGATCAGGTCTTGCGGGTCTTGCTGGAGGGCTGCCCGCGCCTGCTCGCCCGCCGGTGCGACGAGGACTTGACGCCCGCGTTGGCGTCCATCCCGAAGCACCGCGTCGCCGAGGTTCCTGTCCGTGGTGACAACCAGGATCTTGCCTGCCTCCATACGCGCTGCCCCGCTCATCAGATCGAACTCTTGCATGCAGGCCTCCACGGCGACACCAATGCCGTACTGCCATGACCGGCTTGAGGTTAGGGCCGAAGCTCGCGGCTTTCGAGGCGGCCACAGACCCACTCCGCTGCCCGAAATGGGGCAGGGCTGGTTGTAATAGTCCAAATCGCGACGACTAACGCGTGCTTCCGAGGCGCGCTGTCAGAGGGATGGCCGCACGATTCCACTTCATTGATAATGCTGGACTTGTCGTCCGAATCCAGTTCCCCGGCCGGGTGGGCGGATCACGCCCGGACTCTCGGAGGCCGCGCTCCTCTGGCGTGCTCAACTCGCAAGAAACAAGGGACTTGGCAGATTGGAAGGCCAAGTGCAACTCAGGGCAGGGACCGCGACGGTTCCGGAAGCTTCGGACGGTGGCCTGGGACGGCGTTGTCCGGAGATTCTTCTTCATGAAAGGATCCAATTCCGTGAAAGGTTGTCGTGCGGTTGGCAGCGTCGGCTTACTCCTGACTTCTGCACTGATCGGGTGGGCCCAGGAGGAGCGTCTGAATCTGGATGATCTGGTTGCAGAGGCGCTCCGAAACAATCCCGAGATCCTGGCGGCGCAGAAGCGTTACGAAGCGGCCCGGCAGCGGCCGACACAAGCAAGCAGCCTGCCCGACCCCATGTTCTCGCCTGGGTATTCGAGCAATGGCCGCCCCTGGCCGGGCGCCCTATTGGGCAAGGAACCTACGAGCAACATCGGGTTCATGGTCTCGCAAGAAGTGCCATTCCCCGGCAAGCGAAAGCTCCGCGGCGACATCGCGCGCAAGGAAGCAGATGCCGACTTCGAACTGTATCAGGCGACGCAGCTCAACGTGGTGTCCCGTGTCAAGCAAGCCTATTACCGGCTGTCCTACGCCTACGCAGCCAGCAACGTCCTGGAACGGAATCGGGAACTGCTGCGGAAACTGCTGCGAATTACGGAGGCCCGGTACAGAGTTGGCCGGGCCGCGCAGCAGGATGTCTTCAAGGCGCAGACCGAGTTGTCGATCCTGGAAGCCCGGCTGGTAAACCTCATGCGCGAACGCGGGGCGAGGGAGGCCGAAATCAACAGCCTGTTGAACCGGCGCCCCGGAAGTCCGCTGCCGCGGCCGGCGGAAATAGTGCCAAAGGAGACGATCACAGCTCTTGACGACCTGTATGCCGCCGCGCGCGAAAACTCCCCGATGCTCCGCCGAGACCAGAAGATGATCGAGCGCACCGAGCTGGCGCTGAATCTGGCACGCAAGGACTATTACCCGGACTACACGCTATCGGCAGGCTATTTCAACATGGGCCAGATGCCCGACATGTATCAGTTCCGCATCGATGTCAAGCTGCCCGTTTACTTCTGGCGCAAACAGCGGGCGGGCGTCATCGAGCAGGCGCAAAGCCTCTCACAGTCGCGCCGCACGTATGAGTCGACCAACCAGGCCCTGCATTTCCGCATCAAAGACGATTACCTGATGGCCACCACTTCCTACCAGTTGATGAAACTCTATGGCCAGACAGTGATCCCCCAGGCGAGCCTGGCGCTGGAATCGTCACTGGCGTCGTACGAGACGGGCACGGTCGATTTTCTCTCGGTTCTGACAAACTATGTGACCGTCGTTGAATACGAGATGAATTATTACGAGGAGCTCCAGAATTACTACCTGGCTCTGAGCCGTCTGGAAGAGATGACCGGAGTTTCGCTGACCAAATGAGGCAAACACGCATGAAAGCCGCTCGAGTATTGATTGAACTGGCGCTGGTGTCAGCCGCCTTCATCGGCGGCTACGGCTTTAACCGCTGGTTTGGCAAGGGAGAAAGCCCGCAGGCAGCCAAGGGCGGGCGGAAGATCCTTTACTACGTGGATCCGATGCACCCCGGCTACAAGTCCGACAAGCCTGGCATCGCCCCGGATTGCGGCATGAAGCTCGAACCAGTATACGAGGGCGGTCAGATCGGAGACCAGGCGGCAGCTACAGCCGAGCGCAAGATCCTGCACTACCGTGACCCCAAGGATCCGAACTACACCTCGGACAAGCCTGGCATCAACCCGGAAACCGGCAATGAACTCGAGCCGGTGTACGCCGACGACACCTCGTCAATGCCGATGGGCACGATCAAGATCAGCCCGGAGAAGCAGCAGTTGATCGGCGTGCAGTACGGCGTGGCGGAAAGCTCCGCTGGCGTGCATACCTTCCGCGCCGTCGGGAAAGTGGCTTTCGACGAGACCAAGATAGCGCGCGTGCACACCAGGATCGACGGCTGGGTGGATAAAGTATTCGTAGATTTCATCGGCAAGCTGGTGGAGAAAGGGCAACCCCTCCTGACCATTTACAGCCCCGAATTGCTGGCATCCCAACAGGAATTCCTGCTGGCCATGAGGGGCAAGGACATCATGAAGTCCAGCACGCTCGATGGAACTCTGGCGCAGAGCGAATCGCTGGTGGCAGCCGCCCGGAAGCGACTGGAACTTTGGGAATTGAGCGACTCCCAGATCGATGAGATCGCCCGTACTGGAAAGCCGATAACCTATGTCACTCTTTACGCGCCCATCAGCGGCTATGTGATCAGCCGCAATGCCTTTCCCAAGCAGCGCGTCACGCCTGAGACCGAGCTGTACACGATTGTCGATCTGAACAAGGTCTGGATCATGGCGGACGTGTTCGAGTATGAGGCGCCTATGGTTCGGATGGGGCAGCCCGCCAGGGTAACGCTCTCCTACATTCCCGGGAAGTCCTTCTCTGCCAGCGTGAACTACATCCAGCCGCAAGTGGATCCGATGACGCGCACCCTCAAAGTCCGCCTGGAAGCCGAAAATCCAGGGTTGCTGCTGAAGCCTGACATGTACGCAGACGTCGAATTCAGAGTAGTTATGCCCCGGCGCGTCACCGTACCGGCCGAGGCGGTGCTGGATTCCGGCATCAGGAAGACGGTCTTCGTGGATCGTGGCAATGGCTTTCTCGAACCCCGCCAGGTCGAAATCGGAGAACGCATCGGTGATCGCGTTGAGATCCGCAAGGGCCTGCAAGCGGGCGAGCGCATCGTCATCTCCGGCAACTTCCTGATCGACTCCGAGAGCCAGCTCAAGTCGGCCGCCGCGGGCATGGCAGGGCACCAGCACGGCGGTGGGCCGGCTGGCGGCGAGCAGAAGCCTGCTCCCCAAGGAGCTGCCGGACATGAGCAACATGGGGCTCCAGCCGCGCCTCCATCAGGCCATGAGGGGCACAAGCAATGATTGACGCCATTATCGAATTCTCAGGACGCAACAAGTTCCTGATCTTTATCCTGATCGGTTTCGCCGCCGCGGCGGGCATCTGGTCGATGCTGAACGTCCCTCTGGACGCGATCCCGGATCTCAGCGACACGCAGGTGATTATTTACTCGCGCTGGGACCGGAGCCCAGACATCATGGAGGACCAGGTCACGTATCCCATCGTGACTACGATGCTGGGCGCGCCGAAAGTGAAGGCGATCCGCGGCTTCTCCGATTTCGGCTACTCATTCGTGTACGTCATTTTCGAGGAGGGCACGGACACTTACTGGGCGCGCTCACGAACGCTTGAATATCTTTCTGGCGTGCTGCCACGCCTGCCTGAAGGCGTCAAGACCGAACTCGGCCCGGACGCCACGGGAGTCGGCTGGGTGTTTCAGTACGTCCTCGTCGACACCACCGGCAAGAACCGGCTGGATGAGATCCGGTCTTACCAGGATTGGTTCCTCCGCTACGCTTTGCGCGCGGTGCCGGGAGTCGCCGAAGTTGCGCCGATCGGAGGTTTCGTCCGCCAGTACCAGGTGAACGTGGACCCGAACAAGCTTCAGGCACTGAACATTCCGATCATGCAAGTGGTCAATGCCGTCCGGAAGGGGAACAACGATGTTGGTGGGCGGCTGGTCGAGCTCAGTGGAGCCGAGTATATGGTCCGCGGCCGCGGTTATGCCAAATCCGTGGACGAGATTGGCGACATTGTGCTCGCCTCCAGCCAGAGCGGCGTCCCC
Organism: Acidobacteriota bacterium; assembly: GCA_049325215.1. Taxonomy (GTDB): domain Bacteria; phylum Acidobacteriota; class Terriglobia; order Bryobacterales; family Bryobacteraceae; genus JANWVO01. Next base: position 89,541 of record JBMOMB010000031.1, read on the forward strand.
ATCCGCGTCCGCGATGTGGGCAACGTCGTGTTGGGTCCGGACATCCGGCGCGGCGTGGCCGACTGGAATGGCGAAGGCGATGTGGTCGGGGGCATCGTCGTGATGCGCCAGGGCCAGAACGCGCTGGACGTGATCGAGCGCGTGAAGCACAAGCTGAAGGACATCGAACCCGGTCTCCCGGAAGGTGTCAAGGTGCTGACAGCCTACGACCGGTCCGAACTGATCCTGCGCTCAATCGAGAACCTGAAAGACACGCTCATCGAAGAAATCACGATCGTTTCGATTGTGATCCTGATCTTCCTCTGGCACATTCCGAGCGCGATCATCCCGGTGATCACCATCCCGGTTGCGATCATCATTTCGTTCATTCCCATGAGAATGATCGGAGTCAGCTCGAACATCATGTCGCTCGGAGGCATCGCCATCGCAATCGGCGCGATGGTGGACGCAGCGATTGTCGTGGTAGAGCAAACGCACAAGAAGCTCGAGGAGTGGGAACGGACGGGGAGGAAGGAAGACTATCACCGCGTGGTGATCAACGCGGTCAAAGAAGTGGGCGGACCAAGCTTTTTCGCGCTCCTGGTGATCGCGGTCTCGTTCATGCCGGTCCTGACCCTGGAGGCTCAGGAGGGCCGCCTGTTCAAGCCGCTCGCCTACACGAAAAACCTGACGATGATCGTCGCCGCGGTTCTGGCGATCACTCTCGACCCGGCCATGCGGTTGCTGTTCACGCACATGAAGAACTTCGAGTTCCGGCCCCGCTTCCTCGCGCGGGTCGCGAATGCCGTGCTGGTGGGGAAGATCCACTCCGAAGAGCACCACCCGATCAGCAAGGTTCTGATCCGCCTGTACGAACCGGTGTGCGCCTGGACGCTACGGTGGAAATACTCGGTAATTATCGGCGCGGCCGCAATGGTAATCCTGACCATTCCGATCTATCAGCGCCTCGGATCTGAATTCATGCCGCCGCTGGATGAGGGCACCTTGCTGTTCATGCCGTCCACGCTGCCGGGACTTTCGGTGACGGAGGCGCAAAAGCTGTTGCAGGTGCAAGACCGCATCATCAAATCGTTTCCGGAAGTAGAGAGTGTGTTTGGGAAGGCGGGCCGCGCCGAGACGTCAACGGATCCGGCGCCGTTCTCCATGATGGAGACGACGATCGTGCTCAAACCGCACGATCAATGGCGAAAGGTGGACACGTGGTATTCCTCCTGGGCGCCGGATTGGGCCAAGAAAATCTTCCGGCGGTTCACCCCAGATCACATCACGACCGAGCAACTGGTTGACGAGATGGATGCTGCCTTAAAAATCCCCGGTGTCGCCAACTCCTGGACCATGCCGGTCAAGGGCCGAATCGACATGCTCACAACCGGTGTGCGCACGCCGATCGGGATCAAGGTGTACGGGGCGGACTTGGCCGAAATCCAGCGGATCACCACGGAAATTGAAGGCCTGCTGCCGCAGGTCAGGGGCACGCGAAACATCTTCGCGGAACGGACGGGGGGCGGCTACTTCATTGATTTCGATTGGAAGCGCGAGGCGATCGCCCGGTATGGCCTGACGATCGATGATGTCCAGGAAGTGGTCATGAGCGCCATCGGCGGCGAGAACGTCACGACCACAGTCGAGGGAAGGGAGCGCTACCCGGTCAATGTCCGGTACTTCCGGGACTTCCGCAGCGACATTAATAGACTTGGACGCGTGCTGGTCCCTGTCATGAACGGCGGAATGAATGGCCAGACGCAAGTTCCCGTGTCGCAGCTCGCCGATATCAAGCTCGTGGCCGGACCCTCCATGATCCGCGACGAGAACGCCATGCTCAACGGGTACGTGTATGTCGATGTGGCAGGGCGGGACGTCGGCAGCTATGTGGAAGAAGCCAAGCATCTGGTTCGGGAAAAAGTGAAGCTGCCCGCCGGCTATGCGCTTGAGTGGAGCGGGCAGTACGAAGCCATGGAGCGCGTGAAGAAGCGCCTGTATGTGGTCTTGCCACTGACCGTCTTCCTGATCATGATGCTGCTTTACATGAACACGAGGTCCGGAGTCAAGACGATGCTGATCATGCTGGCCGTCCCCTTCTCGGCAGTCGGGGCGATCTGGCTCCTGTACTTCCTCGGCTACAACATGAGCATCGGCGTTTGGGTCGGACTGATCGCCCTGATGGGCGTGGACGCGGAAACGGCGGTGTTCATGCTGCTGTACCTGGACCTGGCGTACGAAAAAGCGAGGAAAGAGGGCAGGATGAACAGCCTCGCCGATCTTCAGGAAGCTATCATGCACGGCGCGGTAAAACGAATCCGGCCGAAGTTCATGACGGTGGCCTGCATGTTCATGGGACTGCTGCCGATCATGTGGTCGGCCGGCACGGGTGCAGACGTGATGAAGCGCATTGCGGCGCCCATGATCGGTGGAATCTTCACATCATTCATTCTTGAGCTGGTGGTCTATCCGGCGATCTACGAGGTATGGAAATGGCATTTCGAAGTGAAAAAGCAGCTTGCGCCGCAATCGTAGCAGCATTGGCGCTGGCGCCAGCGTTATTCGGCCAGCAGGAGCTACGATATAGCGTTCTGCACGACCACTCGGACTGGCTGCCTCCGAAGCTGGCATGGTGGCCGCCGATCAAGCCGCGCGCCGAAGCTTCCGGCACGCTGGTGGTTACCGAACAAGCGATCTCGTACCAGGAGACCAGCAGGAAAAAGGACACGAAACCGGAAGACGTTCACCACGGCCGTTGGAGCTATGAGGATATCCAACAGCTTCTGGTTTCACCCCAGACGCTCACGATCACCACCTATAAGGACCGCAGCAAATTGCTGCTGGGCGTGGACCAGCAATGGCAGTTCAGGCTGCCGCCGGGCCAAAGCTTTATCGCCGTCTACGAATTGCTCAAGAACCGCCTGGACCAGCGCTTTGTCGCCGCCTTCGCGGAGCGGGACTTCAGGCCGTTCTGGGTGGCCCCTGTCAAGCTCTTGGGCCGCATCCAGGGCTCCGAAGGCACTCTGGAAGTGGGGACGGACCGCGTTGTATACCGCACCAGCGCCAGAAACCAGTCCCGCACCTGGCGATTGAAAGACATCGAGAACATCAGCAGTTCAGGACCGTTCGAGCTTACCCTTACTACGCATGAAAGGGCGAAATCCCACTACGGCAACCTAAAATGGTTTAATTTTCAGCTAAAAAATGCGTTGGACGAAAGCCAATATAACCTGTTGTGGCGGCTCGTCAACCAGGACAAGGGACTTGACTTTCTAAGAGAGTCTCAAGCAACCAGGAACGCAGCCTCCACTTCCAACTTCAACAAGGAGAACGAAAGAAAATGAAACAGTTAGCGGCAGTATTTTTCGCAACGGCTGCGCTGGCGGCCGCGGCAGATCAGCAGACGTTTGTCGGCGTGATCACAGACACCATGTGCGGCGCCAACCATAAGGCGATGAACATCAGTCCGGAATCGAAGTGCGTCAAGGAGTGCATCCGGCACGATAAAACGGTGAAGTACGCCCTTTATGATGGCAAGGGAGTTTACATCCTGAGCGACCAACAGTCGCCGGAGGCCTTCGCCGCCCAAAAAGTGAAGATCACGGGGAAGCTGTTTCCAAAGACTGGAATTCTGCGAGTGGACAAGATTGAGGCGGCGAAGTAACCGGGCATCGAAGCCGGCCCAGCGAGAGTTTCATGCGTTTAGTGAAGGTCCTGGCGTTGGCAGGCATAGTCCTGTGTTTGGCTGCGGGCATGTGGGTGTACTGGTTCGTGACAGCTCACGGATTCAGCGCACGGGACAAGCCCACGGAGCTTGAGGCGTTTCTGGCCAGGCGCACCAGGAGAATCGCCTCGCCGCGCGGCGCGCGGGAACTGAAAAATCCCGTGCGCCCCACGCCACTGGCCATCGCCGAGGCGCGGGATCACTTCGCCGATCACTGTGCCATCTGTCACGCCAATGACGGGAGCGGCCGCACACAGATCAATGCCGGACTTTATCCGCCGGCGCCCGATCTGAGGCAATCCGACACACAGCAGCTCTCGGACGGAGAGTTGTATTACATCATCCGGAACGGAATCCGTTTCACCGGCATGCCAGGGTGGGGCGGAGAGGACGAGGAGAACTGGAAGCTCGTTTTGTTCATCCGGCACTTACCCAAGATCTCTCCCAGAGAGATGGACCTGATGAAGGAAGTGAACGGCCTTGAGGCCGTTGGCAGCGAAACTCATTAACTCACCTCGAACGAAGGAGACCGAAGCATGTTTCAGAAGCTGTTCGCGAGCGTGATCCTCACTGGCTTCATGGGCGCAGCGGTTTTGATGGCTCATGATCCCAGCCAACACAAAGGGACGCCCACCAAGGGCGAAGTGGTGTCAATCGCCGGTGACCGGATCCAGGTCAAGACGGACAAGGGAATGAAGACGGTCATTCTGAACGACAAGACGATGTTCGAACGCGGGAAAGCGAAGGCATCTCCGTCTGACTTCAAGAAGGGCGATCGTGTGGCCATTCTCGGGACGACATTGGCGAGCGGCGAGATTGTCGCCAGGGAGGTTCTGCTCGACAGCGCCGTGCCAACGTCCGATCAGAAGCACGATCCGGCTCACAAACATTGACGGGCGCCCAGCCTGGCCTGGGTGAGGCGCGACACACGAATATGCCGGTAATACCTGGTTACGTCGGCGCTGGATCTGAGTCGCGGATCAAGCCCACGGGCGGATACGCTGGTGTATGGCCCCCAAGAGTGGGACGCGAGAGGCAGCATCCTTGCCGAACCCCTCGTAATATAGCGTCAATCTGACGCTATATCTTGCGAGGATCCAGAATTAAACGCAAGAGGGCCAGGGTCCGGCCGCCGGCCGTGGGCTGGCGCCGACTCAGGCGCTAACAGGTGCTTCCTCACGGCCTTCCGGTCCCGGCCCACCATCTGGCTGGTGGTCTGAATGCTCATCGCCTGCTTGCGCAATTCCGCAATCTGGTGCGCGTTTCTTCCCCTAAACAAATCTCGACGCCTCCTCGTCACGGAATCGGCCGCCGGCCTCGACCCATCTCCGCGGGTGGGATTTTCCAACCGGCACTGTGGGGATTTTTGCACCGGCCGTGACACGTTGCGGTCATGAAGTCCGGCAAGGGCGAGCAGAGAGGGCGCGCAATGCCCGGTGGCAGTCCAGCAAGGAAAGCCACCCGTGTGAACCGCGCCGCCTGTGGGGACAGACCGAAGACGATTCCAGAAGGCTGGCGCCGAAGGGGCTGCGGCATGGCCCGCAGCATGACCCGCGGCTGGACCAGCCAACTGTAAGTGTGTGAAAAGAAATGGCGGGCCCGGAGGGACTCGAACCCCCGACCTGCTGGTTCGAAGCCAGACGCTCTATCCAACTGAGCTACGGGCCCGCTCAGCCGTCATTGTAGCAACGTGCATCGGCGCAGCCGCCGGGGAGCAGATCGGCATAAACAAAGCCGTCCCGCTCCACCACCTCGCCCTCGGTCACATCGATCGGATGCGCGAACACCGGAGCGTCGAACACAAACGTGTGGAACTCGCCATTCTCGCCGCAGGGGTCGACATCCGCGGGCAATGACCGCAGGGTCTGTTCCGTCAGCTCCTGGCCCGCGAACCGGCGGTCCAGGCGCACCGGATCCAGGCACGAGATCCGCGCCCGCACGCCCGCAGCCAGCATCCCGCGCACGAGCTCCCGGGTGCCGCACTCCCACAGCGGGAACAGGGGCTCCAGTCCTGTGCCGGCGAGCTGCTTCTCGCGGTACTGACGCACGTCCGCCAGGAAGATATCGCCGAAGACGACCACTTCCACGTCTTGCGCCCGCAGGCGCGCGCAGGCCGCGCCCATGCGGCGCTCGTATTCTTCGTTCGAGCACGGCCAGGGCAGTTCGACGGACAGCAGGGGCAGCCCGGCGGCCTGCGCCTGCTGTTCGAGCAATTCCCGCCGCACGCCGTGCATGGAGACGCGCTGGAACTGGGCATTGATCGAAGTCAGCAATCCCGCCACTTCCAGCTCGCCGCGCTGCCGCACCAGATGGAGAGCCCAGGCGGCGTCCTTCCCGGACGACCAGGAGACGACCGCGCGGCGCCTGCTCATGGCCTTGCCAGGAGGGGCTCCCAGCCTTTGGTTGCCGCCGCCGCCTGATCCCAGTCCTCTTCGCGGGTGCGTTCGAACAGCAGGCGGAGCCGCTCGGCTTCCGAGCCGCGCAGCCGCAGCGCCCGGGCGATGGCCGGGTACGTGTCGAAGTCCGGGGCGACGAGGAACATCAGGGTGACGAACGCGGTGACGGATTCCGGCTGGAGAAAGCCGTGGGCGTGGGCGCGGGCGATGCCGGCGGCGGCGCGCCGCGCCACCTCTTCGTCGCCGAGTTCGGCTATCAGGGCGGGCTGCTGCTCGGCCAGGTGGGTGACGATGTGTTCGACCAGCTCTTCCGGAGGGCCGCTCATGCCTTTCCATCGTAACTGGCGGCGGGGCGGAACGGCGCGGGGGCTATGCAGGGCCGGGGCGGTTCCGCCGATAGGGAGAATGATGCGGCAACATGCCCGCTCCCGGCTTGCCCTGCTCGGTCTCGGACTGGCGCTGGCGGCGCCTCTCGCCGCCCAACAGTATACGTTCCAGGTTTTCGATTTCGACAGCGGCCTGAATAACCTGGCGGTGGAGAGCATCTACCAGGACCGCGAGGGCTTTCTGTGGGTGGGAACGCAGAACGGTTTGTTCCGCTACGACGGGCGGGGGTTCACGGAGTTTGGGAAGAAGGAGATCGAGCCGGGGGCATTCATCCTGTCCATCCATCAGACGCCCGATGGCACGCTGTGGGCGGGCACCACGAAGGGGCTGTACCGGAGGGAGCGCGGCCGGTTTGTTCCCGTCGTGTTGCCTGCATCGGAGCGGCAGCGGGTGAATGGCAAGGCCGGCCTGGCTTCCGACGAAGCGGGCCGCCTGTATGTGGCGACGCGGGACGGCCTGGCAATCGGCGAACGCCTGGGGCAGCGGCAGGAGTGGACCTTCAAGGTGGTGTCGCGCCCGGGCAGCGCCAGCCCCCTGGACAAGGCCAGGGCGGTGGCGAGCGTGACGGTGACGCGCTCGGGGCGGGTCCTGTTCGGGTGCGCGATGGATCTTTGCGAGCTGGACGGAAAGGACCAGGTGCGGCTGGCGGCGGCACAGCCGAGTCCTGACCACGGGCCCTGGAGCTTCATCTATGAGGATGCGCGTGGAGACCTGTACGTCCGCAGCGCACAGTCCTTAGAGGTGCTGCGAAGAGGCGCTGCCCGATTCGAACGAGTGACTGGGCCACCGGATCTCCGGAGCCCCTGGGTGCCGCAGTTGGGCGGAGATTATGAAGGACGTCTGCTGGCGCCCGTCTTCGGCGGACTGGCCATCATGAATGGCGGGCGCTGGCAGATCGTGGGCAAGCAGAACGGGCTGCCCGGGGATTCGGTTTCCAGCGTGTACCTGGACCGGGAAGGCTCCGTGTGGCTGGGCATGAACGGGCGGGGCCTGGCCCGGTGGATCGGCTACGGGGAGTGGGAAGGCTTTTCGGACACCGAGGGGCTGGGCAATGAGACCGTGTGGCAGGTCGTTCCCGGAGCGGACGGCACGGTCTGGGCCGGGACGGGAGACGGTGTTTACCGCGCCGTTTACAACGGCAGCACCTACTCTTTCCGCAAGGAGCCCGAATTCCCTTCGGGGCCCATCATTGCGATGCTGGCAGCGCGCGATGGCGCCATCTGGGCGGCCCCACAAAGCGGCCACCTCTACCGGCGGGATCCGCGCAGCGGCCGCGTGCGGAAGTACGTTATTCCGGCGCTGGCACGGGAAGCGTTTGTCATACGGCTGTCGGAAGGACCGGACGGCCGTGTCTATGCGGCAATCTCCCAACACGCCTCACTGGTTGTGGCCACGGCCGACGGTCGCATTGCCGACCTGCCTCTGCCGGACGGGCGGATCCTCCATGGGCTCGCCGTTACCACCGCGCCGGATGGAACCATCTGGTTCGGAGCCGAAACGGGGCTGTACCGGTACGCCAACGGCCGGTGGACCCGGTTCGGGCGAGAAGACGGCCTGCTGGACGATTCCGTCCGCGGCATCAGCCTCGGGCCTGAGGGGGAAATCTGGCTCATCTACAACCTCCCCGCGGGGCTCACGCGAGGGATTCCCCAGGGCGGGCGGATGAAGTTCGTGCATGTAACCGTGGCGGACGGGCTGCCTTCCCAGTTGCTGTATTTTGCGAAATTCGATATGCGGGGGCAGCTCTGGGCGGGCAGCGACCGCGGCGTAGCCGTGTTCGACGGCAAGAACTGGATCCAATATCAGCGCAGGGACGGTCTCATCTGGGACGACTGCAACACCGACGCATTCGCGGCGGCGCCCGACGGGGCGGTGTGGATCGGCACCAGCGGCGGCCTGTCGCGGTTTCGGGAGTCGGCATCCAAGCCCTCACCTGGCGCGCCCATAACCGTGCTGGCCTCGGTCCACCTTGGCAAGCAGGGGTTTGACCCGGGGCGGTTCGCCGAAGTGGGGTACCGCGACAATACCTTGACGGCGCGGTTCGCCGTGCTCCGGTTCGCGCGGCCGTCGGCCCAGCGCTATCTGTATCGCCTGACCGGGCTTTCGGACGAGTGGAAGGAGACAAGGCTTTCCGAAATCCAGTTTCCGGACCTGCCGCCGGGCAAGTACCGGCTTGAGGTGCGTGGTTTCGACGGATACCGTTCCTGGAGTGAAGCGCCCGCGGTCTTCGAGTTCCGCATTCATCCCCCGTGGTGGGCCCATCCGCTCACGCGGCTGTCTGCCATCATCAGCCTCATTTCCGCGGTGATGCTTTACCTGCGGCATTCCCGCCTGCGGCACCTGCGGGAAAAAGCCCAATTGGAACGCGCCGTCGAGGAGCGCACCCGTCAGCTCCGGATCGAGAAAGAGCGCAGCGAACGGGCCAACCGGCTGAAGGACGAATTTCTGGCCAACATCTCCCACGACATCCGCACTCCGATGAATGGGATCTTGGGCATGACGGATCTCGCACTCACGACTGAACTGAGCGAGGAACAGCGGGAATACCTGGAAACCGTCAAGCTTTCAGCCGACCGGCTGTTGCGCCTGTTGAATGACATCCTGGACCTGTCCAAGATCGAAGCCGGCTACATGGAGATCCAGAACGAACCGTTCTCGCCGCGGCAGACGGCCGAACATGCGATGCGCACGGTCTCGCCGCGCGCCGTTGAGAAAAATCTGCAACTATCCTGCCGCTGCGCGCCGGACGTGCCCGAGGCTGTCCGGGGTGATGAACACCGCGTGTACCAGATCCTTGTCAACCTGCTGAACAACGCCGTCAAATTTACCGAGAAAGGCAGCGTGGAGCTGAGCCTGGAATCCGAGCCGGCCGCCAACGGCAGCATTGTGCTGCGTTACCGTGTCCGGGACACCGGAATCGGCATTCCGGTTGAGCAGCAGGAAGCGATCTTTGAAGCCTTCCGCCAGGCGGATGGATCCATTACCCGGCGGTTCGGGGGCACAGGTCTGGGCCTGGCCATCTCGTCGAAACTGGCGCGCCTGATGGGCGGGGAAATCCGCGTCGAAAGCCAGCCCGGCCAAGGGGCCACGTTCACGGTGGAAATTCTGGCGGGCCCCTGCAGCGAACCCGCAGTGGAGTCGCAGTTTGAGGCGCCGCCGGCCCCGGCGCACAAGATTCCCTCGCATTCGTCCGCCCGCATCCCCGAACGCCGCCTGCGCATCCTGCTGGCGGAGGACAACCAGGTGAACCGGCGCCTGGTGGAGCTGCTGATGGAACGGCAGGGACACGAGGTCGTCAGCGTGGAGAACGGCCGGCAGGCGGTGGAAAAAGCGGCGCAGGAGCATTTTGACCTGATCCTGATGGACGTGCAGATGCCCGACATGGACGGGCTGGAGGCCACGCGTCAGATCCGCGCCCTCGAGCGCGCCGTCGGCGGCCACAAGCCGATTCTCGCTCTCACGGCCAATGCCATGCGGGGCGATGAGGAGGTGTGCCTGAAAGCCGGCATGGACGGCTACATTCCCAAACCCTTCGAGGCGGAGAGACTGCTGAGCGCCGTCAGCGAAGCCGCGCGCTCCGCCGCCGGGTAAGACGTTCGACGCCCGGCCGCGTACTCAGCGGAACGGGTCCCACCCGCCGGTCTTCAATCTGGCGCCTGCGAACCACACCGCGCCGGCCGGCTTGCCCGCCACCATCCTCCCGATCCGCGTGAAGCCCCGCGGGGGCCTCACGCCGGGCGGCAGCGTACACAGAAGCTCGTAGTCTTCGCCCCCGAACAACGCCTGCTCGATCGCCGCTCCCGGCGCGGCCGGCAGCATCCCGTCCAGTTCCGCCGCCGTGCCCGAAGCCAGGCACATCCGGCACAGGTCCAGCACGAGCCCGTCGCTCAGATCCATGCAGGCCGTAGCCCGGCCCCGCAGCCTGCGCCCCAGGGCGAGCCGCGGCTCAGGCACATCCCTGTATCCGGCCACCGCAGCGCGCCCCAGCGCGCCGGAAACATAAATCACATCTCCTGTTTTTGCCCCATCCCGGCGCAGCGCCTTCCCCCGCGGAGCCGAACCCAGCACCACGATATCCGCGGTGAAGAGCCGGCCGCGGGTCAGGTCGCCGCCCACCACGGCCACTCTCCACTTCGCCGCCAGCTCCGCCATTCCGCGGTAGAACTCCTTCGCCCATCGCTCGTCCGCCCACGCGGGCAGCGCCAGCGACACCAGCGCCTGCCGCGCCTCGCCGCCCATCGCCGCAATGTCGCTCAAGCCCCGCGCCAGCGCCTTCCATCCCGTCTGGCGCGCCGTCAGCCAGCCGCGGCGGAAATGCACGCCTTCCATGAGCAGATCCGTTGTGACCAGCAGGTCCTGTCCCGCGGGGGGCCTCAGAATCGCGCAATCGTCGCCGATGCCCGCGATCACGTCCGCGCGCCTCCGCCCGCCCGCCCAGCGGCGGATGGCGGCGATCCAGGCGTCTTCTTTCATCCGAGCACCAGCCCTTCCGGCAGCTCTTCGCCGAAGACGCGCGCCATGGATTCCAGGTCCGCGCCTGCCTCGCCTTCGAGGATGCGCAGCCATTCCGGCTTGTCCGCCAGCACGCGCCTCACAGTCTCCTGGGTGGCCGGCGGAATGTCGCGCGCTGCGTCGCCCGTCCACTGCGCCAGGCGCGCCAGGCACTCTTCGCACCCGGGCAGCTTGAGGATGCTCTCGATCCACCGCGCCGCCGCGGCCGCGGGCAGCACTTGGTTGGCGGGCGCATAGAACAGTTTGCGCGCCCCGATCCTCGACAGGCACCAGAAGTCGCTCGGATTGGGATTCGCGCGCAGCCTCCGCACCAGCGCGTTGCCAAGCTCGGTGCGTGTGCCGGCAGGCAGCAGCTCGAGCGATGCCGCGCAGCGCCACATCTCGCGCTCCAGGCTCGCGTTCAGACGCGGCGGCTTGCCTTTGGGCAGCAGCGCCCAGGCGATGCGCTGATACACGTCGGCCTGCTGGTTGCGGTTCAGCCCTCCGGCGACGCGCCCCCAGAAGATCCACCACTGCGTCTCGTTCTCCACCCTGTTGTCGAACGCCAGCCCCTGCGCCCACACACGCCGCGCCAGCTCGATGCGGTACTCGTCCGCCGGATGCCCGAAGCCCGGGCGCAGGCACAGCCCGGCCAGATTCAGCCACCGCACCTCGTGCCCCGCCGAAAGCCGCCGCCCGGCGTTGGCCTCCAGAAACGCGTCCGCCAGTTTCCGGATCACCTCCAGCGGCCACGAGTTGCGCCCCAGCGCGAGGATCTGTTCGAGCCGCGCCGGCAGCTCCTCCTGCGGCGCCGAGCCCGCCTCGAACACCTCCCGAACCGCATCGCACGCCCGCTCCACCGCCCCGGCGCTGATCACCGCCGCCGGGCGCGCGCGCTTCTGCTGCTCGGCCAGCACCGGCTTGCGCAGTTCGAACTGGAGCCGCCAGCGGTGCTCGCTGACGCGCGACTCAGCCCACAGCTCCAGCGTCCCGATCTCGGTGAGCCGCGCCCCCAGCTTCACCGGAATCAGCCGCTCCTCCGCCTTCCTGCCGAAGCGGATCACCGCCTCCAGCGGCGCATGCACGTGCAGCTCTGCGCCCGCAGCGGAAGCCGGAAACTCCACCACCTCGCCGCAACGGTCCTCGGTCCGCGTCAACGACGAATACAGCCGGAAACTCACCGCCTTGTTGGCCACCAGTTGCAGGTTTTCCAGCTCCAGTTCGAGCGTCGCGCCCTCTTCCGTGCCCCGCGGCACCAGGCACACCGCGCGGATCACGTCCTCCGACGCCGATTCCACCCCCAGATAATAGGCCCGCGGCAGCCCGCCGCGCACCAGCACGCCGGCGCCCGAGCCGCGCACATAGCCGTAATACGCAGCGCCGATGGCCACCGCCAGATCCAGATCGTTGTTCTCGAAGATCAGCGGACGCTTCCCGTACCAGCTCTCCACCACGTCCGCCAGCCGCCGCCGCAGCATCTCCGGGATGAAGAAGCCGCCGTTGAACAGAATCGCGCCGGGCGGCGGCGAACCCGAAGAGGAGAGGAACGCCGCCAGATGCCGCGTCACCGCCGGATCGCTCACATACGGCAGCCCCGCCTCGCGGAACAGGCTGCGCTTGTCCTCCTGCGGTTTTTCCTCGAGCGCGCAGAACGGCAGAAAGCCGTCCAGCGCCAGCTCCAGCGCCTCTTCGCGCAGAATCTCCGTCTTCAGCGTGCCGCCGATGAGCGAAGTGCCCGCGCCCAGCACCGTGATCTCCACCGACGGCGCGCCGGGCGCGGCGAGCAACTGCTCCTTCGCCGCCGAGCACTGGCGCCGCAGCGCCGCGCGCTGCCGCAGCGCCAATTGCCGCCCGAGCTTCGTCTCCACGAGCCACGCCAGCGTCAGATCCAGATTGTCGCCGCCGAGCAGCAGGTGCCGTCCCACTGCCGTGCGCGTGAACGACACGCGGTCGCCCTCGCGGCTGACGCGGATCACCGTGAAATCCGATGTGCCGCCGCCCACGTCCACCACCAGCACGGTCATGCCGTCATGCAGCAACTTCTGCGACTGCGCCAGGTGGTTGGCGATCCACGCATAGAACGCGGCGGCGGGCTCTTCCAGCAGCGTCAGGTTTTCGATGCCCGCCTGCCGCGCCGCCTCTACGGTGAGCTCGCGCGCCTCTTCGTCGAACGACGCCGGCACGGTCAGCACCACCTCCTGCCCGGAGAGACTGCCGAGCCCCGCGCTGTCCCACGCCTCCCGCAAATGCGCCAGGTAACGGGCCGACGCCTCCACGGGCGACATCACACGCCCCGCCTCCTGTGCGTCCCATGGCAGGATCTTCTCCCGGCGGTCCACTTCGGGGTTCGACAGCCAGCTCTTGGCGGAGTGGATCAGCCGCGTGGGCGCCAGCGCGCCCTGCTCGCGCGCATACTCGCCGACAATGCCGCCGCCTTCGAGCAGCAGGAACGACGGCAGCGTGCGCCGCGGCTCCACCGCGCCCGACGCCGTCTTCTGCGGCACCGGCAGCACATGCACGGGCGGGAAATCCGCGCCTTCGGCCTCCCGCGGATCGATGAAAGCCACCGCCGAATTCGTTGTCCCAAGATCGATGCCGACCTTCATGCCCGTTGCCTCTTGAGCTGGAACTCGAGCTTCCAGCGCCGCCCTTCATACGGCGTGCCCGGCAACCCTTTCGCCCACAGCTCCAGCACGCCCGTCTCGGTCACCTGCACCTCCAGCGTCACCCGCGCCACGGCGCCCGCTTCTCCTTCCAGGCGCACTTCCACGGGCGCCACCTCCTCGATGTCATCCGGAATCTCGTCGAGCAGGTCACCCACGGCGTCCTGCTTTCTCGAAGACGAGATGAAGAAGCGGAACTGCGCCGGCTCGCCGACGCAGAGCGCGAACTCGCGCCCGGGCACGGCCGCCTGCGTGCCCTCCTCCATGCCGAACGGCACCACCGTGAGCGCCTTCATCGGCGGCTTCAGGCCCGGCACCGCGGGCATCGCCGTCTCGATGCCGATGTAATACGAGTGCGGAATGCCGCCGCGGATGCGGATGCCGCCTTCGTGCCGCGCGCGCCCGTAGTATGCCGCGCCGCGGGCCACGGCATGCATCAGGTCCGTGCCCTCCAGCACCTGCGCGGGCGGGCGCCCCTCCTCGGCGAGCCAGCCGTTCAAGACTTCGGCCACGCGTTCGCGCAGCCGCGCCGCCTGGAACACGCCGCCGTTGAACAGCAGGTGGGTAGGACAGGCCAGTTCGCCGCCCCGGCGCAGGAAATGCGCCAGATGCTTCGTGATCGCGGCGTCCTGCTCGTAGGGCAGGCCAATCTCGGCCAGGCCGGCGCGCCGGCGCCGCTCAGGCGCCTCGTGGCTCGCCACCCGCGGGAAGAAGCCGTCGACGAGAATCGCCTCCACTTCGCCGCGCTCCAGCTTGCCACGGATGGCCCCGCCGATCAGCGACGAGCCGCGCCCCAGCAGCGTCACCGGCGCTTCTTTCAGCGCGGAGTCTTCGAGCAGCGCTTCTTTCGCAAGCCGGCACTGCTGCCACAGGGACTGGAATTGCAGGGCGTCCAGCTTCGGCAACCGCTGCGCCACCGTGTGCGCCAGCGCGAGGTCCATGTTGTCGCCGCCCAGCAGGAGGTGATCGCCGACGGCGATCCGTTCCAGCTCCAGCGCGCCGCCGCGCTCGGCGGCGCGGATCAGGGTGAAGTCCGTGGTTCCGCCGCCGACGTCCACCACCAGGATCAGATCCCCCGGCCGCAGCCTCTCGCGCCAGTCCGTGTGGCGCTCGATCCACGCATACAGCGCCGCCTGCGGCTCCTCCAGCAGAATCAGGTCCGGCAGGCCGGCCTCTTCCGCCGCCTGCTGCGTGAGCCGCCGCGCCGCTTCGTCGAACGACGCGGGCACGGTCAGCACGGCACGGCACCGCTGGAGCGGTTCGTCCGGATGCAGATGATCCCACGCGTTGCGGATGTGCTCGAGATAGGCCCGGCTGGCCTCCACGGGCGAGACGCGCGGCCATTCGGGCGGCGCGTTGGGGGGCAGGATGGGCGCGGTGCGCTCGGCTCCCGTGGCGGACAGCCAGCTTTTGGCCGAGGTCACCAGACGGCCCAGCGTCTCCGCACCGCGCCGCACAGCGAAGCGGCCCACAATGCGCGTGCCGCCGCCCCAGGGCAGCTCCAGCGCCTCCGCGGGAAATTCCGTTTCACCCGCAAGGTACAGCGCCGACGGCAGGACCGTCTCGGCGAACACCTCGCCCGGGGCGGCGAGTTGGGGAATCGCCACCAGTTCCACTGCCGCGTCCTGGCCGGGCGCGGCCATTGCGGCGGCGCAATTGGTCGTTCCCAGATCGATGCCGGCGTAAAGCAAGGCGGCCTATTCCACTTCCAGTTCGGCGGGCGCCAGAATCGAAAGATTTTGTTTCGGGCTCACGGCGGGCAGGCTGACTGCGTCGGCGCGCCAGCCCCGGTGCCGCAGCACGCCGCCGGCGGGCTTGCCCTGCGGGGGCAGGTTGCCGGTGAAGCGGATGGCCCCGGCCTCGCGCGCCAGCGCTCCCGCCGATTCCGTCTTCACGTAGGTGCCTTCCACGCCATCGATCACCGGCGCCAGCCGGAAATGCTTCCGCAACAGCTCCTGGCACTGCGCGTGGATGGTCCGCACGCCGGCCCCCACCTGCTCATCCGCGTAAGGCGAGATGTCTTCCAGGAAGAAGTCGATCAGGCGCGCCTCGCGTTGCAGCAGGCCGAGCAGTTGCAGCGCGCCGGCCTCGGGCTTGACGGGTTCCCGGACCGGCTCCGGGCGCTTCGCCGGCGCTTTGTCGTAGCCGTGCGCGCGCGCGATGTCGGCGGGCAGCGTGCCTCCCAGAATGCCGAAGAAGGCGCGGAACGCCATGCTGATGCGGCTCAAGCGGGGATCACCTCCAATCTTTCAGGATACAATGCAGCCTCTCGCCGCCTTCGCGCTAAAAAGCGGGGACTGAAAATTGTGGACAGGCCAGCCCGGGCGCCAATTTTCCGCCGTGTGTTCCGCGCCGGGGGCCGGGGCCGCTCCTTCGCGGACCCTTGCACGCAAAAGAGCCGCGCGTGGAGGCCGCGCGAGCGGCCGGAGCAAGCGGCCGGAGCAAGCGGCCTGCGGATGGTCAGCGCCGGGGGCCGGGGCCGCTCCTTCGCGGACCCTTGCACGCAAAAGAGCCGCGTGGAGGCCGCGCGAGCGGCCGGAGCAAGCGGCCTGCGGATGGTCAGCGCCGGGGGCCGGGGCCGCTCCTTCTCGCGCCTTCGGCGCTTCAGTCGCGGCTCTCCCGGGTTCCGGTCTCCTTGTCGGGCCATCAGTACCCCGGAAACAGAAGAAGGCAGTTCTGTCGCTAGCCGTCTTTCAGGATTTCGCGCCCTGTACCAGCGCCTCTTCCTTGAGCCGCGCCAGTTCCCGCCGCGCGATGCCCGCCCAGTAACCGCTGGGATCGAGCTTCAGGTACTGCTGCCAGTGCCGCATCGCATTCAAAATGTCGTGGCGGGACTGGTAGATCAGCGCGGCGTTGTAGTGCGCGTCGGCGAATTGCGCATCTGCTTCGAGCGCCTTCAGGTAGCACTCCAGGGCGAGGTCCGGGTCGCGCAGCTCCTCATGGAGGTTGCCGAGGTTGAACCACGCCAGCGCGTAGCGCGGCCGCAGCGCGATCGCCGCGCGGTAGTGAGCCTCGGCCTGCTTCCACTGCTTCATGTGGAAATAGAGGGTGCCGAGGTTGACATGGGGCGCGGGCGCGTCGGGATCTCGCTCCAATGCCTTTTCGTAAGCGGCTGCGATCTGCTCCGGTGGCGCGCCGACCTGTTCCATCTCCACCGCGCGCTCAAACCATTGCTCGGCCTCGCGCATGCGGTGTTCCATCTCCTGGGCCAGCGTGTTCTCGGCGCGCCTCGTGGGAAATTCGAGCAGCCGCCGCAATTCATCCTGGTCGAAATCGAGCAGCAGTTGCCCGGTGAGCGGCTCCATCTTGTGGCCATCCACTTGCACCGCCAGCCGCCGCCCGTCGGTGAAGATCTTGAGTTCCTGGAGCGGATCGGCCACATGCCGGAGCTTGGAGCGGAGCGACTCGAGGATCAGCCGGATGCGCGCCGCGGGCATGCGCCGCGCGCGCAACTGCCGCAGCGTCTTCAGCGCCACCAGGTCCTTGAACGCGTACTGCTCGGCGCGCGCCACGAAGCCGTGCTCTTCCCAATCTTCGAGCACCGCCTCGCGAATGCCCAGCAGGCGGCACACCTCATCCCGCGTGTACTCCGCTTTGGCTGGCCCTCCGGACACGGGTGTCATTGTAGCACCCTGCGGCGCAGCCGATGAGATAGGATAGAAGCAGGAGGCGAGCGGACTCCATATGCAACTGAGTTTCAAGACTGCGTCCCGCAAGCGGGCGCCGGCGTGCCTGGCCGATCTGCCTGCTGGTTCTGAGGCGGTGATCGACCGGCTGGATCTGCCGGGCGACCTGGCGGCCCGCCTGATGGAACTCGGTTTCATTCCCGGCCACCGCGTCTCGGCGGCGCGGAGCGCTCCCGGCGGCGATCCCCGCGTCTTCCGCGTCGATGGAGCGGAAATCGCCCTGCGCCGTGAAACGGCGCGGCATATTGTCGTCAGGAACAACTGAACCGATGAGCGCGTGCCACGGCAGGCCGGATGCAGTCGCCCTGGCAGCCCCATCCTCGCCGGGCGCACCGCCCCGGCTGGTCGCCCTCATCGGCCCGCCCAACTCAGGCAAGACGACGCTTTTCAACCGCCTGACCGGCCTGCGCCAGAAGGTGGCCAACTTCCCCGGCGTCACCGTCGAGCACCACATCGGCAAGGCCCATCTGCCGGGCCACCACGCCGTGGACATCATCGATCTGCCCGGCATCTACAGCCTGAATCCGCGCTCCGAAGACGAGCAGGTCACACACGACGTCCTGACCGGCGCCATGCCGGGGCTGCGCCGTCCCGACGGCGTCATTCTGGTGCTGGACTCCACCAGCCTCCAGCGCCACCTCCCGCTGGCCGCCGCCGTGTTGAGCCTGCGCCTGCCGACGCTGGTCGTCCTGAACATGGCCGACGATCTCAGGCAGCGGGGAGGCGCGGTCGATACGGAAGCGCTCGCCAACCAGCTCGGGGCGCCGGTGGTGCTGGTCAGCGCGGTCACAGGAGAAGGGCTTAAAAGCGTAGCGCAGTTTCTCACTGGCGGCATCGCGGCGCCGCGGGTGGTGGAACTGCCCGTCCTTCAGGACGTGCCCGCGTGCCGCCAGTGGGCGCGCAATGTCTCGCACGAGGCGCGCTACACGCATCCCGCGCCGCCCGTGTGGACGCGCCGCCTGGACGCCATTTTCCTCCACCCGCTGCTCGGCCCCCTGGTGTTCGGGCTCGTCGTGGCGGCCGTTTTTCAGAGCATCTTCACCTGGGCAAGGCCGCTGATGGACGCCGTGCAGGGGGCCGTGGCCGTCTCCGGCGCCTGGATGCGCGCCGCGCTGCCGGACGGATGGCTGGAGTCGCTTCTGGTGGACGGCGCGTGGAGCGGCGTCGGGGCCGTGGTGGTCTTTCTGCCCCAGATTCTGCTGCTGTTTCTGTTCATAGTCCTGCTGGAAGATTCCGGCTACCTGGCGCGCGCCGCACTGATCGCGGACCGCACGATGGCTCGGGTGGGGCTGCAAGGCAAGAGCTTCATCCCGCTGCTGTCGGCCTATGCCTGCGCCGTGCCCGCCATCATGGCCACGCGCACCATCGAGAACCGCCGGGACCGCATCGCCACCATCCTCATCGCGCCGTTCATGACCTGCTCGGCACGGCTGCCCGTCTATACGCTGATCATCGCCGCTTTCATTCCGGAGCGGCCCTTCGTGGGCGGCCTGCTGGGCACGCGCGCCGCCGCTCTGCTCGGCCTGTACCTGCTCGGCTTTCTCGCCGCCATCGGAACCGCCCGGCTGCTGAAGTCCTCCGTGCTCCGCAGCGAGCTCGCGCCGTTCGTACTGGAGATGCCGCCCTACCGCATGCCGACTCTCACGAGCATCGGTCTCCGTCTCTGGGACCGCGCGCTGGCGTTTCTCAAGCGCGCCGGCACGGTGATTCTTGGCGTCGCCATCCTGCTCTGGATCCTGGCGAGCATTCCCACAATCGACGGCCGGCAGCCGCCGATCGATCAGAGCCTCGCCGGCAGGCTGGGACGGGCCATCGAGCCGCTGATCGAGCCGCTCGGCTTCAACTGGAAGATCGGCATCGGACTCATCACCTCGCTCGCCGCGCGCGAGGTCATCGTGGGCACGCTCGGTACGATCTACGGCATGGACCCGGCCCACAACAGCACCGGGCTGCAGGCGGCGCTGCAAAAGGAGCTCAGCTTCGGGGGCGCCGTGGCGCTGCTCGTGTTCTTCGCCTTCGCCATGCAGTGCATGTCCACGCTGGCGGTGGTGAGGCGGGAAACGGGCGGATGGAAGTGGCCCGCCATCCAGTTTTTCTACATGGGCGCGCTGGCCTACGTGTGCGCCTGGATCGCGCACGCCCTGTTGAGCTGAGGCATGGGTTTGCGGCTCTCTCGGGCCGTCTGCCAGACTGGAAGGGCGATGCTGCTCCGCCGGGCGCCATGGTGGGCGCTGCTGGTCACCTCCGCGGCTTTCGCCCAGGCGCCCGCATGGCGGCCGCCGGCGGCGCAGAAGCTCAGCTTCGAGGCCGAGTGGCGGCTGGTGCACGCCGGCGATGTCGAGGTGGAATCCAGCGCGGCGGAGAGCCTGAAGATGCAGCTCCGCACGGCCGGCGTGGTGCGCGCCTTCATCAAAGTGGACAACCAGTTTCAGGCCTCCTACAGCCCCGGCTGGTGCGCCCAGGCCACAGAACTCATCGCCCACGAAGGCAAGCGGCACCGCGAAACCAAAGTCCGCTATGACACCGAGGCGCGCAAGGCCCACTACCTGGAACGCGACCTCGAGAAAGACACCGTCGTCGCCCAAAACAACATCGACATCCCCGCCTGCGTGCATGACGTCACGGCGGGCCTGCAGCGCCTGCGGGAGCTGCTGCCGCAGCCCGGATCGGTGACCGAACTCCCGTTGAGCGACGGCAAGAAGGTGGTGATGGCGCGCGTGGAGGCGCAGCTCCGGGAGCGCATCCGGACGCCCGTGGGCGAATTCCAGACCATCCGCTATGAGGCGTTCCTGATGAGCGGCGTCCTGTACCGCCGCAAGGGCCGCCTCTTCGTCTGGATCAGCGAAGACGAGCGCCGCCTGCCCGTGCAGATCCGCGTCCAGATGCCGTTCTACATCGGCACCGTCACACTGCAACTCGAGAAGGTCGAGTAAGCCATGTGGAAAAGCCTTTTCCTCGCCGCTCTGCTGGCCGCCCCCGCTGGGGCGCAGACGGAGGCCAAGCCGCCGACAGACCAGCAGATCCTGCCTCTTTACGAACGCTGCCTCCAGCTCATCGAAGCCGGCGGCGTCGCCAGCCCCGAACTCGGCCGCGCCGGCATGCCGCTGGCCGAGAACATGCGCATGGCGCTCGAGAGCCTGAAATTCCTCGGCGTCCGCCAGCCGCAGCTTCACTACCGCTTTCTCGCCAACCTGCGCGCCTACCTGCTGCTTTCTGAATCCGTGCCCAAGCCGGTGAACTTCCCCGCCATGGCGCGCCAGCAACTGGCCGAACTCCGCGACCACTCGCTCAGCATTGAAGCGTATTTCATTGCCCAGATCGAGCGGCTGGAGAACGATCTCCGCCAGCCCGACCGCGACAACCTGCGCCGCTACCGTGACGCCAACCGCGCCCTCGGCCCTCCCAACCCGGCGAGTCCGCGCGTCGTCTTCCTGGGCGATTCCATCACCGACGGCTGGCGGCTGAATGAATATTTCCCGGGCCGCGACTTCGTCAACCGCGGCATCGGCGGCCAGATCACCGGCCAGATGCTGGGCCGTTTCTACGCGGATGTGATTGCGCTGAAGCCCGCCGCCGTGGTGATTCTGGCCGGCACCAACGACATCGCCCGCGGCGTGGCTCCGGAGGCGATCCAGAACAATCTCACGATGATGTGCGAGCTGGCCGATGCGCACAAGATCAAAGTGATCCTCGCCTCCATCCTGCCTGTCTCCGACCACCACAAAGAGGTCAATCCGGCCTACGAGCAGACGAAGCGCCGCCCGCTGCCGGCCATTCTCGAAATGAACCGCTGGATCCAGGGCTATTGCGAAAAGCGAGGCTACGTATACCTGAACTATTACCCGGCGCTCGCCGGTCCCGATGGCCAGCTCATGCCCAATCTGGCCGACGACGGACTCCATCCGAACGCCGCCGGCTACCGCGTCATGGCCCCGCTGGCGCTGACGGCCATCGAGAAAGCGCTCGGTCCGGCAAAACCTGCCGAGCGCCGGCGGCGTCTATTTTAGTGGCATGCTGCGCCGCCTCGTAGCCGTCCTGCTTTTCAGCGCCGTGGCGCTGTCCGCGCAACAGAAGATGAGCGTGGCGCAGTTGAAGTCCGTGCTGCGCTCCTCCATCCGCCTGCAGCACAACGACAGGCAGGTGGCCGAATACATCCGCAAGATCCAGTTGACCGAGCGGCTGACACAACGCGACGTCGAGGAGATGTTCCAGGAGGGGCTTGGTCCGCGCGCAACCGACGAACTGCGCAAGCTCGTCGCCGCCACGGCGTCGCTGCCTCCTCCAGTGAGAGACCCGGCGCCGGTGAAGCCCGTGCCCCTGCCGCCGCCTCCTTCCACCGAGCAGGCGCGGGTGATCGCCGAGGCGCGCGAGATGGCGCTCAGCTATACGAAGCGCCTGCCGGACTTCATCTGCCTCCAGGTCACGCGGCGCTACGTGGATCCCTCGGGGCTCGAGATGTTCCAGCTCATGGACACTGTCGCAGAGCGCCTCAGCTACTTCGAGCAGAAGGAAGAATACAAGCTGATCTCGATCAACGGCAAGTGGACCGACGCCGACCGCTGGAAACTCGGCGGCGCCACCTCGAGCGGCGAATTCGGCACCATGCTGAAGGAGATCTTCGAGCCCTCCACGGAAGCGGAGTTCGAGTGGGAGCGCTGGGGCAAGCTCCGCGGGCGCGTCTGCCACGTGTACGGTTTCCGGGTCCGCCAGCCGAAGTCGAAATGGCACATCAGCTGGCAGCGCCAGATGGAGATCGTCCCTGGATACCGGGGCCTGATTTACATCGACCGGGACGCGCCCATGGTGCTGCGCGTCACCATGGAAGCCGTGGACATTCCGCCCACCTTTCCCATCCAGGAGGCCCGCACGATGCTCGACTACGATTTCGTTGACATCGCGGGCAACGAGTATCTGCTGCCGCTGCGCTCGGAGATGCGGATGCGGGAGGGGAGGCTGCTTGTGAAGAACCAGGTGGAGTTCCGCAGTTACCGCAAGTTCGGCGCCGAAGCGATCATCACTTTCGATCCGAACCTCGAACCCATCCCGGAAGAGAAGCTCCGCGAAGAGAAGGTCGAACCGGGCGCCGCAGGCAGCGTCAAGCCGCCGCGGCGGTAGCGTGTTTACGAACCGCTTTTCGGCGGCTTCTGCGCCGCCCGCTGCGCCAGGGCATCCATCAGTTTCCGGTGAACCGCCTCCGGCAGCGGGTGCAGGTCCATGCCCTTGTAGACCTGGATGGTCTTCCGCGTCGTGTCGCAGATCACCCAGCAGTTCGGGCACTCGTTGATATGCTTCTCGAGCTCGGCGCGCAGGGCGGGATCGGTGGCGTCGTCGAGATAATCGCTCAGTTCTCGCAGGAAATCCTTGCAGGTGATCATGCTACTTTGCATAGCCGAAGATCCCGTCTCCCTTTCTCTTGAAGACCCGGGTCAGCCTCTCGCGCAGTTGCAGGCGCGCCCGCAACAGCCGGCTTTTCACGGCGGCGACAGACAAACCCAGCACCTCCGCCGTCTCCTCGGTGCTCAACTCCTCGACGTCCCGCAGGATGAACACCGTCCGGAAGATCGGCTTCAGACTGTCGATGGCCCGGTCCAGGATCTGGCGCAATTCCTCCTGGCTGTATTTCGACTCCGGAGTGTCGTCCCATACGGCGATCTCCCGCACGATGGGCTCCTCGTCTGTTTCGATGTTTTCATCGAGGGAAACGGTGCGGTCGGATTTGCGTTTTCTGAGCTTCATCAGACTTTCATTGACCGCGATTCTTGTCACCCAGGTATAGAATTTGCTCTGGCCCTGGAAAGAATCGAGGTGCTCGAACGCCTTGAGGAAGCTCTCCTGGAGGACGTCTTCGGCGTCTTCGTCGTTCTGGGTGATCTGCCGCGCCATCCGGTAGATGCGGCGCTCGTAACGGCGCACCAGTTCGGCAAACGCCTCCATGTCGCCCGCCTTGGCGCGCTCCACCAGGTCGCCTTCACCGGCGGAAACCGGCGCCCGTTCGGCCTGCAAAGGTTGATCAGGCATGAGCTTGTGGCTCCGTCTCCAGCATAACAACGGCGTGGCGAAGGGTTGCCACCCGGGTGCGTGCTAGTCTGAAATTTACCGGGGTTTCCCATGAGCAGTCCGATTCAGGTGACGCTGCCCGACGGCAGCCAGCATTCCTTTCCTCCCGGCACGACGCCGCTAGACGTCGCCCGCACGGTGAGCCGGCGCCTCGCCGACGAGGCGATCGTCGCCCGCGTCAATGGCGAGCTGTGGGACCTGACACGCCCGCTCGAAAGCGATGCCCGCGTCGAGATTCTCACGCCAAAGGATCCGGAAGCGCTCGAGGTCTACCGCCACTCGACCGCGCACCTGCTGGCCGCCGCCGTTCTGGAGCTGTTCCCCGGGACGAAGCTGGGCATCGGCCCGCCCATCAAAGACGGCTTCTACTACGACTTCGAGCGCAGCGAGCCGTTCACGCCTGAGGATCTGGAGCGGATCGAAAAGAAGATGCGGGAGCTGCGCGACCTTGACCTGCCCTTCGAACGCAAGCTCACGCCGAAGGAAGAAGGGCTGGCGAAGTACCGCGCCATGAACGAAGAGATGAAGTGCGAGCTGATCGACGAGCGCGCCGATGCCGTTTTCAGCGAATACACGCTCGGGCCCCATTTCATCGACTTCTGCCGCGGCCCGCACGTTCCCAGCACAAAGAAGCTGAAGGCCTTCAAGCTGCTTTCCGTGGCCGGCGCCTACTGGAAGGGCGATGAACACCGCCAGCAGCTCCAGCGGATCTATGGCACGGCGTGGTTCAGTGAAAAGGATCTTCAGGACTACCTCCAGAAGCTGGAGGAAGCGAAGAGGCGCGACCACCGCACGCTGGGCAAGCAGCTCGATCTGATCTCGATCCAGGAGCTCGCCGGGCCGGGCCTCATCTTCTTCCACCCCAAGGGCGCGCTGGTGCGCAAGCTGCTGGAAGACTGGATGCGCGAGCAGTACCTGAAGCGCGGCTACGACCTCGTCAACACGCCGCACGTGATGCGCGAGCAGCTCTGGCAGATCAGCGGCCACCTGAGCCACTACGCCGAAAACATGTACGCGGCCATGGAGCTCGACGACGCGCGCTACCGGCTGAAGCCGATGAACTGCCCTGGCCACATCCTCATCTACAGGGACCGCCAGCGCAGCTACCGCGACCTGCCCATCCGCCTGGGCGAGCTCGGCACCGTTTACCGCTACGAGCGCTCCGGAACGCTGCACGGGCTGTTCCGCGTGCGCGGCTTCACGCAGGACGACGCGCACATCTTCTGCCGCCCGGACCAGATCGAGGACGAGATCGTCAACTGCCTGGAGTTCGCCGTCGACGTGCTCAAGACCTACGGCTTCCACCGCTATCAGGCCGAGATATCCACATGGGACGGCGGCTCCAGCGGCAAGTACGACGGCACGCCGGACCAGTGGAAGCTCGCCGAAAGCGCGCTGAACCGCGCCGTCGAGCGGGTCGGCCTGGAAGCGAAGGTCATGGAGGACGAAGCGGCGTTCTACGGGCCCAAGATCGACGTGAAGCTCGTCGATGCGCTGGACCGCCCGTGGCAGCTCTCCACCGTGCAGTTCGACTTCACGTTGCCGAGGCGTTTCGAACTCGAATACGTCGGCGAAGACGGAGGCAAGCACCAGCCGCTGATGGTGCACCGCGCGTTGTACGGCAGTGTGGAGCGCTTCTTCGGCATTCTGCTCGAACACTACGCTGGCGCGTTTCCCGTGTGGCTGGCGCCGGTGCAGGCAGTGGTGCTGCCCATCGCCGACCGTCATGTCGATTACGCGCGCCAGGTGTGTGCGCGGCTGGCCGCTGAAGGGCTGCGCGCCGAGGTGGACGAGCGCAGCGAAAAGGTCAACTACAAGATCCGCGAAGCGCAATTGCAGAAGGTCCCCTATATGCTCGTCGTCGGCGACCGCGAGGCCGCCAGCCAGCAGGTGGCGCTGCGGACGCGCAAGGGCGGCGACCTGGGCGCGCGCCCCGTCGAGGAAGTGGTGGCGATGATCGCCGAAAAGAGCCGCACGCGCGCGGTCGAGGATTAGCGCCCGCCGCCATGGACTGGCTCGCTTGGCCGTTGTTCGCGCTGGCCGCCGGTTCGTGGGTCTACTGTCTGCTGACAGTCTGGGCGGTGATCGATTGGCGGCGCGCGCGCCCGCCGGAATCCGGAACAGCCGGGCCCGTCTCCGTGCTGAAGCCCCTGCATGGACTGGATGACGGGCTGGAAGCAAACCTCCGGTCGTTTTTCGAGCAGGATTATCCTTCCTTCGAGCTGCTGTTCGCCGCGCGCCGCGAGGACGACGCCGGGCTCGCGCTCGCCAGGCGGCTCAGCCGGGAATATCCGCATGTGCCGGCGCGGTTCTTTGTCACCGGCGAGCCGCCGTACGCGAACGCGAAGGTCTGGAGCCTGGAGATCATGACGCGCGAGGCGGCGCACGGCCTGCTGGTGATGAGCGATTCCGACATCCGCGTCGAGCGGGCGATGCTACGCACGATCGCCGCAGAGTTCAGTGAGCCCCGCCTCGGCGTAGCCACGTGTCCATACCGGGCGGTTCCGGGTGCGAGCTTCTGGTCTCGGCTCGAGGCGCTGGGAATGAACACCGAGTTTTGGGGCGGCGCGTTTACGGCGCGGCTGGTGGAACGCGGCGTGCATTTCGCCGTTGGTCCCACGATCGCCGCGCGCCGCCGCGTGATCGAAGACATCGGCGGATGGGGCCGGCTGAGCGAGTATCTGGCTGAGGACTTCGTGCTCGGCCAGTTTGCCGCGGAACGGGGCCACGGCGTGATCCTGTCGTCGTATGTCATCGAGCACCGCATCGGGTCGCAGCCCTGGCAGGCGAACTTCGCGCACCGCCTGCGCTGGAACCGCTCGACGCGGCGCTCGCGGCCGTGGGGCTATGTGGGGCAGGTGTTCACCAACCCGCTGCCGCTGGGCCTGGCCGCGGCGGCGGCGCTGCCCGCATACGCGTCGGCATTGATCGTGGCGGCGGCCCTGTTTCGGGCGCTCTCCGCGTGGGCCGTTTCACAGCTCGCCTTGCGCGACCCGCTGTGCCGCCGCTTCTGGTTCCTGATTCCCGTGCAGGATCTGGTGAGCTTCGGCTTCTGGGTGGCGGGCTTCTTCGGCAACACGATCGAGTGGCGCGGGCGGCGCTACCGCCTGCTCCGGGATGGCCGGTTCGTCACACAGGGACACTCTTGAGAAACCGGGACAGGCCCGCCCGGGCGCGAGTTTTTTGTTGAGATTTTCTGCAATAAGGCGTCTGCCGGCTCCGATCCCTGGCCTGCACCGCAGACCGAACAGCCTGACGGCGTCAGCATCTCCACGGCCCCATCGACCTCTTTGCCCCCGCACGCCGCCATTTCATTCCAGCCAGAGGGCAATCCCTCATGCACAACCGTGTGGCCTGGACCCTCGGCAAACATGCGAAGGAGGCAATTCAGGCTGTCCCCCTGGGCCCATCGACCTCTTTGCCCTCGCACGCCGCCATTTTCATTCCACCCAGTGGGCAATCCCTCATGCACAACCGTGTGGCCTGGACCCTCGGCGAATATGCGAAGGAGGCAATTCAGGCTGTCCCCCTGGGCCGAAGAATATGCGAAGGAGGCAATTCAGGCTGTCCCCCTGGGCCTGTGCTTCCGGGCGCACTCTTCCGAGCAGAAGTACAGCGTCTCGCCGCCTATTACGCGCTTCACCGCCAGTTGCTCGCTCACATACACGCCGCACACGGGGTCGCGGTGCAGCTTCCCCCCAATTTCTGGATGAGGCCTGCTCCCGCCCTTCCCGAGGAAATCGTACAGCGCCCGCGCCGCCGCCCCGATCAGCACGCGGATCAGCGGCACCACCAGAATGAACAGCAACAAGAACGCGAGCAACCGCAGCACTGCTCTTCACCCCTTCAAACGAAAGGGGCGCCCACTGGGGGCGCCCCGATCTCTGTCCGCCGGCCGAGGCTCACTTCTTCTTCTTCGTGGCCTTCTTGGCGTCGGGATTCTGGTAAGTGGTCTCGATCTTGCCGGTGATCAACTGAAGCAGGCCCTTCGCGCCTTCCGCGTTCGGTCCGTTCGGATCCAGTTCGAGATACTTCTCGCACGCCTCTTTCATCCCCTCCGGGGGAATGGGCGTCCCGTCGGGCTTGAGCTGCATCTTGCTGCTCAGCGCGCTGCAATACTGGAACCACGCCGGCGCGTACTTCGGATCCAGCTCCGTAGCCTTCCTGAATGCAACCGTCGCCGGCTCGATCTGCCCGGTGTTGATGTAAACAGCCCCCAGGTTGAACATGTACTTGCCGCCGCCCGGCGGGTCGAGGGCGGTGGCCTTCTCCAGTTCCGCCGTGGCTTCATCAAACTTCTTCATTTTGGCGAGCACCAGGCCGTAGTTGTTGTGGATGCCCGCGTCGCCCGGCTGCAACTCAAGCGCCTTCTGATACGCCTCGACCGCTTTCTGCAAGGCCGCATCCCTCTCCGCGCCGGTCTTCGTTGTCGATAGCCCGTCGTAGGCCGCCGCCAGTTGCACCCAAACGGCCACCTGCTTGGGATCGATTTCTCCGGCTTTCAGGAGGTTGTCCACAGCCGTCTGATAATCCTTGGCCTGCAATGCGGCGAAACCGGCGTTGAAAGCGTCGTTCAGCGCCTTGTTCTTCGCCATCTGCTGCGCCCGCTCCTTCAACTGCCGCTCCATCTGCGCCCGCTGCTCCGGCGTCATCTCCTTGAGCACTTCCTGCGAAACCTGCCCCGTCCGCTGTGCCGCCTCGACGGCCTTCCGCTTGGCTGCCAGCTTCTGGATGTCGCAGAAATCTTTCAGCTCCACCGGATCGCCCATCTGGCTGCGCACGCCGTTCAGCACGTCCATCACCTGCCCGTTGTATTCGCAACTGATAGTGAAGGTGCCGCCGATCGGCATCCCGCTATACACCCACTCGCCCCGCTTGTTCGTTTTCGTCTGCCAGTTGCCTTTGATGTCCTTGCGTTCGATCTTGATGATCACGCCCTGCAACGGCTTGCCGTCTTCTCCCAAGACGCGGCCCATGAAGGTTCCCATCTGGGCGTTCGCCAGGCCCGCGCTCACGGCGCAGACGGCCGCCCACATCACTACTCGCTGGATCGTGCGCAGCATCTATAAGACCTCCAGATCCTATTCAGACCTCATTTTCAGCGTACTACACGGCGTCTGCCCGGTGCATGCCGCCAAAGTACGTTTTTCGTTCCTCATCACGGCAGGAACTGCGCCAGATAGCCGCCGCTCTGCAACAGCGCTGCCTGCCGCATTTCCAGGCTTCCTTCATACGCCCGGTCTTCCACCTCGATGCACACCGGGCCCTCGTAGACTTCCACCAGCACCGAACACAGCCTGCTCCAGTCCACCTCGCCCAGCCCCGGCAGCTTCGGCGTATGGTACTCGAGCGGGTACGCCAGCAGTCCAACCTCGTTCAGCCGCTCCCGGTCCACCCGCGCGTCCTTCGCGTGGAAGTGGAACAGCTTCTCCCGGAACTCGCGCAACACCCTCACATAGTCCATTCCCTGCCAGACAAAATGCGACGGATCGAAATTCAGCCCGAAGTTCGCCGACGGGATGTCGTTGAACATCCGCCGCCACACCGCCGGCGACGTGGCCAGGTTCTTTCCGCCCGGCCATTCGTCCCTGGTGAAGAACATCGGGCAATTTTCAATCCCGATCTTCACACCGTGGTCTTCGGCGAACTTCACCAGCGGCTTCCATGTCTTCAGAAAGCGCGGCCAGTTCTCGTCCACCGTCTTTGACGGATCCCGCCCGATGAACGTGTTCACCACGGCCACTTTCAGCAGCTCCGCCGCGCGGATCACCTTCTTGATGTGCTCCACATAAACCTTCGCCTCGTCAGGGTCTGCCGCCAGCGGGTTCGGATAGTAACCCAGCCCGCTGATGCCGACTCCCGCCTCCTCGCACAGCTCCAGCACCTCCTGCGCCCGGCTCTTAGTGAACCCGTTGACGTCGATGTGCGTGACTCCCGCATACCGCCGCTCGGCCTTGCCCACGGGCCAGCACATCACCTCCACGCAGTCGAAGCCGCTTTCGCCCGCGAACTCGAGCACCTGTTTCAGATCCAGATCCGGCAATATGGCGCTGACAAATCCAAGTTGAATCATTCCGGCGTCTCCCTCTCTACTGTACTGAACCTACTGCACCCTCCACCGCTTCAGCTCCACGCCCCGCCGCGGCGCCATCTCCACCTCCAGCCGCACCGCTTGCGTCTCCACGGGCGCGCCATCCCACTCTCTCCACGCGCCGCCGCCCTCCACCAGCACGCGCCAGCCCTGGGGCGCGCCGCCTTCGCCCCACTCCGGCGCCGCGCGCCGCACCTTCTTCGGCCACGGATAGCGGTATTCGATCCATTCCTTCGATCCCCGCGCGCCACCAAAACGGAACCCTTCGCGGTCCGGCGCGTCTTCGTGCGCCGCGCGGCTTGCCAGTATGACGGGCGCGTTCGCTTCCCATCGCGTTTCACCTCCCGCCACGGGAAACATCGCAATCCTGAGCCGCGCCGCGCCCATCGGGATCAGCTCGATTTCTTCCGCCGCCTCGTCTGTCTTCACCGGGCTCTGCTGAAGCTCGCCAGGCAGGCCGTTCGGCTCGAGCCGCCACTCGGGCACGCGCCGTCCCCGCGCGCGGATCCTCACCGGGGCCGCCTCCGGCTCGAACGGCTGCGCCGCCGCGCCCGCCACTTTTTCCACGCGCAGCGGCGCGTTCAAATCCAGCGCATAATTCCACGGCGATGCGGGAAGCACTTCATACTGTTTCCACTCGCCCTCGCCCCCATACGGCCGCCAGTCCTCGCGAATCCTCAGCGAAAACGCCAGAGGCCCGTAGTGCACGCTCGCCGCATTCTTCTGTTGCGGCCATCTTCGCACCTCAGCCTGCGCCGGCAGCGTCAATTCCAGCGTGTCTCCTTCCGACCACTGCCGCTCCACTGTCAGCCACTCCGCAGCCCCCGGCATCTCCACCGCCCGCCCGTTCACCCGAACGGCTGGCTTCCGCGCCCAGGATGGGATCCGCAGCGCCAGCGGAAACCGGACTGGCGTCCTCAGGTGCACCGTCATCCGCACCGTCTCTCCGAACGGATAATCCGTCGTCTCGCGGATCACCGCCTCCTCGCCCTTGCCCACCCGAGCCCGCACCGTGTTCGTCGAATAGAACACCGCCGCAAGGCCATTGCCGCCCGTGGCCATCCACTGCCGCTCCGCGTAATACGGCCACCCCATCGCCGCGTTGTGCTGGCAACAGCGGTATCCGTAAGGGTTGTAGCTGTACATGTCGCCGCTGTTGTCGATCGCTGGCGCCTTGTCCTGCCGGTCGAGCTGCGGCTGGTTCGGCGCGGTCAGGTAATGCAGCCCCCGCAGATCGGCCGTCATCGACGCCGGCAGCGAGTTGAAGGCGATCTCTTCCGTGCGCTCGGCCCACTTCGCATCCCCCGTGATCCCGAGCAGCATCTCGTGGCTGAACATCAGCTCCACCCACGTGCACGTCTCCGTCCCCTGCCTCGGGCCCCGGAATCCGGGCCGCGCATTTTCGTCGGCGGCGTATCCGCCGCCGGGCCCGTTGCCGTACAGGCGCATCATCGTGTCGTAGTTCCGCTCGGCGGCCCGCAAATAGCGGATGTCGTGAGTCTGTTGATAATACTGCCCTGGCTCGCGGAAACATTGGCCGAAATTCACTCCGTGCCACGAGGCGATTCCCCCCGTCCAATCCGCCGTCCTTTCATGATTCACCCGCGCCGCGTCCAGCAGCCATTTTTCTCCCGTCTGCGAATACAGCCAGTAAATATGATCCAGATTGTCCCCGCCCCGGTATTTTTGCCAGCTCGCCGGCAGCAGATTGTGCAGCGGCTGCGCGTGGAACCACCGGTAATACCGCAATAGAAAATCCAGCACGCGTTTGTCCCCGGTGGCTTCATAATGCGTCCGGAGCACGTAAATCATCACCATGTTCGGCCACAGGTCCAGCGCCTCCAGCCGCCCCAGCGTGTGCTCGCCAACAAGGTTCGCCGCCGGCCCGAAATACCCGTCTTCGCGCTGCGACTTCAGCACTGCCTCCACCCACTGCCGG
Organism: Acidobacteriota bacterium; assembly: GCA_049325215.1. GTDB lineage: Bacteria > Acidobacteriota > Terriglobia > Bryobacterales > Bryobacteraceae > JANWVO01. Next base: position 120,954 of record JBMOMB010000031.1, read on the forward strand.
CTCTCTCCGACAATCCGCCCGTCCCGCAGCACGTATCCGAGGTTGATGTAGCCCTTCAGCCAGTACGGCAGCTCCTCCCAGCCGAACCGTCCCTGCCCCCGCGGATCGAGCCACGCGTTCCCCTCGCGCCGGCAGTACTGGCTCAGCTCCGGCAGCCGCCCGCTGAAGCCCTGAGCCATTCTTTTCAACTGCTCGCCGAGCCACCCGCCCGGCTCCACCGCCCCCACTGGCAGCTTCACCAGCGGCAGTTCTTTCAGCGGCGCCCGGTTGCCCCCGTACAACGTGTTCCGCCCGCCCGGCAGTCCCGCGCGAACGCCTGCGGCAATTGCCACGGGGCCTTTCACTTTCGCCGCGGGCGCCTGCGCCATCGCGCACAGGGACGCCAGAACCGCCGCCGCACAAACCGCAGCCCGTTTCATGCGATTCAGCATAACGAACCGCGGAACCGCGCGGAACCGGATTGCGTATGCTGAATCGACAGGCTGCTGCCACCCATGGACCCTCTCCAAACTCTGGCTCTCGCCCTTGGCGGCGGCGTCGCCGCCGGGCTCCGGCTCTACGCCACGGTGCTTGGACTCGGCATCGCCATCCGCCTCGGCTGGCTCCATCTTCCGGCATCTCTCCAGGGGCTGGAGATTCTTGCCCACCCCGCGGTGCTCGGCATTGCCGCTGCCGCTTACGCCGCAGAATTCATCAGCGACAAGATTCCCTGGTTCGACACCTTCTGGGACGCCGTGCACACGTTCATCCGCCCGGTGGGCGCCGCCATGCTCGGTGCCGCAGCCTTCGCCACGCTCGACCCTGCCGCGCGCGCCTCGCTGGCGCTGCTCACCGGCGGCGCCGCTCTGTCCGCACACGCCTCGAAAGCCGCCCTCCGCTTCGCCGTCAACCACAGTCCGGAGCCGTTCTCCAACTGGCTTCTCAGCCTCGCCGGGGATTTCACCGTCCCGGCGCTGCTCTGGCTCACCTTCACGCACCCGCTTCTCGTGCTCGTCCTCGTGATCGTCTTCCTGATTGTCTTCGCGTGGCTGTCGGCGAAGGTCTTCCGTCTTCTGATGCGCGCTCTCGCGGCGCTGAAGCAGCGCCTGTCCGGCGCGCCCGCAAACTCCTGATCACCTCCGCCCCAGGCACTCCGCATACACCGCCCGCCACCGCTCCACCATCCGCTCGAGCGAAAACTCGCGCTCGCACCGCGCCCGATTCCTCGCGCCCGCTTCCCGCCTCAGCCGCTCATCCGCCGCCCAGCGCTTCAACGCCTCCACATACCCGTTGAAATCCCCGCGCCGCACAATCGCCGGCACGTCCGGCGAATCCAGCATCCACGCCGAATCCCCCGCGTCCGTGCACAGCGCCGGCAATCCAGAAGCCATCGCCTCCAGCAGCGCCAGCGGCATCTGCTCCGTCATCGACGACATCACGAACAGATCAAACATCCGGTACCACGGCGCCGGATCCACAACGCCCGGAAACAGCACGCGCCCGCTCAGGCCCAGCTCCCCGGCGAGCTTCCTGAGCCGCTCCCGCTCGGGTCCCTCCCCCGCGATCACCAGCCGGCCCGCCGGGAGCCGGGCCTCCGCGAAGGCGCGCAGCAGGAACCCGTAATCCTTCTCCGCGCGGAGGTGGCCCACCGTGCCGATCACCAGTTCATCGGCCGGGACGCCCAGCTCACGCCGAAGCGCGTCATTCCTGCCCGGACGGAATGCCAGGCAATCCACGCCGTTCGGAATCCGCTCCACCTTGCGGCGCGGCAGCCGGTAGCGTTCCAGCGCGATCCTTTCCAGCGTCAACGAGGGCACCACCACGCGCCGCGCAAACGGCAGCACCAGCCGCCGCGCCAGAACCCGCCGCGTCTTCGGCCCCTCCGCCTCATCGGCTCCGAATCCGTCCTCCGTGTGCAGCAGCGGGCACACGCGCGCCAGCACGCACCCCGCCGCCGCGTCGAACGCCCCCCAGTTGTACGTCTGCACCAGATCCGGGCGCAGCCTCCGGATCAGCCGCGCGAACTCGAGCGGCGTGCTCCGCCGCGGCGCCTCCACAATCTCCCAGTCCACGCCCGGCTCGAACCGCTCCCTGGCTGACGCCCGCCCGGAAATCGGCGCAATCCAGTGCCGCCACGCGCGCCCCGCCGCATTGGCCAGCCGCACCAGCCGCATCTCCGCGCCTCCCGTCTCGAACGCCCACATCACATGAAGGATTGCCGGCGCCTCGGTCCGCGCGGTTTTTGTTGCGCCTTCCACGCCGCACATTGTCGCACGGACGCGCGCCCCCGGCGCGGGCGGCGAGGCCTGGCAAGAATCTCGAATCCTGTTTGAAACAATTCAATGCCGGCCCGTTGGGGCGCCGCGGGCTCTGCCGTCCGCCTACACTACGGTTCATGGATGCTCTCGGCGCTTTTGGCCGGCTCGGCGCCCGCTTCCGCCGCCGCCGGATGCAGCGGCTGGCCGCGCTGTTCGACATCCGCCCGGACTGGCTCGTGCTGGACGTTGGCGGCACGCCCGCCATCTGGGACCTCTGCCCCGTGCGCCCGCGACTCGTCATTCTGAATCAGCCCCGCGCCCGCGAGCCGGTTCCCCCAGGCGTCCTGTATGTCGATGGCGACGGCACTGCGCTGCCGTTTCCGGACAAGGCGTTCGACCTCGTCTTCAGCAACTCCGTCATCGAGCACCTCGGCTCGCCCGGCGCCATGCAGCGCTTCGCCGCCGAGGTCCGCCGCACCGGCCGCCGCTACTTCATCCAGACGCCCGACGCCGCTTCTCCCGTCGAACCCCACCTCTACACGCCATTCCTGCACTGGCTGCCCCGGCGCTGGCAGCGCGCGCTTGCCCCGCGCTTCTCCCTCTGGTCGCTGCTGTCCGCCGCCTCCGCGGATCAGCGCGAGTTCTACATCCGCCACTTTCTCGAAGAAATCCGGCTCTTGCGCGCCACCGAACTCCACGAGTTGTTTCCGGAGGCGCGTATTCTGAGTGAGAGGTTGTGGGGTTTGCCCAAGTCGCTGATCGCGGTGTCGGGTTGCAAGGGACAGTGACAGCCTCGCATTCATCATTCCAGTGCCAATCCTTCGCTGGCATCCGGCGCCGGCGCGGCCGGGCCGGCAATCGAATGGGCGGCGAGGCTGCGGGCGCGCAGGTTCAGCTACACTGTTGGCTTGCATATCCGGGCGCCGCCTCCGTGCGGCAGCCGTGAGACGGGCCGGGCCCGGCAGACAGAAACATGCGACTGCCAGCCGATCGGCGGGGCTGGCCGCCGCACAACCGCCGTCCCCCGGGCGGATCATCAGATGGCCATGCAGGGTATGAGAAGCATCGGGCGAATCTGGAGCGGCAGTCCAGCGGCGAAAGCGCGGATGATTTCCGCCTGGCTTGCCATCGCGGCCCTGATGGCCGTCAATGCGTACCGGGCAGCCACTCAAAGCTTCGTCGGCGACGAATCCTTGACCTATTTTTGGTTTCTCCAAGGATCATGGCAGGATGTTTTCACGCGATTTAATGCAAACAATCACGTTCTATTTTCCATCCTGGCGAAACTATCGATATCGGTTCTTGGATTCAGCGAAATCACAATCCGCATTCCGTCTCTGATGGGAGGGCTTCTGTACCTGATTGCCGCCCAGCGGCTCTCGGATCTGATGTTCCGCAGTCATAGCGCTTATTTTCTGTCTTTCGGGCTGCTGTCTTTGAACCCGCTCGTGCTGGATTTCTTATCCTGCGGACGAGGGTACAGCCTTGGACTGGCCGGCCTCTGCTGGGGCCTTCTCGAGCAGTGGCGGTGGTTTGCAGGACAAAAGCCCAGACCGGGGAGAATGGGAGCTTGGCTGGCCGCCGGAACCTGCGCCAATCTGACTCTGCTGATACCGTCGGCATCCGTGCTGGCGGTGTCGGCCGCGTTCACTTGGAAGGCGAGAAGGCAGATGCGGCCTGTGTGGGCCGCAGCAGCCGTGTTCTTCTGCATTTGCTGCGGCCTTCTGGCTGCTCCCCTGAGCCACGCCACGCGGGATCAGTTCTATGCCGGCACGAGCACTGTCGGAGAATCCTTTCAGAGCCTGATCCGCAGCTATGTGCCCCGCGCGGCTGACCCTGTCCCCGCATGGGCTGCAGCGGGAGTGCTGTTGATGGCGGTTTTCACGGCGGCCCGGAATCCACGCGACCCAAGATCGGCCCCGGCAGCGGTGTTGAGCCTGTCTCTGGCGGCCCTCTACCTGGCCCACCGCCTTTTTCAAGTACCGCTCCCCCTCAACCGGACGGGGTTGTATCTGATCCCCCTGTTCAGCCTTGCGGCCGTGGCCGGCTGGGAGATGCTGCCGCACAGCATGGCCGGCCGCGTTTTCCGGACAGTAGCCGCCGTCATCCTGCTGGCGGTGCTTTCCCTCTATGTGCGCGAGTTCAGGACGGATCATTACGCCGTGTGGTGGTATGACTCGGCCGCAAAGGCGGTGGCGAAACAAATCGAAGCGTGGGCGAAGACGCGAGGATATGACCGTCCTGTCGTAGTGGCGGCGACCATCTGGGTTTATCCTCCCCTGGCGCTGTACGGGGAGATCTCGCAGGGCGCATTCGTCGCCACACCCGTGGTTGAAGGGTGCAAGGCAACACAGACGGATTTCAGCATCCCCGCGGCCAGCGGTAGTGCTGAAAAGACCGCTCTGGCCGAGCCAGACCTGTACTTTGTCCACAACCCGGACCTTCGCTTTCTCGATGCCTGCGGTTTGCGAAAAATCGCAGAATACCCCAAGGCGATTTCGGTGCTGGCTGTGAAAAAGGACGCGGCCGTGCGCCAGGGAGGCGGCGCGACAGCCTCGAAGGAGGCGCAGTAGAGGGCCAGAGATCATCGAGGCCGAAACCAGGCGGCGGCCCCGGCAGGCGCGGCCTTTTCGCGGAGCTGTGGAGTCCGTGCGGCCGCATTGCAGGACGGGCTGGAAGAACATGGGCTCAGGCAGGCGGAATCAGCCGGACACGACATAAAAGCGTGCCGTGCCCGCGCCGGGAGTGAATGGCCGATCTGGGTTGGCTGCGGCTGGTGAAGAGGCGCGCGAGACAGGCGGGGGTGCGTTCCGGCGAATGGGCCGGGAGATTGCGCGGTTCGCCGGCGCTTGGCCCGCCGGGCGACCAGGGGGATAATAAAGAGCCGAGACCAGCAGGGCGGACATGGACTTTATCGAGCAACTGAAATCGTCGGTCGACATCGTCCGTGTTGTCGGCGAATACGTCCGCCTCAAGCGCGCCGGCTCCGGCCCGCGCTACACCGGCCTCTGCCCCTTCCACACGGAAAAGACCCCGTCGTTCTCGGTCCACTCCACGCACCAGTTCTACAAGTGCTTCGGCTGCGGCGCCGGCGGCGATGTGATCAAGTTCGTCATGGAGATCGAGCGCCTCACTTTCTGGGAGGCGGTCAAACTGCTCGCCGAGCGCCACGGCATCCCGCTCCCCAAGCAGGGCGCAGAGACCGACGAGGAGTCCCGACGGCGCGCCGCCCTGTATGAAATGCACGAAATCGCCGCGCGCCTCTTCCGCGAGCACCTCTTTTCTTCCGCCGGGCAGGAAGCGCGCGCTTACCTCGAGCGCCGCGGCGTGCCGCCCCCCGTGATCGAAGAATTCGGCCTCGGACTCAGCGACCGCTCCGGGCAGATGCTCGTGCGCGCCTTCCAGCGCGCCGGCTTCTCTCCCGAACTGATGGAAGAGAGCGGCCTCGTCCTCCGCCGCAACGACGGAACCGGCTCCTACGACCGCTTCCGCGGCCGCCTCATGTTTCCGATCCACTCCGAGTCCGGCAAACTGATCGGCTTCGGCGGCCGCGCTCTCGCGCCCGACGACCAGCCCAAGTATCTGAACTCGCCCGAAACGCCCATCTACCGCAAGAGCCAGGTGCTGTTCAACCTGCACCGCGCCCGCAAGCCCATCGAGGAAGCCGGCCGCGCCGTGCTTGTGGAAGGCTACATGGACGTCATCGGCGTCCATGCGGCCGGCGTGCGCAACGTCGCCGCCGTATGCGGCACCTCGCTGACTTCATTGCAGGTGCGCAGCCTCCGCCGCCACGCGCCCGAAGTCGTGCTGAATTTCGATCCCGACTCCGCCGGCGCCGCGGCCACCGAGAAGTACATCCCGGTGCTGCTCGAGGAGGGGCTCCGCCTTCGCGTGCTCGAACTCGGCGGCGGCCTCGATCCCGACGAATTCATCCGCGAACACGGCCCCGAGGCTTACGTTGCCGCTCTCGACGCCGCCCGCGGTTACTTCCACTGGCTCGCCGACCGCGCCCGCTCCCGCTTCGACCTCCGCACGCCCGAAGGCCGCGTCGCCGCTTTCCAGTTCCTGTTGCCCGCCATCCAGCGCATGCCCGACCGCCTCGACCGCCTCGCCGTCGCCAACGACGTCGCCGAGTATCTCCACATGGAACCTGGCATCGTCCTCGACGAATTCCGCAAAGCCGCCGCCGAACGCCGTCAGCAGATCCGGCCCCAACGACAGCCCCATCCCGAGCCCAATGAGGTCCTGCTGCTCCACGCTCTGCTGCACGACGCCGAAGCCCGGGCCGAAATCACCCCGCTGCTCGGCGAACTCTCCGTGCTGGAGTCCTCCGCCTCCCACGAAATCTTCGAAGCCATCCGCCGCATGGCCGCCTCTGGCGAGCCTCTCACCTATCACTCGCTCGAGGCGCGCCTCCACGACGACGCCCGCCAGCGTCTCGCCGCGCTCGTTTTCGCCGACGACACGCTGGCCGAAGGCTATTCCACCGAACTCGCCGTTTCCTGCGTCCGCAAACTCGCCGCGGCCGAACAGGAAGCCCGCCGCGCCCGGCTCCGCCGCCAGATTCACGAGGCGGAACGCGCCGGCAATGTCGAGGAAGCTCTCCGGCTTCTGGAAGAACTCGGCCGGCTGGAGCGCCGCGGCGCTCCCGATCGTGCATCATCCGGTGGTGTAGGATAGGAAGGACGAATTCGAGGGGTCCGACGAAGAGGCAGCCGTGACTACGGAGGATCGCTACAGCCGCTTCCAGAAGCTCATCGATCTGGGCAAGGAGCAGGGCTACGTTCTCTATGACGATGTCGCGGAGCTTGTCTCCGAGGATCTCGCTTCCGGCCGCCAGTTCGAAGACCTCCTCGCCGACCTCGACGAAGCCGGCGTTGACCTGCTCGAAGAACCCCGCATCGGCGAGAAAAAAGCCGAGGAATCCGAAGAATTCATCGAAGCGGATTATTCGGAAATCTCCGACAAAACCAGCGACCCCGTCCGCATGTACCTGCGGGAAATGGGGTCGGTCAGCCTGCTGACGCGCGAAGGCGAAATCGAACTCGCCCGCCGCATTGAACACGGCCAGAAAACCGCCGCGCGCGTCCTGTCACGCTCTCCGTTCATCATGCGCGAGATCCTCAATCTCGCCGCCGAAGTCCGCGACGGCAAGCGCAACCTCCGCGACGTGCTCGCCATTCCAGAACTCATGGCCGCCGACGACGACATCGACCGCTTCCAGGTCGCCTTCGAAGACCAGGTGGATCTGCTCGCCAAAGACCTGAAAAAGGTCCACCAGTTGCGCAACAAGCTCACCGCCATGCCGCGCACCAAGCTCAAGCAGCTTCGCGCCACCCGCTGGGAGCTCTCACGCCTCATCATCCGCCTCTCGCGCCACATCCGGGGCATGCAGCTCTCCTCCGCCATTTACCGCCATCTCACCGGCAGGCTCCGCAGCGCTCTCGAACAGCTCGCTCCGCTGGAACGCGACATCGCCCGGCTCCAGCGCGCCATCGAAGACGCTTCCGCCCAGGGCGCCGCCACCGTCCGCGATCTCAAACGCGAGCTGCGCGCCGCCAACCAGAAATTCGCGGCCCTGGAGCGATCCTTCGGCGTCTCCTGCCCCGAGCTCCGGCGCACACTCTCTCTCGCCGAGAAGGGCGAAGCCGAAGCCGACGCCGCCAAGAAGCAGCTCATCGAGGCCAACCTCCGCCTCGTCGTCTCCATCGCCAAGCGCTACACCAACCGCGGCATGGCCTTCCTCGACCTCATCCAGGAAGGCAACATCGGACTGATGAAGGCCGTCGACAAGTTCGACTACCGCCGAGGCTACAAGTTCTCCACGTACGCTACCTGGTGGGTCCGCCAGGCCATCACGCGCGCCATCGCCGATCAGGCGCGCACCATCCGCATCCCCGTGCACATGATCGAGACGATCAACAAGATCGTCCGCACCCAGCGCCTCCTCCAGCAGGAGCTTGGACGCGACCCCACCACCGAAGAACTCGCCCGGCGCCTGGAAATGTCCGTCGCCAAGGTCCGCAAGGTTCTCCGCGTGGCTCAGGAGCCCATCTCGCTGGAAACGCCGGTCGGCGAAGAGGAGGAGTCCCACCTCGGCGATTTCATCGTCGACAAGCGCGTCGCTTCGCCTTCGGAGGCCGTCATCAATCTCAACCTCCGCGAGCAGACCGCCGAAGTCCTCAAGACCCTCAGCCCCCGCGAAGAAAAGATCATCCGCATGCGCTTCGGCCTTCAGGGCGATGCCGAGCACACCCTCGAAGAGGTTGGGCAGCACTTCGCCGTCACCCGTGAGCGCATCCGCCAGATCGAAGCCAAGGCCCTCCGCAAACTCCGCCACCCCAGCCGTTCACACCGCCTCCGCGTCTTCCTCGAACGCCCTCCCCGCGACTGAAAAGGGAGAAAGGAACGCAGCCCTTTTTGCCGCGCCTCACTCCAGCCGCTTGTGGAACCGCCGCGCGCTCAGCAGCACAATCATCACCCCCATCCCCGCCAGCGCCGCCAGTTGCGGCCACAGATCCGCCGCTCCGCTCCCTTTCAAGAACACACCCCTCACAATTTCCATGAAGTACCGCAGCGGATTCAGATACGTCAGCCACTGCACCGGCTCCGGCATGTTCCGGATGGGAAATGCGAATCCGCTCAGCGTAAACGCCGGCTGGAAGAAAAAGAACGACGCCATCATCGCCTGCTGCTGCGTGTGGCTGATCGTACTCATGAACAGTCCCGCCCCCAGCGTCGAAAGAATGAACAGCGCTCCAGCGCCGGTCAGCAGCAGAAAACTCCCTTCCAGCGGAATCCGGAACACTGCCAGCGCCGCCCCCGTCAGCAGCAGCAGATCGAACAGCCCCACCAGCGCGAACGGGATCGTCTTGCCCAGCATCAGCTCGATCGGCCGCACCGGCGTCACCATCAACTGTTCCATCGTCCCCATCTCTTTTTCGCGGACAATGCTGAGCGCCGTCAGCATCAGCGTCACCAGCGTCAGCACGTTGACGATCACCCCCGGCACGAAATAATTCCGGCTCCGCAATTCCGGGTTGAACCACACCCGCCGCTCCGCCTCCACGCCCGGAATCCGCACGAGCACCGCCCCCTCCCGCGTGCGGTCCACCAGCCTCTCCCGCTCCTGCCGTTCCAGCATCCGCCGGTTGAACCCCGCCACCACGCCCGTGGCGTGGCTGAGGATGATCGCCGCCGTGTTCGAATTCGCCCCGTCCAGCAGCAGTTGCACCTGCCCCTGTCTGTGCGCCCCGATGTCGGCGCCGAAGCCCGGCGCCACGCGGATCACCGCCTGCGCGGCGCCGCGGTCCACCAGCCCCTGCGCCTCCTGCTCCGTCTTCGCTTTCGCCACCACCTCAAACTCGTGCGACGCCTCGAAAGCGTGAAACAGTTCCCGGCTCGCCGGTCCCCCGTCCAGATCCATCCATCCCAGCTTCACCCGTTCCACGTCCAGATTCACGGCAAAGCCAAAAACGATCGTCTGCAACAGCGGCGGCACCACCAGCACCACACGCATCCGCGGCTCCCGCAGCGCCTGCCGGAACTCTTTTCTCACGATGCCCAGGATCCGCTCCCACATGTCACGCCACTTTCTGCCGCAGCTTCCGGCTTGCCACCGCGAATATGATCCCCGCGTAAATCAGCAGAAACAGAATCGGAGTCCACAGTATTTCCAGCCCTACGCCCTTCAGAAAAATCCCATGCAGGATGGTTACGAAGTAGCGCGCCGGCACAATCCGCGTCACCTGCTGGACCACCCAGGGCATGTTTTCAATCGCGAACACAAATCCGCTCAGCAGGAACGCCGGCAGGAAACTCGTGATCAGCGCCACCTGGTACGCCAGCAATTGCGACCGCGCCACCGTGGAAAGGAAAATCCCCCAGCACAGCGCTCCGAACAGGAACACCGCGCTCGCCGCCGCCAGCAGCAGATAACTTCCCCGCATCGGCACTCCGAACAACCCCACCCCCACCGTCAGCGCGGTCGCCGTGTCCACCACTCCCAGCAAGAAATACGCCCCCAGCTTCCCGAGCAGCAGCTCCCGCGGCCGCACCGGCGTCGCCAGCAACTGTTCCATCGTCCCGTTTTCCCACTCCCGCGCGATCGTCAGCGAGGTCAGCATCGACGCGATCAGCATCAGGATCACCGCAATCAGACCTGGCACGATGAAATTCTTCGATTGCAGGGCATTGTTGAACAGCACACGGGCCCGCAAATCCGCCGGAGGCCTCAGCTTTTCAGCTCCTCTTTTTTCCAGCCATGCCTGCCGCACTTCGATGGAGTAATTCATCAAGAGCGCCTCCGCGTATCCGGCCGCAATCGATGCCGTATTCGAGTCGCTCCCGTCCACAAGCACCTGCACCTGCGCCGTCTTTCCCGACGCAAGGCTCCGCGCGAATCCCCGCGGAATCACCACCCCCATCAGCGCGTTGCCGTCATCCAGCCGTTGCACTACGTCCCCGTACCCTTCCCGCGCCCCTGTTGCCATGAAAAATTTCGACCCCCGCAACCGCTCCGCCAGCTCGCGGCTCTCCGCGGTCCCGTCCTGATCGTAAATCACCGTCGGAATCCGGTCCACGTCCAGCGTCAGCGCATAGCCGAACAGCAACAGCAGCAGCAGAGGCACCGCCAGCGCCATCGCCAGGCTCCGCCAGTCCCGCGCGATGTGCCGCAGTTCCTTGACGAACACCGCCCGCAGCCTTCTCCGGTTCATCGCCTGCGCGCCTCCTCCTGCTCGATGCACGCCGCGAACACGTCCTCCATCGTTCCCCCCGCGCGGCACTGCGCCCGCAGTTCGTCCGGCGAGCCCAGCGCCACCACGCGGCCCCGGTGCATCAGCGCCAGCCTCCCGCAATACTCCGCTTCATCCATGTAGTGCGTCGACACTAGCACCGCAGCCCCGCCCTCCGCCATCCCGTAAATGAGGTCCCAGAAGCGCCGCCGCGCCATGGGGTCCACGCCCGATGTCGGCTCGTCCAGAAAAAGCACCGGGGGCTCGTGCAGCACCGCGCATCCCAGCGCCAGCCGCTGCTTCCACCCCCCTGCGAGCTCGCGCGTCAGCTTCTTCCGCTCTCTCTCGAGCCCCGCCATCCGCAGCGCAAACTCCTTGCGCTCCTCCCGCCTTTCCCGCGCCACTCCGTACACCATGCTGAAAAATTCGAGGTTTTCCTCCACCGTCAGATCGTCGTAGAGCGAGAACTTCTGCGACATGTACCCGATCGACTGCTTCACCCGCTCGGGTTCCGCCGCCACGTCATAGCCGTTCACCCGCGCCTCTCCCGAGGTCGGCTCGAGCAGCCCGCACAGGATCCGGATCGTCGTCGTCTTGCCCGCCCCGTTCGGTCCCAGAAAGCCGAACACCTCCCCGCGCCCGATCTCCAGCGTCACCCCGTCCACCGCCGTGAATGTTCCGAAGCGCTTCACCAGATCCTTCGTCTCTACCGCCGCCTCAGGCCGCAATGCTCTTCTCCTTCCTGCGGATCAGCGCCAGAAACGCGTCCTCGAGCGTGGGCTCGATCCTTTCCAGCTCCACGCCCGCCGCCCTCGACACCGCCTCCGCCTCCGCTCCTTCTTCCAGGTACACGTGCAGCGCCGCCCCCGCCGGCTCCGCCGCCAGCACGCCCGGCACGCCGGCCAGCCGCCGCCGCGCCTCCCGCCGGTCCCCGCCGACCAGCCGGAAACAGATCGGCGCGATTTTGTTCCGGATCTCCTCCGGCCTCCCCACCTCCTCCAGCCGCCCTCCGTCCATCAGCCCCACACGCCCGCAGCGCCCCGCCTCGTCCAGATACGCCGTCGAAACCAGAACCGCCAGCCCTTCTCGCGCCAGCCCCTCCAGAATCCGCCAGAACTCCCGCCTCGAAAGCGGATCCACGCCGCAGGTCGGCTCGTCCAGCGCCAGCGCCTGAGGCCGGTGCAGCAGCGTGCACACCAGCGCCAGCTTCTGTTTCATCCCCCCGCTCAACTGGCCCGCGCGACGCCGCCGGAACTCGCTCATCCCCGTCAGCTCCAGCAACTCCCCGGCCAGCCGCCCGCGCTCCGCCGGATCCGTCCCGAACAGCTCTCCGTAAAACTCGATGTTCTCTTCCACCGTCAGGTCCTGATACAGGCCGAACCGCTGCGCCATGTACCCCATCCGGTCCTTCACCGCGTCCGGCTCGCGCGCCACATCGAAACCGCACACCACCACGCGCCCCTCGTCAGCGTCCAGCAGTCCCGCCACCAGCCGCATCACCGTCGTCTTGCCCGCCCCGTCCGGTCCCACCAGCCCGAAGATTTCCCCCGCGCGCACCTCGAACGACACGCCCCGCACCGCTTCCACGGCGCCGAACCGCCTGCTGAGGTTTTCCACCCGGATCATCGCCTGCTACTCCAGCCGCAGCACTGCGTCGGCCGGCATGTTCAGCTTCAGCTCCAGCCGCGGATTCTCCAGCTCGATCTTGATCCGGTACACCAGCTTCTGCCGCTCTTCCTCCGTCTGGATCTGCTTCGGGGTGAACTCGGCTTCGGAAGAGATGAACGTCACCCGCCCCGCATACTTCTTCCCGGGGTAGGAGTCCGTCGTCACCTCCGCCGCCATGCCCGGCTTCACCCGCCCCAGGTGCCGTTCCGCAATGTAGCCGCGCAGCCACGGCTTCGCCATCTCCCCGACCGTGACCACCGCCGCGCCCCCCGCCACCACCTCTCCGCGCTCGGCGTTCTTGCTCAGCACCACGCCTGCCACCGGCGATCTCAACACGCGCTCTCCCAGCTGCACGTCGATTACCGCCAGTTGCGCCCGCGCCCGCGCCAGCTCCGCCTCGCGCATCGCCAGCTCCTTCCTCCTCCGTTCCAACTCGAGCGCTCCCGCTTCGGTCAGCCGCAGCGCCGCCTGCGCCCGATCCACCGCCGCCCGCTGCTGTTCCACCTGCTCCCTCCGCGGACCTTCCTGCACCAGCGACGCCTGCTCCCGCGCCCGTTCGAGCGTCGCCGACGCCGCCTGATAGCGCGTCCGGAACTGCTCGTACTGCGCCGTCGAGATGTCCTCGTTCCGGTGCAGCGTCTGAGCCCGTTCCCAGTCGCGCTGCGCCAGCGCGAACTGCGCCTCCGCCTCTTTGAGCCCCGCGCGCGCCGCTTCGATCTCCTGCCGCCGGCTTCCCGCCTGCATCTCTTCCAGCCTCTTCCGTGCTGCCTCCACTTCCGCCCGCCGCACCGCCCGCTCCTCCTGCAAAGCCTTTTCCTGATACGCGAGCGCAGCCCGCGTCTGTTCCACGGCGCGCGCCGCTGCTTCAGCCGCTGCCGCCTCGCGTTGCCGCGCCCGCTCCAGCTCCGCCGTGTCCAGCCGGGCCACCACCTGCGCGGCCTCCACGGCGTCGCCTTCCTCCACCAGCAGATCCTCCACCCGTCCCGGCGTCTTGAACGACAACTGCACCTCCGTCAGCTCGATGTTGCCGCTTAGCCGGAGCTCGCTCTCCCTGGCTCGCGCCCGCACGGCCCGCCAGGCGAGCACTGCCGCCACGATCGCAACGGCCGAAACTACAGGAACCATCCTCTTCGCCTTCATCGCCAGTGTTCCTTTCAGTCCAGCATCAGGTCCAGATTGCCCGCCGCCGCGCCCAGCTCGATCCGCGCCGCCTTTTGCCGGAACGTCGCCGACACCACCGCCTCCCGCGCCCGCGCCAGCCGCGCCTGCGCTTCCGTCACTTCGAGCGGCGTCGCCACGCCCGCCGCCACGCGCCGTTCCGCCTGCTCCAGCTCCCGTTCCGCCTGCGCGAAGACCGCCCGCGCCGCCGCCACCTGCCCTTCCGCCGACTTCAACGCCTCCAGCGCCAGCCGGATCTCCATCTCCACCTGCCGCGCCGTGTCGCGGGTACGGATCTCCTCCGCCCGCTCGAGCGATTGCGCCTCCGCCCGCCGAGCATCCCGCCGCCCGCCGTCCCAGAGGGGCACCGTCACCTGCACGCCCACGCTCCTCGTCGGCAGATACACGCTGCCCGTGCGCCCGACCACCCCGTAGTCTCCGAAGGCCCGCGCCGCCGGCATCCTCTCCCACTTCGCCGCGGAAGCCACGAGCCGCGCCGCCCGCTCCCGCGCCGCCTGCGCCTTCAATTCCGGACGCAGCTCCCGCGCAGCCTCCAGCGCTCTCTCCGGCGCCGGAATCTCCGCCGGCACATACACCATGCGGTCCGTCAGCTCCAGCTCCGCCCCCAGGTCGGCGTTCATCGCCCGCAGCAGCCCCAGCCGCGCCGACGCGCGGTCTTCCTCGGCCGAAATCATTTTCTGCCGTTCCTGTTCGAGCACTGCCGCCGCCCGCGTGACCTCGATCCCGGTGCCCGTCCCCGCCGCCTTCTGCGATGCCGCCAGTTTCAGGATCCGCTCCGCCAGCGCCACGTTCGCCCGCGCCGCCTCCAGCGCCGCCTCCGCCCGCACGGCATTCAGGTACGCCTGGGCCACGGCGGCGCGGGTCTTCAGAAGCGCCTCTTCGCTTTCCGCCACCGCCGCCCGCGCTTGCGCCTGCGCCGCCTGCCAGCGCCTGACCGCCGCCAGATCGAAAACGCTCTGCGATGCAGCCGCCCTCGTGTCCTGCACGTCAATCGGTCCCACGAACACGGGAAAGGCAATGCCCGGCACTGCCGGAAACTGAATGCCGAATGACGCCAGATTGTTCGTGAAGCTCCGGAACGTGTAGCTTCCGTCCACGTTTGGCAACAGCGGCGCCAGCGCCTGCCGCTTCCGCGCCTCCGCCGCCCGCGCCGCCTCGCGCGCCAGTTCCAGCCGCGCCGCGCCGCCCGGCGCCACAGCCATCTCCACCGCTTCGCGCAAACTCAGCCTTAGCCGCTGCGGCGGCTCCGCACCCGCCGCCGCACACGCCGCCAGCATCAGCGCCGCCAGCCTTGCCCGCTTCATGCCTGCTTCCTCCCTCCACCGCGCTTTCGCTCCGCCGCCGCCCTCCCCCCTCCCCGGGCCGCCGCAGTTTCCTTCGCCGCGGGTGCGGCCCGCAGCGCTTTCAGCCCCGCCGTAATGAAGCCCACCATCCGCTCCGCCGTCCTGTGGCCGCGTGCTCCGCCCGGCGCGGCGCCCGCCACACGCCGGACCAGATCGCCCAGCAGCACGTAGTGCGACAGCACACCCGCGCTGAACACCAGCCCCCACAGCAAGTCCTCCCGCTTCACCCCCGGCATCGCTTTTTCGAGAGACGCCAGGAATCGCGCCGCCACGCCTGCGAAAACCACCGGGAACAGCTTCTCCGCCCATCCGCCCGGCTCGCCCACCACCCGCGCCATCAGCTTCGGCAGCACACCCGCGTCCCCGTCTTCGTCGCGCGCCGCCACCACCGGCTCGGCAAACGCCCGCGCGATGTCCTCGATCCGCGCCACGCCGCTCCGCCTCTCCGCCTCCTCGAGCATCTCCAGCCGGCGCCGGTTCACCGGGTCCAGCCGCCGCCGCACCACCTCCAGAAACAGCTCTTCTTTCGAGCCGAAGTGGTAGTTCACCGCCGCCAGATTCACTCCCGCTTCAGCGGTGATCTGCCGGTGGGAGGTCGCCGCGAAGCCGTGCTCGGCGAACAGCCGCTCGGCGGCGTCGAGGATCCGCTCGCGCGTCGCCTGCGCCCGCCCGGCTGGCTCTGCCGGATCCGGCGCCTCCGGAAACGGGCTGTTGTCATACACAGTATGAATCATACGTTCGGCTCAATCATACGTTCGTTTGAGTCTTGTGTCAAGACAGAGCCGCCGGGGCCGGTTGTTCCGCTTGAGCGTTACGGAAGCGGCACGAGATGCGGAAACAGATAGGCGTAGCCCAGCACCAGCACTCCGATCACCGAAGCCAGAAACACGCTGTGCCTCAGCGTGAACCGGAACAGCCGGCTCTCTTCCCCCGCCGCCATCCCCGTGGCCGCCGCCGCCACGGCGATCGATTGCAGCGAGATCATCTTCCCCATCACCCCGCCCGACGAGTTCGACGCCGCCATCAGCACCGGGTTCAGGTCCAGGCTCCGCGCCGTCACCACCTGCAGGTTGCCGAACAGCGCGTTCGCGCTCGTGTCGCTCCCGGTGAGAAACACTCCCAGCCACCCCAGCAGCGCGCTGAAGAACGGAAACGCCGCGCCCGTCGCCGCGAACGCCAGCCCCAGGGTCGCCGTCGCCCCCGAGTAGTTCATCAGAAACGCCAGCCCCAGCACGCTCGCCACCGTCAGCACCGGCTTGGCAAGTTGCCGCGCCGTGTCCCTGAGCACCTTTGCGAGCAACTGCACGCGCACGCGCAGCACGAGCGCCGTCAGCACGCACGCCAGCAGGCACGCCGTGCCCGCCGCCGAGAGCCATTGAAACGCATACCGCGCCGCATACGGCGACGCCTGCGCGGTCACCGGCGGCATCTGCACCACCTGCCCGTGCAGCCAGGGCCATTCCACCGCCGCCGTGTACGAATTCAGCACCGCCTTGATGTCCGCCCGCCCCCACGCCAGCACGCACACCACCAGCAGAATATAGGGCGACCACGCCTTCAGCACCGCGCGCCCCGCGTGCTTCGGTGGCAGCGCCGCCTCCGCCGCCGCGCCATCGAAGACAAACTCATTGCGCGGCTGCCAGACGCGCGTGGCCGCCAGGCATGCGCCGATCGCCGCCAGCGAACTCAGGATGTCGGTCAACTCCGGCCCCAGATAGTTCGACGCATAGAACTGCACCCCGGCAAACGCCAGTCCGCAGCCCAGCGCCGCCGGCAGCACCCCGCTCAGCGCGCGCCACCCGCCCATCACCATCACCAGGTACGCCGGCACGAACAAAGACACCGGCGCGCAAATCCGCCCCACCGCCGCGCTCAGCTTCTCCACCGGCAGTCCCGTGATGCCGGCCAGCGTGATCACCGGAATGCCGATCGAGCCGAACGCCACCGGCGCCGTGTTCGCCAGCAGACAGATCCCCGCCGCGTAAAACGGCGAAAATCCCAGTCCGGCGAGCATGGCCGCCGCCACGGCCACCGGCGCTCCGAATCCCGCCGCCCCTTCCACGAAAGCCCCGAAGGCGAACGCGATCAGCAACGCCTGCAACCGCCTGTCCGGCGTGATCGAGCCGATCGAGTCCTTGATGATCTCGAACTGCTCCGTCTCCAGGCTCAGCCGATAGAGAAAAATCGCCCAGAAAATAATCCAGCAGATCGGAAACAGCCCGAACGCCGCCCCGAACAACGCCGCGGCCAGCGCCATCTTCACGGGCATCTGGTAGACGAACAGCGCCACCACCGCCGCCGCACCCAGTCCGCTCAGTCCCGCCGCCCACGCGGCCGTCCGCCGCACGCCCAGCAGATACAGCAGCGTGAACAGCGGCAGCGCCGCCGCCAGCGCCGACCAGCCCACGCTGCCCTGCAACGGCGCGTAATTCTGTTCCCACATGGACGGCTATTCTATCGAGCCGCGCCCCTCGCAGGCATGCGCCGCGCCAGATACCGCGTCCACAGCCGCTCCTGCCCCTCGCCGTCGAACGTCTCCCGCCAGTACTGCGCGAATTCCGCCTCCAGCTTCCTCGCCCGCCGCTCGAGCGCCTGCATCACCTGCCGCGCTTCGCCGTCAAACGATGCCGCCGCCTCGAGCATCTGCATCGACACGGCGCAGTCCTGCCTTCGCCCCAGAATCCCCTGGATCTCCCGCACCTGCCCGATCCGCTTCTCCATCACGGGCCCGTAAAACTCGCTGAAGATCTCGAGCGTGTAGCGGAAGCGCTTGGCCGAGAGCCGGAACGCGTGCAACTGCGCCGCCGCCGAAGGCTTCAGCGCCGCCTTCCTCCCGGCCGCGAAAAACTCCGCCGCCATCGGCGGCAGCAGCGCCCGCGCGTGCGCCGCCGCGTCCTCTTCGGTCTCGCGCAACATCTCGAGCCGCGCCAGCCAGTCCATTGGAACGCCCTGCGAGCGCAGCAGGTACAGTTGCCCGACAAACGCCAGCGCCCCGCGCTCCCGGTCGCCCCGCATTTTCACAAGCAGCGGGTGATCCGCGCGCAGCCCCAGCCGGATGAGCAGCTCGCTGTCCACGTCCAGATCCCGCACGTGAGCCGCGGCATCGAGCGCGGGCTTCAGCGCTTTGCGCATCCGCTTCGCCTCTTTGCCCGGCAGCAGATCGGCAAAGACGCGCAGCGCCTGCCCGAGCCGCCTCACGGCCACACGGAAATCGTGCACCTCGTCCTCGCCGCAACGCTTAAGCGCCAGGCCGATCTGACTGTCGAGCTTCTCGATCCGCGCCCGCAGCGCCGCGCGTGCATGCCCGGTCCGCGTCATCGCCGCCGCGCCACGGCCCGGAGCTGCTTTCCATACACCTGCCGGAACAGCGGCGCCGTCCGCTCAAGCGCCCACAGCTCAAGGCCGAGGTCCTTTTCCGATTTCAGGATAAGCATAAGGGCGCCGTCGCCCAACGCGCACTCGATCGCTTCCACGCGCTGATCGCGGCTGCGGTCGAGCGCGTCCGCGATCCGCAGCAGCGGATACAGTTGCTCGACTACACGCTGCTCTGCCGAAGGCAGCGCCGTGAAATCCGCGTGGCGCGCCGACGGCGGCGCCTTGCGGTGATACCGGCACAGCATCGCCACCAGATGCTGCTCGTCGTCGGTGAAGCCCGCCAGGTCGGCGTTGGCCACGATGTACTGCGAGTGCTTGTGATGGGCCATGTCGTTGATGGCATGACCCGTGTCGCGCAGGTATGCCGCCGCCTTCAGCAGCCGCCCTGTTTCCGGAGGCAGCCGGTGCCAGGGCGTAAGCGCCGTAAACAGCTCCCGCGCGAAAGCGGCCACTTTCCGCGCATGCTTCAGATCGACTCCGAATCGCCGCGCATACTGCTCGACCATGCGCCGCTGTTCGGGGCCGAGCCGCACCCGCTCGGCCCCCGCCTCACGATCGGCCAGGTCGCGCAGAATGCCGTCGCGCACGCCCGCCGGGCAGTAATAGAGCTGCCGTGCGCCGAACAGCTCGAGCACCTTCAGCATCACCGCCACGCCCGGCAAGATGATCTCGGCGCGCCGCGGACCGATGCCCGTCACGCGCCGCCGTGCCTCCACGTCCATCGCCGCAAGCTGGCGGTACAGCCGCCGCAGCTGAGCCACGGTCACGCGCCTGCGGCTGGCCTCTTCGCGCCGCTGCCGCGGAATCCGGTTCGCCGCGCACACGATCGCCGACGCCGACGCCGATGTCCCGATCACGCGGTCGAAGGCGGCATGTTCGATCTTCTGCCTCACCGCGTGCAGCTTCTCTTCGATGAACTCCTGCATCTGCACGAGCTCGTCCTCGAGGGGCGGGTCGTTCTTCAGGAACACGGCCTGCAACCGCACCGCGCCCAGCGGGCGGGACAGCGCGGCGCGCATAAGCCCGTTTTCGGCGTCGATCACTTCGGCGCTGCCGCCGCCGATGTCGAGAATCAGGATCCGCTGCCGCGGATGCGGCCAGCGCGTCTCCACGCCCAGATGGATCAGCCGCGCTTCTTCCAGCCCCGAAATGCGCTCGACCGGCTCGCCCAGCACCTCGGAGGCGCGCGCCAGGAACTCATCCGCATTGGAGGCATCGCGCACCGCCGCCGTCGCCACCGCCCGCACCGCCAGCACGCCCAGCCTGCCGTAGGCCTCTTTCATCCGCTCAAGCACCGCCAGCACGCCCCGCGCCGCAGCCTCGTCGATGCTGCCCGTCCGGAACACGCTCTCGCCCAGCCGCGTCACCTGCCGGTCTTCGGCCAGCACTTCGAACCGCCCGTTGCGGTCGACGTCGGCGGCCATCATCCGCACCGAATTGCTTCCAATGTCAATGGCGGCGTAGCGGGGCATGGCGGATTCCGCGCACTTCGGTTAGGCTTCTGATTATGACCTACCATCGTGCCACGCTGGGACTGGCTCTGTGTTCGATGCTCGCCGCCGCGCAGACCGCGCCGCGGCAGGCGGCGCTCGAAGCGGTGGAGCGCCACGCCCCGCGCTTCAAACAGCTCTCGCGCCAGATCTGGGAAAATCCCGAACTCGGCTGGCAGGAGAAGCAGAGTTCCGCGCTGCTGCGCGCCGAGCTGGAAAAGGCCGGCTTCCGCGTACGCGGCTTCGATCAGATGCCCACGGCGTTCGTCGCCGAGTGGGGCGAAGGCAAGCCCGTCATCGGCATCCTGGGCGAGTATGACGCGCTGCCCGGGCTTTCGCAGGACGACGTGCCGGAGCGGAAACCGCGCGCGGCCGGCGCGCCCGGCCACGGCTGCGGGCACAATCTGTTCGGCACGGCTTCGGCGCTGGCGTCCGTGGCGGTGAAAGAGCGAATGCAGGCGCAGGGGATGAAGGGCACGATCCGCTTTTACGGCACGCCCGCCGAGGAGGGCGGCGGCGGCAAGATCTTCATGATCCGCGCCGGCGCGTTCCGCGACGCTGATGTTGTGCTCGGCTGGCATCCCGGTGACTTCAACGCCGCCGACGACAACACGTATCTGGCCAACATCAGCTCCCGCGTCCGGTTCCGCGGCACGCCCGCCCACGCCGCGGGCTCGCCGGAAGCCGGACGCAGCGCGCTGGACGCGCTCGAGCTGACCACGCATGCCATCAATCTCCTGCGCGAGCACGTCCCGCAGGAGACGCGCATGCACTACATCGTCACGAGCGGCGGCGCCGCGGCCAACATCGTTCCCGAGTTCGCCGAGCTGTCTCTCATCGTGCGCCATCCCGATCTCGGCGAGCTTGCACGCATCTGGGAACGGGTGAAGAAATGCGCCGAGGCCGGCGCGCTCGCCACGGAAACGAAGTTCGAAATCGAAATCACCTCGGCGTATGCGAACTTCGTCTTGAACCCCGTGTTGCGCGACCTGCTGGACCGCAACCTGCGGGCGGCGGGCGGCGTGCGCTACACAGACGAAGAGCGCGTCTTCATTGAGAAGATCCGCGCGACTCTCGGCGCGCGCCCGATGCCGCCCATCGAGAGCGCGACGGAAGTTCTGCCGCCCAAAACCTCGCTGTCCTCGGTGTCCACTGATGTCGGCGACGTCAGTTGGGTCGTGCCCGTGGGCCATTTCACCGCCGCCACGATGCCGCCCGGCGTGCCGCTGCATACATGGCAGTCGACCGCATGCGCCGGAACCGAGATCGGCCGCAAGGGCATGATGGTGGCGGCGCGCACGCTGGCGCTGGCCTCTTTGGAACTGCTCGGCTCGCCGGATCTGGTCAGGCAGGCGCGCGCGGCTTTTGACGAAGCGATGCACGGCCGCGCCTATCGTTCTTTGTTGCCGGAAGACCGCCGCCCCGGCCAGACCGGCCATTGACGAAGCGCAGGCGGCGCCGTCCGGGGGCCGGATGCCGGAAAATGGGAATTGCGTTCCTGTCTCCTTCTTCTGAAAGCGCCCGGGTGGCGAAACTGGCAGACGCAACGGACTTAAAATCCGTTGGCCCGCAAGGGCCGTGCGGGTTCGAGCCCCGCCCCGGGCACCATCTCTCCGTCTGACACACGGCGAAAAACGGGTACAGGCCCGCCTGGCACCGTTTTTTTCCGGGCAGGCGCCGCCGCTTCAGGTGCGGTAGCTGGCGTTGATGTCGATGTAGCCGTGCGTGAGGTCGCACGTCCAGAAGACGGCCGTGCCGGCGCCGCCGCCGCGGATGACGAAGCGGATCCCCACATCTTTGCCGTCCAACGCCTGCTTCAGCGCGGCTTCATCGAACGGCGCCGCCAGCCCGCCGCGGCAGACGCGGACGCGCTGCAAGTCAATATCCACGCGCGACGGATCGAACGGGACGCCCGAGTAGCCGGCGGCGGCGAGGATGCGCCCCCAGTTGGGATCGCTGCCTGCGATGGCGGTTTTCACAAGCGGCGAGTTGGCGATCGCGCGGGCGATCTGCGCCGCGGCGCGCTCGCTCGAGGCGCCTTCGACGCGGATCTCGACGAACTTCTGCGCGCCCTCGCCGTCGCGCGCGATCTGCCTGGCCAGCGACTGGCACACTTCATCGAGCGCTTTCTGGAACGGCTCGCGCGCCACCCGCCTGCCGCTCAAGCCGTTGGCCATGACGAGCAGCATGTCGTTGGTGGACATGTCGCCGTCCACGCTCAGGCGGTTGTAACTGCGCTCGACGGCCGCTTTCAGGTGCCCGCGCAACTGCCGCGCGGGCACTTCGGCGTCGGTCACGACAAAGGCGAGCGTGGTGGCCATGTTCGGGTGGATCATGCCCGAGCCTTTCGTCATCCCGGCGATGCGCGCGCCCTGCACGCCGGCGGCTGCCACCTTGCGGACGAGATCCGTTGTGAGGATGGCGTCGGCGGCGTCGAAGAACCGCTCAGGCGAGAGCCCGGCCACAAGAGAATCGAGGTGATCGAGGATCAGGCGCGGGTCGAGTTCGACGCCGATGACGCCGGTGGAGGCGGGCAGGACGTGCTCGGGCCTGCATCCCAGCCTCTTCGCCGCAGCCCTGGAGGTTTGCAGCGCCACCCGTTCTCCAGTGCGCGTGGCGCAGTTGGCGTTGCCCGCGTTGACGAGCGCGGCGCGCGCCTGGCCGCCGGAGATCTCCAGATGGCGGCGGGCAACGATGACCGGCGCGGCCTGGACGCGGTTGGTGGTGAACACGGCGGCGGCCTGGGCGGGCGCATCGGAGACAATCAGCGCCAGGTCCGGCTTTTGCACCTTGCGAATTCCAGCATAAACAGCCGAATAACGGAATCCGAGAGGCAAATTCACTGCTGTATTTCTCCTAAAATGTCGGTTTCCTTCAGGCGGCATCCGTTCAGGAAGGCGGCGGCATCCAGGCGCTTTCCTCCTTCGGCCTGCACCTCGATCAATTCCAGCGCTTCGCCCTGGCCGCAGGCGGCGAAGAGGCGGCGGCCGTGCGAGAACAGTTTTCCGGGCACGGCGGGGGTCTCCACTTCAGCCGGCCGGCATTTCCAGAGGAAGAAGCGCCGGCCGCGCCACCACGTCCAGGCGCCTGGCCAGGGCTGGAATCCGCGCGCACGGCAGGCGATTTTCGCCGCCGGCCAGCGGAAATCGACCAAGCCGTCTTCGCGCTTCAGGATCGGCGCGAGCGTCGCCTGCGCGTGGTCCTGCGGAACAGGATGGATCGAGCCAGCGGCGAGCCCTGCGAGCGCCTGGACCAGCAGCCGGGCGCCGATGGGCGCGAGCCGCGCGGCGAGTTCGGGGGCGGTCTCTTCGGGGCCGATTTCCGTGGCTTCCTGCAATAAAATGCCGCCCGTGTCGAGGCCGGCGTCGATGCTCATGATGGTGACGCCGGTCACCGTCTCGCCATTGGCGATGGCCCACTGGATGGGCGCGGCGCCGCGGTATTTCGGCAGCAGCGAGGCGTGCACGTTGAGGATTCCGAGGGGCGGAATATCGATGATCGCCTGGGGAATGATCTGGCCGTAGCCGACCACCGCCATGGCGTCTGGCTTGAGCGCCGCCAGCTCTTCCTCGCAGCGGCGGATGCGCTCTGGCTGGCGGACCTCGAGCCCCAGCCGCAGTGCGGCTTCTTTCACCGGCGGCGGCCTCAACTCGCGCCTGCGCCCGGCGGGACGGTCGGGCTGGGTGTAGACAGCGCTCACCTCGTATCCCGCCGCTACCAGGGCCTCGAGCGAGGGCACGGCGAACTCCGGCGTGCCCAGGAAGACGAGTTTCACCCTTTCAGAATAGCCGCGCGGGCGGGAAGCTAGTCGGCCTGCGGCGCAGCGCCGCGCGCGGGCGCGGCGGCGCGCCCCCGCGATCCGCGATCAAGCTCGCGCAGTGCGATCTGGCCCTTTCGGATCTCGTCGAGCGCCACGGTGAGTACGCGCAGCGCCTCGCCCGGCGCGTGGAATCCGACGGAGTTTTCCGCTTCGACGTAGTCGATGAAGAACTGCGCCTTGCGCTGCGCCTCCCAGACAGGCTTGAGCTGCGCCTCGCCGGCTCCGGCTTTGCGCGCCCGTTCTGTTTCGTCGATCAAGTCCATCAGCGCGTCCATGGCGATGTTGCGGGCGCCGATGAAGCGGTCCTGTATCTGTTCGGCGCGGGCCTTGATTTCGTTCTCGGAGAAGCGGTGACAGCCCTGGCAGGCGCGGTTGATGTTCAGCAGCGGGCTGCGGACATGATGATCGCTGATCTTCATGCCGCCTTCGCGCTTGTATGGCATGTGACAATCGGCGCAGGCGACGCCGGAACGCGCGTGAATGCCCTGATTCCACATTTCAAACTCGGGATGCTGCGCTTTGAGCGCGGGCGCGCCGGTGAGGGCGTGCACCCAGTCCTTGTGGCCCGTTTCCTGATAGTAGGCGTAAGCGTCGTCGACTTTCAGCCCCTTGTGCCAGGGGAAGACGAGCCGCTTCTTATCGCCCTGGAAGTAATACTCGACGTGGCACTGGCCGCAGACGAAGGAGCGCATCTCCTGCGCAGTGGCCATCGTGTTGGGGTCGTAGTTCTGCACGCCCTGGGACGCCTTGTAAGCGCGGATGCCCTCGATGAACGCGGGACGCGTGACACGCAGAGCCATGGTTTTCGGATCATGGCAATCGATGCAGGACACCGGGTGCTTGACGTTTTTCGTGGCCTCGGCGTAGGGCATCGCATTCATCTTTTCGAAGCCGGCGAAGATGTCGCCGTTGCCGAGCGTCTTCATGAAGACGTAGGTGGAGGCGTGGCAGTTGAGGCAGGTGCCGGGCTGTTTGAATTCGAGCACGCGCTTCGTGTAGCGCTGGTCGGTGAGCATGTAGGCGTGGCCGCGCTCTTCGCGGAAGTCGACAGAGAAAGGATAACCGGCCCACATCTTTTTCAGGCGGGGATCTTCTTCGATCTTTTCCTGCGAGACCCGGTCGCGGGGATCGGCCTGGCTCGGGTTCTTCGGCAGCGCCTCGGAGCCGCCGTAGCGGGTGCGAGTCATGTCGACGGTGCGCGAGTAGGCGTCATAGTGGAGCGGGAAGTTCTTGCCCCATGTGGCCGGATCGTCGGTGTCGTCAGTGACTTCGACGACGCGGAACCAGGTCTGGCGCGCTTCCTGTTTGTGCTCGAAGATGTTGATCAGGAGCGCCGTGACAGCAATGGTCAGCGCAGCAGTTATGGCGATGGCAAGATAAATTCTTCTGTCGAGCTTCATAAAACCGTCTCTCCAGGCAATGAATTCTTATAATCAGTGGGCATGACCCACGTTCCTGTGGCAGGACACGCAATCCACGCTCTGCCTCCCGTGCCGCGCCATCTGCATGGCCGAAGTGATGTCGCCGTGGCACTTGAGGCAAGACTCGTCCGCAACCCGCTTGTTGCGTCCCGTGATCTGGATCTGATCCGGGAAACGGCCAGTGGTGAAAGCCAGCGAGTGGTTGAAGCCGTTGAGCGCCTTGGTGAAATACCTGGGCACGAGACCCGGCGGGGTATGGCAGTCGTTGCAGACGGCCGCCGTGCGGTGGCTGGACCGCATCCAGCCTTCAAACTGGTCCCGCATGACGTGGCAGTTGACGCAGGCGCCGGGGTCGTCAGTCATGTAGGAATGGCCCCGCGCGTAGCCGAAGGTGAAGAGCGCAAGGCCGAGCAGCAGGCCGGCCGGCAGGGCGACGGCAAACAGCGCCACAGAGCCCTTTTCATTCATTCATAGGCAGCTTACCATGAGCAGAGAAAAAACCGATGTGACTCCGGTCACGGAAAGATGACAAAAGACCCGTTACTCTGATTCTCGATGTTTTTGAAAAAGGACCCCGCCCTCATTGCCGCAGCCTTCTGCCTGCTGGCCGCATCCGCCTCTCCCCTGGCCGCCCAGAGTCCGCCAGCCGCCTCAAAGGCCGGCGCCGTGCGGGTGACCGGCAGCCTCCGGACGCGCCTGGAGATGTGGGACTGGTTCGAGGGATCGGCCGACAACCGCTACGCCCTCAGCGGGAACATCCTGCGGCTGAGCCTGGCGCAGACGCGCGGGGACTTCGACTGGCAACTGGAACTGGCGGCGCCGTTCCTGCTGGGCTTGCCGGAGCGCGCCATCGGACCCGCGCCGCAGGCGCAATTCGGGCTGGGCGCCACGTATTTCGCCGCCAACAACGGCAGGCAAAACGCGGCGATGGTCTTCCCGAAACAGGGTTTCGTGCGCTGGAGGGGGCTGTTCGGTGACAAGACGCAGAGCCTGCGCGTGGGGCGGTTCGAGTGGATGGACGGAGGCGAGGTTGCGCCCAAGGATCCGGCGCTGGCGGCGCTGAAGCGGGACAGGGTGAACCAGCGGCTGATCGGGCCGTTTGCATGGGCGCATGTGGGACGGAGCTTCGATGGGTTCCACTACGCCGTGAACCGGCCGAAGCTGAACGTGACATGGGTGGGCGCGCTGGCGACGCGGGGCGCGTTCCAGGTGGATGGCTGGGGGCAACTGAAGACGGGTTTCACGACGGTGTCCGCCACGGGACAGACGGGCTCGGCAAAGAGCGCGGGCGAGTGGCGGCTGAGCGGGATCTATTTCCAGGACTGGCGGCACGTGCTGAAAGTGGACAACCGCCCGCTGGCTGCGCGGCAGCGGGACTTCGGCAACATCCGGCTGGGCACGTTCACGGGGCACTACATGCACAACCTTCAGACGCGGGCCGGATCGTTCAACGCGCTTGTGTGGGCAGCTCTGCAAACAGGCCGGTGGGGTGTGCTCGATCACCGCGCCGGCGCGGTGAACATCGAAGGCGGCTGGCAGCCTCCGGGGCTGAAGCGGCTGAAGCCGTGGCTGGAGGGGGGCTTCGCGCACGCGAGCGGGGACAAGAATCCCAACGACATGCGCCACGGCACGTTTCACCAGCTCCTGCCGACGCCGCGGCCTTTCGCGCGCACGCCGTTCTACAACATGATGAACAGCGACGATTTCTTCGCCATGCTGACAGTGCGCCCTCATCAGAAGGTAGCCGTGCGGAGCGAGTATCATGCGGTGCGGCTGGCCGAGCGGAACGATCTCTGGTACGCGGGCGGCGGTCCGTTCCAGCCGTGGACGTTCGGATTCGCGGGACGCCCCACAGGAGGGGCGCGCTCGGTTGCGAACCTGTGGGATGTGAGCTGTGATGTCAACGTGAACGCCCACGCAGCCTTCACCGGCTACCTGGGCCACATGCAGGGACGCGCCGCCGTGCAGCGGATCTATCCGCAGGGGGGCAACGGCAATTTCGGGTACCTGGAATTCACCTACCGGTTCTGAGGTGTCTTCATGCGAATCATCATGTTTCTGATCCTCGCCGCCGCTGCTGTGGCGGCGCAGCGGAAGGCCGCCCCGCCCGCACACCCCGACATCGGGGGCGCGGGCGGCGAATGCCTGGAATGCCATCGAAGCCTGTCGCCGGAGATCGCCGCCGACTGGGAGAAGTCCAAACACGGGACGCGGCAGGTGCCGTGCATCACCTGTCATAACGCCGTGGGGGCGAACTTCCTGCGCAAGCCCGGCGCGGAGAAATGCCAGGCCTGTCACGGCGAAGCGGTGGAGACGCTGCGCGAGCCGGGCATGCGCGGCAAGGACTGTTTCTCATGCCACACGCCGCACGGGCTGAACCCGCACAAGAGCCTGTGGCGCAAGCCGGCGCAGGCGAAAGGAGGAGCCGCGAAATGAGCGCCATGACGAGACGAAAGCTGCTGCATCTGCCGGTTGTCACATCGGCGGCGGCATTGATGAGCCAGGCGGACTGGATGCCGCTGCTTGCCTATGTTCCGCAGGAGCCGGACCGCTGGGTGAAAGCGGTGTGCCGGTATTGCGGCACGGGCTGCGGGGTGTATGTGGGCGTCACGCGAACGCCGCAGGGGCCGAAAGTGACGGCGGTGAAGGGCGACGCGCAAAACCACAACCGGGGTTTCCTGTGCGTGAAGGGCGCGAAGCTGGTTGAGATCCTGGACGCTCCCGGAAGGCTGAAGCACCCGCTGATCCGCAAGGAAGGCAAGCTCGTACGTGCTACCTGGCAGGAGGCGATGGATCTGGTGGCGGCGCGTTTCCGCGAATCCATTGAGAAGCACGGACCGGACTCGGTGGCGTTTTACGGCTCGGGGCAGGCGCTGACGGAAGAGACCTACGTCGCCAACAAGCTGTTCAAAGCGGGTATCGGAACCAACAACATCGATGGCAATCCGCGGCTGTGCATGGCCTCGGCGGCGGGCGGCTACCTGACCGCGTTCGGCAAAGACGAGCCGATGGGGTGCTATGAAGACCTCGACTTCGCCGACGTGTTTCTGATCATCGGCGCGAACATGGCCGAGGCGCACCCCGTGCTGTGGATGCGCGTGCTGAACCGCAAGGAGAAGAATCCGGCGGTGAAGATCATCGTCATCGACCCGCGGCGCACGCGCACGGCGGCGTGGGCGGACCTGCACCTGGCGTGCAAGCCGGGGATGGATCTCTCGATCCTGAACGCGATGGCGCACGTCATCGTGAAAGAGGGGCTGGCGGACGAGGAGTTCATCCGCAAGCACGTCGTCTTCGGGCAGGGCACGGAGGCGAACCGCACGTGGGAGGACTACAGGCGGTTTCTGGAGGCGTATACGCCTGAGCGGGCGGCGGCCGATTCGGGATGCCGCGCGGAGGACATCGTCACGGCGGCGCGCTGGTTCGGGGCGCGCGGCAGGGAGGCGATGTCGCTGTGGACGATGGGTGTGAACCAGCGCACGCAGGGCGTGTGGCTGAACAACCTGATCATGAACCTGAGCCTGATCACCGGCAA
Source organism: Acidobacteriota bacterium (assembly GCA_049325215.1). Lineage (GTDB taxonomy): Bacteria > Acidobacteriota > Terriglobia > Bryobacterales > Bryobacteraceae > JANWVO01. The sequence continues at coordinate 149,757 of JBMOMB010000031.1, forward strand.
GATCGGGCGGCCGGGATCGACGCCGTTCTCGCTCACGGGACAGCCGAACGCCTGCGGCGGCGTGCGCGACGGAGGCGCTTTGTCGCACGTGCTGCCTTACGGCCGGCTGGTGGCCAACGCGCAGCACCGCGCCGAAATGGAGAAGCTGTGGGGACTGCCCGCGGGCAAGCTGAGCGCGAATCCGGGCTATTCGGCGGTGGATCTGTTTCAGGCGCTGGAAGCGGGAAAAGTGAAGTGCCTGTACGTGATGTGCACGAACCCCGGCCATAGCCTGCCTAACGCGAACCGTTACCGGAAGGCGATGGCTTCGCCTGACACGTTCCTGGTTGTGGCCGACGCATTTCACCCGACGCGGACGACCGAGCTTGCCGACGTGGTGCTGCCGGCGGCGCTGTGGGTGGAGAAAGAGGGCGTGTACGGCTGCTCGGAGCGGCGCTATCAACTGCTGGAAAAAGCGATCGAGCCGCCTGGAGAAGCGCGCCCGGATCTGGAGATCCTGCTGGAACTGGGGCGGCGGCTGGGACATGAGAAGCTGCTGCCGTTCCGGAATGCGGCGGATGTATGGGAGGAGATCCTGCGGGTGGCCAAGGGGACGGCGTACGACTTCAGCGGCATGACGCGGGAGCGGTTGCGGCAGGCCCACGGACTGCTGTGGCCGCTGCCTTCGCCCGAACATCCGGGCACGAAACGGCGCTATGTGCGGGGCGAGGACCCGTTCGTGCCGCCGGATCATCCTGAGCCGGTTCTGTTTTATGGCCGTCCTGACAGGAAGGCGGTGGTATGGATGCGCGACCAGAAGGCGCCGGCGGAATCGCCTGACGGAGACTACCCGCTGACGCTCAATACGGGGCGGGTGCTGGAACACTGGCACACGGCGACGATGACGGGCAGCGTGGCGGCGCTGAAGGCGACGCGGCTGGAGGCCGTGGCGGAGATGCACCCCGAAGACCTGAAACGCCTGGGGTTGAACGACGGCGATACGGTGCGCATCACCTCGCGCCGCGGCTCGCAGGTGTTCACCGTGAAGGAGAACGAAAACGGGCGCGCGGGCTCCGTGTTCGTGCATTTCCACGATCCCGAGCGGCTGGTGAATCAATTGACGGTGGATGCCTATGATCCGGTGTCCCGCGAACCGGAGTTCAAGATCGCCGCGGTGAAAGTGGAGAAGGTGAAGCGCTGAGGCGCGGCTCAATCCGGCAGGGCGAAGGCGTAGTAAGTGCTGCCGGATGGGTTGCCCCACTTGCCGCCGCCGGCGCCGATGACGACGAACTGTTTGCCGTTGGCCATGTAGGTGGCGGGGGTGGCGTTGCCGGCGGCGTCCATCTGGTATTCCCAGAGGAGCTTGCCGGAGCGCTTGTCGAAGGCGCGGAATTTCGCGTCGGCGTTGGTGGCGCCGATGAAGAGCAGTCCGCCGGCGGTGACCACCGAGCCGCCGTAGTTCTCGCTGCCCGTATCGCGCAGGCCCTGCTTTGCCAGAGCGGGGATTTCGCCGAGCGGAATCCGCCAGGCGTAACGGCCGGTGTTCAGGTCGAGGGCGTTGAGCGTGCCCCACGGCGGTGTGATGGCGGGGTAGCCGTCCGGATCGGTGAAGCGGGTGTATCCGTCGAGGCGGTATTTCAGGTCGATGGGCGAGGGTGCGCGCGGGGCGTCGGTGACTTCTTTTTCCTCGCCCCGGAGGATGTAGGCGAGGATAGCGTCGATGCTGGACGCGCCCAGGTGGGCGTAGCCGGGCATGCGCCCGGCGCCTTTGAGAACGAGGTTGCGGACCTGTTCTGCGCTGCGGCGCCCGGCAAGATTCACGAGCGAAGGGAACTCGGGCGGGGAGCCGGCGAGGTCGCCGCGGTGGCAGGAGGCGCACTGCCGCAGGTAGAGGGTGCGTCCGGTGACGCGGCGGTCGTTGTTCCGTTCGACGAGCTTGATGACCCAGGCCATCTCGTTCGAATTGACGTAGAAGAGGCCGGTCTCGGGATCCCATGTGGCGCCGCCCCACTCGCCGCCGCCATCGAAGCCGGGAAAGAGGATCGTGCCTTGCAGGCTGGGCGGCGTGAACTGCGGGCCGTTGCGGTAACCGCGCCAGCGCTTCAGGACATCGGCGTGGGCTTCGGGCGTGCGGCGGGTGATGAGATCTTCGGAGAAGAACTGGCGCGCGAAGGGCTCGGGCTGGAGCGGGAGCACCTGTCTGGGCGCGGTCCACTCGCCATCGACATCGGTGGGCTGCGCGCTGATTTCCTGATACGGGAAGAGGCTTTCGCCAGTGACACGGTCGAAGACCCAGACATGGCCGGACTTGGTGATCTGGGCGACGGCATCGATCACGCGGCCATTGCGCCTGACCTGAACCAACGTGGGCGCAGCAGGAAGATCGCGGTCCCAGAGATCGTGGCGCACAAACTGGAAGTGCCAGAGGCGGCGGCCGGTGGAGGCGTCGAGGGCGATCAGACAATTTGCGAACAAGTTGTCGCCGTGGCGGTTGGCCCCGTAGAAATCATAGGTGGCTGAACCAGTGGGCGCGAAGACGATGCCGCGCTGCTCATCCAGCACAAGCCCGCCCCAGGCGTTGGCGCCGCCGATGTACTGCCAGGCGTCTTTGGGCCAGGTTTCATAGCCGAATTCGCCAGGATGGGGGATGGTGTGGAAGATCCACCGGAGCCTGCCCGAGCGGACATCGAAGGCGCGTATGTGGCCGGGAGCGGCAGGCAGCGATTCGCTCACGAGACTGCCGAGGATCAGGAGGTCTCTGTAAACGACGCCTGGCGTGGTGACGGTGACGGTGAGATTCGCCGCATCGCGGCCGAGGTGTTCGCGCAGGTCGATGCGGCCGTTCCTGCCAAAGGAGCGGACGGGCTGCCCGGTGCGGGCGTTGAGGCACCAGAGCCAGGGGCCAGCGGCGAAGTAAAGGCGGCGGTCGCTGCCGGATTCCCAGTAGTTGAAGCCGCGGTGGCGGAACTTGCCGGCGCCGGGGTCCCTGCCTTGGTGGGGATCGAAGCGCCAGAGCGGCTTTCCGGTGGCGGCGTCGAGGGCGATGACGTGCAGGCGCGGCGAGCTGACGTACATCACGCCGTGGCGCACGAGCGGATTGCACTGCATCTCGGTTTCCTTGCCGGCGCCGCCGGCGTCGAACTTCCAGGCCAGCGCGAGGCGCGAAACATTTCCGGCGTGGATCTGTTTTAACGGCGAGTGTTTCGTGTTGGCGTAGCCGCCGTGGTAGACGGGCCATTCCTGCGCGCAGAGCAAGGCGGGAAAGAAGAGGAGAACGATGCGGCCCAGCATGGGGAGTGCTGCCATTATAGACTGCGGGTGTGAAGGTCTGGCTGGTTGCAGCAGCGCTGTGCGCGGCGGCGCAGGGTCAAGAGCAGTTTCCGAAGGCTGATTCCGCGCGTGCGTTCGCGGAGCTGAAGGTGTACGGCGCGGACGGCTCTCCCGTGCGGACGCCGAAAGAGGACTGGGATGAGGCGCGGAACACGGTGCGGAGCGACGCGCGATGGGCGGCGTGGCTGAAGGAGCAGCGGGCGGCGTGCGATGCATGGATGGAGGCGCACGCGACGGACCGCGTGGAGTGGATCGCCGGCTGGTGGCACGACTACGTGGACGCGAAGACGGGCGCATTCCTGCCGTGGACGCCCGTTCCTCCGGCGGGCGTCTCGGAGAAGGTGCTGGGCGGATGGGTGTTCGGTTTCCGCTCGCGGCACACGCAGACGATGGTGCAGGCGGCGCGGCTGTGGCGGCTCACCGGCGAGAGCCGCTACGCGGACTGGGTGGTCCGCCAACTGAATTACTACGCGGAGAACTACGAGAAGTGGCCGGTGCAGACGGAGAAGAGCAAGTCGCGGCTGATGTACCAGAGCCTGGACGAGGCGAACGTGCTGGTGCGGCTGGTGGAGGCGGCGCGGCTGGTGGACGGTTACGCCGCTCCGGCCAGGAAGAGGGAATGGGCGGAGAAGCTGCTGCGCCCGATGGCGCTGCTGGTGGATGAGACATTTCAGCGCGTGCACAACATCGCGGTGTGGCAGCGCAGCGCGATGGGAATGGCGGCGCTGTATCTGCGCGACGGCGAGCTTTGGCGGCGGGCGGTCGACGCGCCGTTCGGACTGCGGAGGCAGATGGCGGACGGGGTGACGAGCGACTATCTGTGGATCGAGCAGTCGTTCGGCTACAACTCGTATGTCGTTTCGGCGGTGCTGCCGCTGTTTGTGTACTCAGGGATCGAAAAAAGGCTGAGCGAGCTGCGGCGGGAGGCGGAGATCGCGGAGAACCTGATGCTGGCGCCGTCGGTGCTGCGCTTTCCGGACGGGCGGCTGCCGATGCCGGCGGACACGACGGGCGGATTCCAGCGCTGGCCGAACAGGGGGCTGATGGAGGCGGCGCGGCGGGTGTTTCCGACGTGGATCGGCCTGGAAGAGGCGAAGAAGCGGCTGAGCTGGGAGACGCTGCTCGATCCGCCGGAGGAAGAAGCGGGGCGGCGGAGCGGCGCCGTGCCGGAGGTGCGGAGCCGGAATCTCGAGTCGAGCCGGATGGCGGTGTTGAAACAGGATGAGTGGCAATTGTTTTTCCACTACGGGCAACTGGACCGGTCGCACGCGCAGGCGGAGGCGCTGAACTGGGAAGCCGCTTACGGCGCAGTGGACATCACACACGACGCCGGCACGGTGGGGTACGGTTCGCCCCTGCACCGGGAGTTTTACACGCGGGGGCACGCGCACAACGTGGTGTTGATCGACGGAGAAGGCCAGCAGGGGTGGGTGCCGGGAGAGCTGCTGGCGTTCGACGCGGCGCGCGTGGCGGCGCGGCAGCCAAGATACCGGGAAAACGCAGCGGTAGAGCGCGATCTCCGCATCTCCGGCGGGGTGCTGGAAGACCGCGTGAAGGTGGTGACAACCGATCAGCGCGAGCACCGCATCGGGCTGGCGCTGCACGTGCAGGGGCGGGTGAGGCTGCCGGAGGGTTTCCGCGAGAATCCCGGGTTTGACCTGAAGCACTGGGAAGGGGCGCGGACGGCGGAGATTCCCAACGAGGTTGCGCTGCTGGTGGAGTACCCGGGGCTGGTGCTGGAAGTGAAGGTAGCGGCGGGCGGGCTGATGCGGGTGACGCATGCCTCAACGCCGGACGTGGCGCCGCAGCGGCGCGAGTCGCTGTATTTCGAGGCGAGCGGGCAGCGGGCTGAATTCGTGACGACGCTCCGCGCGGTGGAGCGGGCGGCGGCGCCCAGGGCGGCGGAAGATGCGCGCGCGGAGGCGCAGAGGCGGCGGGTGGAGTTGAACCTGCTGGGCGCGGCGGACACGGAAAGCGGGGAAAGCCGGCGCAATGAGAACGTGCAGTTCAATCTGGTGGACAACAATGCACTGAAGGAGCTGAATGTGCGGCTGGGGGTGACAGCAACGATCGTGCGCGAATTTCAGCCGGAGCGCGGCTACTTCGGCGCCGAGTTCGGAAACCCGCCGGCGGCGCCGCCGCATGCGCCTTTCCGTCCCGGCGTGGACTTCCACGGAGAGCTGCGCTGGGCGCACCTGAACAGCGTGACGACGGCGCGGACGTTTTTTCAGGCAGGGGACGTGAAACCGGCGCGGGAGAACGACGCGGGCTTCCGCGCGGGCGGGCGGGCGCGGCGCGATGTATGGTGGGAGACGTACGGGAGCCTGCGCCTGATTCGCGGGCAGGTGAACGGGAACGTGCTCGTGCCGCGGGCGGAGGAGCGCACGGCGCTGGCTGCGGATCCGGCGTTGCGGGCGGTGGTGCAGCGGTTTCTGGACGCGTATCCGAAAGAGCCGCCGAACCGCACGGACATCAACCCGCGGGCGCTGAACACGAACTCCCCGCAGCGGATCGATCACCGGATGGGCGGGGCGAGGCTGGACGCGAAGCCCGGGGCGCGGGATGCGGTGGCGCTCGGCTACGACTTCACCTCGCAGGACGTGGATGCGTTTCAGCTTGTCGCCGGGCAGAACCCCGACACCCATATCAAGAACCACAGGGCGCGGACGACGTGGACGCACATGCAGGACGCGCGGACGGTGTGGGAGACGACGGCGGCGTTCGACCGGGTGGGAACGATGCTCGTGCCGGAGCCGAACGCGGTGGGGCCGATGGTGATGACGGGAGGGCTGGAGACGCTGGGACCGCAGGCGATCATACCGCTGGACCGCGCGATGAACGTGTACCGGGCGGCGGGAGCGTGGCGGCGGCAGGGGCGCGGGCGGAGCTGGATGGCGGGCGCCGAGACCATCCGGCGTCAGATGAACGGCGCGGAGACGGATGCGCACCGTGGGTTCTTCTCGTTCGGGAACGACTTCGGGCGGGACGCGATCACGAACCTGCGAATGGGAACGCCATCCAACCATATCCTGAGCATTGGCGACATTCATCGCGGCTTCCGCAGTTGGGAGATGGCGGCTTACGCCGGCGGGCGGCTGCGCTGGGGCGCTGCGGCGGACGTTTCCTGGGCTCTGCGCTGGCAGGCGGCGACGAAGCCGGTGGAGGTGAACCGGCGCAACGTGGTTCCGTATGACAGCGACCTGAACAACTGGGCGCCGTCGTTGGGCGTGGCGCGGCGTCTGGGATCGACAGGCGTTGTGCGGGTGGCCGGGAGCGTGCAATTCGGCGAGATTTTTCCGGTGACGTACTCGCAGGTGCGGTTCAGTCCGCCGGGAAGCGTGAAGATCGCAGTGCCGGCGCCGGACCTGCTGGATCCGCTGCGCGCGGATCCGAAGAAAGTGAAGGGCAACATTTACGCGCTCGACGGCGAGCTGGCGGCGCCGTACAGTTATCAATACAACGCGAGCTGGGAGCGGGAACTGGGCCGGCTCGGCCGGCTGGAGGCGGGCTATGTGGGGAGCCGCTCGCACAAGCTTCTGATCATGTGGTACCGGAACCGGGCCCAGCCGGTGGCGGGGATCCCGCTGACAACAGCGACGATCAACGACCGGCGCCCGGACGCGTCGATCGCGGACCTGCGGTGGGTGCTGAACGGCTCGCGCGGCTATTACGATGCGGGGCGGGTGACGTGGGTGATGCGGAGATGGCGGGGGCTGAGCCAGGAGGCGGCGTACTGGTGGAGCAAAGCGATGGACCTGGGCAGCGCGTACACGAACACGGCCTATGACGCGGACTCGCGGCTGTCACGCAGCCAGTGGGAATACGAGACGCGGGGCGACATGAAAGGGCTGAGCGATTTCGACCAGCCGCACGCGTTTCTGTGGCGAGGGGCGTGGGCCGTGCCGGGGCGGAGGCGCGCGTTGCGGAACTGGGAGGTGACGGGCGTGGTGCTGCTCAAGAAAGGCACGCCCTTCACGGTGGTTTCAGGAAGCGACGCACCGGGCTACGGCAACGTGGACGGCAACGGCGGGGACCGTCCGCACCTGCTGGACACTGCGATTCTCGGGCGGACGATCGGCGATCCGGACACCTCGCGCGCGCGGCTGCCGCGGTCGGCTTTCGTCTATATGAGTCCCGGGGAGCAGCGCGGCAATCTGGGGCGCAACACGTTCCGCAAGGGCGGCATCGCGAACGTGAATGCGGGGCTGACCCGGACGTGGAAGCTTGACTCGTCAATGCGGGTCCTGCTGCGGGCGGAGAGCGTGAATCTGACGAACACCCCGCAGTTCGCGCCGCCTGGGTTCGAGCTGGCCAATCCGAATTTCGGCGCGATCACGAACACGCTGAACGAGGGACGGACGTTCCGGTTCGGATTGCAGATTGGTTGGTGACGGGGCGGCGGCTCAGGCGAGCAGCTTTTCCATCTTCGAGCCGGAGCGGATCATGGTCTGGGTGCGGTCGGGCCCGGTGGAGACGCAGCCGACTTCGACGCCGGTTTTCTCTTCGAGAAACGCGATGTAGCCGCGGGCGGCGGCGGGGAGGTCTTCGTAGCGGGTGATGGCAGAGGTGGGGGTCTTCCAGCCGGGGACCTCTTCGTAGACAGGCTCGATCTGCTCGAGCAGCGCATTTTCGGCGGGCATCTGCGTCGTGATCTGGCCGTGGACGCGGTAGGCGATGCAGACCTTGATGCGGTCGAATTCGTCGAGCACGTCGAGCTTGGTGACGATGAGGGAATCGAAGCCGTTGACCATTGCCGTATAGCGCAGCAGGGGAACGTCGAACCAGCCGCAGCGGCGGGGCCGTCCGGTGACGGAGCCGAATTCGTTGCCGGCTTTGCGGATGCGGCCGCCGTCTTCGCCGTGATCTTCACTGGGGAAAGGGCCGCTGCCGACGCGGGTGATGTAGGCCTTGGAGACGCCGAGGATGCCGTCGATCTTGGTGGGCGCGACGCCGGTGCCGGTGCAGGCGCCGCCGGCGGCCGCGGAAGAGGAGGTGACAAACGGATAGGTGCCGTGATCGATGTCGAGCATGGTGCCCTGAGCGCCTTCGAAGAGCACGCGCTGGCCCGCGCGGATGGCGTCATTGAGCAACTGGGCGGTGTCGCAGACCATGGGGCGGATCTGCTCGGCCATGCGCTTGTAGTCTTCGAGGATTGCGTCGAGGTCGAGCTGGTCGTCGAGGTGGAAGGCGCGGGCGATGGTCTGCTTGTCTTCGGAGAGATAGCGGAAGAGGGTCTCAAAGACGGGCGGGTTGAGCAGATCGGCGATGCGGATGCCGCGGCGGCCGATCTTGTCCTCGTAACAGGGGCCGATGCCGCGGGAGGTGGTGCCGATGGCGACGCGGTCGGGGCGGTTTTCGCTGACCTTCTCGGCGAGGCGGTGGAAGGGGAAGATGACGTGGGCGCGGTTGGAAACGGCAAGCTGGCTGCGGACGTCGATGCCGGCGTCTTCGAGCGTGCGGATCTCCTCGAGCAGGGCGCGGGGATCGATGACGACGCCGTTGCCGATGACGGCGCGCTTGCCGGGATGGAGGATGCCGGAGGGGATGAGCTTGAGGACGAAGCGGCGCCCTCCAACCTGGACGGTGTGGCCGGCGTTATGGCCGCCCTGATAGCGGGCGACGATATCGAATTTTTCGGCGAACAGGTCGACGATTTTGCCCTTGCCTTCGTCGCCCCACTGCGCGCCCAACACGATGAGATTGCTCATGAGGAGAAGCCCAAATAGACGATTGTAGCGCAGGGGTGGGGCGCAGCCCGCGCGCCGGCGCCGGTCTGTCAGTCGAGCCAGATGGTCCAGGTCCCGCGGCGGCCGCGGGATTCGGTCCATGTGCCGGTGACCGGGCCCTTGCGGAGGAGATCGAACATTTCCACGAAGGGCTGTTTTGGCGGCGCCGGCAGGCGCGCGGCCCATCCCCCCTCATAGCTGCCGCCGTTGAGGACGCGCGCCACCCAGGATCCGCTCCAGGCGGTTTCACGGCGGCGGGCGTTCCATGTACCGGCGAGCAGGACCTTGCCGTCCTGGCCGAGCACCTCCCACCGGCCGCCGGATTCCTGCGGCTCGCCGTAATCCCGGGCGGTCCACGTGCCGCCGACTTCCCGGCCGCCGGCGGAGGCCACCCATTTGCCTTTCCACGTGCGCGGCTGGGAAGGAGGCTGGAGCGCAGCCGCCGCGAGAAGAGATCTGCGCGTCAGCCGGTCGTGCATCCTGTGAATTATACCCGCCCGCAAGGCCGGCTCTCGCAGGTGGAGCTTGCGATCACCGCGGCGCCGGCGACGGGGTTGGTAGGGAAGCAGGCGCAGGCAGATTCCCCATAGCTTGAAGGAGGAAACCGGTCTATCATGACGGCAGGAGGAGAAGCCGATGAGCCGCCTCTTCACGCGGGGTCTCGTGTTGCTGTGGATGACGGGCGGGCCGCTGGTCTGCCTGGGGCAGGGCGTTGTGGAGTACGGCGCCGCAACTGCGAGCAAGACTGCAGGCGCAGGCGCCCGAGGCGCAGGCAACGCGCTGGGCAAGATTCTGAAGAAGACCGGCAACGCGCTGGACAGCGCGCAGCACAGCGCGGCCAAGCCGGCAGCGGGCGCAGTGGTGGTTCAGAGGACGGCCGGCGCGGAGCAGAGTGCTGCCGCAAAGACGAAAACAGGGAGCGGTGTTGAGCCCACGCCGGAGGCGCTGGAAAAGCTTGCGGTGGGTACGCCCGCCGAAGAACTCGAGGCAAAGCTGGGGCTGCCGGCGTTCCGGGTGGTGGTTCCGGAAGAAGGGCGGCTGGTGGAGATTTACCAATACAGCGCCAAAGGGCGTGACGTGGGGAGCGTGCGCGTGGTGGATGGGAAGGTGGCGGAGGTGCGCCCGGCCGCCGGGCAGTGAGCGCCCGGCGCAGACAAGATGAATCCGGCGCCTGCGTGGCACGGGCGGTGTTAGGCTGTGATCGCGATGCGGATTCGGGTTTGGGTTTGCACGGGCGCGTGGCTGGCGTTGACGGGTCTCGCCGCCGCCCGCGCGCAGCAGGCGGAGATCTGGCTGACGACGAGCGACAGGCGGGCGCTGCTCGAGCCGCAGGCGGAGGCGGAGTTCACGAAGGAGCGGCATCCCGGGCTGCCGGTGGTGATCGTGGCCGACGGGACAGCGTACCAGACGATCGAAGGGTTCGGGGCGTCGATGACGGACTCGGCGGCGTATCTGATCCGGCAGCGCGTCCCCGCGGACAGGCAGCAGGAAGTGATGGAGTGGCTGTTCGATTTCCGCAAGGGCATCGGGGTGAGTTTCCTGCGGAATCCGATGGGGGCTTCGGACCTGGCGCGGTTCCATTATTCGTACAACGATCTGCCGCCGGGGCAGGAGGACATGAGGCTGGAGCGGTTTTCGATCGAGCACGACCGCGCCGGCATCCTGCCGCTGCTGAAGCAGGCGCTGCGGATCAACCCGCTGATCCGGATGATGGGCAGCCCGTGGAGCGCGCCGGGGTGGATGAAGACGAGCGGCTCGATGATCGGGGGCTCGCTGCGCAGGGAGGCGTATCCGGCGTTCGCGCTGTATTTCCGGAAGTATGTGGAAGCGTACGCGGCCGAGGGCGTGCCGGTGCATTATGTCTCGATGCAGAACGAGCCGCTGTACGTGCCCAAAGACTATCCGGGCATGTCGGTGACGGCTGCTGAGCAGATCGATTTCCTGAAGAACCATCTGCTGCCGGAGCTGGACGCTGCACGGCTGAGCACGCGGGTGCTGGTGTACGACCACAACTGGGACCGGCCGGATTACCCGGAGGCGGTGCTGCGGGACAACGTGATCGCGGGCTCGCCGCGGGTGGCGGGCACGGCGTGGCACTGGTACGGGGGCACGGCGGGCGCGATGACGGTGGTGCATCAACTCGATCCGAAGCGCGGGCAGTACGTGACCGAGGCGAGCGGCGGGATGTGGATCGAGGATCAGGTGAAGGCGGACTTCGAGGCGGTCATCCACTCGATGCGGAACCATGCGCGCGCGTTTGTGAAGTGGGGGCTGGCGCTGAACGAGAAGCGCGGGCCGAACGCGGGCGGCTGCAACACATGCACCGGGCTGATCGAAGTGAACGAGCAGACGGGCGAAGTGACGAAGACGATCGACTATTACACGCTCGGACACTTCAGCCGGTTCGTGCGGCCTGGGGCGGTGCGGGTGTATTCGACGAACGCGCCGGGGGTGATCACGGCGGCGTTCGTGAACCGCGACCGGAGCCGCGTGCTGGTGGCTTTCAACGAGACGCGCCAGGAGCGGCGGTTTCAGGTGGAGTGGCGGGGAAGGTGGATGGAGCTGGCGCTGCCGCCGCTGGGCGGAGTGACGGCCGTGTGGGCGCGGGGGATCGAGCCGCCCGGGCCGCAGGGCGAGCCCCGCGCGGCCCGGTGGAAGAAGCCGGAGTATGTGATCCCGGCGGCGGAGCAGCCGCTGCTGGCATCGAATTACACAAGCCTGCGGGAGCTGCGGACGGAGCCGTGCACGGATGTGGAAGGCGGGTTCGACCTGGGCTACAGCGCGGCGGGGAGCTGGGCGGGCTTCCGGAACGTGGACTTCGGAGCGGGGGTGAACTGGGTGGACGCGCGCGTGGCGAGCGCGGGCACGGGCGGCACGCTGGAATTCCGGCTGGATGCGCCCGGCGGGCCGTTGATCGCGCAGGCGCCGCTGCCGGTGACGGGCGGCTGGCAGACGTGGACAACGGTGAGCGCACCGGTGACGGGGGTGGCGGGCGTGCGGGATCTGTATGTGGTGTTCAGGAGAGACAGCGGCAGCGGGGGCCTGGGGAACCTGAACTGGTTCCGGTTCCGGAACGAATGATCGTCACTTGAGCGGAATCACAGCGGCCGGAGGGCCGAGAGGGCTGAGCGGGCAGTTGTCTTTCTGCACGGTGTAGGCGATGCTCGTGATCTTCCAGCCTTCGGCGGTCTTGATCAGGTGCGCGGCATCGACGCCGCAGTGGCTGAACTGGGCGCCGCGGTGGAAGTCATATTCGGCCCAGAGAGCGGCAAGGCGGCCGCTGATGAGGACGGCGGGGTTCCACATCCGCTCGAGGGGCGGCTCTTTGGCGGCGGCGATGCGCGCGATGAACTCCTCGCTGGCGGCGGCGCTGACCGAGCCGTCGGGACGGACGGCATGGAATTGCGCGCCGGGGAATAGCGTGGCGCGGAGCGCCGCCGCATCGCGCGCGGCCATGGCCTGGAACGTGCGCTCCACGGTGTGAATGACGGCCTGTTTCTCCGCGTCCTGCGTCTGCGGGAAGGCGGAGAGCGCGGCGAGGATGCAAAGCGGCGCGAGTTTCATGCACGGTCCTTTCTTGTGCGGGCAGGGCAAGGCTCGAGAGTCCAGGTATCGCTGATGGTGTGGTGGAGGAGGATGTAATCGCCGCGAGCCGTGCGGACTTTGAAGCAGCCGGCGTCCGGGGTTCGCCACTGATCGAGGATTTCTTCGACTTCGAACACGGCGCCGCCGGCGCGGAAGCGCACGGGACGCTCATCGCCTCTGTAGCCGGAGTAGCAATCGACCTCGACGGCGCCGCCGGCCTGATCGAAGGGGCGCATAGCCTCATGCTACTCTTTGACTGGTATGAAGTTGAGCGAGGCATTTCTGGCGCAGGGAGAGCAGGGTTTCCAGGATCTGTTGCGCCGGGTTTCCATCAGCCGTCTGAGGACGTATCAGTTGTACGAGCCGCTGAAGGTGCGCACGCATCTGCATAAGCTGAACAGCGAGACGTTGCGCAAGGCGGCGCCGCGGCTGTGGGAGCGGTTGAGCCAGGGCGACGAGGATCTGGCTTCCGATCTGGCGCAGGCGGTGCTGATCGGGCATCTGGACATGATCATCGCGGCGCTGGATTTTCTGGGCGTGCCGCATCAGGACGGGTTCTTTTCCAAGGACGCGGACGTGAGCGCGTACCTGACGGACGGGTGGCAGCAACGGGCCTATGAGGCGCTGAAGGACCGGTTCCCGGCCAATGTGCTGGTGTTTTACCTGAACCATCTCGGGATCGAGACGGGCAAGGCGGCGGAGATCTTCCGGGCGTAGTGGCGGCCCAAAGGGATGGCGCAGGGTGCGATGGCGCGCCTTCCCCGGACAGCCCGCACCCGGTTATGCGCGCGGCGGGTGGAGAGGCGGCGGGTCTCATCTTTCTGCCGCTCGAGCGGCCGCCAGCCGCGTCCTGTCCGGGGCTCCCAGGCGGCGGAACCACAGCGGAAGCGCCGCCACTATTGCAGTGCCGCGGCCGGACAGGGCCGGAAGCCGCGAAGGGAGCCAGCATGACCCTGCCGGACATCAGCCTGATGGGAATCGCCCCCGCGATTTTCGAGTGGGTGGCCGAGAGCGCTGGCCGGAGGCTATACAGGCTTGAGGCACGGCGTTGAACAAAGTGGCGCCGAAGCTCCGCAGGCGCGCAAGGATTGGCCCCAGCCGCAGGCAAATCAGGCGCAGGCAAATCGGATGCAAAGATTAAATTGGCGCCAGGCGGGCCTGTCCCGCTTTTAGAGGGGGAGGGCAAGGAGGAGCGAGGTTTAACGATAGTTTACGGTCAGGGGTAATCCGCTTGCGGCCGGCGGGCGTCGTTAAAAGTGGCGATGAAAATCCTTCTGGTGTTCGCCCTTTGTCTGGTTCCCGGATACGCACTGGAAGACGCGCCGCAGCCGGCTGTGAGTGGCCGCGTCGTGTTCCGGGGCAAGCCCGTACCCGGGGCGGTGGTCACAGTTCGTCAACAGGAGCGGCAGTGGCAGGCCATCACCGACGAGCAGGGCCGGTTCAGCGTCGGCGAAGTTCCGGACGGGGCGGTGGAGGTGGAGGCGAGGTTGTTCGGGTTTGATCTGGCGAGGCGGACGGCTGTTGGCGCGGAGAGGGCGCGGGTGGAAATCGTCATGACGATTCCTGCGCCGGAGGCGGCCTCCTCTTGGGAAGAAGGCGGGCTTTCCGGCCTGACCTCGGATTCGTTGGACACACAGGTCAGCCGCGTGCTGGAGCCGCAGGCGGCGGTGAACGCCGACGCGAGCGATGCGAGCGAATCGTTCCTGGTGCAGGGCTCGTTGAGCCGCGGGTTGCAGGAGGCAGGGCGGCCAGGCTTCTTCGAGTTTGGATTTGCAGCGCCGATGATGGCCGGGATGCTCGGGCCGGGCGGCGTGCCGGGCGGTCCGTTCGGACCGGAAGGTGGCGCGCCCGGCGCGGCGCCGGGCATGGCAGCGGGCGGGCCTGGGGGTCCTGGAGGATTCAGAGGGGCGCCGGGCGGGATCGGTGGTGGGCCGGGGATGCGCGGCGGAGGAATGGGCCCGGGCGGCGGGATGATGGGCGGCCCCCCGGGGGGCGGGCCGGGCATGCGCGGAATGGGTCCGGGCGCGGGGCGGATGTCGCCGGAGGAGTTCCGCAATCTGAGCCCGGAGGAGCAGGAGAAGATGAAGCGCGCGCTGGCGGAGCGCTTCGGAGGCGCGCTGCAACGGGAGGGGTTCGGCAACCGGGCGCAGCGGGCGCGGCAGCAGATCCGCGGCGGGCTGATGTTCAACCTGCGCGATGATGCGCTGGACGCTGCCCCCTACGGGGTGAACGGGCGCCCTGTGGAGAAGCCGCAATACACGCAGACGCGTTTCGGCGGATCTTTGGGCGGGCCCTTGAAGCTGGGGCGGCTGTTCGGAGCGGACAATTCTTTCTTCTTCGTGAACTACAACGCTGGCCGGGGCAACACGGTCTATAACGGTTTTGCGGTGCTGCCGGACGAGGCGGTGCGCGCGGGCGATTTCCGGCGGCTGGAGCCGCTGAAGCCGGCGGTGATCTACGATCCGCTAGCCGGCGCGCCGTTTCCGGACAGCCGCATCCCCGAGGCGCGCATGAGCCCCATCGCCCGGGGGCTGCTGGAATTCATTCCTCTGCCGAACCGCCCGGGCGCGGTGCAGAACTGGACGCTGTCGGCAGCGCAGCCGCAATCGAACGACAACCTGAACGTCCGTGTGAACCGCACGCTCGACCGGCGCAACCGGCTGGCGTTCGATCTGGCGTGGCAGCGGCGGTATTCGGAAAACATCCAACTGTTCGGGTGGCGCGATCCGAGCCGCGGGCGGGGCTGGAACACGAGCCTGAACTGGAGCCAGACGCTGGCGCCGCGGCTGATTCACAACATCCGCGCCGGCTACAACCGCAATTACAACGCGCTGATTCCGTATTTCGCCTACGGGACGGACGTGGCCGGGCAGTTGGGCATCGAAGGCGCATCGCGCGATCCGGTCAACTTCGGCCCGCCGAACCTGAACTTCACCAACTACGGCGACCTGAGCGACGGCAACCGCAGCCGGCGGATGGTGCACACATGGAATTTCAGCGACGGCTGGACGATCGTGCGGCGGACGCATTCGGTGACGGCGGGGTTCGCTTACACCCGCACGCAGCAGAACACGCTGCTCGATCCGAATGCGCGCGGGACGCTGTTTTTCGGCGGGCTGCTGACCAGCGGGCTGGACGCGGCGGGGCGGCCGCTGCCCGGGACGGGCAACGATTTTGCGGACTTCCTGCTCGGCTACGTGCAGCAGAGCAGCGTGCGGTTCGGGCAGCCGGACACCTACATGCGGCAGTCCGTGTTCAGCGTGTTTGCGCAGGATGAGTGGCGCGTCCGTCCTGGGCTGACACTGAACGCGGGGTTGCGGTGGGACGCGTGGCTGCCGCTGAAGGAAAAGTACGGCCGCATGGCGAACCTGGATCTGGCGCCTGGATGGACCGGCGCTGCGGTGGTAACGCCGGGAGGGCAGGGGCCGTGGATGGGAAGCGTGCCGGACGGGCTGATCCGGTCCGACCGGAACAACGTGGCGCCGAGGCTGGGGCTGGCGTGGCGGCCGAGCCAGAGACGGCGCACGATCGTGCGGCTGGGCTACAGCATCTTTTACGACCTGGCCGTGTTCAACCGGATCGCGCAGCGGCTGGTGTATCAGCCGCCGTTCGCCACGGCGGCCACCTTCAACACTTCCACTGCGGCGCGGCTGACGCTGGCGCAGCCGTTCCGCGGGCCGGAACAGCAGACGATCCTGAACTCGTTCGCAGTGAACCCGGACTACCGCGCCCCTTACGCGCAGACGTGGAACCTGAGCGTGCAGCAGGACGTGCACGGGTACGTGATCGAAGCCACCTATCTGGGCACCAAGGGCACGGCGCTCGACATCCTGCGCATTCCGAACCGCGCTGCGCCGGGTTCGCCCACCGACAGCGAACTGCGGCGCCCGATCCCTTACGCCACAGGCTTCACCTACGGCAGCCCGGAAGGCAGCTCGATTCTCCATTCCGGCCAGTTGCGCGTGGTGAGACGGATGCGGCGCGGGGTGAGCTGGTCGGCGCTCTACACGTTTTCGAAGTCGATTGACAACGCCAGCTCGATCGGCGGCTCCGGCAACCTGGTGGTGCAGGACGAGAACAACCTGCGCGCGGAGAGGGGGCTGTCGAACTTCGACGTCCGGCATCAGTTGCAGTTCAACGGCATGTTCACGTCGCCGTTCGGCCCCACGGGAGTGTGGCTGCGGCAGCGCAACACATGGACAACGCTGCTGCGCGACTGGAACCTGAACGTGAACCTGCAGGCCAACTCGGGACGCCCGCTGACGGCGCGCGTGCTGGGCGCGGTGGCCGATCCGGGCGGCAGCGGCGCAACCGGCAGCGCACGGGCGGATGCGACGGGGCTGCCTGTCAAGAGCGGCGCCGGTTACTTCAACACGGCGGCGTTCGCTGTGCCGCCGGCGGACCGTTACGGCAACGCGGGACGCAACACGATTCCGGGACCGGGCAGCGTGGTGCTGAACGCCGGCTTCGGGCGCTCGTTCCAGTTGGGCGAGAGCGCCATGCGGCGGCTGGAGCTGCGGCTGGAGGGGCAGAACATTCTGAACCATGTGAACCTGACGAGCTACGGCACGGTGGTCAACGCTGCCAACTACGGCCAGGCGACGTCGGCGGGGGCGATGCGCAGCCTGCAAATCACGGCGAGGTTCCGGTTCTGAGCCATGAGAAAGGAAATGCTCTCCAGTCTGCTTTGCCTGGCGCTGCTGGCGCAGCCGCCGGAGGAGACGCCGACGTTCCGCGCTTCGGCGAACCTGGTGATCGTCACCGTGTTCGTGCGCGACGGGCAAGGGCGTCCGGTGAAGGGGCTCACCCAGGACGACTTCCTGGTCACCGAAAACGGCAAGCCGCAGACAGTGCGCGTGTTCGAATTCCAGCAGATCGAGGAGGCGGCGCCGGGCGCGGCGGTGATGACGGCGGAGGCTCCCGCGGCGCGGCCGTTGCAGGCTGAGCAGCAGACGGGCGCGGTGCTGCCGGTGCGCTACCGCGACCGGCGGCTGATCGTGCTCTACTTCGACTGGACGTCGCTCGATGAAGCCCAACAGGTGCGCGCCAAGGAGGCGGCCGAGGAATGGATCCGGAGCAAAATGACGGCCGCGGACCTGGTGCGCATTGTGGCGTTCGGCTCCCGGCTGCGGGTGGTACAGGACTTCACGGGCGACCGCGACGCGCTGATCGAGGCAGTAAGGAAATTCCAGACCGGCGAGATGAGCGAACTGGCGGCGGAAGGCGCAACGGACGTGGAGACTGGCGAGGACACAGCGTTTGCGGCCGACGACACGGAGTTCAACGTGTTCAATACGGACCGCAAGCTGGCGGCGCTGGAGGACCTGGCGCGGTCGCTGGCAGCGCTGCCGGAGAAGAAGGCGGTGGTGTACTTCACGGCGGGAGTGAGCCGCACGGGCATGGATAATGAAGCGCAACTGCGGGCGGCGGTGAATGCGGCGGTGCGCTCCAACGTGAGCTTTTATCCGGTAGACGTGCGGGGCTTGCAGGCGGAGCCGCCAGGCGGCGGCGCGGGCGTGGCCACGGTCTCCGGGACGGGGCTGTTCAGCGGGCAGGCGCAGGGCAGGCAGCGGCAGCGGAGCTTCGACACGCAGGACACGCTGGAGATGCTGGCCTCCGACACGGGCGGGCGCGCGCTGTTCGATTCCAACGATCTGGCGCTCGGCATTCAGCGGGCGCAGCAGGACATCCAGAGCTATTACATCCTGGGCTACTACTCGACCGATGAGCGCCGGGACGGGCAGTACCGGCGCGTGGAGGTGAAGCTGAAGCCGGCTGTGCAGGCGCGGCTGCGGGCGCGGCTCGATTACCGCCGCGGCTATTTCGCGGAGAAGGACTTTGCGGCGTTCACGAGTTACGACAAGGAGAAGCAACTGGAGGAGGCGCTGCTGGCAGGCGATCCGGTGACGCAGTTGCGGCTGGCGCTGGAGGTGAACTGGTTCCGGTTGGGGCGTAGCCAGTATTTCGTGCCCGTGGCGGTGAAGATTCCAGGTTCAGCGATTCCGCTGAAGAAGCAGGGGGGCGCGGAGACGACGACATTCGATTTCGTCGGACAGGTGAAGGACGCGCGGGGCGCGGTGGCGGCCACGGTGCGCGATTCGATCAAGATTCAATTGCGGGAGGAGAAAGCGGGGAAGCTGGGGTCGAGCAGCCTGGTGTACGACACCGGGTTCACGCTGCCGCCGGGCTCGTACACGATGCGGATGGTGGTGCGGGAAAACCTGACCGGCAAGCTGGGATCGTTCGATGCCCGTTTTACGATCCCCGATCTGGGCGGGCTGAAGGACGAAGTGCGGCTGAGTTCGCTGGTGCTGGGCGCGCAGCGCCTGCCGGTGACGGATGCCGTGGGCGCAGCGGACAAGAAGCTGACGAAGCGGCAGGACACGCATCCGCTGGTGCGGGGCAGGGAGAAGCTGCTGCCGAGCGTGACGCGGGTGTTCCGCTCCGGGCAGACACTGTACGTTTACGCGGAGGCGTATGATCCGGAGACGGACGCGGCGCAGCAGCGGGCGTCGCTGGCGGCGGCGCTGACGGTATACCGTGCCGGGAAGCTCGTGTATCAGTCGCGGCCCGTGGTAGTGAGCGCGCTGAAGGATGCGAAGAGCCGCAGCGCCGCCATCTGGCTGGAGGTGCCGCTGAAGCTGCCCGCTGGCGAGTACATCGCGCAGCTCAACGTGATCGACAGGCTCGGGCAGAAGGCAGGGTTCCTGCGGGCCCCGCTGGTGGTGGCGCCGTAAGCGGGCGAGCTGTTCGGTGGCTTTGGGAGACCAAACGCCAGCGGTGTGCTCGGGCCGCGGCTGGAGTGGCGGGCCGCCGCCGTGTTCAGCGCCGCAAGCGAAGCGGCCGCAGACCGCGACAGCGAGCGGCCCCAACACGGAAAGGAAAACGGGAAGCCGGCGGCAGGCGGGCCCGCTCCTCACTCTTGGGTTGGCCGGAAGAGGCGGACTTGACGGCGGCCGGAGTTAAGCACTATTCTCTAGAGAGAATAGGTACATGCCTTCGACGACGTTGATGAATGTCTCCGTGAAGTGCGAGTACGCGCTCCGGGCGGTGTTCGAGCTGGCGCTGCGCTCCAGAACCGAGCCGACACGGATCGCCGACATCGCGGAGCGGCAGGGGATTCCGCAAAAGTTCCTGGAGTCGATTCTGGCCGAGCTGAAGAGAAGCGGGTTCCTGGAATCGAAGCGCGGGGCGGAGGGGGGCTATCTGCTGGGGCGGCCGGCGGAGCTGATCACAGTGGGAGAAGTGGTCCGGAGCGTGGAAGGCGGGCGCACCGGGCGTGCGACGCTCGAGTCCGGGGGGGCGCTGGATTTCTTCTGGGATCGCGTGGACGCGGCGGTAGCGGAGATCATCGACCGGACGACGTTCGCCGATCTGGTGCGCGAGTGGCGGGAGAGGCAGGCGAGTTTTGTTCCGAACTGGGAGATTTGATCGGAAGACGGAAAGGAGAGATTCATGAAAGTATACTCGGACAATTCGTTAAGCATCGGGCGGACGCCGCTGGTGAAACTGAACCGGGTGACGGACGGAGCGAAGGCGACGGTTCTGGGCAAGATCGAGGGGCGCAACCCGTCCTATTCGGTGAAGTGCCGGATTGGGGCTTCGATGATCTGGGACGCCGAGCAGCGGGGCGTGCTGAAGCCCGGCAAGGAGCTGGTGGAGCCGACCTCTGGCAACACGGGCATCGCGCTGGCGTTTGTGGCGGCGGCGCGGGGTTATCCGATCACGCTGACGATGCCGGAGACGATGTCGATCGAGCGGCGCAAGGTGCTGAAGGTGTTCGGGGCGAATCTGGTGCTGACGGAAGGCGCCAAAGGCATGAAGGGCGCGGTGGCGAAGGCGCAGGAGATCGCCGCCTCAGACCCGGAGCGCTACGTGCTGTTGCAGCAGTTCGAGAACCCGGCCAACCCGAAGATCCACCACGACACCACAGGGCCGGAGATCTGGGAAGACACCGAGGGCGCCGTGGACGTGCTCGTCTCGGGAGTGGGGACCGGCGGCACGATCACCGGCGTTTCGCGCTACATCAAGCACACCAGGGGCAAGCCGATCGTGTCGATCGCCGTGGAGCCGGCCGCGAGCCCGGTGATCACCCAGACGCTCAGGGGAGAGCCGTTGCAGCCGGGGCCGCACAAGATCCAGGGCATCGGGGCGGGTTTCATTCCCGGCACGCTGGATCTGTCGGTGGTGGACCGCGTCGAACAGGTGACCAACGAAGAGGCCATGGAGATGGCGCGGCGGCTGGCGCGGGAGGAAGGGATCCTGTCCGGCATCTCCTGCGGCGCAGCGGCGGCGGTGGCGGTGCGGGTGGCGAAAGAGCCGGAGATGGAAGGCAAGACCATCGTGGTCATCCTGCCCGATTCCGGCGAGCGCTATCTGACGACGGCGCTGTTCGAGGGGCTGTTCAACGAGTAGAGCGCCGCTCAAAGGATCTCAGTAATTTTTCTGCCGTTCGTGGCGCGCACGCTGGGCCCTGCCCATGGCCTTGACGCCGGCCAGGGCGGGGTCCGCCGCGGCCAGTTTGCCGAGTTGCGTGGCGGCTTTCTCGATGGCGCGGGCCATGTCTCGCACGTCCTCTTCTTCGCCGATGAAGCAGAACTGGAACAGCCAGACGGCTTCTTCGTATGCGGCGCGCTCGGCCACCGGGCAGCGGCAATCCGAGTAATCCTTTTCGAGTTGCGCACAGTTTTCCGGCGTGGCGTAGAAGAGGTCGCTGCGATAGACCGCCTCGTAGAAGCGCCCGTCGCAGGGCACGCCTTCGGCTTCGATGGCGGCCACGAACAGATCGCGGTGGGGGGCGGGCGCGCCGGGCTCGGGACGGTATTGGAAGACGTAGCAGTACATGGTGGGCGCCGTCATCTCAGGCTGCGCCGGCAGCAGGCGGATGGCGGGCAGTCCGCCGATGAGCGATTCGAGCAGCGCCGCGTGGCGGGCGCGGCGCTCGCGCAGTTCGGGGAGCCGCTCAAGCTGGCCGAACAGCAGCGCCACCTGGAGGTCGGTCATGCGGTAGTTCAGCCCGAGGAGCCGCCGGCCGTATTGATCCGTGAGTGAGGCGCGCCCGCAGTTGATCAACGTTTGCAGGGCCTCGTAATATTCGAGCGAATTGGTCGTCAGCAGCCCGCCTTCGCCGGAGGTCATGAGCTTGCTCTCCTGCAGGGAGAAGGAACCGATGTCGCCCATCGCCCCTGCGCCTTTGCCCTTCCACGCGCCGCCATGCGCATGGGCGCAGTCCTCGATCACTTTCAACCCGTGCTCGGCGGCAAGCTGCATCAGCGCATCCATGCGGGTGAAGCGCATCGCCAGATGGACGGGAATCACCGCCCTGGTGCGCGCCGTGATGCAGGCGCGGACGCTCTCCACGTCCAGGCAATAGGTGTCCGGATCGACATCGGCGAACACAGGCACGCCGCCCATGGCGAGCACCGCCGTCGCGGTTCCGTCCCACGTGTAGGCGGGCACGATGACCTCATCGCCAAAGCGCACGCCTGCGGCCATCAGCGCGGCTGTCAACGATACCGTGCCGTTGGCCGCCGGCAACGCGTAGCGCACGCCGTGCATCTCGGCGAAGCGCGCGCAGAACTCCTGCGCCAGCGGCGTCGGGTACGGGTATCCGCCCCACCGGCGGCTCCGCACGGTTCGCAACAGCCGTTCGACGTCGGCCTCGTCGTACTGCGGCCAGGGGGTGAATGGCTTGCGCCGGACGGGTTCGCCACCGAGAATCGCCAGTGTGCTCACGGGGTCTCCCTGCAAATTTGAAAATGCATTCCAGTTTTTTGTTCAGCATACGCTATAGTGATCTGGAAGGCAATTCGAGCCGCCCGCGCCGGCGCGCGCCGGCCACAATCAGGAGGCATCATGCGCAGGCTCGCACTCATTCCCCTGGCCGTTTGTGCCGCCGCCGCTCAATGGACCGTGCGGATTGAAGAGCCTACCGGCCTCTATCGCCGCACGGGCGAAGTGGTGGCTCTCCCGCTGGAACGCTTCGCGCCCTACCGCGCGGGCTTCACGGTGATCGATCCGCAGGGCAGGGAGACGCCGCACCAGGTGTCCTCAGGGGAGCTGCTGTTCCCTGTCTCGGTGATGCCGGGCGATCTGCCCGAATACACGGTGACGTGCTGCCAGGCAGGCGCGGCGCCGTTTGTGACTCCGGTCGTGGCGCGCAGGCACGGGTTGCATCGCTTCGAGTTCGGCAATGAACGCTTCCGCGCCGTGATCGACCTACGCGCGGGCGCGATCGTGGAGGCTTACTCGCTGCGCGCGGAGGAACACCGGCGCGTGAATCTGGTGGAGCTGACTCCGGAGGACCGAGAGTCGCTCCGGGGCGACATCCATGAGGACACGCCGGAAGCCGCCAGTGTGATTCCGCCGCCGGTGCCGGGCGTAGAGGGACCGAACACAGGATGGACGTCTCTGGGCGCGTCAGGAGCATTTGCTGACGTGGAGGTGCTGGAATCCGGGCCGCTGCGCGGGCGTGTCCGGTTGAGCCGCCCGGGAGAGGCGTGGGAAATCCTGTGGCACGCGGGCAGCGCTGCGTTCCGGTGGCGGGCGGTGAAGGGTTTCCGCTTTGCCGCCATTTCAGCGGCCCCGTACGTTCCGTTCGACCGGTGCGCGGACGGCAGCGAATACCGCTGGCCCACGGGGCCGGGCAGCGGCGAGCCGCCTTTCAGCAGGATCGGCCCGCGCGGCTGGAAGAAGCTGCCCGGCGGGCACATGGTGTACTATCAGCGCGCAGAGGACTACGGCGCGCTGGGGATCGTGGCGCTGGACGCGGATCTGGAATGGCGCGGGGCCTGCTCGCGCAGATTCATCGCCGAAAAAGCGGCCGGCGAGACGGAAATTGCCGTGACATTTCCGGCCTGGAAAGGCGGGGAGACGGTGCTCGAGGCACGCCGGGAATTCCGCGTGCTGATGCAGCCCGTGCTCGCCACCGTGGCCCCTGCACCGGACCCGCCGCACGCGCCCGTGTCGGCGGCGCCTCGCGAGCCCGTGGCGTCGCTGCGCAACGCGCCGCCGGCGCCCTTCGAGCCGGTGACGCTGCCTCTCGACGGCGAATGGGAGCTGATGTGGGCCGAGAAAGGGCAGGGGCTGCCGCGCCAGGGCTGGCGCCAGGTCCGCGTGCCGGGCGCGGCGCACACGCAGTGGCTGGAGCCCGGGCAGATCTACACGCGCGCTGCGGAATGGGTCAGCTCGAAAGAGTGGTGGTACCGCAGACAGTTCCGCCTGCCCCACTCATTCGCCGGAAGGCGAGTGTTTGTTCAGTTCGACGCCACGGATTATTACGCCGACGTTTACCTGAACGGCGTCCGGATCGCCCGTCACGAAGGCTACATCGATCCGTGGGAGGCGGAGATCCCGCCGCACGCGCTCCGTGACGGCGGCAATGAAATTCTCGTGCGGGTCTGGACGCCGGTGCATTATTACTGGAAGCACCGCCCGTACACGGTCAAGGGCGCCTACGGCGCCGTCGACCAGAAACCCGACGACATCACCGCGCTCGGCATCACGCGTTCCGTGCGGTTGCGCGCATATGAACAGGCGCGAATCATCGATGTGGCTGTGAACACGCGCCTCACGGGGGACGGCGCCGCCGTGGAAGTGGATCTCAGCGCCGACGGGGGCGGGCCAGGCATGCAGTGGGAGCTGACGCTCACCCCGGCGACTTTCCAGGGCGAGCCATTGCAGATACGCAGCCCGATTGCGCCGCGCGTGGTGCTGCCGGTGCGCGATCCAAAACTGTGGTGGACGTGGGACACGGGGACGCCCCACCTTTACCGGCTTGACATCCGCCTGCTCGACGAAGCCGGCCGCCCTCTGGACGGCCGCGGCCTGCGCATTGGGATCCGGGAAATCGAGAAAATCGGCTGGCATTTCTATCTCAACCGCAAGAAACTCTATATTCGCGGCACCAATTACTACTATCATTTGTTCCTTTCCGGGATGGACCGCGGGAAATATGAGCGGGATATGGCACTGATGCTCGGCATGAACGTGAACATGATCCGGCTCCATTGCCATTTCACCAATCCCGAGTTCTACGACCTGGCGGACGAGCGCGGCGTGCTCCTCTGGCAGGATTTCCTGGAAGCCTGGTATCCGCACGACCGCGGCTTCTCGCTCCGCGCCGCCGCCCTGTACGATAACCATCTCCGCTATGTCCGGAACCGCCCGAGCGTGGCGCTCTGGGCCACAAGCGACGAGGAGGACTTCGAGAACTACCGGGACCTGACCAAGCATCTGGCGGCCCGGCCGTTCTTTCTCGATCCGCAGCGGCGTCCGGTTGTGCGGTCCACCGGCAGGTTCGGCGACAGCCATGTGTATTACGGCTGGTATGGCGGCAGCATCTGGCAGTATGCGCAGCTTGAGGAGGACTTCGTTTCCGAACTCGGCGCCACGGCGCTGCCGAACATCGAAACGCTGAGAAGCTTCATGGACGGCAAATGGCCGTTCACGAAGTACCGTGAGGAATGGGAGTGGCGGCGGCTTCAGGTTCCGGAAGCCCTGCGCGCGTGGGGCGATCCGGAAGGGACCACGATGGAGGAGTTCATCCCCCGCACTCAGGCTTATGTCTCCCGCCTGTTCCAGCTTGCGATCGAGCGCATGAGGCGGCGCAAGGCTGAAGGCGCCGGAGGCATCCTTCATTTCCATGCCATCGACATCTGGCCGTCGGTGACCATGGCTGCCATCGATTTCGAACGCCGGCCCACAAAGGTGTACGACACGGTGCGCCGCAGCTTCGCCCCGCTTGGAGTGCTCTTCGAGTACGGCCGGGACCGCTGGCGCGCCGGCGAAGCCTTCCGCTGCTCCCTGTGGGCGGTGAACGACCTGTGGAAGCCGTTTCCGCAACTCTCGGTCCGCTGGAAAATTCTCGGCCACGGCGGAGCTTTGCTGGCTCAGGGCGCATTTCCGGTCTCGCTGGAGGCAGACTCGGTGAAGCCGGCAGGCGTTGTGGAATGGCGCCCGCAAGAACCAGGCCCGCACCGGCTGGTGGCGGAAATTGTCTCGGCCGGTGGAGCGCAAGTATCGGAAAACATCTACGAGTTTGAGGTGGTATCCCGGTGAAACCCGTGTTTCTTTTTCTCTTGACGGCGCTGCCGGTTTTGGCGCAGCCGCTGCGGGTGGGGACGTTCCACGCTGAAGTGCGGACGGAATTCACGGTGGAGCACGGGCTGCCTTCGAACGACGTGCGGCGCGTCTGGAGGGGCGTTGATGGCCGCCTCTACGCCATGACCGCCGCGGGCGCGGCGCGTTTCGATGGAGAGCGCTGGGAGCCCGTGCAGGCCTCGCCTCCGCCGGTCCGGGCCGTGGCTGGACCGGATGGGACGCTGGCCGAGGCCCGCCCCGGGGGGTTGTATTTGCGGCGGCGCGGCCGAGGCTGGGAACGGCAGTTCCCATCGGACGGAACGCGCAGTTGGGCCGTGCACGATGTGCGCGGCGTGGCGTTCGACGCCCGCGGGCGGCTCTGGTTCTGTTCGCCCCAGGGAGCTGGTGTGCTCGATGGGGGCCGCTGGACACTGTACACGGGCGCCGAAGGCCTGCCGTACGACGATTTCACCGCGGTGGCCGCAGGCGGCGACGGCTCGGTGTGGTTCGGCACAAGGATCGGCGCCATCCGCTTTGACGGCGCGCACTGGTCCTACCGGCAGGGGCGGAGATGGCTGCCTCACGACGAAGTGCGCTCGATCACCGTGGAAACCGACGGGACGGCGTGGATCGCCACGGCGGGCGGCGTTTCCCGTATCGCGCGCAAGCCGATGACGCTCGCGGAAAAGGCGCGTTTCTTTGAACATGAGATCGACCTGCGCCACCGCCGGACGCCCTATGAGTTCGTCCATCCGGTGCATGTGGCCGCGCCGGGCGATCCGTCGAAATGGACGCAGACCGACAGCGACAACGACGGGCTGTGGACGTCGATGTACGGGGCCGGGGAGTGCTTTGCCTATGCAGCCACCGGGGATGAGAGCGCGCGGCGGCGCGCCCGCAAGGCATTTGAGGCGCTCCGGTTTCTCTCGCAGGTGACGCAAGGCGGATCGCACCCTGCGCCCAGGGGGTTCGTCGCCCGTTCCATTCTGCCCGTCTCAGGCCCTGATCCGAACCTGCGAGATTCGCCGGAGCGCGACCGGCGCCGGCAGCAGTCGGACCGCCTGTGGAAGATCATCAAGCCCCGGTGGCCGGTCAGCGCGGACGGGAAATGGTATTGGAAAAGCGACACGAGTTCCGACGAACTGGACGGACATTTCTTCTTCTACGCCGCTTATTACGATCACGTGGCCCGCACGGAAGAAGAGAAACGCGAGGTGCGCGAGCACGTCGCCGCCATCGCCGATCATCTTCTGGTGCACAATTACGCCCTCGTGGATCACGATGGCAGGCCTACGCGGTGGGGTGTCTTCGGGCCGGACGAACTGAACCACAACCGCGACTGGTGGCAGGAGCGCGGGCTGAACTCCCTGAGCATCCTCTCCTATCTGAGAACCGCCCACCACATCACAGGCGACCCTCGCTATGACCGCGCCTGCCGCGCGCTGGCCGAACGCCACGGCTACGGGATGAACGCCATGATCGTCAAGTCCCACCTGGGGCCGGGCGGAGGCAACCAGAGCGACGACGAGATGATCTTCATGAACTATTACAACCTGATCCGGTACGAGCCGGATGAAGATTCACGGATGAAATACCTGCTGGGTTTCCGCCACCATTTCGAAAACGAGGAGCCGGAACGGAATCCGCTATTCAATTTCCTGTATGCCGCCGTGGCCCGGGGACAGCGTTTTGAGGATGCCTTCGGCCCCGTCGATCTCAGCCCCGCTTCCGGCTGGCTCGAGGATGCCGCCAACACACTGAAACGGATCCCGCTGGACCGCTTCGACTGGGCGCACCGGAACAGCCACCGCAAGGATCTCGTCCTGCTGCCGCCGCATATGCGGGAGAGCCGCACGGGTCTCTACGGACGCCGGGTGGACGGCAAAGTGCTGCCCGCCGACGAGCGGTTCTTCTCCCACTGGAATCATGACCCCTGGCGCCTGGACAGCGGCGGCGACGGCAGGACGCTCGCCGACGGGGCCGTGTTCCTGCTGCCTTATTACCTGGGGCTGCACCACGGCTTCCTGAAAGACTGAACCGCCCGCTCATCGTTTGGCGCGAGCAGTCGAGGCGCGCAATACCACCTCGGGCTCGATGACGATTTCCTGCCCCGACACGTTGGGGAGTTCCTTATCCGGAACCAGAGCGGCAAAGGCCAGCCGTCCGATCTCGTCGCGAGGAATGTGAACGGAGGTCAGCGGCGGCTCGCTGAACTCGGCCAGACGGATGTTGTCGAAACCCGTGACGGAGACTTCTTCCGGAACCCGCAGCCCCTTCTCGCGCAGCGCGCGGAGGACGCCGACCGCCATGAAGTCGTTGACGCAGATGAACGCCGTCGGAGAAAAGCCGCTGGCCAGGATCCGCGACGCCGCCAGCCTCCCGCCTTCAAAGCTGTCGCGGTCTGCCTCGGTGCGCCACTCCACCTCCGGAGCAAAGCGCTTGACGCCTGCCAGGAACGCGATCTCGCGCTCGCTGGTGGGGCCCAGTGTCGAATGGTGCCCTACGAAAGCGAAGCGCCGGTGCCCGAGGTCGTGGAGATACTCCACCAGACGCTCAATGCCGTGGCGGTAGTTGACGCGGATGTTCGTCATCCGCTCCTGCGGCTTGCCGACGTCGTAGAACACGCAGGGTGTCCGCGACGCGTTCAGTTCCTTGATGAGCGCGGGATCCATCTCCGACACGACCACCGCCAGCCCCGCAACGCGCCGGCCGATCATCAGCCGCACGCTCCGCACCAGGCGCTCGGGGTCGTAGTCCGTGTGCGCGACCACCACCTCGTAGCCGTGGCTCCGGGCCTGAGACTCCAGAGACCGGAACACGTCGAAGAAGAACGGGTTCTCCAGGTTCGACGCGATCATTCCGATCGTGTCGCTGCGCCCGCCGGCAAGCGTTCGCGCGTGCAGATTCGGCTGGTAGTTCAGCTCCGCGATGGCTTTCAACACGCGCGCCCGCGTGGCCGGGCGCACAATGTCGAGATTGTTCAACACGCGCGACACGGTCGCGGTGGAGACGCCGGCGCGCTTTGCAACTTCCTCGAGGCTCATGGCAGGTGGGATATCTCATATTACTCCCGCGAAAGCAAGAGCGCGAATCGGATAGCATGATCCAGTGAGGCGGCGCGACTTCCTTGCAGGCTGCGTCTCCGGCGCGAGTCCGGCGGCTTTCGCCATCGACTCTCACGTTCACTTCTACGATCCCCGCCGCCCTCAGGGCGTGCCCTGGCCTCCGCGCGAGGACTCGCTGCTGTACCGTCCGGTCCTGCCCGCCGATCTGAAGCCGCTGGCGCGCCCGTGCGGAGTGGCGGGCGTCATCGTGATAGAAGCCAGTCCCTGGATCGGAGACAACCAGTGGCTGCTCGATCTCGCTTCAGCCGAGCCCTTTATTCTTGCCGTCATCGGACGCCTCGACCCGGCGGCGCCGGACTTCGCTGCGTTTCTCCGCCGGTTTGCCGCAAATCCTCTGTTCCGCGGCGTCCGTCTCCCTCATGCCGCGTTGTCCTCGCCGGGCACTCCTTCCGCGCTGCGGCAGCTTGACTCTCTCGGCCTTTCCCTCGACCTGCTCGGCGGCGCTTCCATGTTGCCTGACGCCGTGCGCGTCGCGCGCGAGTTTCCGCACCTGCCCGTCATCGTCGACCACATGCCCTTCGACGAACCGCTGCCGCCGGAGATGCGGCGGCGGATCCGCGCGCGGCGGAACCTCTATGCGAAGATTTCCCACCTGCCCCGGCGGCGGGGCGCGGACATCATCCTCGATCCCGCCTTTTACGAGCCGCTGCTCGGCCCGCTGCTGGAAACTTTCGGAGAAACGCGCATCGTGTACGGCAGCAACTGGCCGGTGTCGGACCGCGTGGCCCCGTACGCCGCGGGCTTCGAGATTCTGGTTCCCTACTTCCGCAGCCGCGGCAGCGCCGCTTTCAGGCGGTTCTTCCACGCCAATGCCGTGCGCTTTTACCGGCCGCCTCGGCGCGCGGCGTGAACCGCCGGTCACGGCGTGACCGTCAATTGCACGCTTTTCAGGTCCTGTGAATTCGGCCCCACCATCACCGTGAATGTTCCAGGCTCGACCACGCGTTTCATGTGGACATCGAGCATGGAGAGCTCCGCGGGAGTGATCCGGAAGCGCACCGTCCTGGCTTCGCCCGCCTTCAGATGGATGCGCTGGAAGCCTCTCAGCTCCTTTACCGGCCGCGTCACGCTGCTCACGTCGTCGCGCATGTAGAGCTGCACCACCTCGTCGCCGTCGCGCGCGCCGGTGTTGCGCACCTCCACTTCCACTTCGGTTTCACCGGCCGGCGCGATCGTATCGCGGCTCAATTTCGGCGTTGAATACTCGAATTTCGTATAACTAAGGCCCCAGCCAAACGGAAATAAAGGCTCTTTTGAAGAGAACAAATACCCGCGCCGCCCGCTGGGTTTCTGATAGTAATAGACGGGCAACTGCCCTGCATTCCGCGCCACCGTGACGGGCAGCCTCGCGGCCGGATTGTAGTCGCCGAAAAGCACGTCGGCCACGGCGCGGCCAGTCTCCTGTCCGAGATACCAGCCGTTGAGGATCGCCGGCACATTCCGGGCGATCCACTCGATCGAATAGGGACGCCCGCCGAGCAGGACCACCACCACCGGCTTGCCCAACGCCACGATCTTCTGCGCCAGCTCGTTCTGCCGCCCCACCAGCTCCAGCGTGTCCATGTCCCCCAGGTGCGTGGCCGACCAGGCTTCCCGTGAAACCTCTTCATTGCCGCCGAGCACCAGCACCACCGCGTCCGCGCCACGCGCCGTCTCCACCGCCTGCGCCACGCGCTTCGAATCTTCCGCCGGATCGGGCAATTTCACTTCGTCCTTGTACCAGCTCCCGCCCGGCTCGGTGATGCGGCAGCCTTCGGCGTGAAGCACTCTTACGCGCGCGCCCACCTTCTCGCGAATGCCGTCGAGGACCGTGATGAAATATCCGGGATCGTCGCTGTAGCCGCCGAGCAGCACCTTGTCGGCGTTCGGCCCGATCACCGCCAGCGTCTTCAGCTTGGCGGCATCCAGCGGCAGCGTCCCGCCCTCGTTCTTCAGCAGGATGACGGCCTCGCGCGCCGCCCGCAGCGCAAGCGCCCGGTGCTCGGGGCTGTTGGTGACCTTCTCCGCCAGTGCGGGATCGGTGTACGGATCGTCGAACAGTCCGGCCAGGAACTTCGCCCGCAGGATGCGCGCCACGGCGCGGTCGAGCGTCTCCATGCTGATCCGCCCGGCGCGCACCAGATCGGCCAGGCGGCCGTAGGCGTCGATGTCCGGCAGCTCGGTGTCCACGCCGGTCTCCAGCGCCTTGATGGCGGCTTCGTCCTTGTTGGCCGCCACCTTGTGAAGCGTGGCCAGTTGCGCGATGGCCTCGTAATCGCTTACGGTGAATCCCTGGAAGCCCCACTCCTGCCGCAGCACACGCTCGAGAAGCCACTGGTTGGCGTGCGAGGGCAGGCCGT
This sequence comes from Acidobacteriota bacterium, assembly GCA_049325215.1. GTDB lineage: Bacteria > Acidobacteriota > Terriglobia > Bryobacterales > Bryobacteraceae > JANWVO01. Next base: position 180,921 of record JBMOMB010000031.1, read on the forward strand.
CGATCTCGTTGTAGGACGGCATCACGCTCATCGCCTTGCCCACGCGGATGCCCATCTCGAACGGATACAGGAACTCCGACCGCAGCACGCGCTCGCTGATGCTGGCCGGACCGGCGTTGGTGCCTGCCTCCGGCTGCCCGTGCCCGGCGAAGTGTTTCAGCGTGGCGAAAATGCGGTCCCTGGCCAGCGCGGGGCCTTCTCCCTGGAAGCCGCGGATGCAGGCCAGTCCGATCTGCGCGGTCAGATACGGATCTTCGCCGTACGTCTCTTCAACGCGGCCCCAGCGCGGATCGCGCGCCAGATCCAGCACCGGCGTCAGCGCCTGCCGCGCCCCGCGCGTCCGCACCTCGCGCGCCACCGCCGTGAATACTTCTTCCACCAGCGCCGGATTCCAGGTGCTGGCCAGCGCCACCGCCTGCGGGAAGTGCGTGCCCTTGGGGGCCGCGTGGCCGTGGAGGCACTCTTCGTGAAACATCACGGGGATGCCCAGGCGCGTGTTCGTCATCACCCAGCGCTGGATGGCGTTGGTGAACTCGGCCATTTCGCGCGGCCCTTTCTTTTCGCTGGGCCGCGTGATCTGCCCGATGCCGTGCCGCAGCACAGCGGCCGCTTTCTCCGGCGAGAACCGGCCATCGGCATCCATGATCAACGCTTTCTTCTGCCATAGCGCCTGCGTCTGCGCGGCCTTTTCTTCCAGCGTCATCCGGCTCAGCAGGTCGGCCACGCGCTGGTCGGCGCTCAACCGGGGATTCTTGTAAGGCGGAACCGGCTCCTGGGCGCACACAGGAACCAGGGCGAGCACGATCCAATGAAACCGCATGCATTTATCTTATGGCCGCAGCGCCACCTTTGCTATCGTGAATACGTCATGGCCCGCGTCCTCGACGGAAAATCCGTCCAGCAGCAGATCCTGGCCGAGCTCAAACCGCGCATCGAGCGTCTGGCCGCCGCCCACAGGCCGCCCGGACTCGCCGCCGTCCTGGTGGGGGAAAATCCCGCCAGCCAGTTGTACGTTTCGAGCAAAGTCAAGACGTGCCGCGAGCTCGGCATGCACAGCGAGGAGCTGCGCCTGCCGGATTCAATTACCACAGAGGAGCTGCTGGGCCACATCGAACACTTCAATCAGCGCGGCGACATCGACGGCATCCTCGTCCAGATGCCTCTTCCGAAACAGGTGGACTCGCGCGCCGTTCTGCTGGCCATCCGCCCCGAGAAAGACGTCGACGGCTTCCATCCGTTCAATGTCGGCCAACTGGTGGCCAACGCCCCCGGGCCCCGCGCCTGCACGCCCGCCGGCGTGATGGAGCTGCTGAAGCGCTATGAGATCCCCATCGCGGGAGCGGAAGCGGTGATTGTCGGCCGCTCCGACATCGTGGGCAAGCCGATGGCGCTGATGCTGCTGCACGCCCATGCCACCGTCACCATCTGCCATTCGAAGACGCGCGACCTCGCCGCCGTCTGCCGCCGCGCCGATATTCTCGTCGCCGCCATGGGCAGGCCCGCGTTCGTCACCGCCGATTTCATCCGCCCCGGCGCCGTCGTCATCGATGTCGGCATCAACCGCATCACGGACCGCGCGGAGGCCGAGCGCATTTCCCGCGGCGCGCCGGCCAAGCTCGCGGCGTTCGAGAAAAACGGCAGCGTCCTCGTCGGCGACGTTCATCCCGGCGACATGGCGGCGCTGGCCGGAGCATACACGCCCGTGCCCGGCGGCGTCGGCCCGCTCACTATCGCCATGCTGATGGCGAACACGGTGGAGTGCGCCGAGCGCCGCCTCGCCTGAACTCCATGCTGCGCGTCGGACTGACTGGCGGTCTGGCTTCCGGCAAGAGCTTCGTCGGCGAAGCCCTCGCCTCGCTCGGTTGCCACCTGCTGAAGGCCGACGAGCTCGGCCACCGGCTGCTGCTGCCGGGCACGGCCGTGTATGACAGGGTCGTGGAAGCCTTCGGCTCCTCGATCCTCGACACCGAGGGCCGCATCGCACGGCGCCTGCTGGCGTCCATCGTGTTCGACGAGCCAGAAAAGCTCTCCCTGCTGAACTCCATCGTCCACCCCGCCGTTATTGAGGAAGAGGAAAAGTGGATGCAGCGGATCCTCGCCTCCGACCCGCATGGCATCGCCATCGTCGAGGCCGCTATATTGATAGAGACCGGAAGCTATAAGAGGTTTGACAAGATCGTGCTCGCCGTCTGTTCCGACGAGCAGCAGATCGCGCGGGCGATGAAACGCGACGGGCTCACGCGCGAGGAGGCGCAGGCGCGCCTCAACCGCCAGATGCCCCTTGCAGAGAAGCGGAAATTCGCCGACTTTATTATCGATACGTCGGGCGAAAAGGAACAAACCCTGGAGCAGGTCAGGCGCCTGCATGAGGAGTTGCGGAGATTGGCCTCATGAGATCGAGAATCCTTCTTCTGGCCGCCTTTCTTCTGGGCGGCTTCTTCCTCGGCATGGCGGTGCTGAAGCGCGGCGGCGCCCCGGTCCAGCTCATCAGCAACGCCTCGTCTCCCTTGTGGTCCGGCCCGGGCACGGCGCAGGGCGCCGGCCTCGGCCAGGACGAGCTCAACAACATCGAGATCTACAAGCGCGCCCACGAGGCCACGGTGAACATCACTTCCACCGTCTACCGCCAGAACTGGTTCCTCGAAATCTATCCTTCGCGCGAGTCCGGCTCCGGCTTCTTCATCGACAACCAGGGCCGCATCCTCACCAACAACCATGTGGTCAGCGGGCGCGCGCCGGATGTCATGGTCACCCTGTTCGACGGCCGCAAGTACCGCGCCGACGTGCTTTACCGCGACCAGGCGAACGACCTCGCCCTGCTGAAAATCACCCCCCGCGGCCCGCTCAGATTCCTGCCCCTCGGCGACAGCGACACGCTCCAGGTAGGGCAGAAGGTGCTCGCCATCGGCAACCCGTTCGGTCTCCAGGGCACGCTGACCACCGGCATCGTCTCTTCTCTTGGCCGAGACATCGCCGACGAATCCGGGCGCGAACTCCAGGGCATGATCCAGACCGACGCGGCGATCAATCCCGGCAATTCCGGCGGCCCGCTGCTGGACTCCAGCGGCAACGTCATTGGCATCAACACCGCCATCTACGGGCCCGGCGCCAACATCGGCATCGGCTTCGCCATGCCCATCAACCGCGCCAAGACGATGATCGAGGACTACCAGTCCAACCGCCGCTACGGCCGGCCGCGGCTGGGCGTCGACGTCATCTATGTGCGCGGCGATCTTGCGGAAGAGCTCGGCCTGCCCGCCGAAGGCGGCCTGCTGATTCAGAATGTCGCCCCCGGCTCGGCCGCGGAAGCCGCAGGCCTGCGCGGCGCGCGCCGCGCCGTCGTCATCTCCAACTACCAGATCGGCGTCGGCGGCGATCTCATCATGGCCATCGATGGCAAGCCCGTCGAACGCCTCGACGCCCTTCCCCGCGCCCTCGCGCGCAAGCGGCCGGGTGATAAAGTGGAACTCACGCTCTTCCGCAATGGCAAGCGCGTCAACGTCACCGTGACTCTCGGGGAGGCGCCCACGTTATGATCCGCACGGCCCTCATTCTCCTGCTGGCTTGCGCGCCCGTTCCGGCGCAGCAGGGCTTCCGTCCGCTCTTCAATGGGAAAGACCTCTCCGGCTGGAGACACGTCGGTCCGGGCAGCTTTGTCGTCGAAGACGGCATGATGAAGACCGTGGGCGGCATGGGGCTTCTCTATTTCGAGAAAGAGAAGTTCGGCAACTGCATCGTGCGCGTTGTCTACAAGACCGCCTCCGACCACGCCAACTCCGGCGTGGTCATCCGCCTGCCCGAGCCTCCTCCCGATCCGTGGTACGCCGTTCACAACGGTTACGAGGTGCAGATCGACGCCGGGGGCGATGACTGGCACTCGTCCGGCGCCATCTACTCGATCTCGAAGGTAAGCTCGCGGCAGCAGAAGCCCAGGGGCGAGTGGAACGTGATGGAGATCGAACTGCGCGGCCCGGTCACCCGCGTGACCCTGAACGGCGTGCTCGTGAACGAATACCGCGAGGGCTCGCCCGTGCCGCCGCGCAAGATGTGGTACGAGCCGGTGCGCGGACCCCGCGCGGACTCCGGCTACATCGGCCTTCAGAACCACGATGCGAGCTCCACCGTGTATTTCCGCGAAGTCTCGGTGAAGCCGCTCTCCTGAGCCCGCCCTGTTTGCGCTGAAAGAAGTGCCCGATCCTTCACGCCCACGTGACAGCCGGAAAACTCGCCGCGCCATCCTCGACGCCGCAGCCCGGCTGCTGGCCCGCGACGGATTCCAGCGCTTCGGCATCTCCGCCGTCGCGCGCGAAGCGCAGGTGGACAAGGTCCTCATCTATCGCTACTTCGGCGGCGCTGAAGACCTGCTCCGCGCTCTGGCCAGCGAAGGCGGCATCTTCCCCGCCCTGGATCAGCTCCTGCCCGCGGAGCTGTCCGCCTCGCCCCGCGCTCTCGCGCGGCACGCGCTGATCGAATACGCCCGCTGGCTCCGCCGCCATCCTTATGCGCTGGCGTTGTTCCGCTGGGAGCTGCTCGAATCCAACCACCTGACCGCCGCACTCGCCGCCTGCCGCGAGGACTTCGCCCGGTCGCTGCTCGCGCGCCTCCCGGTCGATCCCTCTCTCGACCTGCCCGCCCTGGCCGCCATTCTCGCCGCCGGCGTCACATTGCTCGCCCTGCGTACCGGCGAGAACAGCACGTTCTGCAACGTGCCCATCGGGCAGGAATCCGACTGGCGCCGCATCGAAGAGGCCCTGGCGCTCTTTGTGGACTCCGTGATCCCAGAGCGCTGACCCGAAGCATCACTGCCCCCCGGTGCGGTAGCTGGCGGTGAGTTCATCGCCCGGCTGCGGCGTCGCTGCGCTGAGGAACGTGATCGTGTTCCCGCTCAGCACGTAATCCACTGAGGGCTTCTGGAGAATGCCGTTGCGGAACAGATGCAGGCTCGATGCCGGCGCCGGCGCCTGGTTCAGGAGGAACACCTGGTTGACGCCGTTGATCATGCCCTGCGGCGGCTCCATGTCCACGAATCCGATCGACGCCGCCGAACCGCAAGCCCCCACGGTGCCATTGGCCCGCACGCAATCAGCCGGTCCGCCACTCACCGCCGCCAGTTCGCCCATCGCGTCGATGAAGGCCACGCGCCCCGGCGCGTATGCCACGCTCTTCACCGGACGCGCCGCCAGCGCTTCCGTCAGCCCCATCACATCGGCGATCTGCACGACGCTGGGCGGCGGCGTCACGTTCGAGCCCGGCGGCGAGGCAATGCGGATGTCGGCCACCCGCACCGGCACGGCGCTGGGCGGCACCGCCCACAGCTCGGTGAATTGCGTCCGCCCGTCGGCGTTGAACTTCACGATGTAATACGCCGTCTCCCTTGCGTTCGTGGTCGGCACCAGACGCACGCGCAACAGTCCGGCCACGATGGACACGGTCACCTGATTGGTCGGAATGCTCGAGGCGTCCGACGCCGTGAAAGACCGCCAACTGATGGTCGCCGTTCCCGAAAACGGCGTCCCATCCGCCTTGTACAACATGTCGTGAATCTGCGTAAGAGGCGGCGCCGCCATCGCCGCCCAACCCCACAGCCAAGCCGCCAACACCCGTCCTGCACGCCGCGCCGGTCCCATCTGCTCGCCCACCTCCATGGTTGTCGCCGGACAACTTCCAGCCTGCGACACCATAGCGCGCGGTTTTCCCGCACGCCCCGCGGTTTTTTGAGAACCCACCTCCAACATGCTGGAAAACTGCGACTTGCCGCTTGTGCAATTTTGTTCGAACCGCTGTGATGCCCCGGCTCGGATCCGCAAATTCCCCCCCTGCCAGCCCTTTGCAGGCCTGGCCCAGGCGGGCCGTCAAAGCCCGGGAAGGAACGGCGCCTGAACAGGCCGCAGCCGTGTTCTGTGCCGCGACTGAAGCGCCAAAGGCGCGCAAGGA
>JBMOMB010000032.1:0-4155 GCA_049325215.1 Acidobacteriota bacterium
TCGAACCGCTGCATCGCGCGGCGGTCTTCGATTTGGTATGGTCTTTCCAAGCGACTCTCTCCTTTCTTCTCGTAAAAGAATTTCCCAGAAGGCTATCACGCCTCCCGGGGTGAGAGTCGCTACTTTCTACGCTCCGCCGGGCATCCTCAAATAATTTGGGCTATACATGTTCGTAAGACTCACGTTTATATGTGATCGTTGAAGCTGATTACAGGCCGGAGTCGGTGCTGCAAGCCCTGAGGCGCTATGCCTCGCGATGGATCTCCAGGAGGCCCGCCGAAAAGGCGCGGATGCGGGGTTTGGCGCGGCTCGGAAGCACAGTGTGGCTGTTCGAGAACCGCAGTTTTCACAGGACGATGGATCGCGTGCTGAATCGACAGCGGCCCCGGATGGAAGTGTATGTGAATTCAACGTATGACTTGATCGGGTCGAAATGCCGCGCTCCATACGGCATAACCGCCGGGATCAGTGGTCGGATTCCACCACGGCGGCGCAGTCGCGCCTTGGCCGCTCGTCTCCGTGCCCCCTGCGCTTCAGTGCCGGGGCCGATCGTCCACGCGAGCCTTCGGCCCGCTGCCGCTTTCGGCACCTCTTGGAGTTCGCGGAGACCGAGTTGACATCGGCCGCCGGGCTTGGGTATCTTGAAAGAGTTTGAGGAGTGCTCTGTTCCGCTCCTGGTGACCCTTTCCGCGGCCGGACTTCCGGCGTCCGGGAAAGCCGACCGGGGGCCCGCCCCGAGGTTCTGTCAGACTTTGCGCTGATCGGAGCATGGGCGTGTCCGAAGAAGGCCCTCTTGCATGAGCGCCAGCCAGGCGTTTGCCTGCGGCGCACAGAGTCAGAAACACGGTTTTGAGTGGAATGCCGCCGGAGCGGCGCGCCCGGGCGGGCCGGACACGGCCGTTCGCGGGCTGCCGATGGCGGTGGGTTCGGATTGAGACAGATTTCCGAGGAACGTACGTGCCGACATTCAACCAGCTTGTTCGCAAGGGAAGGAAGCCGCCGCGGTACAAGACGGCGAGTCCGGCGTTGCAGGCGTGCCCGCAGAAGCGCGGCGTCTGCACCCGCGTCTACACGACCACGCCCAAGAAGCCGAATTCGGCGCTGCGGAAGGTTGCGCGTGTGCGCCTGACCAACGGGATCGAAGTCACCACCTACATCCCGGGCGTCGGCCACAACCTTCAGGAGCACTCGATCGTGCTCATCCGCGGCGGCCGTGTGAAGGACCTGCCGGGCGTGCGCTATCACATCATCCGCGGAGCGCTCGACGCCGCTGGCGTCAGCGGCCGTATGCAGGGGCGTTCCAAGTATGGCGCGAAGCGGCCCAAGGCCGGCGCGCCCGCGAAGAAGTAGTGGAAGGAGTTTGAGAGGATGGCCCGCAGACGACGCGCGGAAGTCCGCGAGATCCCGCCCGACAGCGTCTACAACTCGACGCTGGCTGAGAAGTTCATCAACTCCATGATGTGGGACGGCAAGAAGACCGTCTCGCAGCGGATTTTTTACACCGCGATGGATACCATCCGCGAGCGCAGCGGCGACGACCCGCTGAAGCTGTTCAAGAAAGCGGTCGAAAACTGCAAGCCGCTCGTGGAAGTCAAGACCCGCCGCGTGGGTGGCGCCAACTACCAGGTGCCAATCGAAGTGCCCGCCAACCGGCGCACTTCGCTGGCGATCCGCTGGATTCTTACCAGCGCCCGCGCCCGGGCGGAGAAGAGCATGGCCGAGAAACTGGCCAATGAGCTGATGGACGCCGCCAATCTGCGCGGCGCCGCCATCAAGAAAAAGGACGACGTGCACCGCATGGCGGAGGCCAACAAGGCGTTCGCCCACTACCGCTGGTAAAGGAGTGACCGAGCTGAACCGCCCTTCTCGCGACGACTGATATGCCCCGCACCATCCCAATCGAGAAGATGAGGAACATCGGCATCATGGCCCACATCGATGCCGGTAAGACCACCACCACAGAGCGCATCCTTTACTACACCGGCCGCACGTACAAGATCGGCGAGGTGCATGAGGGCGCGGCGACGATGGACTGGATGGTGCAGGAGCAGGAGCGCGGCATCACCATCACCTCCGCGGCCACCTTCTGCCAGTGGCGGGACTGCCAGATCAACATCATCGATACGCCTGGACACGTCGACTTCACCGCCGAGGTGGAGCGCTCCCTGCGCGTGCTCGACGGCGCTGTGGCGGTGTTTGACGCCGTCGCCGGCGTGCAGCCGCAGTCGGAGACCGTCTGGCGCCAGGCGGACAAGTACCTGGTGCCCCGCATCTGCTTCATCAACAAGATGGACCGTGTGGGCTCGGACTTCTTCCACGCCGTGGACACGATCGTCGAGAAGCTTCAGGCGCGCCCGGTGCCGATCCAGATCCCGATCGGCGCGGAGGACCAGTTCAGGGGCGTTGTGGATCTGATCCGGATGAAGGCGCGTGTCTGGCGCGATGAAACGCTTGGCGCCGCTTACGACGACTTTGAGATCCCGGAAGCGCTTGTCGATCAGGCCCGCGAGTACCGCGAAAAGATGGTCGAGGCTGCCGCCGAGTGCGACGACCATCTGATGGAGAAGTACCTGAACGGCGAAGAGCTGACCGAGGAGGAGATCGTTCTGGGCCTCCGCAAAGGCACATGCGGGCTGAAAATCTTCCCTGTGGTCTGTGGTTCGGCGTTCAAGAACAAGGGCGTGCAGAACCTTCTGGACGCCGTTGTGGATCTGCTGCCTTCGCCGGTGGACATCCCGGCGGTGCGGGGCATGGATCCTTCCGATCCGGCGCGCGAGCTTGAGCGCAAGGCGAGCGACGACGAGCCGTTCGCGGCGCTCGTGTTCAAGATCATGACCGACCCCTATGTGGGCCAGTTGGCCTTCGTGCGGGTGTACTCAGGCGTGGTCAAGACCGGCGATACGGTGCTCAATGTGAGCAAGAACCGGAAAGAGCGCATCGGCCGGCTCTTGCGCATGCACGCCAACAAGCGCGAGGAGATCACCGAGATTCGCGCGGGCGACATTGCCGCCTGCGTGGGTTTGAAGTCGGTCACCACCAGCGACACGATCTGCGACGAGAACAGCCCGATCCTGCTCGAGGCGATCGACTTCGCCGCTCCGGTCATCCAGCTCGCGATCGAGCCCAAGACCAAGGCCGACCAGGAGAAGCTCGGCATGGCCATCGCCAAGCTGGTGGCCGAGGATCCCACGCTCCGCGTCAACACCGATCCCGAGACCGGCCAGACGATTCTTTCGGGCATGGGCGAGCTGCACCTGGAGATTATCGTGGACCGGCTCCAGCGCGAGTTTGGAGTCGGGGCCAATGTCGGCAAGCCGCAGGTGGCTTACCGCGAGACGATCAGCCGCGCCGCTGAGGGCGAAGGCCGCTTTGTCCGCCAGACAGGCGGCCGGGGCCAGTACGGCCACGTCAAGATCCGCGTCGAGCCCGTCCCGGACAAGGCATACGAGTTTGTGAACGCCATCGTCGGCGGCGTGGTGCCCAAGGAATACATTCCCGCCGCCGAGAAGGGCATCATCGAGGCGATGGAGGGCGGCGTGCTGGCCGGATACCCGCTGACGGGCGTCAAGGTCACGCTGTACGACGGCAGCTATCACGAGGTCGACTCCTCGGAGATGGCCTTCAAGATCGCCGGCTCGATGGCCCTGAAGGATGCCGCCAATAAAGCCAGGCCGGTTCTGCTGGAGCCCGTGATGAGAGTGGAAGTGGTGGTGCCCGATGAATACACGGGCGCCGTCAATGGCGATCTCATCAGCCGGCGCGCACGGCTGGAGGGCGTGGAGATGAAGGGCGGCACCCAGATCATCCGGGCGATGGTGCCGCTGTCGGAAATGTTTGGCTACGCGACCGAATTGCGGTCGCGCACGCAAGGCCGTGGCAGCTTCACAATGCACTTCGGCCGCTATGATGAAGCGCCGGCTTCGGTCACCCAGGAGGTGCTCAGCCGGATGCAAGGAAAGGTGTCCAGGTAACAGGCAGGAGGCTTCACACCCACGTTCGACTGACTCGGACAGGAGAAGGAAAAGCTCATGGCGAAAGAGAAATTTGACCGCAGCAAGCCGCACGTCAACATCGGGACGATCGGGCACATCGATCACGGCAAGACGACGCTGACGGCGGCGATCACGAAGGTGCTGGCCAAGCACAATCCGAAGG
>JBMOMB010000033.1:0-45268 GCA_049325215.1 Acidobacteriota bacterium
CCCCTCGGCCCGTGTCGGCAGGCTTGAGCTCAGCGTGCCGCCGCAGCCGGAGACCTGGCAGCCCCGGGGCGGAGTCGGGCGACGGCCGCCGGGCTGAGCCGCAGTCGATCGCGAGCCTGCGGCAGAAATTAACAAAGGCTCTTCTTGGGCAGCTTCCCAGCTGCCCTTTCTGCGGCGCGAAACGTTTATGACCCAGTAGTACTCGGGCGGCGTTCAAACCGATGACCGCGGCGAATACAGGCTGCGCAACCTGCCGCCCGGGAAGTATCTCGTGATGGCCACGCCCATGGGGCAAGGGGCCATGCAACCAGTGGAGCACCAGCAGACGGCTCTGGTGGCCGCCTTTTACCCCGGCGCAGGTTCGCCGCAGCAGGCCGTCTGGGTCAGCGCCGGCGCCGGCCTCGAGACAGCCAACGTCGACATCCGTCTGCGCCGCGCTCCCGTGCGGCGCGTCTCGGGCAAGGTGCTTCTGGAAGATGGCAAGCCGGCCGAGCGGTTCATGGTGTCCACGCTCGACCGCCACGCCCCCATGCAGTTCATGATGTTCAACCGCATGGCCACGGGCTCCGAACCCGGCGCCTTCGTGCTGGAAGCCGTGCCCCAGGGCAGCTACACCCTGACAGCGCGGCTCCTGGATCCCCAGAACCCTGCGGCGCAGCGCGTTGCGATGGCAGAGGTGGAGGTCGGCGACAAGGATGTCGAGGGCGTCGAAATCCGCTTCCTCCCGCCCTTCACCCTTCGCGGGCAGATCCGCGTGGAAGGGCCGGGCGCTGAAGGGCTGAAGCCGCAATTCAGCACTTTCCAGATCACCGCCATGCCCGTGTCCACGGGGATGTCTTTCGGCCAGGCGGCAGTGAAAGAGGATGGCTCGTTCGAGATGACATTGCAGGCTCCGGACCGCTACCGTCTGATGCTCTACCAGGGTGGTTCCCCGCAGCTCTACCTGGCGTCGATCCGCACGTCCGACGGCAGCGATGTCACCCGCGAGATCGACCTCACCAGCGGCGCGCCAGAAACGGTCGTCGTCACCCTGGGCGCCGATGGCGCGCGCATCACCGCGAAACGGCCGCAGGCGGAAAAGCCGGACGAGTTGTGCCAGCCCTACTACGCGGCCGTGTTTCCTGTGTCTGAACAGGAACGCCTTCTGCGCCGGCCAATCGCGCAGCCGGTCGATGACAGCGGCCAGGCGGTGTTGTTCCCAGCAGCGCCGGGCGAATATTACGTCTTCGGCGTGTGCGCGGCGGATCTGATGTTCATGTCGAATCCGGACCTGCTTGAGTCGATGTCTCACCAGGCCGAAAAGATCCGCGTGCAGGCCGGCGAGCAGAAGGCGGTCACGCTGAAAGACGTGCCGCTGCCGGAGGCGTAACGGCGGGGCGTGGCGGTCCGCGCGCCCAGCAGCCGTGCCGTTTCCGCGCAAAATAGAGAAATGACCCGCAGGCTCCTTCTCGCTTCTCTTCTGTTCGCTGCGCCGCTCGCCGCGCAGCGGTTCGCCATCACAGGCGCCCAGGTCATCGACGGCAGCGGCGCCGCGCCGCGCCGCATCACCGTTTTGATCGACGGAGACCGCATCGCGGCCGCTGGCGAGAATCCCGCCATTCCCGCCGGCACGCCCATTATCAAAGCCGAAGGCCACACATTGCTGCCCGGCCTATTCGACCTGCACACGCACCTGCTGGCCAGCGGCGGCGCAAAGGACGTCGACTGGGCCAAGGCGCTCAAGCTCTACCTCGCACATGGCGTCACTACGGTGGCCGATCTGAGCACTTATCCCGAACAGTTCGAGCCCATGCGGCGCCTTCTCGCCGCGGGCCTTGACGCCCCGCGCGTGCACATGGCCGCGCGCTTCACCACGCCGCTTGGCCACGGCATGGAGGGAGGACGCGGCGACTTCCACACCCAGCTCGCCTTTACGCCGCGCGAAGCCCGCAACGCGGTGCGCCGCATCGCCCCCTATAAGCCGGACCTGATCAAAGTCTTCACCGACGGCTGGCGCTACGGCGCCGCGCCCGACATGACCTCGATGGAAGAGGAGACCTTGCGGGCGCTGGTGGATGAGGCGCACAAGCTCGGCCTGAGGGTCGTCACCCACACCGTCACCGTGCGCCGCGCCCGCGAAGCCGCCCGCTCTGGCGTCGATGTCATCGACCACGGCATCGGCGACGGCGTGCTCGATCCCGAAACCACGGCTCAGATCCTCGCCTCCAGGACCGGCTATGTGCAGACGCTGGCCGTCTACGAGCCCCGCGGCGCCAAGGAGCTGCCCGCGCGTCAGCGCCGCTGGGCGCACCTGATGGCGAATTGCGCTCTGGCCCGCGCCTCAGGTTTCCTCGCCGGCGTGGGCACGGACGCCGGCATGCCCGGCACGCCGCACGGCGAATCCACTCTCCACGAGCTCGAGCTCATGGTCAATTGCGGATTCACGCCGCTGGAAGCGGTCGCTGCCGCCACCAGCGTCAGCGCCCGCCTGCTCGGCGTGGAAGACCGCGGCCGCATCGAAGCGGGCAGGCTCGCCGACCTCGTGCTCGTCGAGGGCAACCCCGCCGAACGCATCAGCGACATCCGCCGCGTCCGGCGCGTCTGGCTTGGGGGCAGGGAAGTGAACCGCGAACAACTGCTCGCCGCCATCGCGAAGCCCGGCCCCTCGCCGCTTCCCTTGACCGGCGGAGCGGCGCCGGAACTGCTCGACGACTTCGAATCCGGGAACGGCCGCTCCCGCCTCGATACGCTCTGGGTGAACCGCACCGACGCCGGGCTCGACTTCACGCGCATGAGCTACCAGCGCACGCCCCGCGCCTCCGGCGGCCACTGCCTCACGGCGCTGGCCGAGATGAGCGACAAGGACCGCCCGCTCGCCGCGATGGTTCTGCCGCTGTCGAAAGGCGCCGTGCTGCCGGTCGACCTGAGCGCCTGGCAGGGCGTTGAGTTCGAGGCGCGGGGCGGCGGCTCGTATCAACTGCTGCTGCGCTGGCGCGGCGGCGAGGCCCAGGCCCCGTTCGAGGCGGGCGCGGAGTGGAAGCCCATCCGCGTGCCGTTCGAGTCCTTCGGCGGCCTCGACCGGAAGGAAACAATTTCGCTGGAATTTGTCATCTCCCGGCCGGCCGGCCAAAAAGCTTTTCTCGAGATTGATAACGTGAGGCTGTACCGGTGAAAGGACGCGAGGACCTCCTCCGGCTGCTGCGCGCGCACACCCCATGGAATGCGCACGAAGCAGCCATGCTGGCCCGTATCATCGACTTTGTAACGGCTCATGAGGACTGCTTCGAACGCCGCCTCCTGGAGGGCCACGTCACCGGCTCGGCGTGGGTCGTCAACCCGGAGCGCACGCACGCGCTGCTTGTGCACCACCGCCGGCTCGACCGCTGGCTTCAGCCCGGCGGCCACTGCGACGGCGACCCGGACGTACTGGCCACCGCCCTGCGCGAGGTGCTCGAAGAGACGGGCCTTGCGGCGCGGCCCGTCTCCGCGGCGGTGTTCGACGTCGATGCCCACTGGATCCCCGCGCGCGGCGCCGAGCCGGCGCACGTGCATTACGACATCCGCTTCCTGGCCGAAGCGCCGCTGTCGCAGGCGCCCGTGGTGAGTCCGGAATCGCGCGACGTGCGCTGGGTCGCCCTCAGCCGGATCCAGAATCTGGAGACGGACCAGTCCGTTCTGCGCCTTGTGGCCAAGACGCTCCACGCGCAGCGGGCGCAGCTCCGTTGACAGCAGCGCACCGCAGGCATAGCATGAGAGCATAGAGTTCGAAAGCGGTGGAGTCCGCTTCCCGCCGTTGCCAACAACGGCCAATGACTCCTGCAGTGGGTGGGCTGCAGAGTTGTTGGCCAGCCCGGCAGCCCCCTCGACAACCGGAAGCAAGGAACAACTGGATGGAACAAGTCTGGTTCGTTGCGGCGCTATGGCTGCTGCTGGCGCTCATCGCGGTGCTTGCCGCGCACTGGACGGGAATTTCTACCGCCCTGTCCGAAATTGTCGTCGGCACGGTGGCGCAGCTCATCATCGGCATGCTGGTCGGCCGTGAGGCGTTGGGCGCAAAGGCGGGCTGGGTCACCTTTCTGGCAGGCACTGGCGCCGTCGTGCTCACATTCCTGGCTGGCGCTGAACTGGATCCCGGCGTGTTCCGCGTGAAATGGAAAGAAGCACTTGGCGTCGGGCTGGCCGGCTTTGTGGGCCCTTTTCTGGGAGTGGCGCTCATCGCCCGCTTCGCCTTGGGATGGGGCTGGATGCCGTCCTGGCTCACCGGCGTGGCGCTGTCGACGACATCGGTCGCCGTCGTTTACGCCGTCATGCTCGAACTCGGCTTCAACCGCACCGAATACGGCAAGGCGATCCTGGCGGCCTGCTTCATCAATGATCTCGGCACGGTGCTGGCGCTCGGCTTCATCTTCGCTCCATTCACGTGGAAGACGCTTGTGTTCGCCGCGCTATGCGCCGCCGTCCTGTTCGCACTGCCCTTCCTGACACGCTGGTTCTTCGACCGTTACGGCGGGCGCGTCTCGGAAATGGAGACCAAATATCTGCTCTTCCTGCTGTTCGGAATGGGTGGCGTGGCGGCGTGGGCTGGCAGCGAAGCCGTGCTGCCCGCCTACCTGATCGGCATGATGCTGGCGGGCACCGTCGGCCGGGACCATTTCCTCGTGCGGCGGCTGCGCACGCTCACGTTCGGGCTTCTGACGCCTTTCTATTTCATCCGCGCCGGCAGCTTCGTCTCAGTCCCGGCGCTGATGGGTGCGCCACTGGTGTTCTTCGCCCTGTTCGGAGCAAAGATGATCTCCAAGCTGGCGGGCCTGCTGCCGGTAGTCCGGTCTTTCGGTTATGCGCGCAAGGAAGGGACGTATTATTCCCTCATGATGTCCACCGGCCTGACCTTCGGCACAATCTCGGCGCTATTCGGCCTCAATCACGGAGTCATCGACCAGAACCAATACTCGCATCTCGTGGCGGCCGTGATCGGCAGCGCTGTCATTCCCACTGCCATTGCCAATGCGCGGTTCCTCCCCGTGCACCTACTGCCGGAAGAAGAGCGCCGCCTCCGCGAGTCCGCCTACGGAGAACCGGAAGGAGAGCTGGATGTTTAAATCAGAATCCCCATTGCCCAGGGAGGCGCCATGCTGAAACGCGGTCCCGCCAGGAAGGTTACCATCTACATCAACGAAGACGCGCAGCACCACGCCACGGCGCTGCACGACGCCATCATGATCTATCTGCTCAACCACGGCGTTTCAGGCGCGACGTCGACGCGCGCCTATGCCGGCTTCGGCTCCAGGCACAT
Source organism: Acidobacteriota bacterium (assembly GCA_049325215.1). Taxonomy (GTDB): domain Bacteria; phylum Acidobacteriota; class Terriglobia; order Bryobacterales; family Bryobacteraceae; genus JANWVO01. The sequence goes on from JBMOMB010000033.1 coordinate 5,273, forward strand.
GATGCACACGCCGAAGATCGAGGTGCTCTCGCAACACTTGCCCCTGCGCATCGAGTTCATTGAAACGACCGAAAAAGTCGAAGAGGTTTTGCCTACCTTGCACGAGATGGTCAGCGACGGCGTCATCGAGGTCCAGGACACCTTTGTCGTCAAGGCGGCGCGGAAGAGCCCGAAACCCGAGCCGAAGCTGCCTCACGTGAAAAAGCAGGGGCCGGCGAAGCTGCTGCGGGTCTTCCTCGGCGAAGCCGACCGCTGGCATGGCGAGCCGCTGTACGAGGCCATCGTCAAGAAGCTGCGGATGCTGGAAGTCGCAGGCGCCACTGTCTACCGAGGCGTCCTCGGCTACGGAGCCAAAGGCCAGGAGCACCGCCGCAGCTTCTTCCATCCCACGCGCGACCTGCCGGTGATGATATCCGTCATTGACGAGCCGCGGAAAATCGAGGAAGCAGCGGAGGCGGTCGAGGAGATGCTCAACGATGGCCTCATTGTCATCTCCGACGTGGAGATGGTGCGCCTGCTGCGGAGCGCCGCGATGGAGGAAGGCCATGCTGGTGACGCAACACGCTAAGCTTCTGCGCATCCACATCTCGGCAAACGACCGCTATCAGGGAAAGCCTCTCTATGAGGCCATCGTCGCCCGCTGCCGTGACCTGAAGATCGCCGGCGCCACCGTCTTCCGCGGACTGGAAGGCTACGGTGAAACTGCCACGCTGCACAAGCATCACCTGGCACGCGCAGAGGAACCGGTGCTGATCGCCATCGTCGACACCGCAGACGCCATCGAAAGGCTGGTGGCGCAGATCGAGCCGATGATTGACACCGGGCTCATTGCCATTTCGCCGGTCGAGGTGATCCGCGTACAGAAGCGCCCTGATGCCGGAGCGCCGCGCCAGCTTTGAAGCCGAACCCGCCGCGTCCAGCGCGCTGCCGCTGATCGGGCGGCAGCGGGAACTGCACGCGCTGGGCGCGCTGTTCGCACAGGGCAGCCGCGTGCTCGTGCTCGGCCCTCGTGGCATCGGCAAGACGCGCCTGATTCAGGAATCCGCGGCCGCTGCCGGCATTTCACTGGCGCGCCCGGACGCGCACGGATCTTTGCATGAGTTTCTGGAAGGACTCCTGCCGCTGACGTGCACCGGAACAATCCGGCCTGCTTCTGTTCGGAGGCTCTCCAGCCAGACGCTTCAGTCCCGCGCGCTCGCCGCCCTGCAATCGCGCCCGCGCTGGCTCTGGATCGACGATCCCGCGCCGGCCGGCGCGCGCCTGTACCGCTTTCTCCAGCGGGTGCTCTGGATCCGGGGTTGCGGCCTGGCCGTGTGCGCGCAGAACCGGGAACAGCTCGGCTATCTTGGGCGCCTGTTGTGGGACCCGCGCGAAGAAGTGCGCCTGCGCCCGCTCTCCCGGCACGATGCGGCGCGGCTCATGAGGGAAGCCATGAGAGCATCGGGCCTGGAAAGCCGCGGCTGCCCGGAGGACTTCCTCGAACAGGTCCTGGATGCGGCCGCCGGCAATCCTGGACGGATCGTAACGCTGTGCCGGCTGGCGGCGCAGCCGCAATACTGGCATGGCGGCCATCTGATGTTCGCGCCGCTCTGGATCGACACGCTCACGCGACTGGCGTAACCGTGTCCTCTCCAGCGTGCGGATGATGAGGCGTTTCCGATGGGCCGTCGCCGTCGAGTTCCCTCAGCCAGCGCTCCAGACGCTGCCGGTGCTCCGGCTCCAATCCGCCCGCCGAGAGCGTGCGCGCGATCTCGGCGCGGAATACGCCCGCCTCCGCGTCGTACCGCTGCTGGAGCGAATCGAGCTGCCTCAGCAGCCACGCTTCCAGGCTGCGGGAATACGTGTTCAGGGTCTGCCACGCCACACCGCCCGCCTGCCTCTCCAGCGACGCCGCCGCGAACCACCGCCCGGCCCAGGGCAAGGCGGCAGCCGCCGCAAGGCGCACCGCCGCGGGCAGCAGATCCAGGGGTGGCACGGGCAGCCCGCGCACATCGCCGCAGGAGAATTCCTGGGCCGGCGGCCCGGTGCCCGGCCGCATCACGCGCCGCGACACATCCAGCGCTGCCGACAGACGGGTGCAGAGCTGCTGAAGGCGATGGAGAAGTTCCCCGGCTGCCTGGCTGCAGACCCGGGCAGCCGCGGCGCGCAACGCCGAGGCGCAGGCGGCGCCGTCGCGCTCGAGGCGCTGGCTCAGGATTTGTTCCAGGGCTTGTCCGAGCACCGCCTTGCTCATTTCGCGCAGCTTGTCCAGCGCCAGCATCCCCTCGCGTCTGGCCAGGTCCAGTTCGGCCGACGCGCGCCGCAGCGTGTCCTCGATCTGCTCGAGCTCGGCGCGGGGAATCCCGCCGCCCGATCCCTCCAGGCGCCTGCGCAGCGCTGCCGCCACGGATGCGCGCAGCAGGCGCGCCTTGCGGTGCAGCGACTCGGCGGCCAGCTCCTTGTGCCGCTGGAGAACAGGAGCCAGTTCTTTCCGCCGCCAAGCCTCCAGCAAACCGGCTTGCGCCGCCGCCGTGCTGACGGCGGCCACTGGCAACTCCGTGCCCAACTCGCGCCGCAACGCCTCGGCCGTGTACCTCATCGCCCGTTCGAGATCCGTTGCACTGGCCAGGTCGGCTTTGCTCAACAACACCATGACCCGCGTCCCCGACCGCACCAGCAGGTCCACAGTGGCCAGGTCTTCCTCATTCAAAGGAGTCACCGCCGCCACCAGCACCAGTCCCAGGTCGCATTGAGGCAGATAGGAAATCGTCTCCGCCGCGCCCGCCGTTGCCAGCGAACCCAGCCCCGGCGTGTCCACAAAGACCACACCGTCCTGAAGAATCGGGCTCGGCAGCCTCACGGCCAGCCGGAACACCCCGCGGCGGTTGGCGGGATTCATCTCCTCCGTGGCGAAGAGCGGCAACTGGTCCACCGGGAATTGTTCCACGCGCCCGCCCGCAAAATGCACCGTCAGCCCAGGCTGCGCGCCATACAGGACGCGCACCGGCACCGCTGTCACCGGGGTGACGCCCACCGGCAGCACTTCCACGCCCACCAGCCGGTTCAGCAGCGAAGATTTGCCGCAGCTCACCCGCCCGAAAACCGCGAGTTCAAAGGCGGGCCTCTCGATCTTTTCCACCAGCCGGAGGAGCGAAGGCCGGAATTCGGGGAGGTCGGCTTCCCGTATGATTCGGTCCAGAGTCCGCAGCATCCCGCTGATCTGCACGCCTGCCGGCGCGCGCGCGAGCCGCTCTTCCAGGTCCACACCCGCGCCGCTGCGCAGTTCGGCCTCCAGCATCGTCACCAGCGACTCGAGTTCATTGGTGACTCCTCGCAGCGCAGCTTCCCCGCCAGCATCCAGCTCCCCGTAGCCCCGCAAGTGCTCCGGCGCCATCTCGTGGATGGCGACGCGAACAAACGCCAGCGTGACCAGAATCGAGTGCAGCGCGCTGAGATGCGGGCGTGCGGCTGAGCCTGCCACCGCCGCCTCCAGAAATCTCCCGAGCTGGCGCCGGAACTGGGCGATCGAGGAGCGCAGCAACCGCGCCTGCTGCGGCGTCACATCGGGATGGTAGCGCCGGAACAGGCGTCCTTCCGCCGCGCCGGCCAGGATGTTCTCAATATCCGCCAGGAGCTTGTCGGCATATTCGGCGTTGGCCAAGATGCGCCGTTGCTGCGAGTCATTCAGCAATGGTGGAGCCGCCATGCCATCTCCCTCCCGATCCGCCAAGCCTGGCCTGACGCCGGATTGCGGCCCGTGAGCCGTCTCCCGGCGGGATAGGAGTCATCTGCCCGGCCAGCGGGCGATTTGCGGCGAACTCCAACGCCTTCCCTTTGATTCTGGCCCAAGGCGCTGCCGGGAACAAGGGCGGGCCGCGCGGTTAATAGATTCGTATTATTGACGGGGCCCTCATCCCTATGACGAAATGGTCAAGATGAAGCTCCGGGGGATGATCTTCGGTTCGGCGCTTTGCGCGTTTCTCGCTTTCGTCATCACCGGTCTCGGCCAACCTGGCGGCGAACAGCGCGAGGAGCGCCTTCAGCGCCTCCGCACTCTCGGCAAAGCCTATTACGAGAACCCGACCACGCAGAACGAAGCGGTCGAGCAATTCCGGCTCGCCGCGGAGATGAACCCGGACTCCGCCGTCGACCGCCTGAACTACGGACTCGCGCTCCTGCGCGCAGGCAAAGCCGCCGAGGGCGTGCGCATCCTTGAGGAGGTCCAGAAAAAGGACCCGTCCATTCCCCACACCTGGTTCAACCTGGGCATTGAGTACAAGCGCATGGGGGAGCCGCTCAAGGCCATCGCCCAGCTCGAGCAAATGGCGCGCCTTGCGCCCGATGAGCCCATCACTCACTACAACCTCGGCGTGCTGTACAAAGCCGAAGGCCGCATCGATGAGGCCAACGCGAAATTCGAGCTTGCAGCGAAGCTTGATCCGAATTTCGCGGCCCCGTATTTTCAGCTCTTCAATTATTACCGCCAGCGCGGAGAGCAGGAGAAAGCCAAAGAGAAACTGGCCAAATTCCAGGATTTGAAGCGCCGCCACGAAGAGGCAGGCACGGGAAATGAAGATGTCGAGTGGAGCCTTTATTCCGAGATTTACGAGGTTGTGCAACCCGCTCCGCCCGATGGGCCGCCGGCCGGGGTCCGCTTCGCCCCCACCGTCCTCCCCGCCAAGGCGGGAGCGCATCCGCGCTTCGCCGTGCTGGACTACAACGGCAGCGGGCAGGCCGATCTGCTGCTGGCTTCGTCCGGCGGCCTGCAACTGTTTCTCCGCGGCTCGCAGCGCCTCGAGCAGCCCGCCTTCGCGGCGCTGAAGGATGTAGCCGGGGCCTTCGTTGGGGATTTCGACAATGACGGCCGCCCGGATCTCTGCGTCCTGACCGCCTCCGGGCCTGTGGTCCTGCACAACACGCCAAAGGGTTATGAGGCGGCGAAATTCGCGTTGCCGCAGAGCCGGTTTGAATTTGCCGTCTGGGTGGATTACGACCACGATTACGATCAGGATCTGCTGTTATTGGGTGAAAAAACAGTCCTGCTGCGGAACGAATTGCCCCAGGGATTCTCCGACCGCACGCGCGATATTCCCTTCGCCGCCGGCAAGGCCCTGGAGGCCGCGGTCACGCGGATGATCCCCGACACCAAGTCCCACGACCTGATCGTCAGTTATGAAGGGCGCGGCACCATGCTGTACCGCGACCGCCTCGGCGGGTTCTTTGACGCCGTGGAACTGCCTGCCGTGCCAGCCGGCGCCCGAGGCCTGGCGGTGGCGGATCTCGATAACGATTCCGCTTTCGATCTCGTCTGGCGGGGCGGCGCGGCGCTGAACCGCCGCGGCAGGCTCGACCGGATCTCGTGGGGGATCACCGACGACGCTGTGCTGCTCGATACGGAGAATCGCGGCGTGGCCGACGCCGTCGCTTCCGGCCGCGTGCTCCGGAACGCGGGGAAAGGCCGGTGGGAAGACCCGCGGCCTGCCGCCGGGCTCCCGGAGAAAGCCCAGGCCTATGCCGCCGCCGATTTCGACGGCGACGGCCTTACCGACATCGCCGCAGCCGACTCTGAAGGCCGCGTCCTCCTGCTGCGCAACGAAACGAAAACGCCCCACCGCTGGGTGCGCGTCCAGATCACCGGGGTCAAGAATCTCAAACTCGGCTACAACTCTGAAGTGGAGATCAAGGCAGGGCCCTTCTATCAGAAGCAACTCTACCGCGGAGTGCCCCTGCTGTTCGGCGTCCGCAACATTGCCGACATCGACACCGTGCGCATCACCTGGCCCAACGGCCTGATCCAGAACGAGGTGAAGCAGAAGGCCGGCGCAACGCTGAAATTCCAGGAAGCCCAGCGCCTCTCTGGCTCCTGCCCGATGATCTGGACCTGGAACGGACAGGGCTTCGAGTACATCACCGACGTGCTGGGCGTGGCTCCGCTCGGCGCTTCGGCAGGCGACGGGCGATACTTCCCCGTCGACCACGACGAATACGTCTGGATCGACGGCGGGCGCCTTCAGCCGCGCAACGGCAGGCTCGAGGTTCGCATCACCGAGGAGCTGGCCGAAGTCAGCTACCTCGACCAGATTGAACTGATCGCGGTGGATCATCCGTCTGAGATCGAGATCTTCACCAACGACAAGTGGAAGTCGCCGCCGTATCCCGAGTTCCGCCTTTTCGGCGGCACGCGCCGCACCTACCCGGCGCGCGCGCTGCTCGACGGCCGCCGCGACGTCACCGAACGCCTCCTGCACCGCGACCGCCGCTACGTCGACAGCTTCGCCCGCGACTTTCGCGGCGTCGCGCAGAAACACTCCCTCGATCTCGATTTCGGCCAGGCTGCGCCGTCCAACCGCGCCGTGCTCGTTCTCAACGGCTGGGTCGATTGGGCCGACGGCTCCACTTTCGTTCAACAGGCGCAATCGACCCCGGAAGGTCTCCTGCCGCCGCGGCTGGAGGCGAAGAACGGCCGCGGCGAATGGGTCACCATCCTCGAAGACATGGGCATGCCCGCGGGCAAGCCGAAGACCATCGCCGTCGATCTCACCGGAAAATTCCCCTCCTCATCGCGCCAGCTACGCATCGTCACCAACCTCGCGCTCTATTGGGACGAAGCCTTCCTGCTCGAAGACTCCTCGGCGCCGCCGGCCAGGCTGAGCACCGCGCACCCGGTGGCGGCGGATCTGCGATTCCGGGGCTTCTCGAAAAACATCGTGCATCCGTTGCGCCTCCAGCCGGAGCAGTTCTTCTATGAGCCCGTCTCCCTGCGCGCTCCATGGAATCCCACGCCGGGGCGTTATACGCGTTTCGGCGATGTGCTGGAGCTGATCACTCAGATTGACGACCGCATGGTGATCATGGGCTCGGGCGACGAAGTCAGGCTCGCGTTCGAGGCGCGCTCGCTGCCCGAGCTTCCCAGGGGCTGGAAGCGCGACTGGCTGCTCAAGGTCGATGGCTGGGCCAAGGACCGCGACGCCAATACCGCTTTTTCTCAAAACGTCGAGCCGCTGCCGTTCCACGGCATGAGCGGCTACCCGTATGGCGGGCAGGAGTCGTTTCCGTCGACTGCCGCCCACCGGGAGTGGATCGCAAAGTACAACACGCGGCCGGCGCTGCGCATCATGAGAGCGCTGCGCTGACTGCCGCCGGGGCTGAAAATCCGGGCACGTCAGACTGCTGGGCAATATGAGAAAACATTGGTCGAAAGGCTGGGTCCGCTGGACCGCGGCGGTGATGGCCGCCGCCATTCTCTTCCCGTTGTCGATTCGCATCGCCTGGCCGCGCGGCGAGAAGCAGGTGCGCAACCCGCTGCCGGTCCCGCTTTCGATGGAGGAGGAAGGCGCCGGGCCGAAAAGCCCGTTCTGGCCCTCTGCTGCCAGGACAAGCACGGGCGGGCTCATCCCGTCTTCCTACTTCATGGACTCGAAGCGCTGCGGCGATTGCCACGAAGAGATCTACAGGCAGTGGCAGTCCTCCATGCACCGCTGGTCGAGCTTCAACAACCGCTTCTACGCGCGCTCCATCGAACACATGCAGGAGATCAGCGGCACGCGCGGGTCGAAATGGTGCGCCGGCTGCCACGATCACGCCATGCTGTTTTCGGGCATGTTCGAGCGCCCGGCGGCAGAGCAGATGGACAAGCCGGAGGCGCACGCCGGGCTGGGCTGCGTCTCCTGCCATTCGATTGTTCACGTGGATTCCACCGCAGGCAACGGCGGCTTCACGCTCGAATACCCGAAGCTCCACACCATCGCCAGCAGCCCGAATCCGTTGCTGCGCAATGCGCATGATCTGTTCCTGAAGGTCGAGCCCTCGCCGCACTCGCGCACGTTCATGAAGCCCTTCATGCGGACCAGCGAGTTCTGCTCCGCCTGCCACAAGGTCCATCTCGACGAGCCTGTCAACAACTACCGCTGGCTGCGCGGCTTCAATGAGTACGACAACTGGCAGGCATCCGGCGTCAGCGGCCAGGGCGCGCGCAGCTTCTATTACCCGGAGAAGCCATTGGAGTGCGCCGGCTGCCATATGCCTCTTGTGCCGTCGAACGACCCTGCCGCCCGCGATGGCAAAGTGCACAACCACCGCTTCGCCGCCGCCAATACCGCCGTGCCGACGGCCAACGGCGACGAGGCACAGCTTGCCGCCGTCCGTGGTTTCCTGCAATCGGGCTTCATCACCGTTGACATCTTCGCCGCCAGTCCTGCGGACGCGAGCCATGGAGCTTCCATGGTCCGGCGAGGCTCCGCCGAGCCCCAACTGATGACGACCTTCGCCGTGGGGGAGGAAGCCGCCGCCGGCGGCGGCGCGGTTCTCCTGCGGGAGGTATCGAGGATTGCGGCGCCGCTCGATGAAATCCAGCCGCAGCTCGAGCCCGGCGCCACAGTGCGGCTCGACGTGGTCGTCCGCACGCGCAAGATCGGCCATTTCTTCCCCGGCGGAACGGTGGATGCTTTCGACGTCTGGCTGGAACTGGAAGGGCGCGACGCCGCCGGCCAGCCTTTCTTCCATTCCGGGCGCGTGGAAGACGACGGCAGCATCGATCCCGGCGCCCATTTCTACCGCTCCTACATGCTCGACGGCGGCGGCAATCCCATCAACAAGCGCAACGCCTGGCAGGCGCGCAGCGTCCTCTACGTACGGCTCATCCCGCCCGGCGCCGCCGATACGGCCCACTACCGCGTCGCGATTCCGAAAAACGTCCGCGGCCCCGTCACCTTCCACGCCCGCCTGAATTACCGGAAATTCTCGAAGTACTACACGGAATTTTCTTACGCTTTGCAGCCGAAACCCGGCCAGAAAGCGGAACTGGTCAGCCTGCATTACGACGCCCGCGAATACGGGCCCGTCCCCGGCGCCAGGATTCCAGAGGTCCCCATAGTGACTCTCGCCCAGGCCCGCGTCACTTTACCCGTCGCCCCGCCGGGAGGCAAGACCGAATGGCGCTACGCGGCGGACCGGCGCCACTGGGAGCGCTGGAACGACTGGGGCATCGGCCATCTGCTCCAGGGCGACCTGAAGGCCGCCGAGTTTGGCTTCCTCCGCGTCACCGAGTCCCGCCCCGACTACGCAGACGGCTGGCTGAACGCCGCCCGCGCGCTGATCCAGGAGGGCGAAATCGACCGCGCGAAGCTCTTTGTCGAAAAGGCCCTGAAACTCGACCCGTCGCTCGGGCGCGTCTGGTTCTTCAAAGCCATGGCCGAAAAGGCCGAAGGCGATTACGACTCCGCTCTCGCTTCACTGCGCGAGGTCGAAAAGCGTTACCCGCGCGACCGCGTCGTCCAGAACCAGATCGGCCGCATTCTGTTCCTGAAGCGCGATTTCCGCGGCGCGGTCCAGGCTCTGAAAAAGGTTCTGGAGGTCGATACTGAAGACGTCCAGGCCCACTACAACCTGATGCTCGCCTACCGCGGCCTCGGCGACAGCGAAAACGCCCGCCGCCACGAGCGCCTCTTCCGCCGCTTCAAAGCCGACGAATCCTCCCAGGCCCTCACGGCCAAAGCGCGGATGCTGCGAGCCGAGGACAACAACGAGCGGCAGGCGATCCACGAACACGAGTCCGCGCCGCTCGCCGGAGGCGGCCGGTGAGGCGGCTTGCCGCCGCCCTGGCGTCCCTGGCAATGGCAGGGGCGGCCGCCGCGCAGCCCCGGTTCAGCGACGTGACGAAACAGGCCGGGATTGTTTTCCGCCACGACGCGCAGAAGAGCGGCAAGAAATACCTGCCCGAAACCATGGGTGCGGGATGCGCCTTCGCCGACCTCGACGGCGACGGCTGGCCAGACATCCTGCTGATGAATCCGCAGCCCGCGCTCTACCGCAACAACCGCAACGGCACATTCACCAACGTCACGGCCACTTCCGGCATCCCGCGCCTGCCCCGCTGGCCCATGGGCGCCGCCGTCGGCGACTATGACAACGACGGCCGGCCGGACCTGTATCTCACCGCCCTCAGCGGCGACCGCCTGCTGCGCAACGAAGGCGGCATGCGCTTCCGCGACGTCACCGCCGCCGCAGGCATCGCCAACAGCTCCTTTGGAACCTCGGCCGCCTTCTTCGACTACGATCTGGACGGACGCCTGGATCTCTTCGTCGCCAACTACGTCCAGTGGTCGCCCCAGACCGACCTGTTCTGCTCGCTCGACGGCGTCAACAAGAGCTACTGCACACCGGAGTCCTACCGCGGCGTCAGCTCCCGCCTCTTCCGCAACCTCGGCAACGGGCGCTTCGAAGACGCTACGAAAAAAGCGGGCCTGTACGACCCGTCCTCCAAGTCGCTCGGCGTGGCCGTGCTCGATTTCAACAACGACGGCTGGCCGGATCTCTTCGTTGCCAACGACACGCAGCCCAACAAGCTCTACCGGAACCTGAAGAACGGGCGGTTCGCTGAAGAAGGCGTGGCCGCCGGCGTGGCCTTCGGCGAAGACGGCGTGGCCCGTGGAGCGATGGGCGCCGATGCGGGCGACTATGACCGCACGGGGCGCGCGCACCTGCTGGTGGGCAACTTCTCCAACCAGATGCTCGGCCTGTACCGCAACGAGGGCACCGGGCTGTTTGTCGACGAGGCGCCGCGCTCCACTGTCGGCCGCGCTTCGCTCCTGCGGCTCGCTTTCGGCGTCTTCTTCTTCGACTTCGACCTGGACGGCTGGCTCGACCTGTTCTCCGCCAACGGCCACATCGAAGAGGAGATCGGCCGGGTGCAGCCCAAGGTCTCCTACGCCCAGCCGCCGCTGCTGTTCCGCAACCTGGGGCAGGGGAGATTCGAGGACTACTCGGCGAAGCTCGGGCCGGATCTGCAGAAGCCGCTGGTGGCCCGGGGCGCGGCGTATGCGGACTTCGACAACGATGGGGACCTGGACATTCTGATCACTTCCAATCACGGCCCCGCCGTGCTTTACAGAAACGACGCCGCGCCGCGCAACCACCACTGGGCCGGCTTTCGCCTGATCGGCCGCCGCGCCAACCGCAGCGCCATCGGCGCCGTCGTCCGCATCGAGACGCCTTCCGGCCGGCAGTGGTCTCAGGTCAAATCCGGCTCGAGCTACTGCTCCGCTTCCGATCTCACCGTCCACTTCGGCCTCGGCCGCGACGCGGTGATCCGCTCCGTTGAAATAGAATGGCCGGGAGGAGGCCGCCAGCGCCTCACCGGCGTTGCCCCCGGCCGCTATCACATCATCGAGGAAAAGCCGGCATCATGACTCCCAAGCTTGAACTCGCCGCCATCACCGACGAGTTTTCTCCCGATCTGAACCCAGCCGCCGCCGCCATGGCCGCCATCGGCATGACCGCGGCCGAACTGCGCGTCGTCTGGGGCAAGAACATCATGAACCTCACCGACGACGAGGTGAAGCGCGCCATGGAGGTTCTCGGCGCCAAGGGCATCCGCGTCCTCGGCCTGTCGTCGCCGATCCTGAAATGCACGCTGCCCGAGGGCGGGGAAGTGGACTCCCGCTTCCAGCAGGACATCTTCGGCGCCACCTTCACGATGGACGACCAGCCGCGGCTCGTCGAACGCGCTATCCAGCTCTGCCAGTTGACTGGCGCCCGCCTCGTCCGCGTCTTCTCCTTCTGGCGCACCGTCGATCCCGACCGCTGCTTCGAGCCCGCCTGCCGGGCGATTGAGAAGATCGCCGATCAATTCAAGGCCCACGGCATCATCTGCGGCATCGAGAACGAGCACGCCTGCAACATCGGCACCGCGGCGGAGGCGGCGAAGTTCCTTGCCGCCATGCCCCACAGCCATGTGAAGCTCGTCTGGGATCCGGCCAACGCGCTGGTCGCCGGCGAAGAGCCGTACCCGCACGGCTACAGCCTGCTGCCCAAGGACCGCATCGCGCACGTTCACGCCAAAGACTGCGCCATGGACGGCCACAAGCCCATCTGGGGCCCGCTTGGCACGCGCCACGTGGATTGGAAGGGCCAGATCGCCGCGCTGCTGCGCGACGGCTACCAGGGCGCGGTGAGCCTCGAAACCCACTGGCCGGGTCCGGCGGGCAACAAGTTCGAAGCCAGTGTCATCTGCGGCTGGAATCTCCGCGGCCTGCTCGCGGCATAGCGGCCGTCCCAGCCGTTCATCGCCTGCGCCAACGCCTGCTACCAGCTCAGGCGCAGCAGGGAGAGGCCCTGGCGGGGCAGCGAAAACTCCAGCCGGACGCCGCCTTTCGTCACTGGGATCCAGCGCGGCGACTCGAGCAGTTCCAGCCGGCCGGCCGATTCCAGACGCGCGTACTGTTGCGGCGAAGGCGCCTGCGGCGCGCCCATCTCCCTCCACGCCGTGTAAGCGTTGCTGTGATGCTCGTCGATCCGGAAGTGCTCGAGCAGAACGCGTGACTGGCCTGCCGGGATTCCCGTGATCGCAACCTCCAAGAGGGCCGGCGGCGCAGGCGCCTCGTCGTCGTGATAATTCCACAGCATCACGGCGGCCTCACGGTCTGACGCCGTGGCGATGCCGTCGACGTCAGGCCGCTGCCGCACGCCGTTGGCCAGGATCTCGTCTGTTCCCAGCGCCCCATCGCTGTCGAGCCGCACCCGGCTGCCGCGCAGCAGACCCGCCATCCGGAAAAAGTTCATCACGGGCTTGCTGATTCCGTTGGTGGCGAGCGTCCTAAATCCGTCGAAGTATGGCTGGTCTTCGAATTCGAAGGCCCACGTCAGCAGGCCTTCCAGTTGGATGCCTCTGCGCGCGGCCAGATCGATGCTGTGTTTCAGCATCACCGCGGTGTCGCTGGGATAAAGGGTGGTGTTGCGATACCCGTTTTGCGGATAGATTCGCGCAGAACAGGCGGCGCAGCCCTCCGGATCCCACTCGCTGACGATGACGGGCAGCCGTTTCAAGGCGGGGAAGGAAGCGACAATCTGGTAGCCGGCGTCCACATGGCGCAATTCCGTGGCCGCGCCCATGCGGATGCGGCCGGAAACAACCTGGGGCGAGCCCTTGGCGTGGAAGCTGATGAAGTCGAGCGGGGCGCCGGTTTTGCCTGTGGCGGCGTTTCTGCCGTTGAGGCAGTGCTCGAGAAACTGGCGCAGGAAGGCCGCGGCCCTGGGCGAACCGGGATTGGTAGTGGAAGGCCCGCCCACGCGCGCCGAAGGAAGCGCGCGCTTCACCGCGTCCGCGGTGTAATCGTAAAGCTTGTTGTACTCTTCGGGCGTGCCCTTCCAGTAGCCGATGTCTGGTTCGTTCCAGAGCTCCCACCACCAGCTCTCCACCTCGCGGCGGCCGTAGCGCTCCACCGAATGCCGCACCCATTGATAGACCAGCTCCGCCCATTTGGCGTAGTCTCTCGGAGGATAGGCCCAGCCCGTGAAGATCTGGTTGTACTGCCTGTCGGGGGCCCAACTGTGCTGGTAAGGCTCAGGCTGGATGGAAAGAGCCTTCGGCATGAAGCCGATCTCGACCATGGGCTTGCCTCCGGCTTCAAGGTATGTATCAAAGATCCTGTCGATGATCGTCCAGTCGTAGACCGGCCTGCCTGAGCCGTCCTCGGTGTAAGCGTTGGTGGAGCCCCACTTTAGGGCCGGCGTGCCGTCCCCCGTGACCAGGAGATTGTGCGTCCTGAAATAGGTAGGCGCGCCGGCGATGGCCGCCAGTTCGCCCACCAGCTTCCTGCCGTGGCGCATGTAAGTGTAGTTCGGCTCGTCGTAGCCGAAATAGCGGAAGACAGGCGGCCAGGCGCCGACCCTGGCCGCGGCGTCTACACGCACTGAGACGCGCTGCGGACTCTGGGCCGCAGCCAGCACCGGCAGCAGCGCCAGGCAGACCCCTGTGAGCTTCCTGACCATCGTGATCCTCGCTTTCCCTACTCGATCCATCCTATCCGGGAACCAGATAGCACAACGGCGCCGTTGCGCCCCTGGGGCTCCGGCCGCGGTACGGAATGGGGTTTCTTGTCAGCCTCAGTCGCGGTTTTTTTCGAGAAACCGCCAAAGGAAATACGTCACGAGGCATCGCAATGCTCCTGTGTGGCGCCTGTGGCGGCATTGGGCAGAAATGCCACGGATTTTACTCTCCAAATGCTGTTTTGGCCGCGCAGCGGGATAAGAAATGAGAATTGTGTTCCTGCCCCCTTTTTCAGGGGCGGCTGCCGTGGATGTGGTAGGGGACGTAGTAGCGCGGGTCTTCGTCGCGGGTGGTGAGGGTGAAGCCGAGGTCGGAGAGGAAATCCCAGACGAAGGCGCGGGTGCGGAAGTGCTCGCCCTCGCCGCGGTCGGCGCGGAAGTCGTGGGCGGCGATGGTGCAGAAGCGGGTGCGCTTGAGCGCCTCGCGGCAGCCGGGCAGGGCCGTGCGTTCCGCGCCCTCGATGTTCATTTTCAGGTAGTCGATCCTGTCAATACCGTGGCGGCGGCAGAGCGCGTCAAACGGAATCGCCTCGACGGGGAACGACGTCGGCGAGGGCGGGCCTTCGCGGACATAGTTCGATTCCCAGACGGGCAGCGTTTCCACCTGCAACTGGCCTGGGCGGTCGAGGCAGGCAAGGTTCAGACAGGTGACGTTATCGAGGTGGCAAGCCCGGCAGAATTCGACCAGATGGCGGAAGTTCTCCGGGTGGGCCTCGATGGCCCAGACGCGGCCGCGCGGTCCTACAGCGAGGGAGAAGGCGTAGACATCCTCGCCGCGTCCCGCGCCGATGTCAGCGATCACATCGCCCTCGTGGGGCTTGTAGACGTGAAACCAGTAATCGCGGGCGTCGCGCAGGTATTTCTCCAATTGTTCTGGCGCGCGGAGCGCGCCCGGATGTCGATGCATAGTGCGGCGGCGGACCTCCCGTCTCCCGACCCGGCCAGGAGTCTCTGTCAGGCGTCGATGTGATCGGCGAAGAAGCGGTCGATGGAAGCGCGGAGCGAAGCGCTTACGCTCCGCGGCAGGCTTTTCATCTCTTCTTCCGTAAGCGGCTTGAAGCCCTTAGCCACGCGCAGGTTGAAGTCGAGGTGCTCGAGCTGCGGCATGCCGACGACGCACGCCGAAACCGGCAGCGTCATGGCGTAGCGGAGCAGGATGTCAGGCGGCGCCTTGCCGAGGAGTTTTTCCTGGGCGAAGACCTTCATCGCGGTCAGGCCGATTTTCTTCCTGAGCGCCACGGGCAAGGCGATCGCCTCGAAGCCGGAAGCGCCGGTCATGCCTTCGCCGGGGCGGTCCGACGGGCGGGCGTTGCCGATCTGGGCGATGTTCAGCGCCATCTGCACGGAATCGAAGGGATGACGTTCAAGCGCCGTTTTGAGCACCGCCGGATCGGTGTGGCAGGTGACGCCGATGAAGCGCGTCATCTTTTCCTCTTTGGCGCGGAGCATGGCTTTGAGCTGCCCGTCGGGCGCTTCGATGCGCGAAAGGTCTTCCTGGCTGCCCAAGGAATGGATGTGGAGCAGATCCACCTGGGAGAGGCCGAGATTCTTCAGAGACCGCTCGAGGAGCTTCATCGTGCCCGAGTAGGTGCGGTCGCCGCCGAGCTTGGTGACGAGGAAGAAATTCTTCCTGTGCGATTTCAGGTACTGGCCGATCCAGCGCTCGCTTTGCCCGTCGCCGTAGCTGGCGGCAGAGTCGACGTAGTTGATCCCTGCCTGGAGAGCGCGGTGCAACGCTTCCAGCGCCCTGTCTTCAGACTTGTACATCAGCCAGCGGCTGCCCGCGCCGAAGGCCAGCAGCGAGACTTTTTCGCCCGTGCTGCCGAGGGCTCGCACGGGCATGCCAGTGGAGGCGTCAATTTCCGTTGCGGCCGCTGCGGCTGCCGCGTAGGCGAAGAACTGGCGGCGGGTGAAATCCATGTCCGTCTCCTTTGCCTGTATCCTATCGCATAGCGGGCGCCGCTACGGCTCGCCGATCAGGTGGGCGGCGACCGAGCGCACATGCGGACCCCGGCGGTGCTCGAAGAGATAGATGCCCTGCCACGTGCCGAGCACCGGGCGGCCGCCGCGCACAGGGATCGACAACTGGACCTGCGTGAGCGCCGTTTTCAGATGAGCGGGCATGTCGTCGAGTCCCTCAATGGTATGCACATAAGCGTGCGGATCCTCGGGGGCGAGCCGCTCGAAGTAGCGCAGCAGGTCCGTTTGCACGTCCGGGTCGGCGTTTTCCTGAATCAACAGGGAGGCCGAAGTGTGGCGGCAGAACAGGGTGAGCAATCCTTCCCGGATGCCGCTCGACTGCACCCAGGACTCCACCTGGCTGGTGAATTCGTAAAGCCCGGGGCCGCGGCTGGGGATGCGGAACTCGTGCTGCGCCTGGCGCATGCTCATTCCACGGTGACGCTCTTGGCGAGATTGCGCGGCTGGTCGACATCGCAGCCGCGGCGCACGGCGATGTGGTAGGCGAGCAACTGAAGCGGGATGACCTCGAGCAGTGGCAACAGGAGTTCCGGGGCGGGCGGCACCCACAGCACATCGTCGCTGTGGCGGGAGGCGGCTTCCAGGCCTTCGGTGGCGATGCAGAGGACGCGGCCGCCGCGCGCCTTCACCTCCTCGATGTTGGAGAGAGTTTTTTCGAACCGCAGGAGGCTGGCCGGATCGGATGGATCGGCCGTGGCGATGACCACAACGGGAAGCGTTTCATCGATGAGCGCATTGGGGCCATGCTTCATTTCGCCCGCGGGATAGCCTTCGGCGTGGATGTAAGAGATTTCCTTCAGCTTCAGAGCGCCTTCCAGCGCGATGGGGTAGTGGATGCCGCGGCCGAGGTAGAGGAAGTCGGAAGCCTTGAACAGGTGCTTGACGAGTTCGTCGTAAGGCTCGGCCTGCGAGAGCAGCCGTTCCATTTTGCCGGGGACAGCGAGCAGTTGACGGGCGAGTTCCTTCGATGTGGCGGCATCGAGTTCGGCGCGCACCTGTCCGAGGTAGAGCGCCAGCAGGAACAGCGCCGCAAGCTGGGCGGTGAAGGCTTTGGTGGAGGCCACGCCGATCTCCGGACCGGCGTGGGTCATCAGCACGCCTGCGGCTTCGCGCGACATCATCGCGCCCATGACATTGCAGATGGAAAGGGTCGGCGAGCCCTTCCGCTTTGCCTCTCTCTGGGCCGCGAGGGTGTCGGCGGTCTCGCCCGACTGGGAGATGAGGATGGTGAGGGTTTCCGGGCCGACCAGCGGGTCGCGGTAGCGGAACTCGCTGCCGTAGTCGACCTCGACGGGCAGGCGGGCCAGCCGCTCGATCATGAACTTGCCGACCAGCGCCGCATGCCACGATGTGCCGCAGGCGACGATGCGCACGTCCCGGAAGGAGCGGAACTGGTTGGGAGAAATCTGCATTTCCTCCAGAAAAACACGGCCGCTATCCTGGCCGATACGGTTCGTAATGGTGTCCCGTACGGCGCGTGGCTGCTCGAAGATTTCTTTGAGCATGAAGTGGCGGTAACCGCCCTTTTCGGCCAGGACCGGATCCCACAGGATGCGCGACAGGGTCCGCTGCACAGGCCTGCCCGCGAAATCGGCGAGGCGCACGCCGGAAGGGGTGAGTATGGCCATGTCGCCGTCCTGGAGGAAGAACACGTCGCGGGTATGGCTGAGGATGGCGGGGATATCACTGGCGACGAAGTATTCCTCCTGTCCGATGCCGACGACGATGGGCGGGCCCTGGCGGGCGGCGACGATCTTTCCGGGGTCGAGACGCGATATGGCGGCGATGGCGAAGATTCCCTTCATCCGCCCTACGGCCTGCCGCACTGCCTCCTCAAGATTGCCCTGGAAATTCTCTTCGATGAGATGTGGAATAATTTCGGTATCGGTTTCCGTCTCGAAGACGTGTCCCAGAGATTCCAGTTCGGACTTTAATTCCAGGTAATTCTCAATAATGCCGTTGTGGACGACGACGATGTTGCCGCGGCTGTCGCGGTGCGGATGGGCGTTTTCCTCGGTAGGGCGGCCGTGGGTGGCCCACCGGGTATGGCCGATGCCGTACCATCCGTCTGCGGGAGAGAGCCGGAGGCTTTCCTCGAGGTTGTGGAGCTTGCCGGAGGCGCGCCGGATCTCGAGCCGCCCTTCGTGATCGATCACCGCCAGTCCGGCGGAGTCATAGCCGCGGTATTCGAGCCTGCGCAGGCCGTCCATCAGGATGGGCAGGGGTTTTCTGGGGCCGATGTAGCCGACAATGCCGCACATGACAGAGCCATCCCTCCTCCGCTCAGCTCGTCAGTCCTTCTGCGGCGCGCGCCCGCCGAGCCGCTCAGTCCTGGAGCAGTTCGACGCGGAACTCTTCAATAACAGGGTTGGAGAGCACATCCTCGGCGATTTTTTCGAGCACCGGACGGGCTTGCGCCGCATCCATTCCTTCGATTTCGATCTCGAAGAACTTGCCCTGCCGCACCGAGGCGATCTCCGGATGGCCCATGCCCTGCAACGCGCGGGCGATTGTGGCCCCCTGCGGGTCGAGCACCGTCTTTTTCAGGGTGACGTAGACGAGAGCCTTCATGACTTACAGCCAGTGTAGCGGATTCTTTCGCGCGCCGGCCTTCAAGGCAGTTCCAGAACCCAGCCCTCCTGGCAAGCCTCCTCAGGCGCCGGCGGCAGCCGTGTTCCGGACAGGCGCTGCGACAGGGCCGTCACCTGCCAGCGGTCCGGGACGGGTTCCGCCGCGGGCGGGCGTCCGAGCAGTGCCGGCCAGACTTCAGCCAGCACCACGCGGGCTTTTCCGGGCGTCTCGAAGGGCCAGACGCGCGCCTCCGTGGTGCGCCGCAGGCGCTCCAACGCGGCGATGCCCGTGAGCGATTGGGCCCCCACGGCGCCCGCTCCGCGGAGCTGAAAGACCGGTTTGGGGTGCAGTCCGCGCCGCTTCAGGCGCAGTTCGCACTCGCGGAATTCCGTCCAGAGATACGGGCGCGGCTTCCGCGGCACGCCGGGGAGGCCCCAGAAGGGCCCGTCCGTGCCGCCGCCCAGCAGCCGGTTCAACTCCTGTGCCGCGTGAGCCGGACCTGAGGCGGCGAGGCGCTCGAGCAGACTCCAGAGCCGCCGCCACCCGCCCAGCCGGAACATGGCCCAGGCGGGCAGGGCGAAGCAGAAATCGAAACCCGCCAGTACCGGGACGGGCGCCTCCCGCAGCGCAGCCTGGATCTGGCGTTCCGCTTCCGCCTGCGTGCGGCAGTAGCGGGCTTCGCCGAGCCAGGTGGCGCGCCACCATATGGCATCCCGGGTGGGGCGCGCCGGCGCGGGGCGCGCACGGGCGCTCCAGTCGGCGATGAGCACATGCTCGAACACGGGCGCAGTATAGCAGCAGGCGTCTGTCCCGCGGCCTGGTATTTCATCCTTACTAAGGGGGTGGGGCTGACCGGCACTTACAACGCGGGCGGACCGGGCGGCGGGATTCCGGAGCCGTCCTTGTTGGCGCTGGTGAGGATGGGGCTGCTGGCGTCTGTCTGGCTGCGGCGGGGTCAACGGGTTCCCGAAATCCGTGCGGAGGTGCCACCGCCGCGGATGGCGCGCCCCGCCCGGGAGCGTGCCGCCGTTGCCTTCCGCGGATCACCGTGGCTCGGGTGACATTGCTCCTAGCCGCGAGAATCACCTCCGGCGGCTCCTCCAGCGCAAGGGATGCGGGAGCCGGGCCAGCCATGCGAGCCTTGCCCGCGGCGCGGAGATCTCTTACACTGGCCTTCAAGCGACCACCAGAAGGAGGATATGGTGGACAGCGAATGGAGGGATTGCCGTGGCGCGGAAGCTCCGCCTTTGGTGCGGGCATCCTGGGCCGGCAGGAACCGGACGGACAGGCAGAATCGGGCGGCAGCAGGAGCATTGCTCCTGGCGGGGCTGCCATACTTCCCGTTCCGTTTCGACGTGCCTGAACCGTGGATGCTGACCCTGGCCGGGGCGGCGTTTCTGTTGCTCGCCTGGCGCATCTGCCGGCGGAGCTGACTGGCGAGACTCGACACAAAAGGCGTGAGCGGCGCACGATGGCGTGCGGCGCGGCGCAGAGCCTGCCAAGTGTGTAGAATCAAGGCGTGACAAGGAGCGCCGCGATGTTTCGCCTGCTGGTTCTTTCTTTCGCAGCCATAGCCAGTTTCTGGACTCCGGCCGCGCAGGCGGCTGGTCCGAAGATCCCCGTCATGATCCTGACCGGGGAGCAGGGCGGGCCCTACCACGCCTGGGAGGAGACCACGCCGTATCTGAAGCGCATGCTCGAAGAGACGGGACTGTTCGAAGTCACCGTAGTCATAGCGCCTCCGAAAGGCGGGGATTTTTCCAGCTTCCGGCCTGAGTGGAGCAGGTACAAGGCGGTGGTGGGCAACTACGATGCGCCTGACGAGCGCTGGCCGGATGAGCTGAAAGCCTCGTTTGAAGCTTACGTGCGCAACGGCGGCGGGTTTGTCAGTGTTCATGCAGCCGACAACGCGTTTCCGAACTGGCGCGAGTACAACCTTATGATCGGCGTCGGCGGATGGCGGGGGCGCACGGAGAAGCATGGCCCGTACTGGTATGTGAAGGACGGCAAGGTCATCAGCGACACAACGCCCGGGCCGGCAGGCAGCCACGGGGCGAGGCTGCCGTTCAAAATCCGCAACTTCGTACGCCACCATCCGGTGACTGAAGGGCTGCCGCAGGAATGGATGCACGCCGCCGACGAACTCTACGCGCGCATGCGCGGACCGGGCGAGAAGATGACGATACTGTCAGTCGCCTGGTCGGATCCCTCCAACCGCGGAACGGACAGGGAGGAGCCGATCCTGATGGCGATCGAGTACGGCAAGGGCCGGGTGTTTCATACCGTGCTTGGCCATGACATTGCGGCGATGAACTGCGTGGGCTTCATCGCCACATTCCAGCGGGGCACGGAGTGGGCGGCGACGGGCAAGGTGACGCAAAAGGTCCCGCCGGATTTCCCGACCGCCACGGAGGTCAAGACGCGTCCGGAATACAACCCGCCGCCGGGCTGGACGTCGCCCGGGGGACGCCCGAGGGGCACGAAGCAGTAGCGGCGTGGGCGCTGCCAGCAGCGGTTGGGTTTGGTCAGTTCGAGCGCGGGGATGGCGTATGTAGGCGGGCGCGGCGCATAGGTGGGGCTGCGAGAGAAAGCGCACTATGACCGCGCGCGAGATTGATCGAGATCAAAATCGGCGCGATCTGTCCTGGAAATCGGGGCAGCACCGGCATCGCGCCACGCTGGCGGCTGCCCGCTGCGGCCGCACAAGCGGCCTTCGGACGGGGCACGGAAAGCCTGGTGCGGGTAGCGGGATCCGGCGCGGTTCAGTGCCGCGAGCGAAGGCGGCGTCAGCCGCCGAAAGTGAGCGGTCGCCGGCGCAGCCCCGTCCAAGGGCGATTTTCGAGGGAGCGCTCCCAACGGGGCCGGGCAGGGCGTGCGCAGCCTGCGGAGACCGCTCACTGCGGCCGCTTCGCGGCCTGCGTGCGCGGCACAGAAGCGCGCTCCGGCGGCCTTGGCGGGCGGCATAGACCAGCGACAGGGCCGACCTCTGCATTCTTGTGCTTTTATATGTGAAGCTCGGCTTCATGACCTGCCGCTGTCCCCTTTTCCAGGGGAGCGAGTAGAATAGGGCGCGAGGCGCGGGAGGCGCGCGGCCTTCTGTTCGCTTCAAGTCCTGACCACGGGGAGAGACAGGCAATGACGACACGCAGGGAGTTCCTGCGGGGCATCGGTGCGGCCGCCGGCGCCTGGCGGGCGGCAGCCCCGGCTCCAAAGCCCAACGTCGTGGTGATTCTGGCCGACGACATGGGCTTCTCCGACGCCGGCTGTTACGGCGGGGAGATTGAAACGCCCAACCTTGACCACCTGGCCGCGTCCGGCATCCGCTTCACGCAGGCCTATTCCACGGCGCGTTGCGGTCCTTCGCGCAGCTCGCTGCTCACCGGGTACTATGCCCAGCAGACCGCCTCGGACGTGATGACCCGGGGGCGCATACCGGACTACACATGGTTTCTTCCGGAGTACCTGAGGCCTCTGGGTTACCGCTCCTACCATTCCGGCAAGTGGCATATCAAATTGATTCCCGGCGAGGGCGGCGCGGGTTTCGACCGTTCCTACACGCAACTCGACGAGTTCCGCTATTTCACGCAGATCCGGCATCAGTTGGACGGCGAGCCTCTTCCCAGGCCCGAGGACGGATATTACAGCACCATCGCCATCGCGGATTATTCGATCCGTTTTCTGAAGGATCATGCGCAAAATCACGCAGGCAAGCCTTTCTTCCTGTATCTGGCTTTTCATGCCCCACATTTTCCCTTGCAGGCTCTAGCCAGTGATATTGCTCATTACAAGGACAAATTCGCCGAAGGATGGGATGTGATCCGGCAGCGCCGCTGGGAGCGGATGCGCGACGCGGGATTGATCCACTGCGGCCTGGCCCCTCTGGAGCGGAACATGTGGACGCGGTGGAATACCCCTGACCAGGAGTTGTTCGCCAAAATCGGGCCTGGCGAAGTAACACGCGCAGTTCCCTGGGCCACCCTGACGGCCGAGCAGAAGAGTTTGCAGCGGACCAAAATGGCCATTCACGCCGCCATGATCACGCGCATGGATATTGAGATCGGGCGTGTGCTGAAGCAAATCGAACAGATGGGCGCCGCGCGCGACACCGTGGTCTTGTTCCTGTCGGACAACGGCGCGAGCTCCGAGCAGATCATTCGGGGCGATGGTCACGATCCCACCGCTCCGCCGGGATCGGCGCGGTCCCATCTCTGCCTGGGGCCGGGTTGGGCCGCAGCCTCCAACGCTCCATTCCGGCTCTACAAGTCCTGGGTGAATGAAGGGGGCATCGCTTCACCGCTGATTGTGCATTGGCCTGGCGGACTTGCTCAGCCGAACGCGCTTCGGCACACGCCTTGCCACTTCGTGGACATCGTGCCAACGGTCCTTGAACTGGCCGGTTCCAGTATTCGGGCCGCTCCGGCCGAGGGCGCCCCAAGCTTTGACGGGCGCAGCCTGGTTCCGGCATTCCAGAAAGACGGCGTCGCCGTGCATGATTTCCTGTATTTCAGCCATTACGGACACCGGGCGCTGCGCATGGGCGACTGGAAGCTGGTTTCCACCGGCACAGGGTTCGGTGATGTCTTCCGGGACTGGGAGCTGTACGACATGGCTCGCGACCGCTGCGAGCAGGTCAACCTGGCGGGCATGCATCCTGAGCTCGTCAGCCGCATGCAGGCACGGTGGACGGATCTGGACAAAGAGTTCATCCGCCGCCGGGAGAACGCACCTCCGAGCACGAAACGCCGCCTGACCGCGGGGTTCCTGCCAGAGTCCAAACAGCGGCCAACCCGCGCTTGACCTCCATTGGAGCGGTTGCCCCCGATCCGGCCGTTGCCGCGCTGGTTCTGCCGGGCAGAAGCGCTTCCGCTGCGGCGTGGGTCTGCTCTGATCTCGCGCCAGCGCAAGTAGGCGCCGCAGCGGGGCGCGGATGCCACCGGCGGGCATCCGTGCCGGCGCCGTGGGGTGATCTTTGCCGTGGAGGGCCGCTTGCCGGAATTCCGCACTTGCGCTGGCGCCTCTCTCCGCGCACCAGTGCGGCGGTGCTCGCCACTGAGCTGCCGCAGGTCTACCAGCGGTTGGTTAGAAGCCGTCCAGGCCGGTGCGCTTGAGGACGCTGATGCTGGTTCTGCCCCGGTTCGGCGGGTGCGATGGAGTGCTTTGTATGGGAGCGAAACTCCTCTCCAGATCGCGCAAGCCGGAGATTCTTTGAATGATGGCGAAGCCGTGAAACCGGTTCGGGGGGCAGTGGGGCCCGCCGGGACTTCAGTTGCGATTCGCCCGGCTTGCCGGGCGGGTCTTTAACGGAGCCGCGCTAGTTCGGACTGGTCGAAGGGGGAAGGTCTTCCAGCAGTAACTGCGTGGGAGATGCGTCTTGGACACTGGGGCAAATTCGGCAGAAGGCCACGCGGTTGGGTGAAATGGCGCACCGGGCGAAGCGCCCGCGTGCTGCGCCAGGGGGTTCCGTCTGACTTCGCGGCCGCAGTTGCCCGGTGTGACGGGTTGCGCGGCGGTGGTGCGCCACCGCCAGACGAGGCTCGCCGATTCGCGGTCTGAGGAAGCAAGGCTCGATGTGTCAGTGAGATACGTGCCTCTTTATGTCGGCCAGGCACATGCCTCGATGCGCCAGGTGTCCGAGCGGCGAGGTGGCGAGCCGAAGGATGCTTTCTGGGATTCGGCCGTTGGCGTCCCGCTTGCAGATGCGTTTTCGCTCTTCATAAAGAGCGTCCTCGCGTACTGGTACGGTTGCGGCGTTTGCTTCTCGTGCATCCTCGTTTGAAAGGTGTTTAAAACTTTTCTCGAATATAGTAGTATCAGAGCTTAAAGTCAGATAGTCGGACGCACCGTATGTTGACCACCGGCCAGGCGGCCAGGCTCTGCAGCGTGACGCCGGACACCATCCGCAAATGGATCCGTGAAGGTCACCTCCATGCGAGCCGCACGCGTGGAGGCCACTTCCGCATCGACAGCGCCCAGTTACCTGTCGTCCGGCCCCCTGCGACAGCCGAACCGTCGCCTCGGGCTGGCACTCCGGGGCCGGAGCCGAAGTTGCTCCGCTGTTGGGAATACATGGCCTGCGGCGGCGAAACTCCCGAGGACTGCCTTCACTGCTACGCCTACCGGACGAGGGCAGCCTGGTGTTTCGAAGTGAGGAAGCTGGGATGTGATGTCAGGCAGATGTCGGTTTATTGCCGCACGACCTGCCAGGATTGCCTTTACTACCACCGCGTGACGTGCGAAGCCACGGATGTCCTGGTAGTGACTACTGACATGGACTTGGTGGAAGCCCTCAAGGTAGACACTGGCCGGCTCCGGTTCCAGATTGCGCGGAACGGATACGAGGCATCCGGGCTGATTGCTTCCTGCCGGCCGGCCTTCGCTGTGGTCGACATAGATGTGTTGCGCAAGAGCGACCGCGGATTGCTCGACCTCCTGCGGATGGATCCACGCGCATGCGGATTGCGCATTATCCTCGCACAGCCTGCTCGCAAGTCCGCCGCGCACTGGGCAGCGCAGCCCGGAATCGTCGCGGTCTTGCAGAAGCCCTTCGGGCCCAATGAACTCATGCGAATTGTCGAACAGTTTCGAGTGGAGACTTTGCCGGTGACGCCTGCTGGGACGGCACGGGCTGGAGCGTGACGCATGCATTTGACCGGCGGCAGGTGCTTGACAGTCTTAGGCGTGATCGGGCTCGCGCCGATGTGGCTGGAAGCCGCCCCCAAGCTTCACCCCGGACTGGGTGGCAAGGCGTGTTGGGATTGCCACTCGACGGTTATGAACCAGAAGGCATTGCACTCACCCGTCAAAGAGAAGCAGTGCGAAGTCTGCCACCAGGTCCCCGAGCAGGGTGGCACAGCTTCCCTCACGGACGCGCGCGAAACCTTGTGCTTCATGTGTCACGAAAAAGAGAAGCTGGCGGGTGGAAACGTTCACGGTCCGGTCGCGGTGGGCGCCTGCATAGCCTGCCACGATCCGCACGGCGGGAATTCATCGCCGTTCTTCACCGTTTCAGGCGATGCCCTCTGCTTCGGTTGCCACACCGACGCCGAGGCTCGCGTGAAGGCTTCCAAGTTCAGGCACAAGCCGCTGGAGACCGGCTGCACGGCTTGCCACACCCCGCATTCTTCACCGTTCAGGTTCCAGTTGCGAGAGGAAGGCGGCGCGTTGTGCGCTGCGTGTCACGCGAAGGTGATCGAGTCCGCAACGGCAGTCCGCGTCAAGCACCCTCCGGTCACACAACAAAGAGCATGTCTGAACTGCCACGACCCGCACGCCAGCGACCATCGGCCACAGCTTCGTGCCGACGGATTAGCCACGTGCCTGGGTTGCCATGACCGCCCGCTAGGTTCGGGGACCAGCCAGCTTGCGGACATGAAGAAGGTGCTTGCTGACAATGCCAGCCACCATGGGCCCATACGGGACAAAGACTGCACTGGATGCCACAACCCGCACGGCTCAGATCATTTCCGAATGTTGATGGAGGAGTACCCCAGAGAGTTCTACGCGCCTTACCGTGCCGAGAACTTTGCCCTGTGCTTTCAGTGCCACGATGCTGCTCTTCCGCGAGATGAAAGAACGACGACCCTGACCTCGTTCCGCGACGGCGACCGGAATCTGCACTTTGTCCACGTCAACAAGACTCCAAAAGGCCGGACCTGCCGCGCCTGTCATGAAACGCACGCCGGCTCCCTCGCCAAGCACATCCGCAAGACGGTTCCGTTTGGCAAGTGGGAACTGCCCGTCAACTTCGCGCCCTCCGCTGACGGCGGGACCTGCGCACCGGGATGCCACGCGCCCCAATCTTACGACCGCACCGCAAGAAAGGCGGCCGCGAACTGATTATGCGATGGCCGGAATCCATCCCGCTGCTATTGATCCTGTTGGTGAATCAGGGGCAGCCGCAGACCGCTCCGGTTCCTCAGACGCGAGTAGCGGACCTCAGCGGGACCCCCAGGAACCTTCTGGACCAGTCTGCACAGGCCCAGATCGTGATGTTTTGGCAGCCGGATCACGCCCGGGCCCGCGTGGCGCTGTGCGAAGTGGCGACTCTGGTGGCGGCTCGGAATCCCACACCATTTGCTGCCGTGGTTCCCGGTGTCTACAGCCGCGAGGAAATTGAGCGCGCGGTGGCCGGCTGCGCGAACAGGCCGGTTGTGCTGGTGGATGCCGTGAGGGAAGCCTTTTCAGCCTGCCGCGTGGTGGCGCTGCCAACCGTCCTGCTGATCGATTCCGAATTCCGTGTGCGACTCCGCCTGGCGAGCTTCGGTTCGGAGGCATTGGCTCATCTGAGGGACTCCCTTGACGCGATCCAGGGCCGCAGGGCAGGCCCTGCAATCCTGCCCGCGCAGGGGCCGGCTGGCGCCGCCGGCCGGCTGGAGATGGCGCGCAGACTTCTCAAGTTGGGAATGGCGGATAAGGCAGAGGAGGTTTTGATTTCGCTGACGAAGGAGCATCCCGGTTTCCGGCCCGCGTGGGTGACGCTTGGCTATAAGCGGATCTCCGAGGAAGAACCGGAGCAGGCCAGGGTCTTTTTTGACAAGGCCCTGGAGCTCGATGCCAAGGGTATGGACGTTGCGCCGGGTTTGGCATGGATTTCGGCGCTAGATGGGGACCTCGCGCAAGCGGCACGTTGGGTGAGCGCCGCGGACCCGCGAGACCCCAACTATGCGTTGGTGGAGAGGATCAAGAAGTGACTGCGGCAACTGTCGCGGAACAAGGAGGACGAACACCGACGACAGAGAATTGGCAAAGCAGATCCGCTAAAGAGAGATGAATTGGAGGGGCCTCGCAAGGGACGGGGATGCCGGCCGAGGCGCTCCAGGAAGATCGGAACGGGGATTTCGATGAGTGATCAATTGGGCAAGGGAAGGAGAATACCTTCCCAGAGCGCGCAGTTGACAGGCTGCTTCGCGGTCGTGCCGCAAGAACCCGCCCATTTCCAGGAACGGGTACGCCCAGCGGCGGAACCGGCTTGTCCTGGCCATTCCGGGGCGTTCCAGCATCTCCGGAAGGAGGAGGGCCAGACATGCGGATCTGAATCCCAGGCGCAATGCACTTCACACATGCCACCGAATATCAGGCGCCGCTCTGCCTGGCCGCCGCCTAAGCATCGCCCCAGGATTTCGCCGCATGGAATCAGCCTCACAACCGCTCTGGTTGTGGCGGCGATGCTATGGGGGGCTGATCTTTCGCGGGGCCAAGTCAAGTCTGGAGTATTCGGGTCTTTGCATGATGTTGATGGCCATGGATGTAAGTCCTGCCATGTCCCGCACAACGGGTCCATCGCTGTTCCGCCCGGAGCCGACCAGTCAACCGGCGAACTCCTGCTGTGGGATCGTGCACTCTCAAACGTAACGTTCGGCACTTACGATTCCCCATCAATGGATCGAAAGCCGATTGAGGTTGGCGGATTGCCCGTGCTCCGAACCGAGCCGCGTATGTACTCTCTCCTGTGCCTGAGCTGCCATGATGCGGTCACGACTCCCGCCGTGATCATGGCGCCTTCAGCCAGGGCGGGCAGTCCCGCCGATTCAGACGGCTTGCGAAACGACCATCCGGTGAACGTTTACTGGAACCACCAGACCCTTGCCGGTGGGCTGCCCCCCTGTTCCAACTGCCACATTTTCCACGGGAGCGGGCAGCCGGCGCTGCCGTTCTATGGCCGGTACTTGCAGTGCGCCACATGTCACGACCCGCACACTCGGGTAAATGAGAAGTTCCTCAGAATCACCAACCGGGATTCATCGATATGCCGCTTTTGTCATGGCTAGTCCGCGTCTTGCCGCCTGGCTGCTGTATGGCGAGAGTCTCGCAAAGGGGGTGCATCCATGCGTGAACCTGCGAACGCAGGCAAGTGGAGCGTGATGCCCCGGTTGACCGTACTGGCGGTGTGCCTCGCCGCCATGGTTCAGTCGTTGGAGCGAATACAGGCGCAGGCCCAGGCCGCGCCACAAGCGCCGGATGTTGCATGCCTGAAATGCCACGCTCCCGTCGAGCGCGTTCTGCAACGGAAGAACAAACACGCGGCGGTGGACATGGGTTGCGAGACCTGTCACTTGAACCACCGGGCTCTCGATGCGGCGAAGAGCAAGAGCGTCCATTATCTGACGGCCGATGTGCCCGAACTCTGCCTGACGTGCCACGACGCCGGGGACAAGCAGATCGCCGCGGCACACCGGGGCCAGCCATTCGAGAAGGCCGTCTGCACTGGCTGTCACGAACCCCATGCCTCGGACGGGCCTAAGCTGACGCCTGTCCGCGCGCATGGCCCTTACGAGGCCCGCCAGTGCGGCGGCTGCCACAAGGCCCCTGGCAGCGACGGGAAAGTTGTTCTCACGGCCGACTCGGCGAGCGACCTTTGTTTCACCTGCCACGACGACTTCAAGAAAAGAATCGATCAGGCGTCCAGCAAGCATACGCTTCTCTCTGCGGACCCGAACTCCTGCCGTGACTGCCACACGCCCCACGCCTCCAACCGTGACCATTTCCTGAAGAAAAACGCGGCGGCGCTCTGCAACGACTGCCACGGTGAATTGGTGGCGGACAAGAAATTCGTGCATCAGCCGGTGCAGACGTCTTGCACCCTATGCCACGACCCGCACGCTGCAAACGCCAAGAAAAGCCTTTACGTGTCTGGCAACGATCTGTGCCTTGCGTGCCACGGTCCGAAGGCTGGAGAAATCGTTTCGGCAACTGCGCCTGTCTCGCTATTTGGAGGGCGAGTGAAACTGGCCCCAGGCGCTTTCGAAGACCTCAAGTACCTCGAGCTCACCCCTGACGGGAGGCTCGGGCATCCTTTTCCTAAACATCCAGTCCGGGTCGACCCGGGTGGGGATAAACCGGAGATCACCTGTCTCACCTGCCACCTCCCGCATGCTGCTAACGGCAGCCGGCAGTTGCTGGTGACGGAGACCTCCAATAGCGCCAAATTATGCGTCCAATGCCACAAGTAGCCGCTTCCTTTACGCGCCTGTTCGATTCAGCCGCTCTTCGAGGACTTCTTTGTCTTTCGTTGGCCATGGCCGGATCCGCCCAGGATAAGCCCTCTCGGGGCAAAACAAGCAAGGCCGAACGTGCCACGGAAAATCTGGTCTGGCCAGGGCCTCCCCTGCGCCCGCGCATTCGCTGGGTCGCCCTCATCCAGGGTGCCGAAGACATTACTGGCAAGCGCAAGCTCAGCTTCGTCGAAAGAATGAGCGGCAAGTCGCCGGCGCGCGAGCAGCTTAGACTGCGGAAGCCATATGGCGTCGCCGTAGATCAAGCAGGCAAGATCTACGTGGCTGACCCGGAACAGCGCGGCGTGTTGGTGTTTGACCGGGCGAACAAGACCGCCTCGCTTCGAAAAGGCACTGCTCAGTTCCCTTTGTCTCTGCCAATTTGCGTGGCTGTGCATCAGGATGGACGGATGTTTGTCTCCGACTCCTTTGCCGCGCAAGTCGTCGTGTTTGAGCCGGAGGGGAAGCCGGTAGCTGCCTTCGGCAAGGGAACATTCAAGCGGCCCGGGGGGCTCGCCATCAATACAGGGCGAGGCTGGTTGTACGTAGTGGATGTCAAGCGTAACGAAGTGTTGATCTTCGACCTCAAGACCTTCCGGCTGCTGAAGTCTTTCGGCGGACCCAGCAAGAGCGGCGAGTTCGAGCCCGGCACTTTGTCCGGCCCCACCAATATCGCGTTGGATGCCGCTGGCCGTGTTTATGTGGCCGATACGTGGAATTGCCGGATTCAGGTGTTCGATCCCGACGGCCGATTCCTCCGCAGCTTCGGCACTCTGGGGGTACGCCCCGGACACTTTGTCCGGCCGAAGGGGGTGGGGATCGATTCCGAGGGGCACGTTTATGTCGTGGATGCCGGCTTCAGCAATTTCCAGGTCTTCACCGCGGAGGGCAAGCCGCTGATGTTCGTAGGCAGCGCGGGCGACTCGCCGGGCCAGTTCCTTTTGCCGGCAGGGATGGCCATTGACCATCAAAACCGGATCTACATCACAGAACAGCGGCCGGAGGGAGGCCGGCTCCAGATTTTTGAGTATCTCCCCGACCAACCCGTTTCTCCTTCGGGCGGGGCGATGGAAGCAAGGAGATTCCAATGAGTGAGCTAGTCGATCACAACTGAAAGGAGTGTTGCATATGTTCCAACGCACGATGGTGTTCCTGTTCGTGCTTTCCCTGGTAACCGGACTGACCACTGGTCTCGTGGCGCAAACCAAGAGCACCGTGTTCGGTACCGCCCATGACATTTCGAGCCTGGGCGGCGGCTGTAAGAGCTGTCATGTCCCCCACCAAGGGTCGGCCAAAGGCGAGGTTTTGTTGTGGGCGCGAAGCTTCCCGACCACGACTACATTCGGGGTGTACTCTTCGCCGACGATGAATACGACCCCGACCGAAGTTGGTGGCAACTACAGCGCGACCAACCTGCCAGCCGGGGTCAAGGTGTACACGGTGCTCTGCCTGAGCTGTCACGACGGCTTGACGACCCAATCCGTGATTAACGCCACAGACGGTGACGCAATTGCCAACCCGACCAACTCGGATGGCTTGAAGAACGATCACCCGGTAAACCTCGTATACAATCCGTCGTCCGACCCCGGGCTCGAACCTTTGACGACGGCCCAGGCTGCGGGCGCTGTTTTCTTCTCGGATGGATCGAACCAGACGGTGCAGTGCGCGTCCTGCCACAACGTGCATGACAACACCAAGACCCCGTTCCTCCGGGTTGCCAACACGAACGCAAAGTCCGGACTCTGCACCACATGCCATAAGTAAGAGCAACTGAACAACTGGGGGAGGGTGGCAGCCCTCCCCTTCTTTCAATTTTCTTATCGACCGCCGATGAGCAGGTTTGAGGGAAAAATCCGTGTCGTGCTCGTCTCGTTGGCAATGGCGGTGACTGCGGCGGCGCAGCGCGCCTCGCAGGAACCCGTCCAGCGGCTCGGCGGGGCCCTGTCCTTCGGATGGCTCGACAGCTATGTTCGCGAGACCTTCATCGAGGGGAGGAAAAACCCTTTTGCATCGCTCCGTCTGGATTATCAGAGTTACCTTTGGGACCCCGACTTCCTGTCGTTCCGGATTCAGCCACGCCTCAGTACGGGCTTCCAGGATGCTTTTACCGGCATGTCCGAAGGTTCGGGCGCAGCCGCGGATATAGTGTTTCTCCGGCGAAGGCCTTGGCCCTTCCGCGTGCGCTATGCACGGTTTCGGCGATCGATCTGGACCACCGGTCTGAATCTCAGCTATGCCCGGTATACGTCGCGCAATGACGATTCCCTTCTGGGGCTCCAGTGGCAGTTGCTCCTGCCCAGCCTTCCCAAGCTCGAGATCAACTTCGATCGCTCCGCCTCTGCTACAGCTCCAGAGACCGTGCTCGCCCAGGGCTTTGACAGCCGCTCGCGCACATTTTCTCTAAACGCCCGGGACAACCGGTGGGGTTGGTCTTTCAATGGTGCAGCGTCGCTTCAAAGGATGGACACCGACTATGTGCTTGGCAGAACCGATGGTCCTTTGCTGATCGGGAACAGGAACAGGATTCGAAACGTGTTGGCTATGGCCCAGCGGACGATCCATGACGGCCTCAACCTCATGTTGACGGCCAACCGCACGTCGAACCTGACCGAGTTTGACCGCGGCCTCTTCGATCAGAGTTTCCAGGCGGCCGCCGCCAGGCTCGACTATCGCCCGCCCGGACGCTTCCAGGCGTGGACGCAAGCCCGGCAGACCGAGTCCTCGCTCGAGTCAACGCCATTTCAGTTGCCAGGCGCCGAGCCTGCCTCCTTGCCATCGGCAAAAGTGGCCAACCAGATGTTGGATGGCGAAGCCCGTTTCGAGATTGCGACCGGCACGAACCTATTTGGGCGCACCGAATACACCCGGGTCCAGGCACCAAAAGTGGAGGGCATTCAGCAATCGGGCAGTTTCGTGAATGTCGGCGGGGGCATTCTGACCGCACGAAAGTGGAGGAATCTGAATCTCGCCGGTTCATACTACGTTTTCACCACGAGGACCGAATTTGCGCGGGACAACAGCACGAACCTCTGGGGCCAGGCGCTGGACGCGTCGGTCTCGGCGGGCGACCCCGCACGGATTCGCGTAAGCGCTGGCCTGATGATCAACCGGTCCCGCGAAAACGTGAGGGCGTTCCTGCCTTATTCCAGCCAGGCCGAGCGGGTACAAGGAGCTCTCGCCCGCACTTTCTTCCATTCCTGGACTTTGGAGGTCCAGGGCGCTGTGGCACGGAATCGCTATGACCGGCAGGCTCTGCGGTCAGACTTCATTGGCCGCGACTATGGTGCGAGCCTCACTGGCCCGAGAGTCTATGTTGGCTACAGCCGCGCGATCGGATCTGGGAACTCGTATCAGCCCGCGCTCGGTTTCCTGCCGGTGCTCCAGGGCGAACTCTTTCCGCCGGTACTGCTTGTAGTTGGTTCCTCGAATTCCCTGACCATGGCGAACGCGGCCTGGAATCTTAACCGGTGGATGTCGCTTCGCGGGATCTGGCGCGGCCAGGTCCAGACCGTCGGCAACCTTCTAAGCTCCCGATTCGAGCAGCAGGAGGCCACCCTGAATTGGCAGTTCCGAAAGGTGCGGCTGGAAGCCGGGTACCAGGTATACCGGTTCAATTTCGGATTACCGATAATAAGGAGAGCGGCGATCATTCGCGTGACGCGGGATTTCCTGATTTTCTGAATCATGATGGGACGAATCGCCTGCGGGTTATGGGTCGGCTTTGTGGGCGCCGCGCTTTTGGCGGCAGATGCCAGGCCGGTCGTGCGGCTCGCCTGGCCCGAATCAGGGTCCCCCTATCAGGTCGAGTTCGTTGGGAGCATCCGGTCACCTGAGGACGCAGGACTGAAGCGCTCCTTCTGGAAGCGCCTTGGAAACGTGCTTACGGGCGAGCCGGACAAACCGCGCCGCTTCGTGCGCCCCATGGGCGTTGCGGGCACCACTCTCGACCGGCTTCTAATCACAGATCCCGGCGCGGGTGACGTACGATTGCTGGACCGTCCCAATAAGAAATATGCCTCGCTCGAAGGGCCATCCCGACAGCGCCTGCGATCCCCGATCGGCGCCGGCGTAGACTCGGCCGGCAACCTTTACGTCGCCGACTCCGATCTGGGCAAGATTTTCGTCTTTAAGAAGAATGGCCGCTTCAGCCATTTCCTGGGCGATGCCAGGGGAGAAGGTGTATACAGGCGCCCTACCGGGCTTGCAATCGACCGTGCATCCGGCGAGATCTATGTTACGGAGACGTTGCGCCACAGGGTTCTGGTGCTGGACCGGCAGGGGAGAGTGATCCGGGCGTGGGGCAAGCGCGGCGAAGGCCCCGGCGAGTTCAATTTCCCGGTGGCTGTTACGCTCCATTCTGATCGTGTCTTCGTTCTTGACGCCATGAATTTTCGCATTCAGGTGTTCACCAGGGATGGGCGTTTCGTCACGGCATTCGGCAAGCTGGCGAACGAACCGGGTGGGTTCTTCCGGCCCAAAGGGCTGGCCTTTCACTCTGACACCGGCCTGCTGTTTGTCGTGGACGCGATGTTCGAGGTCGTGCAGGCTTTCACGCCGGAAGGCAGGCTGGTCTTCGCCTTCGGCACGCCTGGTGAGGGGGCAGGGCAATTCCGGCTGCCGTCTGGCGTTCTCGCGCTGGACGACGGGCTGCTCCTGGTGGCTGATTCTTACAATGGCCGTGTTCAGATATTCCGCGTCGTTTCAGCGCCCGCTGTGGGAGTAGGCGAATGAAGGTGCGAATCTCCCATTTGATCATTGCATTCATGATTTGTGCCGCCGCTCAGACGGTCAAGGTGAGCGATCTCCTGAACTCGTCCCACAACCTGTCGGCCGGGGGACCCGGGCCCGTTACCTCCATCGAGTCACGCCCCTGCGTGATCTGCCACATTTCTCACAATGGCTATACGGACACCCCCTACCTCTGGAACCACGAGAAGACGTCTGCGTCCTTCGTTGCTTACCAGAGCCCCACTCTGAATGCCTCTCCGGGCAACCCGGCCTCGGGGCCTTCGAAGCTGTGCCTGAGTTGCCACGATGGAACAGTGGCGTTAGGCCAGACCGTTGCACTGGGCCTGTTGCCCACGTCGGGCTCTATGTCCTCGGGGGCTATTATCGGCGTAGACTTCGGCCGGCATCATCCGGTCGGCATCCGTCCGGTCGATGACGGCCAATTGTACGCCGGCCTTAGCCAGACCCCGGCCACCACGGCTGACTCGAGCGTGCGTCTGCGTTCCAACCTTATCGAGTGCGTCACCTGCCACGACCCGCATTCAGAAAACACGGACGCGACACGCGGACGGTTCCTGGTCAGGTCCAACCAGGGCAGCGCCATCTGCCTGGCCTGCCACGACGCGGGCAGGCCCGCTCCCAACCAGTTGAACGGGTGGGTGGGATCGGCGCATCAGTCGGCGACGAACACCCGGAGCGAGTTTTACGGAACGGTCGCTGCCAATGCCTGTCTCTCTTGCCATCTTCCCCACAATCCATCGAAGTCGCTTCCCCTGCTGCGGGCGGCCGAAGAGAATACCTGCTCGGCTTGCCACGCCGGTACAGGCACCAATCCTGCTCTGCTCTCAGTGATCAGTCAGTTCTCACTCTCCTATGCCCATCCGACTATGACGTTGTCCGGAGTGCATGCGCCGGGCGAGAATTCCTTTCCGCTCAATAATAACCGCCACGCCGAATGTTTCGACTGTCACAACTCGCATGCCTCACGAATGGTAACTTTCTCGCTTACGCCGCCCGCTCTGAGTCCGGCGCAACAAGGGACTTCCGGAGTTGACGGGCTGTCGGGGACAACTCCGCTGCTGCCTGCAGCGAACGAATACGAGGTCTGCTTCAAGTGCCACGCCAACAGCCTCGGCAAGCCACAGGCCGTCGCCGGGTACTCTCGATACGGACGCACGGCATGGCGGGTCACCGATTCCACCGCTACAGATCCCTTCAACACCCGGCTTGAATTCAATTCGCCGGTTTCGCGGCACAACGTCACCTTTCCCCGGCAGCGTACCAGCACGCAGGTTCCCAGCCTGCGAGCCGCGATGCTGAACCTGAATGGTACGCCGACGCGAAGCCTCGGAGCAGGCACCTACATCTATTGCGGCGATTGCCACAATAGCAACCAGGCGAGAAATTCCGGGGGGACGCAGGCTTCCGGCGTTCATGGTTCCACGTGGCCTCATATTCTAGAGAGGCGCAATGAATCGGAACCGCCGCCGGCAACTCGTGGTGGCTCCACGCCGGGGGTCACTTACCAGGCTGGACTTTCGGGAACTTACGCGCTGTGCTACAAATGCCATGACATTGACGGCCAGATTCTCCAGAACCGGAGCTTCACCAGGCACGGCCTTCATATTCAGGGCCAGCGGAGCGCCTGCAACACCTGCCACGACCCTCACGGCATCAACGGTGGCAACACCACGAATAATCCATCGCTGATAAATTTTGACACCGCCATCGTGGGGCCGTCGTCTTCTGGCGCACTTCGGTTTGAGCGGACTGGCACGTTCCATGGCCGCTGCTATCTGACATGTCACGGCAAGAATCACAACCCGTACTCGTATTGACCGCGCGCTGGCTGTCGCCCACGGCCGGAACTCGTCATCGATAATCAAATACGCGCTCTCACGAAGTTTCGTGAGCTTCTTCGGGCTCCGGCGGGAGGGTAGGCCCGGTAGAACGAAACCGGGGTTTCCAGATTGCGCCTGGCGGTGACGCAGGGGGGCACGTCAATAGTGCCGGAAGAGGCTGTTACGGGAAGCAGGGCGGTGCGGGCAGGCGCGGCGCCGGAGGGCAGCAAGAGGGCCGCCTGCGCCGCGCCGTGAGGCGCGGGCTTGCGGCCCCGGGTGGAACCGGATCGCGCCGGAGCGCGGATCAGAAGTTCAGCTTGGCGCCAAGCTGGATCTTGCGCGAGCTGCTGATGACGCCGTCGCGGATGCGGCCGAAAGTGGGCGAGCTCCGCGTGGCCGTGGGGAAACCGAAGTTCGGGTGGTTGAAGACGTTGGTCATGTCGGCGCGAAGCTCGAAGTTCCAGCGCTCGGTGATCATGGTGCGCTTGAGGACGCTCATGTCGACGCCCCAGCCGCCGGGACCGCGGAAGAAGTTGCGCCCGGTGTTGCCGAGCTCGCCGGCCGCGGGGAAGGAGAAACGCGCCCGCTGGTCGGCGGTGAAGAACCATTTGATGCCGTCGATGTCCTCCGCCTTGCCCATGGTGGAGGTGCAGCCGGAGCAGTTGGCGAAGCTTTGCACGACGTTGTTGAACGTGTAGTAGCCCGAGTAGACGGACATCGGCCGCCCGCTCTGGAACGTGCCCATGCCGGCCACCTGCCAGCCTCCGATGAGCCGCTGGGTGAGGCCCGAGGCGCTGGAAGCGAAGCGCCGGCCGCGGCCGAAGGGAAGCTCCCAGACCCAGTAGGTCTGCACGACGTGCTTGCGGTCGAAGTCGCTGGGCGCGTAATTCAGCTTCCGGTTGTAGATGTCGAACGGCGTGCCGCCGGCGGACTGGTTGTTGGCGCCGGAGACGACCGTGAAGGCCGGATCATAGGAGCGGGTGTCGAGAGACTTGGCCAGCGTGTAACTGATCTGGTACTCGAGTCCTCCACTCATGCGCTTGAGGAACTGCACCTGGCCGGCGTGATAGGTGGAGAAGTCGTTCGCGTCGATGACGTTCATGCCGTTGGCGAACTGCGGGAACGGGATGAAGAAGAAGGGGCCGAGCCCGGCAGCCTCCGCCTGGCCGCGCCCGCCGACGACGCGGCGGGAGAGATCCTGGGCGATGAAGGCGAAATTGTCGTTGCTCAGATCAACCGAGTAAATGCGGCGCATGGCGGCCGAGCCGGTTTCGCCTGTTCGCGTGCGCGAATCGACGGCCATCAACTGGTTGACGAGCTGGCTCTCGCCGCCGCCCTTGACAACGCTGAGGGCGTTGAGGAAGCCATTCTTGCGCCATTCGACCTGGTTGGCGTTGTAGGCGCCGAACAGATTGTAGGCCCGGCGCCCGATGTAGTTGACTTCGACCACCGCGTTGCGGAACACTTCGCGCTGAATGGAAAAGCTCCACTGGTGGGTGGTAGGCATCTGGAAGTCGGGATCGACAACCGTGATGGCGCGGTTGGAAAAGGCCGCAGGCTGGGCGAGAGATTCCGGGCTGACGGCGGGGGGCTTGAGTTCCGGCAGCCCCGACAGGCGGCCGCCGCTCTGGCCGTAAGTGACGTCGTTCAAGCCGATGACGATGCCGGGCAGATTCTGGAAGACCTGGGAACTGAGCACAAACGTGTTGATCCTGTCATAGGCGATGCGGTAGTTGGATCGGATCGAGGTCTTACCGCTGCCAGTGGGGTCCCAGGCGAAGCCGATGGAAGGGGCCCAATTGTTCACGGCGTCGCGGAAGAGGCTGCCGGGCACCCATTTCAGCGTGTTGGTTGGGGCGCCGCCCGCGGCCACGTACTGATCAGGATGGCGGACACGGCCGTCGGGATTGGTGGGCGCCTGCTTGACTTCCAGACGGAGGCCGAGGTCCACGGTGAGGTTGCGGCTGAGCTTCCAGGTGTCCTGGATGTAGAAGTCGTACTCGTTGAACTTGGCCAGGAAATTGTACAGGCCGGTGGTGTAACTGTCCGCGGTGGAGGGGAAGCCGCGGTTGGTGTTGCCGACGCGGCCGAGCATGAAGTTGATGTGGCTCTCCAGCGTGATCCGGTCGAACTGCTGATTGATGTCGGCAGGCAGGCCGAAGGCCGAAGCGCTGACGGTGTTGACGACGCGTGAGAAGTCGGCCGATTGCGTGGCGTTGTAGCCGCCGATGGAGCCGCGCACGTCCTGGTGCCGGCCGAGGCGGAAGTTGATGCCGAACTTGATGTTGTGGGCCCCGTGCATCCAGGCGAAGTTGTCGACGATCTGCCATGTCTTCAGGCGGCGAGCGTTGCCGAAGCTATAGACGATGGGGTTGGCGACCGGCGTGACGAGATCCACTTTCCCGAGGTCGGAGGTGGGGATGTTGAAGTCGAAGGCGAACTGGTTCAGGCCGAAGACGAACTCATTGGTGGTGGAGGGCGACGGCATGGTGCGCCAGTTGAAGGCGTAGTTCTTCGGATCGCGCTTGGTGTTGACGATGCAAGGAGCGCCGGGCCAGACCGGAGCGCCGCCGTTGACACGGTCGCAGTTGGTGTCCTGGCGGCCGAAGCTGATGCGGGCGAAGAAGGTGTTCCTGTTGTTGATGATGTAGTCGCCGCGCAGAGTGACGTCGTGCTGCTTCTCGAATTGCAGGGCGGTGAAGGTGTATGCCGCAGTGTTCAGTCCGTCTCCCAGCGTGAAGTTGTTCGGCAGCGGGGCAGCCTGGGCAATGGATTTGGTGCGCGGGTCCCAGCCAAGGCGCTGCGGGTCCATGCCGATGATGTTGTAGGTGCCGAGGTTGACGCCTGGCAGCACGTTGCCCTGCTCATCGACCACGGCGCCGGCGACCCCTGCGGGCAGGTTGCGGCCCGCTTTGTTGTAGCGCCAGATGCCCTCGCGGGCTTCCTTGGTGTAAACGGTGGAGTTGACAACGGCCGACTCGCGCGTCCGGAGCAACTGGAGGTTGCCGTAGTAGAAGAGCTTGTTCTTGATCAGCGGGCCGCCGATGCTGCCGCCGGGCATATTCTGCTGGTACTGGCGCTTGCCGACGTTGTTGATGTTGTTCTCCCACTCGTTGGCGCTCAGGCGCGGGGTGCGGTAAAACCACCAGACGTTGCCGTGGATTTCGTTGGTCCCGCTCTTGGTGACCATGGCCACCTGGCCGCCGGAGTTGCGGCCGTACTCCGCCGTCGTATTGCCGGTGAGAACGCGGAACTCGCTCAGCGTATCCGGGTTCATGCGGATTGGCGCGAAGTTGGAGCCGCCGGCGCTGGTCTCGTTGGCGTCGATGCCGTCGATGGTGAAATTCCAGGCGCGGTCGCGCGCGCCGTTGACGTGAACGCCGCCGCCGGTGTTGGCGCCGCTGACCACGCCGGGCTGGCGCGTGACCAGGTCGAGCGGGTTGCGGCCGCGCACGCCGACGATCGGCAGATCGCGGATGACGCTCTCGGTGAAGAGGTTGCCGAAGTTGCCCGAGGTGGAGGTCTGCACGACCTCGGCCGAGCCCGACACTTCGACGACTTCGGTCAGGGTCCCCACTTCCATTGTCACGTTGACCGTGGCAGGCTGGCCGATCGTGACGGGATTGTGCCGGGAGGTGAAGCGGCGGAAGCCAGGCGCTTCCACGGTGATGGTGTAGTTGCCGCTGGTCACCGCCTCGAAGAAGTAAGCGCCGTTGTCGGCGGTCTTCGTTTCGAAGGTGGCTCCCGTGCCTTCGTTGGTCAATTTGACGGTTGCGCCGGGAATGCTGGCCCCGCTGGGATCCGACACCACGCCGATAACGCGCGAAGTGGTGCCTTGCCCGAGCGCGGAAACGGCAGCAATGGCAGCAAGCAGAATGAGATGATGAACCCTCTGTGGCATCCGCATATCGGCTCATGATAGCAGAGCTCCCGCCGGAAGAGAAGCCGCAACGCGCGCCCGTAATCCGTCCGTAGCGGTGGGCGGAACGCAGCAGAGTGGTGCTGAAGGGGGACGTGCGGCGCAATCAGCGCAGATGCGGGAGGCGAACTGCGGGGCAGGGGGACGGAATTTGCGTTTCGGC
>JBMOMB010000034.1:0-44557 GCA_049325215.1 Acidobacteriota bacterium
GGATTCCGGTGCGCCTGTGGTCGCTGTCGCGCCCGGAGAAGATCGTCGAGTATCAGGTTCCGACGTATTCGCGCTATCTCGAGACGGTGGAATGGATCGATCTGAGGCGCGTGCTGATCGAGGGCGACCGCTGCGGCGTGGTTATGGATGCCGATAGTGGGGAACTCATCAAAAAGAACCTTGTAGGCCAACTCTTTGCTGTCTCCCCTGATCGCACAAGGATCGCCTATTGGGCCTACCTGGGAATCGGGCACCCCTATTTCGAGCCGGATCAAGTGCGCGTCACCTTTCTGGATGGAAAGATCGCAGCAGGGCAGGGAACAGAGGAAATATCGCCCGGTGTGTTCCACATCTATCCGCCCATCTCTGAGCTGCGCAGAAACGACCCAGCGCAGAACGAAAATCTCACACACCGGGCCTGGAGCAGGTTGCAATGGTTCTCCGACAGCCGGCGGCTGGTGTTTCTCGAGTGGCACAACCGCAACGTCTGGCTGGTTGTCCTGAAACTATCTACCGATGGCGGTACTTTGGGTGTGGAGAAGGACCGGTTCATCCTGCCCATTGCAAATCCCACGAAATACCCTGATGAAAAACACTCTGAGTCATATGAGCTGTCGTGGACGAAGCAGGACGAGGAACTGGCCTATGTCCACGAGGGCCAGCGCCTGATCGTGAACTTGGCCAGCCGGTCAGCCAAATGGGAGGCGCCGCGCAGGTGACCGCCCCGTGCGTCTGCAAGCCCGCCATAGAGGGCAGCCCCCGGCTGAAGCCGGGGGGAATCCGCGTGGGGACCGCGACGGAAGCGGGGCGCGCCTGTGTTCAGTGCCGCGAGCGAAGCGGCCGGACGCGAGGGAGCCGCGCGGGAGCGCCGAAAGCGCGACCAAGCGGCCCCAACACCGCTGCCGAAGCCGTCGCAGCGCAGCCGCGCGGGGACCGCTCACTCTCGGGCGCTTCGCACCCTCCGTTCGCGGCACAGAAGCAGATTCGCGCCCTGCGTTCGCGGCACAGCAGCGCGCTCGCGCGGCCTACGTGTGTGCGGCATAGAAGCGCGGCAAGGGCCAGCCGCGGGTGCGGTTTTCTCTCAGCCGCGTGAGGCTTCTTCGATGCAGGCCTCCAGTGTCTCCACGGCGAAGTCCGCCTGATCGGCGGTGAGCACGAGCGGCGGGGCGAGGCGGATCGAGTTCGGCCCGGCGCCGAGGACGAGGACGCCCCTCCTGAACGCCAGGTCCACGATGCGGTCGCGCAGCTCGGGCGCGCGTTCTTTGGTGGCCTGGTCCTTCACCAGTTCGAAGCCGATCATCAGACCCAGCCCGCGCACGTCGCCCACGTGGCGGAACCTGCGCGGCCATTCGCGCATCCGCTCCATCATGCGCGCGCCGATGCGGGCGGCGTTGCCGACCAGTTCATTTTCGAGCAGTTCGATGGTGGCGAGCGCGGCTTCCACCGCAACAGGATTGCCGCCGAATGTCGAGGCGTGCGCGCCGGGTTTCCACGTCATCAGCTCCGCGCGCGCCACTGTGGCGCCAAGCGGCAGCCCGCTGGCGATGCCCTTGGCGATGGCGATGATGTCCGGCTCGAGGCGGAAATGCTCGCTGGCGAACATCCGGCCCGTGCGGCCCATGCCGCTCTGCACTTCATCGGCGACGAGCAGGATGCCGTGCCGGCGGCACACCGCCTGCAATTCGTCGAAGAACTTCTGCGGCGGCACGACGTAGCCGCCCTCGCCCTGGACCGGCTCCACAAACACGGCGGCAACTTCAGACGGGGGCAGGATGGTGCGGAACAGCTCCTGTTCGAGCACCTTCACGCATTCCACATTGCACGTGTCCGGGGTCCGGTTGTAGGCGCAGCGGTAGCAGTAGGCGTAAGGAATGTGGTACGAGCCTGGAAAGAGCGGCGCGAAGCCCTCGCGCTGCGCGCTCTTGGACGCGGTGAGCGAGAGCGCCCCCATGGTGCGGCCATGAAAGGCGCCCAGAAAAGCGACCGACTTGTCGCGCCGCGTGGCATAGCGCGCCAGTTTCAGCGCGCACTCGATGGCCTCGGCGCCCGAGTTGCCCAGGAACACACGGCGCGGTCCGCCGCCCGGCACGAGCCTGGCCAGCTTCTCGCCGAGAGCGACCATGTTCTCGTAATAGAAATCCGTGCCGGACATATGGAGGAATTTCTCCGCCTGGCGGCGGATCGCCTCGACCACGCGCGGGTGGCAGTGCCCGGTGGCGACGACCGCAATGCCCGCGTTCATGTCAAGGAAGCGGTTGCCGTCGACGTCGGTGACAAGGGCGCCTTCGCCCCGCTCGATGACAAACGGGTAGCTGCGCGTGTAGGAGGGGCTCATTACGGCGTGATCGCGCTCGACGATGGCCCTGGCGCGCGGGCCGGGCAGTTCTGTCACGATCTGGGGCAAGCCGGAGCGGATTGTGCTGGACATGGACGATTCTCCCTGAAAGCGGATGAGTTGCGAACGATGACAGGAGAGGCGCGGGAGGGGGTGGCCTAGTCGCAGGCAAACAGGAAGGGCCGCATGGCGGCGGGCGTCCGCGTCACAATCCGATTTTACGCTAGAATCGGGATCTTGAGAACCCCGCAGCTATGACGAGTGATTCCGTTCTCTCCCTTGAGATCATGCCCGAGGATGCCTTCCGCCTGCTGAACGAGGGCAAAGCCCGGCTGATCGACGTGCGCGAGCCGCATGAGCACCAGATCTCGCGCATCGACGGCTCGGAACTGATTCCCATGCACACCGTGCCGCAACGGCTCCAGCAACTGGAGGCGGCGGCGGACGAGAAGCTGCTCATTGTTTATTGCCACCATGGCGTGCGCAGCCTGAGCGTGGTGGACTGGCTCCGCCGGCAGGGCGTCGACCAGTGCGTTTCCCTGATCGGGGGCATCGATCTCTGGAGCCGGCAGATCGATCCGCAGGTGCCGCGTTACTGATTTCCCATGCCGCAGAAACCGAAGTTTTACACCAAGCCCACCTGAACCACCTGCCGCAAGGCCAGGAGTTTCCTGGCCCAACAGGGAATCGAGCCGGAAGTCGTGGACTTGTCCAGAGGGCTCAGCGTGGATGAGCTCGACCGCCTGATCGGCAAGCGTGACTACCGCGAGTTTCTGAATCCGAAAAACGAGCTCTACCGCCGCATGGGCATGAAGACCAATCCGCCGCCGCGCGAGGAAGCGCTGCGGCTGATGAGCGAAAACCCGAACCTTGTCCGCCGCCCGATCCTCGTGCGCGGCTCGAAGATCCTGCTGGGATTCCGGGAAGACGAGTGGCGGGAGGCTTGATTTCCGCTGCGGCGGCCTGCGGGAAGTGTTATTTCTGATCGTGTGATCACGCGCAGAGACCTCGCCATGGCGGCGGCTGCCGCCTCCACCACCAGGAGCGCCCGCGCACAGCAGCAGCCCGCATACCGGGGAGCGCTCCAGAAGTTCGAAGGGCGCTTCCCGCCTGATTCGTTCGACTCGCTCGCCTGGACGCGGAGGCGCTATGAAGAGATGCCGCGCCGGCTCGGCTTCCGCGCGCGGAACGTGCGCGAGGCGCAGGAGTGGCAGCGCAAGCTCCGCGCGAAACTCACGGAACTGCTCGGCGGATTCCCGCCGCGCACGCCGCTGCGCGCCGAGGTGCTGGAGCGGCGCGAGTTCCCGGCTTACGTGCGCGAAAGCGTGATCTTCGAGTCGCGCCCCGGGCTGGGAGTGTTCGGCTACTTCCTGATCCCCAGGGGCCGCCCGCAGCCGCGCCCCGCGCTGATCTGCGTGCCCGGCCATGGGCGCGGCGCCGATGACATTGCGGGCATCGACGACAAGGGGCAGGACCGCACGGAAAAGGGCCCGTATCAGTTCGATTTCGCCGTGCAGGCGGCCGAGCGGGGCTTCGCCGCGTTCGCCATCGAGCCGCTGGGCTTCGGCTGCCGCCGCGACCCGGCGAGCCGCCGCCGCGGGCTCGGCCAGTCTTCCTGCCAGCCCGCCGCCGGCGCCGCGCTGTTGATGGGCGAGACGATGATCGGCTGGCGCGTGTACGACGTCATGCGCGCCGTCGATTACCTCGAAACCCGCGCCGAGGTGGATGCGCGGCGGATCGGACTGATGGGCATCAGCGGCGGGGGGACGATCACTACGTTCGGCGCCGCGCTGGAGCCGCGCGTCTCGGCGGCGCTCATCAGCGGCTATCTGAACACGTTCCGCGACTCGATCTTCAGCCTCTCGCACTGCATCGACAACTATGTGCCGGGCATCCTGCACTGGTGCGAGATGTACGACGTGGCCGGGCTGATCGCCCCGCGCCCGCTGTTTTGTGAATCAGGCGCGAAGGACGACATCTTCCCCGTTGAGGCGTTCCGCTTCTCGTTCGGCGAAGTGCAGAAGGTGTACCGCCTCTTCGGCGCCGAAGACCGGATCGGCCAGGAGGTCTTCGACGCGGGCCACCAGTTTTCCGGCAGGCTGGGTTTTCCGTTCCTCGAGAAACACCTCGGCGTATAGAAGCCATGGCGGAGTACGAGCTGCTCGATCACACGGCGGACATGGGCTTCCGCGTCCGCGCGGCGAGCCTCGAGGAGCTTTTCGTGAAAGCGGCGGAGGCGCTGGTGGCGGTCGCGGTGAATCCGCTGTGCGCCATCCCGCTGGAGATGCGCTCGCTGCGGTGTTCCGGCGCCACCCTGGAAGACCGCTTCATCAACTGGCTGAACGAAGTGCTCTGGCTGCTGGACGGAGAGCGGTTCCTCCCAGCGCTTTTCGACGATCTCAGGCTGGAGGGCGATTCCGTCAGCGCCCTGGTCTGGGGCGAGCCGCGCGACGACGCGCGCCATCCGCCGCGCATCGTGGTCAAGGCGGCCACCTTTCATCAGCTCGTCATCC
This sequence comes from Acidobacteriota bacterium, assembly GCA_049325215.1. GTDB lineage: Bacteria > Acidobacteriota > Terriglobia > Bryobacterales > Bryobacteraceae > JANWVO01. The sequence continues at coordinate 4,849 of JBMOMB010000034.1, forward strand.
GGGAGCACAATGGCATGTGGGAGGCCGAGGTCTTCCTCGACATCTGACATGCAGATCGAGCACGTCGACGAAGTCCGTCACCGCATTCCCAAAAGCGCCCGCCACGGCATGCGCACGGACGTGCTGTTTTACGCCAGCGGTCCGATTCTCGAGCAGGTCGAAAAAGACCGCGCGCTCGAGCAGGCGATGAATGTCGCCTGCCTGCCCGGCATCGTCGGCCCGTCGCTGGCCATGCCGGACATCCATCAGGGTTATGGATTCCCCATCGGCGGCGTGGCGGCGATGGATTGGGACAGCGGCGTTGTGAGCCCCGGGGGGGTCGGCTACGACATCAACTGCGGCGTGCGCCTGATCCGCACGAATCTCGAGAAGGAAGAGGTCCGGGCGCGGCTGAAGGAACTGGTGGACCAGGTGTTCCGCGACGTGCCCTGCGGCGTCGGCGGCAAGGGCCATCTCGACATCAGCGAGAAGCAACTCAACCAGATTCTCGAGCAGGGCGCGGAGTGGATGGTGGAACACGGCTATGGCGAGCCGTCTGACATCGAGCACTGCGAGGAGCGCGGGCGCCTTGCCGAAGCGAGCGCCGCTGAAGTGAGCGCGCGGGCGAAAGAGCGCGGATGCCCGCAGATCGGCACGCTTGGCAGCGGCAACCACTTTCTCGAAATCCAGTTCGTCCACCGGGTGCACGACGAGGAAGCGGCGCGCTGCTACGGGCTTGCGGAGAATCAGGTGGTGGTGCTGATCCATAGCGGCTCCCGCGGGCTGGGGCATCAGGTGTGCACGGATTTCCTCGCCCAGATGGGCGCGGCGATGAAGAAATACGGCATCACGCTGCCGGACCGGCAACTGGCCTGCGTCCCGATTCAGAGCCCCGAAGGGCAGTCCTACCTGAAGGCGATGCGAGCGGCGGCGAACTTCGCCTGGGCCAACCGGCAGGCGATGCTGCACTTCGTCCGGGGCTCGTTTCAGAAGGTGTTTGGCAAACACGCGCGGCTCGGGCTGGTTTACGACGTCTGCCACAACATCGCCAAGCGCGAGAGGTACAGCTACAACGGGCGCACCGTGGATGTGCTGGTGCATCGCAAGGGGGCCACGCGCGCCTTCCCGCCGCGCCATCCGGAAATTCCCGCCGACTACCGCCCGGTGGGCCAGCCGGTGCTGATCCCCGGCAGCATGGGCACGGCTTCGTGGGTGCTTGCCGGATGCGAGGGCGCCATGCAGGAAAGCTTCGGCAGCGTCTGCCACGGCGCCGGGCGGCTGCTGAGCCGCCATGCGGCCAAGCACGGACGCGACGCGCGCGCCGTGCAGCGCGAACTCGAGGAGCGCGGCATTCTGGTGCGCAGCGAGACGCGCGACGGCATCATCGAGGAAGTCCCGGAAGCTTACAAGGACGTGGACGAGGTGATCGAGGTGGTGCATCAGGCGGGGCTCGCGCGCAAGGTGGCGCGTCTGCGCCCGATGGGCGTGATCAAGGGCTGAAACAGGGGCGCGCGGGGCGGCTACACTGATACTCGATATGCCTGAAGTGCGCCGCGCGCGCCCCGAGGAAGGGCCCGTTTTGCTGGAACTGATCCGCGGACTGGCCGAGTACGAAAAGCTCGAGCCGCCAAATGAGGCTGCGGCGCAGCGGCTGCTGAGCGACATCTTCGGAGAGAAGCCGCGGCTGGAAGCGTGGCTGGCTTTCGTCGAGGGCGAGCCCGCCGGCTACGCGCTCGTGCTTGAAACCTATTCGAGCTTTCTTGCTTTGCCCACGCTGTACCTGGAAGACATCTTCGTGAAGCCCGAATTCCGCGGCCGCGGCGCGGGCAAGGCGCTGTTCCTGCGCCTGGTGGAAGAGGCGGAGCGCCGCGGGTGCGGGCGCATGGAGTGGGTGGTGCTCGACTGGAACCGGACTGCGCTCGAATTTTACGAGCGCTTCGGCGCCGGGCGGCTGAACGAGTGGGTCACCATGCGGCTGACGCGGGCAGACTTCGAGAAGATTCTGAAACAATAGGCTCGCATGCGCCGCTCGCGAGTGCTCTGGCTCCTGGCGTTCGCCATCACCGTCACGTCGGCAATCTATCAGCGCGCCACTGGTCCCACACACCCCAGGCGCGGCAAGGTCACGCTCGCCGGGCGGGAGGTCCGTTACTCTCTGCCGCGCAGCATGGCGGGCGGCGATGCCGAGGTGCGCGTGCCGGCCGCGTCGCCGCAGACCAGAGGCACGCTCGCCTGGAAGCGCCACAACAGCCGCGATGGCTGGACCTACCTGGAAATGGCGCGCGAGGGCGATCAACTGGCGGCGAGGCTGCCGCAACAGCCGCCTGCGGGCAAGCTCGCCTATCGCGTCATCCTTCAGGACGGCAGCGAGCGCGTCACACTGGGCGGCCAACCCGTCATTATCCGCTTCCGCGGCGAAGTGCCGCTGCCCGTGCTGGTGCTGCACATCATCGCCATGTTCGGGGCGATGCTGGCAGGCACGCGCGCCGGACTGGAATTTTTCCGTCGCGCGCCGGACTATGGCCGCCTGCCGCTATGGACGCTCGGGCTGTTGACTCTGGGAGGGCTGGTGCTGGGCCCCATCGTGCAGAAATACGCTTTCGGCGCTTATTGGACCGGCTGGCCATTCGGCACGGATCTCACCGACAACAAGACGGCCGTGGCCTGGCTCGCCTGGATCCTCGCCTGGATCCGGCTCCGCCGCGCCCCGGAGAAAGCGGGCGCCTGGGTGCTGGGCGCGGCCATCGTGATGATGGCTGTATTCGCGATTCCACACAGCCTGCTGGGCAGCGAGCTGAAGTAAAGGTGAGGCTCACAGCATCCGCCACAGAGAGCTCTCCGGCTGCCGCTGTTTGAAACAGCGGAACTTCAGGCACGGATAGTACAGCAGCGCGCATCCGGCCAACCACAACGCGTACAGGAGCCACTGCGGCGCCGGGTGCTCGCGAAAAGCGATCATCGACACCGTGCCGAAGAGATAGAAGTGCGTGATGTAGAACAGCAGCGGCGCCTGCCCGTAAACGAGCAACACGCGCCGGAGCGCCGCGAAGCGTTCTCCCAGTTGATGGAACAACCACAGCAGGACGAGATCCACCCCCAGCATCAGCGACGTGAACGCCAGGCTCGGCGGGTACTTCACCACCGTGAGCCATGCCATCCACCCCGCGCCGCCCGCAAGCCGCAGATTGCCGAACCCCCCTCCGGCGCGCACGGCGGCGAACAGCGCGATCAAGCCGAGCCCCGCGGGTAGCGCCATCCGCAGAGTCCGCTCCGCATCCTGCCGCAACAAGTGTCCCAGTCCCACTCCCAGGGCGCAGATGCCGAACCAGGGAACAACCGGATATGCGCTCATGACGAGGCTCGATTGCCCCGGCGACAACAGAACCAGCGCCAGCGTGTGCTGCGCCCGCTCCACCCCGAGCCAGGGCAGCAGCACGTTTGGCGCGAGCACCGCCGCCGCCCCGATGGCGAACCACCACCGCGCCGCCAGGCCCGTCAGCGCACCGGCAAGCATCATGCTCAGCCCCAGCGTCACCAGCACGCCGAGCACCACGGGAGACATCGCCACCGCTGCCATACCCACGGGAGGCATCAGCGTCATCGGTGCGACTTCGAACAGGTAACTGATGCCCACGAGCACCAGCCCGCGCAGCAGGAAGAACCGCCGCACGCGTCCCCCGCTCCAGCCATTGCTGCGCCTCGACGACTCCAGCAGCGCCATGCCCGCGCCCATCAGCAGGAAAAAGCCCGGCGCGCAAAGATGTGTCACCCAGCGCGTGAAGAACCACGAAACGCTCCCGTAAACCGGCAGCGGCTGGTTCCACATCTCGAACGGATGCACGCGCGCCAGCAGCAGCGAGGCATGGTCGAGCGCCATCAGCACCATGATCAGCCCGCGCAGCGCGTCCAGCGCGGGCAGGCGCTGCTTCATGGCTTCTTCACCGTCGGGTACGCCACCCCCAGTTGCTCCAGGTAGGTGCTGTAGCGGGACGGATCGTAGTAGAACTTGCGCATCGCGGGGCGGAACCGTTCCATGCGCTCGCGGTTCAGATCGATGGGCGGCTTCTGGTCGGCCGGAATCAGCGAGCGCCACTTCGTCTCTTTCGTCTGCTGGGCGAAATACTGCCTGGCCGCTTCAAGCAGCGCGGGGTTCAGCAGCAGATCCAGAGCCGTCATGGCATGCGCCTTGGCTGCGGCAGTGGAGCCTTTGTGCGCGATCGGCGTGGCCATGGCGATGCCGCTTGACCAGTGGTGGCCGATCATGCCCGGGATGTTGCCCGGATAGCGCAGCACCACCGTGGGCACGTTCCAGCCGACTTCGGCGATGTCGTCGGAGCCGTAAGTGCGGCGCGAAGGATCGGGCGGGCGGAGTTCGGCCACTTCCGTCCTGAGCCCCTCTTCCTTCACCTTCAACTCGCGCTGCGCCGCGCGCGCCAGCGCCTGATCCGCTTCGGACCACTGCGGCATGCCCGCGCGGCGGATGTTGGCATGAAGCGCTTCGGCCAGGGGCTTGTTGAAGTGGCCGGGCCAGGCGGCGCCGAGCGTCCGCTCGCTCATCTCGGTGTCGGTCATCATGGCCGCCGCCCGCGCGATCCGCGTGCCGATCTCGTGCAGCTCATTGATCCGCTCATAGTCCCACTCGCGGAAGTAGTACCAGACCTTCGCGATGGGCGGCACCACGTTGGGCTGGTCTCCCCCCTGCGTGATGACATAGTGCGAACGGTGCTCGGGCCGCAGATGCTCGCGGCGGTAGTTCCAGCCGATGTTCATCAACTCGACGGCATCCAGCGCGCTGCGCCCCGCCCACGGCGAGCCGGCCGAATGGGCGCTGCTCCCGCGGAAGGTGTATTCGACGCTGACCAGCCCGGTGCCCACCGGACCGTAACTCGTGCCGAAATCGGACGCGATATGCGAGCTTAGCATTACGTCGAGATCGCGGAACAGCCCGGCGTTGACCATATAGGTGCGGCTGCCGATCAGTTCCTCGGCCACGCCCGGATAGACGCGCAGCGTGCCGCGGATGCCGTGACGGCGCATCAACTCCTGTACCACCAGGGCGGCGGTGACGTTGACCGCCTGTCCGGCGTTATGGCCCTCCCCGTGGCCCGGACCGCCCTCCACCTGCGGCTGATGCCACGGAATGCCTGGCGTCTGCGAAGTCTCCGGCAGCCCGTCGATGTCGGCCATCAGCCCGATCACAGGGCTTCCCTGGCCCCACTCGGCCACCCACGCGGTCGGCAATCCGGCCACGCCATGGGTGATCCGGAAGCCGTGTTTGGCCAGGATCGACGTCACATACTTCGATGTCTCGAACTCCTGGTAGCCGAGCTCCCCGAATGAGTAGATCGAGTCCACCATCTCCTGTGTCAGCTTGCGGCGTCCCTCCACCATTTCCGCCGCTGCCTGCTTCAACTGATCCAGATCCGGCGCCTGGACGGCCGTCACCGCCGCCGCGCCCGCTGCTCCCAGAAACGTTCTGCGCAACATGGGTTTCATCATATGCGACGCGGGCTCATGCCGGGGGTCCGTCCCGGCGGAACATTTTTCCGAGCCGTGCGTATGAAGCAAATGAACGGAGTGATTCATCCATGGCGAACAACGGCAGGCGGAAATCGCGCAAAGTCTGGGTCTGGCTGGTTGTGACTGTGGCGGTGCTCGCCGGCGCCGGCATTGCCGTCCGGGCGGCGCTCAAGCCCGACAACAGGATCGACCCCTCGAAAATCGCCAGGGTCGAGCGCGGCGACATCGCCCGCGTCGTCGTCGCCACCGGCAAGATCGAGCCGCGGGCCATCGTCGAGGTGAAGTCCAAGGCCAGCGGCATCGTCAAGAACATCTACGTCAACTACGGCGATACCGTGCGTGCCGGCCAGGTGCTGGCCGAACTCGACAAGGAAGAGCTGGAAGCGCGGGTCCGCGAAGCGCGCGCCAACCTCCAGGCCGCGCAGGCGATGGAAGAGAGCGCCGCCGCCACGCTGGAGCGCAACAAGGTGGAGGCCGAAGGGCCGGACATCCCGTTCCTGAAGGCCGCCATGGAACGCGCCCAGCGGATGCATCAGGAGAAACTGGTGGCCAAGAACGTCGTGGAGGAAGCGGAGAAAGCCTATCAACTGGCGCTGAACCGCCAGAGCGCGGCCATCCGTGCGCTCGCAGTCAGCCGCGCCGAGATCACGAGAGCCCGCGCCCAGGTGGCGCAGGCCAGAGCCGTGCTCGAGCGCGCCGAGGAGGACCTGCGCAACTCGACCATCACGAGCCCCATCGACGGGCTGGTGCTGGCGCGCAACGTCGAAGTGGGCAACGCCGTCAGCTCGATTCTCGTGCTGGGCTCGCAGGCCACGCCGCTGTTCACGCTCGGTGATGTGAGTGACGTCTTCGTGCGTGGCAAGGTGGACCAGGCCGACATCGGCAAGGTCTATCTCGGCCAGCCCGCGCGGATCGTGGTCGAGAGCTTCCGCGACCGCAAGTTCGAAGGCAAGGTCTACCGCATCTCGCCATACGGTGTGGAGAAGGACAATGTCACCACGTTCGAGGTGCAGGTCTCCATCCACAACCCCGGGCGCGAACTGAAGGCCAACATGAGCGCCAACGCCGAAATCATCCTGGAAGAGAAGAAGAACGTCCTGCTGGTGCCCGAGGCTGCGGTGGTCTATGACAAGGACCGCAAACCGGCTGTTGAGGTGCCCGACGCCGCGCAGGAGAAAGGCAGGCGGAAGATCGCCGTGAAGCTCGGCATTTCCAACGGCATCAAAACCGAACTGCTGAACGGTCTCGACGAAGGCGCGCAGGTGATTCTGCAATAGCCGGAGGGCGGCGGTCCCTTGAGTTTCGTCGACCTCGTCCGCGACACGCTGCAAACCCTGCTGGCCCACAAGCTGCGCGCCGGGCTCACCATGTTCGGCCTCACCTGGGGCATCGTCTCCATCGTGCTGATGACCGCCGCCGGAGACGGTTTCCGCGAGGGGCAGCGCCAGGTGGCGGCCAATTTCGGCGAGAACATCTTTATCGTGTTCCCGGGCCGGACGTCGATGCAGGCGGGCGGCGAGCGGGCCGGGCGCCGCGTGATGTGGTCGATCCGCGATCACGACCTGCTGCGGCCCATTGCGCCCTCCTGCGAGTACATCCTGCCCGAGCTGACCCGCGGCGCTGTGGCCGTCCGCAGCGACTACAACGCGGGATCGCTGATGGTGAGCGGCAGTCAGCCGCCCTACCAGCGCCTGCGTGCGCTGCCCGTGGCCGAAGGCCGGTTCTTCTCATGGGCGGACGAACAGCAGGGACGCCGGGTGGCGTTCCTCGGCGCGGACGCGAAGAAGCAGTTGTTCGGAGCGCGGAACGCGGTCGGCGAGACCATCTCGATTGCGGGCTTCCCGTATCTGGTCATAGGCGTGATGCGCTTCAAGGACCAGGATTCGAGCTACGACGGGCGCGACGTCAACAAGGTTTTCGTTCCGTTTTCGGCGATGGTCCGCGACCTGCCGCAGCCGCCCCCGTGGCCGCCCGACACAGTGGATCAACTGATCGTCAAGGCGCGCACGCTTGATGAGCACGAATCCTGCGTGGCCGAGGTGCGCCGCGGGCTGGCTGCGCTGCACCGCTTCGATCCGGAAGACACGATGGCCGCGGCCATCTGGGACACTGTGCGCGAATCGCGCGCCTTCAAGACGATGACCGACGGCATGAAGTACTTCCTCGGCGCGATGGGCGTTGTGACGCTGCTGCTCGGCGGCATCGGCACGATGAACGTCATGCTGGTGGCCGTGCGCGAGCGAACTCGCGAGATCGGCCTGCGCATGTCGGTGGGCGCCACGAGGCGGCAGATTCAGATGATGTTTTTTCTGGAAACGGCGCTGATCGTGTTCACGAGCGGCGCGCTCGGGATGGCTTTTGCGCTCACGGTCTGCCACTACGTCAACAAGCTGCCGATGCCGCAGTATTTCGCCGGGCTGCTCCCATCGTGGGAAATTGGAGCGGCCTGCGTGGCGCTGCTCGGCTTGGTGGCATTCCTCAGCGCCCTGTATCCGGCGTCGCGCGCGGCGGGCATCGATCCGATCCAGGCGCTGCATTTCGAGGCGGGAGGCTGAGGCGGTGTCCGCGATGATCCGGGAAATTGTGCTGCAAGCCTGGGACTCGCTGCGCCGCAACCCCACGCGCAGCGTCCTGACGATGCTCGGCATCGTGTGGGGCATTGCGTCGGTCACGCTGCTGATGGCATACGGCAGCGGCTTCCGCACGCTCATGGTCGGCATTTTTCAGAACTTCTCCAGGTCCGCCGTGATTGTGTTTCCCGGCCAGACCAGCACGCAGGCGGGCGGGGAGCGGGCCGGGCGGCGCATCCGCTTCGATCTGGCGGACCTAGATGCTGTCCGCCATGAGTGCACGCTCGTGCGGCAGATCTGCCCCGAAATGATCCGTCGGGCGAATCTTTCCTACGGCGGCCGCCTGGTCAGCCTGAATGTGCGCGGCGTCTGCGCCGAGTATGGCGAGATCCGGAGCGAGTTTCCGGCCGAAGGCCGGTGGCTGACGCGCGAAGATCAGGCGGACCGCCGCCGCGTGGCGTTCCTCGGCCAGTGGGCCAAGGACAAGCTGTTCTCCGGCCGCCCCGCCGTGGGAGAAACCATCACGATCCAGGGCGTGCGGTTCACGGTCATCGGCGTGATGGACAGGAAGCTGGCCTTCGGCAACTACTACGGCCCCGACGACCGCTCCGTGTTCATCCCTTACGACACAGCCGGCGAGCTTTGGGACATCCGTTATCCGACCAACGCCGTCCTGCAACCCGTCGCGCCTGTCTATGAGGTGCAGGCGGAGAAGCAGTTCCGCTCGGCGATGGCGAAGCGGCTGCGTTTTGACCCGCGCGACGAGCGCGCGCTGACCACCTTCGGAACTTCCACGATCCGCCCGATCATTGACGGGCTCACCATCGGGCTTCAGGTGTTGCTGATGTTCATCGGCGCTCTGACGCTGGCCATCGGCGGCATCGGGCTGATGAACATCCTGCTGGTGAGCGTGACGGAGCGCACGCGCGAAATCGGCCTGCGGCGCGCACTGGGAGCGCGGCGCTGGCACGTCGCCGGACAGTTCCTTGCCGAAGCGCTGTTCCTGACGATTGCCGGCGGCGCGCTGGGAGTGCTGCTGTCTTATGCCATCACCTGGATCATTCCGCCGCTGCCGATGCTCAGCGCCCTGTTCGAGGACGAGACAGGAAAAGGCGATCTGGTGCTGCGGGTGCAGGCAGGCATCGTGCTCGTCTCGGCCGCCGCGCTGCTGGTGGTCGGCGTCGCCAGCGGCATGGCCCCCGCGCTGCGCGCCGCGCGGCTGGATCCCGGCGAAGCGCTCAGAGTGGAGTGAGCAGACGGGCGGCGGACTTGGATGGACCGGAAGCTGGACAGATCCGGGCAGCGCCCAGCGTCAGAGCAGTGCGGGACCTGAAACCCGCCGCCGCGGCACGCGAGACGCCGCCCCTCTGTTACCCATGCCGCCCTGCGAACCTTGATCCTCGCGGCCTGCCCGTGTCAAAGGTCCGCGGAAGGATCTCGCTCCGCCGTTCTGGCGAAGAATTCGCCCGCAGCCGTCCAGATGTTCCGGATGCGTTCGGGTTGAGAAGCCAGGATTTCGGCCTCGCTGAACAGCTCCGCCGGCGGCTCCTCCAGCTTTACCTCATCCAGCCGCCAGATCGTGGTTCCATAGCCCGGTAATCTGCTGATCGTCCGTAGGACCGCCCCGTACTCGTAGCTGTACCAGATTTCGACGGTTTCATTCCCTCTTGTCCGCTGCCTGTAGTAACACGGTATGCCATAAAGAAACTCCGGCTTTTCAAGAGGCCGGCCTGGAGGAAAACCCTCTGGCGCCCGAGGAAGCTCCAATGGCAGAGGCTGCATCGTCGGCGCTGGCTCCCCCGGATCGAAGACAATGAGGAGTTGCCGCCGCCTATCCACCAAGGTGATTCCCACCGGAAGACCCTGAAGGTATCTGATCGTGCAAAGGTTTCCGGCCGAGTCGCGGGCGACTCGAGCGAATATCCTCGCCACGCGTCCCTGGTCCCGTGTCGTTTCCCGCTCAACGCAAACTGTCGCAAGCACAGGGCGATTCTCCACATTCGGTTGTACCAGTCTGGACATAAAGCCCATCCTTCCTGCCCGCCGGCGCCAGGCCCGTCAGGCGCGATTTTACCCCCCCGGTCGTCATCGTCACCGGCAATCCTGGGAGGAAACACTTCGTTCCAGTCCACGACGAAACACAACCGCGCGATCCCGATCCTGACCCTCTGTATAACTGCAGTCTACCCCCCCGCGAAAAATGTCAATCCCAGAATGAAAAAATGACCGCGGAATGTATGCCGCCTTGAGAACGGCGAAAGAAGGGCAAACGGGTCACGAATCAGCGGAATGCGCCGGTGTATCACCTGGCAAACCGATCATTGGTCAGGAGCCATAACAGGCCCGGTCCGCTGTGAGAATTCTACTGCCGGCAGGGCTGAAGCGATTCCTGTGCCATGTTTGGAAGCCGCCGCAGACATGTTGAGACCCGGGGGGCTCTGCAAGTCTGACGGCTTCCCCGTCATGGGAGAAATGGCGGCCCTCAAGAGCACGGAGTATCGCGGCCTGATAGGACCGTTCAGAGCCGCGCGCGGGCGGTCCCTGTGGCGCGCGGCCCGCAATCCGGTTATGCTGGCTGTTTCCATGAAACGCGCATTTCCGGTCTTTCTCGCCTTTCTCGCGATGGGCTTCGCGGACGCCGCCGGGCCGTTTGTCAGCCTGGCGCGCGAGCAGTTCCAACTGACCTATTTCGCCGCGCAGTGGATCACGTTCTCGGGCTTCATCATGTTCGGGCTGCTGTCGATCCCGATGGGGCTGGTTCAGGACCGCACGGGCAAGAAGACGATTCTGCTGGCCGGGCTGGCGATCATGCTTGCCGGACTGTTGATTCCCGCCATCGCGGGCTTCACGACTTTCCCAGTCTTTCTCATCACCGTGTTGCTGCTGGGCGCCGGGGCGACGACGCTGCAAGTGGCGGGCAATCCGATCATGCGCGACGTCTCGCCGCCCGGGCTCTACTCGCGCAACCTGTCGCTGGCGCAGTTCGTGAAAGCCATCGGCTCGCTCTCCGGTCCGCTGCTGCCGGTGCTGGCGGCGCGCTGGTACGGCGCTTCCTGGCAGGTGGTGTTCCCGATCTACTCCGCCGCCGTCATCATCACGATTCTCGCCACGCTGCCGTTGCGCGTGGAAGAGAAGCGCTCGCCTGATCAGAAGCCCGCCACGCTGGCATCGTGCCTCGCGCTGCTCAAGAACGGCTATGTGGCGATGATGGTGCTGGCCATCTTCCTCTACGTCGGCGCGGAAGTGAGCGTCAGCGCGGGCATTCCGCTGTACCTGAAAGACCGCTTCGGCATCGACATCAGCCGCACGGGGCTCCTCGGCACGGGGCTGTTTTTCCTCGCGCTTACGCTCGGGCGCTTCTCCGGCGGCGTCATCCTGAACTGGATGAAGCCCAGAACGTTCTTCCTGATTACGTGCCTGGTTTCGATCCTTGGTCTGCTCGGCATCTTCGTGCCGTCGCCGACCGTCTCCGCTGTCAGCTTTTTCATCACCGGACTGGGCTTCGCCAACATCTTTCCGCTGGTCTTCTCGATCACGGTGGATGCGATGCCCGAGCACACCAACGCCCTCAGCGGCCTGATGGTCACGGCCATTGTCGGCGCAGCGTTCGTGCCGCCGCTGATGGGCTACGTGTCGGACCTGCTCGCTTCCGCGCAGGCGGGCTTCTTCGTGCCTCTCGCCTGCGTGCTGTACATCACTGCGGCAGCGCTCCTGAATCAGCGCCGCGCCCATGTCTGACCGCGCCAGCTCACCGCCATGACTCCCGACGCTTCCACCGATCCGCGCATCGTCATGACCCTCGACGCGGGCGGCACGAACCTCAAGTTCTCCGCCATCCGCTCCAACCGTCTGCTGCTCGAGCCGGTCTACCTGCCCGCCGCGCCCACGGACCTCGAGGCCTGTCTCGACAACATCATCGAAGGCTTCCGCCGCGTGCGCGCGCTGCTGCCGGATGCGCCCGCGGCGATCAGTTTCGCCTTTCCCGGCCCGGCGGATTATCCCGCAGGTGTGGTGTTCAACGAAAACAATTTGCCTGCATTTCGCGGCGGCGTCGCTTTGGGGCCGATGCTCGAGGACGTCTTCGGCATTCCGGTATTTCTGAACAACGATGGCGACCTGTTCGCCTACGGCGAGGCGATCAGCGGATTCCTGCCCGAAGTGAACCGCATGCTGGCCGAGGCCGGCAGCCCGAAGCGCTATGCCAACCTGCTCGGCATCACGCTCGGCACGGGGCTCGGGGGCGGCATCGTGCGCAACGGGGAGCTGTTCATTGGCGACAACTCCATGGCCGGCGAGGTCTGGCTGCTGCGGAACAAGCTGGCGCCGGAATGGAACGCCGAAGAAGGCGCGTCGATCCGCGCCGTCAGGCGCGTGTATGGCGAGATCGCGGGCATCGCGCTGGAAGAGACGCCCGAGCCGAAGGAGATCTTCGAGATCGGCATGGGGCGCGCGCCGGGCCACCGGGAAGCCGCGCGGGAGGCGTTCCGCCGCCTGGGCGAGGTGGCGGGCGACGCGATCGCGCAGGCGTTGACGCTGATCGATGGCCTGGTTGTCATTGGGGGCGGGCTGTCGGGCGCGGCGGCGCTGTTTCTGCCGGCGCTGCTCGATGCGGTGAATGATGTGTTTGCGCGCGACGGGCGGCCGCTGCGGCGGGTTGTGTTCGAGGCGTTCGACTTCGACGATCCGGCGCAGCGGGAGCGGTTCCTGCGCGGCGAGCCGCGCGAGCTGCGCGTGCCGCGCTCGAACCGCACGGTCCGCTACGACGCGTTGCAGCGCACCGCTATCGGGCTGACGCGGCTCGGCACGAGCGAGGCGGTTTCGCTCGGGGCCTACGCATTCGCCCTCAGGCGGCTGGGGCCGATCGCCTGAGCCGCCATCTCAGTCAGGCGCCCGCCGTAGTACGTCAGTCCTTCTCTTGCGCCCTTGGTAAGGCATCCGATTCATGCAGAGCGGCGCGGCCCCGGACGATGTACGGGCATGCGACACCTTCCGCTGTTCCTCGCCGTTCTCAGCTTGGCCCCGGCCTCGGCTGCGGTCCGCAGCGTCGGTCCGGGTCAGCCATATGCGAAGCCCTGCCAGGCATTCGCCGCCGCGCAGGACGGAGACGTGATCGAAATCGATGCCGCCGGCAATTATGACGGCGACGTCTGCGCGATCTACCGGAACAACCTGACGATCCGCGGTGTGAACGGCCGCGCGCGCATCGACGCCGCGGGCATGTACGCCCTGGGCAAGGGCATCTGGGTGGTGGCTGGCGACAACATCGTGGTGGAGAACATCGAATTCTCCGGCGCCAGGGTTCCAGATAGGAATGGCGCGGGCATCCGGCTGGATTCCGGCAACCTGACCGTGCGGAACTGCGTGTTCCACGACAACGAGACGGGCATTCTGGGCGGCTTTTACGGCAGGGTTCTGATAGAGCACTCCGAGTTTTACGACAACGGATACGGGGATGGCCAGAGCCACAACATTTACATCAACGGGGGAGTGGCGGAGTTCACGCTGCGCTACTCGGCTTCGCGGCGCTCGATCGTCGGCCACCTGGTGAAGTCCCGCGCGGCGGCAAACTTCATTCTCTACAACCGCCTGACGCAGGAATCGGGCAACGGAAGCTACGAGATCGACCTTCCCAACGGCGGCGTGGCCTACGTGATCGGGAACATCGTCCAGCAGGGCGATACGACGCAGAACCGCGGCATGCTGACCTTCGGAGTGGAGGGGCTGAGGACTGCATCGCCGAATGAGCTGTACGTCGTGAACAACACGTTCGTCAGCACCCGCGCCGCGGGCGCGACGTTTCTGCAAATCTCGAGCAGCTTCACCACGCCCGCAGTGGTATGGAACAACATCTTTTCGGGCAGCGGCATTTTGACGACTCAAAGCAACGCGCAGCTGGCGGGCAATGTGACCAGCGGCGACATGGGGTTCCTGGATCCGGCGCAGTTCGACTACCGTATCTCGAACCTCTCCGCAGCGCTGAACGCGGGCGTGGAGCCGGGCTCCGCAGGAGGCTTTTCGCTCCGGCCGGTGATGCAGTACAAGCATCCTTTGTGCGCGGTGCCGCGCTCTGACGTCGGTCCGATCGACGCAGGCGCATACGAATACGGCGTGCCTGAGACGAATGCGGTCTGCGCCGGCACGCCGGATCCGCCGCCTCCTCCTCCGGCGCCGGAACTGGCGGCATTTGCTTTATCGGCGTCTGGCGTGGAGGCTGGAAGCACCGTGACGGGCACGGTCACGCTCAGTGCGGCTGCGCCGGCGGGCGGCGTGACGGTGGCGCTGTCGAGCTCGCTGCCGGGTGTGGTGGCGGTTCCGGCGTCCATCACGGTTCCGGAAGGCGCCACCGCGGCGTCTGTCCAGCTTCAGGCAAGTACGGTCAGCTCGGAGACCACTGTCGTTCTGGCCGCGAGCCTGGCTGCGAAGACGCTGCAGGCAACACTCACGGTGCGCCCCGCTACCTCCCAGCCAGGGCTGGCGCCGCTTGCGAAACTTTCCCGCTCGCCGTCACGGGTCCGGCCGGGGCAGGACTTCACTCTCGCCGTGCAACTGGCGCAGCCCGCCCCGGCAGGTGGCGTCATCGTGCGGTTTTCGAGCAGCAGCGCCTCGGTGAAAGTGCCCTCCTCGGTGGTGATCGCTGCCGGGGCCAGTTCAGCGAAGCTCCAGTGTTCCGTGGATGCAACGGCCGTGAACGGCGCCGTATCGATCCAGGCCGTCTCGGCCAATACGCTCGTCACATACGTGCTGATCCGCGCGGTGCGGTAACAGAGTCCGAAGCCCGCCGCAGAGGCTCGGCGCCCGCTCAAGCACCGGGCACTTCCACCAGCCGCCCCGTCTGCACCTCGTAGATGTAGCCGTAAACCGGGATGTCTGGCGGCGCCAGCGGATGGCGGCGGATGCGCGCCACGTCGTCGCGCACGCTCTGGGCGAGGTCGCGGATCGTGAGCCAGTCGATGTAGTCGCCCTCGCGCGAGCCCGGCAGCGCCGTGTCGAGGTTCTTCCACTGGCCGTCCACCAGCCCTGCGGGGCCGATCGATTCCGCCAGCAGCCCGCGCATCACCTCATCGGTGAAGTACTCCATTCCGCAGTTGGTGTGGTGGATGACGAACCATTCGCGCGTGCCCAGCAGCTTCGCCGAGATCACCAAAGAGCGGATGGCGTCATCGCTGGCGCGCCCGCCCGCGTTGCGGATCACGTGCGCGTCGCCTTCGGCCAGGCCGGCGAACTTGGCCGGATCCAGGCGCGCATCCATGCACGTCAGCACGGCGAACCGCCGCGCGGGCGGCATCGCCAGCTTGCCCTTGTCGCCGAACTCGGCCGCATAGCGCCGGTTGGCTTCGAGAACTTCATTCAGGATCTGTGACATGACAAACCCCTCCTGCGGCAGTTATACACCGCCGCAGGACGGGGCAATCCCGGTTTCAGAAGAGGGATTCGCGCGGGCTTACACTTCCAGCTTCCAGGGCGAGCGGTAGCGCGCTTTCAGAAACGGTTTTGCCTCATTCTGTTTTGCCGTCCAGTGCTTCTCGTCCCAGTCCACGCGCACGCCCGCGCGCATGGAGACGTTGGCCAGGATGCAGGTGACCGAGGAGCGGACGCAGTTCTCGATGTCCGAGATGGGCTTTTCGCGCGAGCGGATGCAGGCGAGGAAATTCTCCCAGTGCGGCACGTTGAGCTGCGCCATCTTCGAGTCCTTCTCCCAGACGGCGGGCTCGACCGAGGAGCCGCGGTTCGGGATCAGCCAGCAGCCGCCGCGGTTGACGACCACGGTGGCTTCCGTGCCGTGAATGGCGGTGGCGGCGCCCCAGTTGCCCAGCAGCGGCATGGGGTTGCAGGTGCGCGATTCATAGCTCGACAGGAACTTCGGGTAGAAGAAAGTGGCGAGCATCGTGTCCGGCGTCTCGCAGTTGTCGGTGACGTAGAATTTGGAACCCATCGCCGTGACGGCCGTCGGCATCGGATCGTCGAACGCCTGATGGATGGGGTCGATCAGGTGGATGCCCCAGTCCGTCATCGCGCCGCCGGCGTAATCCCAGAAATAGCGGAACGTCGACCAGCGCTTCGGGGCGACGCCGAAGCGGTTCAGGTTGTACGGGCGCTTCGGAGCGGGGCCGAGCCAGAGCTCCCAATCCAGCCCTGCGGGCGGCGGCTCGTCGGGAGGGTTGCCCCAGCGCTCCTTCTTTTCGAGCCCCGCCTGCCACGTGTGGCAGAAAGTGACCTCGCCAAGAGCGCCGCTCTTGACCAGTTCGGCGGCCTTCTGGAAATAACCGCCCGAGCGCTGCATTGTGCCGCCCTGCACCACGCGCTTGTACTTGCGCGCCGCCTGAACCATCAACTGGCCCTCTTCGACGTAGACGCAGGCGGGCTTCTCGACGTAGACGTCTTTGCCAGCCTTGCAGGCCTCGATCATCATGTAGGCGTGCCAGTGGTCGGGGGTGGAGATGCAGACCGCATCGACGCTCTTGTCGGCGATGATCTCGCGGAAATCGTGAACGGCCTTCACGCTGTGGCCGAGCTTTTCGGCCTGGGCTTTGGCCATCTCCAGATGCGGCTGGTAGACGTCGCACACGGCGACGGGCTGGAAGCCCGGCACCCTGGAGGCGTAGTCGAGATTACCGCGCCCCATCTGGCCCATGCCGATGAAGGCGACCGTGACGCGGTCATTGGCGCCGCGAACGGAACCTGTGAACAGGTGGGTGGTGAGGCCGGCTGCCGCGGCGGATGAAAGGAAGCCGCGCCGGTCAGCGGAAACTGGTTTGCTTTCGTGTGCCATAAGACTTGTTCTGGTTATATCGCGAACCGGGCGCCGCCGTGGGGGTGGGCCCGCCGCGGGCGGCGCGGATGGACGCCGCGCGCAGGCCGGGTGTACCCTTCAGGGTATGGCCAAACAGACGGCAGTACCCAAGAAGCTCAAGAAATTCGAGAAGAAGTATCCCGAGGTCTGGGCGGCATTTCAGGCGCTGGGCGCGGCCTGCCACGAAAAAGCGGGCCGCTGAATGAGAAGACCCGGCGTCTGGTGAAGCTCGGCATCGCCATCGGCTCCCAGCACCAGGGCGCAGTGCATTCCGCCGCGCGCCAGGCGCTGGAGAGCGGGGCGAAAAAGGAGGAGATCCTGCAGGCGGCGGTGCTGGCGATCACGACGGTTGGCTGGCCCGCGGCTTACGCGGCGATGACCTGGATCGAGGAAGAGATCGGCGGTTGATCCGCTTCCCGCGCTGTCCGCCTGGCGCTGATGCGCGAGGCGTGCGATGGCGGGCGAACCATCACGGAACGCGAAATCATGCCTGAGAAAGAAATCATTCAGACGCAAAGTGCGCCCGCAGCCATCGGGCCTTATTCGCAAGCCGTCCGCTGGAACGGACTGGTCTTCCTCAGCGGCCAGATTCCGCTCGATCCCGCCACCGGACAACTGGTGGAAGGCGGCATCGAAGAGCAGACCGTGCGCGTGCTGGAAAACCTGAAAGCCGTGCTCGAAGCTTCAGGAGCGCGTCTGGATACCGTGCTCAAGACGACGATTTTCCTGAAAGATCTTGCCGATTTCGCCAAAGTGAACGAGATTTACGGGCGCTATTTCGGACAAAATCCGCCGGCGAGGGCGACCGTGGAAGCGGCCCGCCTTCCCCGGGACGTGCGGGTGGAGATCGAGGCCGTGGCCTTTGCGGCCTGACGCCGCCGCCGGCGCTTCACGCCCAGTCGGGCCGCAGCCGCGGCGCGAAGGCGGCTTCGCGGAACTTGCCCGCCTCTTCGGAATCCATGGAAGGATTGCGGAAGCGGATGCCGGCCAGATCCGTGACAGTAGTGAACACCGACGTGTTGCGGATGAAGCCGGAGAAGCGGTCCGAGCCGGGCCCGAGCGCCGTCACCAGCGTGTAGTCCGAGGTGTGCGTGGTGCCGGTCCAGTGGATGCCGGTGTGGTTGCCCACCACCTGGCCCAGAATGCCCACCGCCGAATCGAGCTGCCGGTTGACGCACAGCTTGCGCTCTCCCGCGGCGCAGCGCCTCAGGATCTCCGCCTCTTCCTGCGTGAATGGGAAACCGAAGTATTGCTCGGCCAGCTCCTGAATGCGGGCCACGCTTGGTGCGCCACCCGCGACGCCGGCCGGCTGCTGCGGGTTCATCGAGTATTCGGCCGTCCCGGCGAGCCGCGGGCCGACGGCGCTGAAGCTCGCTTTGATCCCGGCGAGCCGCCCGAAGCACGAGTTGCTTTGACGGTACTCGACGCCCATGCCGACGAGGCCGGGATTGGCGTTGCCGTGATCGCTGGTGATGACAACCAGCGTGTCAGGCCGTCCTTCGGCAAAAGAAAAGACGGTTTCGATGGCTTCGTCGAAAGCGATCTGGTCCCAGAGCAGCCCGGCGGCGTCGTTGGCGTGCGCGGCGTGGTCGACGCGCGCGCCTTCGATCTGAATCAGAAACGGCCTGTTCTGTTTTTCCAGCATCGACAGCGCGGCGCCGGACATCTCCGCCAGCGTGGGCACGAGCTTCTCCGCCGCTTCGCTGTGGCGGTGATCGACGGTGTAGGGCATGTGCGAGGCGCTGAACAGCCCCAGCATCCGTTTCGCTCCCGTTGCCTGCGCCTGCATCTGATCGCGGTCTTCCGCGTAGCCATAGCCGGCGGCGCGGAACGCGGCGGCAAGATCCTTGCCGTCCTTGCGCGAATCGGGCGAAAAGAAGCGCCGCCCGCCGCCCAGGATGATGTCGATCTTGTCGAGGTACTGCTCGGCGATCAGGTGCTCATCGTCGCGGCGGCGGACACTCGCCGCGAAGCCCGCCGGCGTGGCATGCGTCACCGTGGCGGTGGTCACCAGCGCCGTCAAGAAGCCTTTGTCGCGCACCAGATCGCAGATCGGAGTCAGCCGCGTGCCGTCGGGCAGCATGTTCACCCAGCCGTTGAAGATCCGCGAACCGCTGCCCCAGGAGGAAGACGCCGAAGACGAATCCGTGACCAGCGAGTCCAGCGACGCCATGTCCATCCAGCCGCGGCGCGCCTCCGGGCGGTTCAGCAGCGCCTGCCACAGCAGCCCTTTGCCGCGCACCCTCAGGGAGAACTGCTCGGCCAGCGGCAGCACCGACGGGCTCATGCCGTCGGCCACCATGAAAATGATCCGGCGCGGGCGCGCCCCAGTCTTCTGCGCAGCCGCGTCCAGCGTCTCCAGGCCGCCGGCCACAGCGGCCAGCGCCCCGGCGCCTTTGAAAAAGAACCGTCTGTTCATCGTCATCGTCTCAGCTTTCTCTGCTTCTACAGGACCAATGTAACAACTACGTCCAGGCCCGTTGAATAGCCTCTGACACCGCATGCGGAGCGTCGAGCTGGAGCCAGTGCCCGCTGTCCCGCACGACCTGATGCGTGCCGCCACGGGACTGTTGCGCCCAGCGCCGGTGGGCTTCCACGACCAGCGGCGGCGTGGTTCCGGCCGAGAGCACATGAACGGGAATCCGCCGCAGGGGCTCTTCATCGAGCTCCGCGCGGCAATACTCGGGCAGCCGTTCCAGATATTCGGCCATCGTCGAGAAGCTCCGCGGCAGGCACCAGTGCGACTTGACGCGAGGCCATACTTCGGGAGGCAGCTTCTGAATCTCGCCGGCCAGCCGCCGGGTGACCTCGCTGCCCTTGCCGCTGGCGGCTACCGCCAGCATCGTGGGCAGGCGGCGCGAGCCCAGCAGCAGAAGATCCAGTCCGAGCCGCACCACGCCCCAGCGCGCCAACGTTGCGCCTCGCCGCGACAGCATCACGCCGCGCCCCAGCATGCGGCCGCGCACATCGGACAGCGGCGACCACTCGAACGGCTCCAGCGGATCCAGCAGCACCAACGCATGGACTTTCTCCGGGAACCGCGCCGCATAATGGCGCGCGAGCAGCCCGCCGAAGGAGTGGCCCGCCAGGACGAACGGCCTCCCCACCTTTACTGCTTCAACCACGGAATCCAGCTCAGCCAGCAGTTGATCCAGCGTGCGGGGGGATGAAGCGGCTTCGCTGTAGCCGAGCCCCCGGCGGTCGTAACTGATCACGCGAAAGCTGCCGGACAGCGCATCCTGGACGAGCTTCCAGCTCGCGCTGGAGGCGGCGATGCCGGCTTCCAGCACCACGGGCGGCCCGGAGCCGCCGGAGTCGAGCACGTGGAATCCGGAAATCATCCGCCCCGGCGGCGGATGGCGCCGCGCATCGCGCCGCTCGCCCCACCGCTGGTACAGGCGTCCGGCGGCAGGCAGGGCGGCGAGCGCGGCAAGCCAGGGCCACATGGATCAGTGATCGGAGCGCCCGTAGACGATCAGGGCGACGGGCGTTCCGGCGATGGTGGTGCGCAGCACCTGATCGGATTCGCCCTCCGCCGTAATGCCCGTTTCAACGGGACCGGATTCCTTCCAGAGGCTCAACACCAGCGGATGCGGCGTGCGGGAGGCTTTGCGGCTCATGTCCATGAGCTGATCAAACGAAGGTTTCGCCGCCGCGTCCTTGTCGATCTCCGCCGGAGAGAGGATGGCGAAGTCGCGCTGCGGCGCCACGCCCTGGTGGTCGCCGTTCATCGGAAAGAAACTGAGCCGCAGCGTGTAGACGCCCGGGCGGATGGGCTGGCCGCGGCGGTCGCTCCAGCGGCTCTCCACCTTCACAACGCCCAGAAAAGTGCCGTGAGCGATGCCCCAGGTGGCGTTCTGCTCCGGCTGGGATTCTTTTCCGACCTCGCGGGCGAACCAGAAAGAGCACAGCGCACCCCCATCCGGTTTGACCACCCTGATGCCATCAGCGGCCAGCGCCGGGGCCAGCGCCCCAGCTTCCGCCGGCGGCGGTCCGGCGGGCTCGGTGCGATAGTCGGCCGCCGCCGCCACACCTGCCAGCAGAAAGATCGTCGTCAGTACGCGCCAGTGCTTCATGTCTACTTAGATGTGAGAACCGGCAGCAGGATGCGGTCAAGCTCGGCATCGGTCCATGCCGACACCCGCGCGTTGCGGTGCAGGCTCCAGAGCTCGACGTGCTCCACGACGCCGCCGGGCGCGACTTTGCTCATCGGCCCCAGTGTTTCCAACTCGAGGAAGCCGGCGTTGGTGAAGGTCTCATACGAGCAGCCGAAGTCCGGGTAGGTCTTCGAGGGATCCGCCTCGTAGCGCTTCAGGAACATCTCGCCGTTGAGGAAGTAAGCTCCAAACGTTTTCGGGTTGAAATGTCCGATCTTCATCGGCACGGGGTTTTTCGGATCCTGCCGCAAGACGAAGTACTTCCTGAGCCAGGTCCAGCGGGGGTCGGAGAGGTCCGTGAAGGCCCACATGACCAAAGGGTTGGTGGGGGCGAGCATCTCCGGGTGGGTGCCGCGGGGCGGGAAGCCGCTGACGCCGTGGCCGCCCGGGGCCATCATCGTCAGCGCCCACGGCGCGAATTCCAGCGGCATGATGCCACGGTTGAAGAGGCGGTGGACGACCGTCACGTCCGTGCCGCGCGGCGCCAGGCGGACCTCGATCTGCTTCTGAATGCCGGTCTCCTTTTCCACCGGTTGCGTGGCGACGAGCGCGCCGCCCCGGATTTCGATCTCGACCGGCGAGTTGTCAGGCGGGTAGGTGTAGCGGACGTCTTCGGGCGCGATCCAGATGCGGTGTCCGCCGCGCGCCACCCACTGCGGCTCGCCCGAGCGCCCGGCGGTCTCCTTCTGCACCCAGAAGAAGTTCTGCCCGCCGCGGAAGCCATAGAACATGATGCGCGGGCCGATGTCGGAAGTGACGATCAGTTCGGCATCGCCGTTGGTGATCCGGTAGCAGTTCGGCCAGCCGCTGAAGGCCGTCTTTTCGATTCGCACTTGCGCTTCCATCAGGAACCCCGTCATCAGAGCGAAAAGCAGGAGGGACCTCATCGCCGCTATTCTTTCCTGCGGGCCAGAAGGGCGTCAAGCGGGGCGCCGGTGCGCCGCGCTTCGACGTTCTCGAATCCGGCGGACTCGAGCAGAGCGCGGTATTCGCTCTCCGTTCTCTCGCGCCCTTCGGTGCAGACGAGCATATTGAGCGACTGCATCGAAGCGCTCACCGGCCCGCAGCGGTCTTCGTCGAGGAGCATCTCGGCAATGAGCGCCGCCCCGCCCGGCTCGAGCGCGCCGCGCACGCGGCCGAGCAGTTCCAGGCACCGCCCGTCGCTCCAGTCGTGCAGGATCCTGCCCAGCGCATAGAGCGGGGCGCGAGGCAACGGGTCGCGGAAGAAGTCGCCGGCCACGCAGGTGATGCGGTCCCGCGCGGGCGAGGCCTCGATGTGCGGGCGGGCGTGATCGAGGACGTCGGGACGGTCGTAGATGACGGCGCGCATGCGCCCGTAGCGCTCGCAGGCGGCGATGGCCAGATGCCCGGTGCCGCCCCCGAGGTCGACGAGCGTCCCGTACGTGTTCAGGTTGAAGACGCGCACCACGGCGGGCGAGCTGAGCAGGCCGAGGCCGTGCATCCCGGCGAGGAAATCGGCGCGGGCCTCCTCGGTCCGGTAGAAATGATCGAACAGCGAGCCGCGCGCGCCGAAGACCTGTTGCCAGCGCGGCGCGCCTTCGCGCACCGCGGCCTCCAGTTCGCCCCACAGGCGGTAGAGAGCGTCGTCGGAATAGCGGATGTAGCCGGCCAGGGAGTGCGGGCTGCCGCGCGTCAGATAGCAGCGGGCGAGATCCGTGTTCGAGAAGACGCCATCCACGAAAGACAGCAGCCCCAGCGCGGCGCAGCCCTCCAGCAGCCGCTGGAGGCCCTCCGGGTGCGCGCCGGTCCGCGCGGCGAGCTGCGCGGCGGTGGCCGGCGCCTCCTCGAGCAGATCGAACAGGCCCAGGCGCACGGCCGTGAACATCGTCTTGGAGCGGCGGAACGCTTCGATGAGATCAAGGACAGGAGCGGGGTCCGTGGCGGGCATCGAACTTTCATTGTGCAGCAGGGCGGCTGTCCGATGCGCGAAAAATCCTCAAGGAGGCGGCCGGGCGGCCGATATGGCGACATGGGCTGAAGCAGGTCAGCTTCGGACGACGCCGGACCACGGGGCGGGCAGGCCGTCCCGAGGCCCGGCCCGCGCAATGGGAGGATCTTGCATGCTGATGGACCGCAAACCGGCTGGCGAGGGGAGCGGAAACGGCGCCGCGCCCGGCAGGCATCCCGCGCCCATCCTGGTGGTGGAAGACAACCCCATCAACCAGAAGGTCCTGGCCACCCTGCTGCGCAAGCGCGGCTACGAGGTGGACGTGGCCAACGACGGCGCGCAGGCCGTGCAGCGCGTGGCCGAGAAGTCCTACGGGCTGATCTTCATGGACCTTCAGATGCCCGTGCTCGACGGGCTGGAGGCTGCGCGGCTGATCCGCACTCTCGGCGGATGGCCGCAACCTCCCATCATCGCCGTCACCGCCTACACGCTCAATGGAGAACAGCAGCGCTGCCTCGAAGCCGGCATGAACGGCTACCTCTCCAAGCCGGTGGACTCGCACAAGCTTTTCGCTTGCGTCGAAAAGTGCCTGAGAAGCGCCTGAAAGGCGCCCCATGCCCGGGACGCGGCGCAGGTGCGGAAGCGGCCCCGTGAAGCGCCGGTGCTGGGCGCAACTGCGCCATTCTGGCGGCTACTGCTGTTTACTCTGCGGCGCCGCGCGGCGCACCTGCTCGTAATAGCGCTGCACGTAATCCTGGAGGTGGAGCGGCACTTCGTCGCGCCCCAGTTCGGAGCCTGCGTCCGTCCTCGCCCCCGTCCTGCCGCTGTAGGGCGTGCGCAACTGCTGGTTCTTCGAATTTGTGACTTCCACCATCACCTCGCCCTGCACGTTCTGCGAGCGCTTGCCCAGCAGCTCGTCCAGCTTGCCCATTGCTTCCAGCTCTTCCGCCGCCTGGAGCTCCTTGCGCCCCTCCTCCTTGCCGATGCCGCTCTTCTCGTTCTGCGATGCGGCGTCGGGGCTGCCCGCCTGTTCCGATTTCGCCTGCTGCGAGGCGTCCGATTGCGCCTGCTGCTGGCCGGAGAGCATATCGCCTTCCTGACCCTGCTCGCCCTTCCTGCCTGGTTGCGGGCGGCCCTTTTCGCGCCGCGCCGACTCCTGGTTCGCTTTCTGCTGGCCGGTGCGCGTGCCCTCGCCCGGCGGCATCTCGAGCTTGAACTTATCCATGAGATTGGCGAGCGCGTCGCGCATCTTGTCGAGCAGCGAATCCTGAGGCTGCGCGCGGGGCGGGCTGTCCTTGCCGTTCTGGCGCTCGCCTGATTCCCGGGAAGAGTCGGCGGCTTCGCCCGATTCCTCTTCGCCGGGCTGCTGTTCGCCGGATTCCGTGCTCCGTCCCGGCGTCTGCATGCGTCCATCGGGGGCGCGGTTGCCCTGCGGGGAGGGCAGGGTGGACTCGCCGCTATCGGCGGTGCGCAGCGCCTCCATTGGCATCTGTTCCTCGTCGAGCGCTCCTGCCTGAGCCTCCTCCAATGTGAACCCCGGCAGATCGAGCTTCTTCGCAGGCGGACGGCGCGGCGGGACGGGCGGCACGGGCGCCCCAGTGAGCGTATCGAAGTGCACAGCCACCAGCGGCGGGCGCAGATCAAACGTGCGCAACAGGCCCACGCGCAACACGAAGAGCGCCAGCAGGAGAGAAAAAGCGGCCGCTGCGAGGGCTGCGGCGCGGTTCCATCTGAGCGGCAGCGCCTCGCGCAGATCGGCGCCTGTGCAGGCTTCCGCGGCCTTCTGTTCGACCAATGGAGCAAGGGAACTGGCGCTCTTGCGCCCGTTGTGACGCAGGTGCCAGGCGGTGGCCAGCAGATCTCCGAGCCGGAGCCCGGCATCGGCCCGCTGCGCCGCCGTGTAGCCATCCGGCGCTCGCCGCCGCACGCGCCAGGCTGTCCAGACGAGCGCCGCAGCCGCGCAGCCGAGCGGCCAGGCGGGGTGGAAAACGCCAGCTCCGGCCACCAGCATCGCGCCCATCAGCAGGAAGACAACCGCGGCTGCGCGGCAGAACTCTTCCAGGGCGATGAGCGCCATCATGCGCCGGCGCGCCTGGCCGGCGACGCGGTCAATGGGGGAAGCCTCGTGCACCTGCCTCCATTATGGCAACGGGGGCGCGCCTCGCCGAGGCGGCCCCCGCTGCGGTGGTCAGGCGTTGTTCCGGATCAGAAGAAGAGACGGACGCCGAACTGCGCCTGGAACGGATTGCCCACCTGCGAAGTGGTCGGCTGGTTGTAGTCGCCCGCGCCGTTCCGCAGGAGCATGAATCGCGAATCAACCGGCGCTGTGGCGCCAGTGGTGGGGTTGATGCCGAGGCCGTAGATGTTGGCCTGGCCCGCGTAGACAACGTTGTCGAGGTTGAACAGGTTGAAGAACTCGGCCGAGAGCTGGATGCGGTAGCGCTCGCGGAAACCGAAGTTCTTCAGGATGCGGATGTCGTTGTTGTTGACGACGCCGCGATTGCGGAAGGCGTTGCGTTTGAACGGCACGCCGACAGCCTGGTACGGCCGGTCGTTGTTGGTCGCGTTGCCGTCGGTGTCGCTTCCCACGATAGGGTTCAGGGGCAGGCCGCTGCGGGTGCGCAGGATGCCCGACACTTCGATGCCCCAGGGCAGCGTGTACACCGCATACGACGACAGCAGATGCCGCGCGTCGAGGTCGGAGTAGTGGTATTCACTGCTCATGTCATAGGGGTTCATCGGGCCCATGCCGGTAGCGTTGCGCTCGTTGTCGTCGTCGGAGTAGTTCGTCGACAGTGTGTAGAAGACTCCGCCGGTGAACTTGCGGCTGCGGTACTGGGTCTGGAGCACCATGGCGCGGTACAGCGACCTGGCATTGCTTTCGCGCGTATTGTATTGCCCCTGCTGAGGCACGGGGCGCAGCGCGCGATTGAACACGGGCCGTCCGTCGCCCGGGCGCACGGTGGGCACGGGCAGGTTCCAGTCGCGGTTGCGCTGCAAGTGCACCGCCTTCACATGCTGGTACTGGACGCCCGCGATCCAGTTGCCGGTGAGCTGATGCTCGAAGCCCACGCCCCACTGGTAGGAGCGCGGGTTGTAGAACTCGGGTGACAGCATGGTGAGCGAAGCGCCGAGCAGCGGGTCCGGCGCAGTGCCGCCGGCGGCGAGCGCCGCCGCCTGCTGGACCTTCTCCACCGGGATCACCGGCAGTGAGCCGAGCTGGAAGGCGTTCAGATCAACGCCAACCTGCTGGAGCAGCTTGTACACGCTCTGCCCGCTGTTGGCCGCGAAGGGGCCGATCTGAATGCTCACGTCGCCCGGAGGCGTGCGGAAATTGTTCGTCGGACCCGAGAACAGCAGCAGCGGCGTGGCCGCATAGAAGATGCCGCCATGGCCGCGCACCACGGTGCGCTTGCTGCTGAAGGGCGTCCAGGCGAAGCCGCCGCGCGGCATCACCTGATTCAGGTTGTCTTTGATCCGGGTGACATCCAGCCGCCCCAGCGGATAGTCGATGTTGACCCGGTTGACGAGCGTGGAGTTGTTCGCCTCGACTTTGGGATTCCACTGGCCTTCCCAGCGCACGCCGAGGTCGAGGGTCAGATTGTCGGCCACGCGCCAGCTATCCTGGGCGAACAGAGCCATCTGCTTTGCGTCGTAATCGGCGATCAGGTTGCCGATCTGGCGGCGGTAGATGACGCCCGGAATGTCGAAGCGGTTGGCCACATTGCCGCCCGTGCCAAGCACATCGAGAATGCCGGCGATATCGGCCGCGTTCTGGAACGAGAAGGCGCCGAACTGGTTGAAGCCGAACAACTGCGCCGTGCTCAGCAGGCTCAGGTCCAGGCCGAACTTGAAGCTGTGGCGTCCGGCGAGCACGGTGGTGGAGTTGGTGATCTGCGTGCGGTAGTCGTCCTGTGTGGTGGGCAGGAAGCTGCGCGCGCCGTATGTGCCGATGACGCCCGCAGACACCGTGGGCAGGGCGGAGTTCGACAGCCGCGGGCGGATCTCATACGACTGGCTGAACTTGACGTCGTTTACCACGCGCGGCGAAAACAGGTGCGTGTATTGCACCGTGCCGAAGTGAGTGCGATTGATTTCCTCGCCTTCGTTCGAGAGCGCGAGATTGGTGAACGGGTTCAGCGCGCCGCCCACGGTGACCGAGTTGGGCTCGTTGGACCGTGAGTGGTTGTACCGGAGCGTGAGGCGGTGGCCCGCCGCAAACGCGT
Source organism: Acidobacteriota bacterium (assembly GCA_049325215.1). GTDB lineage: Bacteria > Acidobacteriota > Terriglobia > Bryobacterales > Bryobacteraceae > JANWVO01. The sequence continues at coordinate 32,001 of JBMOMB010000034.1, forward strand.
AGTCCATTTTGCCGGTGACTGCGGTGGCGCGGTTCTCGCGCTTGAAGTCCTGCTCGAGCCCTTTGAAGAAGCTATAGGCTTCCTGCGTAGCCGGGTTCGGCGTGATGCCCTGCAAGGCTGTGAAGATCACCTGCGCGGGTGTGTTGGCGCGCTGGTGCTCGGCAGCGCCGAAGAAGAACAGGCGGTCGCGGATCACCGGGCCGCCCGCGTTGCCGCCGAACTGCTGGAGCGACTCCGAAGGCTGGCGTTTGAAGATCGGGTTGTCCGCGCTCCATCTGCGGTTGCGGTTCTGATAAAACGCCCCGCCATGCACGTCGTTGGTCCCGCTCTTCGTGATGACGTTGAGCACGCCGCCGGTCGACCGCCCGTACTCGGCGGCGTAGCCGGAGCTCACCGTCTGGAACTCCTGGATGGCGGACTGCGGAATGGTGAAGTTGAAGTTGGAGCGTTCGCCGCCGCGGATGCCGCCGAAGAACGGCTGGTTGTAGTCCGCGCCGTCCACCATGATGTTGCCGTTGATGCCGCGCTGGCCCGCGAAGGAGAGCTGGCCGCGCGTCGGTTCCACCTGCACGGTCGGCGTCAGCGTGGCGAAGTCCTGGAAGCGCCGGCCGTTGATCGGCATATTTTCAATGGCGCGCTCCGACACCATCACGCTGGGCGCGGGCAGCGCGACGTTGATCATCGTGTCGGCGACCTCGATGGACTGCGTGGTGGCCTGCAGTTGGAGTGTGACGTTGAGGTTGACAGAGGCGCCCACGGCGAGCTCGATGCCGGTCAGCGTGGTGGGCGCGAAACCCGCGCTCTCGGCGACGAGTTCATACCGCCCTGGGTCAAGCTGCACGGCGCGAAACTGCCCCACTTCGTTGGAACGGATTTCGCGCTGCACGCCGGTGCCTACGTTGCGGATCTTGACTGAAGCATTCGGCACGACCGCCCCGTTGGGATCGAGAATCGTGCCCGACAACTGAGCCCTGTTGGCATCTGCCTGGCCCCACGCCGCCACGGCGCAGAGCAGCAGAGATCCTCCTGCCAGGAGAAATCGCTTCATACGGTGACTTATCCTCGTTATGGATTGTGAGACTAAGGTCGAACGGCCAGCGGCCGTTTTCAATCCCAGATTAGCGCAAGGGAATGAAAATTTCGTTACTTTTGCGCCCCTGCCCGGTGACCCGCCGCGTCTTGTCCGCCTGGTGGCGAAGATACGGCAAAACAGGCTCCCGCGCCGGCAGCCTTAGTCTACAAGAGCCTGATAAACCAGCGTCTCGAACAGGTTCAACGCCGGCTGGTCGAACGGCATCCATTGCAAAAAGAGCAGCAGGGCCAGCTTCTCTTTGCGATCCACGCGGAAGTAAGTGGACGCCGCGCCATTCCACCCGAACAGTCCCTCCGATGCCGGACGCCCGGAGTTCGCCACGTCAATGCGCACCGCGCCGCCCAGACCGAACCCGTCAGCGCCATCGCCCCCGATACTGGGCTTGGCCAGGCCGCCGAGGTGGTTCATCATCATCAGGTCCACGGTCTTGCGCCCCAGCAGCCGCACGCCGTCGAGGTGGCCGCCGTTGACCAGCATCTGGGCGAAGCGCGCGTAGTCGCCGATGGTCGAATACAGCCCCATGCCGCCGTAGGGGACGCCGCCCGTCTGCAATCCCGGCTGCGCGGTCAACTTCCCTTCGCGCCGCGAATAGATCTTCGCCAGCCTGGCGCGTTTCGACTCCGGCAACTTGAAGTGTGTGTCCGTCATCTTCAACGGGCCGGTGATCCGCTTCTCCACGAACTGGTCGAACGGCTCGCCGGAGACGACTTCCACCAGGTAGCCAAGCACGTCAATGGACATGGAGTACTCATAGCGTTCTCCCGGATGAAACGCCAGCGGGAGTTTCCCGAGCCTTTGAATGAACTCCTTCAGGCTGGGCGCGCCCAGCGGATCCACTTTGCGGTAGAGCGCCGAGACGTTGTCGTTGCCCCAGCCGTACGTCAGTCCGCTCGTGTGGGTGAGCAGATGCTTCACGGTGACCGGACGCGCGGCGTCTTCCAGCACCGGGCGGTCCACGGTTCCGCCTTTGTAGACCTTCAGCCCTTTGAGTTCCGGAATGAACCTGTCCACCGGGTCATCGAGCGTCAGCCTGCCCTCCTCGACCAGCATCATCACCGCCACCGACGTGATGGGCTTCGTCATCGAATAGACGTGGACAATCGTGTCCTTCTCCATGGGCAGCCTGTTCTCGACGTCCCGCAGGCCGTAAGTGCGCCAGTCGGCGATGCGGCCGTTGCGCACGATCATCGTGATCGCGCCGGGGCGTTCGCCCGATTCGGTGAGTTTTTCCAGCCAGCGGTGGAGCCGTTCGAGCCGCGATGCCGAAAGGCCTTCCTTTTCGGGCGCGGACAAGGGCAGCGGCTGGGCGGCAGCGGACAGGACCAGCAGGGCAACCGCAAGCAGGCAACGCATGGCCCGCATTATATCGGCCGGGGAGTTCTCTTTGCTGAAGAACCGCGGCGTCCGGATGCCGGCGGCGGCTGTGCCCCGCCGCCTGCGCTTGTTACCCGCGCCTCGAAGACCTGGCCGTCGCGGCTGAATTCAGCCGTTGCCTCGACGGTGCTCTCGCCCGCCTTGACTGTGATCTCGTACTCTCCTTTGTAGCCTCTGAAAGCGAACACACCGCTGCTGTTTGTGGTTCCGCTTTCGTCGGTCCGCCAGCGCTCGTAGATCAGTTCCCGCCACACGCGGTACATCGGCTTTTCGCTCCAGTCGCGGCGGATCATCGCTCCCGCCGGCTTCCAGTGGCTGCCCTCCCAGAATCCCCACATCAGAAAATCGGTGACCGCCGGATGGCTGAAGGCGAGGATCATGAGGTCGCGGGTGAACTGCGCCTGCAACTCCTCATCCGTGGTGGCGAAGTCGTATTCGGTGATGACCACCGGCAGGCCAAGCCGGGAGAAGCGGTCGAGAATTTCGAGCATCCGCTCGGGAGGCGTGGCGGAATCGAAGTGGCCCTGCATGCCGATGCCTTCGACCGGCGCGCCGCCCGCCAGCAGCGACTCGATCATCCGGTAATACAGGTTCTGCTTGCGCAGGTTGGCCCCGTTGGAGGAAAGAATGGCGAATTCGTTGATGAACAGCCGCGCTGCAGGATCCGCCTGTTTGGCGGCGCGGAACCAGTCCACCATGACCGCATCGCCGAGAATGTCAAGCACGTCGCGGTTGGCGACCGGCTCGTTCACCACGTCCCAATCGACCACCAGGCCGCGCACTGCCGCCGCCACATCGCTGATACGAGTGAGAATTCTTTGGCGGAGCGCTTCCGGATTGCCGGCCAGCGCGCGCACGTCCTGCGGCATCCACTGCCATCCGGGCCACACCAGATTGTGGCCGCGGATGCGCCTGATCCCGTTGTCACGGAGCCAGTGCAGGGCATCCAGGGCGCGGTTGCGGTTCTGTTCCCAGGGGCCCCATTTCAGATCGTTCTCGAGCACCGCCATGTTGAAGTTTTCGGGAATGAACCGGCGGTAGCGCAGGCTGTCTTCGCTGGTTCCCAGCAGCCGCTCAGCCGCCACCGCCGTGCCCCAGCCGAACGCGTGGCGCTTCAGCCGCACCCGAACCTGCGCGCCGCGCACCGGGACGCCGTCCGGCGTCACCACCCTGACCGTTGCAGCCGCCTTGCGGATCTGCCCGATTCTCTGCTCTGCGGCGGCGCGCCAGGCGGCGTCCGGTGCGGCGCCCTCATAAAAGCGGTCCAGTCCAAGCTGTTCCGGGCTGACATTGGGCCCGTAATTCAGCAGCGAAATGCCGCCCACTTCGGCTGCCTGCACCTGCTGTCCCATCCAGAAATCGATCCAGTAGCCGCCTGGCGCGTAGGTCTCGCGCATCTCGAAGAGCACGCGGAACCGGCGCCACTGCCGGCCCACTGGATAGGGAGTGCTGATGGACTTCGTGTAGGGAGAACCGTCGCGCTCCACGTTGAGGCGCAGGATGCAGTCGCCGTTTTCCGGTTCGATGCAGTGCATCCAGAATTCAGCCAGGATTTTGTCCCCCTGCGACACCGGCGCAGTCCCTCGGGCGCGGATGCGCAGGTCCCATTCATTCCCGCCGTTATCCGGCAGCGAGATCGTGCGCAGCCGCCAGGCGGTGGTGAAGGGCTGGCCCTCGACGGTGGTCCGCTCGGCCGATCCGCTGGCAGGGCCTGTCGAAGGGCCGTAGTATTGGAAGGCCGCGGTGGCGTCGCCCGGCAGCAGCGGCACGGGGGAGTTGAACGATTGCGCCAGCGACGGGCAGGCGAGAACGCAAAACAAAAGGAACAAGAGCCTGTTCCTGCCCGATGTCATGATCTTGCTCTCTCCCTCCTGAATGTACATCGAATGGCGGCCATCAGGCAGTCCGCTCTGGGATAATCGAAATCACGCGATGAGCCGCTTTCTTGCCAGGCTGGGCCGGGCGATGGCGGGGGCCTACCGGCACGGAGCTTTGGGTTATGCCAAAGGCGCGGCGTACTCCGCCCTGCTTGCATTTTTTCCCGTGTTGACCACGACGACCGCCGTTCTGGTGCAGATGAACGCGGCGGCGGTGAGCCGCCGCATCACGGCGATGCTGTTCCGTGTTGCGCCGCCGGGGGTGGAAGAACTGATCCGCTACTATGTCGCGCAGCGGGGCGCCCGCCCGCTGGCGCTGCCGATCGCTGCCGGCGTGCTGGCCCTTTGGGCGGCGTCGGGAGTGATGGTGAGCCTGATCGAAGCGTTCAACGCCGCCTACGGCAGGCAGGGCAGCCGCGGGGTGGTGATGACGCGGCTGGTGGCGTTCTGGCTGGTGCTGGTCTCGCTGCTGCCGGTGGTGGGCGCCACTGCGCTGATGATCTTCGGGGATCGGGTGGAGAACCAGGTTCTGCGGTGGCTGGGAATCCTGGCGGCGGGCGAGACTCTGCGAGGGGGCATCCGCGTTCTGGGATTGGTGCTGCGATACACGCTTGCGTCCGCCGCGATGGTGGCGGTGGCGGCGCTGCTGTATCTGTTCGGCCCCGAGAGCGGCCGCCGGCGGCGCATCTGGCCGGGCGCCCTGCTGGCCACCGCGCTGTGGTTTCTGCTGACCTTCGGTTTCGCCTGGTACGTCCGGAACATCGCCGGGTACAATGTTCTGTATGGGAGCATCGGCGCCGTCATCGCTCTCTGCGTCTGGATGTATCTGCTCGCATTGACGGCGATTCTGGGCTGCGAATTCAACGCCATTTCGGACAAAAGATGAGCGCATACCGCCTGGGCATCGACTACAAGCCGCGCGGCGACCAGGGCGAGGCGATCCGGCAGCTCGTGCGCGGCGTGGAGAACGGAGAGCAGCATCAGGTGCTGCTCGGCGTCACCGGCAGCGGCAAGACCTTCACCATCGCCAAGGTGATCGAGGAGACCGGAAGGCCGGCGCTCGTGATGGCGCACAACAAGATCCTGGCCGCGCAGCTTTATCAGGAATTCAAGACGTTTTTCCCCCACAATGCGGTGGAATATTTCGTCAGTTATTACGACTATTACCAGCCGGAAGCCTATATCCCTTCCACCGATACCTACATCGAAAAAGAAGCCACCATCAACGACGAGCTGGACAAGCTGCGCCTCTCGGCCACGCGCAGCCTGTTCGAGCGCCGCGACTGCATCATCGTGGCCAGCGTGAGCTGCATTTACGGGCTCGGCTCGCCCGAAGCCTATTACGGGATGCTGCTGATGCTCGAGAAGGGCCAGCGCATCGCCCGCGAGAAGATCCTCGAAAAGCTGGTGGAGATCCTTTACGAGCGGAACGATGCGGATTTCCGCCGCGGCACGTTCCGCGTCCGCGGCGACGTGATCGAAATCTGGCCGCCCTATGAAGACGACGCGTTCCGCATCGAGATGTGGGGCGACGAGATCGAGAACCTCAGCCGCATCGATCCGCTGCTGGGCCAGGTGAAGGAGCGCCTTCTCCGCCTGCCGGTCTATCCGAAGACGCACTACGTGATGAGCCCGGAGACGAAGGAGCAGGCGCTGGCGAGCATCGAGCAAGAGCTGGACTGGTGGAAGAAAGAGCTGGAAAAGCAGGGCAAGCTCGTCGAGGCGCAGCGCGTCTGGCAGCGCACGATGTTCGACCTGGAAATGATCCGGCAGGTGGGCTACTGCCACGGCATCGAAAACTATTCACGCCATTTCAGCGGACGGCTCCCGGGTGAGCCTCCGCCGACCCTGCTCGACTACCTGCCGCCGGACGCGCTGATGATCATCGACGAAAGCCATCAGACGGTGCCTCAGATCGGCGGCATGTATCACGGCGACCGCTCGCGCAAGGAAAACCTGGTGAAGTACGGCTTCCGGCTGCCGAGCGCGCTCGACAACCGCCCGCTGACGTTCGAGGAGTTCGAGCACCGCGTCCATCAGACCATCTACGTCTCCGCCACGCCCGGACCCTACGAACTCACCCGGTCAGGAGGCGTGGTGGTGGAGCAGATCATCCGTCCCACCGGGCTGGTGGATCCGGCTGTCGAAGTGCGCCCCGTCCGCGGGCAGGTGGACGACCTGCTGGGAGAAATCCGCGCGCGGATTGAGAGAGGCCAGCGTGTGCTGGTGACGACGCTGACCAAGCGCATGGCCGAGGACCTGCGCGAATATTACGCCGAGCTGGGCATCCGCTGCGCCTATATGCACAGCGAGGTCTCGACGCTCGACCGCGTGAAGATCCTGCGCGACCTCCGGCGCGGCGACATCGACGTGCTGATCGGCGTCAACCTGCTGCGCGAGGGGCTGGACCTGCCCGAGGTGTCCCTGGTGGCCATCCTCGACGCGGACAAAGAAGGCTTCCTGCGCTCGGCTGGCTCGCTGATCCAGACCATCGGCCGCGCCGCGCGCAATGTGGAAGGCAAGGCGATCCTGTACGCCGATGTCATGACGGACAGCATGCGCCGGGCCATCGACGAGACCGAGCGCCGCCGGCGCATCCAGGTCGAGTACAACGAGCGGCACGGCATCACGCCGGAGACGATCGTCAAGCCGGTCGACATGACGCTGGCGATGATCGCCGAAGCCGACTATGTGACGCCGCCGCTCGAGGAGGAACCTGGGGCGGCCGAGCTGCTCACGCCGGAAGAGCGCGAGCGGCTGATCTCCGAGCTCGAGGCGAAGATGCGCGAGGCGGCCAAGGCGTTTGAATTCGAGAAAGCGGCACAGTATCGTGACCGTATCAGGGAATTGCGGACGCCGAAGCCATATGAGCTCCTGGAAACCGTTGGGACTGATCGCGGCGGGGAGGCTGAGTAACTCGCTGCTGCTGCGCCGGCCGGCCCTGTCGCGCCACATCGGTCCCGTGGTGGCGCTGGACCGCCGCCTGGCTTCGCGGTATTCGAACTCTCTCCGCGCGGGCGCGGCCGCAGAGGTCGAGGACCTGCACGCCTGCGGGCTGGTGCTGATCCAGGCCGCTGGCAGCAGTCTGGACAGCCTGTTGCCGCTGTTGTGCGGCGCCGGCCCGTGGAAGGGATCGCACTTCGCCCTGTTGAGCTCCGATCGGGATGCATCCGCTCTGGGGCCGCTGCGCGCGGAAGGGGCGAAGGTCTGCTCGGTTGCGCTGGCGCCGTCGGCGGGCCGCGATCTCGTTGTCGCCGAGGGGGACCGCCGGGCTGTCCTACTCACCAGGCAATGGCTGTCTGAAGCCCACATGCGATGCCTGGAACTGGCGCCGGGGCGAAAGCCGCTGTTCCGGCTGGGCCTGCTGGCCGCGAGAGGACTGCTGGCCCCGCTGCTGGACGCAGCCCTGATGTCGCTGCGCGCCTCCGGCCTGAGCGCCGCCGAAGCGCGGCGCATGCTCCAGGTGGCGGCGGGCGCTTCGATCCAGGCGTTTGGCGCGCGGGGCAGGAAGGTGATGGAGGATCCCGCCGCGCCTGGGCGCACGCTTCTTCTGGAACTCGGGCTGGCCCAGGCGGCACGCAGCAGGCCGGGGCTGGCGGAGTTCCTGGGAGAAGTGCTGGAAGCCGCGGGCCGCTTCTACGCCGCTCCTCCGGCAGCCGGGAGGACGGAAGATTCCCGCGTCCCCGGCCGCGCGGCGGGCATCCCTTAAGTGCAGGCGTTTTCTGCCCGGTCAAGGTAGAATCGGGATTGTAGTTCCTCCACTGGTCTCATGCTGAAATCCAAGATTGAGAAACCGGAAGACTTGAACCCTGTCGAGACGCAGGAGTGGCTTGAGGCGCTGGATCAGGTCATCGAAGACGGCGGACCCGAGCGCGCCCGCTTCCTTCTGGAGCGGCTGGCTACCAGCGCCGCCCTCAAAGGCGTCCCCGCGCCGCTGGGCATCAATACGCCCTACCTGAACACGATTCCCGCGGAAGAGGAAGTCCCTTACCCGGGCGACCGCGAGCTGGAGCGCACCATCAAGAGCCTGGTGCGGTGGAACGCCGTGGCCATGGTCGTGCGCGCCAACAAGTACGACGACGGCATCGGCGGCCACATCTCCACATTCGCTTCTTCCGCCACGCTGTACGAGGTCGGGTTCAATCATTTCTTCCGCGCCGCCATCGATACGCCAGAAGGCCGCCAGCCGGGCGACCTGGTGTACTTCCAGGGGCACGCCTCGCCCGGCATGTACGCGCGCGCCTTTCTCGAAGGGCGTCTCACCGAAGAGCACCTGAAGAACTTCCGCCACGAGCTGCGCGACATGCCGGGGCTGAGCTCCTACCCGCACCCGTGGCTGATGCCCGACTTCTGGCAGTTCCCCACAGTCAGCATGGGGCTGGGGCCGATCAACGCCATCTACCAGGCGCGCTTCATGCGGTATCTCGAAAACCGCGGCCTGCTGGCGCGGACGGACCGCAAGGTCTGGGCCTTCCTCGGCGACGGCGAGATGGACGAGCCGGAATCGCGCGGCGCGCTCCAGATCGCGGCCAACGAACGTCTCGACAACCTGATCTTCGTCATCAACTGCAACCTCCAGCGGCTGGACGGCCCGGTGCGCGGCAATTCCAACATCATTCAGGAACTGGAAGCCTGGTTCCGCGGCGCCCGCTGGAACGTCATCAAGGTGATCTGGGGCGGCGCGTGGGACCGCCTCCTGGCCAGGGACAAGAGCGGTCTTCTCGTGCGCCGCATGCAGGAGTGCGTCGACGGCGAATATCAGAATTTCAAAGCCCGCGGAGGCGCGTACGTCCGCCAGGAGTTCTTCGGCAAGTATCCGGAATTGCTCGAACTGGTGGCTGATATGAGCGACGACGAACTGGCCAACCTGCCCCGCGGCGGCCATGACCCGGTGAAGGTCTACAACGCTTACAAGCGCGCCTTTGAGCATACCGGATCGCCCACGGTGATCCTGGCCAAGACGGTGAAGGGCTACGGGCTTGGCGAAGCCGCCGAAGGCCGCAATACCACTCACCAGCAGAAGAAGATGAATGAGAACGAACTGCTCAAGCTGCGCGAGCGGTTCCGCATCCCGATTCCCGAGTCCACGGTCCACACGGTTTCTTTCTACCGCCCCAGCGAGGATTCTCCCGAGATCCAGTACCTGAAGCAGCGGCGCGAGGCTCTGGGAGGCTACCTCCCTGTGCGCCCCGCGCGCCCCGTGCGCCTGGACGTGCCCGGGCTGGAATTCTTCAGTGAATCGCTCAAGGGCAGCGGCGGGCGCCCGGTGTCCACTACCATGGCGTTCGTCGCCATCCTCAAGCAGTTGCTCAAGCACCCCGGGATCGGCCGCCGCATCGTGCCCATCATTCCCGATGAAGCGCGCACGTTCGGCATGGAAAGCCTGTTCCGGCAGATTTCGATCTACGCGCCGGGCGGGCAATTGTACAAGCCGGTGGACAGCGAGCAGTTCCTGTACTACAAGGAATCACGCGACGGGCAGATCCTCGAGGAAGGCATCACGGAAGCGGGTTCGATGGCCAGCTTCACCGCTGCAGGCACGTCCTACAGCAACTACGGCGTGCCGATGATTCCGTTCTACACGTACTACTCGATGTTCGGGTTCCAGCGTGTGGGCGACGCGGTTTGGGCCTTTGGCGATTCCCGCGGGCGCGGGTTCCTGATGGGCGCCACGGCCGGCCGCACGACTCTGAACGGCGAGGGACTCCAGCACGAAGACGGCCACAGCCACGTGCTGTTCTCCACCGTTCCCAACTGCGTCACCTACGATCCGGCTTACGCTTACGAGCTGGCGGTGATCATCCAGGACGGCCTGCGCCGCATGTACGGCGAGGACGAGGACGTCTTTTACTACATCACCATCTGCAATGAGAATTACGCGCAGCCGCCCATGCCGGAGGCTGATGGCGTCGTCGAGGGAATTCTCAAAGGGATTTATCTCGTCAGCGCCGCTCCCGGCGGCACGGCGCGCGTGCAGCTATGGGGCAGCGGAACGATCCTGAACGAGGCTCTGCGCGCCCAGAAGCTGCTGTGGGAGAAGTTTCAGATCCCGGCCGGCGTCTGGAGCGTGACCAGCTACAACCGGTTGCGCGCCGAGGCGCTGGAGACTGAGCGCTGGAACCGGCTGCACCCGGCGGCGCCGCCGCGCAAGCCGTACATCCAGCAGGTGGTGGAAGCCACCGAAGGACCGATCGTTGCGGCGTCCGATTACATGAAGCTTGTGGCCGACCAGCTTGCCCCCTGGCTGAGCGGGCGCCTGGTTTCGCTCGGCACAGACGGTTTCGGCCGCAGCGAGTCGCGGATGTACCTGCGCCGGTTCTTCGAAGTCGACGCCGAATCGATCGCCGCTGCGGCGCTGGAGCGGCTGGCCCGTTGGGGAGAGCTGAGTGCTGAAGAAGCGCACAAAGCGCTCATCGATCTCGGGATCGATCCGGAAAAGCCTTACGCGGTGAGAGTCTGACAGCCCGCCAGCGGCGGATTTGGCAGAAAGCGGCCTCAACCTGTATACTGGGTGGAAGGGATCGTCTGCTCCCCCACTCCCGACGGAATCACTCTGGAGAAGCCCATGTCGAAATATTGCCCTGTGACAGGAAAGAAGCCCGTGAGCGGCAACAGGGTTTCGCACGCCAACAACCGCGCCAAACGCGTCTTCGAACCCAACCTGCACACCAAGCGGTTGTGGTCCCCGCAGTTGAAGCGCTTCGTCCGGCTCCGCCTCAGCGCCCGCGCCCTGCGCATCATCGACAAGAAGGGCATCGACGCCGTGCTGGCGGAACTCAGGCAGAAAGGCGTCAAGTTTTAGGAGGTATTCATGCCGCGCATCACCGTCAAACTGGTTTCCTCGGCGGGGACTGGACACTTCTACACCACCACCAAGAACCCCAAGGCGAAGACCGAGAAGATCGTGCTGAAGAAGTACGATCCGAAGATCCGCAAGCACGTCGAATACAAAGAAGCCAAGATCTGATTCAAACATCTCTCTGAGGGATTGTTGCGGCCGCCCGTTCATGCGGGCGGCCGTTCGTTTTTTCGGACTCCTGCCCCCGCGCAGCGAAGCGTCCCGGGCCCGGACGCTTCCTTCCGCCCGCCATTGCCTTATAGTGGAACCATGGACCGGAGAACTTTTGTAGCCGCTACCGCTACGGCATCGCTGCCGGCATCTTCCGCGCCGCTGCCCCGGCGCGCTTACAAAGATGGCGTCGAGCTGTCCATCATCGGCTTCGGCGGCATTGTCGTCATGGGCTACGAGCAGCAGGAAGCCAACCGCATCGTGGCCTCCGCCTGGGACCGCGGCGTGAACTATTACGACGTGGCTCCTTCTTACGGCGATGGCGAAGCGGAGATCAAGCTCGGTCCGGCGCTCGAGCCGTACCGCAAGAACGCGTTTCTCGCCTGCAAGACCACGCGCCGGGACGCTGAGGGTGCCCGCCAGGAGTTCGAGCAGTCCCTGCGGAGGCTTCGGACGGACTACTTCGACCTGTACCAGTTCCATGCCGTCTCCTCGATGGAGGACGTGGAGAAAATCCTCGCGCCGGGGGGAGCGGCGGAGTTCTTCCTGCGGATGAAGAAAGAAGGGAAGGCGCGCTTCCTCGGCTTCTCGGCTCACCATGCCGGGGCGGCGCTGGCGCTGATGGAGAAATTCCCCGTCGATTCCATCCTGTTCCCCGTGAATTTCGTCTGCTGGCACGAGGGACAGTTCGGCCCGCAGATGCTCGAGAAGGCGAAGGAGAAGAAGATCGCCCGGCTGGCGCTGAAAGGCCTGGCGCACACCACCTGGCCGAAGGATCTGCCCCGCGAGCGGCGCAAGTATGCCAAATGCTGGTACGAGCCGCTCGATGAGCCGGAAAAGGCCCGCCTGGCTCTGGGCTGGACGCTGTCGCAGGAGGTCACTGCGGCCATCCCGCCCGGCGAGAAGGCCCTGTTCGATCTCGCCCTGTCCATCGGCGCCTCATTCACTCCTCTGAGCCGCGCGCAGAAGGAACAGGTCGCCTCGCTGGCCAAGGGCAGGGAGCCGATCTTCCGGGCTTAGGAAACAGCGGGAGCGGGGCTGCCCTGCGCCGCTTTGCTCATGGCCGCGGCCAGGCCCCAGGGGGCCGCTCCCTCCGGGCGCTTTGCGCCCTCCAGTCGCGGCTCAGAACGCGCTTCGCGCCCTTCCGTGGCGGGTCGGCGCAGTATGGGAGCCGCGCGTGGAGGCCGCGCCAGCGGCCGGAACA
>JBMOMB010000035.1:0-44092 GCA_049325215.1 Acidobacteriota bacterium
CCGGGCGCCCCCGCCCGGCGGTCTCATCTCCATCGCATCACTGGGGTTTGTCCGCAGCGCTCCCCCATCAAACGGCGCATAATTGATAGTCAAACGATGTTTCGCACCATCCGGGAACAGATCGACACTATCTTTCGAGAAGACCCCGCGGCCAAGAGCGTCATCGAGATCCTGTTCTGTTACCCCGGATTCCATGCCATCCTCCTCCACCGGCTGGCGCATAAGCTGTACAAGGCCCGCTTCACCACGCTGGCGCGCATCATCAGCCAGATTTCACGCCTGTTTACGGGCATTGAAATCCACCCCGGCGCGCAGATCGGCCGCCGCTTTTTCATCGATCACGGCATGGGCGTCGTCATCGGCGAGACCGCCATCGTCGGCGACGATTGCCTGCTCTACCAGGGCGTCACCCTGGGCGGCACGGGCAAGGAGAAGGGCAAGCGCCATCCCACCCTCGGCAACAACGTGGTGGTCGGCAGCGGCGCCAAGGTGCTCGGCAACATCACCATCGGCAACCACGTCCGCATCGGCGCCGGCTCGGTGGTGCTCAAGTCCGTCCCCGATCACTCCACCGTGGTCGGCGTCCCAGGCCGGATCGTCCGCAGCCGCCTCGACAACGAGGAAGTGCTCGAGCACGCCAAGCTCCCCGACCCCGAAGGACAGGCTATCGAGCAGCTCGCGCAGCGTGTCGAGCAATTGGAAACCATCGTCCGCGAGCTGTCGCAGAAGCTCGCTCAGAGCGGCGGCTCCGGCGCCGCCAGCCCGTAGCGGAAGCTGTTCCGCGCCACCTGCCGCAGCTCTTCTTCCGAAAACCCGAACACGTCCCGCGCCAGCTCGTACTCGCGCACGAGCGTCGTTGCGAACAGCGCCGGATCGTCCGTGTTCAATACCACCGGCACGCCCGCCTCGAACAGCCGCCGCACCGGATGTTCCGCCAGGGACCACACCGCCCCTGTGCGCACGTTGCTCGTGATGCAGACCTCCAGCGCCACATCCCTCCTGCGCAGCTCCTCGAGCAGCGCGGCATCTTCCACCGCGCGGATCCCGTGCCCGATCCGCCGCGCCCCGCAGCCGAGCGCCTCCCACACGCTCTCCGGCCCCGCCGTCTCTCCGCCATGCGGCACTGCCGCGAGCCCGTGGGCGCGCACATAATCGAACACGTCTCTGTAGAGCCGCGCCGGACCGCGCGCTTCGTCGCCCCCGATCCCGAACCCGATGACTCCCCGCTCTTTCCACCGCACCGCCGCCTCCGCCACCGCCTGCACATGGTCCAGCCCGAACTGCCGCACCGCATCAAAAATGAACCGTACCGGCAGCGGCCCCCGCTCGGCCTCCTCCGCGATCGCCGTGAAGAACTCGTCCAGCGGCAGCCCGCGCCACAGGATCACTCCCGCGCTCACATTGACCTCCGCATAGCGCACGCCTTCTCCCGCCAGCCGCTCCAGCAGCCGCCGCAGGACCAGCGCGAAATGCTCCGGCCTCCGCAACCGCGTATGCACCCACTTGAACGCCTGAAGGAATTCGTCGAAGCTCGAAAACCGCATCCGCGCCCGCGCTTCTTCCACGGTCAGCCCGGGCGAAGCCTCGCAGAGCGTCTCCGGCTCCGCCGCTCCTTCCAGGTGCACGTGCAGTTCGGCTTTCGCCAGTGACCTCAGGTCCATGAATTGCCATAATAGCCGCATGAACCCCGGTGAATTCGACGCGATCGTCGGCGGCTATCACGGAGATCCCTTCTCCGTCCTCGGCCCGCACCGCGTCGAGGACGGCTTTGTCGTGCGCGCCTTCCTCCCCCATGCCGCCGGGGCCGTGCTGCTGCTGGAAGGCGGCGGCCGCGTGCCGATGGTGAAGCTGCATCCCGGAGGCTTGTACGGCGCGCAGATCGCCCGCGAACCCGGCCGCTACCTCTTCGAACTCTCTCTTCACCGCGGCGGCACGGAAATCATCGAGGATCCTTACCGCTTCGGGCTGCTCCTCAGCGATTTCGACGTGTACCTCCACGCCGAGGGAACGCATTACGAAGCCTGGCGCACCATGGGCGCCCATCTGATGGAAATCGACGGCGTCGAGGGATGCCGCTTCGCTGTCTGGGCGCCCAACGCCGAAGCTGTCTGCGTCGCCGGCAGCTTCAACCAGTGGGACTCGTACCGCCATCCCATGCGCCGCCGCGATGGCGGCATCTGGGAGCTGTTCCTCCCCGGCGTCCGCCAGGGCGATATTTACAAGTACTTCGTCCGCTCCAGGATTTTTGGCGTCTCCGAGATGAAGTGCGACCCCTATGCCTTCGCCGCCGAAAAACCGCCACTCACCGCTTCCATGGTCTGGCGCCTCGGCCAGTACGAGTGGAATGACGGCGCCTGGATGGAGGAGCGCGCCCGCACCAACTGGCTCGAGCGCCCCGTGAGCTGCTATGAAGTCCATCTCGAATCGTGGATGAAAACCCCCGAGGGCGAGCCGCTCTCCTACCGCGAACTCGCCTGGCACCTTGTTCCCTATGTGAAACGCCTCGGCTTCACGCACATCGAGTTGATGCCGGTCATGGAACACCCCTATGCCGGAAGCTGGGGCTACCAGGTCACCGGCTATTACGCCCCCACCGCCCGCTTCGGCGCCCCCGACGACTTCAAGTTCTTCATCGACCAGTGCCACCAGCACGGCATCGGCGTCATCGTGGACTGGGTGCCTGGCCATTTCCCCAAAGACGCCCACGGGCTGGCCCGCTTCGACGGCACTGCCTGTTACGAATACGAGGACCCGCGCCTCGGCGAGCACCGGGAATGGGGCACGCTGATTTTCAATTACGCGCGCAATGAAGTCCGGAATTTCCTGATTTCCAACGCCCTTTTCTGGCTCAAGGAATATCACATCGACGGCCTGCGCGTCGATGCCGTCGCCTCCATGCTGTATCTCGATTACGGCCGCAAGGAAGGCGAATGGGTGCCCAATAAATACGGAGGCAACGAAAACCTGGAAGCCATCTCCTTCATCCGCAGGTTCAACGAGGAGGCGCACAAGGTCCCCGGCGCCATCACCATCGCGGAAGAATCCACTTCCTTCGCCGGCGTCTCCCACCCCGTCTACGCCGGCGGGCTCGGCTTCACCATGAAGTGGAACATGGGGTGGATGCACGACATGTTCGGCTACTTCCGCGCCGACCCGCTCTTCCGCAAGTTCCGCCACAGCCAGATCACCTTCAGCCTGCTCTACGCGTTCACCGAGAACTTCCTGCTGCCCATCTCCCACGACGAGGTCGTCCACGGCAAGGCGTCGCTCATCTCGAAAATGCCCGGCGACGAGTGGCAGCGCTTCGCCAACGTCCGCGCCTTCCTCGGCTATATGTACGGCCACCCGGGCAAGAAGCTACTCTTCATGGGCTGCGAGCTCGGCCAGTACGAAGAGTGGAACTGGCAGGGATCGCTCCGCTGGGACCTGCTCCAGTACGGTTTTCACAAGAAACTCCAGGACTTCGTCGCCGAATTGAACCATTTCTACTCGGAAGACCCTACTCTCCACGAAGTGGATTTCCACTGGAATGGATTCGAGTGGATCGACTTCCACGACGTCGATTCGAGCATCATCAGCTTCGTTCGCTGGTCGAAACACAGGCGCGATTTCACCGTCTGGGTGTGCAACTTCACGCCTGTCGTGCGGTACAATTACCGCATCGGAGTGCCCGAGCCCGGCGTCTACCACGAGGTCATGAACACAGACTGGGAGCGCTTCGGCGGCAGCGGCGTCCGCAATGACGGCGAACTCTGGACAGACCGCGTGGAGATCCACAACCGCCGGCAGAGCCTGTCGCTCACGCTCCCGCCGCTGGCCGTCGCCGTCTACCGCCGCTCGGGAGGCTGATCCGCCATGCACGATCCGCTGTTCCTGTCCCTCTGGCTCAAGAACTTCGCCCCTGTGGGGCTGCCGCTGTATCTCAAGAAGGCGGTCGCTGTCTTCCCGCAGTCGCGCCTGCTGCCCGGGGGCGTCTTCCGCATCATCCCGCTCGCCTTCCGCGAAGCCCCGCTGCTCGAAGAGCAATACGACGGGGACCTCGACCCGCAGGCGGCGGCGTCCCGCGTGCAGGAGCACCTGCACGACGACATCGCCATCCAGGTCGAGATGCGCTGGGACATTTACCAGTGGACCGGCGAGTGGGCGCTGAAACCCTCCCGCGTCTACCTCGAGATTTTCGGCCCGCAGTTCGAAGCGCCGCTCGGCGAGCATCTCCGTCTCGACCTCGGGCCGCAGCGCCTCTATCTTCCCGAGCCTTCGAGCGACGCCCTCCGCCCCGTGCAGTCCAACATCCGCAGCGTGCTGCACCTGGCCACGGATCTGGAAAACGAACTGATCGCCGAGCGCCGGCTGCTGTGGACCGAGGACGAGGAAAACTTCGCCGAGCGGCTCAAAGCGCTGCTAGACTGAGGCCCCGCGCCTCTTCGCTGTCAGCCTCTCCACGGCTTCCAGCAGCTCTTTCGGCAGAAACGGCTTCAACAGCGCCTCCACGCGCGGCCGCAACGGCTCGGGCAGCGCCGAAGGGCTGAACGGCGTACCGCTGGAAATGATCACCTTCAGCGAAGGCGCGGCCTCCAGCAGCATCGGCAGCAGCTCCGCGCCGGAAATGTCCGGCAGCTTCAGGTCCAGCACCACTACCGAATACGGACACGGCGCCGTGCGGCATTTTTCCAGCGCACCGAAACCCGTCTCCGACACGTCTACACGGTAGCCGGCCCGCTCCAGAAACCGCTGGAGTAGCGCAAGCAGCGGCTTTTCGTCGTCCACGAGCAGGATGGCCATGGTCGCTCCGGTGTGTACTTGACCTTATCATGACCAGAGGAGGAACCGCATGAGATCCACCCTGTTGGCTCTGCTCGCCGCGGGCCTTTTGCAGGCGTCCCCGCTGCCGGTGAAGCGCGTCGTCGTGTACAAGAACGGCGTCGCCTTTTACGAGCGGTCCGGCCCTGTCAGGTCCGGCGAGGCGGCGGCGCTCGATTTCCGCGCCGCGGAGGTCGACGACGTGCTGAAATCGCTGGTGCTCGAAGCCCCGGGCGGCGTCGCCAGGGTCCGGTATGAATTCACCGACCCTCTCCGGCCCGGCGCTCTTCCCCCCAGGCTGCAAATCGCGGCGCAGCAACCTCTCGTGGTTCTGCTAGACCAGTGGCGCGGCGCGCGCCTGGAGATGCAGTATCGGGGCGGCCCCGTTTCCGGCGTCATCGTCTCCGGCCGGCTCGCGCCCCTGCCCAACCAGGGCCAAAAACAGGAACTCACGCTTTTGTTGGATTCGGGCGCGCTCGCCATTTACGACCTCGATGCCGCATCCGGCTTCCGCTTCGCCGACGCCCAACACCAGAAGCAGCTCTCCGATGCGCTGGCGCGCATGGCCAGGGACCTCGTCCCGGACCGCCGCACCATCTTCATCGACCTTGCCGGTTCCGGCGAGCGCCGCGTGACCGCCCGCTACCTCGCTCCCGCGCCGGTCTGGAAATCGACTTACCGCCTGCTGCTGCCGGACACGGGCGAAGCCACGCTCGAGGGCTGGGCCATCGTCGAGAACGCCACAGGCGAAGACTGGAATCAGGTGGCGCTCAGCGTCGTCAGCGGCAAGCCGGTCTCGTTCCTCACGCGGCTGCTCGAGGCGCGTTACGTCCAGCGCAAAGAGGTCGATCTGCCCGGCATCGAGCCCGCCGCACCGCAGGTGCACGCGGGCGCCATGACAGCGGAAGCAAAATCAGGCGCCGCCCCTGCCGGCCGCAAAGTGCTGGTCCCTTTGAGAGGCAAGCCCGATGCCGCACTCGCCGCCGCTCCCGCCCCCATGGAGATGGAGATGAGCACGGTCGAGCCCTCCGCCGAAGCGCGCGAAGCCGGCGAGTTCTTCGAATACAGCTTCTCCACGCCTGTCAACGCCCGCGCCGGCGAGTCCCTGCTGCTGCCCTTCTTCCAGGGCAGAATCGCGGCGCGCAAGCTGCTGATCTATGCGGACCGCTCGCAGGCCAACCCGCGCCATGCCGCTGAACTCACCAACTCCACCGGCAAGACGCTCGACGGCGGGCCGATCACCGTCTACCACTCCTCCGGCTACTCCGGCGAGGCGATGATGGAGGTGCTCAAGAACGGCGAGAAGCGCCTGATCAGCTACGCCGTCGATCAGGCGGTGCGCGTCACCACCAATTTCGAATCCGGCGAAGAGACCATCCGCAGTCTCAAAGCCAGCCGCGGCGTTCTCACCACACGCACCGCCATCCAGCGCACTACGGCCTACACGGCATTCAACGCCGATGCGAAGGAAAAGACGATGCTCATCGAGCACGCCGCCTTGCAGGGATGGAAGCTGCTGAAGCCGAAAGCGGACGAGACCACGCCTGCTTCCTACCGCTTCTCCGTGGCGCTGCCCGCCCAGGGAAGCGCGAAGCTCGCCGTCGTCGAAGAACGCGAGGTGGAAAGCTCCACCGCAGTCGCGTCGCTCACGCCTGACATTCTCGTCCGCTACATCCAGAACCGCGCCCTCGGCGCCGCCGCGCGGCAGCAGCTCGAAACCGTTGCCGCCAGAAAGCGCGAGATCGCCGAAGCGGATTCCGAACTGCGCCGCGCCGAGACCGAACTGCGCGATCTCGGCAATGAGCAGGAGCGGCTCCGCCAGAACATCAACACGCTGCGCAACGTCGCCGGGCAGCAGGAGATGGTCAACCGCTATGCAGCCGAGCTGGCCAAGGACGACGTCCGGATCGCGCAACTCCGCGACCGCCTGAGCGAGCTGCGCCGCCGCAAGGCTACGCTGGAAAATGAACTGAACGCCCTGATCGAGAAGCTCGAGTTTTGAGAGTCGCGGTTCTAGGCTACGGAAGAGTGGCGCGGGCGCTGGCCCGCCTCATCGCACAGCAGCGGAACGTTTACCCCTTCCGCATCGTCGCCGCGCACACGCTGCGCCACGGCACGGCGTACGATCTGCACGGGCTGCCGGAAGAGCCTGTCTTCGGCCCTCCGGCGGCAGGCGCGGAAGAGTTTCTCGACCGCGCCCGCGCCGAGATCCTGGCCGAACTCACCACGCTGAATCCGGAAGACGGCGAGCCCGCCGCAAGCCACATCCGCGCCGCCTTCGCGCGCGGCATGCACGTGGTGACGGCGAACAAAGGCCCTATCGCATGCTGCTACGCGGACCTTGCCGGGGAAGCGCGCCGCGCAGGGGTCGAGTTCCGCTTTGAGTCCGCGGTGATGGACGGCACGCCCGTGTTCAACCTGGCGCGCCACTGCCTGCCGGGCACGCGCGTGCTCGGATTCGCTGGCGCGCTGAACTCGACCACGCAGGTGATTCTCGACGCGATGCGGCGCGGCGCGGCGCTCGAAGAAGGGATCGAAGAGGCGCGCCGCCTCGGCGTCACCGAGGCCGATCCCTGGTTCGACATCGACGGCTGGGACAGCGCCTGCAAAGCCGCCGCGCTGGCCAACGTGCTGATGGACGCGCGCGCCACGCCTGCCGCGGTGAACAGGCGCGGCATCGGGCGGCTCACGCCGCAGAAGGTGGCCGAAGCCGAGCGGGCGGGCAAGCGCATCGTTCTGGTGAGCCGCGGCAGGCGCACTCCCGCAGGCGTCACGCTGCGCGTGCGCGCTGAAGTGCTCGATGCGCACGATATGCTCGCGCAGGTGCGCGGAACATCGAACGTCCTCGTGCTGCACACGGACACGATGGGCGGTCTCGGCGTGTTCAGCCAGAACCCCGGGCTCGAACAGACCGCCTACGGAGTCTTCGCCGATCTGGTCGACATCGCGCGCAGCCTGTGACCGCGCAAGAGAACCGCGGCTGAAGCAGGCCGCGGCCCGTGTTTGAGCGCCGCGAGCCGATGGCTCCAGCCGCCCGGAAGGAGCCGGCATGACCCTGCGGGACATCGGCATGGATGAGAACCGCCGCCATGATTTTCGAGGGATTGGTCCGCGGTGCTCAGCAGGATACGCAGGAACCTGCGGCCGGACTTTCAGGTTGCCTCAGCGAATCCGCCGCCCTGAGGGGTTCGGCAGGAACACGGAGAGACAGGACGGCCGGCTGCCGCTTGGCAGGGCAGCCGGCCTGCTGGAAGAAGATGAGGCTTCTCGAACCTCAGGCGAGGAGAGTGGAAATGTCCGTCCCGATCTCCTGACTGCCTTCATCATAGCCGGACGGCGGCCAGGGTTCAACAGAAAT
This sequence comes from Acidobacteriota bacterium, assembly GCA_049325215.1. Lineage (GTDB taxonomy): Bacteria > Acidobacteriota > Terriglobia > Bryobacterales > Bryobacteraceae > JANWVO01. The sequence goes on from JBMOMB010000035.1 coordinate 8,159, forward strand.
CGGAGATTTTGTTTCAAACAGAAGCGCTACTTATTGTCTGGCCCGGCCGTCAACCCGCCAGGGGCGCGGGCCGCCTCTCCGCGCCTGGCTTCGTCGAGCGAAACGCCGTACGTCTCCAGCGTCGTTCCCGACGCCCGCTCCAGGGCGAGCCGCGCCGAGTGCCACGACGCGCGCGCCGCCGCCTCGGCAGCCTGCGCCTGAGCCAGTTGCCGCTGCTGCTGCACGACTTCGAACGGAGTCGAGAAACCCGTGGAAAACTTCTTCTCTTCCGCGGCCAGCAGCGCCCGCGCCAGTTCGAGTCCCTTCGCCGCGGCCTCCCACCGCGTCCGGGCCTGCTCTGCGGCGGCCAGAGCGTTGGCCAGGTCCACCTGGACCTGCAGCAGGAACTGCGCCAGTTGCAGTTGGGATTGCCGCAGTTGCAGTTCGTCGACCGCCTGGTCCGCCGTCCCCTGCCGGTTACGCAACGGCGTCTGGAAAAAGGCGCCGCCGTTGATCGCCGGGAAGTTCCGCCGGAAGCTCTGTCCGAGGGCCGTGCCAAATCCGCCGGTAAAGTAGGGGTCCGGCTGCTGCACGCGCGGCGGCTGTCCTGGCGTCGCCTGTGTCACCGTCCGGCCCGTGCCTGCCAGGCCCTGCTGCGTCGTGGTTCCGAATGCGATCAGCCGCGGCAGGATGGCGCTCCGCGTGCCCACCGAATTCACTTCAGCCGATTCCACCGCGGCTTTCCTCACGAGAACGTCGGGCCGCCGCTGCAGGGCTTTCTCCACCAGCGCCGGCAGCTCCGGCAGAGGCTCGCGGCCGGGAGCGGAGAGCGAATCGAGCAGCACGATCCGGGCGGCCCGCAATTCGGGGTCCGCCACCCCGTTGCGGCTGATCAGATTCTTGAGCCGCAGCTCATTCTGCCCGTGCGTGGTCTCGGCGATGATCAGGTCGCGCCGCGCCGCGGCCTCCTGCGACTCGGCCGGGAGCACATCGACGCCGGCCAGCGCCCCCAGCTCATAGCGGCGCCGGCTCTCCCGGACGAACCGCTCCGCCGTCTCCAGCGCGCTGCGCCGCGCCTTCAACTCTTCGCCGGAGGCCAGCAGCGAGTAGCAGGCGTTGAGCACGGCGTCCACGGCGTTCATGACCTGATTGCGGAACTGCTCGTCGGAAGTCCTCAGGTTGATGCGCGAAACCGTGATGGTGCGCGCATTCACGGCGCGTCCGAAGCCCTGCAACAGGTTGTGCTGCACGCTCAGCGAAAGCGTCGTGGCCCACGAGGGGTTCAGCAGGTTCGACGGCGAGTTCTCTTCCAGCCAGTTGCCGCGCAGGCTCAGCGTGAAGTTGCCGCCGCTCAGCAGGCCCTGCTGGATCGAATAGGTGGTGTTCACCAGATCCTGCACGAGCACCGGCGTCAGGCTCTGCACGGCGTTGGGCTGCGGGATGCTGCGGTGCGCATAGGTGGTGGCGGACTGGATGGTGGGATCCAGGTTCTGCGTCACCGGCCCAAGTTGCGTGATCTGCGCGTTGCCCGCGCCGCGGCTCACTCGCTCGGTGCCGCCGCCCGCCACGCCCGCGGCGCTCTGCGTGCCGAGCACGCCCTGTCCGCTGGCCACCGTGCCCGCCTGCGCCGCAGCGCTGGGCACGCCCGGCAAAGCGCCGCCCGCCTCGGCGCGAGTCAGGCGCACGCGCGCCAGCACCGGCGAGTAGCGCGCGATCTCCACGTCGATGTTGTTCTCCAGCGCCAGCGCGATGGCGTCCTGGACGGTGAGATACAGTTGGCCCGCGCGCATCAGGGCCTTGAGCCGCTCGGAGTTGCCGAGCCGCGCCGGAGGCACGGTTTGCGCCTGATAGGGGCGCAGGAATACGCTCGCCCGCGGTTTCACGGGCTCGATGCCCGCCTTCACCTGCGCCGGCGCCGCCGGCACCGCCATCAGCACGGCGAGCCCCGCCGCGGCTGCCTGCCGGAGGCGCGTCATCGCCGCACCTCCGCCGGCGCCTTCGATTGGATGCCGGTCACCTCGCCGCGCAGCGCCTCCTCCACCGAGATCCGGTGTACTTCCAGCGTCCTTCCCAGCGCCTGGTCGAGCGCGATCCTGGCGTGGCTGTAATTGGCCATGGCCTGCACTTCCGCGCTCTGCGCCGCCGCCAGATCCCTCTGGTCCTGAACCACCTGAAATGCGGTCGCGGCGCCCAGTTCGTACTTCTTCTGATCGGCGCGCAGGGTGGCTTCGGCCAGCTCCCGCGCCTTCACCGCCGCCTCATACCGCGCCCGCGCCTGTTCCAGGCCGATGACGGCGTTCTGCACGTCGACGCGGATCTGGTTCACGTTCTTCTGAAGGATCAGCTCGTTCTGCCGGATCTCCAACAGGCTGGCGGCGTAGTCGGATTGCGCCGCGCGGTTCCGCAGCGGGATATTCAGCGAAAAACCGGCGGAATAGTTGGGGAAATTCCGCCGCAGGATCTGGCTCCACAGGTTGCCGTAGCCGCCGACGAAGATCTCGGGCACGCCGGCCACGGCGCCCAGCGCCGTCAGGTCGCCGGTGAGCGCGTTGTTGGTCAACTGCGCGAACGCCTGCAACGATGGCCGGAGAGAGCTCTTGATGCCGGCGAGGTTCATCCGGTTGCTTTCCAGGTTCAGGCGGCTCTGCTGGATTTCGGCGCGCCGCTCCAGCGCCTCGGCCACCAGCTTCTCCAGCTCCGGCAGCGGCGTGTCGTCCGGCTTCACCATGGTGTCGAGCGGCACGATGCGCACCGCCGCCAGCTCCGGCGAAGCCACGCCGGTGCGGCTCAACGTGTTCTTCAGGATCACTTCCTGCTGCATCAGGTTGGTCTGCGCCACCACCAGATCCTGGCGCGCCGCGTAAAGCTGGGACTCGGCCCGCGTCACTTCGATCTCGGCCAGCGTCCCCAGCTCCACCATCCGCTTGTTGTCGTTCAGCAGCTTCTGCGCCGTCTCCACCGCCTGCTGCCGCGCCCGCACTTCATAGTGGAAGCTCACCAGGTCCCAGTAAAGATTCAGCGCCGCCGAGACGGTCTCGATCAATTGCAGGCGGAACTGGAGGTCGCTGACCTTCAGGTTGTTGCGCTGCACGAGGATGTTGCGCATGTTCACGCTGCGCCCGAAGCCCTGCAGCAGGTTCTGCGTGATCTGAAGATCGAGGCTCGCCTGCGTGAACGGGTTCAGGCTGAAGAACTGGCTGTTCACTTTGAGCCGCTGGCTGGAATATCCGAGCTGCGCGCTGGTGCCCGTGGCCCAGTTCTGCGAATACTGCACCTGGTAGACGCGCGCGTCCTGCACCAGCGACGTCGTGCCCGTGAGCACGGTGTTGCTCTGCGGGGTGGTCTGGTGGGAGAAGAATGCCAGCGCAGTGACCGAGGGATCCAGCGAGGGGATCGGCGGTCCGAGCTGTGTCAGGATTCCGCCACCGGAGCCGACACCCGCGCCCGCCGCCGCCACCGCGCTGGCAGCCGTGCTCACTCCCTGAAGACTGACGCTGCGCGGACCCGGCGCCACCGGAGCGCCCACGCTGCGCAGCACGCCGCCCGCCTCGGCGCGCTTCAGCACCTCGCGCGCAAGCAGCGGACCGTAGCGCTGCACTTCTACGTCCAGGTTGTTCTCGATAGCCAGAGCAATGACGTCCTGCGCCGACAGATACAGGTTGCCGGCGCGGATCAGCGACTCCAGCCTCGGCGAGTTCACCAACTGGATTGGCGGCGCCGAACGCGCCTGGTAGGGCCGGGTCAGCGCCCCCCAGCCTCCCTTCGGCGGCTCCAGCCTGGCAGCGGTCTGCGCCAGAGCGGCCGGTGCAAGCCCGTGCAAAAGCGTAACAACAGTAACGGCGGCGGCCGCCGCCCTCGACACGGAAAATCCTTCCTGCATGCTGTTCCTTAATACGCGGACAAGGCGGAAGTGTTCCTTACTTCGGATGCGGGTGCCGCCGCCCTGGATGGAGGCGGTTTTGCCGGGACCCGACAACCTTTTTCATTCTCAAACACCGCCGCAGCGCTCCGCCCGCGCGCCTTGACGCAAAAAGAAGGCGGGGCGCCGGAGCGCCCCGCTTCCTGCAGCCCCCCGGAATGGCGTCTCGGCCTCAGAACGTAATGCGTCCGGACAATTGCAGGCTCCGGTTGTCTCCCACTGTCGAAGTGATACGGCCAGCCGTGGGCGAGCCAATCGATGCGTTCGGGAAGCCGAAATACGGCGTGTTGAAAAGGTTGAACGCCTCGAAACGGAAGTTGAACTTGAGCCGCTCCGTAATGGGGAACGTCTTCACCACGCTCATGTCGATGTTGACCACGCCCGGCGAATACAGCACGCCGCGCGCCACATTGCCGTAATTGTTGGGAGGCGGCGCCGCAAAGGCCGTCGTGTCGAACCAGTAGTAGGGGTCCGGGTCGTCGAGACGGCCATCCCTGAGCCGGTTCGGCCAGCTCGGGGCTCCATTGTTGACGCCGTTTTGCAGGCCGACGTTGAACGGCCGGCCGGTGGTTGCCGTGATGATGCCGCCCAACTGCCAGCCGCCCAGGATCATGTCGGTCACCCGGTTTTCAATGTTCACGTGCCGGCCTTTGCCAAAGGGCAGATCATACAGTCCGTTGATCACCGCCCGGTGCTTGACGTCGAAGCCTGACGCGCCCCGGTAGCACTTGATGCAGGTCACCGTCAGCGGTCCGCCAGTCTGGCCGCCGCCGCTGGCCACGGCCCCGCCGTAATCCAGGCTCTTGCCCCATGTATAGGCGGCCAGCAACTGGAACCCCTGCGCAAAGCGTCTCTCCGCTTTCGTGATCAGCCCGTGGTAGGTGCTCATGTTCATCGGCTCGAAGATGAGCACGCTGGGGATGTTCCTGAGCGCCTGAATCGGACGGCGGTCTTCGACGCTGCCCGTGCCGAGCCGGACTTCATTGTGATTGAAGCCGTAGAGGAGATTGATGCCGCGGCTGCCGGCGTAGCCGATCTCCGCCATCCACTCGCGCGTGATCTGGCGCTGGATGTTGAACGTCCAGGTCTGCGCGTACTGTGTCTGGTTGTTGAACGAATAGCCGCGCACCACCGGGCGGCGCGTATTGATCTCGGCCGTCGACTGCGGCTTCAGGGGCACCAGCGGACCGAAAGGCTGCTCGATCCGCGGCACGTTCGAGTAATCGAGCAGGAAGTCGCTCAGGCTGAAGCTCTCGCTGAACAGATGCGGCGGCCCCTGTGTCAGCATGCTGGATGCCGAGTACGGCTCCGGGAAGTAACTCAGACCGTAGCCGGCGCGTATGACCGTCTTCTGATCGCCGAACACGTCGTAGGCGAGGCCGAACCGCGGTCCGAAGTTGTTCAGGTCCGTGTTCCGCAAAGTACGGCTGTAGCCGCCCTCGTTCGCATAGGCGAACATCAGCTTGGGCAGGTCGAAGCTGGTCAGCCGGTCGTACTTCTCCGTCTCCGGGTGGAAGATTTCATACCGCACGCCGAGGTTGAGCGTGAGCCGCGAATTCACCTTCCAGTCGTCCTGGAAGAAGGCGGCGTTCTCCCACGCGCGCAAGCCGGGCACGCCGAGCAGGAAGCCGCGCTGCCCGCTCTGGATCAACCCCAGCAGCATGGTGGCGAAGCCGGTGCCACCCGTCCGCGTCACCGGGTCCATCGTGAAGCCGCGGCCGAATGTGAACTGCCCGCGCGTGTCGGCGTTCGTGAACGGCGAAACATCCCGGCGCACCACGTGGTAGCCGAATTTCAGCGTGTGCCGGCTCACCGTCCAGTAGACGTTGTAATCCGTCTGATAATTCACCTGCTTGGGACGCGCGGGGAGAAAGCTTGGACCGCCGCTCAGGCCGGTGAAATCGGCCACATTGATTGTCGGAATGCCGGTGGAATTATCCGTCAAATTGATGTTGCGAATGCCCAGCGAATCCGCGGCTGGAATGCCGAAATCGGAATGCACTGTGGACGGGTTGGTCCGCGCCCAGCCAGCGCGGAACTCGCCGACGATCGCCGGCGACCACACACGGCTCCAGTTGAACGCGCCGCCGTGCGTCCGCAGGCGCGTATACTGGATGCCCGCCACGAATGGACCCAGCTTGAACTTCTGCGCCGCTTCCGGCGGCGTTGGCAGGCAGCAGTTGGCCTGCCCCTGCGGGGCGTCGAGGTCGTACCATTGCTGTGCGAGCCGGAAGAACACGGAATCTTTCTGTGAAGCCTGCCAGTCCAGGCGCACCGTGTACTGGTCATCCTTGATTTTCCGCTCCGGCGCCGACTGGTAATTGTTGAAATGTCCTGGCAGGTTCGGCCGCGGATACACGCTGGCCACATTGCGCGAAACCTGCCCGATCAGCGAGCCCGGGATTGTATTGTTCGGAAACGGATCGCGAATGAAGCCTGAAGGATTGTTCGGATTCACGCGCGTGGTGAAGGGATTGTACACCTGGATCAGCGCTCCCGCGGGCGTCCGGAAGTCGCTGAGGTCGCCGTTGCGAACCGCGTCCGTCGGCACCGTGTTCAGATAGTCCAGCCCGCGCACCTCGCGCTGCCCGGCATAATCCGCCCAGAAGAAGAGCTTGTTGCGGATGATCGGACCGCTGCCGGCGAGTCCCATCTGGTGGCGCCGGAAGGGCAGCTTGCGAGGCAGCGCCTGCGGCGACTGGAAGTAGTTCCGCGCGTCGAACACAATGTTGCGGTGGAACCAGAACGCCGTCGCATGCCAGTCGTTCGAGCCGGAGCGGGTCGACACGCTCACCACGCCCGCGCCGCGGCCGAACTCGGCCGAAAACGACCCCGTCAACACCTTGAATTCGCGCACCGATTCCAGCGAGGGCTGCACGATTACGGTGTTGAACGTGTATTCGTTGTTGTCGATGCCGTCGATCAGCCAGCCGTTCGCGTTGGCGCGCTGCCCCAGCGGGTTGTAGTTGGACGCTGCGCGGGGGTTGAACGTGGAGGCGCCCGAAAGGTTCTCGCCCGCCTGCCCGGGAGTAACGCCCGGCGAAAGATAGACAAGCTGGGCGAAGTTGCGTCCGTTCAGCGGCAACTCCTGCACCGCCCGCTGCTCGATCACCTGTCCCGTCTCCGCGCTCGCGCTCTGCACGAGCGGCGCGGCGGCGGTCACTTCCACGGTCTCGGTCACGTTGCCGACGGCGAGGCTCAGATCAACGCGCACCTGTGCGTTCACCGTCACGACGATGTCCCGCTGCTCCGCCTTCTTGAAGCCAGCCTGCTCCACGGTGACACGGTACGTTCCGGGAATCAGGAACGGTACAGAATATGCGCCTGTCTGGTCGGTTGTGCGGGTGAAAACGGTCCCCTGTCCTTCGTTCACCACCGTTACCGTTGCGCCCACGACAACGGCGCCCTGCTGGTCAGTAACGGTTCCGAAAATGGTTCCTGTTGTCACCTGCGCGTGCAAGGCAGTCCATGCAAACGCCAAAAGGATCATCGCGCACATGCACGTGCGCCAGGCTGCGATTTTGTCCATCAATTTGCCCCTTTCCTTGACGCCGGCGCCGCTCTTCAATTCTCAAGACTCCGGCTGGCCTTGTATCATATGCAAAGATCGGCGCGAGTGGAAGGGCATGGTGGAAATGCTCTTATTCCCCTGGCGGTCTTGGGCGCTGTTGTTGATCCCTCCGGCAGACATATGGCCGGCGCCGTGGTCCGGCTCCACACCACGCAAGCCGGCGTCGCCGTGCGGCGGACGGCAGCGGATGGGACATTCCAGTTCTCTGCGGCTCACTCAATCGTGCTTTCCCTTCGGGTAGAGACGGAAGGCTTCGTCCCGTCGATCCGCTCCATCGTTGTGGGTCCGGACAGGGAGATGCGCATCACGGCGGCGCTGGAGACCGGCGCGAACGTCGAACAGGTCACGGTCTCTGCCGGGGCGCGTGAAGTCCTCGAGCCGCACCGCACGCTGCAACGCCTCACGCTCATGGGCCGCCCAGCCCTGGAGGCGCAGGCAATGCGCACGCTCAGCGAAGCGGCCGCGGGCGGGCCCGGTGTTGCGGGGAAGCGCACTCCGCCCTACGGGGCGCCGTTTTCGTCCGCCGCCTCACGGGCAAGAATGCCAGTGTGTACCGCGGCACCGTCCGCCTCACGGCTTCAGCGCAGCGCGGCGGCGTCAGCACCTTTTCCAACCTCCTTGAAGCCGGAACGAACGATTCAGCCGTGGCAATTCTCCGCAGCCCCTGGCAGCGCGCAATACGGCTTGGATTCCATCGATGGGGGCCGGCTGCCTGCTCAGCCGCGGCGCAAAAAAAGGGCAGCCGCGAAAGGCTGCCCTGTAGCCAGTGGACCAGGCGGGGTCATGGCCCCGCCCGGGAAGCTTTGCGAACCTTACTTGTCCGTCAGCGCCGCCACGCCGGGCAGCACCAGTCCGGACAGATACTCGAGCGATGCGCCGCCGCCGGTGGAGATGTGGCTGATCCTGTCCGCCACGCCGGCCGATTTCACGGCTTTCTCGCTGTCGCCGCCGCCGACCACCGAGAGCGCGCCGCTTTCGGCAACGGCTTTCGCCACAGCCACCGTGCCCGCGTCGAACGGCTTCTTCTCGAACACGCCCATCGGCCCGTTCCAGATCACCGTCTTCGCGCCGCGGATCACTTCCGCGTATGCTTCGCGCGTCTTCGGGCCGATGTCAAGGCCCATCTTGCCCTCGGGGATCTCTTCGACCACTTCGCACGGCGCGTTTTCTTCGAGCACCTCCGCCACCACGTGGTCGATGGGCAGCAGAATGCGGTCGCCCGCCTTTTCGAGCAGACCTTTGGCCAGCCCGACTTTGTCTTCCTCCACCAGACTCCTGCCCGTGGGCTTGCCCTGGCTTTTCAGGAACGTGTAGGCCATCGCGCCGCCGATCAACAGGCGGTCGGCGAATTTCAGCAGGTTTTCGATCACCTCGATTTTGTCGGAAACCTTCGCGCCTCCCAGAATGCCCACGCAGGGCCGTTCCGGATTCGCCGTGCATTTCTCCAGATATTCGAGTTCTTTTTCCATTAGCAGGCCGGCCGCGGCCGGCTTGAGAAACTCGATGATGCCTACCGTGGAAGCATGCGCGCGGTGCGCCGTGCCGAAGGCGTCGTTCACGTAGACGTCCCCGAGCCGCGCCAGCTTCCTCGAAAACTCAGGATCGTTCTTTTCTTCCCCGGCGTGGAAACGCAGGTTTTCGAGCAGCAATACCTCGCCCGGCTTCGGCAGCATCTTTTCCACTTCCTCGCCGATGCAGTCCGGCGCCATGGCCACCGGCCTGCCGAGCAGCTCGCTCAGCCGCTGCGCGACGGGCTTCAGGCTCATCTCGGGATTGGGCTTGCCCTTCGGACGGCCCAGGTGCGACGCCAGCACCAGCGCCGCGCCCTTTTCCAGCGCATACTGAATCGTCGGCAGCGCCGCCCGGATCCGCTTGTCGGAGGTAATTTCCTGCCCGCCGGGCGCCAGAGGCACGTTGAAATCCACGCGCATGAAGACGCGTTTGCCCTGAAGATCAAGATCGCGAATCGAGAGTTTTGGCATGGTATGAGGCCCTCATCCGAGATGGTAGCATCCGGAATCCGCCCGCCGCCGCCTTACTTCTCCGCCGGCGCGCCCTTCAGCTCCACAGCGAGCCCCGCGGCTCTGTAAGCTTCCAGCAACGCTCCCGCGGCCGGCCCGAACAGCGGCGCATGCACCTGCGTGTTGCCTCCGCGCTCCACGCGTTTCCGGTATTCCTCATACAATCGCGCGCATTTGAAGACGCCGCCGATCGGCGCCGCCCGCACCTGGTCCTGGGGAGTGAAGACCTGCATCCGCGCCGCCATGGTCAGCCCGGCGAGATGCTGTGCTGCTTCCATCAGGATGTCCGCCGCCACATCGTCGCCCTCGTCCGCCGCCTGCTCCACCACGCGCGACAGCTCCGCAATGCGCGGGCGCGGGTACTCGGGCGTGTAGAACCGGTGCAGCAGATCGTTGGCGTCGCGCGCGCCCGTTGCTTCCAGCAATCTCTGCCGAAGCGATGTCGGCGGTCCCCATCCCTCCTCCATGCGCAGCGCCGCGCGCAGCGCCTGCCGCGTCAGATCGAAGCCGCCGCCTTCGTCTCCGAAGATGAAGCCCCATCCGCCGGCACGCGCGAACTTGCCCTCCGCATTGCGGGCGAACGCAATCGATCCCGTGCCCGCGATCGTGATGATGCCCGGCTGCCCGCCATGCGCTCCGGTGAGCGCGATCCAGGCGTCATGCGTTACGATGCGCTTCTTCAGGCGGAACATCTCCGCGATCAGAGCGTCCTTGTCCGCGGGACCGCCCGAGAATCCGAAACAGCCCGCTTCGAACTCCACTTCACTCAACTCGAGGCCCGCTTCTTCCGCCGCCAGCTTCACCGAGCCGCCGACCGCTCCGCGGAATTTCTCCCGCGCCTGATCCCCCGAGACATGGTTGCACGGCCCCCCGCGCCCCTGCCCGAGAACCTGCCCTGTCTCGTCTCCGATCAGCGCCGTGGTCGACGACTGTCCGCCGTCCACGCCAAGAAAATACTTCGGCATCCCTCTATTCCAACTGAAACAGATGATAAGCGTCCACTGACCCGGTCCGGCGGATTCCCCACGCCCTCGCGTTGCCGGAAAGATCCGGCCAGGCGAAGTCCTTCTCGTGCACGAGCAGATGCGTGACTCCGCCGCGCCGCGCCTCCTGCATCGCCATGCGACGCAGAGTCAGCGGCACAGGCACGCCGCGCTTCACCGGCTCGCCGCTCAGCTCCCGCCACGCGCCGCCCGGAGCTCTCCCCTCCAGCCGCATCCTCACTCCATGCTGGTCGTCGCTCATCAGCAGCCTGACCTCGTCCACTTTTCGTGACCCGCCGAACTCCGCCTGCAAAAACATTCCCGCCCGGATCCGTTCCCACGACCGCCACCGCGTCACGGGCGAGCCGTCGAAGGCGAGCCCCGCGCCCCACGGGTTTGGTTGCGCCCACACCCGCCATCCGGGCTGGCGCTCCACTTCAGCGCCGTTCCCGAAAACGCGCATCTCGAAAATGCTCCACAGATCCTTCTCCCACTCATCCCCGCGCCGCGGCGTGTTCGTCTGCACCACGCGCACGGCTTCCAGTTCCTGCTCCGGAAAGCGGAACACCGCCTCCACCTTTGGACGCATGCCGTCGAACAGCGCCACCTGGAGCAGGTCCAGCAACTTCTCGTTGCGCCCGCTCTGAAAACCAACGGCCACCTCGCGCGACGTGTAGCTCTCGGGAATCCCGCTGAAGGCCAGCACCAGCGCGTCCGGCGGGGCCACGGCCTCGATCAGGCGCGCCGCCTGATATCCCGCCGATTGCCGCGCGAGCCACTGCGTCTCATCCTCCAGCCGCAGCGCCGCCCGCCACGGAACCTTTGAGACCCGCCATCCCGGCCCGCTCAGGTACTTGCGCGGCATGTCCGGGAACCCTGCTACGGCATGCGCAGCGGCGAGAACCGGCAACACCGGCGCCGGCAGCCCGAGGGCCATCGCGTAACTCACGAACGGCGCCGCGGGCATCAGGAAGCGCGCGCCGATGTTGGCGAAATATGCCGATCCGAACAGCGCGGCGGCCAGCGCCATATGCCGCCCCAGCGGGCGCCGCAGCGCCAGCAGTCCTGCCGGCGCCAGCAGAAACAGCGGCCCCCAGAACCCTCCCAGCAACTGCCCGCGGACGGTCAGTTCCAGCGGCACCTGCGCATAGGACTCAATGCCGGGATAACGCCGCATGAATTCCACGTAGTCCTGCTCGAAGCTCGCGTGGACAAATTCATTGGGCCACAGGCGGTTCATCAGCGGCGCAGCCGGGTTGCCGTAGAAGAGCCAGTTGCGCAACGGCCACGGCGCGGCCGTTAGCGCCGCTACTGCGCACGCCACCGCCGCTCCGCGCCACTGCCTGCGCCAGAAGAGCCGCCCCAGCGGATAGACGATCGCCACGGCCGCCGTGTATTTCAACGCGTATGCGAAGCCGCACATCAGCCCGATGAGCCAAGGCGGCGCCTCCCGCTCCGTCAGATACACCACGGCAAACACAACGCACGCCGCCGCGGCATCCGTGTAGGCGCTCGCGCCGTCGGCCAGCGCCACAGGCGCGCACAGGAAGAATAGCGCCGCCGCCGCGCCCGCCGCCGCCGCGCCAAACCGCTGCCCGAAGCGCAGCATCAGCAGCGGCGTGGCCAGATAGAACGCGCAATGCACCACCGCCGCCGCCGAGTGCCGCCCGAAGGCGAACGCCCACAGGAACAGCATTTCCAGCCCCTGCGAGAGCGCCGCATACATGTTTGTGCCGACCCGCACGAATCCGTGCGCGCGGTAGTAGCGCGACACCAGGCCGAGATGATACGCGCTGCCGTCCGGGCTGATCTCCGGCGCCATCGCCACAGTCAGCGCCACCACCCCGTACACCGCAAAGACCGCCCAGAACAGCCAGCTCCACAGCCGCGGCAGCGCGGGCAGCCGCGCCGCCGCCTGCCGCCGAAACGCGCCGTCTCTCCACGCGGCGGCCACGATCAGCGCGCCCGCCAGAAGCAGCGCGGCGTCGTACACCACACGCGCCGCGCACATCGCCGCAGTCAGCAGGCTCAGCAGCGGCGCCCCACAAACAAACGCCAGCAGATGCGCCTCTTCACGGGCCAGTTCGAAGCGCGCGCGCTTCAGCAGCATGCGCCCCAGCGCCCAGGCGCAGATTACGGTGAACCCTGCTCCGAACAGCACCGACAGCGCCCTCGGCATCGCCTCCCCCTACAACGTGAAACCCGCGCCGATCAGCATGTAGCCGCGCTTCTCGTTCCCCTCGAGCCACTCGGCGTCCGCTTTCAGTTCCACCCGGATTTCACGGCCCGGCGCGAGCCACTCTTCGGGCACCGGATGTTTCCATGCCTGATAGCCCGCCTGATTTGCAGGAATTGCGCCCAGCGGCTTGCCGTCGATCAATACCTCGATCCGGCGCCCTCCCGCCCGCACGAATTCGTGGGTCACGATGAGCACCGCCTCGAACTGAATTCCCTGCGGTTCTTCCACGGCATATCGCAGTTCAGCGTTTTTTCCCGCCCAGCGCCAGTCGCCGTGAATCTCCCTGCCGATCCCCGCCACGATGCGCTCGTCCGCGGACCGCTCCCTCATCACGGCGTAGTGGAGGAGAGGGCGCACCGGTTGCCGCCGCTGTGCGGGCGGCGGCGAAGGTTCCGGCAGTCTCGCGCAGGCGGCGAGCGCCGCCAGCAGGACAAGGCCGAGCCATCGCGCCCGTTTCACGGCAGGTTCTTGTCCGGGGCGCGGCAAAGGGATTCGAGCGGGCACCGCCCGCATTCCGGCTTGCGCGCCTTGCAGATGTCGCGGCCGAAATGGATGACCTGGTGGGAAAACAGGATCCAGCGCTCCTGCGGCAGGATCCGCATCAGATCCTTCTCGATCTTCTCCGGCTCCTTCTCCCGCGTCAGTTCCAGCCGTTGCGCGATCCGTGTCACGTGCGTGTCCACCACCACTCCGCTGGGGATGCCGAAGGCCGTGCCCAGCACCACGTTGGCCGTCTTGCGCGCCGCGCCCGGCAGCGTGAGCAATTGTTCCATTTCGCGCGGCACCTCGCCGCCGAAATCCGACACGATTTTCTTCGCCGCGCCGACGATATTTTTCGCCTTATTATTGAAAAACCCCGTGGACCGGACAATCTCTGCGACCTCGGCCACGTCGGCCTTCGCCATCGCCCCGGGCGTGGGAAACCGGGCGAACAGAACGGGGGTCACCACGTTGACCCGCTCGTCGGTGCATTGCGCGGAAAGGATGGTCGCCACCAGCAGCTCCCACGCGTTGCGGTGGCGGAGCGCGCAGGTGGCGTCCGGGTAGAGCCGGTCCAAAGCCTTCAGGATCGCCTGCACGCGCCCGGCGTCCGGAGCCGCCTGGCGGCCCGCGCCGGCCGCTTTTTTCCGCGCGGCGGCTGCCTTTTTCGGCTGAGGCTGTTTTCCCGCGGCCTGTCGCGGCGCCCGTGCTTTCGCCATGCACTCCTCGCTGCCGAACTAACATGGTAGCATTGCGCCTCCAGATCGCCGCCGCCGTGCTGGCCCTTGCCGCTTTTCTGCCGTTGCTCGGCATTCCCGCGCAGCCGCTGCCGGACACTCCCCCGGTCCTGCCGTGGACGAGCCGTCCCGGCGCAGCCGCTATGCTCTGGCTGGGGCACGCGGCTGAGATCCCGCCGTGGCCGTCCGCCGCCGCAGCCATTTTGCTGCACGCCGCCAACAGCGCCCTGCTCGCCGCCCTGCTGCCGGCGCTGTTCACTCCCCGCGCCGCCGCGCTCGCCGCGCTGATCTACGCCGCGCATCCGCTTCAGGCGGATACGCTCGCTCTGCCCTCCCTTGCCGCCACGCTGCCTGCCATCACTTTCGCCCTTTCGGCGGTGCTCGCGTTCCTGAGCCACCGTCCGCTGGCTGGCGCGGGACTCTCGCTGGCCGCCCTGTCATTCGAACCCGCGGCGGCGGTCATGGCGCCGGTCCTGCTTCTGCTGGCGGGAAAAGAGGCCGGAGGGAAAACGCTCTACGGGCTCACTGTGGCGGGCGGCGCCGCCTGGGTGGCAGCCTTCGCAGCGGCGTGGCCGCACCTGGCCGGCGCATGGCCGTGGTTCGGCGTCTTCGCTCTACGCGCCGTCTTCCTCGCCCTGTTCCCGCTAGCGTTGACGCCCGCGCCGGATCTGCGCGTCGAGCCCGCTCAGGCGCTGCTTGCCTCCGCCGCGGTCGCCGCCGTCGGATGGATGGCGTGGACTGCCGGACGCCGCCATGCGCTCGGCGCCTGGTTCCTCGCCGGCATCGGACTGCTGGCTTCCGTGTATTGTCTTCCGGCTGACGGCGGCGCGCGCAGCCTGGCGCTGCCTCTCACGGCGCTGGCGGCTTTCATCGCCCTGATGCTCGAACAGGCCGACTGGCGCCTGTCGGCCATTTACATCGCTGCGCTCGTGTTGCTCTCGTTCTCCTACGCGCGGCTCTGGCGGGACCCCGTCGCGATTGGAATGGAAGCCGTGCGCCTGGCGCCGCGTCTCGCTGCGCCCGCGCTTGCGCTCGCTCCGCACCTGCCTCCCGCGCAGGCGCTGGAGCTGCTTGCCGAAGCACGCCGCCACGCGGCGCCAGAACCGCAGCTCGCCACCGCGTACGGCCGCGCGCTGCTGCGCGCAGGGCGCCCGGACGAGGCCCTCGCCGAGTTCGACGCCGCTCTGGAAATGAATCCGCGCGACCATGCCGCGCTGGCCGGCCGCGCGGCGGCGTGGCTGGCTGTGAATCGGCCTGAGGCTGCGCGCGCCGATCTTACGCGCGCGCTTGCCATCGAACCCTGCTCCGTGCGGGCGCGCGCGGCGCTCGCGCAGCTCGGCGGGCCGCTGCCTTCCGATTCCCGTTGTGCGTGGACTCGCGCCCAGCGGCGTGCTCTGGCGGCCATCACTTCGAGTCGATGATCTCGACGTGCGTGCGGATGAATTGCCAGTCCGGCAGTTCATACACCCGCAAGGGCGTCACCAGCGGCGCTTCCATGTCCTTGACACCGTAAGCGGGGATCGCGCCCGGCGCTGCCTCCACCACGGCGATCACCGCATCGCCAGGCGCCGCGTTGGCCGCCTGCAACGTGATCCGCAGCCGGAACCCCGCCAGCTCCGCCGGCGCGTGGTTCACCACCACGAACCGCACCATCAGCTTCTTGTCTTTGTCCTCCAGCAGCCGCACGCCGGTGACTTCGAGATACCTGGCGAACGGGTGGGAGGAAGCCTGCGGATGAGGAGTTTCGAAAGGAGCGGATTTGGCCGCCTTGCCCGCGCTGCCGCGGTTCGAGGAGACATAGCGGTACAGCAGCAGCAGCCCTCCTCCAATCACAGCCAGCGTGATCACCGCCGCCAGCCATGCGGGCATCGGACGCCGCCTCTTCGGCTCGCCGATCACATACACCGGCTGTTCCTGCGGCGCCGCAGCCGGCGGAGCCCAGGCAGCCGCCGGTGGCGGAGGTGAGGGTGGCGGCGGACCGGGCGTCCAGGCAGGGGGAGGTCCAGCCGGCGGGGGCGGGGGAGCCTGCGGGGGCGCTCCGGCGCGCGGTGGAGCGGGCATCCCGGGCGCAACGGGCGGCGCTGCCGCCGCACGCTTTCTCTCCGCGCACCTCGGGCACTCCGGCTCGGATGGAGGAACCTCGGCGCCACACACCGGACAGATCCAGGTAAACATCTGCGCTCCTTCTACTGACTATAGGACGCGCCCGGACCGCAGCCGGACACACTAAGCTATGCGATACCGCTCCACTGCCGCTTCGTCGAGTTCGATGCCGAACCCCGGCGCAGAGCGCGGCTCGATCCACCCGTCCGCGACTTTCATCGGGTCCTTCAGCAGGGAATCGAACATCTTCACGCCCGACGACGCCGGGAAGTACTCGATGAAGATCGCGTTGGGCAGCGCCGCGCACAGTTGCGTGTGCACGTCCCAGTGATAGTGCGGCGCGACAGGAATGTCGAACGCCGCCGCCATATGGGCGATCTTCAGCCACTCGCTCACCCCGCCGCAGACGGTCGCATCGGGCTGGAGGATCGATGCCGCCCTGCGCTCCACCAGTTCGGCGAACGCCCACCGTGTCGCCTCCAGTTCGCCCGTTGCCACGGGGGTCCGGATCCTGGCGGCGATTTGCGCCATCGCCGTGAGATTGTCGGCGCGCACCGGCTCTTCAATCCAGTACGGGCGGAACTCCTCGAGCCGCTCCATCGCCGCGACCGCTTCGGGCGCGCTCCTCCAGCCGCCGTTGGCGTCGAGCAGGATCTCGAACTCCCCGCCGAGAGCTTTGCGCACCGCGCCCACGCGCCGCGCGTCTTCCTCCGCCGTCAGCGCCCCCACTTTCAGCTTCACCGCCGTGAAGCCCATCTCCGCCACCGCCGACACCTCGCGCACCAGCTCCTCGACCGTCTGTCCCGCGCGGTAATAACCGCCCGTGGCGTAGCAGCGCATCCGCCGGCGGTGCACGCCCAGCAGCTCCATCACCGGCAGCCCGGCGGCCTTGCCGCGCAGGTCCCAGAGAGCGATGTCGATGGCGCTGATCGCCCGCAGCGCCGCCCCGCGGCGGCCCGCCTGGATCGACTGCCGGTACATTTCCGCCCACAAATGTTCCGTGTCGAGCGCGCCGGCGCCCAGCAGGATGGGACGGTAGATCTCGTCGATCAGGCACAGCATTGCGCGCGAGCCGTCATAGCCGAGCGCGAAGCCCAGCCCCTCGGCGCCCTCTTCCGTGCGGATCCTGACGATCAGGTGATCGCGGTGCGTGATCCGCCGCACCGCGTCCGCCACCGGCTGCGGCAGCGGGATGGAAACGGCCAGCGCTTCAACTTCGCGGATCTTCATCTCGCTACGATGATGGCATGGAGCTGCTCGCCGGTGCGCTGGCGGACTCTGTGGCGTTGCTGGCCGGCGCGTGGAACCCGCCCACGCGCGCCCATCTCGAACTGGCCCGCGCCGCGCTGGGCTGGGCCCGCCGGGCCGTGTTCGTGCTGCCCCGCGCCTTTCCCCACAAGCCGCTGGAAGGCGCTTCCTTTGAGCAACGCGCCGGGTGGATCCGCGCGCTCGCTTCCCGGCACCCGCTCTTTGCCGCCGCCGTGAGTGGCGGCGGACTCTTCCTCGAGATGGCGCGGGAGGCGCGGGCGCTCGGGGCGCGGCGCGTCTTCCACGTCTGCGGCAGCGACGCCGCGGCGCGCATTTTGGGCTGGGACTACGGCTCTTTGCCTCCCATCGAGCGGCAGCTCGAGGAGTATGAACTGCTCGTCGCTCCCAGGCCGCTGCCTTTCAAGCCTCCGCCACGCCTGCGCGGCCGCGTCCACACGCTGATCGTGCCCGCATCGCTTGACGGCATTTCCTCGACGGAAGTCCGCCGCCGCATCGGCAACGGCGAGCCCTGGCGCCATCTCGTGCCGGATTTCATCGCGGACGAGGTGGAGAGAGCCTACCGCTGATCTGGCCCGCGCGGCGCGTTCTCGATAGACTGTGCCCATGCAGCGCCGTACATTTCTCTGCTCGGCCGGCGCCTTCGTTCAGCCGCCGGACCGCATTCGCGCGGGCGTCATCGGCTCGGGAGGCCGGGGCCGCCTGCTCACGGCCGAGTTCAAGGAGATCGGCGCGGAGATCGCCGCCGTCTGCGACGTCTACCAGCCGAACCTCGACGCCGGCCTCAAGGCCGCCAGCACGGGCGCGCGCGGATACAAAGACTACCGCCGCCTGCTGGAAGATCCGGGCATTCACGCCGTCATCATCGCCACACCCGATCACTGGCACGCCCGCATGGTTATCGACGCCGTGGAAGCGGGCAAGGACGTCTACGTCGAGAAGCCCATGACCCACACCATCGAAGAGGCGTTCCGGGCCGCCGATGCCGTGCGCCGCACCCGCCGCATCGTGCAGGTCGGCACGCAGCGGCGCAGCGCCCAGCTCTTTCACGAGGCCAGAAACATAGTTGCTTCAGGCCGCCTGGGCGACGTGCGCCTCATCAACTCCTGGTGGCTCAACCATCAGGCCTCTCTCTCGCGGCGTCCGCTGGAAGGGGAGCTCGACTGGGAACAGTGGCTCGGTCCCGCGCCCCGCCGCCCGTTCGACCCCATGCGGTTCTTCAACTGGTATTACTACTTCGACTATTCGGGCGGCCTGCTGATCGGGCAGGCGGCGCACATGGTGGACGTCTTCCACTGGTTCATGAACTCCGCCGCTCCGCTCGCCGTCACCTGCTCCGGAGGGCGCGTGAACCTGGAAGGGGCGGAGATCACGGACACGGCTTCCATCCTGATCGAGTACCCCGAGAATTACTTCGCCGTGTTCACCCTCGGCTACAAGGCGATGCGCTATCACCCGCGGCAGGACCAGCTCGCCCAGTTCCACGGCTCGCGGGCGCGGCTCGACGTCGGACGCGAACACTTCCGCCTTTACCCGGAAACGAACCAGCCGGAGCTGACGCCTGAACGGGAGGAGAGCCGGCCGGGATCGTTCGGAGCCGCCACGCGGGATCACATCCGCAACTTTCTCGATTGCATCCGCTCGCGCCGGGAGCCGAACGCGCCCGTCGAGGCCGGCCTGTCCGCCGTCATTGTGCTGTCCATGACGCTCGATTCGCTGCGCGCCGGCCGGCGCCTGAAGTGGAACGCCGCCGCCCGCCGTGTGGAAACATAAGTAAGAGGTTCTGATTTTCCCCAAATGAGCACTGACAACATCCCCTCCCGCCGCCTGTTTCTGGCCGCCGCCGGCTCGCTT
This sequence comes from Acidobacteriota bacterium, assembly GCA_049325215.1. GTDB lineage: Bacteria > Acidobacteriota > Terriglobia > Bryobacterales > Bryobacteraceae > JANWVO01. Next base: position 27,311 of record JBMOMB010000035.1, read on the forward strand.
GCCGCGGCGCGATCCGCCCAGGCGAAAAAGATCAAGCCCACTGTCTCCGCCCGCTCCGCCGCCCGCACGCTCGGGGCCAATGACCGCATCCGCGTCGGCATGATCGGCGTCGGCATCATGGGCACCGGCCACCTGCGCGCCTTCGTCCGCCAGCAGGAGCAGGACAAGGACATCGAGGTGGCTGCCGTCTGCGACGTCTACAAGCGCCATCGCGAGCGGGCGAAAGCCATCTCGAAGCTGGAAGACAAGGATCTGTACATCGATTACCGCGAGCTGCTCGCCCGCCCCGACATCGATTGCGTCCTCATCGCCACGCCCGACCACTGGCACGCCCAGATGGCCATCGACGCCTTCGCCGCCGGCAAGGATGTCTACCTGCAAAAGCCGAGCACGCTCACGGTGGACGAGAGCGCTGAGGTCATGGACGCCGCGGCGAAATACAACCGCGTGCTTCAGGTAGGCAGCCAGTTTCTGTCCGACCAGCGCTGGCACAAGGTGAAGGAGCTGATCGGCGAAGGCGCCATCGGCGAAGTCCTGTGGGGCCAGACCACTTACAGCCGGAACTCCGTCGCCGGCGAGTGGAATTATTACATCGACGAAGAGGCATCGCCGGAAACCATCGACTGGAAGCGCTGGCTGGGCCCTGCCCCGAAGCGCCCGTTCAGCGCCGAGCGTTTCTTCCGCTGGCGCAAGTATTGGGACTACTCGAATGGCATCGCCAGCGATCTGTACTATCACCGGGTCGGTCCGATGCTGTTCGCCATGGGGCCTGCGTATCCGACGCGCGTCTCCGGCGGCGGCGGCATCTACGTGCAGAAAGACCGGGAAGTGCCGGACACACTGGCGATGATCGCCGAGTACCCGAACTTCATGATCGTCGTGGCCGGCTCGATGGCCAACAGCGCGCCGAACCGGTATCTGCCGCAGGTCATCTACGGCCACTCCGGCACGATCGTCGTCGAAAACGACCGTGTCCTCGTCACTCCGGAGATGTTCGTCGCCAAGGCGCTGAAGCGGCCCACCGAGGCGCAGACATTTGAATTCAAGAACGCCCAGCGCGAGATGAACCGCCGCCACACGGACAACTTCTTCGAGTGCATGCGCACGCGCAAAACGCCGGTGCTCGGGCCCGAGCTCGCGCATCAGGTGATGCTCTCTGTAATGCTTGGCTGCGAGAGCTACCGCCAGGGCGAAATGAAGCTGTACGACGCTGCCGCGCGCAAGCGCACACGCCGCGCCTCCGCGCGTCCAGCCTACGAGGGCGACGGCAGGAACCACCCGCTGGGTCCGAAGAAGGAACCGTCGGTTTAGCACAAGCAGCGGCAACAAACCCAGCCTTCAGGCTCGATGGACCCGCGTCCCTTGAATCGGGAAGCGCGGCGCCGCCCGCGTGCTCCGGCTGGAATCCCGGCGGATTCCAGCCTCATGCGGGGCAGAGACCCCGCTGGTGCGGCGCTTCACTCGCGGTTCAGACGGCTTTTTCGATGGGCAGGGCGAGGGGCGCTTCGACCATGAAATCGAGCGTGGCCATTTCCGCCAGCGCTGCGCGCACGCTGGCCTCGGGCGCGCCCTCCAGCGTGATGACGAACGGCAGGTCCTGCTTGTCCTGCTCCGGCAGCTGCAGCACCGCGTCGATGGAAATGGCATGGCGCGCGAGGATCGTGGAGAGATCCCGGATGATGCCCGGCCGGTCCTTGATGCGGAAGCGCAGATACCACGGCCGCACCTGCCGGCCGATCGGCAACGGTTCAGCCTCTTCCAGGGTGCGTGCGGCAAAGGGCGGCACGCGGTGCGCCGGCGCGGGACGCAATTCGCGCGCCACGCGCATCAGATCGCTCACCACGGCGACGCCGGTCGGCAGCGGACCCGCGCCGCGGCCGTAATAGAACGTATCCGCGCCGTAGGCGCCGCGCACCCACACGGCGTTGTAGGCCCCGCGCACGCCGGCCATGATTGTTTTAAGCGGCAGCAGCGAGGGGCGAACGCTGACAAACAGTCCGCCCGCTTCGCGCCGTGCCGCGCAGAGCAGCCGGATGGTCGAGCCGAGCTGCCGCGCGTAAGCGAAATCGACGGGCGAAATGCGGCGGATCCCCTCCGTGGGCACCGACGCGGGCGCGAGGCGCACTCCGAAAGCCAGCGCGGCCAGCAGCACGAGTTTGGAGCGGGCGTCGTAGCCGTCGACGTCCGCCGCGGGATCGGCTTCGGCGTATCCGAGCCGCTGCGCTTCGGCCAGCACGTCGCTGAAAGAAGCGCCGCGCTGTTCGATCTCGGTGAGGATGTAGTTGCTGGTTCCGTTGAGAATGCCGAACAGCGCTTCCACGCGGTCGCCGGCGATGCCCTCGCGCAGGACGGCGTGAATGGGAATGCCGCCGCAGACGCTGGCTTCCATCGCCAGCGCCGCGCCGCACGCTTCCGCCTTCCGCCAGAGCTCGGGCCCGCGCAGCGCCACCAGCTCCTTGTTCGCCGTCACCACGCTCTTGCCCGCGTCGAGGGCGGCTTCCACAATCTCGGCCGCAACCGTCGTGCCGCCAACCAGTTCGGCGACGATTTCGACCTCGGGGTGCGCCACGACCTGGCGCCAGTCGCTGGTGATGAGCGCAGGGGAGAGAGCAGCGGGGAGCGTGCGCGCCGCCGGATTGCGGCTGCAAACGGCTGCCACGCGGAGTCCGAAGCCGAGCTTGCGGGCGATCTCCGCGCCGTTTTCCGCGAGAATGGAAAGTGTCCCCCCTCCTACATTGCCGAGGCCGATAATGCCGATGCCAACTTCCTTCATCAGAGTTCAGTCTAGCAGGCGGCTCTTGGCGCCCCTGTTCGCGATGGCGGTGGCGCTGGGCGCGCAGCAGTTGCCCGCTCCTCCGCCTGGGCGGGAGGAGCCGAAACGGCTGCCGGACGGACGGCTGTGGTCGGAGGCGGTGATCAAAGCCAACCACGAAGCCAACCTGAAAGACCTTGAGCGGATGCGCAAGATTCTCGACTCCGTGCAGGAAGAAATCGAGAAGAGCAAAGGCCACGTGCTGCCGCTGCGGTCGCTGAAGGAGCTGGAAGAGCTCGAGCGCATCTCGAAGCGGGTGCGCGACCGGATGCGGCGGCACTGAAATTAGTACACTGAACTCCGATGAGCGCTACGCGTGAAAAAGCCCAACTGATGAGCGCCTCCGAGATGGACCGCACGCTGGTGCGGCTGGCGCACGAGGTGCTGGAGAAGGCGGCCGATCCGGCGAACCTCGCCTTTATCGGCATCCGGCGGCGCGGGGTGCCGATGGCCGAGCGCATCGCCCGCAAGATCGAGGCGCTTGAAAACATCAAGGTGCCCGTGGGCGCCATCGACATCACGCTGTACCGCGACGATCTCTCCACCGTCGGGCCGAAGCCGGTGGTCAGCGGCACGCAGATCGAGTTCCCGGTCACGGGCAAGGACGTGATCCTGATGGACGACGTGCTGTATACGGGCCGCACGGTGCGGGCGGCGCTGGACGCGCTGTTCGAGCACGGCCGTCCGGCGCGCGTGCAACTGCTGGTGTTGATCGACCGCGGCCACCGCGAGCTGCCGATCGAGGCGCAGTTCATTGGCAGGAAAGTGCCCACCTCTTCGCGCGAGATCATCGAAGTGAAGTTCCAGGAGATCGACGGCGTCGAGAGGGTGATGCTGGTGGAGAAGGCCGGCTGAGGAGGCGCGCCATGGGCCGCAGCCTGCTGGGGATCGAAGACCTGGACCGCGCCGAGATCGAGCGCATTCTGGACCGGGCGGTGGCGTTCCAGCCGCACGGCGGGCAGACGTTCGCAAGAGTCAACACCTGCACGGGCATGATGGTGGTGAACGCGTTTTTCGAAAACTCGACGCGGACGCGGTCGAGCTTCGAGATCGCGGCGCACCGGCTGGGGGCGGACACGCTGTCGATCACCGCCGCGGGGTCGAGCGTGGCAAAGGGCGAGAGCCTGGTGGACACGCTGAACACGCTCTCGGCGATGCGGCCGTCGGTGATTGTGATGCGGCATCAGGCGTCGGGGGCGCCGCACTTTCTGGCGCGGCACCTGTCGACGCCGATCGTCAATGCGGGCGATGGCACGCACGAACACCCGACGCAGGCGCTGCTCGATGCGCGCACGATTCTGGACCGCTGCGGGAGGCTGGAAGGGCTCCGCGTGGTGATCATCGGAGACATCCTGCACAGCCGGGTGGCGCGGTCCAACATTTTCCTGCTGTCCAAGTTCGGCGCAAGCGTCGTGTTGTGCGGCCCGCCCACGCTGCTTCCGCGCGAGATGGCGGCGATGGCGCCGGGCGTCGAGATCGAATACGACATGCGGCGCGCGGTGCGCGGGGCGAACGTGATCATGATGCTGCGGGTGCAGCTTGAGCGGATCCACGAGCCGCAGATGCAGGCGGGCGAGTATTTCCGATTTTACGGTCTGCGGCAGGAACACGTCGATCTGGCGCATCCGGACGTGATCGTGATGCACCCGGGGCCGATGAATCGGGGGCGGGAGATTTCGTCCGAGGTGGCGGACTCGCAGCGGTCGATGATCCTGAACCAGGTGGAGAACGGCGTGCCGGTGCGCATGGCCGTGCTGGAAAGGGTGCTGTTGCCGTGAAAGGACTGCTCATCCGCAATGGCAGGGTGATCTGCCCGGCATCGGGCCACGACGGCGTGGCGGACGTGCTGATCGAAGACGGGCGCATCGCCGCCGTGGGGCCGCGTCTGACGGCGCCGGGAGCGGACGTGCTGGATGCGGCGGGGCTGGTAGTGGCGCCAGGCTTCATCGACATCCACGTGCATCTGCGCGAGCCGGGATTCACGCACGCCGAGACGATCGCCACGGGCTCGCGGGCGGCGGCGGCGGGAGGCTTCACCACAGTGTGTTGCATGCCGAACACGAATCCGGTGAACGATTCGGCTACGGTGACCACCTACATTGTGGAGAAGGCGCGGCGCGAGGCGGTGGTGAACGTCTTCCCGATCGGGGCGATCACGAAAGGCAGCGAGGGGGAGGAACTGGCGTCGATCGGCTCGATGGCGGCGGCGGGCGCGGTGGCGATCAGCGACGACGGCCGGCCGGTGATGAACGCGCGGGTGATGCGGCGGGCGATGGAGACGGCGCGGGCGCTGGACATTCCGGTGATCCAGCACTGCGAGGACCTGAATTTATCGGCGGGCGGCGATATGCACGAGTGCGCCGAGAGCGTGCGGCTGGGCCTGCGGGGAATACCGGCGGCGGCGGAAGACGTGATGGTGGCGCGGGACATCCTGCTGGCCGAGCTGACGGGCGCGCGCTATCATGTGGCGCACATCTCGACGAAGAACGCGGTGGCGATGGTGGAATTCGCGCGGCGGCGCGGACTGCCGGTCACATGCGAAGCCACGCCGCATCACATCGCGCTGCACACGGCCCACATGCGGCCGTACGATTCCAACTACAAGATGAAGCCGCCGCTGCGCGGACCCGAGCACGTGGAAGCCGTGGTCGAAGGCGTCGTCCACGGCACGGTGGACTGCCTGGCCACGGACCACGCGCCGCACGCGGGCGACGACAAGATGCAGGAGTTCGAGCGCTGCCCGTTCGGCATCATCGGACTGGAGACGGCGCTGGGCATCGCGCTCGAGGTGCTGGTGCATTCCGGGCGGATTTCGCTCAACCGGCTCGTCGCGCTGTTCACGAGCGAGCCGGCGCGCGTCATCGGGTGGAAGGGCGAGCAGGCGCGCGGCGCTCTGAAGCCGGGCTACGCGGGCGACGTCACGATCTTCCATCCGGAATATCCGTGGACGTACGACGTGAAGATGTCGCTGTCGAAGAGCGCGAACACGCCGTTCAACGGGCGCACGTTCCGCGGCGGGCCGATCGTGACCGTGGTGGGCGGCGAAATCGCGTGGAAGGCGCCGGGCTTCTGAGCCGCCGCGCGGAGTCTACAGGGGGCGGATGCGGATGTTGCGGAAGGCGATTTCGAAGCCCTCGGCTTCCAGTCCGATGTAGCCTTTGCGCAACGCCACGCCGGCGAGCGTGTTGACCACGGCGCCGTTGACGGAGAGGGTGATCGTGCCGCCTTCGGCGCGGATTTCGTAGCGGTTCCATTCGCCGGCGGGCTTGACGCGGTTTTCGGTCATCTGATCGCGGAGGTTGACGCGGGTCAGCTCGCCGTTGACGAGGTTGACGCCGAAGAGGAAGCCGCCGGCGAGGCCGGTCTGCGCCTGGTACCAGATTTCGCCATAGCGCGAGAGGCGGACGCCGATGCCGCTGTTGTACTTCGTCTCGCCCTGCTTTGGAGTGAAGCGCCACTCGAGTTCGAGGACGAAGTCCCCGAACTCTTTGTCATAGCGGAGCCACTCGTGCCCGCCCTTGCCGGTGCAGAGGATGGTCTTTGCAGCCGCGTCGACCTGCCATTGGGGGGTGCTGCTGACGGGTCCGACGGGAGGGATGGGGACGCGGGTCCAGCCCGGCACTTCCCTGCCGAGGGGCGTGTCTGGCGGAGTCAGGTCGATCCAGTCGGCGGCGGCGCCGGCGGTGCAGAGAAGGGCCGAGAGCACAAGTGCGCGAAACAGCATGACGCGTGCAATCTATCACAGCGGGCGAGCCCCGCGCGCGTGTCAGGCGATGCCGAGCTTGTGCTGCATCTCTTCGAGCGTGTGGCCTTTGGTTTCGGGGAACAGAGCGAGGACGACAAAGAACTGCACGGCCATCATGATGGAGAACAGCACGAACGGCGCGGCGCCGGAAGAGGCGGCGATCACCGGGAAAATGCCGCTGATGACAGCGTTCATGGCCCAGTGGGTGAAGCTGCCCAGGCTTTGGCCTTTGGCGCGGACACGGGTGGGGAAGATCTCGCTGAGGTAGACCCAGATGACGGCGCCCTGCGAGAAGGCGAAGAAGGCGATGAAGGCGACCAGGAGCCAGACGAGCAGGTGCTGGTGCGCGTTGGTGGAGAAGATCCAGGCGACGCCCGAGAGGCTGGCGGCGCAGCCGACGCTGCCGACGAGCAGCATGCTCTTGCGGCCGATTCTGTCGATGACGCTCATGGCGATGATGGTGGCGGCGAGGTTGGTGAAGCCGACGGCGACCGCTTGCAGGTCGCCGGAGACTTTGTCGAAGCCGGCGCGAGCGAAGATATCGTTGAGGTAGTACAGGATGGCGTTGATGCCGCTCAACTGGTTGAACATGCCGATGGCGATGGCGAGAAAGACGGGCAGGCGGTACTTGCGCTGCAGGAGCGGCTCGTCGGCGTGGCCGTGTTCGGCGTCGATGGAGGCGACGATATCGGCGAGCTCTTTTTCCCAGCCGGGTTCGCCGTTGAGGCGCAGCACTTCGCCGGCTTCGCCCACGCGCTGCCTCTTGACGAGCCAGCGCGGGCTTTCAGGGATCGTATACAGCATCAAGAGGAACAGCGCTGCCGGGGCGGCGGCGACACCGAGTTTCCAGCGCCACTCGGCATCGCCGAAGCCGGCGAGACCGATCAGGTAATTCGAGAAATAGGCGAGCAGAATTCCGAAGACGATATTGAACTGGAAGAAGCCGACGAGGCGGCCCCGCCAGCGCGCGGGGGCGATTTCGGCGATGTACATCGGGCCGAGCACGGAAGAGCCGCCGATGGCGAGGCCGGCGAGGAAGCGCGAGGCGACGAACGAGGTCCAGTTCCACGCCAGCGCGCAGCCGAGGGCGGAGAGGAAGTAGAACACGGCGAGCAGACGCAGGCTGGCGCGGCGGCCGTAGCGGTCGCCGGGGATGCCGGCGAACATGGCGCCGATGATAGTGCCGTAGAGCGCGCTGGCCACGGTGAAGCCGAGCATGGCGGGCGAGAGGGAGAAGAGCTTTTCCAGCGCGCTGGTAGCCCCGGCGATGACGGCAGTGTCGAAGCCGAACAGGAGCCCGCCGAGAGCGGCGACGACGGTGGATTTGACGAGGGTGGCGTTGAGTTGCATGGGGATGAGACGGGTCAGGGGCAAATCTATCATTGCGGGGCGGGATGCGACAACCGAGCGAGCGTGAGCGTGCGGACGGCCGTTTCCATTGGGCGGCGGCGCGGCGGCGGGTTGGGCCGTTGGGGAGTGGTTCCCTCAGGCCACTGAGGGGGCCTTGGTGCGTGGCACAGAAGAGGGGCAGGACAGGACCGGGTGAGGGTTCGTGTGCGGCGCGGGCGCCTGGAGCGGCGGAATGCACTGGTGCGCTGACGGGGCCGCGGGGCTGGGCCGATTGCTTGATGCCGTGAGGCTTGCGTGTTTTTCGGTTCGTTTCGCAATTTTCGAGGGCGTGATCGAGCCGGGGCGAGAGGCGGACGCGGCGCCGCAGGCTTGCGGCGTAACGTATTACACGGCTGGTTGTGCGTTGTTCGGTTCGTTTCGCAAAAATTGGTTTGCGATGCGGCACGGAAAGAGGCTGCGGGCGCTGGAGGCGAGGGCGGGGGGAGGAATTGGAACGCGCCAGAACCATCTGGCCATAATGGGCGCTGCGCAGCCGGCGGCGGCAGGTGGGGACGCAGAAGTGGTTGATTTGCCAGGGGAGCAATCCGGCGACAACAGGTGACGGCGGCGCGCGTATCAGGGGAGTCTGTGAAGCCCCTCCCAGCGGACGATCCACTTGCCATCGTGAGGGAAGCCGGGGGCGTGGCGGGGCGGGGCGCCGTCCCAGCCGGCGGCCATCATGGCGGCGGCGGCGAGGAGCCCGCCGTTTCCAGGCAGATAGATGGTGAGCCCCGGGCGCTGGTAGTTGTGGCCGTTGGGGTGGTAGCGATTTTTCGGCGTGTCCATGAGAAGAAAGTCGATGGCGAGGGCAGGCTCGCCGACACGGGCCGCCGTCATGGCGGCGAGCGGATAGTCCCAGCCCCAGGTCTGTTCCCACTGCCAGGTTTCTCGCACGCGGAACAAGGTGCGGCGCATGGTTTCGCGGTCCGCCATGCCGCCGGGAAGGAGACCGAGAGCGCCAAGCAGGCTGGGATGGTCGCGGCGTTTGGCCGCGTCGCGGAAGGTGTCCGGGTCGGACCCGGCATTCACGTAAAGGCCGTCCACCACGGGCAGCGGCGAGAGTTTCCGGATCACCTCATCCCATTCTGTGCGCGGCGGCAAGCCGAGGCGGGCGCGCCATTGCCGGGCGGTCTCCAGACCCCACCGCCAATATTCGAGCTCGAAGGCGGGATTGAACGTGGCGCGGGGCGGGTGCAACTCCTGGGCGGGAATGAGGGGCGGACCGAGGACGTAGCGGCCGGTTTGCGGGTCGAGGCGGGCGAAGGAGGCCATGAAGTCCGCGGTTTCGGAGACAAGGCCGATCCACTCGCGCAGCAGGCGCTCATCTTTCTTCACGCGGTAGAGCAGCTCGAGCATGTGGATGAGGTGGGGCTGCTGCCAGATGAGGAGCGGGCCGATGGGGGAGGGGCTTTCGCGGCCATCGGGGCCGACCATCTTGGGCCAGCGGAGGCCGCGATAGCCCTGGCGGGCGGCTGTTTCGCGCGCCAGAGGGGCGATGCGGCGGTACCAGGGAAGGCTTTTTTCGAGCAGTTCCGGCCGGCCCCAAAGGGCGAAATGAGCCGCGTGCCACCAGTGCATTTCCAGATGAAATTTACCGTACCAGCTATTGAATGTGAGCCCGGTTTCCTGCGGGGGCATCGAGCCAGAGCATTGAATGGCGGTGAGATATTGCGACAAAACGATGCGGCGCTCGAGCTCGCGCGCGCGTGGATCGCTGCTATAAGAGAGGTCGATGGCCCCACCGTTTTGCCAGAATGCTGGCCAATGGGAGCGCGCCGCCTGTTCTGTTTCCGCCACTGAAGGCAAGTTTCCGTTGATGCTATTTGGCGAAAACGCGGCAATAAAATCAGCCTTATTGCCGGCAAAGGCCAGATGAAATGCGTGCTCTCCGGCTTTCTGGAGACGGCCGTTTCCGGACCAGCGCATTCTGGTGAAATAGCGGTCCGCGTCCAGAGTCCGCTCAAGCAGGACGTCCGTGCGCGACTGGGCGGCGATACGGGTACGGTGGCTGTCCGGGCTGTTCCAGCCGGCAGGTTCACCGGTATGGACGCCGCTGCCATAGGGAAATTCGATGCGCAGCGTGACGGGGCGGTCCGCGCTGCCGGTGCGTTCGATGCGCACGGCGAGAACGTCCCGGGCAGGGTGCACCCAAGTGCGAACGTGGAATTGCTGCCCGGAGATTTCGAAGCGGCTGTCGAGCGTGCCGCTCCAGAGGTCGAGGCGCTGCTGGATGTTCCGCAGGCTGCCGATCACGGCCGGCCGGCCGCCCTCTTCCAATGCGAGCCCGATGCGGGCGAGGCCGATGCGGTGGGGGTTCTGGCGGAGCCATCCGGCAGCCGGAATCCGCGTGTTGGTGGGATAGGAGACAGCCCGTCCGGCGGTGTCGTAGGGTTCCAGCGTCTGCTCGAGGCGGAAGGCGGAGGGGTTCGGGAAGGAGTGCCACGCCCACTGGGAGAGCGTGGAGAGAGGGATGGATTCGCGGTAGAAAGCAGGAAAGGTCTGAAGGCCGGTGACGTCGGCGGTGAAGGCGAACTCGCCGTTGCCTACGGTGAGAGGGGCCCAGGGGTCGGGTGAGCGCAGCACGACGTTGTGACGGCCGACAAGGGCCTGACGGTCAATCCACTGCGCGTCAGAGGCGGAGGCAAAGCCGAGCAGGGCGAGGAACAAGCGGGTGGCAGGCAGGCGGCTCATTTCGAGCCCATGATGGCATACGGCGAGGGAGCCTGGCCCGGTGTGGGCGGGGCGGCCGGCGCGTGCAGAAATGCCAATGCCGCTCCGGGGGGAGCGGCATTGGCAAGTGGGAGCCAGTGAGAGCGCGGTGCGTGCTTATTGGGCGGGCCCGATGGCGATGACGCTGCCCTGGGCGTAGAAAGGCTGGCCGCCCTGCTGGGCAGCGACCAAGCCCAGCGGCCTGTCGCCAAGCTGGGCATCCTCAGGGATCTTGAAGAATACCTCGTAGATGCCGATGAGGTTCTCGGCCAGTTTGGCCTGGACGACCTCGACGCCGGCGCCATCGATGCCGACGGCGACGGTGGCCGTGACCTTCTGGTCAGGACGACCGACCCGGTTGGTTTCAGCGAGCGGGGTGGTTTGCCCGAGGCCGATGGCGTAGAGGCGGACTGTCTCGCCGCGGCGGGCGGGAGTGGCTTTGGTCACCACCAGGCCGTCGGAGCGGATGACGATGGCGGCGCGGCGGCCGTCGATCGTGTCTTCGATCATGCCCGGCGAGAGAGGCGTGACAGGCACACCGGTGACCAGGGTGGCGATGCCGTCGATGGAGACGTTCACGTCGACGGCCGTTCCCGTGATTTCATAAGGCACCTGGATGAGCGCCTCTTCCACGGTACCGTCTTTCACGATCCAGTAGATGGGGGCGAAGCTGGACTTGCCGCCGGAGCGGAACTCGACGAACAGCCCTTTGAACTCGATGGGCAGCCGGCCGACCAGAAGATTGGCCACGGCGGCTCCGGTAACGTTGCGGGCGATGCCCGATGCGGAGAGGATGACCAGGTTGCCCGGGGAAACGCCGGTCTGGCCGGTGGAGTAGTTGCGGAAGCTCTGCGCGGTGACGCCCGGCCCCGGAAGCCGCGACTGCAAAGAGAAGCTGACCGCGGTCAGATTGGCGGCGGCCGCCGTCACTGTGATCGGGCCTGGCGTCGAGCCCGCGGTCACGGTCACCTGAGCGCGGCCGTTGGAATCAGTCACCGAGACGGCCTGGTTCACCGTGGCGGAGCCGGTGACTGTCCAATTTACGGTGATGCCCGGTGCGGGACGGCCGAGGACGTCGAGGACCTCCACCACGAGCGGTTGCGGGAAGGCCGTGTTGATGGGCACGACGGCCTGCCCATCGCCCGAGACCTTACGCAGGGTGGAGATAACCGATTCGACGGTCACGTTGAAGACGGCTTCGAGCTGCCCGTTGCGCACAGTGACCGTGTACTGGCCGGGGATCACGCCGAGCAGCACGCCGGTGGAGACGAGGCCGTCCGGGCCGGAGGTGGAGATTGCGTTTACGAGCTGAAGGGCGTTCGGATTGGAGACAACCCAGGTCACCGCCTGGCCTGGCAGCGGGTTGCCGCCAGCGTCGACGATTTTGGCGACGAGGCGGACAGGCAGGGGTTCCCCGACTTTGCCGCTCTGGTTGTTGCCGGAGATGATGACCGGGGGCACGGGTTCGCCAGGAGCGACGATGACCCGGATGTCGCTGATGGTGGACTCACTTCCGACCAGGGCATCAAAGAAGGTGGTCCCGATCTTGCCTGTCGCTACAAGTGTGCAGGTGGCAATACCTTCAGCAGTCGAGAGGGGGTTCTCTTCCACGCAACGGATGACGGGGCCAGCTTCGGGATCCGTGTTCCGGCTGGTCAGCTTCAGGGACACGTTGGGGATGGGCACATTGGCCGGACGGCCCAGGCCGATCCCGGACTGGACCCTGATCTTCAGCAGGTTCGCCTCGGGCTTACCCAGCTTGAGATTGATGGTGCGCTCCCCGGAAGAGGGCACCTCCAGCAAGACCTGCGGCCTGCCAAACTGATCGTTCGGGTACTGCGTGGCGTAGAACACGGTCTTGCCGAAATCCGCCACCGCCTCGATCTGGACCTGGTAGAAAGGCAGCGAGGGATCGGTGAGACCAAAGACGTAGAACCGGAGGCGGGCTTCGCCATTGGCGTCGGTCACGGTTTCGCCAGTGGACGGACTGATAAAGGTGACTCCGTTCGAGGAGGTTTGCCAGACGATTGCTTTATTGGGGATGGGATTGCCGTTGCCATCCAGGGCGCGCACAACGAGTTCCTGGTTGATCACGCCTACCATGGACAACTGGCCGTCGCCGGCAACTTTGACGAGTTGCGGGCCGGTGGGCGTACCGCCGCCGCCCCCTCCGCCACCGCCGCCTCCAGGCTGTCCGATCACGGTTGAGGTGAGCGCCACGGGAGCGACATTGCCCGCCAGCGCTTCGACAGTGAAGTCACCGGCGGCGGAAGGGGCGGTGACGTCGACAAACGCGAATCCATCGCGGTTGGTGAGGGCCGTAGTAGCGGCAATGGCCGGCGCACCGGCGCCCGCGCGGAATGTCACGGTGGCGCCCTTCACCGGCCTGCCACTAAAGTCAAACACGCGGACGAAGTATCGGAGCACCGTCCCCGGCTGCACGCTCTTGCCGGCGCCATAGGTGAAGAGGTTGCCGGGAGCGCCACTGGACGGCGAAGAGACGAAGCTCAACTGACCTACGGCGAGATCTCTCTGGTTGATGTTGCCGAGTCCCACCAGCGGGAGCATGAAATGCCGCCCGGTAGAATCCACGTAATAGAAGCGCAAGGAGTTCGGGATTTCGTCGCTGGCGGCGATGCTCGGGACGTTGACAAGGGTCTGCTGGCTGACGCGGAAGTCGTTGACAATCAGGCCGCCGCCGGGACCGCGAGTGATATCGAAAACCTGGGGGACGGACGGCGCAAGGGCGATCACCCGGTCTTCCCGGACCATGAAGATGGGATCGAGCTGCTGAGGGGTGGATCCAAATGGGCCGCTTACCGTGGCTACCGCGGGAGCGGTGGCCAGCATGGAACCGGCGGGACTGTTGCTGCCGCGCAGCGTGAGATCGAACAGCGCGATCGAATTCCCGCCCTGCAGGCGGCCCGCCGCGTAGGCCTTTGACCCGGTGGGCGTGAAGTAGAGCTTGCCTGGATGAGTCAGGCTTGGCAGTAGGGGAGCGGTTCGGGCGATTTCGCCGAAGGGAGGAGCACCGGAGAGTTCGACAAGAACGTTGGGACCGGTGAGATAAATGCTGCCAAAGGGCGCGACACTGAGCGACAGGCTGCCGCTCGGGAAACTGCCGGCGATGGAGACTGGAGCGAGCGGAAGCCAGTCGGTGACGCGGACGGGCTGGAGGATGTTGGACGTCATCAGCACGATCAAGTGCGCGCCGTCTTTGGTGAACTCCATGTCCACGGCATCCGACGCCAGGGCCACGAAGTCCGGCAGAACCTGCTCTCCGGCCAGTTGCACGAAGTAGACACGCGCCGGGCTGGAGGTGGCCACGAGCAGGCGCGCGCCATCGGGCGAGAGGACGGCGCGGACGGGCGTACCCGAAGGCAGCGTGAGAATTCTGGGTTGCCCGATGCCATTGGCCTGCACGTCGATGATGCTGATTGGCGCCGCCGCGTTTTGCGTGACCACGATCAGCCTCGCGCCATCATCGGCCAGCAGAACCTGTTTCGGCGCGCCGGGAAGCGTGGCAGAGCCGAGCGGGGCGAGCTGGTCAGTCAATACGGTCAGAACAGGCGCAGGGCCCGCCGACACGGAAACCACATAACCGGCCTGCGCCGCCAGCGCGAGGACGGCCGCGAGCATCGCAGCATGAAACAAAGTCTTCTGGATCCGGTGCATCATTTCCTCTTCAGGAGGGGGAGTCCCGCGGCAACAACGGCCCGGGAGCGAAGGAGGGAACTACAGCTATTCTATCACTACCGCCCGCTTCGTGCATTGCAAAAAAGCCGGGGGAGGTTTCCCTCCCCCGGCTTTCAACCGGCAAGCTGCCGGAGCAAGTTGTTACTGGTTGAGCGCTTCGGCCGGCGACGGGCCGTACCGCGCGGTGTTGCTGATCCAGTGGTCGCCCAGGATCAATGCGACGTAGCCCTGAGCGAACCGGTTGACGCCGAGATCGCTAACGAAGGCGTAGCCGTGAGCGTACTGGAAGTTGCAGACGGCGATGACGTAGCCGGTGAAGCCCGGCACGGCGCTCAGCCCCTGAGCGGCGTTGCCGCCGGACAGGGTCATCAGCATCTGCTGACCCGCAGCGATATTGACGCTGGTGGTCTGGTTGCTGTCACTGGGGGTGCCGTAGAAGTACAGCCTGCAGGCGCCGCTCTGCTGACCCGTGCCAAACGGATCCTTGGAGGTGTTGGAGATGGCCAGCCCGGTGTCCCAGCCAGTGATGCTGGTGACAAACGGGAACAGGAGCCGCGTCTCGCAAGGCCCGATGGTGAGGGCGGCGGTCTGCGAACCCGTGTCGGTGAAGCGCGGCACCGGGGAGGTGATCGGCGTGATCACCGTGCTAACCGGCGCATAGCTGCCAGCAACCGTGCCCGTGCCGATCGCAGGCAGAGCAGGCGGGGTCGGGAAGTTCACGGGGATGCTGACATTGAGGGTCTCGGATGTACCCAGAGCAGGAGCGGGGGTCGTGGCCACCGTCAGCGTGACGGTATTGCCGACCGTCGTCGCGGTGAAAGTGGTCGTGCTGCCGCTCCAGGAAGCCGTGCCCAATGTGACGCCACTCGGCAGGTTGGCGAAGACAACCTGGAGTTGAGTCGCCTGTGTAGCACGACCCGCGTCGGCCGGCCAATTGGTCGGGGCTTCATCCCAGTACATCGACTCGGTGTTGTAGATATTGAACAGGTTGTTCTGGGGCGAACCAGCCACGTTGCCAGCGGTGCGCCACGCGTTCGGGATCAGCTCCTTGAACGTGACGACCACCGGAGTAGTGGGCGGCTGGCACTGGCTCAGATTCGCACCAGTGACGGTGACTTCCAAGCTCTTCTGGATGTAGCCGACAACCAGGAAGGGCGAGGACAAGGGCAGCGTGAGCGAACCGGTGACCGACACCAGCAGGTTGACGGGGGTCGGGGTGACGGTCAGACCAGCCGCGGAAGCATTCACGCGGATGTTCACCATGCGGAGGGTGCGGGTCACGCCAGCGGTTCCCGGCGGGTTGAACGTGATGTTCTTCCATTCCACCGCCTGGGAGTTGCCCGGCACCGGATCGGCAAAGAAAGCGTTCGTGCCCACGTTCACCGTGCCCGGAGCGGGATCATCGATGAGCAGGGTGGCTTCGAGCTTGCCGGAGTTGGGCGCGCCCAACAGACGGCTGGTCACGTTGTAGCCCGGCGTGAACACGCGGACGTTGATCAGCGCAGGCGCGAACGGGTTGCCGCCCGTGCACTGGATGAACGCCTGACCGACTTCTTCTGCCAGACCTTCCGCACGCAGCAGCGGCGGAGCGCCGCCGTTCAACGTGCAGTTCAACGGCGAAAACTGCGCACTGGCGAGGCCGGCCGTGAAAACCAGCACTGCCAGGAGCAGGATACCTTTCCGAAAATCAAACATTTCCTTCTCCTTGTGAACTGTCGAATTCGAATTGATGAAGGGTCTCTTCAACCTGAGCCTCAGCGGAAGGGGAGGTAGGAACCCATGCCCCCGGCATTTCCGGGAAAATGCGGAGCGGAGGCCTAGCGGCCCCTGTCCTGCTTTTTCCGGTTCCTGCCGGTCTTCCTTGGTGGATTCCCATATGCAATCGGATAATCTCTGTTCTGTGCCTGCGGGATCCTGACCGACTATCAGTGCCGGGCCCTTCCGGGCACAGTCAGCACCTTCATATCACCCCGCCGATCCCCATGTCAAGCGGAAATTTTCCCCTGATCCTGAGGCTGCGGAGCGACGCCAGAACTCCCTACCCCCCGTATTTAAGCACAGAGTGTCCTATTTCGTCAAGAAGTTCTTTTAGTTATGAGGGTTTTGGGTTCGGGAAAGCCGCGTTGGGGAGGCGGGGCCGGCGGTTCCCGCGGCGTGGGCCGGGCTGAGGCCGCTCCTTGCGCCGGCCTGCGGCCGGCTTCTGTCGCGGTTCTAATGCGGTGCGGGGGCGGGCTGAGGCCGCTCCTTGCGCCGGCCTGCGGCCGGCTTCCGTCGCGGTTCTAATGGGCACGGGACCGGGCTGGGGCCGCTCCTTGCCCCGGCCTGTGGCCGGCTTCTGTCGCGGCTCTAATGGGGTGCGGGACCGGGCTGGGGCCGCTCCTTGCGCCGGCCTGCGGCCGGCTTCCGTCGCGGTTCTAATGCGGTGCGGGGG
>JBMOMB010000036.1:0-3748 GCA_049325215.1 Acidobacteriota bacterium
CGGAGGCGCTGCGCAAGACGCTGTTTTCGACCAACCCGATCGAATCGGCCCTGTCGGTGGTGGAGGACAAGTGCCGGCGGGTGAAGAAGTGGCAGGGGGGCGACATGAAACTGCGCTGGGTGGCCAGCGGCCTGCTGTTTGCGGAGGAACAATTCCGGCGGGTGAAGGGCTACCGCGACATCCCGCAACTGGTGGCTGCCATCCAGGCGCTCGCCAGCGGAGGCAAGCTCCCGGTGGTTGCCACCGCGCGCAGAGTGGGGTAGGTTATGAGGCTGTCGGGAGTCGCAACTTTCAACGCCGTTCCGGGCAATCTCCGCGGTGGTTGCTACACAATTACTCCCAGCGGGCGAAAGCAGTACGTTCCTCGCAGCTACTGCCGATAGGGGAGAGCCTGCGTTATGCAAGAATCAGCGTGCGCTGCTCCTGCATTGCCGGGGCTTCTGTGTTCTTGCCTGGTAATGACTTCTGGGAGCAGGTCGCCGCCGCTATTCGCTCCCCACCGCCCTCTTCACAGCGCTTCAGGATTTGTTCACTTCCCGATATTTTGCCGGAAAGTGTACCGCAAATCCCATATGTTCAGACGATTCACAGGAAAATCAGGCTCGAAACGAATTCGGCACGGACTCTTCCTCCAGGATCGCCTAAGGTCCGGCAGGCGCTCCTGCCGGGCCGCCGCCCGGCGGCGCGCGCCCGCCCAGGCGCCTCTGCGCCAGTTGCGCCGGGCCGTGCGTCCCAGGATTGTGTCCGGCATCCCACGCCGTCTTCTCACCCGGCGCCGACGGTCTCGCGGATCGCACGCACGCCGTCCGCGCCCCGGGTCAAAGCCACACAGGGAGAGCATTGCCGCGGCCGCGCGCGCAGCCGCCTCAGGCGCGGCAGACAATCCCCGGAAGCGCTCCGCGTATGGCCCGCGCACGCCCTCTGGACGGCCGCGGCGGCATCGCGCCGGGTAACGGTTGCCACTGCGCCCACGTCTGGTATGCTAAGGCCCACGGGGGGCGTCTGAACCGTATGCGCAAGCCGGTCGTGGTGTTCTTGGCGGCGTGTCTGCTGGCCGGATCCCTGCTCGCCTTCCAGCGCGGGTACGGCAATATTCGCCGCCTCTTCCCTGATTCAGAGGACGACTCACCTCCCGCGGGCGCCCAGCAGAAGACCGAGTTTTACTTCGCCCGCCTGCGCTACCCGAACGTCCGCGCCACCGGCATCTGGGCCATGCGCGGCTCCTGGACGGTCGACTATCCCAAGGCGGACCGGCAGTTCCTGCAAGGCCTCATCCGCCTCACCCGCATTCATGCCAACCCGATGGAACGTGTCGTCGATCTGATCAGCGACGAAATCTTCAACTATCCGTTCGTCTACGTCGTCGAGCCCGGCCATTGGGATCTGCCGGAGGCGCAGGCGAAGAAGCTGCGCGAGTTCATCGACCGCGGCGGCTTCCTGATGACGGACGATTTCCACGGCACGTTCGAGTGGGAGCTGTTCACCGCCAGCCTGAATAAGGCCTTTGCCGACCGTCCCATTGTGGACATCCCCGACGACGATCCGATCTTCCATGTGCTGTACGACCTCGATCACCGCATGCAGGTGCCCGGCATCGTCAACTATCCTTTCCAGAAAACGTATGAGTACGACGGCATCGAACCCAAGTGGCGCGCCTGGCGCGACGCCAGAGGCCGCATTGCCGTCGCCATCTGCTTCAACATGGACCAGGGGGACGCGTGGGAATGGGCGGACAATCCGCATTACCCGGAAAAATACGCCTCGCAGGCGTACCGCACGGCGATCAATTACATTCTTTATGCCATGACCCATTAGGCGGGAAATGTTCGAATTTCTCTTCAATTATCCGCTCGCCGTCTATCGCAAGGGGACTTTTGTTTTCCTGAGCGGCTGGTCCGCCGCGCTGCTGTTCCTCGCTCTGGCGGCGCTGGCGGCGGCCGTCTTCTGGCTGCTCTTCCGCCGGCGCCGCCTCCCGCCCGCCCGGGTGCTCGCTCTCGGCGCCATCGAATGGTCCGTCCTAGCTTTGCTGCTGCTCCTGCTCTGGCAGCCCGCCCTCTCGGTTACGGTGCTCAAGCCGCAGCAGAACGTCGTCGCCGTGATTGTCGACACGTCCCAGAGCATGGCTCTCGAGCAGCGCTACCGCGAGGCAAGGGCCCTGTTCGAGAACCGCCTCGAAAACGATCTGAAGAAGCGCTTCCCCATCCGTCTCTACCAGGCCGGCGAGACTCCCGCCCGCATCGATCATCTCCCCGCCGAGCCGGCCGCCCAACGGACCGACCTCGGCGGGGCTCTCCGCCGGATCGCTTCAGAAAGCTCCCTGGTGCCCGTGGGCGCGGTCGTCCTGCTTACCGACGGCGCCGACAACGGCGGCAACCTCGGTCCCGAAACCATCGATGCCCTGCGCCGCGCCCGCATCCCGGTGCACGCGATCGGCTTCGGCTCGGAGCGGATCTCCCGCGACATCGAAATCCTCGACGCCAGCCTGCCCGCGCGCGTGCTGCCCTCCTCGCGCCTGCTGCTTGCCGTCACTCTGCGTCAAAGCGGGTTCCGGGATAAAACGGCCAGACTCACCGTGCGCGACGGCGGGCGCGTGCTCGCCCAAAAAGACGTCCGCCTCTCCGCCGACGGCGATAGCTGGCGCGAAACGGTCGCCCTCAACGCGGGCGGCGCCGGCGTCAAGACGCTCGAAATCGGCATCCAGCCGCTGGAGGGCGAGACCAACACGCGCAACAACCGCCTGGAGCGCCTCGTCGACGTCCGCGACCGCAAGCCGCGCATCCTGTACTTCGAAGGCGAACCCCGTTGGGAGATGAAATTCATCCGCCGCGCCGCCGAAGCAGACTCCCAGCTCGATCTCACGAGCATCGTCCGCACCACCGAGAACCGTTTCTACCGGCAGGGCATCCGCTCTCCGCAGGAACTCGAGCGCGGCTTCCCGTCCACCGTGGAGGAGCTGTTCGCCTACCAGGCGCTCATCATTGGAAATGTCGAAGCCGGCTACTTCACGCCGGTGCAGCAGAACCTGATCCGCGAGTTCGCCGGCCGCCGCGGCGGCGGCGTCCTCTTCCTCGGCGGCCGCGCCGCGCTCAGCGACGGCGGCTGGCAGCGCTCGCCCGTGGCGGAAATGCTGCCGGTGGTGCTCCAGGACCGCGAGGGTACGTTCCACCGCGAACCCGCCACGGCGGAGCTGACCCGCGCCGGCGAGGAGAGCCTGCTGCTGCGCATCGAGGAAGATCCCGGGAAAAACGCCGCGCGCTGGAAGGCGCTTCCCTATATGGCCGACTATCAGGAGACCGGCGCGCCGAAGCCGGGCGCAACCGTGCTGGCCGAAGCTGTCCCCGGCGTGCGCCTGCGCCATCCGCTGCTGGTGACGCAGAACTACGGCCGCGGGCGCGCCGCCGTGCTGGCCACCGGCGGCACCTGGCGCTGGCAGATGGCGCAGGATGCGCGCGACCAGAGCCATGAAACATTCTGGCAGCAATTGTTGCGGTGGCTGGCCGGCTCTGTGGAAGAGCGCGTCACGCTGCTGACCACCCGGCAGACTTACTCCGGCGAGGAGCCTGCCGTGATCCGCGCAGAGGTGCGCGACCGCAACTACCTGCCGGCTTCCAGCGCGGTTGTGACCGTGCAGATGATCGGCCCCGGTGGCGTCAGCGATCAGCTCGAGCTCTCGCCCGCGCGCGGCGAGCCGGGCGTCTACGAGGCCCGCTGGCGCGCGCCCCGGCCCGGCGCCTATCTCGCCGAGGCC
>JBMOMB010000037.1:0-43453 GCA_049325215.1 Acidobacteriota bacterium
GCAACGACTGCCGGGCCGCCTGCACGCGCTCGGGATGGAGCCGCGCGGCCATCGGCTCGATGCTTTTGCGCTCGCCCGGCAGCAGCAGCCCCTTGCAGTAGTCCTTCAGCGGCTCGTGGCGGTCGGCGTGCCCGGCGGCGTGGGCCAAGCCGTCCAGATAGGCCGCCAGGCGTTTCTCCTGCAGGCTTGGCCCCGAGGGTTGGGGAGGCACGAAACAATTATATCAGAAAATGTTCCGTTTGTGACCTAGTAGTACTAACTCCGGCCGGAATTCCGCCGCATTCCGGCCTTCGTGCGCGGCTCGGAACCCCTCACTATATGCGCCACAGAAGACCGCAAAGTGCGTGCAAAGAACGCGGTGCATTTGCTCCGCACACGGCAATGCCAGGACGGCATTTGTGCGCGGCAATATTTTGTGTCTGCCGTAGAAGCACTTGCAGCAGTTTTCGTGCAATGCCGAAGAATTGTCTTGACAAATTTTCTGGGGGGGGTAAACTCGGGGCAAATACCGCAGAGGAGCGTGGGATATGAGATTCGCGGCAGCATTGATAGCGGCCTCTCTAGCGGCCGCTCCGGGATGGGCTCAACTGCGCACCGAGGTTCCAGACGAGATTGCGTACCGCATCCTGTTTCAATTGATGCGGCCGCGCAAGGAAGGCGCATGGGACGAGAAGACGCAGGCTCTCTGGTTGGAACAACGGGGAATTCCTTTGCGCTATTTCATCCCGCTCCGGTCAGCTTCGATCCATTATTGGACGGCGATTGCGCCTTTCGAAGCAGACCTCAGGGAGATCCACTCGCGTTTCGCGGGCCGGAACGACTCGCCTGAGGCGGCGGCTGCCACGAGGCCGGCCCGGGAAAAGATCTCCCAGCAACTTCGTCTGGTCGTGCGCGACCTGGAGACAGAATTGGGTGCGGAAGGCACGCCGCACTTGCGGCGCTTGATTGCGGACATCCAGAAGGAAACCCGGCGGGCGGGCGCTCCAGCCGGTCAGGGCGGCGGCGGACACGCTCACTGAAGGAGGGGGTCATGAAGGGAAAGCTCTTACAGCTCTTGTGGATCGCCTTGAACGGGCTCTGGTGCGCGGCGCAAACCATGCCGTATCCGGTCGGATATGTGTACACGACGAGCGTGGTGGACGAGGACAATCTGGCGATCACCGCGGCGACGGTTTCCGACACTTACGGAGAGAGCGGGCACACAACCAGCGCCGTGGTGAAGATCACCAGCCCGGAAGGCCGCACCGCCTACGGGACCGGCGCCTGGGCCTATTCCAGCTTCGCTTCCACCGGCTTGTCGTTTTGTGACAGTGCGGGAACGTGTTACGACGGGCTGTTCATCGCCAGAAGCGAAGGCACGCAGGAGTACTGCCCGGTCACTTCAACTTATCTGGTCGGACAGGAGTCCCAGGTTGGGAACGAGATCCAGCCATACGCGTATGCGAAAAGTGCGCGATGGGTGCCAGATGCGGTGCACTATCAAACCGGAATATCGAGGTTCCATTTCACTGTGGAAAAAACGGAGGGGTGTGGCGGTGCCAGCGGGGGGACCGCGACCGTGGAATTCAGCGCAGTGGGCTATCCTACCATCGTGAAATTCACGGTGATTGGCGATGCGCGGAAGGCTGCGGCTTTTTCTGGAAGCACGGCCACGCAAACCTGGGAACTGCGCATGGACTCAGGGAATGGCTCGGAAGGCACGGTTGTGGGCACTGGAAGACTCATGGCCGCGCCTTGCCGAATTCTGCCGGCTCCACTCCAGAATCAGAAAGAAGCAACTCTGAGAGTACAGGCGCCTTAATACTACTGGGTCGTAAACGTCTCGCGCCGCAAGAAGGGCAGCTGGGAAGCTGCCCAAGGAGAGCCTTTGCGATTTTCTGCCGCAGGCTCGCGATGGAGTGCGGATCAGCGCGGCGGCCGCATCCTGGCTCCGCCCCGCGGCTGGTATCCCTCCGGCTGCAGCGGCACGCCGAGCTCCAGCCGGCCGGCGCGGGCCGAGGGGGAAAAACGGCTCCTCTCGGCCACCAGGAACCCATACGCCGCAATGCACAGTGTCGCGTGATGGTGAAACCCACGCCAGGAACGGCCCTCAAAATGCCCCAGTCCGAGTTCCTGCTTCAGCTCCAGATAGTCGCGCTCCACAATCCTGCGATGCCTGGCCAGCTCGACCAGCTTCTTCAGCGGCGTCTCGGCAGGCAGATTCGACAGCCAGTATTTCGTCGGCTCTTGGGCCCCCCGAGGCCACTCCACCAGCAGCCAGTGTTCGGCGTGAGGCTCGCTGCGCCAATCGTCCCGGTGCGCCGGCCGCACCCGCACCGCGCGAGAATCGGGACTCCAGCCGCCCCCGCCCGCCTTCCCGCCAGCGCACCCGCCGGAACGCCTTTTCTCCTGCCTCGCACACCAGCTCGCGCACCGACACCGGCTTCTGCCCGGCGCTCCGCCGCAGCAGCTTCGGCGGCCGGCCCGTCTTCTGGCGCGGCTTCGGCGGCAAGGGGGCCTCTCCAGGCCGCCACACGCTCAGGCTCGACTGCACCCCCACCACATAGGCCAGCCCCAGCCCGGCCAGACCTTCCCGGAACTTCGTGTCGCTGCCATAAGCGGCATCCGCCAGCACGACTCCCACGGGCACGTCCTCTTCCACCGCCCGGCGGATCAGCCCGAGCGCGATCTCCGGCTTGGTCTCGAATGTGATCTCCTCCGGCACGCCCGCCCGGCGCCGCCGCTCCCTGTCGCGCGCCCACTCCTCGGGCAGGGACAGCCGCCAGCCAACCGGCAGGCTCGCCTCGCGCGTGGCGGCGCTCAGACTCACCGCCACCTGGCAGTTGTCCTGCTTGCCCAGCTGGCCGCAATACTGGCGCGCCACGCCGACCGAGTGCCGGCCTTTCTTTGGAATCCCCGTGTCGTCGACGATCCAGGCCACGATCGGCCCCCGCTGCTGCATCAAGGGCATCACGCGGCGGCGCACTTCCCGCAGCACGGCCTCGTCGTCCCAGGGAGCTTTCGCCACCAGATGGTGCAACGACTGCCGAGCCGCCTGCACGCGGTCAGGATGGAGCCGGGCGGCCATGGGCTCGATGCTCTTGCGCTCACCAGGAAGCAGCAGGCCCTTGCAGTCGTCTTTCAGCGGCTCGTGGCGGTCGGCATGCCCGGCGGCGCGGGCCAAGCCGTCCAGATAGGCCGCCAGGCTTTTCTCCTGCAGGCTTGGCCCCGAGGGTTCGGGAGGCACGAAACAATTATATCAGAAAATGTTCCGTTTATGACCCAGTAGTACTAGAAGGGCGTATACTCACTCCGCGCTTCCGGAGGCGCGCGGCGCAAGGCCATGACCTGCACGCCTTGCACGGGTTCGCCTTCATCATCCAGAACGCGGCCGGAGATGACGGCCTGCGGCGTCAGCGAATAGCGCAGGCCAGTGACGGGCGTGCCCGTGGAGACGCGGATCTGTTGGGGGGACAGTCCGGGAGCGGGGCGGCCAGCCACCATGCCTTCTCGCCTGACGTAAATCCGGTACGTTCCCTCGGCGACGTTCTCGAAGAGGAAGGTGCCGTCCGGACCGGTAACCACGGTGCGCGGCGCAGGCTTTGAAGCGCCTGCGGGTTGGGGACCTGCGCCAGGCGTGAGAGTCATTCCGCCGGCTCTGGAGCCGGACCGCCCCTGAGCCGCAGCGTCCTGCACCAGCATCAACGTCACTTCGGCGCGGCGCACCGGCTCGCGGGTCTGGGAATTGATGACCGTGCCGGAGACAGACACGCCCTTGGGCTCGGGCGGCGGGTTCTGCACCGGCAGCGCGGGCCGAAAAAGCAACACAGACAGAGGCGCGATTGCGATGAGTGTTGCGGGGCGCATGGAGAGATCCCTCAAGACAGAAAGTTCGGGATATTCCTGGAGAAATCCTATTCGATTTGGCGACGAAAGTCAGCCCATGCCGGGTTCTGTGCCTAGTTTTCCGCAAAAAGGGGAATGGGGCATGATGTTCCAGACAAAACCTTTCGGAGAGGAAGAAGGAAGAATCACCATTGACCCGGAGGAAGAATAGCGCGAAAGCGGCAGAGAGGAAATCGAAGGAACCGGCAGGGATTGCCGGGCAGCAGGAGGACCTGCTGCCGGTGTTGATCCGGCGCGCGCTGGAAGAGCTGATGGAAGCGGAGAGGGACGAGGCGGTGGGTGCGGAGGGGGGACAGCGGACGCCGAACCGGACGGGGTATCGCTCGGGTTCCTATCGGCGGACGCTCGTGGTGCGGAGCTTTCCGAATGCGGCCAGTTGCCTGCGGCTGATCCGGGCTCTGGCGGTGGAGACGCACGAAGACCGGATCGAGGCGGCGAGGTATCTGGGCATGGATCTGCTGCGGGAGCAGGAGAAGAGCTGGCCCCGGCTGGGAGAGACGGCCTGAATTTTGCCAAGCTGCTACGGCCTACGCCCTTCGGAGCTGAGCCAACCGTCAACCAAGGAGCATCATGGCCCGCTGACCTATCTGTAGAAAAACCGGCACACAACTCCGGACAGGACCGAAAACGGAGACAGGAACACCATGCACTCAGCCGCCGGAGCAAGCCTGGATAGGCAGTTCGATTGCGCGCGGGGCGAAATCGTGAACCGGATCAACGAGCAGTTCGGCTTGTTTGCGAAGCGTGTGAGCGCGGAGACAATGCGGGCCAACCCGTTGCGCCTGGATCTGGCGGCCGCGGCCGGCGCGCGGGCGCCCGGTCTGAGGCGGCGCGAGCGCGGCGCCTTATGCCGGCCCATCGTCTGAGGGGCGGCGCAGTCCCCATCGATAGGCCAGCAGCAGGAGTGTCTTGGCGGCCTGAATGACAGATTCGATTTCGACGTACTCATCGGCGAGATGCGTATTGCCGCCCCTGGGGCCGAACAGAGCGGCCGGCATGCCGTAATGGCCATGGAAGACGAACAGATCGCACGGGCCTTCGATGCCCGCCACGCGAGGGGGCGCGCCAGCCACAGCGGCGGCGCAGGAGGAGAGTTCTTCGACCAGAGCAGTATGCGGCGCGCACGACGAGCCGGGCAGCCACCGAATGGGGAACTCGACCTGCGGCGGTAACGGAAACAGGTCCGGCCGTGCGGCGACGAGCCCGTTCAGCCAGTTGTGGAATTGCGAATCGATTTGGGCCTGCTCCTCTCCCGGCATGGCCTGCCAGTAAAGTTCGACGCGGCAGGTTGTGGGAGCCGCCATGGGTTCGGTGGCGCCCCAGGGGCCGGTGCTGATCTTCAGAACGGAAACCGGGACCGGGTCTTGGAGATGGGTGTAAGCGAAATGTTTGGGAGCGCTGGCGCGGCGGAGTTCGGCGAATTCAGGCACGCGGGAGAGGAACCAGCCGAGTTGGCTGGACACGCATGGGCCGGCGCCTGCCGCGAGGATGCCGTCATTCGGCGCCCGAAAAGTGAGATGGGCCGTGCGGCCGCCGCGCTGGGCGGGGCAGACGCGGAGAAAGGAGGGTTCAGGAATGACGGCGGCGCCGGCCAGGTAGCCTCGCACGCGGCCGGCGAGCGTCCCGTTGACGCCTCCGAATTCCTCGTCGACGACGCTCTCAATAATCAGATCGCCGCCCGGCACAATCGAGAGGTCGTGGAAGGCGCGAGCCACGAAAAGGTTGGCGGCCACGCCGGCCTTCATGTCGTTCGAGCCGCGCCCGTAGAGGCGGCCCTTCTCGATGTGGCCGGAAAACGGATCGCGCGACCACGGCAGTGTGCCGCGCGGAGCGGTATCAATATGGCCGGAGAGCAGAAGCGATGGCCCCCCGCCGCCTTTCAATTTGCCCGCGAGGTTCGGCCGGCCGGTGTAATCGCGGCCGGGGAAGTACAGGGGATGATCCGTGAGTCCGGCAACCGAGGAAAGCTCATACAGGTCTGTCGCAAATCCGCAGGATTCGAGGTAGGACCGGCAGAAG
Source organism: Acidobacteriota bacterium (assembly GCA_049325215.1). Lineage (GTDB taxonomy): Bacteria > Acidobacteriota > Terriglobia > Bryobacterales > Bryobacteraceae > JANWVO01. Next base: position 5,905 of record JBMOMB010000037.1, read on the forward strand.
CGCTGGCAGGCGGCCTCGGCGCCAGTGGGCGGTGTATTCTCCGACGGTGTGCGGACTAGGGTACGGACCAGCTCGATCAACTCGTCAGCGTGGGAATCGGCGTACCTCAGGAGTGCGTTCTCAAGATGTGGGTCATTGGGCATTGGAGGACGCCTCCTCGAGGCTGGCCAGAGTCCTGGGCGCGTTCCGAAATCCGCGCGTCAGGATGGCGAGGTAGAGCAAGCCGAGGGCGAGCCAGCCGAAGCCGGCGAGCTTCGCTTTGGCCGTGAGGTGGAACCACAGGAATGAGCAGACCAGCGCGCCGAGAACGGGCATGACGAGATACACGCCCGTCTGGCGCGCCGAGCGCAGGCGCGCCCGGATGTAATAGTGGTTCACGACACTGAGATTGACGAGAATGAAACCGGTGAGGGCGCCGAAGTTGAGCAGTTCCACGGCGAGCTGGAAGCGGAATGTGAGCGCGCCGGCCAGGGCGACGGCCCCCATGACGAGAATCCCGCGGGCGGGCGTCGAGGTGCCGGCGTTGATGCTGGCGAAGACCCGGCTGGAGACGATGCCGTCACGGCCCATGCCGAGCAGAAGGCGCGAAGCGCCAGCCTGGCCCGTCAGCGCGCTGGCGAGGCCGGCGACGAGCAAGACGAACGTCAGCGCGGAAAACATGGGGCGGCCGCCGATCCGCGAGCCGATATCGAGAATGGCGGTATCGGTGTGGGGCAGGGCGTGAAAGTCCGGCCAGACGAGGGCGGCGAGGTAAACGGTGAGGATGCAGATGAGGCCCTGGATGATGCAAACGGCCACCGTCGCCCAACCGATGTCGCGCTTCGGGTCGAGGGAGTCCTCGGCGAGTGTCGAGATGGCGTCGAAGCCGATGTAGGACAAGGTAGCGACGCCGGCGCCGAGCAGAAGCGCTCCGCCGGAGAAACCGGCGGCGCGGAAAACGCCATCGAGATCGAACAGTCCCGCCCAGCCGCGCAGGGAGAGAATGTGACGCACGGCGAGAGCAGTGAACAGGGCGGCGCAGCCCGTCATCACAGCCATGAGCCAGGCCGAGGCACGCGTGGTCATGCGGATGCCGCGGAGGTTGACGCCAGTGATGGCCACAGTGAAAAGAGCGGCCCAGACCCAGTGCGGGACGAGCGGCAAAAGGCGTTCCGCGGTGAGAGAGGCGTAAATCACGCTGAGCAGGGGAATCAGGAAGTAATCGAGGATCATGGCCCAACCGGCCAGAAAGCCGGCGTGGGGACTGAGTCCGCGATGAGCGTATGTATAAGTGGACCCGGCGGAGGGAAAAGCAAGAGACATCTTGCCATAGCTGGCGGCGGTGAAAAACATGGCTGTCATGGCTACGGCGTAGGCGAGCGCCGCATGGCCGCCCGACAGCTCCTGGATGATGCCAAAGACCGGGTAAGGCGCGGTGGGCGTCAGGATCACGAGCCCGTACAGAACGAGATCCCGGCGTGACAGCACGCGCCGGAAGCCTGGCGGACCGGCGGGCGGGCGGATTGGCGTGTCCATGTCGAAGTGACGAGTGTAGCGAAACGCGAGGCCCCGGGCGCAGCGGAGAAGAGTGGGGCGTCCATGGCGGGGGCCAAGGGGTGAGGCCCCCGCCGCTGCGCGCCTTACCAGCTCAGCCGCAAGGAGAACTGGATTGTGCGCGGGTCGTTTGTCTGAATCGACAAGTCCTGGAGTCCCGTGGTGGTGTTGGGGTTGGCGTCGTTCGGGTGATTGAAGGCGTTGAAGAAGTCGGCGGTGAAGCGGACCTTCACACCCTCGGCAAGGGAGAAGCTCTTGAACACCGAGATATCGGCGTTCCACGCGCCCGGCCCTTTGTAGAAGGCGCGGGAGTTCCAGCTCACGGTGTCGGCGATGCTGGTGTTGCGCACGGTTCCGTTGGCGAGCAACAGGGGGATGCGGTTGGAAAAATCGCCGCCGACGGGGTGCATGAGGCGCTTGGAGCGGTCGAGCGGAACCAGCGCCTGGAGGGCGGTCTGGTCGACCTTGGTGGCCAGCGTAGGATTGAAATCGCCTGCGAACCAAAGCCTTTGGGGACGGCCGCCGTAAGTGAGCAAGAGCCTTTGGCCCTCCGAAAGGGAGGGGTTCCCAAAGAGATACTCGGATGGGTTGACGCCCATCCAGTAGCCGGAACGCCATTCCCCGATGGCGGCGGCCTCCCAGCCTCCGATCAGCATATCGAGAGCGCGGTTGGCGCCGCTTCCAAACTTCTTCCCTTTCCCGAAGGGAAGCTCGTAGATGCCGTTCCAGCGCATATGATGGGCGGGAATGTTGGTGGAACGCTGGTAGCCGAGGCGGAGGAGTTGGTCATATGAGAGGTTGCCGCCGCCCAGGAGCTGGCTGTTTTCAGGCACCTGGAATACGCCATTGGTGGAGTTGACGGATCCGCCGCCGGAAGTAAAGCCGCCCGCATCGGAGGTCGTGAGCGTGTGATTGAAGACGTAGAACCACTGCGCGGCAAGGCCGTTCGAGAGCCGGCGTTCCACTTCGGCCTGGAAGGAATTGGAGTTGGAATAGCCGGTCTTGTTCGTGGCGTTGTTGAAGTTCCAATCCTTGTTGAGGCGCAGCAGGTCGCGATTCGAAGGTGGAGCCTGCTTTGTGCGGGAGACGTAGTTGAATTCGGCCTCGCGGGAGTTCACGCTGAACTTCTGTTCCATGCCCGAGGAGTGGTTGCCAATATAACTCAGGCGGACCGAGGTCATCTTGAAGACTTCGCGTTCGATGGTGAAGTGCCAGGTTTGGGCGCGGCCGTCGCGCCATTGGCTGTAATCCCAGGGCACGAAGCCGCGGGCCGTGAGCGGGAGTTCGACGATGCCGGCGGTATTGATCGTAGCCTTGCCAATGAAGAAGTCCGGGCTCGGCACAGTGCGGACGCCATAGCTGTCCGTGCCGTCGAGAGTGGCGATCGGGTTTTCGTAGCGGAGGTTGAAAGGCGGGTTGGTCCGGGAGGCCTGGAGAATCTGAGACAGGGGCATGGTCCAGAAGTATTCGCCATAGCTCGCCCGGACTACGGTCTTGCCGGTCAGTTTGTAAGCGAAGCCGAGGCGCGGGCCAAAGTTGTTGTTATCGGCCGGAATGAGGTTTGACGGCAGGCCGGCTTTGTTCGCGGTGGTCCAGCTCAGGCCACGGAGTTTCCAGCTTTCCAGGAGTGAAGGCGGGAGGCCGCCAATCGATTCCATCGCCGTCCTGCCCGGCGTGACCACTTCGAAGGTGTTGGCGAAGGTGCTCAGGTTGACGTTCACAAGGCGGTCGAATTTCTCGCGGTACGGCGTCCACCGGTCATAGCGGAGGCCGAGGCTGATCGTCAGACGGGGGGTGACCTTCCAGGTGTCCTGGATGTAGGCGCCAATTTCCTTCTGGCGGAAGTAGAAGTAGCCGCGGTTGTACTGGGCTGAGTAGTAATTGCCGAGCCCCAGGGCCATGGCGGCCGTACCATCGCCGGTATAGGGCTGGGCGCTGTCGCTCGCCGGGTCGTACTGCGCCGTGAACTGGCCACCGCTGAAGTCATGCTCGCCCTGGGCCTGCTGGAGTTCACGGATGTTGTTGAGCTCCTGCCGGTATTGCCCGCCGAACAGAATCGTGTGGGCGCCTCTGACCCAGGTGAAATTGGGCTGGACGATATAGCTCGTCAGCATTTCATCCTTGCGGTTGTCAGCGTCCCAGGAGAACCAAGTTTCGGCGCTGGCGGCATACATAGTCGGCCAGCCGCTCTCGCCAAACGGATTCGGGAGGCCGAGTTGGTTGGCCCAATTGGTGCTGTCGGCCATGGTGCCGGAGCTCTTCGGGGCGCGGTGGGCGGCGAGGAGCAGTTCGCTGATGAAAGTGGGCGTGAAGGTCCTGGTGTACCGGACCGAACTGTTGTAAACGTCGGCGTTCGAGCGGCTGGTGCCGTACCCGTTGGTGATATCGGAGCGGGGCGCGCCATAGACGCCTCCGAGCTTCTGGTACACGCGCTGGGAATGAGTGAAACGGGCCGTGAGGATGTTTTTCTCGTTGAAGTTGTGGTCGCCGCGGAGCGTGAGGTTGTTGGTATTGGTCCTGACTGGATACCAGGCCTGCATGTTGACCCCAAGGAAGGGGCTGATGTCGTTGGTGGGCGCATGTGTGACGCTCTTCATCGTGTTGTAGAAGGGGTTCATGCGCGACGTGGGGATTCTGTTGCCGGCAAACGGCGTGCGTGTCCCGGCGGCATTCGTGGTCAGAGGGTCGTAAATTGTGTATTTGTTGAGATTCCCGTCAGTGACGCTGGAGAAATCCCCCGCCCAGAGATCGTCAGTGGGGACAGTATCCTCGTAATAGGCTTTTTCACGCTGGCGCAGTCCCTCGTAAGCCGCAAACCAGAAACTCTTGTTTCGCCCGTTGTAGAGCTTGGGAAGGAAAACGGGGCCGCCGGCGGAAACGCCGAATTCATTGCGTGCCAGGAAGGAGGCGGTGTTGCCATCCTGGCGGCGGCGGGCCAGGAGCCCTCCCCCGTTGTTGCGGAAGGTCTCAAACACGGAGCCGTGGAATTGGTTCGTGCCGCCCTTGGTCACGATGGTCACCGTGGCCGGGCGGGAGAACTGGGCGCCGGAGCCGGCCGTCTCGATGCGAAACTCCTGTACGGTGTCGAGACCGGGCTGGACGCGCGCCATGCCCCCGCCGAATCGGTCGACCAGCGACACACCGTCCAGAGTCATTTCCGCCGAGCCCACCTTCATGCCGTTAATCCGCGGGTTGCCGCCTCCCTCCACGCCCGCCGTGAGGTCGAACAGGTTGGTGATGGACCGCCCGTTCAGAGGCAACTGCTGGATGCGGACGTTGTCCTTGACGCTGCCGATTTCCGCGCTCTCCGTGTTGATCACCGGGGCCGCGCCGGTCACCTCGATTACGGTTTCGACGCTGCCTACTTCGAGGGCCGGCTCGACGACCGCCGTCTGGCCGGCTTCCATCGCGAGGCTGCCGGCCCACTTCTTGAAGCCCGGGCTCTCAACCGTGAGCCGGTATTCACCCGGGGCCACGCTGGGAATGAGGAAAAACCCGATCTCATTCGATGTCACCTGGCGCGAAACGTTTGTGCTTATTTGGGTAAGCACGAGCCGCGCATTGGGGACTGGAGAGCGCGCGGGATCGTACACGGTTCCGCGCACCACCCCGGTGCCGCTTTGGGAGAATGCGGGGACTGTGGCGCCAATCCACAGTGCCGCCAGAAACAGAACGCTCCAAATTTTCGAACACATGGCAAGCTACCTCGGTGCTGAAAGTCGAATTTCGCCTGGCCCCACGCCGCACAGCAGATCGTGAGCGATGCTGCGCGCGGCGCCTATAGCGCCCATCAGAGCCGCATCCGCCCCCAACGCGGAAAGCTCGATCCGCACCGGCCACGGGATGATGCGTCCCACCAATTCCCGAATGCGGCCGGCGATCAGGCCGAACAGTTCGCCGGCCAGTACGATGAGTTCCGGGTCGATCACCGCCGCCATGTCTGCGACGGCCATGCTGATTTGCGAGGCGACCTCGTCGAGAACCCGCTCCGCGGTCTCGTCGTTGCGGCTCACGAGATCGGCCAGCTCAGCCACCAGTTGCGCAGCCAGGTCTCCCCCCGGAGACTCATCGCCGCCTCTGGCCCCGGCGCGGGCCGAAATGACCCGCTCCCGCACGCGATCGCTGCCAATCGCCATTTCCAGCAAGCCCCGCTCCACAGCATCCTGTTCTCCCACGGAAGCGCGCTCAAAAATCATGTGGCCGATTTCCCCGGCCGCCCAGTGGGTTCCGTGATAGAGCCTTCCCCCAAGCACCAGGCCAGCCCCCACGCCCGTTCCGTGGCGGATCAGGATGAAGTTCTGCACGCCGTTGGCGAGACCGGAATGCATCTCGCCCAGAGCGGCGAGATTTACGTCATTGTCGACCACCGCGGCCACGCCAAAGTGGTCTTCGATCCGCTTGCCCACCTCCACGTTGCGCCAGTGAAACACATTGCCCGCCTCCAGGACAGTTCCCGTATTGGCGTCTACGCGCCCAGGCGCTGCGATGGCAGCCGATAGCAGGCTCCGCCGCCGGCCGGCGCCGGCAAGCAGGCCGTGCATGGTCGAACAGAGAACGTCGAGAACATGCGCAGCGCCAAATTCAGGCCGAATGGCGCTGCTGGCGGACTCGACCGGGCGTCCATCCAGATCCGCCAGCCATACCCGGACCGTGGAAGAGCAGATCTCAGCGGCAAGAATCGCGCCGGCATCCGGGTTGAACCGCAACATCGTCGGAGGCTTGCCGCCACGGGCGTCAGGAGCGCCCTCCCCGTCCTCGACGACGATGCCGCGCCCGATCAAATCACTCACTTGGCTCGATACGGTCGGCTTGGTCAGCCCGCTCAAACGCGCAAGTTCGGCGCGCGACACGCGGCCTTTGTCGCGAATGATGTTCAGCAGCAGCGCTGCATTCAGTCTCCTCATCCCCGACGCGCGCATACGGCCGACGGGAGTAGCCTGGATTCCTCGTCTCATGATCTTGTGAATTAGTACGTTAAGTTTCCTAACTAGGAAGAGTCAACCATAACTCGCACCCCAAGTCAAGAGAATTGTGAGAAGCGCCGCCTGTCGCTGCGCTCAGTCCCGGACCACCCGACAGACCGGACCCCGAGGCCGCCGCACTCTACCGCCTGACGGCACCCAATCGAGGTTCCCGGTGTTCTGGCAGATCTGGCAGAGACTGCTCCACGGCAGGCGAGCCAGCCTCCAGGCAGGGCGGGAATTCTCGCCTGAGAAGGAAAGAGAGATACCCTGGCGGCCACGCGTAAGCCTAGAGCCGGCGCACCGCGGTTCACTGTTCCAGGCGATCCTCCTCATAGCCACTGGCTGTGATGTGATTCCGTTTCGCATAGCCGTCCGCGATTTGGCGCAACCCGGCCAGCCAGCCGGCCAGGCCGAGGCTTTGTTCCGGCTGGAACATGTAGTCGAGTCCGGGAGTGCGGCCGGCCCAGTGATCCTTCGTATCGTCAAGCACATGGACGAAAGGCCGTCCCTTGACTTCCGCATCCTTCGGCATGCGGCTCCGCTCCCAGACGGCGGTGAGATAACGGCGGATGCGGGCCGTTTCAGCTTCCATGCGAGCGATCTGGTTGTGCGCGGAGACCAGGCTTCCCACAGCCTGCGCAGGCTCGTTCTGCAAATGCAGAGAGGCGGCCTTGGCCAGATCGGCCTCGGCCTGAGCCAGGGCGCGGATCAATCGCCAGTGATGGCCGGTAAAGCGCACGAGGCTGAGCAGAACCTCCAGGTTGTATTGGTTGCGCGATGCTCGAGGGATGTTGGCAAGCAGAGCATGTTCGACTTGATCGTTCTGAAGGTTCTGGGCTGCCGCTTCGGCGATCAGCGTCCTGTATTTTGTGGTGAACCGGGGCTCGAAGGCGAGCGTTTCGGGATCAGGCAGTGGCGGAGGAGTCAGCGTCAGATCCTGGCGGGCGGCGCCGATTCCGGGGCCCTCCGAATTGCCGTAGCCGGGTCCGCGGACGCGAGACGGCACGCGATCCCAGCACCGCTGCCAGGTGCGGGCCTGGCGCTGCAAGTTCCGATAAATCTCGATCATGCCCTCCGTGCGCGGGCCGTAATACACGCGCATGAATTCGACGGCGTGCTGCGCTGGAGAAGGCAGGCCCGGATGCCAGCCCCAACGGGCCACAGCGCTCCAGCCGAGCCAGAACGTTTCGTTGTGCAGACCGGAATCGTCCCAAGCCGCGCCGAACACTCCGATCGGATTCATCCGGGCCGCGCGGCCGCTGCGAATCGACTCATACAGAGACGCGAGGCGGCCAGGCGTGAAGACTTCCTCGAATTCACCCATCACGACGCCGGGAGGCAGGCTTTCGATCGCCAGATGGTCGGGGAACAACAACTCGGCGCCTTGGGTGGATGTATAAATGAGCTGGCGCATTCCTTTGCGTTTCTCAATTGCTACGAAGCTTTCTTCTCCCACCACGCCGTCGATGACGTCATCCGGGATGCGCTCGAGGTCTTTGGGCAGGAGCGGATACTCGAGCCAGGCGAGCATCCGGCGGCCGCGCCCGGCCAGGTGATTGCGCGCGCGAATGGCGAAATCGGCCCACGCCGCGCTCCGGTTTTCCGGCGTATAAGGCTGCTTGCATCGGCTGCCGATGCCAGCATAATAGACTTCGTCCGTCGATACGAAAAAGTAATCGACGCCCCGGGTAGCGGCGATGACGTCATCGTACATTTGGAAAATGAGCCGGTAAGTCTCCTCCTGGCAAAGGTCGGATTGGTAGTTGTTGCCGTCGGCGCGCAGATGGGCGAACTGCGGGTGTTTGAGGACATACGACATGTGGGCCGGGGACTGGATGACTGGAACGACCTGGAGGAACCGCTCCAGGCCGTAGTCGACGATCTCCTGAAGTTCAGTGGGGGTGAAAGCCCCCGGCGCGCCAATGACGGGATTCGAGGGGTACGAGAACTTGTCCTCCAGTTCGAAGCCGATCATGTTGGCCTTGAAACGCACGGCCCAATCGATGTAGCGCTTCAGGGTGGGAATGCGGTCCTGGTGGTGCTTGGTATCCCAGTGGAGGAAGCGCAGGGCGTAACGGGGCCAATCCACGATTTCGCAAGCGGGCACGGCCAGCCGGCCGCGGGCGTTTTCCTTCACCAACTGGACCAGCGTTTGCACACCGTAAAGCAGCCCGGGGCCGCCGTTGCCGGTGATTTCGATCCGATCCGGCGCTATCAAAATCCGATACGCTTGGGCCGCGGTTTCGAGTGGGGCTTCCCGCACCGTCCCGGGAGCAACGCGCAATACCACCGTACGTCGTCCAGGCGCGGGCGCGGGCCGCAGCCGGATGGCGTGGAACTCGTCGAAGTCCCGCACCAGCGAACGGGAGGCGATCCCGGCGGGCTGCTCTGCATAATAAGCCCAGGAATCATCGACAAGGATCTCGCCACTGTGGAGCACTACCTTCTGTGGGGTGGGGATCACCGAGTACCCACGGAGGAACAACTCCGTCGGAGGCGGCTGAGCGGCGGCCGTGGCGGCCCAGAACAGAGCGGCGAACGTGAGAAGTTTCATTGGATGCGATCCATATTCTCATTTGCACGTTGCGGGTCCATCGGCGGCGGGAGTCCATCCACGCCGCACGGGAAGGATGGGACGGCGGGCCAGTCGCCGCGGCCGCGGCAAATTGCATCCGGAGCGCCGGAGCGGCGTCCACCGGGCGCCCGCAAACAGGGCGTTTCATCGCTTGTCTTTCCTTGTCACACGGGCGGCGATGTCGCCCCAGAACGGCGGAGGCAAGAGCTCGAGGCCATAGCCGAAATGATCGGAGGCGCGGACCCGGCCGCCATCCTGGCGCACGATCCGCCCGTGAATCGTATCCCACCAGGCGATTACGTACTCGCCATCGGCCAAACCGGTCACATTCAGGCTGGCGTTGCGTTGGGAAGGACCGGACTCCGGCTTCCCGTCCACGATCCGGAAGGCCAGCGGGTCATGGATCCAGAGCAGGGCGCGGTCCGGAGCGGCCAGGCCATAAAGTTGGAGACTCACCGGCAGATTGGGCCGCGACAATCCGGCCGGCGACCAATGGCGCGCGGCCATGTTTTCGCCCTCGAGAAAGCTCGCCAGCGCCTTGTAGTGGTAATACAAGTTGAGCGGTTCCAGGTAGTTGTGCCACCACCAGTAAAGTCCGGTCCCGGCCGCCCCGCTCATCGCCGTGGCCCAGATCGTGTCGTGGAAGTGACGCCCGTCAGGGTCGTTTCGCAGGGCGGCCGAAGGGTCTTCGACGCCCTGCTCTCCAAAAAAGAAGGGCTTCCCGTAACGCCGCATCAGATGTTCGGTGTCTTGCAGCGAATATTGGGCGGCGTCATAGCAGGAGTCCCAATAGGAATGGCCTTGCACGATATCGATATCGGCTAGCGCAAACATGCGTCCGTTGCGCCAACTGGTGGTGATCAGATGCTTCCAGGGATCGGCAGACTTCAGATAGCCTGCCATTTCGCGGTGCCAGGATTCATCGGCTTGGGCATCGAAGCCGTCGTTGTTATCGGCCTCGTTCCACAGTTCCCACGCCGCCAGGTGCGTCGACCAGCCCCAGCGGGCAATGCTGTAGCGGAGCCGGCGGCGGACCAGTTCCCGCGCCACCGGACTGGTGAAGAAGTCGCCAGGTGTGGCGCAGGGGCCGCCATTGGCCGCGTTGTACGGGTTGCGCGGCCAGCGGTGCCTCAGGCGCGTCTGCCACCACACGGTCATTTCAAAGGCAATCTGAAAATAGATCTCGTGGCGTTCGCATTCGGAAACCACATGGTCCAGGCGCCACGCCGATGCAAGATCATAGCGGCCGAGCCCGGTGGCTTGGGTTTCCAACGGGAACCCGGCAAAGCTGCCGCTGCCCGGTGAGGCGACCAGGGTGATGTCCTGTGGCACGTAGTACTCCTGCCAGAGCCGGACGTAATTCACTTTGTTCGCGGCGAGTTTCGGCAAGATCCGGTCATAATAATAGGTCCCTTCCCTCTTCTCGTACATGCACAGGTTTTGGCCGATCGCGAAAAACGGCTTTCCGTTCTCGTGCTCGAGATAGCCCGCGTTGCCTGGACTCCGCCGCAGGAACCCGGCCTTCCTGCCGGGGCGAACCATCACAGTAACAGCCGGCGCCTGCCCCCGGCGGCCATTGATCCTCCACCGGACACTCACTTTGTGCGGCCCGGATTCCGGCGAGGAGAAGCGGATCCGCCACACCGGTTCGCCCACGGGCGTCAGTTCCTCGATGCGCTCGTTGCCGGTGGCGGCAGGGTTGGCGATCGACCGTTTATATGCCTGATACCAAAAGCCTGGCGCCCGCAGAATACGCCCCGAAGGCAAGGTCACGGCACCGTCGACAGCCGATTGGCCCGGGTCGAATGGATTGTCCGGAACCGCCGGAGAGGGCAGCTCTAACTCAACCTTCTCGTATTGAGCCGCCTCGGGCGTCAGCAGGCGCACCCCCGGTGAGACCAGCAAGAACAGTACTAGGAACATATTGTGGGGCTTCTTCTGTTGTCAGCGCGGCACGGGAGGTATAGCATGTTAGTTAGGCTAATTTCCTAACCACGGATTAGATCACAGGCCCTGATCGATTGCAATAGGTGAGAGCGCCCTTTTGCCTCTTGCCTCGAGCACACATGAGCGCGATGCTGAGCCCCAGCCTGCTTCTCCTGCTGTTCCTTCCGGGCGCGCCCTTCGAGGATCGCACGTTCCAGAGCCGGGTCTTCGCCGGCGAGCGGCACTACCGCCTGTTTCTGCCGGCCGGCTACGGTGAGGGCGCCCGGCGATACCCGGTCATTTACTATTTTCATGGCCACAGCGACCGGTACACGCTGGAGCATTACGACCAGGGCCAGGACACCGTGCCAAAGATCGCGCGCTTTGTGGCGCACCATCCGGTCATCGTCGTATCCGTGGACGGCTATGTCCCGGAGGACTATACGGGCTTCTATGGCGGTTCACCTTGGGACGTCCGCCAGGACGGTGGCAGGTATGACTTCGGCGAGCACTTCAAAGAACTGCTCGCCCACATCGACTCAACGCTGAGGACCATCCCGGACCGGCGCCACCGGGGGACGTGCGGGCTGAGCATGGGCGGTTACTTCAGTCTCTACCTGAGCGCCCGCTATCCGGACCTGATCGGCAGCGCTTCCGCCTTCAATCCGGGCCCGGAGTTTTATGCGGGTGAAGCCGGGCGGCGCGTTTTATGGCGGCCGAAAGATCATGTTCTGAATCATTCGCACTCGATGATCCGGCTGGTGCGCGCCAGCGGGGACTATATCAGCCAGTATCACGAAGAGACGCGGATGGCGTATGCGCGTGAAGAGCGCGTGCAGTTTGAATACCGTCAAGACGAATACCACCGCCATTGGGCGACTTCGATCGAGGAGACCTTCGGCTTCCATATGCGGGCGTTCGGCACACCTACGCTCAGCAACATTCCCGCGGAGTTCCACTATGACAGCGCGCAGGAGCGTTTTTCCGTATGGGGCTGGGACGTAGCGGCGCGGGGCGGAGGGCCCGGCTTTACAGTTCTGCGCAATGTCTCACAGGCAGGGTTGCGAGTCGAGACGCGGCGCTGGGCGCCCGATGGACCGCCGGTAGCAGAGAGGATGATTGATATCATTACTCCGCCGCTGTACAAGCCGGGCGCGAGTTACACGATCATGGCCGCGCCGCTTGGAGCGGGCGCGCTGGTGCGGACCGCCGCCACCGCCGGTCCTGACGGGCGCCTGCACTTTACCCTGGATGGGATGGGGCGGCAGGTGAGCTTCACGGGCCCGGGGGCAGGCGCGCACCAACCGGTGCTCCTGCCGGTCGGGCGCGGAGACGGTTTGCGGGTGTTGCCGGGAGTCGAGACGCGCCTTCCTGTCCGGATTTACAATCCGCGCACGGATGCGATGAAGAACGTCGAAGTGGAGCTGCACAGCGATTATCCGGAGGTCGAGTGGTTGGCGAACTCGGCCCGGATTCCGGAGATCCCCTCGGGGGGAACTGTGGATCTTTCCGAGCACTGCCGGGCACGGTTCACTGCCGGGGCGGGTGACTACCGGGCGGTTCGCATCACGGTCCGCCTCTCGGCCGGCTGGCCGGGCACGGCCGGCAAGTTCGATGTCCTCATCGCACCCGATGGCGCTGCCCCGCCGGTCGAGATGGAGATTCTGGACGGTCGGACGCGAATCTTCCGGGTCTTCCGCCAGAGAGGGAACCAGGGTGGCGGATCGGCGTATGAGCGGATTGTCACAGAGGGCAGAGGCAACGGAAACGGCGTGCTCGATGCCGGTGAGGAGGCGACGGTCTGGGTCAAAATACCGCAGGGGCTGGACCCGTTCGACAAGAACAACTGGCGCCGCGCGCGCGTGTATTCCATCTCCCCCTGGCTGGAGGAGACTGCACGCATAGAAGAAGAGAAAGAACGCGAGTTCACCGGCGCGAAGGATCTCACCAGCGTGGTGCGGCTCAAACCTTCTACTCCGCCAGGGGCCGTTGTGCCCGTCATGCTCCGTGTGGAGACCTGGAGCTTCCACTTCACTCCCGATGTGCGCTATGGCGCCGCTCCGCTTTATCAGGCGTTTCAGTTGCACCAGGGGCACGTTTTTCGCACGCAGTTCCAGAGTGGCGGAAAGTGAGGAAGCGGAAATGCGCTCTCCACGCATGCTGCCGGCCGCTCTCGTCCTCCTGATGCTTGGCGCGGTGGCGCCGGCCCGGAATCGGCCCGTGCATGGCGCCGTGCTCAGCAATGATCAATGGCCGAGGGCGGCGAACCTCCGGGAGTGGACGTCGGATGTCCTGCGGATCTCGGGCACGCAAAGGGCCAGCGAGACGGCACAGGGAAAGGCGTTTTTTGAATGGCTGCGGCTGTTTGTCCGTATGGCTGTCGGCGGCATGATTCAGGCGTCCGAGGGCGGCTACGGCAGAGAGCGTACGGTACTCGATGCGCACAAGCAACTCTTCGTTTACGGTTGGGGTTACTGCGACACCGCAAGCCGGATCGCGGAGGCAGCCTGGCAAGAGTACAAGCGCGACCGAACGGCGGCCGTGCGGGTCATTACGCAGCATGCCGGCGGCGAGTATCACACGATGTACCGGCTGCGGATGGATGGCCGTTATGGCGGCTTCGATCCGCGCTACGGATATTACCTCGTCGCGGAAGATGCGCCCGAGGCTCGCGTCCTGGACTGGTCCGAGATCCACGGCAAGTTCCACGTCAATGAGAGCTACAGGTGCCGGTCGAAACCGTTTTTTGAGATCGGTAGAGGCGAGTGGGCGCGGGCGCTCTTGATCCAGCCGGGCTACTTTGAGACGGAAGCTGACTGGCGAGCCGCCGGAGCGCCTGTGGAAACCGTATTCGGCGACGGCGCCCACAAAATGGGCGCCGAGTTCCACGCAATGGGCTTCACATTGAAACGCGGCATGACGATTACTCGCTACTGGGACAATTCCGCGCGGAAATTCTACGTCCCGGCCAGCCCTCGTGCCACGCGCGAGTTGCCGTTTCTGCCGAGCGGGCGCTTTTACCGGGTAACCGATGCCTCGCACGGCGGAAATTGGCCAAGAAACGATCCGAATTATCAGCGGGCGAAACCTTATCTGGTTGTTGTGCCTTCCGGGGAAGGTTACCCTGCCGAACTGGTAGGCGGCCGAACGATCGGGCAGGCGTATGGGATCATCGATTACAGGCCGCCGCTCGCCCGGGCCGAGGATCTGGACGCCATCGAGGACGGAGCCGCTCTCGCCTCTTCCCTCTCGGCCCCTTACTTGCGGCCGAGGCGTGCCAGCGACGGTGGAGATGCCGTGCTCGATCTCCGCTCGCCGTTCGTGCTGGTCGACGGAACCGTGACCGCTCGCCTCGCCGGTGACGCGGAGATTTCGATCCGGACTCTGGCGCCCAAAGCAATCCACGCCCGGGAGCCGGACCAGTGGTCGGAATGGCAACTTCTGTTCAAGGGGCCGGGGAGACACGAAGCTGCGCTGGGGCGGCCCCGGTTCAACGGCCGCGATGTGAGCATCCACGGCATCTACCGCTTTCAGTTGCGCGTGCGCGTACCGCCTCATGTGGCCCGCAAGCGGCCGGCCGGCCTGTCCGCCCTTCGCGTGCGCTTGTATTTCGAGAACGGCATCATGTCGATTCCACCTCTGTTCCCGGGGAGGAACACTATCCGATTCCGGTTGCAGGATGCGGCGGCATTGACAGGCCCCGTCTGGATTTCCTACCGTTATGCGGCGCCGGACGGGACGCGCACGCACAGGCAGGAATTGCGGCCGGCCTCCTTCACGGGCAATGAGGCGGCCTATGCGGTGGTGACGCCCGGCTTGACGCGCTGCCATTCGGTTTCGATTTCCTATTGAAGCCTGGCAATGGCGGCCTTTTGTGGCAGCCAACCTGCAAAAGTGAGGCGGCGGAAGCTGGCAGTCGCCATGCGCATGATTGAGTCCCGCATATTCTGGTGTCTCTTGGAACATCATTCAGCCCATTTCCAGAAAACGGGGATCTTTAATCCCCCTTTTCCTTTACGCTTTCCAACGCCATCCGGGCCATCGCGCTCAGTTGCCAGAACTCGCGCGCGCAAAAGCCCATGAGCCCGTGCTGTTTCCTGTGCTGCCAGTGATCCTCGGCCGAATTCAGTTCGGCCTCATCGGCACAAGGAATCTCCCTCACAATCCGCCTCCGGCTGGCCTCCGCATAGGGCCGCACCAGGGCGCTTCCGCGGTCCGCCAACCCCGGCTGGGAGAGGCGGCCTGAGTTTTGCCAAGCTGCTGAGCGATACGCCCTTCGGAGCTGAGCCAACCGTCAACCACGGAGTATCATGGCCCACTGACTTATTTGCAGAAGAATCGGCACACAACTCGATGCCGCGCCAATCAGCGTCCATGGCGTTTCGGGCGCCATAAGAGCCATGTTCGGCGAGCTGAGATCGACGCGGCCAGGATCGGACCTGAGGCGCCGGGTGGCGCAGGCCTGTCCGCCAGCAGGCTTCCCCTGTGAGAACGTTTCCGGCGCGGCGATTTACTGGCCTGGGATTTTGCCGGCGTCCAGGCGGCCGGTGCTCAATTCGAGGGCCAGTTCCGCGATGAGAACGGAGCGGCGGGCCTGCGCCAGCAGACTCTGGTTCGTGAGCAGGGCGCTTTCCGCGTCCGGAACAAAATGGATGACGCTGCGGCCGGCCTCGAATTTCAGGCGTTCATCGCGCAGAATTCTTTCGCTTTCAGCAACGGAATTCCGCAGGGCTTCCACACGGACGCGGGCGCTTGCCAGGTTCGCGGCCGCGGTACGGACTTCGCGCTGCACGCGGAGCTGCGTCTGTTGCCGCTCGAGGCGGGCCAGTTCGAGCCGGGACTGCGCCTCCCGGATCTGGGCGCGGCGCCGGGCGCGCTGATCGGCGCGAGCAGTTTCTTCGAGCTCGCCGCCGCCACCGCCATTGCGTTGTTCGGGCCGGGTTCGGGGGCGGCGCTGGCCACGGTGGTCGGCGTGCTCATCGAAGTTCCGGTGATGCTGTCAGTTTGCGCCGTCTGCATGCGCACACGGGACTGGTTGAAAGAGGCGGAAGGGTTGGAGCCTGTGGGAACCGCGCGTCCCTGAGCGGCGGCAGAACCGCCGGCAGCCCGCCAGAACGATGCGCGGCGTGATGGGCACGGAACCGGCTGCCTGCGGACTTCGCCAATGCCAGTGAACAAACAAAGGATCCCGGCCGTGCCTCCGGATCTGGCACAGAATCCGGCTCGTGAAGGGGAGAATGGTCGGGGCGAGTGGATTTGAACCACCGACCTCCTGGTCCCGAACCAGGCGCTCTAACCAGGCTGAGCCACGCCCCGAGCCAAATCCTATTGTAAGCGGATGGAACGGCCCGCGGCAAATCAGCCGTGCCGCGCGTGCAGGCCGGGCCAGTGGCCGGAACAACCTGCCCCCCGCAGGATCTGCTCCCCCGCGGGGCTGCAGGCCGTTCTGTGGCCATGCCTTGCACGGCCGGTGCGGGTGTTCGGATTCGGCAGGCCGGGCCGCAGGAGAACAGCCAGGATCTGCCCGTCGGAAGCGATCTCCTTCCCGCCGATGGAGGAATTCAAGGCCGCCTTGCGGCGCCTGATCGCCGAAGAACGGGCGCAGCAGCCGGGGCAGGGGCTGCCCGTCGTGCAGTAAGCCGCTGCAGGCGGCCTGTCCGCAATCGGCGCGGCGCCGCCAGAAGCGGCTTGCAGCCCGCGGAACACCGTGCATGGCGGCGGGCGTAGTTGCCGCGGCTCAGCCCGCGCGGCCCGCAACGCAACCGCAGCCCCGCCTGCCTCTCCGGCTACACTGAAGCTGGAACCATGCGATATACGGCCGTTCTTCTGCTCCTTGCCCTCGGCGCCTGCGGAAAGAGACAGGTAGAGCCGCACAGCTTCAGCGCCATGACGCAGGAATTCGTCCACTCCACGCTCGCGCTGTCGCCGGTGTCGGCAACAGCCGCCGGATACCATTCGCATCAGGGCGTCTCGCTGGACGAGCGGCTCGACGATGTCTCCCAGTCCGGCTTGGAGGCGCGGCGCCGCCACTTCCGGGACTGGCTGAACCGTTTCTCGCGCATCGACGAACAACACCTGGACGCGCAGGCGCGCGCCGACCTCGGGCTGATGCGGAACCTCTGCGAGGCGTCGCTGTTCGAACTCGATGCCGAGCAGAACTGGAAGAACAATCCCGCCATGTATGTCGAGTTGCTCGGCACCGCGCTGTTCACGCCGTATTCGGTGGAGTATGCCCCGGCGGAAGTCCGGTGGAAGCACATCATCGCCCGGCTGGAGGCGGCGCCCGCATTTCTGGAAGCCGCGCGGGCCAACCTCGCGCAATCCAACCCCGTGTGGACGCAGACCGCCGTCGAGGAAAACGAGGGCAATCTCGGGCTCATCGGGAAGGAATTTCCCGCCAAAGTTCCGGAGACGCTCAGGGCGCGGTATCAGGCCGCCGCCGCGCGCGCAGCCGAAGCGGTGCGCGCCTTCAACGCGCACCTGAAAACTCTGCCGGACGCGGGCGCCGAAGGATGGCGGCTGGGGCGCGAAAAATACGCGCGCAAATTCGGGCTCGCGTTCCGCGGACTTGCCACCCCGGAGGCGCTGCTCAAAGAAGCCGAAGAGGCCATTACCGGACTGCGCCGCCATATGTTCAAAGTGGCGCTTCCGCTGCACTCGAAGTATTACCCCACGCACCGCGACCCGGTGGACCTGAACCTGATCGTCGGAGAAGTCCTCGATAAGATCGCCCAGAAACAATCGAAGCCGGAAACGTATTTCCACGACGCGCAGCGGACGCTCGACGAGGCGCGCCAGTTCCTGCGCGCGAAGGCGGACCGCATCGTGGCTCTGCCGCCGAACGACAACCTGAAAATCATCGAGACGCCCGCGTTCATGCGCGGCATCTACGCCGTGGGCGGCTTCAATCCCGCGCCCCCCTTGCAGCCGGAGCTCGGCGCCTTCTACTGGCTGACGCCGATCCCCGCGGACTGGCCGCGGGAACGCGTGCAATCCAAACTGCGCGAGTACAACTACTACGGGCTGCGCCTGCTGACGATCCATGAGGCGATCCCCGGCCACTGGTTGCAGTTTGAATACGCCGCGCAGGTGGAGCCCGCGCCGCGGCGGCTGCTGCGGTCGCTCTACGGCGACGTCGCCTACGTCGAGGGCTGGGCCGTGTATGCCACGGATCTGATGGTGCGCGAAGGGTATCTGGATCACGACCCCGAGCTCGAGTTGACGCACTCGAAGCAGTTGCTCAGGGCCATCGCCAACACCATCCTCGACATCCGCATGCACACGATGGCCATGAGCGACGAGGAGGCGATGGACCTGATGACGAAGCGCACATTCCAGGAGAAGGAAGAGGCGGTGGCCAAACTGCGCCGCGCCAAGCTCAGCTCGTGCCAGTTGTCGGCCTATTTCGCGGGATTCCGGGCGTGGCAGCGGCTGCGCGCCGCGGCGGAAAAGCAGGCAGGCGCGCAGTTCCGCCCCGGCGAGTTCCACCGGCGCGCGCTGCTGGTGGGAGCGTTGCCCGTGCCGGCCGTTGCATCCCTTCTGGGCGTGCCTCTGGAAATAGGAGGCCCGGCGGAAAAAGGCGCGGCGCAACAGCGGTGACAAGCCGCGGCTCGGGGATTCGCCTGATCTGAGTGCTCCGGTCTCGGCGGATCATCCGCGCAAAGCTCTTGCGGGGCCGCAGGGTCTCATGAAACAATCGGGGCAGGACGGGCGGCTGCGGACGCGCATGTGGAAGCATTTGCTTTTCTGGATCCGGGACCTGGTGCTGGCGGTGTTCATTGCGCTGGTGGTGATTCTCTTTCTCTATCAGCCGGTGAAAGTGGAAGGCACGTCCATGCTGCCGACACTGGAAGACCAGGAGCGGGTATTCATCAACAAGTTCGTTTACCGGCTGGGGCTGGAGACTATCCAGCGCGGGGACACGGTGGTGTTCTGGTTTCCAGGCGATCCGTCGAAAAGCTACATCAAGCGCGTCATCGGATTGCCAGGCGACCGGGTGGAGGTCCGCGCGGGTTACGTCTTCGTCAACGGCTATCCGATCAGCGAGCCCTACGTGCCGGAAGACTACCGCGACAAATCCAGCATGGCCGAGGTGGTCGTTCCCGGAAACCACTATTTCGTGATGGGAGACCACCGCTCGTCTTCCAACGACAGCCGTCACTGGGGGCCGCTGCCCGCGCGCGCCATTTACGGCAAGGCGGTGTTCGCCTACTGGCCGCTGGAGCGCCTGGGCATCGTTCAGTAAACGCAGCGCGGCGTTTTCTTTCCCGTTTCTTCCCCGCTTTTTCTCTCGCCGCGAGAAAATTCATGCATCTTTTCCTTTGACTTTCCGGCGAAATTGTCTTTGAATATCAGAAGGCCGGTTTCCGGCGCCGGCAGGGCGCACCGGCGGCGGGGAGCAGGAAGGAGGAACCCTCATGGCAACTCGGTCTTCGGGCACCGCTGCGGACAATGACCGCCTCTCGCAGGCTTTCACCGGCGCGCGGCTTGTGCCGGAGCGCTACCGCGGCACGGACAGGTTTCTGGACGTGGTGCAGTGGAATCTGGAGTGGTTCGGCGCATCCAAGTCCCGCCTGCGCGATCAGAACCGCTTTCAGCTGATCTTCGAAATTCTCGAAGCGCTCAACGCCGACCTGTTCGTGTTTCAGGAGGTTGTCGGCAGGACGGACGGCCAGCCGGGAGCGCTGGATCCCGTCGCGGAGGCGCTGACATCCGCCAACGCCGGCGATTACCGTGTCGAGTACAGCGTCGCCGGCGGCGAGCAGCGCGTCGCCATGATGTGGGACCGCGATTATGTCCGGTCCAAGATCTCCCCGGAGGATCTCTTCCCCAGAGGAACGCACCGCACGGCGGATGGCAAAGACGCCTTCGCCACGCGCGCCCCGCTGTACGCTTACTTCGCCGTCCGCGAGGACGCCATCGAACCGGGCGGCGGCACCAGAACTTTCGACTTCCAGATCCTGGGCGTGCACCTGAAAGCCATGGCGGAAGGCCATCCGCAGCGCCTGAAGTCCGCCGAAGTCCTCAGCTCGTGGCTGACGGACGAGGCTTCGAAGACCGACTCCGACGCCGTGATCCTCGGCGACTGGAACGCCCCGCCCGATGACCCCTGCTGGAAGCCGTTCCACGATCTGGAGCAGGCGCCCCGCTCGCAGGTGGCGTTCCGCCGCATCAACGACCCAAGCGATTACTCTTACCTCTGGCTGCGCAACCGCAGCGATCAGTTCCTCTCGCGGATCGATCTGACGGCGATGACCTTGTCCTCCTTCCGGCAGGTGGAGGGCGAGGCGGCGCAGGTGGTCCTGTGGCAGCCCGTGGAGGAAACCCTGGCGCGCGCGGGCGGCTGGAAATCAGCCCAGGCCGTCCGCCTGCTGAAACGGATCAAGGAGGAAGTCAGCGACCACCTGCCCGTGATCTCCCGCTTTTACTGGACCACCGGGCAGGACGGCCCCCAATAGACGCCCCGCCGCCGCGCCCCGGACGCCCCCGCCTAAGCCCGGTAGCAGCCGAAAACGCGCAGCAGATCGCACAATTCTTCCAGGTGCCCGAGCGCGCGCTTCACCCGCTCGTCTTCCAGGTGGCCGAGGAAGTCCACGTAGAAGAGGTACTCCCACGGCTTGCCCCGCAAGGGGCGCGACTCGATCTTGGTCAACGACAGGTCCCGCAGTGCAAAGGCGCTCAGCGCCCGGAACAGGGAGCCCGGCTGGTTTCGTGTCGAGAACACGATCGACGTTTTCCACCCCTTCTTCCCCGGCTCGTTCAGCTTCAGCGGCGGTTGCTCGGGGCGCCGCAGCAGGAAGAACCGGGTGTAGTTCTGCCGGTCGTCCTCGATCGAGCGCCGGAGAATGCGGCCGCCGTAAATTCCGGCCGAGACCTCCGACGCGATCGCCGCCGCGTCCTTCAGCCGCTCTTCCATGAGCATCTTCACGCTGCCCGCCGTGTCGTAGAACGGGACGCGCTCCCACTCCGGGTGCTGTCCCAGGAACCGCAGGCACTGATTCAGAGCCACCGGGTGCGAGTAGATCCGCCGCACGTCCTTCAGCCGCACGCCCGGCGGAGCGATCAGATGATGCACGATCCGCAGGTTCAGCTCTGCGGCGATCCGGAAGTCGAAGTTCAGCAGATGGTCGTAGTTCTCATGCACCGACCCGTGCAGCGTGTTCTCAATCGGGATCACCGCAGCTTCCGCCGCTCCGTCCGCCAGGGCTCGAAAAACCTCCTCAAACCGTTGACAACAAAGCACAGACGTTCTCTCGCCCAGCAGTTTCAGGGCGGCCTCGTGGCTGAAGGCTCCGGCCTCTCCCTGAATCGCTACCGTCATCGGATTATTCCGAGTCGCCATGGTCATCCCCGCGGCAGAGCAGCCCTGCCAGCATGCCCGCGCTTTCCTGGATTCGGAGCAGGCGTCTTGCATCTGTTCCGAATTCGGAACAGAATCAGAATAGCCGCTCATTCCGCTCACCGGTCCTCTTCTTGTGGCCCGGGTGCAGCGGCGCTGGCGCTCCCGATCATACCATGATGGAAGCAGGACTCAGATTCAAACAGATCCGGGAGCGGCTCGGACTGCGCTACCGCGACGTCGAAGAGTTCAGCCAGCAGATCGCTGACCGCCACCGCAACAACGAGTTTCTCGTTCCCATCAGCCGGCTGTCCGATATCGAGAACCGCGGCGCCATCCCGGGCTTGTACAAACTCTATTCCCTCTGCGCCATCTACCGCCTGGATCTGGCCGAGGCGCTCTCCTGGTACGGCGCCAATCCGTGCGAACTCCCCGCCGACAGCGTCGCTGTCTCCACCGAGCGCACCCATCCGGTAGGGTTCGGCCGGTCCAAATGGAAGCCCGCCGCAGGCAGCGTCCAGGTGCCGCTGACCCTGGATCCCGGCTTCGACCTGAACAAGACCACGTTCCTCAGCCGCTTCATTCAGGGCTGGGGGGTGTTGCCGCTGATGATGCTGAACGGCATCGAGCCGCGCAACTACGCGTACGCCTGCCTGGGCGCCGAAGACTACTTCATGTTTCCCATCCTGCGGCCCGGCAGCCTCCTGCTTATCGACGAGAACCGCCGCAAGATCGTCTCGGGCGGCTGGACGAACGAACTCGACCGGCCCATCTACTTCCTCGAACACCGTGACGGCTGGCTCTGCGCCTGGTGCAGCCAGGGGGAAGATCACCTCATCGCCATACCTCACCCGTCCACTTCCCTCCCGCCGCTCGTCTTCGCCTACCCGGACGATGTGGAGGTGATTGGACAGGTGGTCGGAGTGGCCACCCGGCTCACGGCGCCTGCGAGGACTCGAGTTCGTTCCACAGGAGCCTGAGCAGAAGGGCGAAGTTCGACTCGAACAGTTCCCGCTGCGCCGGGCTCGCCCACGCCGGCGCCGCCGCCCGGTAGGGCATCAGCCGCCGCCAGTTTTCCACCAGCGTCTTCTTCGTCGCCGGCAGGGTGGAAAAATAGAGTTCCAGGTCGGCTTTCTGCTGTTCCAACTGAAGCGAAAGCCACGCCAAGAACGCCTCCTCGTGGCTTTGTTTCAGCGCCCGCTCCGCCTCCTCGGCGCCGAATATCATCGACAATCCATGATGCTCGTAGCGCCCCGTGTTCACGTTCAGCAGCGACGCGAGAAACACGAGCCTCCCGTAGGTCGACGGGATATGGGCCAGTGTCCGCCGCCAGAGCTCCTCGGCCGGGCGCGGCTGCGGTTCCATAATGATGCGCCTGAACACGGGACCTTCCTGCACCGGGGAAACACTCCTCCGCGCGGGAGAAGAGGCGTCCCACAGGTTTCATAGTATACCGTTTCACCGGAAAAAAAAGCCCCCCTTCCGCCAGTTCCCTCGGCCCGTCTGGCCCGGCTGTTCTAATTGCGGAAATCTTTGCGTCCGGCGAACGCCTGGAGCCCCTTTTCAGGTTAGTCTCACCATCGGAACCCCTGTTCCAAAC
Organism: Acidobacteriota bacterium; assembly: GCA_049325215.1. GTDB lineage: Bacteria > Acidobacteriota > Terriglobia > Bryobacterales > Bryobacteraceae > JANWVO01. Next base: position 28,842 of record JBMOMB010000037.1, read on the forward strand.
CACCAAGGAGAGTCGTCGATGATGAAGAGAATTTTGCTCGCTTTTCTGTTGATGCTGCCGGCCATCTCGGCAGTGAACGTGGCCTCGGATCCCATGCCGCCTTGCGGCCCCTGCCCCCCGCCTCCCGATCCGACCAAGCCGGGCGGCGTCGTCATTGAGATGCCGCTGTTCTAGCGCCGGCGGATTCAGGGCCGGCAGGGCGCCCGTGGGCGCCGCGGGGCGCCCTGCCGGCCGCCGTGCTTTCCGGCGCTTCTGTTATGATCGACTGCGGGAAGGCGCCGCTTGCCAGGCTTCGCAGAACAGCTCTTCTGGTATCTCACCATCGCTCTGCACGCCGCGCTCGTCTTCCGCCTCTGGCGCCTGGGCCTCGTCTTTTCCTACCCGGCCATCTTCGCGCTCCTGCTGATGCAACTGCTGCGCTCGCTCTGGCTGGCGCGGTATCTGACCAGCGCTGAAGTGTTCCGCTCGCACCTGAACGAATACTCCTTTTCGGTCATGTTCACGGAACCCGTGCTGATCGCCGGACGCGCGGCGGCGGTGTTCGAACTGAGCGCTGCGGTCTTGCGTTCTTACCGCGGCCTTTCCCTGTTCAGCCGCGCCACGCTGCTGGCGGCGCTGTGCGCGAGCCTGGCTCTGTCCTTCGCGCTGCACTGGCCTGAGTTCAGCTTCGCCGGAGAACCGTACCGGCTGCTGCGCATGGTGTACCTGCTGGAAACCACCGTCTACAGCGCGCTGCTGGTATTTCTGCTGCTCCTGGTGCTGTTCGTCTTGTATCACCCGGCGCCAATCCGCAGGAACCTGCTGGCGCACGGCGTCGGTTTCAGCGTCTATCTGCTCAGCTCGGCCGCGGCCGTCTGGCTGCGGAATCAGGATGCGGCCCAGTGGACCCGGGCGGCGAGCACGTTGCGCCTGGGCGTGACGGTGGCGGGGTTGGCGGCGTGGGTGATGCTGCTGAGCGCGCGAGGCGAGGAAGAGACCGTGGACGTGCACGTGCCCCTGTCGCGCGAGACGGAGCAGCAGGTGCTGGCGCGGCTGGACGCGCTGAACTCCGCCCTGGAGCGGAAGTAGCCGCCACTCGGCCCGCGGCCCGGCGCCCATCCTCTTCCGTGCCGCGCCCGATGCCGGCTCCAGCCGCCGCAGCAAGCGGACCCCACATGGCAGTGACCTGCTCCCCGTAAACTCGGCCAGCGATAATTTGGAGAGCCCTCGACTGAAGAGCGAAGAGGAGCAATGCATGAAGCGAAGCCGATTCACGGAAGAGCAGATGGAGCCTGGGCGGCCAGTGCCGCTGTGCAGGAAAAAGACCACGCAACGGGCGGCTCCGGCGGGATGGCAGGACAGGTAGAATGAAACCCCGCTTTCCAAATTACGACTGGCAGAGAAAAAGGGGGCAGGTCAGATTGTCCCCGCTCGGACATACTGGCTCCCCCTATCGCAAATCAGTCTCCAACGAAAACATCAGGCGTGGAACCGAACAAATCGGCTCCTCCTCTCGCGGCCCGTTTTGTCCGGCGCCGCTCACCCCTCGCGCATCTGCACCTTCTCTCCGAGCCCCAGGTCCTCCAAAATCTGCCGCACCTCCGCCGTCAACGTCCTTGCCACATCCCGGTTCACAGTTACAGTGAACTCCACGCCGACTCTGAGATCCGCCCCCGCCGCCCGCAGCTTCGGCAACAGCTTCGTGCCCAGTCGGTTCCAAACCTCTGGCGGAACAGCGCCGGCGAGCCGGATGCTCATCATTGGCGCGTCTGGCGAGCGCGAAGGCTCGGCCTTTGCTGGTTGTTCTATCCCTTGCTCGGCCGCAGGGCCAGGCATCGGCGGCGGTGCACTCTCCGGAACCGTCTCCGCACTCGCACCCGCCTTGAGCGCCATCGCCTTTGCCTTCGTCAGCAGATAAACGCCCGTGTCAAAAGCGACCTCATCGGCGCCCAAAGCCTCATTGAACCACACCTGTTCATACGTCCCATCGGGATTCTGCCCCGAAGCCAGCCCAAATTCACCTTTCGCAACGAATTCGACGATCTTGCTGCGCAAGACAGCGTCAGGATCCAGCAGCCGCGTGAGCGAGCCGTTGAGAAAGCTCTGACGGAGGCTGGCCAGCGGCCATGCTCCCGCATCCTTTAGCGCCGGCGGCCAGTTCCGGCCGATGTAACCTGCGCCAACCGATTCGTTCAACAGCGCTGCGGACTTCAAAGCGGATACCACCCTCCCACACAGCGTCTCCCCGCTGCTGGAATGCCCCGCACCCAGATCGATCGGTTTCAGGCCGTCCGGTTCGTGCGGGTCGGCAATCACCACAAATCGGTAGCCACCCCAGACCTCGTCCCGCGCAGCCTCCTCGGCTTCCTTGACATGGCCCTGGATATCAGCCTTCTCCGCCCGGTCAAAATCCCCCCCTAGCATTCCCTCTGCGATTTCTCTCGCCACCCGCTTCCACGCCAGCCACAGTTCGACCTTTTCCCGAAGTTCCCGCCCAGGCTTCTTCAGGCACCACACAAGCGCCCCAGGGTAAAGCCGCGGAGACTTGCCCCGGTTCCTCGTCCACTCCCGGATCTGTTCCCGAAGCGCGCCGCTGCCGGTCCATTCATCCTCCGGATCCGCCAGTACCAGTGTGAGCCGGGGCGTGTCCGGAATTTCCGCGCTCTCCTGTGGAAACGCCACGACAGGCATGCTCGCTCCTTGCCGGAATACTTCTTCGGCAAGCTTGCGCATGGCCGGCTTGATCTCGCTCGCCTCATCGAGCGACGCCCGCCGGTCGCTGACCACCTTCTTCATCGTCGGCTGGTGGCTGATTCGGAAACCATCCGTCCCGATCCTCCGGATGAAATAGGCCTTCTCCTCCAGGGCCAGCGCCGCATTATCGACCGACGTCGTGTCCACTTCCGGCTCGCCCAGCGCAAAACGGAGTTCCGGCAGATGCGCCACCTTTTCGGTCTGTCCGCCCGACGACTCGAACAGTATTGCCGTCCCTACCCGCCGGTGAATGTCCCGCAAAGGCCCCTTCGTATCGGCGTCGAGCGCTCTGGCATGGGACTGCTCCCCGGCAATGTCGGCGTCGATCGCCGCCAGAAGCCTGGACTCTCCCAACTGCCCCAGCACCACGCTCCGAAAATCCGGCTCCGACAGCGGCGCCGAACCCAGTGTGATGAGCGGCTCCGTCCGCGCCTTCCGGAAACTTTCCCGCGCGGCGATCGCGATCCATTGCGCCAGCATCGCCAGCGTACCCCGCGTCTGCTGGTATTGCGCCAGCGCCTGCCACTTGCGCTGAAAGACTGACAGCGTCGCCGGGTGGAAGGGATAACAGCTCTCAAACCGCCGCCGCAGGTGCTCCCGCGCTCTTGCCTCCGTGGTTGCCGTGTCTACGGCCGTCCATTCCGGCGGCAACTGCGCCCGCCGCTCGAAGCACCAATCGGCGAACACGGAAGCCACGTTCCTTCGCACCCGATCGCTTCCCAGATCCTCGAACAGCCGCCGCCGCACCACCTCCCCGATCTCCGTCTCGTCGTTCGCGATCAGATCCTTCGCCACCCGCCGGACGACCTTCGAAATCTTCTCCTGCCATTGCAGATCCCAATCGGTCATCTCCACCTGGCTGCGCGGCAGGCTGATCACGGCAGCTCCATACGTGGTGCCCGTCGTCGCCACCGTCAGATTCTGGATGAACGAATGGAACGGCTCGGCCATCGCCCGGTGCCGGTTGAGAAAATTCAGCACTTCGTCGAACAGCAGCAGCACAGGCGCCCCGGCAGCTTGAAACACCCGGGAGATCGACTCAGTCCCCGGAGCGATCGTCCGTGCGCTCGGACCCAACGCCTGAACCCCCGGATCCCCGGCAAGCTGACGGGCTATGTCGATCCAGGGAGTCTCCCTCCCTTCCTGCGGATCCCAGGCGTTGCCCACGAACACGGCCACTCTGGCCTTCGGAACCGCCGCCAGTCCCGCGCTGCGCAGAACTTCCCCGACGCCGCTGTAATCCAGCGCCGCATCGCCGTTCGACGCCAGGTGGTACAGCGCCGTCAGCGTGTGCGTCTTGCCTCCCCCAAACTGCGTCATCAGCGTCAGCACCGGCGCCGTGTCTGCCGTGATCCCCGCCAGCCGCCGCAGCACCATCCCCGCATGCTCCCGCAGCGCCCGCGTGAACACGGTCCGCGCGAAAAACTGCGCCGCGTCCCGGTAATCCTCCGGCGCCGTCCCCGCCACCACCTGCTCCAGCGCAATCGCGAACTCATCCGGATTGAAAGACCGCCCTTCCCGGACCTCCCTCCGCGGCGTGGCGACTTTGTACCAGGGCTCCATCTATGATTTCCTCCGCAAAGCCTCCCTGGGCAACAGGGAGCGAATGTGCCTGCGAACCCGCCGGGCAAGAGCCACTGCCCTGCGCGCCTCCCGCAACGAGACTTCGCGCCAGCCCGGATATCGCGGCCCAACGGCGTACTCTGTCAACAAAGCCTGTTCCTCCGGGCTCAATTCTGGCCGTGCCTGCTTCGGAATCCGCGCCACGAGCTCCTCAATTTCGTGCGTCTTTGGAAACCCTGCCCCCTCAAAGACCATGTACGCCTTTAGATACTTTTCCGCGCACTGCTGGGCATGGAAACACACCACCGACGTAGGGCACGCTCCTCCCAGCCTGAGGCTGTGGGCCGCCGCCGTCAGGTCCTCTTCTGCCTTGGCCACCCATTCCGATGCCACCCGCAGCCGCTCTTCATTGGCGGACATACAGGACCTTTCCTTCTCGCGCCGCGGGGTACTCAATCGTGCCCACGACCTCCTTGCGCCAGGCAAAATCCTCAGGCGTCGTCACGATGATGTCTTTTGGGATCCCCACATCGTGAAGAGCAACGCGGATCTGAACCTGCTGCCGGTGCTTTGGAATCTTCACCGGCATCACCACCAGCAGGTCCACGTCGCTGTCCGGCCCCGCCTCGCCGCGCGCATGCGAACCGAAAAGGATGATCCGCTCCGGCTGAAACCGGCGCACAATCCTGCGCACCATCTCCCGGATCGCCTGGTCCACGTTGGGTTTCCGCTTCCTCATCCGTCTTTACTTTGGCATGGCCAGAAGCATCGCGTCGAGCAGCCGCTTCTCTTCGCTGCCCCTGGGATACAGCGCCGAAAGCGCGTTCGCCAGGCGCAGGAAATACGGCCCCCGCTCCTGTTCGGCCTTCAGCAGCGCGCGCAGTGCGTGCGTCCTCCCGCCCGCCTGCAACAGCATCGCCGCGTGCACGCGGTCGAGAGTCGTCGCCTCAGGCTGCGCCACAGGCGCGTCCTCCCCCATCTCCACAGCCATCCTCCGCTGGCCCCTTCCTGCCCTCGCCGGCTTTACCTCCCCGCCGGGGAACAGGGTCATCTGCCGCGCCGCCTCGACCGGATCCCGCTCCAGCCGCTCTGCTGCCACCTCCACGCCATCCGTCCCGAACAATAATCTCGCGCGTTCGCTCACCGCCAGCAGCCGGACCACGCCCTTCCGGGTTTCAATGATCCTGCCCTCCCACTTCGGCAGGTCGATCCCCAGAGGCTGCGCGAACCGCCGCACGACGTCATAGACCAGCGTGTAGCCCTTGCCGCCTTTCGGCCCCGCGCCCTCCTCATCTTCCTCTTCTGCCGCTTCGTCTTCGTCGGATTCTTCACTTTCGGCGAACTCGCCGTTGGTGCTTTGGAGCGTCCACAGGAACAGCGCCGTCAGCCGGGCGTCTTCTTCCACCGCGCCCGCGGCGCCGTTGCGGGCCTTGGCTTCGGCCGTGCCCAGCACCTGCTCGAGCGCCGTGCGGCCGACAACCTCCCAGACCTTTTCGAGATACTCGGCGAGGCTGACCTCGCGGCCATCGGCGGTTTCCACCCGCCGGTAGCGGCTGAAGATCTCGAGTGCGGGCCCGATGCAGGCAAACACCAGATCCGCGCCCCGCACGCCTTCCGATTCGAGTCGCTCCATCCAGTCGCCGACACGTTTCGGCAGCTCCCGGAGGACTTCGGCCCAGTCGCCCACCGGCGCATCTTCGGGACGCGGACGGCAGACCAGGTGAACGCTGGTGGCGAGCGCGGCGGATTCGCGTGCACGCAGGCGGACGCCTCGTTCCGTGACAACAGGCCATGAGCTCGTAATTGTCCAGCCGCCGCGGATCATGCCGGAGAGCAGTGCCTCCCACCCTTCTGTCGTTTTGTGTGCGAAAACTACCGATCCGGCTCCTTCCTCCCTGAGTACGCGGCGGCCCTCGGTGAACGCCTTGGCCATAGTTTCCTCGAACCATGAACGCTCCTTGCGGCACCCATTGTCGAACTTCGTTTCATCTTGAACCGCCTCCCTCTGCTTCGGTGTAAGAGGGTTGGATGGATCGAACGGGTCGCGTAACAGAGTATGGTTGCCAAGTGCCCGCTTCAGCCAGACGAAGAAGAAATCAGAAAGGTCGGCGTAGGGCACTGCGTCATAGTACGGCGGATCCGTGAACCAAACCTGAGCCCCACCGTCCGTCATTGGATGTGCCGTAGCATCGGCCAGATCAGCTTGCCCCACCCGCGAGCTGCGCGATCCCTCAATAACCTTGGCAATCCAGTCCAATGCCGCTGCAAAATTGGCTGACTGGTCACCCATCGGGAGGATTTCCACGAAGTCCCAGACAATCGGCAGCGCTTGCCGCACGAAGGTATGGCTCACTGCTTCAATCGTTGGAAGCCAGCTCACCAAATTGGACGCCTGATCGGCGAGTCGGCCAATGGCAAGAGCAACGTCCTCCCTTCTCGCGCCAGTGTCGATAGTCGCAACCAACGTTGCGAGCTTCACCAACCCCACCTTCTGCCTCGCCGTGAACAGGTCGCCCCACTGGAGCATGCCGTACCGCTGGACGCTGAACGCACGCCCAGCCCCAGACCCGCCACCGGCAGGCGTTGGCTCATCCGGCACCGGGCACAGCCCCTTCCGCCCGCTGCGCTCCCACTCCTCCAGGATCTTCTTCAGCCGCTGCTGCGCCTTCCACACCGCCCGGTAGTCGGCCTCTGTGGGCAGCCGGTAATGCCGGCCCTGTTCGCCCGGCTTCAGCGTCACCACCGCCAGCAGCCGCGCCCCGCCAGTCCGCCGGCCCCTCTCGTCGAAGATCACATCCGCGCCGCCGCGCTGCGCCGCAAGCTGCGCCCGCACCCGCTCCGGCGGCAGAACGCTGCCGCAGGCCGGACACGTCGCTCTGGCCCTCGACACTGTCCCGGCCGGCACCTCCTGATCCGCCCCGGGCTCGAAGATTTCAAATCTCAATGTGGGACAGGCATCCTGCCTGTCACCATCGGGCTCGAAGATTTCAAATCTCGATGTGGGACAGGCATCCTGCCTGTCACCCCCGGGCTCGAAGATTTCAAATCTCGATGTGGACAGGCATCCTGCCTGTCACCATCGGGCTTGCCCCTCTTTTTCCAACACAGAAACCTGTACTCCTCCGGGCTCCCGGCCAGCCCTCTTTTCACAGGATTCTGCAAAACATACTCAATCTTCTCCTGCCACTCCGCCTCATTTCTCACCACATGATCAAAGCTCTCATCCTGCCAGAACGGCCCGGTCCGGCCCAGCATCCAGTTGGCCTGCTTGGCAGAAAAGCTCTTGATGCTGTGCAGAATCTCGCTCAGCCCGGATCCATCCAGGATCCGGAAGATGGCATGGACATGATCCGGCATCACCACAGCCGCATCCAGGTCGATTCGTTTCCCATCCCAGTGCCGGACTGCGGAAAGAACCTCACCCCGGACCTCGGCAGGCATCACCAGGCCCTTCTGGCACCGGAAGGTCACAAAATAGGTGGCCCGGTTGGCTTCCACATGAGGCAGGTGCCTGCGGTTGAACTTCAGACCGGCAGATTTCCAGGGATCGACCGGCTGGAAGCCGGAAGGATCGACCGGCTGGAAGCCGGAAGGATCGACCGGCTGGAAGCCGGAAGGATCGTCCGGCTGGAAGCCGGTCCTCACTACCTGGTATCGCAGCGCCCGCTTGCGGTTCGCTTTCTTGCACAGCCAGAAGGACCGAACCAGCGGAATCTCCGCGCCGCAGTTGGGCGACTCGCACCGCACGGTCCGCGCCCACAGATAGGCGATCGGCGTAGCGCCATCCGGATCGCCGGGATAGAAGTCGGCCAGTTCCTTTTCGGCCTCGCGTTTGATTTCGGCGCCCACGCGCCGCAGCTCTTCCGCCAGCTTCGGCCCATGCCGCGGGATGTCCTCGAGCATCACCTTGAGGATCAGGCAGGCCACCGGGTTCAGGTCGCTGGCAAAGGCGTCGCAGCCGACGCGCAGCGCCTCGAGCGGAATCGATCCTCCGCCGGCGAAGGGATCGACCACCAGCGGCGGCTCCTCCGGATACGCCGCCCGCACAAGGGCGCGGCTGACCTCCAGATACTTGGGATGGGCCGCCAGGTCCCAGTTGGCGAAGTCGGCGATGAATTTCAGCAGCGCCTTCCGCAGGTCGTCATCGGCAGGCCCCACCGCACCCTGCACCGAGGGGAGCAACTCCCGCGCCTTCCGCTTGAAGTCGTCAGGGCAGTGCGGATCGCACGGGTCCGGCCAGAGCAGCGCCAGCAGCATCGCCCGGCAGGAGGCCAGCGGCCGCCGCGCCCACCACAGGTGCAGCGTCGAGGGATGCCCGTGCCGGATCGACTTCTCCCGCGCCGCATGCCGCGAGACTTCGGCGATGGGAAAATCGACCTCCGCCAGCCGCTTGCACTCCTTGGGGATCATTGTGAACTCGATGTCGCAGATTGAATCATTCTTTTCAGACACCTCAGCGCACGGTCGAGACTGGGGGATCGTTTTGCCGCGCGCCACGGGTCCCAATAATCGCGGGCGAATTCGATCAGCCGCGAGTTGTACGCCCTTCCCGTTTTGCGCTGCGCGCCTGACGGAGGCGCCATGTCTTTCCGAACATCGTTCCGCCTGCTCCGCCTGGCCAATTCCACCATGGTTTCCTTCGGATTCTGAAGCTCGTCGGGTAACTGCGGTAACTGCTTTTGGTCGATTCTGAGAAATTCTGCGACACCCTCCAAGTCAGCCAGAAGCCACGATTCAACGGCATGGACTGCGATCCGGAAACACAGATGCGAATCCTTTTCTTCGCTTGTCTTTGCAAGCCACTCTTCCACAAGGCGCCGCGCACAGCGATCACAGTCAGCGTCCAGGTCCACAAGCACAAACCAGGGTGAGCGCTTGGCCGCCTTGACATATCCGCCGAATTGCCGTTGAAGCCATCCTTTGCCTCTGTTGCCATATACCCCACTCACCGTTCCGCCGGTGACGCCAACGATTCGGCGGGCAATTGCCTCGTCCACGATGCCTTCGACTGCGATGAAAATTGGAACCATCACCATCATCAAAGCCCTTCGAACAAGGCTAACTGCTGCGGTTCAGGGGGGCCAGTGTGCGCGACAATAGCGTCAGCCAGACTCAGCCCGTCTTCCAATTGAAGGCGGATATCACTGATTTGCGCCGCAGACTCGATGGTAGTTCCTTCACGGCCGGGCCGCAGCCGAAGAACCTCCGCCGGATCGAGATCCTCGTCCAGGAGGATTTCCGGGGAGTGTGAGCTGATGATGAATTGCCGCTCAGTGCGCCGCTGAACCCGCGCGAACATTTGTGGAAGATACCGCACGATCTCCGGATGCAACGACAATTCTGGTTCTTCCAGAAGCAACGGTCCGTTCCCCTCCATGGAAGCCCAGAGCAACCCCATCAAGCGGAGCGTGCCATCGGAAAACTGGTCTTCATTCTGCCATGCCCCATGCGGCCGCCAATGCTCGTACTTCCCCCGGAGATGGGGAATCCCCCGCTCATCCCGCCACAGGGAAATCTCGGAAAGCTGCGGAACCGCCACCTTCAGTGCATCCTGTATGCGCCGGAGCCTTGCATTCCTGGTCTTCTCTGGCGTCTTCGCGATCCTCTCGAGAAAGTCGCCTCCAAACGGATCGTGAACCCGTCCCACCGAGCGCTCCGGCTCGCGCACCAATTGAGGAACGATGTGCAGGTATTGGACAGATGCGAAAAACTCGGCCAGATCTCGGAACTCCCGGTTTGCGTTGACCTGCTCAATGTAAGTCTGCTTGAGCCGCGCAGGATCCTGATTGTCATCCTGGCTCGGCCGGCAGAGGATCTCTACGCCATCGCACGTCACTGTTTCATGAGTGACAACAGGCTTGCGCTGCGGATCCTGTCTCCAGGCCAGGCGATAGCCCCAGCTCTTGCCGGCCAGATCTACTGTGACATGGATTTCAATGTCAGATCGTTGGCGGGCTGCGAGGCAGCGGATGGCGCTGACTCCTCCGCGTCTTCGCACAGCCTCCTGGAACCCGCCTCCGGGCGTGGCCAGCTCTCTCAGGAATCGGAAGGCGTCAAGGAAGTTCGACTTCCCTGCGGCATTCGGTCCGTAGAGGAACACGCGTGCTGGCAGATCGATATTGACAGCTGTGAAGTTCTTCCAGTTCCGAAGGCCGACGTGGGAAAACCTGCCTGGCTGCGTGCGCTGGGCCATTCGCGACTCCTTCAGTCACCTCACAAAGAATACATCATCGCCCCAACGCCGGCTTGGGATGGGGGCGCAAGCTCAAATCGTGCCCGGATCTCGACGTGCCAGCCGCGCCACATCCAGGCGATAGTGCTCCACTTTGCTCACCTCCTGCCAGTCGAACTGCGCCGGATCTTTCACGGGTGGCTGTAATACGGGCTCCGTATCGCAATTCGTCACCACATACAGCCAGTAACAGTCCCGCCGGTCCTCCGCCACCCGCTTTTCGTTCGGAGTCAGGAACACCGTGCCCGACGGGCCGCCGATCCCCTTCACCTCGATCAGCCGCAGTTCTCCCGATTGCAGATCGAGGCTCGTCAGATCATAGCCCAGGTTGCGTTCGTGCACGTCGTAAACTTGCCGGCCGTGGGATTGCTCGTACTCCATCACCACTCGCATGGCTGCCGCTTCAGTCTCCGGGTCGGGCTGGAGACGCCGCACCTCCGGAGTCTCGCGCTCCGGATGCGGCAACACGAGCACGCTGGCGAACCGTTCAACACCCTGCAAAGACAGTGAGCGCTGCTGCTCCAGCTCTTTCCTCCGGCGATCCCGCCGCGCCATCAGCTCCGCATGCCGCGCTTCGGCCTGCGCCAGCCGGCCCTCGGCTCCAACCACCTTCAGTTCGGCCTCCGCTGCGGCCCGCCCGATCTCCTCGTCGGCCCGCTGGAGCAGCTCGGTCAAGGATAGCTCGACGTGCGCCTGAATTCTTTCAATCTCCGCCACGCGCTCCCTCCGGGTCTCGTCGAGAAATGCGGCAAGCGCGTGTGTATTCAGCCAGGACGTCTCCTCAGGCGCCATGGCGATCGCTGGCAATGACGCCGGCGGGCCGGCGGGTGTGAGATCCCCCAGAATGCCCGGCTCTCGCAGCCTCGGCGGTTCGCCCTCGGCGATCTCTATGGCAAACAAACGTTCGTGGATCACCTGCCCCAACCCATCGACAACTCGTGCCCGGTAGAAGTCGATCCGGGCTGGCCGGTCGTGCTGAAGCGAATAATACGCCGCTCCCTGGCTGAACTGCTCCAGCGCAAGCCGATAAATGTGCCGGCGGATTGCTTCCAGCAAAGGGTGCCCCGGCGTGACCCACTCCAGGTTGTTGGATTCCGCGGTATCGCGGTCCGTGGAACACCGCCCATAGCGCGTTGCGAGCTCCGGCAGGCGCCAGTCCGGATCTCTTTCATACTGCTTCAGCACCGAGGGTGTCGGGCCTGGCTCAAAGGTGTACGGCAGACCTGGGAGGAACTTGAGAGTCAGCGGAACGGTGGCGGCGGCTTCCCGAAGAAACCGCGCAATGCTCTCCGGCACGACGCGCCTCTCCTGCGCCCGGGCCCGCCGCTCGATCAGCATCTCCAGGTTGAGCCTCTTGGAGGCGAGGCCCTCCAGGGCGTTCTGGCAGATGGCCCGGAACTGCTGCTCGTCGACGTTCCTGAGCAGGCGCTCCTCCAGATCCGCGTCTCCCAGGCGGCCGGCGTAGTAGTCCCGCAGCACGCGCTCAATGTGGGCGGCCGGAAGCACCTCCCCGACAACGTTGAAAACGGCATCGTCCTCCAGTGCGTCGCGAATCTCCTGAAGCTTTTCGAGCAGCCGCTGCAAAACGCGCCCCTCGATAGTGTTGGTGGCGACGAAATTGAAAATCAGGCAGTCTTTTCTTTGGCCGTAACGGTGGATGCGGCCCATTCGCTGTTCGAGGCGGTTGGGGTTCCACGGGATGTCGTAGTTGAAGAGGATGTTGCAGACCTGAAGATTGATCCCCTCGCCGGCAGCCTCGGTTGCGACGAGGATTTGGATCCCTCCTTCCCGGAACTGTTGTTCGGCGAACAAACGGGTGCCGGGTTCATCGCGCGAGCCCGGCTTCATGCCGCCATGGATGCAACCGACGCGAAACCCCCAATCCTGCAGGCGGCGCTGGAGGTAGTCCAGGGTGTCCTTGAACTCGGTGAAGATCAGCAGGCGCTTGTCCGGCTCGTCGAAGAAACGCTGCTCGTGCAGCAGCTCTTTCAGCTTGGCAAGTTTCGCTTCCGCCCCGGAATCTTCCACGGCGCGGGCACGCGCAGCGAGCCTCTCCAGTTCGCTGACCTCCTCCCTCACCTGCTGGGCGTTGCCCGCCAGCGTCACGGCCTCCAGCATCTCCTCCAGCCGCTGGCGCTCGCTGTCCTCCATCTCATCCAGCTCTTCCGGGTCGGGAAGTTCCGGGGGCGCTGTCGCGGCCAGATCCTGCGCGCGCTTCAGCGCCCCCTCGAGCCTTCTCGCCCGGTTCTCCAGGGAATGCCGCATGGCGTAGGCGCTGGAGGCAAGCCTCCGCTGATACAACGACATCAGAAAACCCACCGCTCTGGCGCGGGGATCATCCCCCTGGGCGGCCGCCTTCGCGCTTTGGCGCTTGACGAAGCGCGTGATCTCCCGATACAGCTCGAATTCCGCCCCGTCAATCTGGAAGTCTACAGTCTTCGGAATCCGCTTGGTGAAGATCCTCTCGGCAACCCACGTCCCGTCCGGCCGCCGCTCCGGGAAGTAAACCATGGCCTCTTTGGTGCGGCGCAAATAGAAGGGCGCCCGCCGCCGATCCATCGCCTCACGGATCGACTTCACGTCCGCATAAGCGTCTTCATCCAGCAGTTGCAGGAACAGGCTGAAGTTCAGCGGGTCTCCCTTGTGCGGCGTCGCCGTCAGCAGCAGCATGTGGTCCGACGTGTCCCGCAGCAGCTCCCCCAGCTTGTACCTCAGGGTCTTGTGCGTCTCGTCTGCGGCCGACATCCGGTGCGCCTCATCCACAATCACCAGATCCCAGTGCGCCTGCCGCAGGCCTGGTACCACGTCTTTCTTCCGGGCCAGATCCAGCGAGGTGATCACTCGCTTCTGATCCAGCCACTGGTTGACGCCGAACTGGTCCCGGATGTCGTGGCCCCGGACGATCACGAACTTCGCGTCGAACTTCTCCTTCAACTCCCGCTGCCACTGGAACGCGAGGTTGGCAGGACAGACGATCAGGATGCGTTCTGCCAGACCGCGCAGCTCAAGTTCCCGGATCAGCAGTCCCGCCATGATCGTCTTGCCTGCCCCCGCGTCATCGGCAAGCAGGAAGCGCACGCGCGCCAGCCTCAGCAGATAGTCGTAGACCGCCTCGAGCTGGTGCGGGAGCGGGTCTACCCGGGAAATCGAAAGTCCGAAATAAGGATCAAATTCATAAGCGATTCCCAGAGAGTAAGCCTGAATCCCAAGCCGGAGAATCTGACCGTTGCCCGCGAAACTGAATGCGGAATCCACGATCCTGAGCGCCTGAAGCTCATTCGTGGTCAGGGTGACTCTCCGGTAACGCTCAGACTGAATGCCGACCAGCCCAGCGGACCAGGAATCCGGCCCATTGGCACGGACGGTTTCCACGCGCATCGGCTCGTTGAACAGAGCACCTATCAGGATCTGCCCCTCGCGGACGGGAGGATCACCGTTCATCAGCAACTCTCCGCAACCGTGAAGCCTCTGGGGCAACCGTCGCCGCCCTCAGGTCCCGCTAGGGAGAAAAGCGGGGTTCTCATTTCCCTTTCTCCCGGCTATTGGTTTCGCACTCGGTGAGGCCGGCCCTCCGCGCGAAATGCCTCGGCGTCCACCGTTTCCAGAAGCCTCGGACCAGGCCCCGGGCGCCCACGCCTCGATCTCGCCCTGCTCGTGCCCGCAGCGCCATGAAGAGTGAATGACATTCTACATCTTTTCTCGGCGCCAAGAATCCGTCCAATCGAGACTCGGAACATATGTTGCCACTTGAAACATCTTCCGCCTCACGATTTCCTTGAACGGATTTTTCCGATGCGGCAGCGGGCGGCTGAAGGTGCTTCTCTGAAATGAACCACGGCTGAGCGCGCCCGAGGCGCGGCCGGGCCGCCCGGAACCGGGCCCCCGGCCTGCGGCCAAGGCGCTTTGGCCTCACCACAGAACCGCCATCGGCGCGGCTAACCGGACTCCGGCGCCAACCCCGCTCCGCCCTTGCCTGCTGCCCCCCCAAACCGCCGCTGAGCCGCTTCCCGGCCCTCTGCTCCCCGCCTCCCCCCTCCACACCTCCCCCCGCAAGCGAGCCCAACACTGCCCTCCGTACCCCCCA
>JBMOMB010000038.1:0-42616 GCA_049325215.1 Acidobacteriota bacterium
AGCGCCGAAACGCAAATTCCGTCCCCCTGCCCCGCAGTTCGCCTCCCGCATCTGCGCTGATTGCGCCGCACGTCCCCCTTCAGCACCACTCTGCTGCGTTCCGCCCACCGCTACGGACGGATTACGGTTTCCCGGGCGCCCGGTTGTGATACCGTGGGAGTTTCAATATCCGAATGGCCAGCGACGGGAGGTAACGAGCAGCAATGGAAGCATTGGGCATGGTCGAGACGAAGGGGCTGATCGGCGCCATCGAAGCCGCCGACGCTATGGTGAAGACGGCCAACGTGGTGCTCACGGGCAAGGAATACGTGGGCGCTGCCTACGTGGTGGTGACCGTGCGCGGCGACGTGGGGGCGGTGAAAGCGGCCACCGACGCGGGCGCGGCGGCGGCGCGGCGTGTGGGCGAGCTGATCGCGGTGCACGTGATCCCGAACCCGCACGAAGAAACCGAGAAAGTGATTCCCTCCAACAGCGCGAAGAAGTAACCGGCGGGGCTGAAGGCGGAGACGCACGATGCCGCACGAGCCAGACGCACTGTCTCTGGAAGAGGTCCGCACGAAGGTCGAACAGGCGCACGCGGCGTGGCTTCAGTACGCGAAGTTTCCACAGGAGCGCATAGACGCCGTCGTCGAGGCAGCGGCGGCGGCGGGGCGCGCCGAGGCGCGGCGGCTGGCCCGGATGGCGGTCGACGAGACCGGCATGGGCAACGTCGAGGACAAGACCGCCAAGAACCTGCTGTGCACCGACCTGCTGCCGCGCTCGATGCGCGGCCTCCGCACGGTCGGCGTGCTGCGCGAGATTCCCGGGGAGCGCATCACCGAGATCGGCGAGCCTGCCGGCGTGGTGGCGGCGCTCTGCCCGACGACGAATCCGACCTCTACCGCGCTCTTCAAGATCCTCATCTGCCTGAAGGCGGGCAACGCCGTGGTCATCAGTCCCCACCCGCGGGCCAAGGACTGCACGTG
This sequence comes from Acidobacteriota bacterium, assembly GCA_049325215.1. Taxonomy (GTDB): domain Bacteria; phylum Acidobacteriota; class Terriglobia; order Bryobacterales; family Bryobacteraceae; genus JANWVO01. The sequence continues at coordinate 966 of JBMOMB010000038.1, forward strand.
CGCAGCGGCGTTCATCGCCATGGAAGCCGCCGAGAAGGCGGGCGCGCCGCGGGGCCTGATCCAGTGCCTGGAGCAGCCGTCGCTTGAGTCCACTCAGGCGCTGATGAAGCACCCGAAGACCGCCCTGATCCTGGCCACCGGCGGCTCGGGCATGGTGCGCGCGGCGTATTCGTCCGGCAAGCCCGCATACGGCGTGGGGCCGGGCAACGTGCCCGTTCTGATCGACGCCTCGGCCGACCTGCCGGCCGCGGTGCGCCTGGTGGTGGAGGGAAAGAAGTTCGATTACGGCACCGTGTGCTCCAGCGAGCAGACGGTGGTGGCCGAGAGGCGCCTGCGCGATACGGTTCTCGCTGAGCTGAAGCGCAACGGCGCGTATCTGATGAACGACGGCGAACGGGCGGCGGTGGAGAAGACGCTGTTTTCGGGCGGCGTGCGCGTACGCGGGGAATGCGTTGGAAAATCGCCGCAGAAAATCGCCGAAATGGCCGGCTTCCAGGTGCCTCCGGAGACCACGCTTCTGGCCGGAGAGATTACCGGAATTGGGAAAGACTTTCCGTTGTCTGCAGAAAAATTGTCACCCGTATTGGCCCTTTACTGGACGGAGGATTTCGAGTCAGCCGTGCAGGCATGCGAGGCCATCCTGCGGTTCGGCGGCATCGGCCATACGGCGGTGATCCACGCGCGGGACTCCTCGCGGGTGAGCGAGTTCGCCCGGCGCGTGCCGGCCTACCGGGTGTTGGTGAACACCTCGTCGCCGCAGGGCTCGGTAGGCATCACGACGAATCTCCAGCCGTCGATGACGCTGGGCTGCGGAGCGATCGGCGGCAACGTGACCTCCGACAACGTGGGACCGCAGCACCTGATCAACGTCAAGCGGGTGGCCTGGGCCGTCCGGACTCCGGAAGAGGCGATGGGACACGAGGACAGCGGCCTGAGTGCAGCGGACCGCGCCGCCCTGGTGGCTGCGGTGGAGAGAATTCTCGCCGAGAAAGGCTTTGCCGTCGGCACGGGCGGGGCGCAGGCGGCCGTAGCGGCCGCGCTGCCGGCCGGCGCGCCGGCCGCGCCCGCAGGCACGGAAATTCCGGCCGCCGCCGTCGCCGGGGCCGTGGACCGTTACCTGGCCCGGACGGGCGCCGCTCCTGCCTGCGCCTGTTCCGGCCCGAAGCCGCAGCAGCAGCCCCCTGGGAGCGCGAATTCCGAGCCCGGGGAGCCGGCCGGGCCGCCAGCGCCGCAAATCGAGATCGTCGATTTCGTCTGCGAGGCGGACGTGCGCGATGCAATCGCGAAGAAAAAGAAGATATTCATCGGGAAAAAGACCATCGTCACGCCAGCGGCCCGGGATGCCGCCGCAGCGGGCGAAATCCTGGTCCTGGCCGAGCGCTAAACGCCGGATTCAACGGAAAAGAGCAATTGCATGGAGCAGAATCTGGAAAGGCTCGCTGCGGAAATTGAGAAGTATTTGCATGCGGAGTCGTTCATCGTCTATCACTGCATGAGCCGTATCGATCACAGGCTGCAGATCGTGTTCTGGGACCACCAGCAGCAGCCGGACGTTCACCGGTTCCTGGAGTGCGCACAGCAGGTCGGGGTCCGGATGGTGCATCTGCACAAGCGGCGGTTCGACGCCGAGCAGCGGGACATGGCGCTGGAGCTGCTGGAAGAAGCCGACCTCACGCGCGAGGAGCGCCGGGATCTGGAGCACCGGATCCAGGCGATGTCGAAGTACGAAGGGCAGTTGTGCGCCGTCGAGATGAGTTTCGACTTCGAGGGGCGGGTCTACATGTACGCCGTGGAGACGGAGTGGTTCGCCGAGTGGGAGTCGATCCTCGACGAGCTGGAGATGGCCGAACCAGAGGCGGGCGAGGACGGCGAGAGCTACGGCGGGTTGTACTCCAACAACTGAGCGATGCCTTCCCGCGCGCGATGGACACTGCCGCAGGTGGATGAAAGCGGGGCGGCGCGCCTGGCGCGGCAGTGCGGGCTGGAGATGCCCGCGGCGCGGGTGCTCTGGGCGCGCGGATTCCGCGCTCCGCAGGAAGTGGAGCATTTCCTGCACCCGAAGCTGACGCACCTTGAAGATCCCTTCCGCATGCGCGGCATGGAGAGCGCCGCGGACCGGCTGCTGCGGGCGGCGCAAGCGGGCGAGCACGTGCTGCTGTACGGCGACTACGACGTCGACGGGGTGGCGGGCGTGGTGATCCTGATGCACATGCTCGAGGTGCTCGGACTGCGAGCCGACTACCGCGTTCCGGACCGCCTCAAGGAAGGCTACGGCATGCAGCCGGCGGTGGTGGAGCAGGCGGTGCGCGATGGCTACTCGCTGATCGTGAGCGTCGACACGGGCACGCGCGCCTTTGAAGCCGTGGAAGCGGCGCGGCGCGCCGGCGCCGACGTCATCGTGACGGACCACCACCTGCCGGAGGAGCGGCTGCCGGAAGCGCTCGCGGTGCTGAATCCCAACCAGCCCGGATGCGATTACCCGAACAAGAACCTGTGCGGCGCGGGCGTGGCCTTCAAGCTGGCGCAGGCGTTGATGGAGCGCAGCGGATGGGCGCCGGAGAAGATCGTGCGGTTCACCGATTCGTTCCTGATCATGGCGGCGGTGGCCACGGTGGCCGACGTCGTGCCGCTGACCGGCGAGAACCGCGTGATTGTAAAACGCGGGCTGGAGGGGATTGCCAGGACGAAAAACCCGGGCTTGCGGGCGCTGCTGGAAGTGAGCGGCTTTCCTCCGGGCGCCACCCTGACGTCGGCCGATCTGGGTTTCCGTGTGGCGCCGCGGATCAACGCGGCCGGCCGCATGGACCATGCGCGCGACGTGATCGAGCTGTTCCTCACCCGCGACGAGGCGCGCGCCCGCGAGATCGCCCGGCGGCTGGACGAGCTCAACGCAGAGCGGCAACGCACCGGCGACGCGATCGTGCGCGAGATTCTGGACCGCTACGGAGAAGCCGGCCCCCCGCCGGACAAGGCAGGCCTTGTGCTCTATTCCCCCGACTGGCATCGCGGCGTTGTGGGAATCGTGGCCAACCGCGTGGCGGAATACTACCACCGGCCGGTGATTGTGCTGGGCAGGGACGACAACACGGGTTTAGCGCAGGGTTCCGGGCGGTCGATTCCAGGGTTCCATCTGCTGTCGGCGCTCGAGCAGATGGCGGACGTGTTCGAAAAGTTCGGCGGGCACCGCCAGGCGGTGGGCGTGACGCTGGAAGAGAGCCGCGTGGAAGAGCTGGAAGAGCGGTTCAACGGGGTGGCGCGGGAGCGGCTGACGGAAGCGGATCTGGAGCCGGAGCTGCGGCCGGACGCCGATCTGCGGATCGAGGAGATGAACGACAAGGCGGCGGGCGAGGTGCTGGCGCTGGAGCCGTTCGGCCATGGCAACCGCCAGCCGGTTTTTCTGGTGCGGGGCGCGGAGGTGCGGCAGGCGGAGGGATTTGGCAAGAGCGGCGAGCATGTGCGCGCGCGGCTGTGGCAGGGCGGGCGTAGCCTGTTCGTGAAGGCGTGGCGCTGCTCGGCGCGGCTGGAAGAGCTGCGCGACGGGGCGCGGATCGACGCTGCCATTACGATCGATGACGACGCCTGGAGCGCGCAGAGGGGCTTCGCGCCCTGGTCGGCGGCGATGCGCGACTTCCGCCCGGCCGAGCCCTGATCAGCCGCCGGCGATGGCGCCGACGATGAGCAGAGGCTCCTCTCCCGTCACAACAGGATCGGGAAGAATTGTTTCGGCCGGTTCCGCCGAAAAATCCCGGCGGCAGGCGTAAAAGCGCACGAGCGGCCGGCGCGCGCCGCTCTGGGCGAAGCGGATGGTCCCGCGGAGTGCGGGATGGGCCGATTCCAGCGCATCCAGCACGGCGGCGAGCGTGACCGGCTGCGCCACCTCCAGCCGGACCTCCTCCCCGGTTTTCGCCAGCAGCCGCAAATGATAGGGCAACACAACCCGAATCATGGGAGAGTCTGGACTTCCACCGACAGCACCGGAGGCAGATGGCTGGCAATTTCCATCCAGCGGCCGCCTGCGTCGGCCGACGCATAGATCTGGCCGCCAGTGGTGCCGAAGTAGACGCCGCATGGGTCGAGGGAATCCACCGACATCGCCTCCCGCAATACGTTGACGTAGCAGTCCCGCTGCGGCAGCCCGTCTGACAAAGGCTCCCATTCGTTGCCGCCCGTGCGGCTCCGCCACACCCGGAGCTGCCCGCCCGGCGGGTAATGCTCCGAGTCGCCCTGTATGGGAACCACGTAGATGGTGTCCGGCTCGTGGGCGTGGACGTCGATCACAAAGCCGAAATCCGTGGGCAGGTTGCCGCTGACTTCGTACCAGTTGCCGCCAGCGTCATCGCTGCGCATCACATCCCAATGCTTCTGCATGAACAGCACGCCGGGGCGCGCCGGATGCTGCGCGATCCGGTGGACGCAGTGGCCGGTCTCGGCTTCAGGATCGGGGATGTACTCCGAGCGAAGGCCGCGGTTGATGGCCTTCCAGTTGTTGAAACCATCGTCCGTGCGGAAAGCGCCGGCCGCGGAGATCGCAATGAAAGCGCGGTCCGGGTTGGAGGGATCCAACAGAATGGTGTGCAGGCAAAGCCCGCCTGCGCCGGGCGTCCACGTGGGGCCGGAGCCGTGGCGCCGCAGCCCCGGCAGCTCAGACCAGGTCTTGCCGCCGTCGGTGGAACGGAACAGCGCGGCGTCTTCCACCCCGGCGTACACCGTGTCCGGATCCGTGAGCGAGAGCTCCAGGTGCCAGACCCGCCTGAACTCCCACGGCCGCTGCGAGCCGTCGTAGTGCTGGTGTGTTCCCGCCTGGCCTTCATAGACGAAGTCTTTCCCGACAGGCTCCCAGCTAGCCCCGCCATCGTCGGAGCGCTGCACCACCTGTCCGAACCAACTGCTCGATTGCGAGGCATAGATGCGGTTTGGGTCAGCAGGAGAGCCCTTCATGTGATAGATCTCCCAGCCGCCGAAAAACGGGCCGCGGACGTCCCACTGGCGGCGCGCGCCATCGGAACTCAGAATGAACGCGCCTTTGCGCGTCCCCGCCAGAATCCGGACACTGCTCATGAAACACCTCCCCTCTGGCCGCGCCGTGCAGGCGCAGCGGATTCCTTTGGTGTACCACACCCGAGGCGGCGGCACCGCGGCGGGCCGGTTTGCAACTATCACACCGTGGCCCGGCCAACATCGCGTGGCTGAAGGCGCGGAGCCAGGCGGCGGCTGAAGTTGAATGGCCTCCTGCTATAGTGACGGGGAACCCGCCTCTCCATCGGGGGAAGGGATCTTCGCGAGAAATCCGTAGACCGCTGCGCCGGCCAGAAGGACGGACGCCGACGCCATCATCGCCGGAAAAAACGCGCCTGTCTTTTCGACCAGAAAGCCGGTGAGAGCAGGCGCAATAACACCACCTAAATTAGCAAATGCGTTTTGCATTCCGGTCCAGCGGCCGGCCGCCTGCCCGGCCAGAGTCTGGGTAAAGGCCCAGCAATTGCTGACGTAAATGCCAATGCCGGTGAAAGCGGCCACGAGAGAGACGGCGGAAATCCAGGGCGAAGGAGCCACCGTAAAGGGCATGGCCAGGCCCGTGACGAGCAGGCCTGCGATCAGGAACGCGCGGCGGAGCCGGGCGACGCTCGCCGAGCGGGCCGCCAGGCGGTCTGAATACCAGCCCGAGAGGAGCGTGGCCAGAGCAGTGACCGCCAGCAGCGCACCATTCCAGGCGCCCATATCGAGCATCGTGAACCGCCGCTCGCGGACCAGAATCGTCGGCAGCCAGGTCAGCAGCAGATACCAGTTGTAGTTGTGGCAGAACAGCCCGAAGAAGGTGGCCCAGACGGTTCGGCTCGACAGGAGTTGGCGCCAGCCGGGGCCTGTATCGAGGGGCGCGCCCGCAAGCGGACCCGGCGCTTCGAGCCGCGGCGGCGCGTAACGGATCCAGAAAGGCAGCCAGAGGAGCGCGCCGAAACCGGTGATGAGAAAAAAGCTCCGCCAGCCGTATTCATTCATCAGCCAGGCCGCCAGGTAAATGCCGGCGGCTGGGCCGATTTTCGTGCAGGCGTCGAGAATGGAATTCGCCAGTCCTCTTTGATCTTCCCGGAAAGCGCGGATCATGATTTTCGAATAAGCGGGAAAGGCCACGCTTTCCCCAGCGCCCAGCACCAGGCGGAAAAGGATGAGCAGGCTGAACGTATGCGAGAGTCCGACGGCGCCGGTGGCCAGCGACCAGAGCAGAAAACCGGCGGCGTAGACGTTGACGACGCTGAAGCGGTCCACCAGCCAGCCGGCCAGGATCTGGCACAGGGCGTAGGTCCAGAAGAAGGCTGAGAACAGCACGCCGAGTTGGAAATCCCGGAGGTTGAGTTCTTTGGCCAGCAGCGGCGCTGCGGCGCTCAGGTTGCTGCGGTCGAGGTAATTGATGAGGACCGAGAAAGACAGCAGGGCAAGCAGCGGCCAGGGCGAGGGGGCGCGGCGGGACATCGGCAATGGCAGGCAGTATATCAGCGGATGGCGGGCGCGGGCAGCGCGCCGTGGTTCCGCAGCAGCTCGCGGACGCCGGACTCTCCGCGTGTCTGATAGAGGTGCTCGACGGCGAGCCACGCCCAGGCGTAGTACAGGCGGATCTGATCGGGCTTCGACTCATCCCACTCGGGAAGACGGTCCAGTCTCTGCGCCTCCCGCAGCCGGTCCGGAGGCGGGCGTTCGCCGGACCACCGCATGGCCAGCCCTTCATGCAGCCAGCGCTCGCGGATGCCGCGGCGCGCCAGACAGGCATGGACGAGTTCGTGAGCCATCGCGGAGCGCAGTTCCGATGGGGAGGTGTTTTCGGCTAGCGGCACGCGGATGCGCCCGTCGAATAGTCCAGCGTTCCATTCGCCGGTTCCAGTCGCCGAGCGGTAGGCGCTGTGCGTCTGGACGATGACGGTCAGCGGCTCCGCCGAAGGACAGCCGAGCGCAGCGTCGATTCGGCCGAGTTCGGCGTCGAGCACGGAGAGCAACGAAGACGCTGCGTGGGAAGACAGGGCGCGGCGGTCGTATCGAAGCACAAAGCGGGAGGAGGACGTCCGTTCATGGCCCGAGTCGCTGGTGCGCTCAGCGCGGAGACGGGCCAGCAGTGTTTCCAGTTGCGGATTGGGGCGCAGAGCCAGAGACCGCGTCCAGTAGCCTTCGGCCTTTCGCGTGTCGTCGGACTGGTAGGCGGCGAGGCCGGCCAGGGCAAGCACGTTCGGCTCGTCGGGCAGTTTCGAGAGCAGCTCCGACTCGATCTGGCGCAGGGCTTCTGCGGGACGCCCTGTTTCCAGGGCTTCCAAAACCGGCGCCACAAGGGGATGCGCGGGCGCCTCCTCGCGGATCTTGCGGATCTCGGCGCGGATCATCCGCGGCAGTTCTTTGTCGGAGGCGGCGATGCGGGCCTTCTCGTACTCCTCCAGCGTCGTGATTGCGGCGGCAAAGACATAGCCCTGGAGCCCGTCGGCGGTCACGGAAAAGCAGCGGCCATGATCGCCGCTAATTGAATGGCCGAGGGTGACCGGCGTGCCCCCGTCGAGCTTTGCGACCACCTCGGAAGACGGATCGCAGCTTGCAAGAAGCGGCGCGCCGCCGGGGACGATGGCGGGGGGCGAAGCGAGGGCGAGCCAGAAGGCGAGCATGGCTTCCCTTTACCATCGACAGAACAGAAAAAACCCTATAGCGCCCTGTGCGGCCATGATAGGCTGATGGAGCCATGACGGGAAGGAAATTTGCCTGTTTGTGCGTGCTGGCGGCCGCTGCGGCAGCGGCGCAGACGGCGCCGCGGAGCCTGACGCTGGAAGCGCTGCGGGACAAGATCCGCGGCGGATGGGCCGGCCAGATGATCGGTGTGAGCTACGGCGCGCCGACCGAGTTCCGGTGGCGCGAGGAGATCATTCCTGAGGACAGGCTGCCTGCCTGGAAGCCCGAGATGGTGTCGAATGCGCTCAACCAGGACGACCTCTACGTCGACATGACACTGGCCAAGGTGCTCGACGACAAGGGGCTGGACGCCGCCACAGAAGATTTCGGGGCGATGTTCCGGGAATCGAAATACGCCCTCTGGCACGCCAACCTCGCCGCGCGGCGGGCGCTGCGCCGCGGCGTGCCCGCCCATCTGAGCGGAACACCGCGTCACAACGTGCACGCCAACGACATCGACTTCCAGATCGAGGCGGATTTCATCGGGCTGATGACTCCGGGGCTGCCTCGGCTGGCGGCCGATATCGGGTTGCGCGCGGGCAGGGTCATGAATGCCGGGGACGGGATTCTCGGCGGCGTATTCGTGTCCTGCATGTACGCGGCTGCGTTTTTCGAAAACGATCCGCGCCGCGTGGTGGAGGCGGGGCTGGCCTGCCTGCCGCAAAAGAGCCCCTATGCGAAGCTCATTTCCGATGTGCTTGCCTGGCACCGGCGCTTTCCCGCAGATTGGACGAAAAATTGGGCGGAAATCGAGAAAAAATGGAACCGCCGCGAGCCCTGCCCGGCGGGCGCACTGCGGCCGTTCAACATCGACGCAAAGATCAACGGCGCCTATATTGCGCTCGGCCTTCTGTACGGCGGCGGAGACATGACGCGCACCATCCGGATATCCACCCAGGCGGGACAGGACTCCGATTGCAATCCTTCCAGCGCGGCCGGCATTCTGGGCGTGATGATGGGCTGGGAGAAAATTCCGGATGAATGGAAAGGGGGAATTCCGGCGATAGCGGACAGGAAATTCGCGTACACCGACTTCAATTTCCACGAAATTGTCGAGAGCACATATCAGCGGGCGCTGAAGGCCGTGGCGCGTGAAGGCGGCAAAGTCACGGACAAGGAGATCCGCGTTCCCGCGCAGAAGCCGCGGCCGGTGAACGTCCCGCTGTGGGACGACTATGGCTCGCCGGCGGAGCGGATTCCTTATTCCGACGCGCGGTGGCGGTTCGCCGGGCGGTGGGAGCAGGACGAGCGCCTGCGTTCGCGCGTGTCAGAGGAGAAGGGAGCTACCGCCGACATCGAGTTTGAGGGGACGGGTTTCATCGTCGTGGGACCGTACCTGCCTGACGGCGGGTTTGTGGAGGTGTGGGTGGATGGCAAGCGGGCGAATACGGTGGATGTGTGCTCGGACGAGAAGAGCGCCAAGGGTGACGAGAGCGTCTATCACCAGTTCGGGCTCGCACGGGGGCGCCACCGGATCCAGTTGAAAGTTCTCGGCGTGCGGCACGAGGATTCGGCCGGAGCGCGGGTGGCGGTACACGATCTCGTAGTGTTCCGGTAGGCGGTTCTGGCGCGGGGAGCGCGCCGCCGGAGCGGCATGGCGGGCGCGGCTATTCGCTGAGCGCAGCCGCCAGGGCGCCTTCGGCCGTCGCATCCAGGGGCCGGCGGGCGAGGCGGACCTCGGAGACGGCGACAGGCAACTGCACCTGGGCGAGCGCCTTCTCGAACCGCTCCCGGAAGCCCTCCGGCAGCACGCCCCCGCCGCTCAGCACCAACGGCAGCGGGCGGCCGAAGCGCGGCAGCGACCGGCACCCCTGCAATGCCACGCGGAGTCCGCCGGCGAGGGTCTGGATCATATCGTCGTAATACACGGCCAGCGCCTGCTGGAGCTTGTCCGGGTAGTTGCCGTTGAAGTGGAACGACTGCTCCTTGACAAGCCTTGCGCGCGTGACCATCTCGCCGGCGACGGCGGCGGCGCTCGCATCGATGAAATCCCCCGCTTTGGGAATGCTGAAGCAGAGAGCGGGCACGGACAGATACGTCAGCGCGGCGTTGCAAAGCCCTCCGCCGCAACTGACGCCGATTCCCGTGTAGTTGGACTCGAACAATTCGCTGTAGACCACGGCAACGCCTTCATTGACGCCCGCCGAATCCGGGCAGCCAAGATCCTCGAGAATCTGCCGCAGCGAGGCCTCATGGAAGGTGAGCGAGCTTTCTCCGTTCAGCGGAGGCGAAGGGATGCTGAAGCGGACCCTGGCGCCGGCGGTGGTCTCGGGCTCCAGCACGGAACGGAGAATGGCACGGATCAGCGTCAGGCTTTCGGGTTCCTCGGGATTCAGCATGCCGCGCGTCATCGGGCGGCGCGCCTCACGGCCCAGCAGATCCGCCAGCCGTGCGCATTCGTTTCCGATCACGATGATCTCGCCGTCCTGGACGAGGTACGGGATGGACTCGCGGCGCAGGCTTGCTTCCGTGATGCCCGACCAGGGCAGCGGGAGAAAAGCGTTGAGTTCGGACCGCGTCACCCGCCGCCCGCCGTCCTCGCGGATGGCCACGACGCGGCTGGTGCCGACGTCAAGCCCGATCACGGTGCGCCCGGGCGGCGCCGAATCGAAAATCATTGCGACCTCCCGGCGGAAAGGGCCTGCCGCGCCTCCGCCTTCGCTTTGGAAGAAGCCAGGATCTGCCGGTATACCCTGCCCCGCGCCAGCCGGTATTGCTCCACCGTCATGCCCCGCGCCGCCGCACTCTGCCGCAGCCGGTCCTGGCCGAGAAGCAACCCTTTCCAGAAAACTTCCCCGGTCTGATTCACAAGCGACGGGTCCCAGGTGAACCCGAACAGCCAGAGGCTCGGCAGCGGCGCCTGATAGTTGTCGGGAAGCCCGAGTTCCGCGAATGGAAAGCCCGTGGCCCAGTCGTAGTGGTAGCTGGCCTCGCCGTTGGAAGGATTCACGCTGACCTGCGCGTGGGTGACGCAATTCTCCGCCGGAATCGAATAGCGCGAGCGCAGCATCTCGACCAGCAGCCGCAGAGCATGGGACTGCCCGCGTGTGAGCCGCTCCTCTCCGCCGGACGGGCCGGCGCTCTGTCCTTCCAGCGAGACTCCCAGGAAGCTGTGGTTGAGGTTGATGTACGTCCAGTGGTCATCGGCCCAGACGGAATGGCCGGCATGATTGGCGCCATCGGATTCGCGCACGATCCGCCACACGCGGCCGAAGCGGTCAATCACATAATGATAGGCGCGCTCGTTCCGCACGTAGTGCAGGAGATACTTGCCGAGCAGCCTGAGCCGCGTCGTCTGGTCGGCGCGGAATTCCGCCGTCGCGCTTTCGGTGGAATGGAAGACAATCCCGGCCGGCACACTGTGCTCGGCTACGGGCCCCTGCTCTTCCCGCCCGCGCGCGTAGACCTCGAACAGCCGGGGTTCATTCGCCGTCTCAAACTCTCTTTCGATGCGCAGCCCATTGGAATACAGCTCGTGGCCGGGCTGCTGCTCCACCATCCACACTTCGGCCAGACCTGGGCCTGGTGCGTTCTTCCGCCCCAGATCCGGCGAGGGGAATGAAGTTCGCTCCGCCGCCTTGTCCCTCACCGCGCCCAGCGGCGCCAGCAGCATCAGCAGGGCTGCAGTGGACAACACGAAACGAACCAGGCGGGCAGCCCCTTGCCCTCTGCCCAGGGCTTCTTCCGCCTCCAGCGACTGCCGCAACAGGCGCAGCCGCGCCACAGGATCTGGAACGCGCCGCGCCCGCCAGCCGATGAAGGCGGCTGTCAACCGTCCGGGCTGCTGCGTGCGCGAGCGCATGATGGCTCCGGCGGACCGCTTCGTGGCGGTGCTCGCACCTCATCCATCGGCAGTTTCTCTGAGGGTCCTTAGCCTGACCGGCGAATCTCCGACTCGTACCCCGGTGCAAAACCTCAGAACTTTTGTCTCCCGCCAGAGGGGCGGGAAATTCAGGGGCCGTGCAGGCGGACCGGGAACAGGCGGCGACACATGCCGTCTTGGGAATTCGTTCCGCGGACTCGTACAACCCTGCTCTGCGTAGTGGACCGCTCCAGTCGCGGCACTGAACACGGCTTTGGCCGCTTGTCCCGCAACAACGCCGTGCGGCCAGATTCGGTGCCGCGAGTGGAGGCCGCGCGAGCGGCCGCAACGAGCGGTCCACACGCAGCCGCGAGCAGTGCGCTGGTGGCCGCTCCTTCTCGCGCCTTCGGCGCTTCAGTCGCGGCACAGAAACAGGCTTCGGTGCTCCAGTCGCGGCACAGAAACAGCCTTCGGCACCCCGGTCGCGGTACAGAATCAGGCTTCGGCGCTCCAGCCGCGGCACTGAACACGGCTTCGGCCGCTTGTCCGGCAACAAAGCCGCGCCACCAGATTCGGTGCCGCGAGTGAAGGCCGCGCCAGCGGCCGCAACGAGCCGTCCCCACGCAGCCGCGAGCAGTGCGCTGGTGGCCGCTCCTTCTCGCGCCTTCGGCGCTTCAGTCGCGGCACAGAAACAGGCTTCGGCGCTTCAGTCGCGGCACAGAAACAGCCTTCGGCACCCCGGTCGCGGTACAGAATCAGGCTTCAGCGCTCCAGCCGCGGCACTGAACACGGCTTCGGCCGCTTGTCCGGCAACAAAGCCGCGCCACCAGATTCGGTGCCGCGAGTGAAGGCCGCGCCAGCGGCCGCAACGAGCGGTCCCCACGCAGCCGTGCGCGGTGCGCTGGTGGCCGCTCCTTCTCGCGCCTTCGGCGCTTCAGTCGCGGCACAGAAACAGCCTTCGGCACCCCGGTCGCGGTACAGAAACACGCTTCGGCGCTCCAGCCGCGGCACTGGAAAAGTCAGAGCGCCCGCCCGCCTTGCGGGCGGAATTTACATCCTTGTGTAATAATCGGCTGGGCCCGCCGTATGGCAGGGTGAGGCGCAGAACATGAGAATGTCAGCCAGCCCTGCCCGGCGGGAAGCGCCGCCGCCCATGACTCCGCCCGAAGAATTTGCGGCGTTGTACGAACGCTTCTCCCCGCTGGTCTACCGGACCGCGCTGCGGATCACGGGCAAGCCGGAAGACGCCGAAGACGCCTTGCAGACGGTGTTCACCCGCGTGTTGCGGCAGGGCGCGCGGATCGACGAAGCCCAGGCGCCGGAGAGCTACTTCCGGCGCGCCGCCGCCAATGCCGCGCTCGACATTCTGCGCGGGCGGGTCCACCGCGCCGAGGCGCAGCTCGACGAGAGCCTGCCGCACCCGGCCGTGGGCGGCTCGCCTTATCTGAAAGAGCGCCTCCGCCGCGCGCTCGCCACACTCGAGCCGCCGGACGCAGAGCTGTTCGCGCTCCGCTACATCGAGGGCGTCTCCAACACTGAGATCGCCCGGATGTACGGGCTGGAGCGCTCCACCATCGGGGTGCGGCTGCACCGCATCCGCCGCTGGCTCCAGGAGGAACTCGAGAGATGAAGCGGGAGGCTGAGATGAACAACGAGGAAAGACTGGAAAAAGCGCTTGAGGCGATCCGCTCCGAGGCCGTGCCGGAGACGGAAGAACAGGCGGCGCGGGAGCGGGTGCTCGAGAAGTTGATGAAGACGCCGGAGGCCGTGTGTGCGGGCTTCCGGCCGCTGCTGGAACCCTATGCCGAAGGACGGCTGGCGAAGGAGCGGCAATGGCTGCTGGAGGACCACCTCGGCCGTTGCGCCGCCTGCCGGCGCGCGTTCGCCGAACTCAAAGGCAAGCCGCAGGTGGCAGCCATGCCTTCGCGGCGCGCCACAGTGTGGCGGCGCGCCCGGCCGTGGGCGCTGGCGGCGGGTCTGGCGGCGGTGGCGCTGTTCGCCGGCCGCGGGCGCATCGACCGCTGGATGGCGCCTTCCGGGCCGGTGGCGGTGGTCGAGAAGCTGCAAGGGCGGGTCTATGACGAACAGGGCCGGGCCGTGGCCGCGGGCACGGCGGTGGCCGACAGCCTGCGCCTCCGCACGGGCGGGGGAGCGCGGCTGAAGCTGCGGCTGGCCGACGGGTCGCGGGTGGAAGTGAACGAACGCAGCGAGCTGGCGTTGCTGGCCGCGTGGAGCGGAACCACGGTGCAACTGGCCCGCGGCGATGTGCTGGTGGAGGCCGCTCCTCAGAGGCGCGGCGTGCTGCGGGTGCAGGCCCCCGACGCCGAGGCCCGCGTCCATGGCACCGTCTTCGCAGTGCGCACGGGTCTGGCCGGGAGCCTCGTTTCGGTGGTCGAGGGTTCGGTGGAAGTGCGCAACGCCGCCGGGCGGCGCATGCTGAAGCCCGGCGAGGTGGCCGCCACGAATCCGGCGCTGGAAGCCACGGACGTGCGGGAGACGGTGGCCTGGAGCACGGAAGCGGAGAAGTACTTCGCCCTGCTGGCGGAGTTCGCATCGATCGAAAAGCAGCTCACGCCGCTGGCGTCGGCGCCCCCGCGCACGACGCCGACGGTGCTGGCGGCACTGCCGCGCGGCGTGATGGTCTATGTGGCGGCGCCGAATCTGGGCCGGGCGATGGAAGCGGCGATGAACCTGATGAGCGAACGCGCGGCGCAGAGCGCGGTGTTCGCCGAATGGTGGAACTCGGCCTCGACGAAGCAACTGCGCCAGGCGCTGGGCGATCTGTCGCGCATTTCGCCCATGCTCGGCGAGGAAGCCGTGTTCGTCGTCGCAGGCGGACCTTCTCAACCCGTACCGGCCGTGCTCGCGCCGGTGAAGGCGGGCATGGAGAAAGACCTGGACGCGATGCTCGCGGAGATCCGCGCGCAGCGCGCCGCGCCGTTCGTATGGAAGATCGCCGGCGGCCGGCTGACGGTGGCGGCTGCGCAGGCGCATCTGGACTGGGCGCTGAGCACGGCGGGCGAGGGCGCCTCATCGGAGCTTGCACAGGAGATCGCGCGCCATTATCAGCGCGGCGCGGGCTGGATGGCCGCCTTTGCGCCCGGCCTGGGGCAGAATCCGGAACAGCCGCGGGTGCTGCTGCCGCGCACGGTGTTCTTCGAACAGCGCCGCACGCCCGCCGGGGACGAGAACGAGATGACGCTGGGCTATGCGGGCGGCGCAGGACCGGCGTCGTGGCTGGCAGCCTCCGGCAACTCGGCCGCTGTGGAGTACTTCTCCGGACAGGCGCATGTGGTGTTCGCCGCCTCCTCGCGCGAACCGCAGCAGATCTACGACGAGCTGCAGGCGCAGGTGGTGAGGCTGCGGCCGCAGGCGGCCGGCAGGATTGCGGAACTCGAGGGCAAGCTGGGCCTCCGGCTCCGCGACGACGTCGCCTCCGCGCTCGGCACGGACTTCGCCTTCGGCATCGAACAGCCGACGCTGCCGGTGCCCGGCTGGCTGGCGGTGATCGAAGTGGTTCGTCCGGCGACGCTGGATGCGTCGATCGTGAAGGCGGTGGACGCCGTCAATGCGCAGATCCCGGCGGATCAGGCGGCCAGGCGGCTGACGCTCACGCAGGAGACGGCGAACGGAAGGACGTGGAAGACGCTGCGCAGCGGCGCCGCCCCCAATGCCATCACGTGGACCTATCACGGCGGGTTCCTGGTGGCCGGACCGGACCGGTCCACGGTGGAGCGCGCCATCGCCACGCGCGAATCGGGGCTCACGCTGGCGCAGAACGCGGCCTTCCGCAGCCTGCTGCCCGCATCGACGGGCGTGCATCCGGCGGGCTTGCTGTGGGTCCAGGTGGGCGAGTCGCTCCGGCAGCTAGCCGCATCAATCAACAACCCGGCAGTGAAGACGCTGCTTGAGAACCGCGGTCCGGCGCTGGTGGCTTTTTCCGGCGACGGGGAACGAATCCGGGCCGCAAGCCGTTACTCCTTTACGAGCCTGCTGCTCGACGCCATGCTGGCTTCCGGAGCGCAATCGGTTTCGGGACCGCAGGCCAGGCAGGCGCGGAAGGGAACGAATGCCACAGCCCGTCGTTGAGCTCGATGACCTGCATGTGACCCTGGGGCGGCGGGAGATCCTGCATGGGATCTCCTGCCGCCTTGGCGTCTCGGGCAGCGGCCGCGCCATCGGGCTTCTCGGCCCGAACGGCGCGGGCAAGTCCACGCTGATCCGCACGCTGCTGGGGTTCCATACACCGTCCCGCGGGCGGGCGCGCGTGCTGGGCTTCGACTGCCACAAGAACCGGCGGCGGGTGCTCGAGCGGATCGGCTACATGCCGGAGACGGACTCGTTTGTGGCTTCCATGACGGGCGTCGAGTTCCTCCGGGTGATGGGCTCGCTGAGCGGGCTGCCGCAGGAGATCGCGCTGGAGAAGGCTCACGAGACGCTGTTCCATGTGGGCCTGGGGGAGGCGCGGTACCGGACTCTGGGCACGTATTCGCTGGGGATGCGGCAACTGGCGCGCCTGGCGCAGGCGCTCGTGCACGGGCCGGAACTGGTGATCCTGGACGAGCCCACTAACGGGCTGGACCCGGCGGCGCGGCGGCGCATGCTGGAGCTGATCCGGCAGATGAAAAACGAGCACGGGATGAGCGTCATCGTCTGCTCCCACCTGCTGGCGGATGTGGAGCAGGTGTGCGATGAAGTCATGATCCTGAGGGACGGCCTGATGATTCACCACGCGGATCTGGAAGCCGAGCGGCGGGAGAACCGGCGGTTTGTGGAGCTGGAGGTGGAAGGCGACAGCACGAGCTTCGCCGCGGCGCTGGAAGGGCTGGGCGCGGCGTGCGTACGGGAGCCGGGGGGGCGGTTCCGCATTGTTCTGCCGCTGGACTTCGAACTTGCGCAACTGTGGAAGCTGGCGGCCGAACACGGCCTGAGCGTGCGGCGGCTGACCCAGCGGCGGGACACGCTGGAGGAGATTTTCATGAAGGCGATGGGCCTGCTGCGGCAGACGCCGGGCGAGGCCGCATCGAATCACGAAGAGGTTGCGCCCGAAGGGCGCTGAGACGCGGCCTCAGAACGAGTATTTCAGGCCTAGCTGGATGATGCGCGCCGGGCGCGACGCCTGGATGATGCCGAACGTGGCCGGCTGGCCGATGTTGGTTCCCGGATCGCGGAAATTGGTGCGGTTGAGGGCGTTGAAGAACTCTCCGCGGAACTCGGCGAACTGCGTGTCGCCAATGCGGACGCGCTTCAGCAACGAGACGTCGGTTTGCACGAGGCCGGGGCCGATCACCGTGTTGCGCCCCGCAGTGCCGGAGCGCTGGCCCCCGGGCAGAGCGCTGAGCCGCTGAAAGGCGGCGCGGGTGAACCATTCCTGGGGCGTCTTCGGCCCGTTGTTGGGATTGGCGATCTGGTCGGGCCGGTCGGCGTTGAGGCCGCGGAGGCTGAGATCGACAGGCTCATAGACGGTGAGCGGTCCGCCGCTCTGGGCCGAGATCAGGCCTGCCAGCCGCCAGCCGCCGAGGACCCTGCCCGTGAGGTGGCTTGCGCCGCGAAGGAACGGCAGATCGTAGCTGAAGCTGGAGACAAAGCGGTGGCACACGTCGAACGCGGCCAGGCCGCGCACGTCCTTCAGGCTGAAGGCGTCCTGCGGCCGGTTCTCGCCGCTGAAGTTCAGCGACGACTGGAAGTCGATCGCCTTCGACCAGGTGTAGGCCGCGGTGAACACGAGCCCCCGGGAGTACCGCTTCTCGGCGCGGAGCTGGAGCGCATGGTAGTGGGAATTGAAACGGCTGAAGGTGGGGCGGACGAGATTGTAGTCGCGGTACAGGCGGCGCTGCTGGGTGTTCTGGAGCGTGGCGCCGGGGCCGGGCACGGCAGGATTGACTTCCAGATATCCGGCCAGCTTCCGGCCAAATGTTCCAACATAACCGGCTTCCAGCAGCAGATTGGCGCCTGCCTGCCGCTGGATCGAGAATGAAGCATTCTGCGCGTACGGGGTGCGGAAATCCGGAGAAAATCCGATGACAAGGCAGGGGCAGGGGAATTCCCTGGAAGGGTCTGTTTGCGGATTGGCGGCGAAAGCCTGGTATGGATTGGCGAATGAGGGAGGGATATCGACCTGGATAAACCGGTTGAAAGGCGGAACGTTGATGTTCTGGAAAGGAGCGATGCCGGGGACGGCGTCGAAGGCGACGCCGTAGCCCGCGCGCACGCTGGTGCGGCCGCCGCCGTTCACGTCCCAGGCGAGGCCGATGCGGGGCGCGAAGTTATTGCCGTCCGTCTGGATGGTGGCGCGGGGCACCCCGTCATCGCCGGGGAACAGCAGGCCGCCGGGAGCGTTGGGCCGGACGCGGGACTGCCTGCCGGGCTGGAAGGACGCCATGCGGTCCTGCTTGTCGTAATAAGGCAGCGGCAACTCGTACCGCAGGCCGAGATTCAGGGTGAGGCGCCGGCTGACTTTCCAGTCATCCTGGAAGTAAAATCCGGCCTGCTGGCCGATGAAATGCTTGGCAGGCTGGCCGCCGCCCTGTCGAAATTGGGCTGGCAATCCAAGCAGGAAATCCGATAATGGACTGCCGGAACGTGCGCCAGTGATGGAGAAATCGCCATTGGGCCGGTTCGGAAAAATCAGGTAAATCTGCTGGTAGCGCCAGTCGCCGCCCATTTTGAAAGCATGGCGGCCGCGCAGCCAGGTCAGATTGTCCTGCGCCTGATAGGTATTGCGCGCCAGCCGCGTCCAGCTTTGGGCGGCGTCCCCGATGGAGAACAGCCCGGAAATGGAGACGATAGGGAGGCCGAGGGCGCTGGGCTCGGTGGGCGTGTAGCGCCAGCCGTAATCGGCAAGATTCGCGCCGCTCCAGGTGGCGGGCCTGCTGAAGAACCGCAGGAAGCTGAGAGAGAACTCGTTCAGCCGCTCCGGCGACAGGGTGGCCGTATGCGACAGAACGGCGTTGTGGGCCGTGTCGGAAGAGTTGGAACCGGCGGACGAAAACGTGCCGGCGCCGAGCGGGTTGCGGCTTTCGCTCCGTTGCTGGGAGTAGCGGACGAAGAGGAGATCGCGGGCGGAGAGGCGATGGTCAAGCCGTCCGCCGCCCTGATCGCCATCGGTGGCGACACTGGGCGACCGGACGAAGCGGTTGCCGGGCGAATTCGGCAGTGGGACGAAATCGCTCAGAAGCCTTGCGGAGATGGGCGACAGGCGGCTGGAGGGGATCACGCCGCCCGGGAAGGGCTGATTGCCCGCTTCCGGGTCACGAGGCGCGGGCGAGAATCCGGCCAGATTTCCAGAGCGCTGGTCCGCGGTGGGGACGACGACGTTCTGCGTGGTGCCGGTGCGGGCCCGCAGGCCCTCGTAGTAGGCGAAGAAGAAGGTTCGGTCGGGCGCAATGCGGCCTCCGGCCGTGGCGCCGAACTGGTTCTGCCGCAGCGGAGGGCGCTGGAGGGCGAAGAAGTCGCGGGCATCGAGCGCATCGTTGCGCAGGAAGTTCCAGAGCGTGCCATGGTAACTGTTGGTTCCGCTGCGCGTCACGGCGTTCACCGTGCTGCCGGCGCTGGCGCCGTATTCGGCCGGGAACGTGCCCGTGATGATCTTGAACTGGTCCAGGGCGTCCGGGGGCGGGGTCATGACATAGCCGTTGAAATTCGGATCCATGTTGTTCACGCCGTCGAGCAGGAAGCTGTTGGACTGCGTGCGGAGTCCATTCACGCTGAACCCGTTGCGGGCAGCCTGGATTCCCTGGACCTCGAAGCGCGAAGGAGTCTGCACGGCGCCGGGCACGAGCGTGCCGAGCTGGATGAAATTGCGGCCGTTGAGGGGAAGATCTTCGATCTGGCGGCGGCCGACTGTGGCGCCGCCGGTAGCCGTCAGGGTGTTGACCTGCGGGGCATCGGCGATGACCGTGACCGTCTCCGTGGTGGCCGCAATCGCCAGTTGAAAGTCGACGCGCGAGGGCTGGTTGACAGAAACGGTGACGCCTTCCTGCGCGCGCGGGCTGAAGCCTTCCTTGACCACTTCCACCCGGTAGCGTCCGGGCGGCATCAGGGGCAAGAGATAGGAGCCTTCTTCTCCGGTGGCGGCGGAACGGTCCAGCCCTGTGTCGAGGTTCCGGGCTTGAATCAAGGCGCCCGCCACCGGCAGCCCGGAAGGGTCGGTGACACGTCCGGCGATCTGTCCGGTCCGCTCCTGGGCGCACAGCACAACATAGACAGCCAACAACAGCGGCAGTACTTTCCGTATGACGCGGTCCCACATACTCTTTCAGTGTCTCAAGACTGTGTGACAAAGCCTTTACAGAGAACCGGCGATGCGGTGATGGAAGGGAAAACCGCCTCAGGGCGCTCTGCGGGCATAGCGGTTGGGGATGCCCGTCCCGCGGTTGCCGCCGGCGCAGGGAACCTTGCGGAACTTCCGTGCTTCAATAGCGTACATAACGATATGCAGCAAGCGTCCGGGTCCGGGTATTCAGTGCATTCAGTGAGTCCGGCGTGCGATTTCGGCCAGCGGCCGTGTCGTGGCTGCCACGGACGGAAGCGATGCCGCAGGCGCTGCGGGCCATCCTGTTGGTTATGGAGAATTGGATGACGGCGGCTGAGTTGCAGCGGCGGAAGCGCCCGATCCCGGCTTGCGGCCTCGAGGTAGCCTCCGATGGCGGTCTATAAGCGCGGCTACCAGCGCTACGAAGGCCCGCGCGCCCCGCACGCCGAGCGGCTGATGGTGCTGCCGCGGGAGGCATGGCGGCGGCTCACGGGGCAACGGATCGTAACAGCCCTGCTGGCGCTGAGCTGCGTCTGGCCGCTGCTGTGCGCGCTGTTCATCTACATCGCGAACCATGCGGAGCTGTGGGCCGGGCTGGACAGGGACTTCAGCCGGATGCTGGCCATTGACGAAACGTTCGTGCTGACCTTCATGAAGGTGCAGTCGGTGTTTTCCGTGCTGCTGGCGGCGCTCGCCGGGCCGGGGCTGATCTCGCCCGATCTCGGCAATCAGGGGCTGGCGCTGTACTTCAGCCGGCCCATTTCGCGTCTCGAATACGTGCTGGCGAAGATGGCGGCGCTGGTCTGGCTGTTGAGCCTGGTGACGTGGATTCCCGGCCTTGTGCTGTTCGTGATGCAGGCTTCGATGGCGGAGGCGGGCTGGGCGCTGGCCCACTGGCGGCTGGGGGCGGGGCTGGTGTTGGGCTTCTGGCTGTGGGTGGCGCTGGTGGCGCTGGTGGCGCTGGCCAGTTCGGCGTGGGTGAGGTGGCGGTTGATCGCGGGCGCGGTGGTGCTGGGATTTTTCTTTGTGCTCTCAGGGATCGGCGCGCTGGTGAATGCGATTTTCCGTGTGGAATGGGGGGACCTGATCAATCCGCTCCGCGCGGCGTATGGCGTGTGGTGCGTGCTGGTGGGCGCGGAGATGCCGGCGGGGCTGAGCCTGCTGACGGCGCTCGTATCGCTGGCGCTGATGGGGACGGCGCTGTCGCTCGCGCTCGAGCGCAAGCTGCGTCCGGTGGAGGTGGTGCGGTGAGCGCGGACGAGATCGTGTTCGAGAATGTGTCGAAGTTCTACGGCGACGTGCTCGGCGTCAACCGGATCGAACTGCGCATTCCGCCGGGGTTGACGTCGATCGTGGGTCCGAACGGCGCGGGCAAGTCGACGCTGATGAACCTGATGTGCGGACTCATCCATCCGGACCGGGGCGAGATCCGGGTGCTGGGAATTTCGCCTCGCGATCCCGAGCGGCTGATGCGCATCACGGGCTATGCGACACAGTTCGACGCGGCGCCGCGGTGGGCGACGGGGTTCGATTTCGTGGTCTCGTCTCTCCTGTTGTTCGGATACTCGCCGTCGCTGGCGGAGCGGCTGGCGTGGACGGCGCTGGAGCAGGTGGGACTGACGGACGCAGCGCGGCGCAAGGTGAACTCGTATTCCAAAGGGATGAGGCAGCGCGTGCGGCTGGCGCAGGCGCTGGCGCACGACCCGCAGGTGCTGGTGCTGGACGAGCCGCTGAACGGGCTGGATCCGGTGGTGCGCGCGGAAACCATCGCGCTGTTCCGGCAGCTCGCCGCATCCGGGCGGCACGTGGTCCTTTCCAGCCATGTGCTCCAGGAAGTGGATGTGATCAGCGACCGCGTGGTGCTGATGGCCAACGGCATGATCGTCGCCGAAGGCGACATCCGCGGCGTGCGCGAAGAGATCCACGAGCATCCCAGCCAGTTTCTGATCCGCTGCCGGCAACCGGCGCGGCTGGCGGCGCTGCTGTTTGAACGCGCCCCGGTGGCGGAGGCGCGCATCATCGAGGAAGACGGAGCGCTGCTGGTGCTGACGCGGGACCGGAACGTGTTCACACGAACGCTGACGGTGCTGGCGGCATCGGGTCTCGGCATCGAGAGCATCGTGCCCGCCGACGAGAACGTCCACGCGCTGTACGAGTATCTGGTGGGAGGTGCGGCATGACGGCACGGTTCCGCCTGCGCCAGGTGCTGGTGATCGCGCGGCTGGAGATGAAGCGCGTGTTTCTGGCGCGGCGCAGCCTGTGGATCTACGCGCTGGCGATGCTGCCAGCCGTGCTGTTCCTGGGGCATGCACTCCAGTTGCGGTACGAACTGCGCGAAGCGCGCCAGGGGGGCGCCGTCGCGCCGGCTGTGCTTGAATCCATCGAGGCGGGCATGAGCGAGCAGCAGGTGCTGGATCTGGCAGGCAAGCCGGGGCAGGACCGTGAGCGCACGATCCGCCGGTCGAGCCGGCGGGAGGAGCAGGGCAAGGAGATCTTCGAGACGCGCGAAGTCCGCACGCGGCGCATGGTTTATTTCGATGGAAGCCGGCGGGCTTATCTCTGGTTCGAGGACGGAAGGCTGAAGTCGAAAGATGTGCGCTCGCTGCTCAATTTCGCGGAAGATCAGGAAGTCTATGCAGGCGTTTTCCAGTACTTTTATCTCCGGCTGGCGATCTTTTTCGGCTGTCTGGGGATTTTTCTCAACCTGTTCCGCGGCGAAATGATGGACAAGACGCTGCATTTCTGGCTGCTGGCGCCGGCGCGGCGGGAGGTTCTGCTGGCGGGGAAATTCCTGGCCGGTTGGACGGCGGCCTCGGTGGTGTTCACCGGTGGAGCGATGCTGGCGTTCGCCGCGATGCTCTGGCCGCACTTCGGTGCGGGCGCGGAAGCTTACTGGCAGGGCGCCGGCGCCGGGCACGCGGCGCGGTATGCACTGGCAGCGGTGATGGGCTGCGCGGGCTACGGCAGCCTGTTCCTGGCGGCGAGCCTGTGGATCCGCAACCCGATCGTTCCGGCGGCGGTGCTGCTGCTGTGGGAAGCCTCCAGCGGATTTCTGCCCGAACTGCTGCAGAAGTTCAGCGTGCTGTATTATCTGCAATCCATGTGCCCGGTTCCGGCCCCGATGGAGCCGGACGTGCCCGCGTTGCTGCGGCTGATTCTGGCCCCCGCCGCGCCGCTGTCACCCTGGCTGGCTCTGCCCGGGCTTTGCATGTTTTCGGCGCTCGTGCTCTGGGCGGCCGCCGCCGGAGTCCGGCGGATTGAAATCAACTACAGCACGGATTGACCCGGACAGTCAGCGCTGCAACTCCCTCACGACTTCCAGAGCCGCTTTGCGGGCGGCTTCCACCTCGCCGGGCGGAAAGCTGATGGCGCCGACACGCGGATGTCCGCCCCCTCCGTAGCGCTCGCACAGGGTGGCCAGGTTGTGGCGCACGGGCGTCTGGGCCCAGGGGTTCGACCCCACGCTCACCTTGGTGCGGAAGCTCGCCCTGCTCACCGAGACCGTGTAGGTGCCGCCGGGGAACAGGTAGTACGGAATGAACTTGTTGTACCCCTCCAGATCGTAGCCGGTGACATCGAAAAAGATCACGCCTTTTTCGCATCTGCCTTCCCGGCGGATGATGTCGATGGAGCGGAGGTGCCGTTCGTAGAGCGGCTGGAACTTCTCCTGCACCAGCGGATCGGCGAGGATTTCCTCGAGGGGCTTTTCCTGCATCAGGCGGATGATGTGCTGCACGATGTCAGAACCCTTGACGGCTTCAATGACGAGGGTGAGCTTCATGGCCGGCTCGCGCATGGTGACGGCGGCTTCGGCGCTTTCATAATCGGCGCCGTCGACGACGCCCGCCCAGTGCACCAGGTCCGCCAGTTGAGGCGCTTCGTAACCGTACACAGTGCGCGCCACATGGGCGATCCACTCCGTGCAGGAACGGTAAGTGGGATCGAAGTAAAAACGCCGCGAGCCCTTCTTGCGTTCGTAATCGAGCTGATCCTCGTGCGAGAGGAAGGCGCTCTGGTGGTGGTCGAACCACCAGGTGAGCCGCTCGCTCGGAGAGTACTTGAAATCCACAATCGCGTTCTCGTCGCCAGCGAAGTCGGCTTCGTCGAACAGTTGCGCCGCCTTGTGCGCCATGCCCGTGTAAGCATACTCGGCGCCATTGTAAAATCGGTCGCGCGTGAAGCGGCTGAAAAAGGCAGCCGACGCCGCCCCGTCAAAACAGTGGTCGTGGTACAGAACGCAGACTTTCATGATGAGGGCCTGATCCACCCGGACGGGCGGATGGCCGCCCGCGGCGAGGGAAACTTTTCAGGTTGCCTGATCCAGGCAAGCGGATGCAACTCCGGCCGGAGGCCGGAAGCCTGAACGAGTCACGGCGAGACGCGGGCAAACACGTACGGGCCTTCGGGGATCACGGCCACCGGCGCCTGCGCCGGCACTTCGGCGGCAAGAGCATCGAGCGCATCCGCGGCGGTGGAGAAACTCAGGCCCCACAATTTCGGGTGGTATTCCGGCGGAAGCCCGGGGGTGTAAAACCAAAGGCGGTGGGATAGGGCGGCAAGCGCGAGTTTCTCCAGTTGCCATTGATCGATTGTGACGGGCCGATCTGCAATTTCTTTGAGAAATGTTTCGGCTGAAGACGACTCCATCAGCAGGCGGGAGAACTCGCCGGCGCCGGCGCCTTCGGCGCAGGCGGCCAGAACGAGGATGATCCCGCCGGGACGAACGATATGCGTTGCTGCCGTCACGCCCTTCACGGCCTGATAGAACGTGAGGTCGAGGGGATATCCGGCCGAGGTGGTCACAGCGGCGTCCACCGGAGCCGGAAGCCAGGCCGTCGTCTTCTCGCGCACGAAGGCGACACCCGCCGCGTGGGCTTCCCGCGGCGAACCAGCGAACACGGCTGTGATTTTCTTCTGCTCGCCCAGGACGACATCGACGATGAAGTCGTGGCCCGCCATCTGCGAGATTTCGAGCAGTTCTTCATGGAGTGGATTCTCTTCGATCGAGCCTTCTACGGCGCGCCGGTCGCGCATGAACCTGGGGCTGTGCAGGCAGCGGATCGTCTCCTGGTCCGCCAGGCCGGGCGCGATCAGCTTGCGGGCGCCGCTGAAGCCGGCCATCAGATGCTGCTCGATAAAGCCTAGTGTGATGTGCAGATCGGCCTCGACGTAGCGCCGGTCGATCCACACGGGCGTGCCGTGGCGGGCCTGGCCGAGAAAGACGTGGTCTCCGCGCTGCCGTGCATTGTGGTTCACGAGAGGGTAAGCGGCGGCGATATCGGCGCCGAGGATCTCGTCGAGTTCGGCAGGCGTGGCGGGACGGTGCAGGCCGGTAGCAATGAGGATGGAAGTGCGCTCGCGCGGGATGCCGGCGCGCTCGAGCCTTTCGAGAAGCGGGGGCAGCGTCAGGCGGTTGGGAGCGGGCCTCGTGATGTCGCAGACCGCGATGGCGGCGGACCGGCGGCCGCGGGCGAGCTGCTCGAGCGGCGGCCCGGCGGCGGGTTCCTCCAAAGCCGTTTCGATCGCCGCCCGCTCATCCTCCACTGGGGCCGCGTAACGGGGTTTGAGCACCTGCCACGACGGACCCGGCGGCAATTCGGCTTCCAGCCCCGACTTCCCAAAGGCGAAGTGCACGCGCATATCCGCACGCTAGCACAGCCCTGCCGGGCCGCGGCGGCGGCCGTTACACTGTGAGGGTGATTTCGGGCCGAGCGGGGCGAGCCTGGCTGCCGGCGGCCGTGGCGGCCGCAGCGATCTTGGTGTGGTGGCTGCTGGCAGTCCGTTACCCCTATCACGGCCAGGCGACGGCGCTGTTCATGATCGGCGAACGGACTCCCATGCCGCAGTGGCTGGAAGCGGGAGAACCGCTCCACCGCTGGCGGGGCAGTGGTGGTTATGACGGGCAGTATTTCCACCTGCTGGCCCACGCGCCGTTCGACTTCCGGTCCCTGGCGCCGCTGATGGACCGCCCGCGGATGCGGTGTCAGCGTATTCTCATTCCGATCCTGGCGTGGGCCCTGGCCGGCGGGCGCCAGGAGTGGATCGACCCGGCGTACTTCGCGGTGATCCTGTCGGCGCTGAGCGCGGGTGTGTGGTGGACGTCACGGTTGGCGGCCATCCATGGCGCCTCTCCAGCGTGGGGGCTGGCGTTTCTGGCATTGCCGGCATCGCTGGGCAGCATCGAGAGGATGCTGGTGGACGGGCCGCTGATGGCAGCCACGGCGGGCTTCCTGCTGTTTTTCGAGACGGGACGATGGCGGGCGGCGTGGGTGCTGGCAGCGGCGGCGCCGTTCGTGCGCGAGTCCGGGCTGATGCTGCCGGCAGCGGCGGCGCTGGTGTGGCTGAACCGCAGATCCTGGATGGCCGCGGCGCTCTGGGCGGTGGCGGGCGCGCCGTTCCTGCTGTGGCTGATTGCGCTGCGCGGCCTGCCGGGCGGGGCGGATCTCCGTTGGGCGGGCGCGTTTCATTCGCTGCTGCAACTGCTGTGGCAGAGCGAGCCGGCGGCTCGCTACCCGCAATACCGGGCCTGGTTGGAGGCGCTGGATCTGGCGGCGCTGGCGGGCTTCCTCGGCGCCTGCGCCGCGAGCCTGCATGGGCTGTGGACCTCCTGGAGCGGGCAGGCACGCCTCAGCCTGGCGGTATCCACCGCCGCTTTATCGGCAGCCACGGCCCTGGCATTGTGCCATATGGAGCCGCGGCACGCCTGGGACAGCGTCTTCAGCCTGGGACGCGTGTTCGCGCCGGTCTACTTCGGGCTTCTGATGCACGGCATCGCTTCCGGGCGTCCCGCGCTGGCGGCATGGTGCCTGGCGCCCGCGGCGCTGCGGGCGGCGTTGCCATTGGGTCACGTTCTCCTGCGGGCGGCTCAGGGCGCGGGCAATTGAGAGGCGGCCACTCCACCAGCGGCTACACTGAACACTGATGCGTTCTCTGTTGACTGCGCGCCCCTGGAGCCTGGCCGCGGCATCGATGGCCGCCATCGCGCTGTGGTGGGTGCTGTCGGTGCAGTTCGCCTATGAAGGCCACTGGAACGCCCTCTTTTGCACGGGCGGCCGGATCCCCATGCCGGAATGGCTGGAGAGCCGGGAGAGCCTGTACCGTTTCACTGGCTCGGTAGGCTATGACGGCCAGTGGTTCCATGTGCTGGCGCACCGGCCGCTGGAGTTCCGCGCCTGCGCGCGCCACATGGACGCTCCCAGATTGCGCGTTCAGAGGATTCTGCTGCCGCTGTCTGCATGGCTGCTGGCGTTCGGGCAATTCGAGTGGGTGGATCCGGCCTACTATACGCTGATGCTGCTCTGGCTGGGGGCAGGCGTCTGGTGGACGGCGCGGCTGGCGGAGTTGCGCGGGGCGCCTCCGCTGTGGGGTGTGGCTTTTCTGCTGCTGCCTTCTTCGATGAGCGGCGTCGACCGGATGCTCTCGGACGGACCGCTGGTGGCGGCGGCTGCGGGCTTTTTCTACTTCGTTGAGACGGGGCGGCGGCGCGCGGCATGGATCCTGGCGGCGCTGGCGCCCTTTATCCGGGAGACTGGCCTGCTGCTGCCTGCAGCCGCATGCGCAGCGTTTCTTTGGCAGCGGCAGTGGCGGCTGGCAGCAGCGTGGACCGCCGCGGCGGCGCCTTTCCTGATCTGGCTTTACTCATTGCGCGACATGCCAGGAAGCCTCCGGTTCGAGTGGAAAGGACCATTCGCGTCCGCCCTGCTCCTGGTTACCGAGCCCACCGAATATCCATTCCAGCCGTGGCTGCGCTGGACCTTGCAGGGTCTGGATCTCGTGTCGCTGGCGGGCTTCCTCGGCGGCAGCGTGCTGGCCCTGTTCTTGATCTGGCGGCGCCGGCGCGACTGCGCCCTCCCGCAATGCCCTACGTGGTGGGCGGCAGCTCTCTTCGCCGCAATGGCCTTCGTGCTCGTGCATTTGGAGCCGCGCGCCGCCTGGGATGATTTCTACTCCTACAGCCGCGTGTTCAGCCCCATCTTTCTTGTGCTGCTGCTGGAAGGTCTGGAGCGGGGCAGACCGGCGTTGCCAGCGGCCGTGCTGGCGCTGGTGGCAGCCAGGATGGGCCTGCAGTGCGCCTCGCCCGCGTTGCGGACCCTGCGGGCAATCACCGGGTTTTGACGGCGGCGCTGCCGCTCACATGTATTCCGGCACCGGTATGCCGAGCACCTGTTCGAGCGTCCATTCCAGTTGATGCTGGAAGTAGACGGCCAGCCACAGCAGAAACGTCCGTTTCCCCGCGTCCTGTTCCGCCAGAATCGGATAGTCGTGATAAAAGGAATTGAACGCCTGCGCGAGCTGGAATGCGTAGCGGGCCACATGGGAGGGCTCGCCCGCGGCGAGGGCGGCTGAAAGCGCCGCGCCCGACTTTGACGCCGCCAGCAGCAACTGCCAGAAGTCCTCGCCGCCGAGTTGCCGCGCCATCGCTTCGCTGTCCAGAGCCGCGTGAAAGTCCGGCAGCGTCTCGCCACGCTCTTCGAGCTTGCGAAGAATGTTGCGGGCGCGGACGGCGGCGTATTGCACATACGGCCCGGTCTCGCCTTCGAAGCTCAGCGCTTCCTGCAGATCGAAGGCGATCACCGTGTTGCGCGTGAACTTCAGCAGGAAATAGCGCAGCGCCCCCACGGCGATCTGTGTGGCCACGCGCAGCCGCTCTTCCGCCGGGCGGTCCGGGTGGCGCGAATCCACTTCCTCCCTGGCCTTCTCGATCAGCTTGTCGATCAGATCGTCGGCCTTGACGCCCAGCCCCTTGCGGCCGCTGACTTCCACATAGGGACGCTTGCGGTCCTCCTCGGAGAGCGGGATGCCAAGAATCGCGCAGGTCCGCGGCGACAGCGCCACCATTTCGTAAGAGAAGTGAACGGAGCGCTCCGCCTGCTCGTGATAGCCCAGCGCCCGCAGCCCCGCGACCACCACGTCCTGCAAATACGACTGCCGCGAGTCGATGACGTTGTAGACTTCCGAACCGCGCCCGAACTCCGGCGCCGGCTCGCCGCAGGGCTCGTCCGTGGCCACCCACACGCGGCGGCCGTCCGGATAGGTCCGGAGCGGCTTGTAATGAAAGTCCAGCCCCAGCAGTCCGAACTTCCAGAGCTGATAGGCGATGTCCTTGCCGACGTAGGTCACCGTCCCGTTGGAGCGCACGATCACCTTGGCATCGTCCCCTGACTCGCCTTCTTCGTCCGCTTTCTCCCGGAAGTGCGAGGAGGCCATCACCCAGCACCCCTTGTTTTTCCCCTCCTCAGCGTAATAAATCGCGCCGCGTTCCTTGAGCTGCTCGAACGCTTTCGCCCAGAATTTCAGGTGCAGAATCTCGCTTTCGCGGGGCAGCACGTCATAGGCGATGCCCAGCCGCCACATTGTGTCCAGATGGCAGTCCACAATGGCATCGGCCACCAGATGGCCGATCTCGGCAAGCACGCCCTCTCCCTGCTCGATGGCATGCAGGGTGTCGCGGCGCCACTCGAGGGCTTGAGGATTTGTCGCATAATACTGGGAGACGCGGGCGTATAGATCCCAACAATAATAGTCGAACCTGCCTTGCCTGATCAGTTCTTTTACATCCTGGGGGGACTTGTTTTCCAGATAATGAAAGCCTACGACGACGTCGGCCACCTGCACGCCCGTGTTGTCGATGTAGTTCTGCACCTCGACGCGGCGCCCGGCGGCGCGCAGCATCCGCACGAACGTGTCTCCCAGCACGGCGTTCCGCAGATGCCCGATGTGCGCCGCCTTGTTCGGGTTGATGTTGGTGTGCTCGACGATGACTTTGCCGGAAGCCTGCTGGAGGGGCTTTTCGGCGCGCCCTTCCAGCAGCGCCCGCGCGTACCAGCCGCGGTCCAGCCTTATGTTGATGTAGCCGTTGCCCGCCACTTCGAGCTTCGCCACGCCCTCTATGGCCGGCGCATGCGCGGCGACCTCCTCGGCTATCACACGCGGCGCTTTCTTCAGTTGCCGCGCCAGCGAGAATGCCACTGGCAGAGCGAATTCACCGAAGGACGCCTGCTTTGGCTGTTCGACGACAACGGCTGCGTCCGAGCCGTACCGCTCGCGCAGAAACGCGGCAAACGCATCCCGAATCTGCTGTTCGATCCAGTGGAACACTGCGTTGAAACCTCTTGAAAAGGAAGGCTGTAAGCTTCAGTGTAGCGTGTTCGGCCGCGAGCGTGCCCCGAACCAAGACTCTTTTGGTCCGGTTTGTGGTAAAATCAGGTTGTGGCCAAGGTAACCTTTCTGCCGGAAAACCGCACGGTCGAGTTCGAGCTCGACAAGCTGCCCTACCACGAGCATGGCAAGCCGCTGTCGTTCCTCGACATCGCCCTGAACTTTGGCGTCCATCTGGAGCACGCCTGCGGTGGCAACTGCGCCTGCACAACATGCCACGTGGTCGTCAGGCAGGGGGCCGAGTTCCTCAGCGAGATGGAAGACGACGAAGCGGACAAGCTCGACATGGCGGCGGATTTGCAGATCGGCAGCCGCCTCGGCTGCCAGGCGCATTTCGTGCGGGACGGCGAAGTCGTGATCGAGATTCCCTCCTGGAACCGCAACTACGTCAGCGAGGGCGGCGGCTCGATGAATCTCGGCGACGCCATCCCGGCGGCGAAGCGCTGACGGGCGGAGAGGCGCCAACAAAGCCTCTGCCGCAGGAACAGTTCGAACTCAACCGGCCAGCGACAGCCAGTCATCGAAACCCAGCGAGGTCCGGACCGTAACGGTGCGGCCGGCGGCTTCCACCGCGGCTCTGGACGCGGCGCGCAGGGCAGGGCTTTGCCCGCTCCTGAGAGAAGCCATCTGCCGCAACCCCTCGAGCCCGTCACGCACGGCAGCAGCGTCTTCCGCGCTGCGGAACTGGCCGCGCACCGACACTTCGAGCACCTCGCCGGCGTTCGCATTCAGGCGCAGCTCTTCCAGCGAGTCGAACACCGGTCCCGCCTTCAGCGGCAGCGTTTCGCCCGCCGCCGCGCGCAGCCCTTCCCCGCCCCGCGCCACCATCCACAGTTCGCAAGCCGGCAGCTCCTCAACGGCCCGGATCAGCGCCAGCGGCGGCTGCTCCGCGTCGCTGCCGCGGGCATCGACGATCCGCTCAAGGCTCTCCGGCCGGCCCATCAACGCCAGCCCGGAGCCGAGAAACAGCACCGCGAAGCCATCCTTTTCGAGCACGTAATACGACTTGTAGCTCCGCTTGAGGACGCCGGGCGCATCGAAACGCGGCTCCTGCCCGAACGAACCGCCGAATTTGCCCCTCAGGAATGCCACCGAGCCGCGGGCCGACAGGCTCCAGACGACCTCCCACACGTCGCGCGCAAGGTCCATGCCGGTGCGTTCTTCAAAGCGCCGCAGCGCCGCGGGCCTTCGGCCCTCGAGAAACGGGCGGAACCAGGGCGTCTTCTTCAGCCGGTCGATCCGCAGTCCGGCCACCGCCACGCTCGCGCCGGGCAACAGCGGCGCGATCGCCGCATCCACACGGGCATGTGACGGGGAGCGGCGGCAGGCGGCGGCGCCGAGGCAGAAAAGCAGAAAACCCCGCCGGTCAGGCGGGGCCATCGTGAAATCCCGGATTGGTGCGGATGAGAGGACTTGAACCTCCACGGGGTTGCCCCCACTAGAACCTGAATCTAGCGCGTCTGCCAGTTCCGCCACATCCGCACGGCTGGCTTGCTTGCCAAATTTCATTTTCGGGGAGCGCGGGGCCTCATGTCAATTCGGGGCCCAGGAGCCTGACACCCCCGCCCTGCACGCAGCAGGCATTGCTGGCGCACGCACCTTGGCCCGCCTGGATCACTTCTTGTCCGAGTGCAGGAACTCGACCGTCACGCCCAGGAGCTTTTCGCTGTCGACGTACACGTAGTCGCCGTTGTCCCGGTCGTAGCGCCCGCGGTGCAGGACCGGCATTTGCATACGGCCCGCGCGCGCAATCGCCTCGTCCAGATTTTCCACCTGGAATCCGAGGTGCTGCACGCCTTCGCCGCGCTCATCCAGAAACTGCCGCCAGGAGGTGTCTCCGCCCACGGGCTCGATCAGTTCCAGAACCACCTGTCCGAGCCGGAAGAACGCCAGTTTGGCGCGCCCGGAAGAAGGCTTGCCCTTGTAGACGACTTTCACTTCCTCGCCGGGGCGCGTGGTGGTGATGGAGGGAACCGGCATCCCCAGCACGGCGGCCCAGCGCTTCGCGGACGCATCGATGTCGCGGGTAACGATGGCCACCTGAACGACCGTCTTCATTCCCGGATCCAGTCCGGCGGGCTCCTGCGCGGGCAGGAGCCATGGCAGCAACAGCAGAGCAGTGGTTCGCAGCATGACTCCTGTTTACCACTGGCACAGCCTGTTCTGCTGACTCGCCCGAAGCGGAGCCGCCCGTGCTCCGGGTCCTGCAGAGCGCTCCGCGCGGGAGGCTAGTGCAGGATCTCTTCGGCGCCGCCGCGGGCGGCGGGCCCGGGGAAGCGGAACACCGCATTCAGAAATGCGATATTCAGGCCGTCATGGAAGGCGCGGAAATTCGGATCGGCGGTGAAGCCCACCACCGCGCCGCGGCCCTGATTGGAGATGACGACGAACGGCTTGAGAGCGAGCTGCTTGCGGTTTTCCTCCCACAGATAGCCCGACAGCAGCAGCTTGTCCGGCGTTTCGTAAACAATCGCGTTCGTGCCGCGGTCCTTCTTGATCGGTGTGAAGATAGCACGCCCGTCCACCAGGACATTGACGGTCTCCGGCAGCCCGGCGGTGACCCAGGTTTCCGGATCGACTCGCGCCCTGACAATGACGCCCGCCACGGCATCGGGGAGCTGTGTATCCGGCTGGATGGCTTTCTCGAAATCTTCCTCTTTGGCGAGCAGCTTGCCAGGAACCGGCCCTGCCGCTGGAGCCGGGGAGGGGGCGGCGGCAGGCGCCGCAGGTTGCGGAGCCGCCGGCTTGGCTGCCTCCGGCTGCCGCGCACCTGCCGCCGGGGGCGCGCCCTCGCGCGCGAGCTGTTCCTGCTGGATTGCCAGCAGGTTCACCTGCGGGCTCGCGAGCCAGGACACCGCGCCGCCGATGCCCACTACCACGCCGCCGTCGCGCACCCATTGCTGGATGCGCGCCGCGGCGCTGTTCAGCACATTGCCGTAGCCCGCGCCACCGAAGCCGCCGGCGTTGGGCAGGATCAGCACGTGGAATTTGCCGAGGTCCGCCATCGCCAGCGAACTGGCGCGGAGCACGGTCACCGGGTATCCATACTGGCGCTCCAGCACGAAGCGGGTGGCGCCAGCCGAAAGCGAGGACGTGGGGCTGTCCCAGACCAGGGCGATTCGCGGCCGGCGCACGATGCTCACATGGTTGCTGCCGAAATCGATGCCATCCTCCACCCAGCTCGAGTTGGCGGCGGTCACTTCGGCGCCGCTTGCGGATGCGAAACGCGCCACCTTGTCATGCACGTCAGCGCCGTTCTGCTTGACCAGTACGATCAGCGTGCCGGAAGGATACTGCCTGCCGTCCTGTTTGAACGGCTTGTTGGCTGTATGCACGCGGAGCCCGGCGCGCAGCGCGGCGGTAAGGAAACGCCCCGCAGCCTGGCTGCCCCATGGGACCAGATACGCCACTTCGGCGCGCCCGCTGACCGAGCCCTTTGGCTGGTAGGGCGCTGCTACGGGCGAGGCGGCCACGTTGACGGGCGATTCCAGCGCGTCGCACTCGACGTTGTACATCAGCGGCAGGCTCCATCCCGTCACGTCGTAGATCTCGTCCGGCAACCCCTTCTTCCGCCGCCGCTCCTGCTCCTTGACGAAGGTCTCCTCCATCGGGATGTTCTTGTCGAGCAGGACGCGGATGAGCCGCTTGCGGGGCTGAGCGGCGCTGATGAGGTAGGAACCCGCCGGGTATTTCCTTCCGCCCGCTTCGAATTCGGCGCCGGCGCGGCGCACTTCGATGCCGTGCTCGGCCAGAATGCCCGCCAGCTTGTCCACGGCGCTCGGATCGCCGCGCCGCGGCAATATGTACTCCTTGACCGGCTCCGACTTGCCCTCCTCCACGGCCGTCACCTGGTAACGCCAGAAGTTCTCGATGAGCTTCTCGCGTTGCTGCGCGGCCGTTTCGCAGGTGGCGATGGAAGCCACAAAGTGCTTCTTCACGCTCTCCTGGTACCGGTAGAGAGTGTCGTCAGAGCGGCGCACCACCAATCCGCGCACGCTGGCGTTTTCGTACGTCATGCCCATTCCGCCGTAGAACCAGGGCCAGGAGGCCCCGTAGCCGGGATAGAATTCATCGAACACTTCCCGCGTGAAATAGGGCCAGCCGAAACGGTCGAAATATTTCGCGTTATTCTGGCCGAACCACTGCATCTGTTTCTTCTGCTCCGCGGTGATGTGCGGGTTGTAGGGCGGCGCGCCCGGCGTGAAAAAGTACGTGGAATTGGAGCCCATCTCGTGCAGGTCGACGACGACATGCGGGAGCCACTCGCGCAGGTAGCGGACGCGGCCCACCGTCTCCGGCTGCGTGAGGGCGAACCAGTCCCGGTTCATGTCGAACAGGTAGTGGTTGGCACGTCCGCCCGGCCAGGGCTCGGCGCGCTCGGCAGCCACCGGTTCTTCGTCCGGCTCAAGGCCGACGTTCGTCACGAAGTTGTGGATGAACCGCGCGCGCCCGTCGGGATTCTGGAGCGGGTCGAGCAGCACGACGGCGTGCCTGCGAACCTGTTCCATCACCGGGTCCTGGCGCGCGGCCAGCAGATGATAAGCCACGAGCAGCGCCGCATCGGGCGAGGAGATCTCGTTGCCGTGCACGCCGTACATCAGCGCGAGCACCGAAGGCGCGGAAGCGATGAGCTTGCGGGCTTCGCCGTCCGGAGTCTTGCGGGGATCGGCCAGGCGCTGCTGGGCGGCCTTGATCTCGCCGAGCCGGCGTATGTTGTCCTCCGATGAGATGGCCGCGTAGATCAGGCGGCGCCCCTCCCACGTCCTGCCGTATTCGTAGAGCTTGATGCGCGAGGGCGCGGCGGCAGCCAGGGCCTCGAAGTAGCGCACGATCTCTTCCGGCGTGGCGTGGTGAGTGCCGGGCTCGAAACCCAGCACCTTCTCCACAGTGGGGATGCCCGGATCGTACTGGGCTCCGGGCCAGAACTCGAACTTCTGCGCGGAAACAGCGGCAGCGGCGGCCGCCAGCAGGAACAGCCTTCGGTACATGTATTCCAGAATACAATTCCGCCGGGGGTCCGCTGCGCCGCCGCAGCCGGTTCAGTTCGTGATGTCGTGCGTGTAGGAGTAACCGCGCACGGGCAGATAGATTTTATCGGCCCAGGCGCGGTGCGCGGGATGGTCTTCGTATGCTTTGAACGCCGCCTCGTTTTCGAACTCGATGACGAAGGCGTCCGTCATCGGGCGCATCCGGAAGGAGCCGTCGGGCTGGCGCTCGGCGCGCGTGCCCTGCACCTTCACGGGCTTCAGCCAGATGCTGCGGATGCCGGGAATCTCGGCGGCCATCTTTTCGACGCCCTCGAGCACGGCCTGCTTCTGTTCCTCAGTGACACCGTCACGGTAGTAGAGCGTCACGACGTGCAGAATGGTCTTGGGCTTCGAGTATTTATTGACGGCCGCCGGCAGAGCGGCGCCCAGCGCCAGCAACAGCGCAGCCGCCGCCCAGCTTCTCCAACCCAGGTTCCTGACTCGCATCCTTTGCTTCCCTCCTGATCTGAATCGACGGCAACCCGGACCACTCTTCGCAGAGCACGATGGAGTTGGCCGGATTGCGCGGGTCGTATTTGACGTTGACCGGACCGGCAAGCCGCGCCGGATCGTCCGGCAGCAGATGCCGCAGCGTGGAGACGTCCTGCGAAGCGGAATAAGCCACGCCACGCAGTTCGTATTGATACTGTATCAGGTCCGCGCCAGCGTCCAGGACAAGCCCTTCGACGGTCCGCTGCCAGCGGTTGAGCGCCATGCGGCGCCGGCGCTCTTTCTCCTGCGGCGTCAGCCGCCGCCTGTAGACGATCCAGACAGCCAGGACCAGCAGCGCCGCCCCGGCCAGCATGCCGCCCGTGAAGCGGGGATCGGTCCAAATCACATCCATATGAGATTGTTTTACACCTTTTCCGGCGGATCTGTTTCCGCAACAATGCGGTTTTCGAGGATTCCGACGCCGGCGATCTCCACGGAAACCACGTCCCCGGGATCCAGCAGGCCCACTCCGGGCGGCGTGCCCGTGGCGATCAGGTCGCCCGGCTCGAGGGTCATGAACGACGTGATGTATTCGATCAGGCGCGGCACGGAAAAGATCATCCCCGTGACGGAGGCGTCCTGCCGGATCTCGCCATTGACGCGGGTCACGATGCGCAGCTCCTCGAACGGCACGCCGTCCCTGGGGACCCAGCAGGGCCCGGCGGGGCAGAAGGTGTCGCTGCCCTTGGCGCGCGTCCACTGCCCGTCCTTCTTCTGCCAGTCGCGCGCCGTGATGTCGTTGAGCACGGTGAATCCGGCCACGGCATCCCAGGCTTCGGCCTGGCTCAGCCTCCGCGCGCGGCGGCCGATCACCAGGGCGAGTTCGCCCTCATAAGAAAGCGCCTCCACGCCGCGGGGCCGGACGACCGGCAGGCGGTGGCCGTTCAGCGAAGAGGGAGGCTTCAGGAACAGCAGCGGCTCGGCAGGCACCTCATTGCCGAGTTCCTTTGCATGCTCGGCGTAGTTGCGGCCGACGCAAACGATCTTGGACGGGCAAACCGGCGGCAGGAAAGTCACCTGTTCGATCGGATATGCCGAGCCCGCGGGCGTCACGAACCGGCCGTTTTCCAGCCATCCGCGCGCGACGCCCGGATGGTGGTCCGGAGCGTCCATCGGCACGGCGGCATCCCTGGCAATTCTTGAGTAGCAAGGCATCTCTTCTATGGTGCGACGATTTCCACCGGCTCGCACGGCCGGCTTTCGTTGCCCCTCTCGTCGATGGCGGAGACGGCGTAGCGGTAACGCCTTCCGGAAACCGCCGTTCGGTCGGCGAAGCTCGAGGAGGCCCCTGGTTCTCCCAGCCGCTCAAGCGGCCCGCTGCCCTCGCCCCGCCAGACCTGATAGGCGCGGAAGTCAGGCTCCGTGTTGCGGTCCCAGTTCAGCTCCACGCTTCCTGCACCAGCCAGCACCCGCAACCCCGTGGGCGGCGCGGGCGGGAACGTGTCGGCGTATTCGATCCGCGCCGGCTGGGACGGTTCGCTCACCGCCGGCGCCGCGCCCGTGACCACCACCTGCTCCACTGCATACTCGTAAGACTGTCCGAACTGCGCTTCGCGGTCCAGCCACTGCCGTTGTTCCGCTTCGGCCGCCTGGACCCACTCTTTCCCGCTCCTGCGGAACACGCGCCAGCGGGCGCCCGCGCCCTCCCAGGTCAGCAGCACGCCTTCGGGCGCGCCTTCGGCCCGCAGGCTGTGCGGCCGCTGCGGCGCCTCCACCACGCGCAGCACGAGCAGGTTCGACCACGGGGACGCCTTGCCGCGCGGTCCCGTAGTCCGGACCGCGAACACCATTTCTTTCCCGGCCCATTCCCGGGCCGGGACGCGCACCCGCGCCGTGCCATCTTCGATCTTCGGTTCCGGCAGACGCTGGCTGCCGGCCAGCCATGCATTCATGTCGAACCGGCCGGCCGGATTCGGCCCCGCCCGCAGCTCCATTGCGGGCGGCGCCTTCAGCAGCAGATCTTCGGTGGTCTTCTTCGGAACGGTGAATTCAAGCACGATCTCGCCGCCGCGCTGATGGCCGCGCAGGTCCTCGACCGTCTCCGGAATCATCAGCGCGGGAGGCAGCGGATCGCCCGTGTAACCGCAGCCGCAAAGCATGGCGGCAGCGAACAAGGCTGAGATGGTTCGAGGATTTCTCACAAGATATAACGGCTCAGATCCAGGTCCTCGACGATGTCCTTCAACTGTTTTTGCACGTACGCCGCGTCGATGACCACTTTCTTCTTGCGCAGGTCCGGCCCCTCGAAGCTGATCTCTTCGAGCACTTTTTCCATGATGGTGTGGAGGCGGCGCGCGCCGATGTTTTCGCTGGTTTCGTTGACGATGCGCGCGAACCGGGCCATTTCGCGGATCGAGTCGGGCGTGAAGGTGAGCTTGATGCCCTCGGTCTCCATGAGCGCCGCGTACTGCCGGGTGAGCGCGTTCTTGGGCTCCGTGAGAATGCGCACAAAATCGTCTTCGCTCAGCGATTTCAACTCGACCCGGATGGGGAATCGCCCCTGGAGTTCCGGAATCAGGTCGCTGGGCTTGGAGACGTGGAAGGCGCCCGCGGCGATGAACAGGATGTGATCGGTGCGGACGAAGCCGTATCGCGTATTGACGGTGGTGCCTTCGACGATGGGCAGAATGTCGCGCTGCACGCCTTCACGGCTGACGTCGGGGCCGTGGCCGGATTCGCGGCCGGCGATCTTGTCGATTTCGTCGAGGAAGATGATGCCGCTGCGCTCGACGCGTTCGATGGCCGTGCGCGTCACCTGGTCCATGTCGATGAGCTTGTTCTCTTCCTCCTGCACCAGATAATCGAACGCTTCATAGACGCGCATCGTGCGCTTGGTGGTGCGCGGGCCGAACAACTGCGGGAGAAACTCCCGCAGGTTCATGTCCATCTCTTCGCTGCCGGTGTTGCCGAAGATTTCGAACGACGGTCCGCGCTCCTTGACTTCGATCTCGACCATCCGCTCGTCGAGGCGTCCGGCGCGCAGGCGCTCGCGGAGCTTCTCGCGCGTGCGTTCCGCCGTCTCGCTGGGCTCGGGCGAGGCGGGCATCAAAGCATCCAGCAGGCGTTCTTCCGCCAGTTCCTCGGCGCGGTCGGCGACTTCTTCCAGCTTCTGCTCGCGCACCATGTCGATGG
Source organism: Acidobacteriota bacterium (assembly GCA_049325215.1). GTDB lineage: Bacteria > Acidobacteriota > Terriglobia > Bryobacterales > Bryobacteraceae > JANWVO01. The sequence goes on from JBMOMB010000038.1 coordinate 39,529, forward strand.
CCACTTCCACCAGGTCGCGGATCATAGAATCGACGTCGCGCCCGATGTAGCCGACCTCGGTGAATTTCGACGCCTCCACCTTGAGAAACGGCGAATTGGATAGCTTGGCCAGCCGGCGGGCCAGTTCGGTCTTGCCGACGCCGGTGGGACCGATCATGAGGATGTTCTTGGGCATGACATCCTCGGCGATTTCCGCGTCCAGCTTCTGGCGCCGGATGCGGTTTCGCAGCGCGATGGCGATGGAACGCTTGGCCTCGGCCTGGCCGATGACGTACTTGTCCAGTTCGGCGACGATCTGGCGCGGGGTCAGTTCGTCCAGCAGCGGCTCGTCGCGGTTGGCGTCTCCGGGCAGGTAGAGCACCATGGTCAGCCGATCTCCTGGATCTGAAAGTTGTGGTTGGTGTAGATGCAGATGTCGGCGGCGATCGCCATCGCCTTCTCCACGATGGCCCGCGCGCCGAGATCCGTGTTTTCCAGCAGCGCCCGTGCCGCAGCCTGCGCCACCGTGCCGCCGCTGCCGATGGCGGCGCAATCGGAGTCGGGTTCGATGACGTCGCCGTTTCCGCTGAGAACGTAAATATGCTCGCCGTCGGTAACCAGCAGCAGCGCCTCCAGATGGCGCAGCACGCGGTCGGTCCGCCAGTCTTTGGCCAGATCGACGACGCTGCGCGGAAGATTTCCGTTGAACTGCTCGAGCTTCGCTTCAAAGCGCGCGAACAGCGCAAAGGCGTCCGCCGTGGAACCAGCAAAGCCGGCCAGAACCTTGTCCTTGTGCAGCCGCCGCAGCTTGTTGGCGCGGGCCTTGAGCACTTCCGAGCCGAGCGTTACCTGGCCGTCGCCCGCCATGACGGTCTTGCCATCGCGGCGCACGACCAGAATGGTGGTTCCGTGGATCTTTGGTCGCATGAGGGGTCCGACAACCCCAGTGTAGCGCGCCTTTTCAGGCCAGCCCCATGCGCTCGAGCTTGCGGTAGAGCGTCTTGCGCTCGATGCCGAGGATGCGCGCGGCGCGGCTCTTGTTCCCGCCGGTGGCGGCGAGCACCTTGCGGATCTGCTCGGCTTCGGCTTCGGCCAGCGTCTCGCCCGGCTCCTCTTTCGGGCTGGAGGCGCGGATCGCTTCCTCCACCGCGTCTTCGGTGATGCGCGCGCCGGGGGCGAGAATCACCAGCCGCTCGATCATGTGCTGGAGCTGCCGCACGTTGCCCGGCCAACTGTATTCGCACAGCGCCTTCATGCCGCTTTCCGTGATGCGCGCGTCCAGACCGTAGCGCTCGTTGTAGCGCTTCAGGAACGCCGAGGCCAGCAGCGGAATGTCGCCGCGCCGCTCGCGCAGAGGCGGCACCGTGATCCGGACCACGTCCAGCCGGTACCAGAGATCCTCGCGGAACTTGCCGTCTTCGACCATCTTCCGCAGGTCGCGGTTGGTGGCCGCGACGATCCTCACGTCCACCTTTTTCGGGCGCGAGGAACCCAGCGGCCGGACCTCTTTTTCCTGCAGGAAACGCAGCAGCTTCAACTGAAAGTTCAGGTCGATTTCCCCGATCTCGTCGAGAAAAACCGTGCCGCCGTTGGCCGCTTCGAAGACTCCCGTGCGGTCGCGGTCCGCGCCCGTGTAGGCGCCGCGCATCGCGCCGAACAGCTCGCTCTCGATCAGCGACGGCGCCAGCGAGGCGCAATCCACGGGGATGAACGGCATGGAAGCGCGGGGCGAGTTGGCGTGGATGAGATGAGCGATCAGCTCCTTTCCCGTGCCCGTCTCGCCTTCGATCAGCACCAGCGCCTCCGTAGGCGCGACGCGCGAGATTGTCTTGTAGATCTCGATCATCTTCGGCGAGCTGCCGATCATCTCCGTCGGCAGCGGTTCTTCGGGCTCCACCTCGTCGTCGTCTTCCGCCGCCACGCCTTCGGCGCGCTTCAGGATCTTCAGCAGGTCGTCGAGCTCGAACGGCTTGGCGATGTAATCATAGGCGCCGCCCTGCGTGGCCGCCATCACGGTCTCCATGCTGCCGCGCGCCGACATCAGGATCACCTTGACGTCCGGTGAAGATTGCCGTGCCGCGTGCAGAATGTCGATGCCGGTGCGGCCGTCGATGTAGATGTCGCTGACGACGAGCGGATAGGGGCTCTTCGCCAGCCGGTCCAGCGCCTCTTGGGTAGAGGAAACCGCATCGACCGCGTAGCCTTCCAGCTCGAGAAACGTCGCCACCATCGAGCGGACGGCCGGATCGTCTTCCACGAGCAGCAGCGGGGTCATGCCAGAAAACCAGTTTAGCGTGCAGGCAGCAGAACGGTGAATGTGGAGCCTTTGCCGGGCGCGCTGCGGACGTGGATCGAGCCTTCATGCAGTTCGACGATCTGGCGGACGATCGAGAGCCCGATTCCCGTGCCGGTTTCGCCGGACTGCTCCGCCCGCTTCGTCCGGTAAAACTTCTGGAAAAGCTGTTTCACCTCGGATTCATCCATGCCGATGCCCTGATCCGTCACCCAAAGCCGCACCAGGCCGTTCTCCGCCGAAGCGCCCACGACGACTTCCGTCTCGGAGGGTGAATATTTCACGGCGTTGGTCAGCAGATTGTAGACGGCGTATTCCAGCAGTTCGGCGTCCGCTTTCAGCCGCAGTTCATCCGGCACGCGGCTGGTCAGCCGGATGCGCTTTTTCTCCGCCAGCGGCGCGGCGCGGCGGCAGCAGGAGTCCACCAGCCCCGCCAGACCGAGCTCGCTCAGCCGCAACTCCATCTGGCCCGCGCTCAGTTTTTCAACGTCGAGAAACGTGGTGATCATGCGCGCCAGCCGTTTCGACTCAGCGTTGATCATGTCGCTCAACTCGCGCCGCTTGGCTTCAGGCAGGTTGTAGCGGGACATCAGTTCGCTGGAGCCCTGAATGGCGGTCAGCGGCGTGCGCATTTCGTGCGCCACAAAGTGGAACGCCTGCTGGTAGCGCTGCGTGGCGGCCTCGCTCGCCTCCAGCCGCCGCCGCACGAACAGGTACCGGAACGCCCCGCCGCCGAACAGCGCCAGCCACGCGGCGGCGGCGGGCGCGGAAGCCGGCACCACCACGTCATGGCGGAAACACAGCCACGGCAGCGCA
>JBMOMB010000039.1:0-37783 GCA_049325215.1 Acidobacteriota bacterium
CCTTCGGATTGTGCTTGGCCAGCACCTTCGTGATCGCCGCCGTCAGCGTCGTCTTGCCGTGATCGATGTGCCCGATCGTCCCGATGTTGACGTGCGGCTTGCTGCGGTCAAATTTCTCTTTCGCCATACAAACGGCTCCCTGATGCCAGAATTGATGACTCTCCTGGTTCGCCGTCTGGCTGGTGGGCGCCGGCCCGCGGGCCGGCCCGCCGGAGACTGCGGGGGACCAGATCGAATCGGGGAAAAAACTCTGGAGCCGATGACCAGGTTTGAACTGGTGACCTCGTCCTTACCAAGGACGCGCTCTACCACCTGAGCTACATCGGCTCATTCCCTACTTTAGCGCAACCGGCGGCGGTCCGCACGACTATCCTTCGCGCCCCGCCGCGCCAGCCCGCCGGAAAGATTCGGTGGTGGACAGGGGAGGATTCGAACCTCCGTAGCTCGCAAGGAGCGGCAGATTTACAGTCTGCTGCCATTAACCACTCGGCCACCTGTCCACATCGCGCCGGCTGAGCCAGTGGTGACGATTTCACTATAGCGCAGCGCCCGCCGCTTTGCAGCACCGCCGTCTGTTGCTCCGGGGCCAAACCGGCAGCCGCAGGCGGGACGGCCCAGGTTGACAAGCACTTCAGCGTCCGATATAGTTCTGAAGTGTCGCACTTTCAATGATTTGTATTGAATCAGAAAGGCGGCGGCGATCACCCGTCCGGCGTTGGTGACCAGCGGCTTGCTGTGGCCCTGTCCATTCCATTCCCTGTCGCAATGAATGAGCCAGGCGCAAGGAAGGCCGCTGAAGCCGACAGGCCGGCGGAACTTGTGGCGTTATCGGAGTCTGGGGCATGACCGGCAACCAGGAAGACCGCCCGGTGGAGTATCCCGCCAACGGCGAAGAGAATTACGAACAACTGCTCGACGATTACGGCCATCTCGCGCCGCCCGCAGAGGGCGAGGTGATGATGGGCCACGTGCTCGAGGTGACGCCGGAGGGGCTGATCGTCGACGTGGGGCTGAAGCAGGAGGGCTTCGTGCCCATCGAGCAGGTCTGCACGCCGGAGGGCGCGGTCACCTATCAGCCGGGCGATTCGATCGAGGTCATGCTGGACCGGCGGCGCGAGATGGAAGGCTACGTTCTTCTCTCGCATGAGCGCGCCAGCCGCATCCGCGCCTGGGAGACGCTGGACAAGGCCTACCGCGAAGGGCTGGTTGTCAGCGGCCGCGTGATCGGCCGGGTGAAAGGCGGCCTCAGCGTCGACGTGGGCTTGCCCGCATTCATGCCCTCCACGCAGGCCGACATCCACCCGCTGCACAATCTCGACACCCTGATCGGCGCCGACATCGCCGTCAAGGTGCTGAAGCTCAACCGCCGGCGCAACAACATCGTCGTCTCGCGCAAGGCGGTGATGGAGGAGGAAATCCAGTCGCGCAAAGCCGCGCTGCTCGAGCATCTGCACGAAGGCGACCTGGTGAGCGGCGTCGTGAAGAACCTCACCGAATACGGCGCCTTCATCGACCTGGGCGGCATCGACGGGCTGCTGCACGTCTCCGACATCTCCTATGGCCGCGTGGCGCACCCGCAGGACGTGCTTCAGGTCGGGCAGGAGATCACGGTCCGCGTGCTGAAGTTCGACCGGGAGAAGGAGCGGATTTCGCTCGGCCTCAAACAGGTGCTGCCGGATCCCTGGGAGACGGTGGCGGAGCGCTACCAGCCGGGCATGCGCGTGGTGGGGCGCGTGGTCAGCGTCACCGATTACGGCGCTTTCGTCGAGCTCGAGCCGGGCGTGGAAGGGCTCATTCACATCTCGGAGATGACCTGGAGCCGGCGCATGAAGCATCCATCGAAGGTGGTGCGCGTCGGCGACAACGTGGAAAGCGTGGTGCTCGACGTGCGGCCCAAGGAACGGCGGATCTCGCTCGGCATCAAGCAGCTCGAGCCCGATCCCTGGACCACGGTGGACAAGCGTTACGCGGTGGGCAGCGTGGTGGAGGGCCGGGTGAGGAAGCTGGCCGATTTCGGGGCGTTTATCGAAATCGAAGAAGGCATCGACGGGCTGGTCCACGTCTCCGATCTGTCCTGGACGAAGCGCGTGCAGCACCCGTCGGAAGTGCTCAAGAAAGGCCAGGTGGTGCAGGCCGTCATTCTCAGCATCGACGCACCCAACCGCCGGCTCTCGCTCGGCATCAAGCAATTGCAGCCCGATGCGTGGGAGACGTTTTTCCGGCAGCACGGGATCGGAGACATCGTCCGCGGAAAGCCGACGCGCGCGGCCAATTTCGGGGTGTTCGTCGAACTGGCCCCAGGGGTGGAGGGCTTGTGCCACAATTCGGAGATACCGGCCGAGATGCGCAAGCAGTCGCCGCCGCTGCCGTTGGGGCAGGAGTTGACGTTCAAGATCATCAAAATGAACGAGGCGGAAAAGCGCGTGGGCCTGACGCTGGTCACCGCCGAGGATGCGCGGGAACTGGAGCGGCTGGGCGATTACCACCGTCAGGCCGCCGAGGCCACGCAGCACATCGAGGAGGCATTGCAGGGCCAGCAGCCCGCACCGTCCGCCGCCGCGCCCGAGGCCGGCGAGCCCACTCACGAGGAACGGAAACAAGATGACGAAGGCTGATCTGATCGAGGAGATTTCGCGCGTCTGCGAGTTCACGCGCAAGGATTCGGAAGTGATTGTCGAAGCGATTTTCGACAGTGTCGTGCGCGCCCTGCGCGAAGGCGACAAGATCGAAATCCGCGGCTTCGGCAGTTTCCGCACGCGGCAGCGGAAGGCGCGCATCGGGCGCAATCCGAAGACGGGCGCGCGCGTCGATGTGCCCGCCAAGCGCATCCCGTATTTCAAGCCGAGCAAGGAGCTGAAGGACCTCGTCAACCAGGAGCAGCCGCAGCCGGCGCCTCCCTCCGAGTGAAGGCCGCATGGCGGTTTCTGCCATGGATCGCCTCTGGAGCCCCTGGCGTTATCACTATGTGAGCACCGTCTCGCCCGGCGACGAGTGCATCTTCTGCGCCAAGGCGCGCGAGGACCGCGACGAGGAGAACCTCATCGTGCACCGCGGGCGGCTGAACTATGTGCTGCTGAACCTGTTCCCTTACACGACCGGCCACCTCATGATCACGCCTTACCGCCATGTGGCGCAGCTCGAGGAGCTCGACTCCGGAGAGGCGGCAGAGCTGATGGAGCTCACGCGCGTTTCGGTGCGCCACCTGAGGAGCGTGTACCGCCCGCATGGTTTCAACCTCGGCATGAACCTCGGCGAGTGCGCCGGCGCAGGCATCGCCGGACATCTCCACATGCACGTGCTGCCGCGCTGGACCGGCGACGCCAACTTCATGACCACCGTAGCGGAAACGCGCGTCATGCCGGAAGATCTGCGCGAGACATGGCGCAAGCTGTCGGCCGCCTTCCGCGGCGCGTGAACCGCGCGGCGGCGCGATACTGAAGCAGGGGGGCGCGTGATCGTCTCGGCCAGCTACCGCACAGACATCCCCGCCTTCTATGCTGAATGGTTCCTCCGCCGCCTGGAGGCGGGTTTCGCGCTCGTGCGCAATCCGTACTCGGCGCAGGTGTACCGCGTCGATCTGCGCCCGCACCGTGTCTCCGGGTTCGTCTTCTGGACGCGCAACTTCGGTCCGCTGCTCGAACATCTGGACCGGCTGCGCGCTTTCGGACGCCCGTTCACCGTGCAGTTCACGATCACGGATTATCCGCGCTCCATCGAGCCGGCGGTGATTCCGGCGGAGAAGGCGATCGGGCAGATGCACCGGCTGGCGCGCGAAGTGCACCCGCTGTGCCCGGTATGGCGCTACGACCCCGTGCTGTTCACTTCGCTGACGCCGCCCGAGTTTCATCTGGCCAATTTCGCCGAGCTGGCGTCCCGGCTGGAAGGCTCCACGGACGAGGCGGTGATCAGCTTTGCGCAAATCTATGCGAAGTCGCGCCGGAACCTGGATGCGGCGGCGCGCCGCCACGGCTTCACTTGGGAGGATCCGCCGCCTGAGGACAAGCTCGCCCTGGCTTCCCAACTTGCCGCTATCGCGCGGCGGCACGGAATGCGGCTGGCGGTCTGCTCGCAGCCGGACTATGTGGCTGAAGGAGCGCAGGAAGCGCGCTGCGTGGATGCGCGGCGTCTGGCGCGGATCGGCGGCGAACCCATCGCGGCGCCGCTGAAAGGCAACCGTCCGGGGTGCGCCTGCCACGAGTCGCGCGACATCGGCGAATACGACACCTGCCCGCACGGCTGCCTGTATTGCTACGCCGTGCGGCACCGGCGCGTGGCGCTCGCGCGCTACCGCGCTCACGATCCCGAAGCGCCGTCGCTGCTGCCGCTGGCGGAAGAACCGTCCCGGGCGCTGCCACTGCTCGATTCATGAGGCGGCGCGCGGCCGCGCCAGTCCGTGCCATAAAGTGGAGAAAGCATGAGTGCCTCCGATGGTCAGCTCACGCGCCGCACGCTGCTGCGGGCCGCCATTCCCGCTCTGCTGATGCGGCCGCCGGCGCGGCCCGCCGCCCAGGAGCCGGCGGCAGGCTGGGGCTACGCGGCGCGAATTGCGGAGCAGATCCGCGCGCCGCGCTTTCCCGCGCGAGACTTTGACGTGGTGAAGCACGGCGCGCGCGGCGACGGCGAACGCGATTGCACCGAAGCCTTCGCCGCGGCGATCCGCGCCTGCCATGAGGCGGGCGGCGGGCGCGTCACCGTGCCCAAAGGACTCTGGCTCACCGGTCCCGTCCATCTGCTCTCAGGGGTCGATCTGCATCTGGAGGAAGGCGCCACGCTGCGCTTCTTCACCGATCCGCGGCGGTACCTGCCGCTGGTGCCCTCGTTCTGGGAGGGCATGGAGTGCATGAATTATTCTCCGCTGATCTACGCGCTCGGCCAGCACGGCGTTGCCGTCACGGGCGCGGGCGTGCTCGACGGGCAGGCCGGTTGCCAGCACTGGTGGCCGTGGAAAGGACGCACGGATTGCGGCTGGGCGAAAGGGCAGCCGCACCAGGCGCAGGCGCGCAGCCGGCTGATGAAGATGGCGGAAGACGGCGTGCCGCCCGTCCAGCGCGTGTTCGGCGAGGGAGCGTATCTGCGGCCGAACTTCGTGGTGTTCTTCCGCTGCCGCGACGTGCTCCTGGAAGGCGTCACCATCCGCAACTCGCCGATGTGGGAGATCCACCCCGTGCTGTGCTCCAACGTCACGGTGCGCGGCGTGAAGGTCGTCTCGCACGGACCGAACAACGACGGCTGCGACCCGGAGTGTTCCCGCGGCGTGCTGATCGAAGACTGCCTGTTCGACACCGGCGACGACTGCATCGCCATCAAGAGCGGGCGCAATGCCGACGGGCGGCGGTTGAAGACGCCGAGCGAGAACATTCTCATCCGGAATTGTGTGATGAAGGACGGCCACGGCGGCGTCACCATCGGCAGCGAGATTTCCGGCGGCGCGCGCCACATCTACGCCGAGCGCTGCCGCATGGACAGCCCGAACCTGGACCGCGTGCTGCGGCTGAAGACCAACGCCATGCGCGGCGGCGTGATCGAGCACGTCTACATGCGCGACATCGAAGTCGGGCAGGTGGCCGACGCGCTGCTGCACATTGACTTCCTGTACGAGGAAGGGGCGGCCGGGCCCCACCTGCCGGCCGTCCGCCGGATCGAGATGGAGAACATCCGCTGCCGCAGGACGCGCTACGGCGTCTACATCCGCGGCTTTGAAAAGAGCCCGGTGCGCGACATCGTCCTGCGCAACTGGGAGGTGGACCAGGCGCCCGGCGGCAATGTCATCGAACACGCCGAAGCCATCCGCACCGAGGGCGTGCGCATGGGCGGCAAAACGGTGAGCCTGTAAGGCCGCGCGTCAGATGCCGTCGCCGAACGGCTCGGAGAGGCGCTTCTTCTCCAGGTAGCGCTCGCGCGCGTCGAGGATCGCCCGCCGCGCCTCGCGCGGTCCGCCCCAGCCCTGCGTCGTCGCCACGCGCCCCTCGAGCTCCTTATAAATGCTGAAGAAGTGCTCCAGTTCGCGCTTGACGTGGGGAAATACCTGGTCGATCGTGTGGATCTCGTCGTATCGCGGGTTGCGAGTGGGCACGGCGATCACCTTCTCGTCCATCTCGTCGCGGTCCACCATGCGCAGCAGCCCGACGGGGCGGACTTCAATCAGGCAACCCGTGAAGCTCGGCTCGCTCACCAGCGCCAGCACGTCCAGCGGATCGCCGTCCTCGGCGAGCGTCCCGGGGATGAAGCCGTAGTCGCCGGGGTAGTGCATCGGGGAGTAAAGCGCCCGGTCCAGCCGGAAGACGCCCAGCGTGCCGTCATATTCGATCTTGTTGGCGGAGTTTTTCGGAATCTCGACGATCATCCGCACCAGTTCCGGCGCTTCGGGTCCGGGGTCGAGGTCGTACAACTTCGGATACACAAATGTCAATATAACAGGCTCTTCGGGCGAGGGCTATCCCTGGGGGCGGACAAGGCATACGCTGGAAAACTCGGACGTCTATCCCTCCCTTGGGGCGAAGAAAAGGAAAACAAAGGAGATATCGAGAAAATCTCCGAGGAAATCTCTTGCATTATCGTCCGGTTGGTCTTAGGATCGAATCACAGTGGCCCAATTAGGGCCATTGGTGACCGATTCGGACCGAAATGGAAGAGCAGCGGAACAGCCTGGCATCCACCCCATCCCCGGCGGCTCCTGTCCGTCTCCGGGCGCCGCTGGGCTTCTATCCCTGCAAGGTGGACTCGGCGGGACGGCTGAAACTGCCGGCGAAGTATCAGGAGTATCTCGACAAGCTGCCGGACAAGTACCTGTTCGTGACCGAGTCGCGGGGTCTGGCGCGGATCTATACCAATGGGAGCTGGGAGCGGCGGCTCGCGCGGATCGAGGATCCGCAACTGAGATGGCGGGAGACGTTCCGGGCGGAGCTGGTGGGCTGCGACGTGGACGTGGATCCGCAGGGGCGCATCACGCTGCCCCAACAGTTGCGCAAGGAGATGGGGCTGGAAGACAAGACCGTGCAACTCCGGTTCTACGAGGACGTGATCACGATCTATCCGCCGGACAAGTTCGAGCAGGAGCTCAGCCGGGTGCAGAGCCACCGCGAGAGCGATCTCGAAAGGCTGGCGGCGCTGGGAATCGACTTCTGATGACGCATGGAACACACGCCTGTCATGCTGCGCGAATCGCTGGAGTTTCTGGCGGTGCGTCCGGACGGCGTGTACGTGGACTGCACGTGCGGGCTGGGCGGCCACACGGCGGCGATTGCGGAGCGCCTTGGCACAGGGCGGGTGATCGCGCTGGACCGCGATCTGGACTCGCTGGCGCAGGCGCGCGGGCGCTGCGCGCCGTGGGCGGAGCGGATCGTGTTCGCGCAGAGTTCTTTTTCCGGGCTTTCGTCCACTCTCGACTCTCTCCAGGTGGCGCATGCGGACGGAATCCTGGCAGATCTGGGCGTGAGCCGCTATCAGCTCACCTCACCGGAGCGAGGCTTTTCGCTTCAGGCGGCCGGGCCGCTCGACATGCGCATGGACCGGCGGCAGAGCCTCACCGCTGCCACCATTGTCAACCATTATTCGGAACGGGAACTCGCCCGGATCATCGAGGAACTGGGCGAGGAAAGGAGGCGCCTAGCGGAAAAAATAGCCAGAGCACTGGTGCGGGCGCGGCCGATTGCCGATACGGCGCAACTGGCGCGCGTAGTGGCTTCGGCCGCGCCCCGTACCGGAAGGATTCATCCCGCCACGCGGGTATTCCAGGCCCTGCGGATGGCGGTGAACGACGAGCCTGGAGAGCTGGACGCGCTGCTCGAACAGGCGCCCGGGCGGCTGGGGCCTGGAGGCCGGCTGGTGGTGATTGCGTTCCAGTCGCTGGACGACCGCAAGGTGAAGCAGCGGTTCCGGGAACTGGCCCGGGCCGGCGGGTTCCGGCTGCTCACCCGGCATGTGGTGCGGCCCGGCGAGGAAGAAAGGCGGGCCAACCCGGCCAGCCGGAGCGCGGTTTTGCGGGCATTGGAACGGACCGGAGAGGGATGGGAAGCAGGACAGGATTCAGGGAGGAACTGAGATGAGCGGCCTGGAAGCGTTGCTGGACTGGTTCGCCGCCGGCAGGGAGGCGGCCGAAGAGAGCGACCGCAGCGCGGTGCTGGATGCGCGGCTGCGGGCGCTGCCGCGGGAAGAGATTTTTCTGTACGTGAAGCCGATCGACAACACGCAGGTGCGGTGCGTGGCGCGGCGGGCCGAATGGACGCCCAGCGCCATGACGGCGGCGGTGTTCCTGGTGGCCGCGTTGTGCATCATCGCGGCGATCGTGCCCTCGACGACGACGATGGCGATCAACCACCGGATCGAGAAGCTGAAGGGAGAGAAAGCCGTCCAACTGAACGATCTGCGGCGCCTGCGCAGCGAGGAAGCGGAACTGCGCAGCGCCGAGCGGCTGGAGCAATACGCGGGCGAGAGATTCATCGCGCCACCGGCCAAAGCGCTGGTCTATGCGCCGCCAGCCAAGAGCACCGTTGCATCGCTGGGCGCGCGTTGAAGCGCTCCACGCGCTGGGATGGGGGCGGACCGGGCGGCGGGGGCTTGAGGGCGATGAATCAGAGGCAGCAGAAATTGGGCTCGAACCGGCGCGCCGTGATCGCCGCCGCCGTCCTGATGGGCCTGGCCCTGGCTGTTGTCGTCAAGCTGGTGGAATTCCAGGTGTTCAGGCACGACTACTACGCCGAGCGCGGCCGCCGGCAGCATCTGCGCGACGTGCGCCTGCCCGCGCTGCGCGGCGAAGTGCTGGCGCGGGACTCCTATCCGCTGGCGATCAGCATCCGCACCGAATCCGCTGTCGTCAATCCGCAGCAGATCCGCGACCCGGAATTTTTCGCCCGCGTGGTGGCCCCGGCGCTCGGCATGAAACCGGAGGAGCTGGCCGGCCCTCTCGCCAGCAAGAAACAGGCTGGCGGGCCGGGCGCATCGTTTCACATCCTGGCGCGGCACCTGACGAAGGAGCAGCGGGAGCGGTTGAAGCCATTGCAGCGGACCTTTCCCATTCAGATTCTGCCCGACGCGCGGCGCGACTACCCGAACGGCGTCACCGGCGCCCATGTGGTAGGCGCGATCGATGCCGAAGGCGACGGCAACGCCGGCGTGGAACAGAAGCTGAATGAGGAGCTGAAGGGGCGCGACGGACTCATCCAGGTTCTGGCCGGATCCCGCCAGGACCCCTTCATCACCTGGACCAAGCGCGACAGCCTGCCAGGCGTCAACGTGACGCTCGCGATCGACCGCGTCATCCAGTACAACGCGGAGCGCTTTCTGCGGGAAGGAATTGAACAGGCCGGCGCGGAGAGCGGCACGGTGGTGGTCATGGATCCGCGCAACGGCGAGATTCTGGCCCTGGCCAACTATCCCACTTTCGATCCGAGGCGGGAACGGCCCACGCCGGCGGAAGCGGCGGCGCGGCATTCCAACATCGCCGTGCAGATCCCGTGCGAGCCAGGCTCGGTGATGAAGATGATCACCGTCACCATGGGGATCGACTCCGGCATCGTCCGCCCCGAATCGCCCATTTACTGTGAAAATGGCGCGTTTCCGCGCCCGGGGCGCCGCGCCATCCACGACGTGCACCGCTACGGCACGCTGGACGTCAGCGGCGTGCTGATCAAGAGCAGCAACATCGGGGTGGCGAAGATCAGCCTCGCCGCCGGGCCGCAGCGGCTGTATGAATATCTGAAGCGGTTCGGCATCGGCGAGCGCACCGGCATCGAGCTGCCCGCCGAATCCCGCGGCATCCTGCGGCCGCAGTCCTGCCGCGACAGCCGGGACCGCAACTGCTGGACGCCCGCCTCGCATGAATACATCGCCTTCGGACACGAAGTGAGCGCCACGGCGGTGCAACTGGCGCGCGCCGTGGCGGTGATCGCCAACGGCGGACTCCTGGTGCAGCCGCATCTCGTGATCGCCAAGAGCCGCCCTACTCCAGAGGGGCGCGAGGTTCCGCTGCCGGTGGACACCGCGCCGCCGAAGCGCGTGTTGCGCCCGGAGACGGCGATCACGATCCGCCGCATCATGGAGCGCGTCGTGCTGGAAGGCACGGGCAAGGCAGCGGCCATCCCCGGCTACTCGGCCGGTGGCAAGACGGGCTCGGCGGAGATCTTCGAAGACGGCCGCTGGATCAACCGCCATAACTCCTCCTTCATCGGGTTCGCGCCCGTGGCCAATCCGCGGATCGTGGTGGTGGTGACGCTGAACCGGACGCCCAAGCTGGGCGGCGTGTCGGCCGCACCGGTGTTCCGAAAAGTGGCCGAGACGGCGTTGCGCGTGCTCCATGTGCCGATGGACCGGCCGGAGACGGCGCCGGAAGAGAAGGCGCCGCAGCCGGAAAAGCCGCCCGTGTTGCTGGCCTCGGCCGGGAAGCCGGAACCGCCGCAGGAGCCGCCGCCCACGCCTGCGCTGGTGGGGCCCCGGGTGCCTGATTTCCGGGGCCGCCCGCTGGTGGCGGTACTGCGGGAGGCCGCATCGCTGGGGCTGCCGGTCGAGACGCTGGGCCGCGGCGTGGCCCGGGAGCAGTCTCCGCCGCCGGGCACAGTGCTGGCGCCGGGCATGCGCGTGCAGGTGCGCTTCGGATTGACGCCATGAACCTCGCCGCCCTTCTCCAGGACATCTCCCTGCCTGCAGACGCCGCGTGGCAGCGGCTGGAAGTGCGCGGACTCGAGTACGACAGCCGGCGCGTCGAACCGGGCTTCGTGTTTTTCGCATTTCCCGGCAGCCGCACCAGCGGGGCGTTGTACGCGCGGCAGGCCGTGGAGCGCGGCGCCGTGGCGGTAGTGAGCGAGCTTGAGGCGCCGGCGGACTTCCCTGCCCCGTGGATCCGCGTCGAACACGGCCGGCGGGCGCTCGCGCTCATGAGCCTGCGCCTGTATGGGAACCCCGGCCGGCGGCTGCGCCTGACCGGGGTCACGGGCACCAACGGCAAGACCACCACTGTGTTCGCCATTGACTCGATGCTGCGCCATGCGGGCCGAACCACCGGCATGGCGGGGACGGTGCTCTACCGCATCGGGCAGCGCGAATCGGCGGCCGTCAACACCACGCCTGAATCGCTGGACCTGGTGCGCATGATGGACGAGCTGGAGCGCGCGGGCGGCACGGATTTCCTCTTCGAAGTCTCCTCTCACGCGCTGGCGCTGGAGCGCGTGTACGGCTTCCAGTTCCACACGGCCGTGTTCACCAACTTCACCCAGGATCATCTGGATTTCCACGGCACGATGGAGGATTACTTCGCGGCCAAGCAGCGGCTTTTCACGGGCGCGGGCGGCCCGCCGCCGCGGTTCGCCATCCTGAACGCCGACGATCCGTGGTCGGAGCGGATCGTCACCGCCCGGGAGACCGCGCGATGGACGTACGGAGTCAACGGGGACGCGCAATTCCGGGCCGAAGACATCGACGCGGGCTTCCACGGCGTCCGGTTCACCCTCCGGCACGGGCAGGGGCGCACGCGGATCGAATCGCCCCTGTGCGGCCTGTTCAACGTCTACAATCTCGCCGCCGCTTTCGCCACGGGCGTTTCCCTGGGGCTCGAACCGGAGGCGGCCGCGGCGGGACTGGCCGCGTGCAAGGCCGTGCCCGGAAGGTTCGAGCGCGTGGACATGGGGCAGCCATTTCTGGTTGTGGTCGATTACGCGCATACGGAAGACGCCCTGAAGAACCTGATCGAGGCCGCGCGGGCTCTCTCGCCGCGGCGCGTCCTCACCGTGTTCGGCTGCGGCGGCGACCGCGACAAGCTGAAGCGCCCGCGCATGGGCGAGACCGCCGCCGCGCTGAGCGACTTCGTCGTCGTCACCAGCGACAACCCCCGCAGCGAGAATCCGCTGGAGATCGTCAACGACATTTTGGTGGGCGTGAGGCGCCGCGACACTCCGCATGAAACCGAGCCGGACCGCCGTGCCGCCATCCGGCTGGCCATTGGCCGCGCCTCGGCAGGCGACATTGTGCTGATCGCCGGCAAGGGTCACGAAACCTATCAGGTGCTGGCGGACCGCACCATCCCGTTCGACGACCGCGAGGTGGCGCGCGAGGTGCTGGCGGAATTCGGCTATGGCGAGCCGCGCGGAGGATCGTCATGAGGCTCCATGTGGCCGGCCAGGCATGCACTTCGGTGAGCGTGGACACGCGCACGCTCCAGCCGGGTGCGGCGTTTGTGGCGCTGAAGGGCCCCAACCACGACGGCCACGATTACGTGGCGGCCGCTCTTGAAAAAGGCGCCGCGGCGGCCGTGGTGGAGCGGCCCGTCGAAGCGGCGGGGGCGCTGGAAATCGTGCCCTCCACGCTGGACTGGCTCCAGCAGAAGGCCGCGGAAATGCGCCGCCGCTGGACCGGGCTGGCGGTAGGCATTACCGGCAGCGCCGGCAAGACCACCACAAAAGAGGCTGTCGCCGCCGTGCTCTCGCGGCGGCTGCGTACCGGCAAGACGCAGGGCAACTACAACAACCACATCGGCGTGCCGCTGACGGTTCTCAACCTGCCCGACGATGCCGAAGCGGCGGCCATTGAGATTGGCATGAACCACGCGGGCGAGATCCGCCGCCTGTGCGGGATCGCGCAGCCGCGGATCGGCGTAGTCACCAACGTGGGCACGGCCCATATCGAGAATCTCGGCTCGGTGGAGGCCATCGCCGCCGCCAAGCGGGAACTCGTCGAGGCGCTGCCGCCGGACGGCGTGGCGGTGCTCAACGGCGACGACCCGCGCGTGCGGGCCATGGCGGAGGCCTTCTCCGGCAGGACGGTCTTTTACGGTTCCTCTCCCTTTGTTCCTTCCGAGGCACCCCACGTCCGGGCGTCGAACGTCGCGTACCTCTCCGGGGGCGTGCAGTTCGATGTCCCGGACGTGGGTTCTTTTTTCTGCCCGCTGGCGGGGAGAGCGGGACTGATGTCCGCGCTGGCGGCGCTGGCCGTGGCGCGGGCGCTCGGCTGGGATCTGGGAGAATGGAAAGAGACGATCGCCCGCCTGGAAACGGTGCCGATGCGGCTCGAAAGGATCGAGCGCAACGGCATGGTGGTCTGGAATGACTGCTACAACTCGAATCCGGAAGCGGCCATGATGATGCTGGACCTGCTGGCCGAGACGCGCGCCGCGCGCCGCATCGCCGTGCTCGGCGAGATGCTCGAGCTCGGCCCGTGGAGCGCGGAACTGCACCGCGAAGTGGGCCGCTACGCCGCCGGGCGCGGGCTGGACTATCTGGTGGGCGTGCGCGGCGACGCGCGGCGGATGGTGGAAGAGGCCGCGGCGGCGGGCATGGGCCGGGAGCGCACGGCGTTCTTCGAGGATCCCGCCGAAGCGGGCGCCTTTGTGAGAAGCCTCGCGCGCGAGGGCGACGCCCTGCTGTTCAAGGGCTCGCGCGGCGTCCGCATGGAGAAGGCGCTGGAGGCGATGCTGGGCTAGCCATGTTTTACTGGCTGTTTTACGAAATCCTGTTTCCGCATTTCTCGCCGTTCCGCGTCTTCGGCTACGTCACCTTCCGCACGCTGGCGGCCAGCCTGACCGCCTTCCTGCTGGGCGTGATCCTGATGCCCTGGTTCATTCGCAAGATGCGCCAGCTCTCTTTCGGCCAGCCGATCCGCGAGGACGGCCCCGAGAGCCACCAGAAGAAGGCCGGCACACCGAGCATGGGCGGACTGCTGATCGTGTTCTGCACGCTGGCGCCGGCGCTGCTGTTCACGCATCTCACCAACCCGTATGTCTGGGTGGCGATGTTCGCGCTGGCCGGCTATGCCGCCATCGGCTTCGCCGACGACTATCTGAAGGTGCGCCGCGGCCGCAATCTGGGCCTGACGGGCCGCCAGAAGATGGCCATGCAGGTTCTGATGATGTTCGCCCTCGGCTTCTGGCTGCTGGAGCTGCACCGGCGCGGGCTGTACAGCACGGCCATGAACGTCCCCTTCTTCAAGAATTTCCGGCCGGACCTGCTGATCGATTCCCTGCTCCAGAACACGTGGACGTATCCGCTGGGCTTTGCCGTCTTTTTCCTCTTCCTGCTGCTGGTGATCGTAGGCTCGTCCAACGCCGTCAATCTCACCGACGGCCTGGACGGACTGGCGGCCGGGCTGATGGTCATCGCCGGCGGCGCCATGACGGTGCTGTGCTATGTGAGCGGCCACGCGCAGTTCGCGCGCTATCTGGAACTCGCGCGCCTGCCGGGCGCGGGCGAGCTGACGATTTTCTGCGCCTCGCTCACCGGCGCCGTGCTCGCCTTTCTCTGGTACAACGCGCATCCGGCGGAGATCTTCATGGGCGACGCCGGTTCGCTGGCGCTCGGCGGGAGCCTGGGCGTAGTGGCGGTGCTGATCAAACAGGAACTGCTGCTTTTGTTTATCGGCGGCGTCTACGTCATCGAAGCGCTCAGCGTGATGATCCAGGTGGCCAGCTTCAAATTGCGCGGCAAGCGCGTGTTCCTGATGGCCCCCCTGCATCACCATTTCGAGAAGCTCGGCTGGGACGAGACCAAGGTGGTGGTGCGCTTCTGGATCGCCGGGCTGGTGTGGGCGCTGTTCGCGTTGACGACGCTGAAACTGAGATGAGCATGGACGTGCGGGGCAGGAAAATCACGGTATTCGGCATGGGCGCCTCCGGAGTGGCGGCGCTCGAGCTCCTGCGAGAGCATGGCGCCGTGGTGCGCGCCTCCGACGTCAAGGAGCGCGAAGCGCTGCCGCCGTTCGACGCGCCGTTCGTTCCGCAGTCTCCGGCGGCGCTCGAAGACTGCGACATTGCGGTGCTGAGCCCCGGCGTGCCGCCGGACCTGCCTCTCTTCCAGGAAGCGGCGCGCCGCGGAGTGCGTGTCGTGGGGGACGTGGAAGCGGCGTCGTGGTTCCTGCAGGGTCCGGTGCTCGGCATCACCGGCTCCAACGGCAAGACCACCACAACGGCGCTTGCGGGACATCTGCTCCGCGCGGCGGGCATCCCCTGCCAGGTGGGCGGCAACATCGGCCGTCCGCTGGCAGCCATGGTGGCCGGGTCAAGGCCGGACCAGTGGAACGTGCTGGAGCTGTCCAGCTTCCAGTTGGAGACGTCGCACACGCTGCGCGTGCGCATCGCCGCCCTGCTCAACATCACCCAGAACCATCTGGACCGCCACCGCACGCTGGAAAACTACGCCGCCGTCAAGGCGCGCATTCTGGCCTGCCAGCAGCCGGAAGACCACGCCGTGCTGAACGCGGAAAATGCCGCCTCCGCCGCTCTGGCCGCGCAGGCGCGGGGCCGCGTGTGGTGGTTCTGCGCCGGCGGCGAGCGGCGTCCGGGCTTCTGGCACGAGAACGGAACGCTGCTGGCCGGCGGCGAGCCCTTCATGGAAGCCGCCGAGATCCCCCTGCGCGGGCGCCACAATCTGGAGAACGTCCTCGCGGCCGCCTGCTGCGCTCACCTGGCGGGCGCTCCGCTCGAAGCCATCCGCAACGGCGTGCGGTCGTTCCAGGGCGTCGAGCACCGCATCGAGTTCGTGCGCGAGCTCGACGGGGTGCGCTTTTACAACGACTCGAAGGCGACCAGCGTCGACGCCACGCGCAAGGCGCTGGAGTCTTTCGACGGCAACCTGTGGGTCATCCTCGGCGGCAAGGACAAGGGCAGCGACTACCGCGAACTGCGGGAACTTCTCTCCCGCCGCGCCCGCGCCGCGCTGCTGATCGGCGCCGCCGCTCCGATCATCGCTTCGCACCTGGAAGGCGCGCTGCCGCTGATCCCGTGCGGCGATCTGCGCACCGCGGTGGAGACGGCGTGGCGCTGCGCCGAACCGGGCGACACGGTCCTGCTGGCGCCGGCGTGCGCCAGCTTTGATCAGTTCAGCGGGTACGAAGAGCGGGGCCGGGTGTTCAAAGCGCTGGTGCAGGCGCTGGAGAGCCGCCGATGAACAACACGATCCGCGTGCGCACGGACTGGTGGCTGCTGTCGGCGACGCTGGCGCTGGTGTCGTTCGGCCTGGTCATGGTGTACAGCGCCTCGGCGGTGTCGGCGGAGGTCTATTTCGGCAAGCATAGCTGGGAATTCGCCGTCCGGCAGTTGGCGGCGGCGGTGGCGGGTCTGGCGCTGATGCTGTGGCTGAAGGCGGCCGATTACCGCCAACTGCGCCGCGGCGCGGCGGTGATCATGCCGTTGTGCCTGGTCCTGATTCTCCTGTTCATGGCTGCGGTGGCAGACACCCGCGCGCACCGCTGGATCCGGCTTCCCGGCCTCGGGCAGCTTCAGCCGAGCGAGTTCGCCAAGCCGGTCATCGTGCTGTACCTTGCGTGGTTCGTCGCATGGCGCGGCAAGGACATCAACAACCGGTACTCAATCATTCCGACGGTGCTCGTCGTCGGCCTCACGACGCTGCTGATCGGTTTCGGCGATCTGGGCACGGCGCTGGTGGTGCTGGCGCCGGCGCTGGTGGTCTATTCCGTGGCAGGCATTCACCGCCGGCACTTTCTCGTCGCGCTGGGATGCGCCGTGCTGGTGATGGCAGGCTTCATTCTGCAGAAGCCGTACCGGCTGCTGCGGATCACCTCCTTCGTCGGACTCACGGAAGAGAAAATATCGTCCGACCCTTCGCTGCAATGGCTGGCCGTGCGCATGGCGTCGTCGGGGGCGGCGCGGGACACCGACTACCAGGCGCGGCAGTCGCGCATCGCCATCGGCAGCGGCGGTCTCACCGGCGTGGGGCTGGGCCAGTCCAACCAGAAGCTCGGGTTCCTGCCTGAGGCGCATACGGACTTCATCTTCGGCGTCATCGGCGAAGAGACAGGCCTGGTGGGGTGCCTGGCGCTGCTGGGCGCGTATCTGGTGATCTTCTGGCGCGGGTGGCGCGCGTGGTTTCTGACCGAAGACACTTTCGGCCGCTATCTGGCGCTGGGCGCCGCCACCGTGGTGGTGACGCAGGCGCTGGCCAACATGCTGGTGGCGCTGAACGCGGTTCCCACCAAGGGAATCCCGTTGCCGCTGGTGAGCTATGGCGGCAGCGCCATGGTGGGCACGTCCATCACGATGGGGCTGCTGATGAGCGTCGGCGACCGGGTGCCGGAACAGTGAGGAGCCGGAGATGCTGTTCGTCATGGCGGGCGGGGGCACGGGAGGGCATGTGATGCCTGCCATCGCCGTGGCGCAGGAACTCCGCCGGCAGGGGCACCCGTGCCTGTTCGTGGGCACGCGCGAAGGGCTGGAGTCGAAGCTGGCGCCGCAGGCAGGCTTCCCGCTGGAGTGGATCCCCGCGGCG
Organism: Acidobacteriota bacterium; assembly: GCA_049325215.1. Lineage (GTDB taxonomy): Bacteria > Acidobacteriota > Terriglobia > Bryobacterales > Bryobacteraceae > JANWVO01. The sequence continues at coordinate 17,202 of JBMOMB010000039.1, forward strand.
GGCTTCCAGCGCGCCGGGTTGCGCGGGCGCGCTTCCTCGATCGCCCTCCTGCCGCGCGCGCTGTGGCGCTGCCTGCGGCTGCTGCGCGCGCTGCGTCCAGCGGCGGTGTTCTCGACAGGCGGCTATGCGGCCGCCGCTCCCGTGGCGGCGGCGCTGCTGCTGCGCATTCCAGTGGTGGTGATGGAGCCCAACGCCGTGCCGGGGCTCGTCAACCGGCTGGCGGCGCGTTTCGTCCGGAAGGCGCTGGTGGCGTTTGAAGACACGGTGCGCTGGTTTCCGCCCGGAAGAGCGGAGGCGTCCGGCGTGCCCGTGCGCGAGGCGTTCTTCGGCATTGCGTGGCAGCCTCCGCGCGGCACGTTGCGCGTGCTGGCCACCGGCGGCAGCCGCGGCGCGCGGGCGTTGAACCGCGCCGTCCGCGAGAGCCTGCCGCACTGGAAAGACGCGGGGCTGGCGGTCGAGATCACCTTGCAGGCGGGCGCGGCCGAGGCCGGCGAGCTCGAGCGCGAGTTCGCTTCCTCCGGCGTCGCCGCGCGCGCCGTGGCGTTTCTCGACGACATGCCATCAGCCTACGCACAGGCTCATCTGGTGGTGAGCCGCGCTGGCGCGGGCGCGGTGGCGGAGCTGGCCGCCGCAGGCATGCCGTCGGTGCTTGTCCCGTTCCCCTACGCCGCCGACGACCATCAGCTCCGCAACGCCGAGGCGATGCAGCGCGCCGGCGCGGCCGTTCTGATCGAGGAACGGAACCTCACCGGCCGGGCGCTGTTTGAAACGCTGTCCCGGCTGGCCGCCGCGCCGGAAGAACTGGAGCGCATGAGCCGCGCGGCGCGGTCGCTCGCCCGCCCCGGCGCCGCCCGCCGCGCCGCCGATGCGCTGCTGGCCGCGGCGCGGCCGCGCACGGCCGGGAGGGATTCATTGACACAGGACGGACAGGCCTGAACAATAAAGAGGCAGAATGTTTTTTCCGGCCCAACCTCTTCACTTCACCGGCATCGGCGGCATCGGCATGAGCGGGCTCGCCCTGCTGTGCCGCGCCCTCGGATGCGAGGTCTCCGGGTCGGACCTGCGCTCGACGCCGCTCACCGCGCGGCTGGCCTCGCTCGGCATCCGCGTCTTCCAGGGCCACGCGGCGGAGAACGTCCCCGCCGGCGCGCGCGCGCTCATCGCCACCTCCGCCGTGGCGGCCGACAATCCGGAAGTGGCCGAGGCGCGCCGCCGCGGCATCCCCGTGGCGACGCGCGGCGAACTGCTGGCGGAACTGATGCGGCCGTCGCGCGGCATCGCCGTCGCGGGCAGCCACGGCAAGACCACCACGGCTTCCATGCTGGGCTGCGCCGCGCTGGAGGCGGGACTGGATCCGACCATCTACGTCGGCACGCTTGCGCCTTTCCTCGACGGCTGGAACGCGCGGCTGGGCGGCGAGCTGTTCATCGCCGAAAGCGATGAAAGCGACGGCTCGTTTCTGGAACTCGCGCCGGAGTGCGCCGTCATCACCAACATCGACCGCGAGCACCTGGATTACTGGAAATCGTTCGACGCCGCGCGCGAGGCGTATCTGCGTTTCGCCAACCGGGTCTCGATCGGCGGCGCCGTCGCTCTCTGCGCCGACGACGGGCACACGCGCGCGCTGCTGCCGCAATTGCGCCGCACGGCCGTCACCTACGGCCGTTCTCAGGATGCGCGGCTGCGCGTCGAGCGCGAAGAACTCACCGGAGAAGTCAGCCGGTTCGAACTGGTCCTGGACGGCCGTCCTCTGGGCGGATTCACGATCCATGTGCCGGGGGCGCACAACGTGCTGAACGCCGCCGCCTGCGCGGCCATTTTGCTGCACCTCGGGCTCAGCCCGGAAGCGGTCCGCGCGGGGCTGGCCGCTTACCGCGGCGCGGGGCGCCGGATGGAACTGAAAGGCAGCGCCGCTGGCGTCACGGTGATCGACGATTACGGCCATCACCCGGCCGAGATCCGCGCCACGCTGGCCGCGCTGCGGCTGCGCGCCCCGCGCCGCCTCGTGGTGCTGTTCCAGCCGCACCGCTACACGCGCACGCAGCTGCTGTTCGACGAATTTCTGCACGCGTTCCGCGATGCCGACCGGGTGCTGATCACCGACATCTACGCCGCGTCGGAGCCGCCGCTGGAGGGCGTCACGGCAGAGGCGCTGGCCGCTGCCATCGCCGCCGCAGGCCACAGCGGCGTCCGCTATGCGGGCCCGCTGCCGGAGGCCGTGCGCATGGCCGCCGGGGAGTTGCAGGAGGGCGATCTTCTGGTCACGCTCGGCGCCGGCGACGTCACGGGCGCCGGACCGGCGGTGCTGGCCCTGTTGAAGGAGACGAGTCATGTCTCGCAGGAAGCGGGAAGAGAACGAGGCTGAATCCCCGGGGCGCTCCGCCGCCATCCTCCGCGGACTGCGCCTGGCGGGCTGGATCCTCGCCATCGCCGGCGCGGCCGGCGGCGCCGCGTTTTTCGTCTTCGAGTGGAACCGCTTCCTCTCGGGCGATCCGCGGTTCGTGCTGCCGGCCGAGGACGGCGCCGAGGCAAGCCTCGTCATTGAAGGCGCCCGCCACGTTCCGCGCGCCGCCGTGCTCCGCGTCTTCGCCCCCGACCGCGGCCGCAGCGTGGCCGACATCGATCTCGAGCGGCGCCGCCAGGAATTGCGCCGGCTGGACTGGGTGCGCGACGCCGCCGTGCGGCGCATCTGGCCCAACCGCATCCTGGTGCGGATCGAGGAACGCGTGCCCGTCGCCCTGATCCAGGTGCCCGCGGGCATCAGCGGCCGCTTCGGCGAGCCGCTGCGGATGCAGCCGGCGCTGATCGACGAAGAAGGCGTGATCCTGCCCGTGACGGGGCCGGTGCAGGGCTCGCCGCCGCTGCTGCTGGGCGTGCGGCGCGAACAGGACGTCGAAGAACGCGGCCGGCGCGTGCGGCTCATGATGCGCATCCTGCGCGAGCTGGCCCCTGCCTCCAGCCGCATCCCCGAAGTGGATCTCACCGATCCGGAAAATGTGCGCGTTTCCTACCAGACGCCTCAACACCTGGTCATCCTCGTGTTGGGCAACGAACGCTATCTCGACCGGCTGAACGTTTTCCTCAGCCATTATGAATCGATCCGGGACCGGCTCTCCCATCGGGCCGTGCTCGATCTCACTACCGAAGGCCGCATTACACTGGTGGAAGCTTCCTCGGAGGACAGCCGATAAAACCGTGTCAAAACGAGCCGAACTCGCAGCCGGACTCGACCTGGGCAGCAACTGGACGCGCCTGGTCGTGGTGTCGCTGGAAAACGGACTTGTCCGCTACGGCACGCACGCCGCGGCGGTGTCGCGCGGGTGGCACCGCGGCCAGATCGCCGACCAGAACGCGGTGGCCGCCACGGTCCGCCAGGTGTTCGAAGAGTGCTCCCGGCGGGCGGGCCAGGCGGTGGTTTCCGCCGTCGTCGGCGCGGGCGGTTCGGGCGTGCGCTGCCGCCAGGGGCGCGGCGTATACGACTTCGGCCCCCGCCGCCGCGTGCAGGCGGAGGATCTGGCGCAAGCGCTGAAATTCGCCGCCCAGTCTCCGCTGGAGCCGGACCGGCAATTGTTGCAGGTTCTGCCGCAGGACTTCACTCTCGACGGACGCCCTCCCATGCCGCATCCGGTCAACGTGGAGTGCGAGCGGCTGGAGGCGCATGCCCTGCTCATCACCGCCTCGCGGCAGGAGCATCAGGCTCTGGTGAGCGCGGTTCAACTGGCTGGGGTGCAAGTGGAAGAGACCATATTCGAGGCCATGGCCGCCTCGTATGCGTCGATCCTTCCCGAAGAGCGCACCGGCGGCGTGGCGCTGCTCGACATCGGCGCCCACGCCTCCAACGTCGTTTTCTACGACGGCGATTCGATGTTGTTCGCGGCGGGGCTGCCGGTGTCGGGCGACCACTTCACGCGAGACATCTGCGCCGTGCATGGCGTGGCGTACGAGGAAGCCGAGAGGCTCAAGCTCTCCTACGGCTGCGCCCACACTTCGCCGTCGGGCGACCACATCCTGATCGGGTTGCCCGGCGAGGGCGGGCGCACGGGCAAGGAAATCAGCCGCCGCGCGCTGGTGGAGACGCTGGAGGCGCGCGCCGATCAACTGTTCGAAATCGTCGAAAGCTGCCGCAGACAGCACGCGCGCGAACTGCCTCTGGGAGAGGGGCTGGTGCTGTGCGGGGGCGGCGCTCTGCTGGAAGGCATGGTCCAGGAAGCGGAACGGATCCTGGGATGCCCGGCGCGGCTTGGCGTAGCGCGAGGGATTCTGGACTGGCCGGACGAGCTGTGTTCGCCGGCCTGGACCACGGCCGCCGGGCTGGCCATGTACTCCGCGCGCCTTCAGTTCCGCCGCTCGAGCGCGGGCGGATCAGGACTGTTGGGCCTGTTTCGGGGAAAATAGGGAGAATGCGCGCTCCGGGCGCGCCAAGGGACGAGGTTGCCATGGCAGAACTGGAACCGTTGAAATTCGAGATTCAGGACGAGATGCTCGGCGGCACGCGCATCAAGGTGGTGGGCGTCGGCGGGGGCGGCTCCAACGCGGTGGGCCGCATGATCGACGCGGGCGTGCGCGGGGTGGAGTTCTACGCGATGAACACCGACGCGCAGGCCCTGCGGTCCTCGCCCGTGCCCAACAAGCTCGCGCTGGGCGCGCGCATCACCCACGGGCTCGGCGCCGGTTCCGATCCCAGGGTCGGCCGCGAGGCGGCGCTGGAAGACACCAACCGGATTATTGAAGTTCTCGAAGGCGCCGACATGGTGTTCATCGCCGCCGGGCTGGGCGGCGGCACGGGCACGGGCGCCGCGCCCGTGGTGGCCGCGCTGGCCAAGGAGCTCGGCGCGCTCACCGTAGCCGTGGTCACCAAGCCCTTCGCCTTCGAAGGGCCGCGCCGCATGAAGCAGGCCGAGCGCGGCCTGGCCGAACTGCACGGCACCGTCGACTGCGTCATCTCGATTCCCAACGACCGCCTCATCGATCTTGTGCCGCCCGGCACTTCGTTTTTCGAAGCCTTCCGCCTGGCCGACGACGTGCTGCGGCAGGGCGTGCAGGGCATCAGCGACATCATCACCACGCCGGGCCTGATCAACCGCGACTTCGCCGACGTCCGCGCCATCATGCTCGGCATGGGCTTCGCCATCATGGGCACGGCCACGGCTGCGGGCCCGCAGGCCGCCGTGGAGGCCGCCCGCGGCGCCATCGCCTGCCCGCTGCTCGAAGAGGGCGGCTTGCAGGGCGCCCGCGCCATCCTGCTCAACATCACCGCCCCGCCCAGCCTCAGCATCCACGAGATGCACGAGGCCTGCCGCCTGATCCGGGAAGCCACGGGCAACCCGGATGTCCAGATCAACTTCGGCCTCGTGCCGGATTCCTCCCTTCAGGACGAGGTCCGCATCACGGTCATCGCCACCGGCTTCCAACGCGAGGGATTGCCGGAGGTGGAACTCCCTCAGATCAGCCTCCCGCGCCATGCCGCCGCGCCCGCCCGGGTGGAACTTGCCGCTGAGCCCGTGATCGTAGAGCCCCCCCCGCCCGAGAGCCGGTATGAGCCGGAGGAAGAAGAGCCGGGCGAGGAGAGCGCTCCTCTGGAAGAAACCGTCTTCGACCTCGAGCCCGAGGGTGAGGAAACCCTGCCCGTCTCCGGACCTCCTCCGCAAGCCGTGCCGCCCGCCGCCGCACCGCCGGACGAGATTCTCCCCTTCGACGACATCGAAACGCCGCCGGTGCTCCGGCGTGAGCGAAAATTGTTCCAGTAAATGACTTCTCCCGGTTCCGCCCTCCAGTCCGAGACCATGGTGCTTCGCGGCGGCAAGCCGCTGGAGGGCGAGGTGACCCTGCGCGGCGCCAAGAACGCTCTGCCGAAGATCATGGTGGCCGCGCTGCTCACGCAGGAGAAGTGCGTGCTGCGCAACGTGGCCCGCATTCTCGATGTCAGCATCACGGCGGAGCTGATCCACGCCCTCGGCGGCGAGGTGCGGGAAGTGGCGCCGGGAGTGCTGGAAATCTGCGCGGCCAACCTGCGGCCCATGGAGCGCTCGGTCCTGCGGGATTTCTCCGGCCGCAGCCGGATCCCGATCCTTACCTGCGGCCCGCTGCTGGCCCGCCTGGGCACCGCGCCCGTGCCCTCGCTCGGCGGTTGCCGCATCGGCTCGCGGCCGGTGGACTTCCACCTGCGCGCCTTGCAGGACCTCGGCGCGGTTCTGCATGACGAGGCCCATGACGCCCACCTCACCGCCGCGCGGCTCCAGGGGAACAAAATCCGGCTGGACTATCCCAGCGTGGGCGCCACCGAACAGGTGATCCTGTCAGCCGTGCTCGCCGAAGGCGTCACGGAATTGTCCAACGCCGCCGTCGAGCCGGAGATCCTGGACCTGATCATGGTGCTCCAGAAGATGGGCGCCGTCATCAGCGTCGACGTCGACCGCGTCATCAAGATCCTCGGCGTGCGGGAGCTGCGAGGCTTCGACCACGAAGCGATCCCCGACCGGCTCGAAGCCGCCTCCTGGGCGTGCGCCGCCGTGGCCACAAATGGCCGCATCTTCGTGCGCCACGCGCAGCAGGCGCCGATGATGACGTTTCTCAACCGGCTCCGCCAGATCGGCGGGGATTTCCGCGTCACCAGCGAAGGCATCGAATTCTGGCGCGCGGGAGGCCGGCTCCGATCCACCGCGCTCGAGACCGATGTCTATCCCGGCTTCTCCACCGATTATCAGCAGCCATTTGTCATCGCGCTGACGCAGGCCGACGGCGTTTCCATCGTCCACGAGACCGTTTACGAGGACCGCTTCGGCTACGTCGAAGCCTTGCGCCGCATGGGCGCGCAGATCCAGCTTTACCGCGAGTGCCTCGGCGGCCTGCGCTGCCGGTTCGGGCAGCGCAACTACCGCCATTCGGCCGTCATTGTCGGCCCCACGCCGCTGCACGGCGCCGACATCGAAATTCCGGACCTGCGCGCCGGATTCAGTTATCTCATCGCCGCCCTCGCCGCCGAGGGCGAGTCGCGCATCTCCAACACCCGCCTGATCGAGCGGGGCTACGAAGACATCACCGGGAAGCTTCGCGCGCTCGGCGCCCAACTGATTTGATCCGTTCCCGGCCCCTGGCTGCGCCGCCCCGCTCCAGCCGTTACGCCACTTTCCGCACCGGCGCCGCCCGCTTGCCCGCCGCCGGTGGCGGCGTGTCTTCCGTATCCATGCTCCGCCAGGGGTTCTCGGTCCGCCCGTGGAAATACTCGTCCAGCGGATAGAGCGAGTACGGCTGAAGTTCTCGGAATACCTTCCCCAATTTCGCCTCGATGCGGTAGACCGCGTGGAAGAATTGGCCGCGGTCGATGTTCAGCTTCCGGATGCAGAGCCGGGCGCCGGCGCCCAGCAGAAAGTGATAACGGAACAGCCGCCATTCCGCCGGCGTCAGATGACGCCGGCTCACCAGGAAGAAATCGGCGATGTATTCCTCATTCTTCATACCCCATGTGACCCGCCGGCCGCCGCCCGGCGAATAATCGAGGCTCACCCGGCTATAGCGCTTTTCCTGCTCGACACATTTTCTGAATCGCGCGTAGCAGGCGCGGAAAATGCTGCGGAACACGCAGGCGCAGGGCACCATCCTGCCGCGGACCTCTCGCAGTCCCAGGCCGTGACAGTGCACGCATTTCGTCGATGCCAAGCCGATGGTTTCGGAACGGTTCCAGTCCATGTTGGTTCTTTCCTCTTTGACTTCGGGCCCATGGCCTCACCCCGGGACCCGTTTTTCCCTGCCACCAAGCTCGGACAGATAGCCCCGGGCGTCAACGAGATACTCTCTTCTAATCCAACTACCCCTGGCCGGACATTCCGGGGTCTCCGTAACTAATTGAAAAACCGTTTCTGCACAGCCCCGCCAGACGTACATTAATTTTAGTTAATCTAGAAGCGCCAGATTGAGTACTAGGTGTACTAGTACTATCCTATTTCAAGGAGAAATCAGGTGAGCTTCCCCCACGGACCCGGCTTCGAGAAGCTCCTCCACCGCCTGCTCCTGCGCCTGGCCGGACTGCTGACCAACGGCGAGTATACGGAACGTGGATTGGCCCGCCTGGTGGGATTTTCCCAGCCTCATTTGCACCACATCCTGGCGGGAAAGCGTTCTCTGACTCCGCACGTCGCCGATGCCATACTGGCGAGTCTGGGCTGGGGAGTCGGAGATCTGATCTCGGCTGAAGAGCTGGACGGCATGCTGCTGGCGCGGCGCACGCCCGGCAGGGAAAAAGCCCGGATTCCCGTAGTGGCCGGCCGGATCGGGCCGTCATTTCCATTTCCGGACTCTTCTCTTGTGGAGGATTGGCTCCTGATCCAGGCGCCCCTTTTCGGGGGAATGCGCCGCGTATTTCTCGCGCCGCTGGAGCCGGAACCGGGCCTTCCTTTCGCCCGGCATCCTGGAGCTTTCGCGCTGGTGGCCGAAGATGAAGAATTGCGCCTGCGGCTTGCGCCGGAAGCCTGGTTTGTCTTGCGGTGGGGCGGCGCCGGACTCGTGCGGCGCATCCGGCGTGAGGAGGGTGCGCTGATGTTGCTGGGCCAGGAGACGCTCGGAGAGGGAGACATGCCGGCGAGAATCGATCTAGCCGGGCAATCGCTGCTTTCGGTTGTGCGGGGGCGCCTGATCTGGGCCGGACCGGATCCGCGCTCGTTCGACCCCTTCTCTCACTCCGGCAGCGGCTTCCCCATCGCCACGGCTTCGTAGATGGCGAGCACCTGCGCCGCGGTCGTCTCCCACCGGAACTCGCGCACGCGCCGGCTTCCCCGTTCGATCAACTGCTTCCGCCGCTCATCGTTCAGCAGCACCTCCAGGATTCCCCGGGCGAGGTCGAACACATTGTCCGGGCTCACCATCTCGGCCGCGTCGCCGACGGCTTCCGGCAGCGACGTCGCTGTCGAGCACACGACCGGCGTTCCGCAGGCCATGGCCTCCAGAGGCGGCAGCCCGAAGCCTTCATACAGCGACGGAAAGACGAACGCGGCAGCCGATTCGTAGAACACCCGCAGCGTTTCCTTCGGCACGAAACCGAGGAACCGCACGTAGGGCTCCACCCGGGACTGGATCACGGCCTGCCTCACCGCCGGATAGCGGGAGATCTCGTCCCCGATGATGATCAGGCGGAGGTCCTTCCACCGCGGATCGTCCTGTAGCTTGCCCCGCACCAGTGCGAACGCTTCCACCAGCCTCGGGATATTCTTCTGCGGCCGGATGGTTCCGGCGTACAGCAGGTACGGATAGTGAACCTGGTAGCGTTCGAGTTCCCGGCGCCGCTCATGCTCGCGCGCCTCGGGCCCGGCCGCGCGGGCCCAGCGCGCCGGACGGGGGTCGAGGAAGCTGGGATCCACCGCGCCGTAAATCCGGCGGATCTTGCCGCCGGGGAGCCCCATGAGCGAGATCAGGTCGTTGCGTGTCCACTCGCTGACGGCGATCACGCAGGCCGCCTCCAGCAACGCCCGCCGCAGCAGCGCCTGCTGGATTTCGCCCTTCCAGCCGGCGGCCTGCTCGACAACCAGGCTGGAGATGTCATGCACGGTCACGATGTAGGGGCGCGGCAGGAACAGCGGCACGCGCGCCAGCGGAATGTGCACGAGCGAGGGCAGTTGTTTCCTCGCAAACAGGGAGAACAGGATCCGGTCGCGAGGCTCGGTGTCCGGACGGTCGTAGAGCACGGGATGGAAATTCTCCGGCAGCCCCTCGAGTTCTTCCCGGTCCGCGCCTCTCACCGTGAGCAGGAACTCGTGCGGCGCGCCGATCGCCGCCAGGCCGCGCAGGAGATTGCGGATGTATGTGCCGTAACCGAAATCCTTGACGTGGCGGGCGTCGATCAGGATCCGCAGCGGCACGTCAGTCTCCCCGGCTCACGCCCGCACGGCGGCGCGCCTCCAGGCATACAGGGGGAACCGTTCGGTGAGTTCTTCCACGCGGCGCCGCACGGCTTTCAGGTTGTCCGGGTCTGCGGGCGCTTCCAGCACGCAGGCGATCAGCCCGCCCACCAGCCTCATCTCGGCTTCGCCGAACCCGCGCGTCGTCACCGCCGGGCTGCCCAGACGGATGCCGCTCGGATTCAGCGGCGGGTTCTGATCGAACGGGATGGAGTTCTTGTTCACCGTGATCCAGGCTTCGTCCAGCGCCTTCTCCGCTTCCCTGCCGCGCAGCCCTCTGGAGAACACGTCCACCAGCATCACGTGCGTGTCCGTGCCGCCGCTCACCACGCGGTAGCCGGCCTGAGCAAGGCTGGCAGCCAGCGCCTGCGCGTTGGCCACGACGCGCCGCTGGTATTCGACGAACTCCGGCTGCATCGCCTCCAGGAAACAGACAGCCTTGGCGGCGATCACATGCACCAGAGGCCCGCCCTGCACGCCGGGAAACACGGTCTTGTCGATCGCCTGCGCATATTGCGCCCGGCACAGGATCAGCCCGGCGCGCGGCCCCCGCAGCGTCTTGTGCGTCGTCGTTGTAACGATGTCGGCCCACTGGCAGGGGTTCGGATACAGCCCGGCCGCCACCATCCCGCTGAAATGCGCCATGTCCACCAGCAGCAGCGCCCCGGTCTCATCGCAGATCTCGCGGAGCCGGGCGAAATCGATGATGCGCGAATAGGCGCTGGCGCCCGCCACCACCATCTTCGGGCGGTGCTCGCGGGCCAGGCGCGCCACTTCGTCGTAGTCGATGCGCTCATCCTCGCGGCGCACGCCGTAGGGAACCACCTTGTACGTCTTGCCGGAAAAGTTCAGCGGATGGCCATGCGTCAGGTGGCCGCCGTGCGCGAGGTTCATGCCGAGGATCGTGTCGCCGGGCGAAAGCACCGCGGCGTAGGCCGCCTCGTTGGCCTGCGATCCCGAGTGCGGCTGCACGTTGGCGTGCTCGGCCCCGAACAGCTTCTTCGCCCGCTCCCGCGCCAGGTTCTCGACGACATCGGTGAACTCGCAGCCCCCGTAATAGCGCTTGCCGGGGTAGCCCTCGGCGTACTTGTTCGTGAACACGCTGCCCGTGGCTTCCAGCACGGCTTCGGAAGTGAAATTCTCGCTGGCGATCAACTCCAGCCGCGAGTGCTGCCGCCCGGCCTCGTCCTGGATCGCCTGCGCGATCTCCGGATCGACCGCCGCCAGCGGCCTTGCCATGCGCTCCTGTTCCGTCATTGGCTGCTCTGTTCTCCTGGTTCCATCTTCTTCACGCGCCGTTCGTGCCGCCCGCCGTCGAACGGGGTCTCGAGGAAAATCTGCACCCAACCCCATGCCTGGGCGGGGTTCAGGTACTTCGCCCCCAGCGCCAGCACGTTGGCGTTGTTGTGCCGCCGCGCCAGCTCGGTCACGTCCGCGTTATAGGCGAGCGCCGCCCGGACGCCCTTGTGCCGGTTGGCGGAGATCGACATGCCCTCGCCCGTGAAGCAGACGAGCACGCCACGCTCGCACCTCCCCTCCGCCACCGCCGACGCCACCTTGTGGGCGTAGTCCGGATAGTCGGTGGAATCGGCCGAATGCGTGCCGAAATCGGTCACCTCGTGCCCGGCCGCCTCCAGTTCGCGGCGCAGGAATTCCTTCAGGGAAAAACCGGCGTGATCCGCTCCGAGCGCAATCTTCATGGGGGGAAGCTACGAGTGTAGCACCCCCTGCCGCTCATTCGCCCCCCGGCGCATCCTCGCCGCGGTTCTGCACGTATTCCACGGGATCGAAGGGCTTCACTTCCTTGCCATGAATCGCGTCCACCGCGTCCTGCTCGTTCGCATAGAGGTGGAACACCCCGCTCAGCTTCGTCAACAGCATCAGATCGATGACCCGGTCGGTGAGATTGAACATCGCCAGCATGCCGCCCGAGTCGCGCGCCACTTTATGCGCCACCACCAGAAAACCCATGCCGCTCGAGTCGATGTACTCCGTCCCGCGCATGTCCAGAGCCACGCGCGTCCGCCCGCTTTTCATGGCTTCATCCACCTTGCGCCGGAACTCTTCGACCGCTTCTCCGATCACGAGGCGCCCGTCCAGCTCCAGCACCAGGACATCGCCGTTGGTCCGTTCAGTGACACGTAGGCTCATAAGGAACTTCCCACTTTATCCGATGCGCGGCGCTTCCACCAGGGGCGGCGGCGGCCGCCTGTGTGATGAAATCGTGTCATGTCCGCTGAGCTGCCCCGGCAATCCTCGATCCTCGATTCCGGCGACGCCTCGCTGTTCGATGTCCGCTCCCGGGCGCCCGGACCACAGGGGCGGCTGCCCTACACGCCGGAGATGCTGCGCGAGCGGCCCTCCGGCGACCTCTACGGCTGGACGATGAACGCCGCCATGGGCTGGGAGCCGGCGCGCATGGATGCGGCCGAAGTGCTGATCCTGTCCACCCACGGCGGACTGCGCGCGCCGGACGGCTCGCCCATCGCGCTCGGCTATCACACCGGCCATTGGGAAGTGAGCCTCCAGGTGGAGGCGGCCGCGCGCGAGCTGAAACAATTGGGGGCCATCCCGTTCGCGGCCTATTGTTCCGATCCCTGCGACGGCCGCTCGCAGGGCACGCCGGCGATGTTCGATTCGCTCCCTTACCGCAACGACGCTGCGGCGGTGTTCCGCCGCCTGATCCGTTCGCTGCCGAACCGCGCGGCGGTGCTCGGCGTAGCCACCTGCGACAAGGGGCTGCCCGCGATGATGATGGCGCTGGCCGCACAGCACGCGCTGGCCTGCGTGCTCGTGCCCGGCGGCGTCACTCTGCTGCCCGAGCAGGGCGAGGACACCGCCGTGGTGCAGTCCATCGGCGCGCGCTTCGCGCACGGTGAAATTACGCTCGAATACGCCCAGGAGGCGGGCTGCCGCGCCTGCGCCTCGCCGGGCGGCGGCTGCCAGTTCATGGGAACGGCGGCCACCTCGCAGGTGGTGGCCGAGGCGCTCGGGCTTGCGCTGCCGCACTCGGCGCTGTCCCCTTCCGGCCACCCCATCTGGCTTGATCTCGCCCGCCGCTCCGCCCGCGCGGCGCTGCGCCTGCGCGCAGCGGGCATTGGGACGGCGCGCATCCTCACGCCGGAAGCGCTCGAAAACGCCCTGGTCCTGCACGCCGCCTGCGGCGGCTCGATGAACCTGATCCTTCACCTCGCCGCCGTCGCCTTCCATGCGGGGCTGCGGCGGCCTTGCGTCGATGACTGGGCGCGCGTCAACCGCAGCGTGCCGCGGCTGGTGGACGCGCTGCCCAACGGCCCGCGCAATTTCGCCACCGTGCAGGTCTTCCTCGCCGGAGGCGTGCCCGAGGTGATGCTGCACCTGCGCCGCGCGGGGCTGCTGCACACGAAGGCGCTCACCTGCACAGGGCTCACACTCGGCGAGAACCTCGACTGGTGGGAGCAGAGCGAGCGCCGCGCCGCCCTGCGCCGCCGCCTGCGCGAGGCTGACGGCATCGATCCGGACGATGTCATCTTCAGCCCCGAAACCGCGCGGGCCCGCGGCATCACACCCACGGTGTGTTTCCCTACGGGCAACATTGCTCCGGAGGGCAGCGTGGTGAAAGCCACATCCATCGACCCTTCGGTCGCCGGCGCCGGCGGCGTCTACCGCAAGCGCGGGCCCGCGCGCGTGTTCACCTCCGAGCCCGCCGCCATCGCCGCCATCAAGGAAGGCCGCATCCACGAGGGCGACATCCTCGTGCTCGCAGGCCGCGGCCCCATGGGCTCCGGCATGGAGGAGACCTACCAGCTCACCTCGGCGCTCAAATACCTGCCCTTCGGCAAGCACGTGGCGCTGATCACCGACGCGCGCTTCAGCGGCGTCTCCACGGGCGCCTGCATCGGCCATGTCTCGCCGGAAGCCCTCGCCGGCGGCCCCATCGGCAAGCTGCGCGACGGCGACGAGATTGAAATCGTGATCGACCGAAACCGGCTGGAAGGCTCGATCAACGCCGTGGGCGTGGATTTCGGCGCGCGCGAGCCGCACCCGGATCTGGCCCCCGATCCGCTGCTGCCGGACGACACGCGCCTCTGGGCCGCGCTCCAGCAGGCCAGCGGCGGCCCCTGGGGCGGCTGCGTCTACGACGTGGACCGCATCATCGAACTGCTGGAGGCGGGCCGCCGCGCCCTCGACGCCGGTCCCGGCGGGGGGCTCAGTTCACCGCCCCGCCGGCCTGCATCTTCCGGTCAAACTCCATGAAGCAGCGGCCCCAGTACAGGGTGTCCTTCCGCCCGTAGCGGCTGCACAGCAGATACAGGCGGCCGAGCAGCTCGGTCGATTCGGCCGTCTCCAGGCCGGCGAATTCCTGTGCGCCCGGCTTCGGCAGCACCTTCTCTTCCTGCTCGAGCAGCCAGTAGGTGTCCAGCAGTTCGAAGATGTGAGCCTGCGCCTCCAGCGCCGGATCATTCTGCCCCGATTCCTCCAGCGCCAGCGCCACCTTCACCCACGTCAGGATGCAGAGCAGCGCCAGCGCGCGCACGTCCTCGTCCTCCACCGGAAAGCCGTCCACAATCTCGAAGACGCGCCCGAAGGCGTCATTGGCCCCGTCGGCGTCTCCCGCCGCCAGGGCGGAATCGCAGCGGATCCAGCACTGGCGGATCTCCTCGGCGCAGGCTCGCATCGCGGTCGTCATCTCTCCCCTGCCCTCCTTCGGGCGCCTTCACTATATGCTGAAAGCACGCCGTTGTACAACCGGACGAAAAGGCAATCCCATGTTGCGCAAATCCCTGATCGCATGCTTTGCCGGCACGCTTCTCGCGGCCGCGCCGCTGGCCGGCGTCGAAGGCAAGTGGACGCCCCGCCAGGTGCTCGAACTCGACCCCGCCTGGCTGAAGGAACTGGGCCTGCAACTGCCCCCGGAAAAGCTGTGGGACCCGGCGCGCGGCGCCGGGCTGCTGGCAGCCACCGTCAACATCGGCGGCTGTTCGGCGGGCTTCGTGTCGGCGGCGGGCCTAATCCTGACCAACCACCACTGCCTGTTCGGGGTGCTGCAGGAGCACAGCACGCCGGAGCGCGACCTGATGACCCACGGTTTTCTCGCGCGCACTCCACAGGAGGAGCTGCGCGGGCGCACCACGCGCGTCACCGTGCCGCGCCGGTTCACCGATGTGACGAAGGCGGTGCTGGATGCCGTGCCTGCGCACGCCACGGACTTCGCGCGCTGGGAGGCGATCGAAAAGAAGCAGAAGGAGCTGGTGGCTGAGTGCGAAAAGCAGCCCGGCGCGCGGTGCCGCGTCGCCGCGTTCGACGGCGGCGTCGAATATGTGCTGATCGAAAGCCTGGAACTCGACGACGTTCGCCTGGTCTATGCCCCGCCGCGCGCCATCGGGGAATACGGAGGCGAGATAGACAACTGGATGTGGCCGCGCCACACGGGCGATTTCGCCGTCGCCCGCGCATACCGGGACGGCAAGCCATACAGGCCCGAGTTCTGGTTCCCCATTTCGCGCGCGGGCGTCAAGCCGGGCGACTTCGTCATGGTGCTCGGCTACCCCGGCCGCACGGTGCGCTCCCTGACGGCTGCCGAGATGGCCCTGCAGCGGGACGGCTGGTTCGCCCTCCGCGCGCGCATCTACGGCGAATGGATCCGCCTGCTGGAGGAGTCGGTGAAGGATTCGCGCGAGGGCTCCATCGCCGTGGCCGGCACGCTGAAGAGCCTGAACAACGTGGTGAAAAACGCGCAGGGGCAGCTCGCCGGGCTGGCCCGCGGCCGCATCATCGAGAAGCAGGAGCAGGCGGAGAAGGAAGTCCTCGCCTGGGCCGCGCAGAGGCCGGAATGGAAGTCCGCCATCGAAGCCCGGCGCGAGCTCGATGAACGCGCCGCGCGCCGCCGCGCCGCCGCGCTGCGGGACTTCCTGCTTCAATCGGTTCCGAACGGACCCGTGGCGCTGCGCCACGCTGCGCAGCTCGTCCGTCTGGCCGCCGAACGCGCGAAGCCCGACATGGAGCGCGAGGCCGAATACATGGAGCGGCAGTGGCCGCAATTGAAGGCGCGGCTGGAGCGCGACCAGAAAAGCTTCTTCCGGCCCGCCGACGAAGCGCTGCTGAAGAGCTGGCTGCGCCACGCGCTTTCGCTGCCCGACGGCGCACGCATTCAGGCCGTGGATGCGCGCTTCCGCCCGGGCTCGCTTGATGAGGCCGTGGCGCGGCTGTACTCGGGCACGCGCGTGACCGACATTGGCGAGCGGATGAAGATGTTTGGCGAGACCCTGGACCAGCTCCGCGCGCGGCGGGATCCGATGCTCGACTTCGCGCTGGCTCTCGAGCCGGAGCTGCGCGCCTTCGACCGCGCCCGGCGCGAACAGGAAGGCGCCTTCAGCCGCCTTAGGCCGGCGTGGCGGCGCGCCGTGATGGCGCACGCGGGCAAGCCCGTCGCGCCCGACGCCAATGACACGCTGCGCGTGTCCTTCGCTCACGTCAAAGGCTACTCGCCCCGCGAGGCGGTCGAGTACCTGCCTCAGACGACGCTGGCCGGCATGATCGAGAAGCACACGGGCGAAGAGCCGTTCGCGCTGCCGCAGGCGCTGCTCGACGCTGCCGCGAAGACGGACCCGGCGCAGGTGCCGCTGAATTTCCTCTCCGACGCCGACACCACGGGCGGAAATTCCGGCAGCCCTACCGTGAACGGGCGCGGCGAGCTTGTGGGCCTGAATTTCGACCGCGTGTGGGAAAACGTGGCCAACGATTTCGGCTACAACCCCGCCATTGCGCGCAACGTGAATGTCGATATCCGCTTCTTCCTGTGGTTGCTCGAGCGCTCCGGCGGCGCCTCGCTGCTGCGCGAGCTCGGCGCGCAGGGCGAATAGAAGCCCTGGTGTGATAGGTTCGTAAGCTATGGGGGTGCACAGGATGGATCGACGCACCGTATTGCAGACGGGAGCGGGGCTGGCGGTTTTCCGCTCCTTTCCTCACTCTCTTTTCGCCTCTGCCACCGAGAAACGCGCCTCCGATGCCGTCGAACTCGGCCCGAAAAAGATCCGCGTGAGCCGCCTGGCCGTAGGCTCAGGCACCAACGGCGTGGGCGGAGCTTCCAATCAGACGCGCAAGCTCGGCCTCGGCGGCCTGGCCGGCATGTTCCGCGCCGCCTACGACCAGGGCGTCTTTTTCTGGGATTCGGCCGACCAGTACGGCACGCACCCTCACGTGAAGGAGGCCTTGAAGGGCGTGCCGCGGGAAAAGGTCGTGATCCTGACCAAGACGCACGCCTCGACGGAGAAGGAGATGAGGGCCGACATCGACCGCTTCCGCCGGGAGCTGGGCACTGACTATATCGACATCCTGCTGCTGCACTGCATGATGGACGGCGGCTGGCCGCAGCGCAAGCGCGGCGCGATGGAATATATCTCCGAGCTCCAGTCCAAAGGCATCGTGCGCACCAAGGGCGTGAGCTGCCACACAATGGCCGCGTTGCGCGCGGCCGCTGCCAGCCCGTGGGTGGAGGTGGATCTGGCGCGGTTCAACCCGGCGGGCGTGCAGATGGATGCGCCGCCTGCCGAGGTGTTGCCGGTGCTGCGGCAGATGAAAGCCGCCGGCAAGGGCATCATTGGCATGAAGATCTTTGGCGCAGGCGCGCTGCTCCGGCGCGCCGATGAGTGCCTCCAGTACGCCCTGGCCCATGACGTGATTGACTGCTTCACCATCGGCCACGAAAGCATCGGCGAGCTGAACGACACCATCCGCCGCATCCCGGCTGCCAGCCGCCGCGGATGAGAAGCCGGGCTTGCCGCGGGTGCGCCTGATTCATTGTCTGATCAAGCTGGTTCGCGAATTGACGAGGAATTGCCCATGATCGTCGGCGTCCTGAAAGAAACCGTCTCCGGCGAACGCCGTGTGGCGCTGGTTCCGCCGGTTGTGCCGTCGCTTGTCTCCAAAGGCTTCGAAGTGCATGTCGAGGCAGGGGCGGGCGCGGCGGCGGGATTCACGGATCACGAGTTCGCGGCGAAAGGCGCGAAGGTTGCGGCCACGCGCGAGGAGGTGATCCAGGCGGCGGACGTGATTGCGCGCGTCCGGGCCGACGCCGCCGGACTGCGGGCGGGCCAGACCGTGATCGGCTTCTTCGATCCGCTGTCGGAACCGCAGCGGGCGCGCGAGTTCGCCGCCGCGGGCGTCTCGGCTTTCGCCATGGAACTGATGCCGCGCATCACGCGCGCACAAAGCATGGACGCGCTGTCGTCGATGGCCACGGTGGCTGGATACAAGGCGGTGATTCTGGCGGCCAATTTCCTGCCCCGCCTCTTCCCCATGCTGATGACGGCCGCCGGCACCATCGCGCCGGCCAAGGTGTTGATCGTGGGGGTGGGCGTCGCCGGGCTTCAGGCCATCGCCACCGCGCGCCGCCTGGGGGCCGTGGTCAGGGCCTACGACGTGCGTCCGGCGGTGAAGGAACAGGTGCTGAGCCTGGGAGCGAAGTTCGTCGAACTGCCGCTGGAGGCCGGCGAGGCGGAGGACAAAGGCGGCTACGCGAGGGCCATGGACGAAACGTTCTATCAGCGGCAGCGCGAGCTGATGAAACGCGTAGTGTCGGAAAGCGACGTCGTGATCACCACCGCCGCCGTGCCCGGCAGGAAAGCGCCCGTGCTGGTGACCGAAGACATGGTCCAGGGCATGGCGCCCGGTTCGGTGATCGTCGACCTGGCCATCGAGCGCGGGGGCAACTGCGAGATCACCGTTGCGGGAGAAGTGGTGGAGCGGCACGGCGTGACCATCGTCGGCCTGCTGAATCTGCCCTCCACGGCCCCTTACCACGCCAGCCAGATGTATGCCCGCAATGTCGCCAACTTTCTGCTTCACATCGCCGGCAAGGGCTCGATCGATTTTTCGGGCGATGATGAGATCCTGCGGGAGACGCTTGTCGCGCACGAAGGCCGCGTGGTCCACCCGCGCGTGCAAGAACTGCTGGGAGAAGCCTGATGGAACTGCTTGCCACCACCCTGACCATATTTGTGCTCGCCCTCTTCGTGGGCTTCGAAGTCATCACCAAGGTGCCGCCGACGCTGCACACGCCGCTGATGTCCGGCTCGAACGCCATCAGCGGCATCACGCTGGTCGGCGCTGTGCTGTCGGCCGGCACGCAGCAGACCACGCTGACCACGGTGCTCGGCTTCCTCGCCGTCGTCTTCGCCACCATCAACGTGGTCGGCGGCTTCCTGGTCACGCACCGCATGCTCGAGATGTTCAAACGGAAGTAGCCCATGCCTGCCGCCGTCATCAATTTCGCCTATCTGCTGGCCTCGGCGCTGTTCATCTTCGCCCTGAAGGGCATGTCGCATCCGCGCTCCGCCGTGCGCGGGAATCTGGTGGGCGCGCTCGGCATGTTCATCGCCGTGCTCGTCACCGTGCTGGACCGCCGCATCGTCAGTTACGAGATCATTTTCGCCGGTCTCGTAGTCGGCTCAGGCGTGGGCGCCGTGCTGGCCCTCAAGATCCACATGACCGCCATGCCGCAGATGGTGGCGTTGCTGAACGGCTTCGGCGGCGCCGCTTCCGCCTTGGTGGCAGGCGCAGCCCTGGTGGAAACGATCCACATGGGCGGCGTCTTCGACCTGCAATTCACCATCGCCACCGCGTTGTCCGGCCTCATAGGCGGCGTGACGTTCCTCGGCAGCCTGGTCGCCTTTGGCAAGCTTCAGGAAGTGATCAGCGGCGCCGCCGTGGTCTTCCCCGGACGCCACGCCGTCAACGCCGCCTGCCTCCTCATCAACATCGCCCTGTGCGTCCTCGTAGTGATGCAGCCCGGACAGCTCCTGTGGTACTGGCTGCTGCTCGGCGCGTCTTGCATCCTCGGCATCCTCGCCACCATTGGAATCGGGGGCGCGGACATGCCGGTGGTGATCTCGCTGCTGAATTC
Source organism: Acidobacteriota bacterium (assembly GCA_049325215.1). Lineage (GTDB taxonomy): Bacteria > Acidobacteriota > Terriglobia > Bryobacterales > Bryobacteraceae > JANWVO01. The sequence goes on from JBMOMB010000039.1 coordinate 36,972, forward strand.
TTACTCCGGACTCGCCGCCTGCGCCACGGGCTTCGTGCTCCAGAACAACATGCTCATCATCGCAGGTTCGCTCGTGGGCGCCTCGGGCATCATTCTCACGCAGATCATGTGCAAGGCCATGAACCGATCGCTGGCCAACGTGCTGTTCGGCGGCTTTGGCGCACAGGCTGTCACCACGGGTGACGACATCTACAAGGGCAAAGTGAAGGCGGCCTCGCCTGAGGAGATCGCCATGCTGCTTCAGAACGCGCAGCGCGTCGCGATCGTGCCCGGCTACGGCATGGCGGTGAGCCAGGCGCAGCATGCGGTTCGCGCGTTGTCGGCTCTTCTGGAGAAGCGCGGGGCGGAGGTCTTTTTCGCCATCCATCCGGTCGCCGGCCGCATGCCCGGCCACATGAACGTGCTTCTGGCGGAAGCCGACGTCCCCTATGAAGCGCTCAAAGAAATGGATCAGGCCAACCCGCTCTTCCCGCAGACCGACGTGTCCATCATCATCGGGGCCAACGACGTGGTCAACCCGCTTGCGCGCACCGACCCGAAGTCGCCCATCGCCGGCATGCCGATTCTCGACGTGGACAAATCGCGGACCGTCGTCGTGATCAAGCGCAGCCTAAGCCCCGGCTTCGCCGGCATCCCGAATCCGCTTTTCGCCGCCGACAACACGCTGATGTTCTTTTCCGACGGCCAGAAGGCCGTCAACGACATCATCAGCGCCCTGAAAGAGTCCTGAGCCACAGAGCCGCGACTGAAGGGCGCAAAGCGCGTTCTGAGCCGCGACTGGAGGGCGCGAAGCGCCCGGAGGGAGCGGCCCT
>JBMOMB010000040.1:0-33383 GCA_049325215.1 Acidobacteriota bacterium
GGCGGGTTCCCTGACACATCCGCCCTCCTCACCCGTCGGCCCCGAGTGTCGTATGCATACTGATACCGCGCCACCCCGTCCTGCTTCACCACCGAGAGCCGGCCTTCCACGTCGTAGTCGGCCCCCATCGTCACCGTCCCGCCCGGCCACTGGGTCATGTGCCCGGCGGCGTCATAGGCGAACCCCGGCGTGGTGATCCGGTTCGTCGACGCGCTGATCGACAGCGAAACCACTGGCCCAGTCCCCTTGGTCACATTCTGGCTCAACCGGTTGCCGAATCCATCATACGTCCAGCTCAGGCCCCACTGCGGCCCGTCGTCGCCGCCGCGGTCCGCATGATCACGCTCCCTGTCCAACTTCTACTGGCCTGCGCAGGGCTGCGGCCACTTTCAACGGCGGAACAGACCACGGCTACTGCGCCTCGCCCGAGGTTGCCGCCCGAAGGCTGGCGGATGCCCGTGGAGGCGAAGAGCACCGGGGCGGTGCGCGTTTCGTTCGGGATCGCGTCGAATTTCGCGGACGCCTGGCGATTCGCCGAATTTGCGCGATCGCTGAAGGATTGCTGCACGGGCGCGCTGCGATAGCATGATTGGCGTGAACGGCGCCATTCTGCTTGCACTGCTGCTGGGGCCGCCGGAGGCCACCACTACCGAGACCCACTACGGACGGCTGGAGACAGACCGGGCCACCTACCGGCCGCTGGAGCCGGTACGGGTGACCGTCACGGGGCGAGCGCGCAGGGACGCGATGGCCCGCCTGCGCGTGGCGGATCCGGATCAGCGCGTGTACCTCGAGCGCGAACTGGCTCTGGCGGACGGGCGCGGGACCGTGGAGTTTCCCGCCGCCGGCAAGGCGGGCGTCCACTATATCTACCTGTACTTCCCCGGCGAGCAGCGGCACAGCCGCTATCTGAATTTCCGGCTGGCGCCGCGCACTTCGGTGAGCACCGGAGACGCAGATTTTGATGAATTGTACCCATTCACGAAAGAGCGCATGCAATTGGGCCGGCGGGATTACCGCACGGAGCGGCGGCGTTTTGTCGGCTATATTTCCGGCGACACCTGGCGTTTCGACGGGATCTGGCTGCGGGACTGGATCTATTCCCTTCCTGCTTACAGGCACTGGGAACGCGAGATGCAATGCGGTTTGGACCGGTTCTTCGACGCGCAGCGCGAAGATGGCATGATTCCGGACGGGATCCACCGCGACGGACGCACCTGGCGCGTGGGACTGGAAAGCGACGTCGAATACATCCTCGTGCTCGGCGTGTGGCAGACCTGGCTCGCCACAGGCGACTCCGCGTGGATGAAGCGGGCGCTGCCGCGGCTTGAAAAAGCGCTAGCTTACGTCAGGAGCGATCCCAAACACTGGGATCCCGGGCGGCGCCTGATCAAACGCCAGCACAGTTGCGACACGTGGGACTTTGACATCGACGGGGCGAGCGACGCCGGGACGTCGCGGCATGTGATCGCCGTGTGCGACCAGACAGGCTATTACCAGGCTTTCCGCGCCATGGCGGAGATGCACGGCGCCGCCGGCGATGAGGCGCGGGCGTCCTACTGGCAACAGGAAGCGGAGCAGTACCGCCGGCGCGCGGCGGGGCTGCTGTGGGACGGGGTGAAGTTCCAGCACCATGTCCACCTGGATCCGATCGATCATGGAGATTTCGACGAGCGCCAGCAGCTCGCCATGAGCAACACATGGGCGATGACACGGGGGCTGGCCGAGCCGGACCAGGCGCGGAAAATCCTCGACGAATACCGCCGGCGGCACGCGGCGACGGGAGACAAGTATCCGTGGTGGAGTTTGCAGCCGGGCTATCCGGACCATCTCGGCTACTGGAAGGATGCGTTCCGCAAGCAGGGCGGCTACGCCAACGGCGGGCTGATGCCGTGGGTGGGCGGCGAGCTGTGCCGGGCGGCGTTCTGGTTCGGGCGGGAACAGTGGGGCGTGGAGCTGTTGCGCCAGTATGCGCGTCATGTGCGCGAAACCGGCGGGGCGCAGGTCTGGTACTGGCCGGACGGCACCCCGGGCTTCCGCACCACCAACGAGGTTCGGTACGCGGGCTGGGGGATGGCGCAATGGGTGGAGGCGCTGATGGAAGGGCTGGCGGGCATCCGCATCCTGGCGCCCCGCATGGAGAGGGTGTCCGTCTCTCCACGCTGGGCGGCTGCCGGAATCCGCAACGCCCGGGTCACCTTCCACGTGGCCTCTTCGGATGCTTATTTCAGCTACATCTGGCGGCACGACGCGGATGGCATCACTCTGGAATATGCCAGTTCGGGGAAAGAAGTCGATTTGCGCATTCTGCTGCCCGATAATTTTGCCGCCACCACCGTCACGGTGGACGGCAGGCAGGCGGCCACCCGCCTGTCAACGGAAGGCGGCCGCTATCTCGAGGTTGCCGGCGCACAGGGCCATCACGGGCTTGTTCACATCGGCAAGCCGCTCCGCGCCACGCCCGCACGTCAGCCTTGAGACCCGGGAAGTTCCCGATGTCTTACCAGTTTCCCTGCGCGCCGTGCCCTTCACGAAGGAATTCCTCCGCAATCCGTCCTGCCAACTGCCGTGTATTTGCGTGCGAAATGTTCGCGATCACAGCCACGGCCACGCCGTTTTCGGGATAGATGCGCAGATCCGCCACATCACCCCCCAGCAAGATACCTTCATGCCCCGCACTGCGCACAGGCTTGCCGGCCACGATGAGTTCGCCCGCTTCCCACCCCAGCCCGTAGCCCGCCGGCTGCCCGGACGCGAGCTTCTGCGGCGCCTGCAGCATTGCGACGGTGGCTGGTTTCAGCAGCTTGCCACTTTGCAGCCCCAGCGCAAACCGCACCAGATCCGAGGGCGTGGAGACGAACACGCTGGCCCCTGAATAGCACGATAAATCGAGCGGCCTCATCAGGTGAATCCCGTACCGCGGATTCTCGATAAACCGGGGGACGTACGCCGCCGCCTGTTGCGGCGGCGCAGTTCTCGCGCCGGCCGGCCCGAACCCGCGCCGCGTGCGTGGATCGAAGACGAGCTCACGGAACAGATTGAACAGCGGGAAATCGTCATCCGCTTCCGCCACGCCGGCATCGGCAGCCGTCTGCACCATGCCGAGCGGCTGGAACACCCGTTCCTGCATGAACTCCAGCAACGGCCGGCGCGCCGCCGCTTCCACTGCGGCGCTGACCACAATCCAGCCATAGGCCGAGAACCGGAATGCCGTGCCCGGCTCGAACAACAACGGCCGCCCGGCCACGAGCGGCAGCGCTTCTGCGGGCGCGCGGCAATGCCGGGTGTAGAGCACCCCCTCATTCTCTGCGCCATGTTCCAGCCCCGCTGTGTGCGCCATCAGATCGCGCAGCGTCGCCGGAGGCCTACTGGACGGAAATTCAGGAACGTAGGACTGAATTTCACCGTCCGGATGCAGACGGCCTTCCTCCACCAGCAACCCGGCGGCCGCAGACGTCAACGCGATCGACGCCGTCCCGATCCGCAAACGGTGTTCCGGGGTCATGTGGGCGCGTGTCCGCGTGTCGGCATAACCGAACCCCTCCGCCCAGACGAGACGATCCCCGACGCCCACGGCCACCGACAGGCCCGGCAGATTCTCCTCCGTCAGATGCGCAAGCGCCAACCGGCGCGCACGGTCCGCCGCTGCCGCCCAGTCTCCCGCGGGAGGAATCGAAACTGTCATCGGAATGCCGCTGCGGCCGGGATGCACCGGCGCGCTGGAGATCCAGATCCCTATGGCGACCGCCGTCAGGCCTGCTGCCGGCACAAGCAGCAGCCAGAAGCAGCCTGGCATTCGTCTGGCAGCCATGATTCCTGCCCTTCATTCTGAACCAGGTCCGTTTCCCGGCGGCGGTCCGGCCCTCAGCGCACCACCGCAGGCATCGCCGTCAACACCCTCAACGTATCCGCCACCTGCGGCTTGCAGAAGTCGGAGTGCCCGAGGATGACGCGGTCGGCGTTGAGGTTGATGACCGGATAGCTGAGGGACTGCTCGAGCGAAGCCAAGTCGCCCAGGTTCAGGTGGATGCACTCTTCGGGGCTGAGGCCGCGGGCGCCATTCGCGCCCAGCCCGCCGTATGGATCGTTCGGCCCTCCCAGCCCGGAGGCGTTCTGGCGCTTGAGCATCGAGGCGACGGGGTAGGCCATGCCGATGGCCTTGTCGTGGACGGTGTGCGTGACGGCGATGGGACCGCGCACCATGCGCTCCGCCACCACCGGGCGGTACAGACCCTGCGGGCTGAAGGCGAATTGCGAGAAAGCGGCCTGGATCAGCATCATGCTCTCCACCTGGGGCATGCCGTCCGGGCGTCCGAGGGCCAGGGCGGCCGCCGTCACCAGCCGCCCGCCGAATGAGTGGGCCGCGAAGTGGACGCCCGTTGCGGGCGCCACCTGCCTGAGCGACCGCACGAGCGGCGCCAGGCCGCCAGCGCCCACCTCGGCGGCCCGCTCCTTCATGAGGTAATAAGATGTGGCCTCGATGCCCGCCTTCACTACGCCGGCGGAGTTCCGCCTGAGCGGGTGCGAAGGCCAGGCGATGCCGCAGACGGGCAACGGCCGGAGCGCCTCCGCGAACCACGCGAACATGCGGCCGCTGGCCTCGGTGTCGTTGAGCCAGCCGTGGGCCGCCATCAGCACGGCGGGCGGCCTTTCGCGCTGGAGAAAAGCCAGGAAACCCTCCCGCTGCGCCGGGTTGCGGAGGCGGCCCGAGGCATCAAAATCAATGCGACAATATGTCATCGTATATTCCTTTTCCTGCAAGTAGACACGCCTTTCTTAACACGCCTGCAAGGCGCGGAATAAGTTGACCATTCCGCGCCCCTGAAACTGCGGAGCGCGGCGGAGATCCGTCGCCGTTTCGAGAAATATCTCTTTGACATCCAGCGGCCGTCCGATGAATTCGGGACGAACCGAGAGGAACGCGGCGACGGCCCCGGAGACATGGGGCGCAGCCATCGAGGTGCCGGAGTCCTCCACATATGCCAGCCGCCAGTCGGCGCCCGCGGGCGCTTTGCCCGGCGCGGCGCAGCAAACGATTCTCTCGCCCGGCGCGACGAGGTCTGGCTTCATGCGTCCGTCTCCGGTGGGGCCTTTCGACGAGAAATACGAGACCCCGTACGTGTGCGGGCGTTCGCGGTGCGTCGAGCCCACGGTGATCGCCAGCTCGGCATTGCCGGGATCATTGATCGTCAGATCCAAGCACGCGGGCGTCATTCCGGTGTGCTGCGAATTCTGCCACCCGTAGCCGGAATTGCCCGCCGCAACCACGACGCAAACACCCGAATGGACAAGCCGGTCGATTTCCTGGCACAGCGGCGACGCGCCGCAGGCGAACCACTCAGGATCGAATTCATAGCCGAGCGAGAGGTTGATGCCGTGCACCAGCAACCGGCGCCCGTATGCGTTCAACTGCTGCACATAATCCAGGGCGGCAAGAATGTCAGAGACCTCGCCGCAGCCGTCGGGTCCGAGGACTTTCAGGGAAAGAAGCTTCGCCTCAGGCGCGACGCCGCGGGGCGGCTCGCTCAGGGTGGATGAGGGCAGAAGCGCGTTGTCCGGAGCAACGCCGGCCAGAATGCCCGCCACGTGCGTGCCGTGGCCGAACTCATCCGTCAGCGGCGAGCCGGCGCCGGTGAAGTTGCGGTGTTCGAGCCCCCCGGGAAGCGCCAGGTTGTCGTGCTCGTCAAAGTGTGCGTGCGGCGCGATGCCGGAATCGGCCACCGCCCAGACGATGCCGCGCCCTGCGGCCTGAAAGCCTGCCAGCGCAGCGTCCGCCTGGATGGTCCGGAGCGAGAGGGCGCGGACGGAATGATTCAGCCAGATGCGATAGAGGACGGATTGCGCCTGAGCGGCCAGGGCGAGGATCTCCGTCTTGGTCAGACGGGCCCGGAAAAGGCCGCGGCTTGCCGCCCCGATGGGTTGGGCGGAGGGACAGAGCGCAAGGAGGTCCCCGGCGCGCGCGCCGTGGCGGAGTTCCAGCAGGACGCTGAAGGGATCGGGAGACGCGGCCTGCTGCAGGCGGTCGAGCAGAGCCAGGTCAATCAACGCCGGTTTCAGGCGGGCAGGATCGAATGGGCGCGGGGCCACGGTCTCGGACCTCCAGCCAGAACCGTGGGGCCGGACCGGCGCAGCGCAGGCCCGTGTGGCGGAAAACGGCTGAAAATGGGCGCGCTATTTTTTCTGATCCGCGGTGACGGGCCGGCGAGGGACGAATCCCGGCTCCAGGGCGCACGCCGGCCATTGGATTGCCGAAGGACTCGCTGGTGCACATGCAAGGCTGGATCGGCCGCCCAGTGCCCCATACGGCTCCTGTTGGGCTTCACGTTCCGCCACGGTTCGGCGCACACGTTTTCCCAGATCTCTTGCGGACCGCACGGCCAACGCGTCATCCGCTAAGAGACAGCACTGGTGTGTAGGAGGGGAATCAGGCCGAAGCCGGCGGGGGCAAACAGTGGGGCCTTCAGCCGCGCGTCCCGGACAACACTTTCTGGCGGTCCAGCGTGCCCGGGACGTATCGCTGCCGGGCGTGGGGTTCATACGGGGCGGGACGCCGCGGCGTCCCGCCCGCGAGCTTACCGCGACTTGAAAATCACCGCCCGGGACACGGAATCCCGGTGCGACTTCCGGTCGAATATCTCTTCGTCCATCTCGTCCATCGCCCGCCTCTCCACGGCGCCCAGTTTTTCCCGTGAAGCAGCAAACGCGGCCTGGATCCTGTCCATCGCACCCATGTCAGGGGCCATGATCAGGTACCACACCGTCCCGGGCTCCCTCGTGTGAATCGCTTCCACATCCATGGCGTAGCCGTATATCACGCCTTCCTTGATCAGTTGATCGAGAACCGGCTTTTCATGATGCCGGAACATCATCCTGGCCACCGGCAGTTTGCCGGGCTTCACCCTCTCCTCCTGGAAGAAGGTCACCGGCAGCGCACCAGCGGGGGTCTTTCCCGCGCCGTGTTCCAGTGTCCTTACCACCAGGTCGCGGTGCTTTTCGAAATCTGTCACAGAATAGGCGTCTTTCATCTTGTCGGCATTGGCCTGAAGCGCCGCCCGGGTCGCTTTTTCGGCTTCAGAAATCCCGGAGAAATTCCTGGCCGTGTACCACAGGACCGCGTTGGGGCCTTCCGTATGGACAATGTCCGTGTCGAGCCCGTAGGCATCGATGGTTCCCGCCTGGAGAAGCTTGTCGAGCGAGGGTGTGATCAGACGAATGATCTCGACGAATCGCTCCATCCGGTCCGGCTGGACACGGAACATGGAAACGGCGGTGACCGGCGTGGCGGCCGGTTGTGCGGATACAGTCCCTGCCGCAAGCAGCAGGGCGAAAACGGGCACTGGCGTACGAAACTGCATCACCAGAAGCCTCCTCTGAAAATGGGGTGATCCAGTGTGCACTTGTTCCCGGCCGAATACAAGCGGAAACTTTGCGGCCGGTGCGGAATTTACATGTGCGTCTTCTGCCGATCCGCACTCACACCGCCAGCCGGAGCAGCTCCCTCTGCACCTCGCCCGTCACTTCCGCCCCTGATTCCGACCGGTACACATTCACCTCGCTCCGGATGCCGAACTCCGCCAGATACACGCCCGGCTCCACGGAAAAGCACAGCCCCGGCACGACAGGCCGGTCGTCGTGCGTCTCGAAGTTGTCCATGTTGGCGCCGGTCCCGTGTACGTCCTCGCCGATCGAGTGTCCGGTGCGGTGGATGAAATATTCGTCCAGGCCGCGCTCGCGCAGATAACTGCGCGCCGCATCGTCCACCTGATAGCCGCACAGAGGCTCGCCGGATTCGGCCGCCTTCATGACCCTTGTGACTGCGGCGTCGCGCGCGCCCGCCACCGCCTGGAAGACATCCAGCATCCGCTGCGGCGGCGCCGCGCCGCAAAACGCGGTCCAGGTGATGTCGTAATAGACGGAACCCGGCTCGCGCAGCTTCGCCCACAGGTCGATCAGCAGCAGATCGCCCTTGCGGATCTCCGACGAACCGGACGCCTGCGGTTCGTAATGCGGGTCGGAGGCGTGGGCGTTCACCGCCACGATAGGGCCGTGATCAGTACACAGCCCTTCTGTTTCAAACGCATTCAGGATGAATTGTTTGATCTCGAACTCGGTGACAGGCCGCCCGTCCGCCAATCGCTCTTCGGCCAGCCGGAACGCCGCGGCGCGGACCGCGTCCACCTTGGCCTGCGCCCGCTTGTGGCTCGCGTACTGCGCCGGCGTCCAGAGCGCCTCGAACTGCTGCACGAGCGCCGCCGAGGAGAGCACTTCCACCCCGAGCGAGCGCACCAGTTCCACCGTGCCCGCGTCCACCATCGCCACGTAAGGCACCGCGCAGCGGGGCGAATACTGCATGGCCACGCGCCGCGCACCCGCAAGCAGCTCCCGCAGCCGCTCCTCCTGTTCCTGCCAGCCTGCGTACAGCCGCTTCGCGCCGGGCAGAGCATCCAGCATGCCCGCCTCGATCCGGTGGGCCAGCTTCACCGGCTCGCCTTGCGCCGGCACGAAGTAGTACCACCGCCGCGTGGGCGTGCGCGGCGGCTCGAAGCCGAGGATCCGATACGCCAGCCCGTCGCGCCGGTGGTGATCGAAAAACAGCCACCCGTCCATTGCCTGCCCGCGCAGCGCCGCCTGCATCGCTTCCAGACGCATGCCCATAGTGTACGGGAACGGCCCCCTGTTAGACTGGAAGTTCACCCCCATGACATTGGAGAAAGTCTACGAACCGCAGCGGTTTGAGCCGCGCTGGGCGGAAGCCTGGGTCGCCGGCGGCTACTTCACGCCCCCGGAGAAAAAACAGGATGGCAAGGAAGTGTTTTCGCTCGTCATCCCCCCGCCCAATGTCACCGGCAGCCTGCACATCGGGCACATGCTCGAGCACACCGAGATCGACGCGACGGTCCGCTGGCACCGCATGCGGGGCGACCAGACGCTGTGGCTCCCCGGACAGGACCACGCCGGCATCGCCACCCAGATGGTGGTGGAACGCGCGCTGTGGGAGAACGAAAAACTCACGCGCCACGACCTCGGGCGGGAAGAGTTCGTGCGGCGTGTCTGGCAATGGAAAGAGCAGTACGGCGGCACCATCATCCGCCAGATGAAACGCACCGGCGCCTCCTGCGACTGGACGCGGAACCGATTCACACTCGACCCCGGCCTCTCGCGCGCCGTGCGGGAGACCTTCGTGCGCCTGTACGAAAAGGGCCTCATCTACCGCGGCGAGTACATGGTCAACTGGTGCCCGCGCTGTCATACGGCGTTGAGTGATCTTGAAGTGGTGCACGAGGAGGAGCAGGGCAACCTCTGGCACATCCGGTATCCGGTGAAAGACATGCCGGGGCGCTTCGTCACCGTCGCCACCACGCGGCCGGAAACAATGCTCGGCGACACCGCCGTGTGCGTGAATCCGGATGATGACCGCTACCGCGCTCTCCACGGCCGCACCGTGGTGCTGCCCTTGATGGACCGCGAGATTCCGGTGATCACCGATCCGCTCGCCGACCCCAGGTTCGGCACCGGCGTCGTCAAGGTCACGCCCGCCCACGACCCAAACGACTTCGAAGCGGGCCGCCGCCACAACCTGCCGCACGTCGCCGTCATCGGACTCGACGCACGCATGACCGGCGCTGCCGGCCGGTATGCCGGACTCGACCGTTTCGAAGCGCGCAAGCGCGTGCTGGCCGATCTCGAAGCGCTGGGGCTGCTCGAAAAGACCGAAGCCTACGCGCTCAGCGCCGGCCGCTGCCAGCGGTGCAAGACCATCGTCGAGCCGCTCGTCTCCACGCAATGGTTCTGCCGCATGAAGCCGCTGGCCGAGCCCGCCATCCGCGCCGTCGAGGACGGCCGCATCCGCATTGTTCCGGAAAATTATGCCAAGACCTACTTCGAGTGGATGTACAACATCCGCGACTGGTGCGTCTCGCGCCAGCTCTGGTGGGGCCACCGCATCCCCGCCTGGCATTGCCGGGACTGCATGAAGACGACGGTTGCGCGCGAAGACCCTTCCGCCTGCGCCTACTGCGGCTCGAACCGCATCGAGCAGGACCCGGACGTGCTCGATACGTGGTTCTCGAGCGGCCTCTGGCCTTTCTCGACCCTCGGCTGGCCCGACCGCACCCCCGATCTGGAAACCTACTACCCCACCACGCTGCTCATCACGGGCTTCGACATTCTCTTTTTCTGGGTCGCCCGCATGATCATGCTCGGCATGGAGTGCACGGGCGACGTGCCTTTCCGCACGGTCTACATTCACGGCTTGGTGCGGGACGCGCACCGCCAGAAGATGTCGAAGACCAGGGGCAACACGATCGATCCGCTGGAGGTGATCGAACAATACGGCACCGACGCCGTGCGATTCGCGCTGCTGCGCGGCGCCGCGCCCGGCATGGATATCGCACTGAGCGAAGAGCGCATGGCGAGCAGCCGCGCCTTCGCCAACAAGATCTGGAACGCCGCGCGGTTTCTCTTTCTGCAGATGGAGAAGGTTGGCATCGAACAACTTCCGTTGGACTCGCCGTCACGGCACGTGAACCGGCCGCGGCCGATCGCCGGCGCCGTGCCGCTCGAGGACCGCTGGATCCGCCACAAGCTCAACGAAGCCGCCGCGCGCATGGAACAGGCGCAGCTCCACTACCGCTATCACGAAGCCGCCGACATCGTCTGGACCTTTCTCTGGGACGACTTCTGCGACTGGTATGTGGAGATCAAGAAGCTGCGCGTGCAGCAGGGCGCCGAGGCGCGGGCGCATGTGGAGACCATGGCCGAGACGTTCGAGCTCGCGCTGCGCCTGCTGCATCCGCTGATGCCGTTCATCAGCGAGGAACTCTGGCAGAGGCTCGTGAAGAAAGGAGCGGACACGCCCGCCTCCATCTGCATCGCGCCCTATCCGCTCGCCGGCGATGCCGCCGACGAAGAGGCGGCGCGGCTGTTTTCGCTGCTGCAATCGGTGGTCACTTCCGCCCGCGCGTTGCGCGCCGACAACAAAGTCGACCCGGGCGCGCGCGTGGAGGGCTGGATCGAATCGCTGTCTCCGGACGTGCAGAACGTGGCCACCGCGGAACAGGCGGTGATCGAGGCTCTCGCCGGCGGGACGTTCGAGCTCAACCCGGCGGCGCGGCCGGCGGGCGTGCGCCGTGCCGCAGCGGACTTCGCGGTCGGACTCAAGCTCTCCGGCGCGCAGATCGACTCGATCCGCCAGCGCGTCGAAAAGCGCCTGGCTGAACTCGAGAAGGTCATCGCCTCCAGCCGCAAGCAGCTTGCGAGCGAGAGCTTCGTTTCCAGAGCGCCGGCGCACGTTGTCGAAGGCATCCGGGAGAAGCTGGCTGTTTACGAGAAGGAGCTGGCCGAACAGCAGGCGGTGCTCGTCGAGCTCGGAGCCTGATCCGATGAACTGGCAGCATCCGGACGCTCTCGACCTGATCCGCCGCGCCCTCGCGGAGGACATCGGTCCCGGGGATGTGACCACGGAGCTCACCGTGCCCGCTCAGCGCCGCGCCTCCGGCGCGTTTTACGCGCGCGAGCCGCTCACGGTGGCTGGCATTGAATTGATGCAGGCGGTCTACGACCTGGCCGGCGGCGATGTCCGCGTGGAAGTGCTCGCTCCCAGCGGCGCGGAAGTCGAGAAAGGCGCCTGCCTGGCCCGTGCCTCGGGGTCCGCACGCCGCCTGCTCACCTGCGAGCGCACGGCGCTCAACCTGCTCCAGCGGCTGAGCGGCATCGCCACGCTGGCACGGCGGTTCGCGCGCGCCGTGGATGGCACGCAGTGCCGGATACTCGATACGCGGAAAACCACGCCGGGCATGCGTCTCCTGGAAAAGATGGCCGCCCGCTGCGGCGGAGTCGTGAATCACCGCATGGGACTGTACGACGCGGTGCTGATCAAGAACAATCACATCGCCGCCGCGGGGGGCGTGCGGGCGGCGCTGGAGGCGGTGCGGGGCGCGGCACTGCCCGTGGAGATTGAAGTCCGCACGCTCGCGGAACTGGATGAAGCGCTGGCCTGCGGCGCGGAGCGGCTCCTGCTGGACAATCTGACGCCGGAGGAGGCGCGCGAATGGATCCGCCGCATCGGAGGGCGCGCCACGGTGGAGCTGAGCGGCGGCATATCGCTCGAGAACGTCCGCGAGTACGCGCTCACGGGAGCGCAGTTTGTTTCAAGCGGCGCCATCACGCACTCGGCGCGCGCCGCCGACATTCACTTCCGGCTGGATCCCGATGCGGCACGTTGAGTGGCACGAGACGATCGATTCGACGATGCGGCGGGCCGCGGAGCTGGCGCGCAAGGGATACTCCGCCGGCACCGTCGTCGCCGCGCGCACGCAAACCGCGGGCCAGGGACGGCTGGGGCGCACATGGGATTCACGGCCCGGCGGGCTGTACTTCACCATCATTCTGAGGCCGCGGCTGGAACCCGCCAGGGTCCCGCTGGCCACGCTGGCGCTTGGCCTCGCCGTGGCGGACACGCTGCAAACCTTCGTGGGGGTGGCTGTCGATCTCCGCTGGCCCAACGATGTTCTGATCGGAGACCGAAAACTGGCGGGCATCCTGGCGCAGTTCCAGGACAGCGCGCTGCTGGCAGGCATCGGGCTGAACGTCAACCAGCGGGAGTTCCCGCCGGAGCTCAGGCCGATTGCCACGTCGTTGCGCATTGAAACGGGCTCGGAACAAGATCCTGAATTTTTGTTGCGGGCGCTGGCGCGCTCGATCGAGTCCCATCTGAAGATCCTGGAGACGAGCGGCGCTGCCGCCATCCTGCGCCTGTTCGAGGCGGCGTCGTCGTACGCCGCCGGACGCCGCGTCACGGTTGAGATGCCCGCGGGGGAGATCACGGGCATCACCGCCGGGCTCACCGCCGAGGGATTTCTGCGGGTGCGCCGCGGCGACGGCGCCGAGGTCACGGTCACTGCTGGCGGCGTGCGTCCGGCCGGATGATCTCACCGCTTTGCGACATCCGGCATCTATGATGGAGAGGAACGGGATGAGTTCACCCTCGGCAAACGGCGGGCGGCGGTTCCCTGCATGGCTTGGCTCAGTGGCGGTGTACACGCTGTCGCTCGTGTGCCTGCTGTGGGTGTACCACGACTTCGACTGGCGCACGGAGCTGCCGAAGCTGCGCCAGATCCATCCGCTGTGGATTGCGGTGGCAGTCGCCGCGGACGTTCTCGTCTACGTCTCGCAAGGCTGGCGGTGGAACATCCTGCTGGCCCCGGTCCAGCGGCTGTCCCTGTGGCGCAGCGTGCAGGCGATCTACATCGGGCTGTTCGCCAACGAGCTGCTCCCGCTGCGCAGCGGCGAGCTGATCCGGTGCTACCTGGTCTCCATCTGGAACCGGATTCCCTTCCCGCTCGTGCTGAGTTCGGCGCTGATTGAACGGCTCATCGACGGCATGTGGCTGATCTTCGGCTTCGCCGCGGTGTCGCTGTTCGTGGAACTGCCGGGAGACCTGGTGGCGGGAGTCTGGGTGCTGGCCGGCATCGTCGGCGCCATCGGGGCGCTGCTGGCATTTGCGGTTCTGAACCGGCGCTTCTCGCACCATGTGACGACGAGGCACCGCTGGTCGGAGGTGTTGCGCACGGCGGTGGAGGGGCTCCACGCGATGGGGCGGTCGCGCACGTTCCTGCTCGCCATCGGATCGAGCATTGTGTATCTGGCTTTGCAGGTGATCCCGATCCACGCGATGCTGGAGGGCTACGGGCTGGACCTGCCGTGGGGCTCGGCGGCGGTAGTGCTGGTGGTGCTGCGGCTCGGCACCGTGCTGCCCTCGGCGCCGGGCAACGTGGGGCTGTTCCACCTGTTCGCATACCTGGGCCTGCACCGGGTGCTGGGCGTCGACGCGCAGACGGCGAAGAGCGTGGCGGGCGTGATGTTCTTCATCGTGACCGTGCCGCTGCTGGTCGCCGGGGCGGTGGCGCTGGCGTTCACGGGGACTGAAATCCGCGAACTGTACCGGCGCGCCCACCAGCATCATCAGGAACACCGCAACTCCGCGGCGCAGCCGCGCTGAACGCTGCGATAGAATTGCTCGGCAGGGTTTCCTATGTCGAGCCACACGCAAAATCCCATCTCCCGCCGGGCGGTGCTCTCCGCCGCCGGCGCCTTTACGATCGTTTCGCCGCAGGCTGTCCGCGGCACGCAGGCCAACTCGAAGGTCTCGATCGGGCTCATCGGCAGCGGCGGACGCGGCACCTACGACGCGCGCATCGCCCACAATGATCCGCGCGGACAGATCACCGCGCTCTGCGACCTGTTCGACGACCGCATCGAGCAGGCCAAGGCGGCGCTGAAACTGGAAAAGGTCGAAGAGTACAAAGACTACCAGAAGCTTCTGGCCAATCCCTCGATCGACGCGGTGATCATCGCCACGCCCCCCTACATGCATCCAGAGCATTTCGAGGCGGCGGTGCAGGCGAAAAAGCATGTCTATTGCGAGAAACCGGCGGGCGTCGACATCGCCGGCTGCCAGCGCGTGATCCGCGCCGGGCGCAAAGCCGATCCGAAGAAGGTCATCTCGTTCGGCTTCCAGCAGCGCTACGGGCCGGTGTATCTCGAGGCGTGGAAGCGTGTGAAGGAAGACGCCATCGGCCCGCTGGCGGCGGCGCGAGCTTACTGGATCAGCGGCGACCCGTTCACGCGGCGCGATTATCCGGGGCTCGATCCGAAACTGGCCGAGGTGCGCAACTGGTTCTGCTACGCCAAGTACTCGGGCGACATCATCGTCGAGCAGGACTGCCACAACTTCGATGTGCTGCACTGGTTCCTGGAAGGGCTGCCCATCCGCGCCGTCGGTTATTCGACGCGCAAGGTGCGGCTCACGATGGACATTGTCGACAACCTGACGCTTTCCTTCGAATGGCCCAACAACATGCTGGTGAATTACGAAGCCAACCAGCTCACGCCGAGGGGATTTGCCAAGGTCGGCGAGGAGTTCACCGGCACCAAGGGCACGATCACCGTCTCCCGCAGCGGCATGACGCATTACAAGGGACCGAAGGAGAGCGAGCGCATCGATTCCAAGCGCGACATCACGTTTGAAGCGCTCGAGCAGTTCCTGAACCGCGTCCTGACCGGCGATGTGGAGAACGTCGCCGAGAGGTCGGCGCTGTCCACAATGATCGCGCTGCTCGGCCGCGAGGCCATGTATACAAGGAAGGAACAGACCTGGAAGGGTCTCTTCGGGAACATCGCATGAGATATTTCGCATCCCTCATTGCCGTCGCCTGCGCCGGCGTCCTGCTTTCCGGGCAGGGCGCCGCGCAGCCGCCCCGCAAGCTCCGCGTGCTCGCCATCGGAGCGCACCCCGACGATTGCGACATCAAGTTCGGCGGAACCGCGGCGAAATTGGCCCGCGCCGGGTACGCGGTGAAGTTCCTGTCCGTCACCAACGGCGACGCCGGGCATCAGACAATGGGCGGCGGCGCGCTGGCCAAGCGCCGGTACCTGGAGACGCAGGAGTCGGCGCGGCGGCTGGGCATCGCCGAGTATGAAGTGCTCGACAACCACGACGGCGAACTGATGCCGACGCTCGAAGTCCGCCGCCAGATCATCCGCGCCATCCGCAAGTGGCAGGCGGACATCGTGGTGGGCCCGCGCACCAACGATTACCACCCCGACCACCGTTATACGGGAGTGCTGATCCAGGACGCCGCCTACATGGTGATCGTGCCCAACATCGTTCCCGATACGCCGGCGCTGGAGCGCAACCCGGTGTTCCTTTACTACCAGGACAACTTCCAGAAGCCCGCGCCATTCCGCCCCGATGTGGTGGTGCCGATCGACGACGTCTTCGACGTGAAGGTGAGTGCGCTGGACGCCCATGTCTCGCAGTTCTACGAATGGCTGCCGTGGACGGACCGGCAGTTGGACAAGGTTCCCAAAGATCCGAAGGAGCGCCGGGCGATGCTCGCCAAAATGCGCGTGCAGCCCATCAACGAGCAGGTGCGCAAAGTGCTTGCCGAAGAGCTGGGCGCGGAAGCCGCCGCCAGGGTGCAACAGGTTGAGTCGTTCGAGCTGTGCGAGTACGGGCGGCGCCCGAAGATCGACGAACTCCGCGCGATGTTTCCTCTGAAGTGACGCGCCAGGACCAGTTGCGTTCGCTGCCGGGCGTGGACGAGCTCGCCCGTTCGATCCAGTTGCCTCTGCCGCACGGGCTTGTCGTCGCCGAAGCCCGCATGGTTCTGGAAGAATGCCGGCGGCTCATCCAGCATGGAGAGACGCTGGCGGAAGAGCCGCGAGCGGCGCTCGAGCGGCGCCTGCGGGCGCTGCTCGAACCTTCGCTGCGGCGCGTGATCAACGCCACGGGCGTCATCCTGCACACGAATCTGGGGCGCGCGCCGCTGCCGGACTTCCCTGCCCCTTCTGGCTATTCGAATCTCGAATACGATCTGGAAAGCGGGAGACGCGGCAAGCGCGATGTCCATGCCGCGCCGTTGCTCGAGCGGCTGCTGGGCGCGCCCGGCATCGTGGTGAACAACAATGCAGCGGCTGTGTTCCTGGCGCTGCACGAGCTTGCCGCGGGCGGCGAGGTGATCGTCAGCCGCGGCGAGCTGATCGAGATCGGCGACGGCTTCCGCATTCCGGAGATCATGGCGCGCAGCGGCGCGCGGCTGGTCGAAGTGGGTACGACCAACCGGACGCGGATCGAAGACTACCGTCACGCCATCGGACCGGATACGCGGCTGCTGCTGCGCGTGCACCCCTCGAATTTCGTGATTCAGGGATTCACGGGGCGTCCGTCGATCGAGGAGCTCTGCCTGCTGGGGCGCGAGCGGGGCATCCCCGTTTATGAAGACCTCGGCAGCGGGTGCCTGGCGGACCTCGCCGCTTACGGTGTCCGCGAGCCGCTGCCGCAAGCCAGCCTGCGCGCAGGCGCGAGCCTGGTGTCCTTCTCGGGGGACAAGCTGCTGGGCGGACCGCAGGCGGGAATTCTCGCCGGAAAACACGAGATCGTGCAGCGGCTGCGCCGGAATCCCATGTTTCGCGCTCTGCGCGTGGACAAGCTGATCTACTCCGCGCTGGAAACGGCGCTGCGGCTGACGCTGCTCGAAAAATGGGACGAGCTGCCGGTGCTGCGCATGATCCGGCTTTCGCCCGATGAGATCGCCGGGCGCGCGCGGCGGCTGGCGGGAGAGATCAATGCTTCCGGCAGGCTGCATGCGGAGGTGCTGCGCGGCGAGTCGTTGCTCGGCGGCGGCTCCACACCGGGGCAGGCGTTGCCCACATGCCTGCTGTCGGTGACTCCGGACGCAGTGCAACTGGAACGCAAGCTGCGCGCCTGCTCACCTCCTGTTATCGCGCGGATCGACGAAGAGCGGCTGCTGGTCGATCTTCGGACAGTGGATCCGGCGGACGACAGCATCATCCTTGCCGCCTTGTTGTCCTGAAACGCGCAGAGGCGGGCTTTGGGGGAAGCGCGACTCCCGCGGCGGCCGCTTCGCCGGAGCAGCGCGGCACACGCTACAGGCGCCGCTCAGGCGCCGCCCAATCCTCCACGTGCTGCTCAAGGAACTCTTCCACCCGCTGCGGCGCGCGGCCGGAGAGGCGCTCGACGTCTCCTGTGACAAGGTCCATGCAGCCTTCGCCGATGGCGCGGTCGAAGCTCACCCACAATTCGGCAAGCCTGGGATCCATGCCGCCGGCTCTCAGCTCTTCACGCCATGCGTCCGCTTCCACCGGCTCGTACACGACAGGCCGGCCGGAGAGCCGCGAGGCGATTTCGGCCAGATCGGCGAAGCTCAGCGCCTCCGGGCCGGAGATTTCATACGAGCAGCGCGTCTCGCCGCGCAGCAGCGCCCCGGCAGCGGCTCGGGCGCAGTCCTCGCGGGTGACATAAGCGGCGCGCCCGTCCCCCGCGGCGGCTTTCAGCTTGCCGGAGCGCACCGCTCCGGGCAGGCTGAACAGCAGGCTCTCGGCGTAGATGTTGTTGCGCAGAAACGTGTACTCGACGTGGATTTCGCGCAGGAGATTTTCCGTGAGGTAGTGATCCCTGGCAACCGTGACGGGGGACGCCGGATAGGGGAACGTGAGCGAAGTGTAGACGATGTGCTCAATGCCGGCCTCCACGGCAGCGCGGATCGCCCGCTCGTGTTGTTCGAAGCGCTTTCCAGGTCCTTCCAGCGTGTTCGTGCTCACCAGCAGCATCTTCCGCGCGCCGCGGAACACGCCGGCCAGATCCTCGGCAGGCTGCGTGAAATCGGCCTGACGCACGGTGACACCGCGTTCCGCCAGGGCGGAGAGCCGCTCCGGGGATCGGGTGGTGGTGATGAGGGGGCCAGCACCCTGTTCGAGGAGGAGTTCAATGACGCGCCGCGCCAGTTGACCGCTGCCCCCGGTGACGAGAATGGCTTGGCTGTTCGGCATGGGCTGACGGATTCTCTTATTGTCGCTGAATTGCGCCGGCCGAACTGAGGGCCGGGAATGGCACGAACATCCCGAGCAGGCGCCGCTGCCGGGAATTCCGGCATGGCGGCGATTGTTCCACAAACTCGGCTGCGGACCTTGGATACCATCAGAAGCATGCGCGCTACCCGACATGCTGTACTCCTGACATTGCTCCCATGCCTGCTGGCGGCGCAGCCCGATCTGGACTCCACCGCCGCGCGGGCGATGAAGGAATTCGAAGTTCCGGGGATGGCGGTCCTGGTGGTCAAAGACGGGCGCACCGTGGCAAGCCGCGGCTACGGCGTGCGCAGGCTGGGAGACCCCGCGCCAGTGACGCCGCGGACGATGTTCGGCATCGCCTCGCACTCGAAGGCGTTCACGGCGACGGCGATGGCGATGCTCGTGGAGGAAGGCAAGCTCAAGTGGGACGACCGGGTGATCGACCATCTGCCCGAGTTCCAGATGAGCGATGCGTACGTGACGCGCGAGATGCGCATCCGCGACCTGTTCACGCACCGCAGCGGGCTGGCGCTGGGGGCGGGCGACCTGATGTACTTCCCGCCGTCGGATCTGAGCCGCGCCGAGATCGTGAGGCGGCTGCGGTTCGTGCCGCTCGCCTACAGCTTCCGCGAGCGCTATGCGTATGACAACATCCTCTACATCGTGGCGGGCGAGGTGATCGCCCGCGTTTCAGGCGCGAGCTGGGACGGGTTTGTGAAGAAGCGCATCTTCGAACCGCTGGGGATGGGCTCCACGGTGACCAGCATCCGTCCATTGCGCGAGTACAGCGATGTCGCGTTTCCGCATGCAATGGACGAGGGGACGCTGAAGCCGCTGCCGCTGGCCGACAGCGACAACTGGGGCGCGGCGGCGGGCGTGATCACGAACCTCGAAGATTTCAGCCGGTGGGTGCGCGTGCAACTGGGCGGAGGCGAACTGGAGGGGCGCAGGCTGTTCAGCCAGGCGCAGCAGCGCGAGATGTGGGCGCCGGTCTCGATTGTGCCTTCCCGGCCCGGCGAAGGCCCGCTGGCGCAGGTCTCGCCGCAGTTCTCGGCATATGCGCTGGGGTGGAACGTCAGCGATTACCGGGGGAGGCGCATCGTGCATCACAGCGGCGGGCTCGCCGGGATGGTCACGCGCACGGTGCTCGTGCCGGAGATGCAGCTCGCGGTGGCGGTGTTCACGAACCAGGAGGCGGGGCAGGCGCTCAACGCGGTCGTCTACACGGTGCTCGATCACTACATGGGCGCCGCGCCGGTGGACTGGGTGGCTGCGCTTGCCGCCGCGCGGCGGAAGCAGGTGGAAGACGCCGGGAGGAAAGTGAAGGAGGCGATGGCGAAGCGCGCGGCCGGCACGCGGCCGTCTCTCGCGCTTTCGTCATACGCGGGCCGCTACCGCGATCCGTGGTACGGGGACGTGCGGATCACGGAGGAGAACGGGCGGCTGCGCATCCGCTTTACGCACACGCCATGGCTGGAAGGGACGCTGGAACATTTCCACCACGATACGTTTGTGGCGCGGTGGGACCGCCGCTGGCTCCTGGCCGACGCCTGGATCTGGTTTTCACTCAAGCCGGACGGCTCGATCGAAGAAGCGCGGATGAGCGCGGTGAGCCCGCTCACCGATTTCAGCTTCGATTTCCACGATCTGCGGCTGAAGCCCGTGGCGGCGGACGCCAGGCCCTACTGACGGGCTTTCCGCAGGGGAACCGCGATCAGCAGCGCGGCGATAGACGCAAACGCCGGCCAGGCGAGCCAGCCGCCCCAGGCGGGAAACCAGGAGAAGCCGTCCGCCCCTGTCAGCAGATGGGTGAGCGAGGTGACGCCGCCGAGGAACAGAGCGGCAAGCAGGATGCCGGTGACGGCTTCGCCGGCGATGAGGCCGCTGGCCAGCAGGGTGCCGGCGTCCTCGGCCTGGCTGCGCGCCGGTTCAGCCGTGCGGCGCAGGAGCCGGCCGGCGAGCCAGCGCACGGCGCCCCCGACAAAAATGGCGGAGCTTGTTTCAAACGGAAGGTACATGCCTACGGCGATCAGCATCATGGCGCGGGCGCCGCAGAGGATCAGGGCCAAGCCGAGCGCCGCGCCTGCCCCGAGCAACCCCCAGGCCATGCCGCCGCCGACGATTCCTTTGGCCAAAGCGGCCATCAGGCCGGCCTGAGGCGCGGGCAGGGCGCGGCCGCCGATGCCGCCGGTCGAGAGGTTCGCTTCATGCAGCACGATCACCGGCGCCAGCAGGAACACCGCCAGAAGAACGACCGCAACGATCTCCACCAGTTGCATCTTCCAGGGCGTGCCGCCGAGCAGATGACCGGCCTTCAGGTCCTGGATCATGGAGCCGGAGACGGAGACGGCGACAGCCACCACGGCGGCCACGCCGAGCACCGCTGCCACGCCCTGCGCGCCGCGCACGCCCAGAGCGGTCATCAGCAGGGCGGCCAGCACGAGCGCGGAAAGCGTCAGTCCGCTGAGGGGCTGGTTGGAGCTGCCGACGAGCCCCACCAGATAGCCGCCCACGGCCGAGAGGAGAAAGCCGGCCGCGCCCATCAGCAACGCCGCCGCCAGGGCGGCCGTCCACGAGCCGGTGAAGGCGTGGTAGATCACCGTGACGGCAACGACGAGAGCGCAGATCGCGCCGGCGACGACCCGCAGCGGAAGGTCGCGCTCGGTTCGCTCCACGGCCGCGGCGGCGCTGCGCCGGGCGCGCCACGCGCCGGCGAGGGAGCGAATCAGGGAATCGCGCATCGACCACATTGTGTAGGCGGCGCCCACCAGCATCGTGCCGACGGCGAGCGGGCGGACGACGTTCATCCAGATGGTGTAGGCGGCCACGGCGGGATCCGCTGCGCCGGAACGCGCGGCGAAATCCGGATCAATAAAGAGCAGGAGCGGGATGAGAACCCACCAGGCGAGGATGCCTCCGGATACGTTGATGGAAGCGTATTTCGGGCCGATGATGTAGCCAATGCCGAGCAGGGCCGGGGAAAGAGCGGGCGTCGACCAAGCCACGCCGCCCGCGTGACGGACAGCGGCCAGAGGCTCCTTGGCAAAGTCGAAATGCCGGATGATGCTCTGGGGAAATGCGAGAAATCCTTCGGTGTATTCCCGGAAAATCTGGAAGCCTTTTTCGCTTTTCAGGATCTGAATCAACGCGCCGAATCCCATGCCGCCGAAGACCAGGCGCGGCGCGCCGCCCGCCTCCTGGCCGGCCCGCACGATTTCGTAGCTGGCGACGCTCTCCGGCCATGGGAGGCCGGCGTCCACGCAGAGGGCGCGGCGCAGCAGCACGATGAAGAAGATGCCTGCGAGGCCTCCGGCGAGCAGGATCATCGACCCTTCCCAGTAATGCGCGCGCAGGTCCTGCCACAGGCGCACGCCGTCGACCTCGACCATGAGAAAGGCCGGCAGGGTGAAGATGGCGCCGGCGACCAGCGCTTCGCCGACGCTGGCGGCGGTGCGGGCGATGTTCTGCTCGAGCACGCCGCCGCGCCACCAGGGCAGGCGGGCCAGCGCCATGGCGATGACGGCGGCGGGGATGGTGGCAGCCACGGTCTGCCCGGCTTTCATGCCGAGGTAGGCGTTGGCGGCGCCGAAGACGAAGGCGAGAAACAGGCCGAGCCCCGCCGCCTTCAGCGTGAGTTCGCGCGGGTCTGGTGCAGAATTGCCGGTCACATGACGATGGTACTTCAGCGGGGGCCGCCGGCCGTGCGGCGGCTCGGCTACAGTATTAGGAAGCTCTCATGGCATCGGCAAAGGGAAAGCAGGACCGCAAGGCGGCGAAGTCGAAGCCGCAGCAGGGCCCCGATCTGAACGACCCATCCCTGTACATCAACCGCGAGCTGAGCCTGCTGGAGTTCCAGCGCCGGGTGCTCGAAGAGGCGCAGGACCCGGCAAATCCGCTGCTGGAGCGGGTGAAATTTCTCTCCATCGTGGGCTCGAACCTGGATGAGTTTTTCATGGTGCGCGTGGCGGGACTGTACAGCCAGATGGAGTCCGGAATTCTGGAGACAGGGCCGGACGCGATGACGCCGGCGGCCCAGCTTGAAGCGATCCGGAGCGTGTACACCAGGCTGTTCGCCGACGCGCACAGATGCCGCAAGGATCTGTTCAACGAGCTGCGGCGGCACGGGATTCTGATCCTCGATTACACGGAGCTTTCGGAAGCGCAGAAGGAGACCGCGCGGCGCTATTTCCAGGAAGTGATCTACCCGGTGTTGACGCCGCTGGCGTTCGATCCGGGCCGCCCTTTCCCGCACATTTCGAATCTCAGCCTGAATCTGGCGGTCCTGGTGCGGCACCCGAGCGGGGAGGAGCGGTTCGCGCGCATCAAGGTGCCGGACACGATTGCGCAGATTGTGCCGCTGCACAAGCCGCCGCAGCGGCGCAGCGGGCGTCCGCTGACGTTCACTTGGATCGAGCAGGTGATCCAGGCGAATCTGGACGCGCTGTTCCCCGGGATGCAGATCCTGGAGGCGCATCCGTTCCATGTGACGCGCGACGCCGACATCGCCATCCAGGAACTGGAAGCGGAAGACCTGCTGGAGAGCGTGGAAGAAAGCGTGCGGCAGCGCCGCTTCGGCGCCGTCGTGCGGTTGAAGGTGCCGAAAAAGATGCCCGATTCGATTCTCGAGATTCTGAAGACGAATCTCGAGATCGATGACGACGCCGTGTACCGCGTCGAGGGTCCGCTGGCGCTGGTGCGCCTGAAGCACATCGCGGGGCTGGACCGTCCTGACCTGAAAGACAAGCCGTTCACGCCTGCACCGCTTGCCGGGCTGGCGGAAGACGAGGACATTTTTTCGGCTATCCGCCGCGGCGACATCCTGCTGCACCACCCGTTCGACAGTTTCCAGCCGGTGGTGGATTTTCTGCGGACGGCGGCGCGCGACCCGAACGTGCTGGCGATCAAGATGACGCTATACCGCGTGGGTCCGAACGCGCCGGTGGTGGAAGCGCTGCTGGAGGCCAACGCGCGGGGCAAGCAGGTGGCAGTGCTGGTGGAGTTGAAGGCGCGCTTCGACGAGGAGTCCAACATCGAGTGGGCGAGGGCGCTCGAAAAGGAAGGCGTGCACGTCGTCTACGGGCTGGTGGGGGTGAAGGTTCACTGCAAGGTAGCGATGGTGGTGCGGCGCGAGGGGACGAAGATCCGCCGCTACGTGCATCTGTCCACGGGCAATTACAACGCCGTAACGGCGCATCTGTACACGGACATCGGGCTGTTCACCTGCGACGAAGAGATGGGCGCGGCGTGCACGGATCTGTTCAACTATCTGACGGGCTATTCGGCGAAGTCCGATTACGGGAAGCTGCTGGTGGCGCCGGTGAATCTCCGGGAGCGCTTCGAGGCGCTGATCCGGCGCGAGACGGCGCTGGCGCGCGCAGGCAAACCGGCGCGGCTGATCTTCAAGATGAACGCGCTGTCGGATCCGCGCGTGATCCGGCTGCTGTATGAAGCCTCCATGGCAGGGGTCAAAGTGGATCTCCTCTGCCGGGGGATCTGTTGCCTGCGCCCCGGATTGCCTGGCGTGAGCGAGAACATCCGGGTGACGAGCATCGTGGGGCGTTTTCTCGAGCACAGCCGCATCTACTGGTTCCAGAACAACGGGGACGAGGAGGTGCTGATAGGCTCCGCCGACCTGATGCAGCGCAATCTGAACCGCCGGGTGGAGACGCTGTTTCCGATTGAAAAGCACGCGCTGATCCGCTATCTCCGGGACCGCGTGCTGGCGGTGTACCTGAAGGACAACGTGAAGGCGCGGCGGATGAAGAAAGACGGCAGTTATGAACGGACTCCCCGGAAAGAGAACGAGAAGGCGATCGACGCACAAGCGCACCTTTTGAGGCTGAAATGCTGGAAAACGTAAATCTGGAACGCAAGCTGGCGCGCGAGACCTGGGAGCGCGAGCTGCCCGCGCTGCAACGGCGGCTGTTCGACCTGGAGAAAGCGTGCTGGGACCACGGCAAATCCTCCATCGTGGTGTTCGAGGGATGGGAGGCGGCGGGCAAGGGAGGCGCGATCTCCACGCTGACGGCGAGGCTGGACGCGCGCGGCTTCCGGCTCTACACCATCACGCCGCCGCGCACGTACGAAACGGAGTACCCGTGGCTGTGGCGCTTCTGGCTGAAGGTTCCCAACCGGGGGGAGATGGCCATCTTCGATCATTCCTGGTACCGGCGCGTGCTGGATGACCGGGTGGAGAAGCTGGTGGCGAAGAAGGACTGGCGCAAGGCGTACCTGGACATCGCCGAATTCGAGCGGATGCTGGCGGACGACGGCACGACAATTCTAAAATTCTGGTTTCATATCAGCAAGAAAGAGCAGAAAAAAAGGTTCGAAAACATCGCAAAGGATCCACTGGAAAGCTGGCGGATTACAAAGGAAGACTGGAAGCGCCACGAGCAATACGAGGAATACCAGGAAGCGGCGGAGGAGATGCTGGAGCGGACCGAAAGCGAGTACGCTCCGTGGACGATCGTCGAGGCGACCTGCCGCCGCTACGCGCGGCGGAAGGTGTTCGTCACCCTCATCAGCGCGCTGGAAAAGGCCCTGGGCGCCGCGGCGCCTCCGGTCCAGGCGCCGGACGTGCGCGATGCCGAACTGCGCCGCGTGATGGCCAGTGTCAGCGGCGAGAAGAACGGAGGCGCGTGATGCTGAAATCGCTCGATCTGTCGCTGGCGCTGCCGCGCGAAGAATACATGGTTCAGCTGGCGCGCAGGCAGATTCAATTGCGCGAGCTGGGCTGGCAGGTGTACCAGCAGAAGCGGCCGGTGGTGATCGTGTTCGAAGGCTGGGACGCGGCGGGCAAGGGCGGAACGATCCGGCGCATCACGGAAAAGCTGGATCCGCGCGGCTATACGGTGTGGCCGATCAGCGCCCCCGAGGGGGAAGACAAGACGCGGCATTATCTGTACCGCTTCTGGCGGAGGCTGCCGCCGCGGGGCCAGATCGCGATTTTCGACCGCTCCTGGTACGGGCGCGTGCTGGTGGAGCGCGTGGAGGGCTTCTGCACGGAAGAGGAGTGGCGGCGGGCGTACAAGGAGATCAATTCATTCGAGCGGCAGCTCACGGATTTCGGAGCGGTTCTGACAAAATTCTGGATTCACATTTCGCGCAGCGAGCAGCTGAGACGGTTCAAGGAGCGGCAGAAGACCGGTTACAAGGCGTGGAAGCTGACGGCGGAGGACTGGCGCAACCGCGAGAAATGGGCCGCTTACGAACAGGCGGTGGAAGAGATGGTGCTGAAGACGAGCACGCTGCGCGCGCCGTGGCATCTGATCGAGGGCAACGACAAGTACCATGCGCGTGTGAAGGTGCTGTCCATTCTGGTGAAGACGCTCTCCGACGAACTCGGGTACAAGCCAGCCGATCCGCTGGACAGGAAATGACGCTGCGGGGCCTGATGGCGGCAGTGCTTCTTTGCGGGCTGAGCCATGCCGGGCCGCGGTTTGACCGCGGCGGCTGGAGCGCACCGGTCCCGCTGCCGCGCGGTTCGATGGTTGTGGTGGGATTTCTGGGGGCGTGGGAGCGGCGCGACGACGAGCGGCGCAGCGTGCGGAAGCTGGCATTGCGGCTGCGGGAGCCGTCGCTGCCCGGCCTGTATGTGGAGACGGCGGGCAATCACGACCGCAAGCGGGTGCGGCGGATTCTGCTTGCGAGCCTGGACCGCGATGGCAACGGGCGGCTGAGCCGGGAAGAAGCAGAATCGGTGGCTTTTGTTTTCTACGGGCAGAGCTTCGGCGGCGCAGCGGCTGTGTATCTGGCGCGCGATCTCGAACGGCACGGCGTGCCCGTGCGATTGACCGTGCAGGTGGACAGCGTGGGGCGCAGAGATCATTTGATCCCGGCCAACGTAGCGCGGGCGCTGAACCTGTACCAGCGCGACCCCGGACCGATCCGCGGCGAGCCGGCGATCCGCGCGGCGGATTCTTCGCGGACGCAGATTCTGGGCAATCTTCCGTTCACCTACGTGTTCCGGCGGGTGGACATGAGCGGATATCCGGCCATTGCGCGGCGCATCGGGCTGTCGCACTGGAAGATGGACAACGATCCGGCGGTATGGGCGATCGTCGAGGCGGCGGTCCGCGCCGAGATCCTGCGATGGCAGGGGGAGCGTGCGGGCGGCGGACAGTGAGACGCCGGCGAGTGGAGCCGGGAATCCGAAAACGAGTTGCGCACTCCGTAGGATCTCTACCAGACACCCGGCGGAGAAACGCGAATCGGCCGTACCCATCCGGCGCTCACGATGCTTCCAAGCATCGGGAGCGCGGTTGACCGCAGGCTCGAGGTTCCGTAGGCTCAAGGAAGCATGAGACGGCCAATGGGGATCTGGTTGGCAGGGCGGCTTGCCGTGGCGGGCGCGGCGCTGGCTGGATTGCTTCTGCCCGCCCAGACGGCTCCGGGGCAATACCCGCCGGGGCAATATCCGCCGGGGCAATATCCGCCCGGACAATACCCTCCGGGGCAATATCCTCCAGGACAATACCCGCCAGGACAGTATCCGCCGGAAACGTATCCGTATCCGGGTAC
Organism: Acidobacteriota bacterium; assembly: GCA_049325215.1. Taxonomy (GTDB): domain Bacteria; phylum Acidobacteriota; class Terriglobia; order Bryobacterales; family Bryobacteraceae; genus JANWVO01. Next base: position 26,896 of record JBMOMB010000040.1, read on the forward strand.
GCGCCTGCCCGGAGGCATCCCCATGCCGCCTGTGCCATGGCCCAAGCGCAAGCCGAAGGAAGGCGCGAAGAAGGGCGAGGTGGAGAAGTTCGAAGGCATGCTGCGGCGGCTTTCAGAAAAGGAACTGGTGCTGCAAACGCACGAGCAGGGCATATTGCGCTTCCGATTGCTGGCGAAGACGCAGTTCAGGGACAAGAAGGGCCAGCCGGTGCGCGACTCGCTGCTGAAGCCGGGCGACCAGCTTGAGGTGCAGTGCGACGCGGTCGATCCGGAGACGGCGCGGGCGGTCGTGTTTCTCCGCGAGGGAACTGCCGCGGAGCGCGAGGCGGCTTCGCGGCCTCTTGAAACAGCGGCGCCAGAGGCGGCTCCGGCAGCCACGCCGCCGCCAACCGCTGCGCCGCCCGCCATCACGGCTCCGGGCGTGCCTGCGGCGAAACCCGTGGCTCCTCCCGAAGAAGATGAACCCGAAGCAGACCCTGTGATCGTCAGGGCGCGGGGTGCGCTGGCCGAGATGGAAGCGGCGATGCCGGACTTTCTGGCCGAGCAGGTGACGACGCGCTATGTGAGCTTCAACAACGAGGCCTCGTGGAACCGGATCGACATTCTGGAGGCTGAACTCGCATGGTCCGGGGGCAAAGAACAATACCGCAACGTGCGGCTCAACGGCCGCCCCGTACAGGGCGGGCCGGAGACGACCGGCACGTGGTCGACAGGCGAGTTTCTGACGACGGCGGCAGACATCCTGAGTCCGGCCACGCGCGCGGCGTTCGTGCGGCTGGGGACGGAAAAAACGGGCGGGCGGCAGGCGGTGGTGTTCGAGTTTGCGATCCGGACCGAGAATTCGCACTGGGTGCTGGTATCACCCGAAGGCGAACGGCTGCGGCCGGCGCAGAAGGGGCAGATCTGGATCGACCAGGAGACGCACCGCGTGCTGCGGATCGAGCAGCGGGCGGTGTCGATCCCGGCATCGTTCCCGCAGGACAAGGCGGAATGCGTGGTGGAGTTCGGGCAGGTCGTGATCGGGGCCGCGCCGCTCGTGATGCCCGTCCGGGCGGAGACGCGCGGCTGCGTCCGGGGCACGGTGCAGTGCTCGAAGAACGAGATTGTATGGCGGAATTACCGGAAATTCGGCGCGGAATCCACGGTGGTTTTCAAGTAAGCAGGCGCGGAATCTGCAACGCGGCTGAAGCGGCCGGAGGCCGCGGGAGCGAGCCGTCCCAACAGGGACATTGCATGGCGCGCGCAGACGCGAGGGGAGCGCCCGCTCCGGCTGGAGTCCTCGCGGATTTCCGCTTCCGTGCGCGGCACAGAAGCGTGCGGGGGCACCCCGCAGATGAGCGGCGAGGCCGGGCACCGGATTTTCCTGCTTCCGGGTGAAGCCCGGCCGCCGTCCCCTTTTTCAGCGCTCCACCGGAAGGATGGAGGTGAAAGCAAGCCCGTTGAAGCGCAGGCCGAGCACGCTCACGGGGCCGCCGCTCGAAGTGAATTCCAGCACGCCGCGCTTGCCCTGCACCAGCGTCATCTCCGGGCGGTCGCGGACGGCGAAGGCTTCGCGCTGTTTGGGATTGAGATTCAGGGTGAACGTGCCGATCTCGGCGCCTGAGGCATCGCGGGCGCGCACGGTGACCGCCACAGCCGAGGCGCCGGGATTGAGCACAGCGACGGCGGTGATGAAGTCTGTGTCGTCGAAAACGATGGTGGCGCCGGTGGAAGCGCTGGATGAGAACGGCACGACGCCTTCCTGCGGATTCACGCCCTGCCCCAATGCCTGGCGGAAGATGCCATATCCGACGACACCGGCTGGGGCTTCGATGGAAACGGAACCTTGCGTGAGCGGCCCCTGGCTCGGCACGTCCACGACACCCGTGCCGCGGGCGCCGAGGTTGACCTGCGTGGAGGAGGCGTTGATGCCAGGCACGGTAAGCGGCGATCCATCGACGCCGAAAAATCGCACGGTGGTCTGCACAGGCGCATCGGTGGCGTTGTGCAGATAAACAGAGGTGGACCAGTTGCCCAAGGTGCTGGAAGATCCGAAGGCGAGTTGGGGGAGCACCTTGGTCATACCAGTCATCGGGGTGCCGGCGCTGGCGGTGAACGTGGCGAGGTAAATCCGGTCGCCGAAGTCGGCCTGGCCGTTGCCGTTAGCCGCGTTGCCCGCGGCGTAAAAGATGACGTCGCCGAACCCGGCGTCAGACGGGGGGGTCCACTCGACTTCCCATGAAGAGGACCCCGTCGTCCCCGGGCGTGTGCCGGTGAGCGTATGCGTCACCCATTGCTTGGCACCCGAGGTGCGGAGCTGGTTCGTGTTATCGATGACGCGGAAGCTGCCGGCCATCTGGTCTGGATTGGAGGCGGCACGGGCCGTCAGCTCGAATCCCCAGCGCGTCGCATCGGGGTCTGACAGCGTGACTTTCACCTTGAGGGGCTGGCCCGGCATCCAGTTCATCATGTTGTCAAAGCGGATCTGGAGGCTGCCCGGTCCAGTATTGGTGCCGCCTGATCCATGACAGGCGGAACAGTTTCCCTCTCCCGGCGCGCCGCTGAACAGAATCTGGGCGCCACTGCTGTTGGCCGACGCCGTGCCAGCCAGTCCCAGCCCCAGCAGGATCCCCACGAATGCTTTCATTGTTCGGCTTCCTCTCTGTCCATCATTTCCGGACCGGCGCGGAACCACGCCCTCCTTTATTGGAAGCGATCTCGCGCTGCTGGTTGCAAAGAAGGTGTAAGAAGTTTGCGAACAGGGCCGCGCCAGCGGCAGGCGGCCCGGGCGTGATATTTTCGTACCGTACCGACAGGCACGAGGAGACAGAAGCAATGAGCATGTGGACACGGCGTCATTTCTTTCAGGGTGCAACCATGGCGCTGGCGGCGACGCGGGTCGTGGGCGCCAACGACCGGATCCGGGTCGGCGTCATCGGCATCGGCGGGCGCGGGCGCGATCACATCCAGTCTTTCCTCCAGATCCCTGCTGCGCAGATCACGGGCTTGTGCGATGTGAACCAGGCGGCGCGGGAGCGGGCGCAGTCGATCCTGGCCAAGGCAGGCGCACCGAAGGCCGAAGAATTCACCGACATGCGCAAGATGTTTGACAGCAAGGAAGTGGACGCGGTGTCGATCGCGACGCCGAACCACTGGCATGCGCTGGCCACCATTTGGGCGTGCCGGGCGGGCAAGGATGTTTACTGCGAGAAGCCTGCCAGCCACAACATCTACGAGGCGTACAAGATGATCGAAGTGGCCCGCCAGACCCGGCGCATGGTGCAGATCGGCTCGCAGAGCCGCTCGACGCCGCACAAGATCCGCGCCATCCAGGAACTGCAGAACGGCATCATCGGGCCGCTGTACATGGCGAAAGGGCTTTGCTTCAAGCGGCGGCGCAGCATCGGCAAGACGCCGCCGGAGCCCGTGCCGCCGGGGCTCGATTGGGACCTGTTCCTCGGTCCGGCGCCGATGCGGCCCTATACAAAGAACCGGTTCGCCTACAACTGGCACTGGTTCTGGGACACGGGCAACGGCGACATCGGCAACCAGGGGATTCACGAAATGGATCTGTGCCGGTGGGCGCTGGGCGACATCGGGCTGCCACAGACGGCGGTCTCCTCGGGAGGCAAATTCGTCTACGACGACGACCAGGAGACGCCGAACACGCAGTATGCGAGCCTTTCATATGGCTCGAAGCAGATCACGTTTGAAGTGCGAGGGCTGTTGACAGGACCGGAAGGCGGGCAGCCCGTGGGCACCTATCCGGTGGGCAACCTCTACTTCGGAAGCGACGGGTGGATGTGGCTCGACGAGCGCGGCTACCAGGTCTACAAGGGCGAGAAGAACGAACTGGCTGCGGAAGTGAAAGCCGAGCGCGGCAAGAACACGACCGTGCTGCACATGGAGAACTTCCTGCACGCCTGCCGCACGCGCAACCACAAGGACCTGACGGCGGACATCGAGATCGGCGCCACGAGCGTCATCCTGGTGCACATGGCCAACGTGAGCTATCGGGTGGGGCGGGTCCTCCACTGGGACGACCGCGGGCGCAACTTCGGCGCCGACACCGAGGCGAACAAGCTGATCTCGCGCGATTACCGCGCGCCGTATGTGGTGAGTTGAGGAGCGCGGCGATGATCCAGGGCATCGAGCACACCGCGATCGCCACGTCCGATCCGGCGGCGTTGGCGCAGTGGTATGTGGACACGCTGGGGTTCACGGTGAATTACCGCGGCTCGACGGCAGTGTTTGTGAAGGCGCCCAACGGGTCGATGATCGAGTTCATCCCGGCGGAGGGCGAGCGGGGACCGAACACGATGAAATCGCCCGGGCTGCGTCACCTGGCCATTCTGGTGGACGACTTCGAGGCGCAGTACGCGCGGCTCCGGCAGAAGGGCGTGCATTTCCTGGGCGAGCCCAGCGAGAGCAAGGGCAACAAAGTCGTCTTCTTCACCGACCCTGAGGGCAATATTCTGCACCTCTTGCAGCGCTCCGTGCCGCTGCCGTAAGAACCCGGCAGGCATTTCGGGCGCCTTCCGTTTCATTGGCAAGAAAGAAAGAAGCGGGTCCACCCCGCATCTTTTTCGCGCGGCCCGGTTGCAGGCCCCTTCTTGGCGGCTGCAGGGCTTCCGCCGCGCTGTTTCCGCCCACCAGCCCATCTCCGGAGCGTGCCTGAAGGCCGCCCCGGCGCGTTCAGTGCCGCGAGTGAAGGCCGCTCCAGCGGCCGGAACGAGCGGGCCCTACACGGCCCCGCGCCGCTGACCGCTCCTTTCGCGCCCTCGGCGCTCCAGTCGCGGCACTTTTGCGGAGCTGTCGAACACAAGGTGAAATGACTCCTCTGCCCTTTCACCGATTTCCACGCTGCGGACACGGCAGGCGTCATAAATGCAGAAGAAACGGCTGGCGTGGAATGCAGGAATCAGGGGGTTGACACGATTTCTCGGGGGGTATTTTTCCTCCGAGCAGGGTTCACGGGATGAAGATAGCGTGCTTCCAGAAACCAATTGGGCTATGGCTTTGCTCTGAGGCTGCCACCGCCGCGTCGGTGTTGCTCAGCGGGCTGTCGCATCCGTGACGGGCGAAACCGCCGAGTCTGCCGTGCTCGTTCTGCCAGGCGGCCCTGGAATTGACTCAACAATGCAGAGCCGTACAAGGAAAGAACTTCGACATTTGCGACTGTTTTGGTGGAGGCGGGATGTGCGACTGCCGCTGTTGGTCCGGAATGACCCACACAGGCGAAGATTGCGCGAATGCCGGTCACGGTTGGCCCCAGTCTCGACGTCTGAAAGAGGATTGCTGCCGTAACGAATGGGAGTAAGAATATAAAGCGCAAGAGCAGGAGGTTGACCCGATGCTTTATGACATTTGGAATCGCCGGGCGGTGCCAGTTGTCTTGCTGCTGACACTGGGAATTGCTCCCTGCCAGGCCGAGCAGAAGGCGGAGAGGGCGGAGTTTCGGATGAAGACGCTGCCGGGAGGGCAGGTCAGAGTCCCGCGATATCATTACGGCTGGCTGCCTTACCTGCATTTGCCGGGTTCCGGCTCGCCGCATTTCTCGGTGCTGGACCCGATTGCGGACCGTCTCGTGTCGCAAATTACCATCGAGGTTCCTGAGGCGAAAGAGGTCTATGGCGTCGACCTGGCGGTTTTCCCTGACCGGAGCCGGTTCGCCGTTTCTGCAACGACCAAGAACCTGAACGGCACACGGTCCTCCTGGCTGCTCATTTACTCCACGGACGGGCAGTTGATCCATCGCGAAAAGATTACCCCCATATATTCAAGACACCTGGCCGTCGCACCCGACAATACAATCTGGGGCTGGGGATATAACGTGCGAACGGTCGAGGACAGAAACAGCGCCGATCCTGTGCTCTATCGATGGTCGGAGACAGGAACGCTCCTGCAAAGTCTTCTGGCGCGGAAGGACTTCGCTGAAGATATAGACCCAGGAGGAGCGGATGAAAAACTTGGAATTTCCTGCCTCGCGGTGTCTCGAAGCCGGGTGGTTCTGTATGCCGCGGGCAGCGGAGTGCTGGCCGAGGTCAGCGCCAGCGGAGACGTGATCGGAATGTACAAGCCAGCGCGGCCTCTCAGGGAGGACGGCAAACCGGAGAGCATGGGCGGGCTGGCAGTGACGGATGATGGAGAGATTTATGCTTCGTTCGGCCGGATCCATCGTTTTGACCGGGCGAGCCGGGCGTGGGTGCCTGTGGAACAGCCAGAGGAGCTGGCGGTCAGGAGCAGGATCTACGGCAGCGCCGGCAACGAGATCCTTTTGAGCGGCGCTTCAGGGGACCGGTTTCACTTCCGGCTGGTGACGCTGAAATAGGGCCGCGTACTTGCCGGCAAGGCGCCTATTGGCGGCCAAGGCCGCGAAGCTGTGCCTCGAGCCGCGACCGCTTCCTTGAAAATCACCCCACGGCGGGAGCTGCGCCGGTGACCGCTCACTTTCGGCGGCCGACGCCGCCTTCGTTCGCGGCACTGAAGCCGCCGCATAGCGCAGCGAT
>JBMOMB010000041.1:0-146379 GCA_049325215.1 Acidobacteriota bacterium
TGGCGACAACGTGTCGATCGAGGTGGAGCTGATCACGCCGGTGGCGATGGACAAGGGGCTGCGCTTCGCCATCCGCGAAGGCGGCCGCACCGTCGGCGCCGGCACGGTGACCGAGATCTTTGAGTAATGTGGTCTTGCCGCCCGGGGCGGGTGCGACTTCCCGCTCCGGTGCGGTAAAATGAAATGGTCTTTGCCGCAGGGGCTTAGGTTAACGGTAGACCGGCGGTCTCCAAAACCGCGAGTGGGGGTTCGATTCCCTCAGCCCCTGCCAATTCGTCCTTTTTCACGGTGACAGAGGATTGCGGCGGCCGTTACGGCGCCGCGGGCGATAACGGAACGATCCGGCCTATGCCGGATCAGGGAAGAAAGCCGGACAGACAGGTGCCCACCATGGCAACAATCGCAGCCAGCAGCGGAAGCCAGCCCGAAAACAAAGGCGTGGCCGGATGGCTCGCCGCGGCAAGAGAATATGTGGCCGACCTGAGGGCGGAGATGCGCCGGGTCACTTGGCCTACCCGCAAGCAGGTGCAGGCCACCACCGCGGTCGTGATCGCCGCCGTGTTTCTGTTCGCCGCCTATTTCGCCGTGGTGGACATGGTCCTCGGCCGGGCCATCACCAAGATCTTCGACACGCTGGCGCGGCGCTAGAGGGGCGAGGAACGGATCGAGAGATGCCGGATCAGGAATTCGAACAAAACGGGCAGGCGCAGGATCTGGAGGCGGCGGCCTCGCACGGCGAGCCGGAGACGCCCGCCGGCTCCGCAGGCGAAGCGGCCGGGGAGTCCGATGCGCAGGGAACCGCCGATGCCGCACCGGCTGCAGGCTCCGGCATGAACTGGTACATTGTCCACACATACAGCGGCTTTGAGCAGAAGGTCGCCGAGTCGCTCCGCGCGCGGGCCGAAGCTTACGGCTTCACGCACAAGATCGGGCAGATCCTGATCCCCACCGAGGAGGTGGTGGAGCTGCGCAACGGCAAGAAGGTGACCAGCAAGCGGCTCCTCTACCCGGGCTATGTGATGGTGCAGATGGCCATGGATGACGACCTCTGGCACCACATCAAGAACACGCCCCGCGTCACCGGCTTTGTCGGCGGCGGCAACACGCCCGTGCCGCTGTCGGAGGCGGAAGTCGACGCCGTGCTCAACCGCCAGGCGGCCTCCGCCGAGCGGCCCCGGCCGAAACTGACATTCGAGAAGAACGAGACGGTGCGCATCATCGACGGTCCGTTCGCCAGTTTCCAGGGCAAGGTCGACGAGGTCAACCCCGACCGGAATACGTTGCGCGTGCTGGTGACGATTTTCGGACGCTCGACGCCCGTGGAGCTCGATTTTCTCCAGGTGGAAAAGGTGAATTAGGCGAAATTCCAGGCAGGTTTTTAAGAAATGGCAAAAAAAGTCACAGCGCAGGTGAAGCTTCAGATTCCCGCGGGCAAGGCCACGCCCGCTCCGCCCGTCGGCACGGCGCTCGGGCCCCAGGGCGTCAACATCATGGAGTTCTGCAAGGCGTTCAACGCCAAGACGGCCAGCCAGGAAGGCCTGATCATCCCCGTGGTGATCACCATCTATTCGGACCGTTCTTTCACGTTCATCACCAAGACGCCGCCCGTGGCCGTGCTCGTGAAGAAGGCCTGCAACCTTGCCAAGGGCAGCGCCGAACCGAACCGCAACAAGGTGGCCAAAATCACCATGAAGCAGGTGGAGGAGATCGCGAAAATCAAAATGCCCGATCTCAACTGCTTCGACCTCGAGTCCGCGGTGGCCCAGGTGAAGGGGGCCTGCCGGTCGATGGGCGTGGAGGTGGTTTCCTGAGCCGGCCTTCGTGGACAGCCCGTCCGTGGATGTGCTAGACTGTCAGCGTTACCCGCTCTTTTCATCGTAGTGGGCGGCGCGCGGGCTGTCGCCACGCGCCGCCGGATCAAATTGGGAGGCGCCGGGGCCTGAAAAGGCATTCCGGGGCCGTTTGGACCAGTCATATTTATGGCAAGAAAACCAGGAAAAAAGTACGCTGCTGCGGCGCAGCAGGTCGAGAAGCGGCCTTACACGCTGGAAGAGGCCATTCCCCTCGTCCAGAAGCTCAAGTTCGCCCGGTTCGACGAGACCGTTGAAGTGCATATGCGCCTTGGGGTTGACCCCCGGCACGCCGACCAGATGGTGCGCGGCACCATAGTGCTGCCGCACGGGCTCGGCAAGACCAAGCGCGTGCTGGTCATCGCTTCCGGAGAAAAGATCCGCGAGGCGGAGGCCGCCGGCGCCGATTTTGTCGGCGGCGAGGAGATGATCGAAAAAATCCAGAAGGAAAACTGGCTCGATTTCGACGCCGTCATCGCCACCCCGGACATGATGCGGTCGATGGCCAAGCTGGGCAAGCTGCTCGGCCCCCGCGGCCTCATGCCGAATCCGAAGACGGGCACGGTGGCCGTGGATGTGGCCAAGGCCGTGCAGGAGGTCAAGGCCGGCAAGGTGGAGTTCCGCGTCGACAAGACGGGCGTCGTCCACGCCCCGGTCGGCAAGGTGAGCTTCCCTTCGGACAAGCTGCTGGAAAACGCCTCCACCCTGATCCAGGCCGTGGTGCGCGCCAAGCCGCCCGCCGCCAAAGGGCGCTATGTCCGCAGCGTGACCGTGTGCTCGACCATGGGGCCCGGCCTCAGCCTCGACGTCACGCCATACAACGTGCGCGCGGTTTAGCGCGGCGCGGGAGAAACGCTGATGAAAGACAGAAAGAAGAAACAGCAGGATCTCGATCAGTTGCGCCAGGATCTCCAGGCCTCGGGCGCCGTGTTCGTCACCAGCTTTGACAAGCTCACCGTGGCCCAGGATTTCGAGTTGCGCAAAGCCGTGCGCGGCGCCGGCGGCCTGTATCGCGTCGTCAAGAACACGCTGGCGGAAAAAGCCGCCGCCGGGCTGCCCGCCGAATCCGTCCTGAAGGGGTTGAAGGGCACCACCGCCGTCGCCTTCACTGCCGGCGATGCCGTCGCGCTGGCCAAGGCCCTCAGCGAGTACGCCAAGGCCAACCCCGTGATTACCTTCAAGGCCGGCCTGGTCGAGGGACGGGCCATCGACCTCAAGGCCATCGAGGCGCTGGCCAACATGCCGCCGAAGGCCGAAATTTACGCGAAGCTCCTGTACCTGATCAACGCCCCGGCCCAGCGCCTGGTGTCGGCGATCCAGGGAGTGGGCCGCAACCTCGCCGTGGTCATCGACCAGGGCGTGAAGGAGAACAAGTTCGCCTCCTAGCCGCAAACCCTGCGCTCATCCCTGCAAGGGCCGGGCGAGCACTATGGAGCAGGAAGGGATTACCAGATAGGGAGAATCGAGAAACATGGCTGACATCAACGCAATCGCAGAACAGATTCAGGGCCTCACGCTGCTGGAGGCCTCCGAGCTGGTCAAGCTCCTCGAGGAAAAGCTGGGCGTTTCCGCCGCCGCCGCCGCGGTGGCCGTCGCCGCTCCTGCGGCCGGCGGCGCAGCCGCTGCCGCTCCGGCCGAAGAGAAGACCGAGTTCAACGTCATCCTCACCTCGGCCGGCGCCAACAAGATCAACGTGATCAAGGTCGTCCGCGAGGTCACCAGCCTCGGCCTGAAGGAAGCCAAGGACCTGGTCGAGTCCGCGCCGAAGCCCATCAAAGAGGGCGTTTCGAAGGAAGAGGCCGAGAACATCAAGAAGAAGTTCGTCGAGGCTGGCGCCACGGTCGAAATTCAGTAGCCCGGTCCCGTGTCCTGCGCGCCGGCCTCGGGGAGAGGCTGGCGGCGGGGCCTACCCCTCGTCTCTCTGGCTTGCCGCCGGCCGTTTGACGTGCCTCGATCCGGTCTGCTAGAGTAGAAACCATCAAGGAACTGGAGCCGAACCGGGAAGCGCCGCGCCTGTGCCATCCGTAAGTTGCCAGCCATCCGCGTTTCAGCGGAACGGGGCAATCGCGCCTCGTCAAGCCGCCTGCCACGCTGGCTGTGTGCCCGAATGGCCCTGCCCCTCCCCTGCCGGCTCCCTTGTCTTTTCCTGTGCATTCCTGCCCTTGGTGACAGACGTCCCTGCGCCGGGCACTACCCTTACATCCAGGCGATCGTCAACTTTGGACAGCGCCCCGTTTGCGGAGGGGCGCCTGTGCCGCGCCCAGGCGCGACGCCTCCGGGCGTAGACACCATAAGGAGTGGAGAATGGCAACTGCTTCGGCTGGAACGCCTCCTGAACGTGTGGACTTTTCCCGCGTCAAGACGTCGATTCCGATTCCCAACCTCATCGAGCTTCAGAAGAGCAGCTACGAGCGCTTTCTTCAGATGGACCTCCTGCCCGCCGAGCGGGACGACATCGGACTGCAAAGCGTCTTCCAGAGCGTTTTTCCGATCTCGGATTTCCGGGGTTTCTCGGAGCTGGAGTTCGTCGACTACACCATCGGCAACTGGGAGTGCAAGTGCGGCCACCTGAAAGGGCTGAACCACCTGCGCACCGTCTGCCGGAACCCGGCCTGCGGCGCCATGGTGCGCACGGACCCGTTCCATTCCGGCGACGTCATCTGCCAGAAGTGTGGCACGTTCAACCGGAACCTGGTCACCTTCTGCCCCCGCTGCGGCGATCCGGTGGGCCTTCAGCTCAAGTATGACCAGGCCGAGTGCGAAGAGCGCGGCATGACCTTCGCCGCTCCCCTGAAGGTCACCATCCGGCTCAAGATGTTCGACAAGGACGAAGCCGGCAACCGCAGCCTGCGGGACATGAAGGAGCAGGAGGTCTTCTTCGGCGAAATCCCGCTGATGACTCCGAACGGCACCTTCATCATCAACGGCACCGAGCGCGTCATCGTCAGCCAGTTGCACCGCTCCCCGGGCGTCTTTTTCGAGAAGCTTCCCGCCCAGAACTACTTCCTCGGCAAGATCATCCCCTACCGCGGCTCGTGGGTCGAATTCGAGTACGACAACAAGAACCTGCTCTATGTGCGCATCGACCGCAAGCGCAAGTTCTACGGCACCACGTTCCTCCGCGCGCTCGGCATGAAGAGCGATTCGGAGATTCTGAAGTCCTTCTACCGGATCACGACGCTGCTGCTGAAGGACCGCCGGATCCTGTGGAAGGCCGACGAGTCGCTGCTCGGAGTGAAGCTGACCCAGGCGATTACGAACAGGAGCGGCGAGACGGTCCACCCCGCTCACCGCAAGATCCGCGAGGCTACGCTCGAAGCGATCAAGAAGGCGCGCATCGACGCCGTCGAAGTCACTACCGCCGACCTCGAAGGCGCCTGGGTGGCCTCCGACGTCATCGACATGGAGACCGGGGAAGTCCTGGCCGAGGCCAATCAGGAGCTCACGGCGGCGCGTCTGGCGCAGATCATCGACTCCGGCATCACCGGCATCGAGGTTTTCTTCCCCGAGCGCGACGACGTCGGCATTGTCATCTCCGCCACGCTGAAGAAGGATCCCATCAAGACGCCCAACGAGGCGCTGATGGAGATTTACAAGAAGCTTCGCCCGGGCGATCCTCCCACGCTCGACACGGCCCAGCAGCTCTTCCACGGCATGTTTTTCGACCCGCGCAAGTACGACTTCTCCCGCGTGGGCCGCATGAAGTTCAACATCAAGATTTACGAGAATCCCGAGTGGACGCCTGAAGGCTGGGTGGAACAGCAGCGGCAGCGCAAGGCCGCCGGCGAGCCTAACGTGAGCGAGAACCCGCTCGACCGCCGCACGCTGGAGCGGCGGGACTTCATCGACACCATCCGCTACCTGCTGCGGCTGCGCAAGGGCATCGGCTCGGTCGATGACATCGATCACCTCGGCAACCGCCGCGTCCGCGCCGTCGGCGAGCTGCTGGAAAACCAGTTCCGCATCGGCCTGGTGCGCATGGAGCGCGCGATCAAGGAGAAGATGGCCGTCTACCAGGAGATGTCGACGGCCATGCCGCACGATCTGGTGAACGCCAAGCCGGTGATGGCCGCCATCCGCGAGTTCTTCGGCTCCAGCCAGCTCTCGCAGTTCATGGATCAGACCAACCCGCTGTCGGAGATCACCCACAAGCGGCGCCTGTCCGCCCTCGGACCGGGCGGCCTGAGCCGTGAGCGCGCCGGCTTCGAAGTCCGCGACGTGCATCCCACCCACTACGGGCGCATCTGCCCCATCGAGACTCCGGAAGGCCCCAACATCGGCCTCATTTCGTCGTTGAGCTGCTTCGCCCGCATCAACGAATACGGCTTCATCGAAAGCCCCTACCGCCGCGTCCAGAACGGCCAGGTCCAGGACCAGATGCGCGTGGTCAATCCCGGCGCATCGAATCTCAAAGTCGGCCAGATCCTCTCCCGCAAGGAAGCCGAAAAGGTGATGGCCTCGTTCCAGGGCAAGGGCAATCCCCCCGAGTTCGAAGCCTACTGCGATTACCTCTCGGCATGGGATGAAGACCGCTACGTCATCGCCCAGGCCAATCTGAAACTCGACAAGGACGGCCGCATCCTGGATGAGCTGGTCAACGCCCGCAAGGCCGGCAACTTCACGCTGCTCGAGCGGGAGCAGATCCAGTACATGGACGTCAGCCCCAAGCAGCTTGTCTCCGTCGCCGCCTCGCTCATCCCGTTCCTCGAAAACGACGACGCCAACCGCGCCCTCATGGGCTCCAACATGCAGCGCCAGGCTGTGCCCCTGCTGCGCGCCGAAGCGCCCATCGTCGGCACCGGCATGGAGCACGTCACCGCCCGCGACAGCGGCGCCGTGGTCCTGTGCCGCCGCTCCGGCATCGTCGACAGCGTCGACAGCGAGCGCATCATCGTCCGCGTCGAGGGCAACGTCCATGAGGGACAGATGTCGCGCGAGGTCGGCGCCGACATCTACCCCCTCATCAAATTCAAGCGCTCCAACCAGAACACCTGCATCAATCAGAAGCCCATCGTCCAGGTCGGCCAGAGGGTCCGCAAAGGCGAGGTGCTCGCCGACGGGCCCTGCACCGACCACGGCGAACTCGCCCTCGGCCGCAACGTGCTGGTGGCGTTCATGCCCTGGCGCGGCTACAACTTCGAGGACGCCATCGTCGTCAGCGAAAAGCTCGTCAAAGAAGACTGGTACACCTCGATCCACATCGAGGAGCTTGAAACCGAGGCCCGCGACACCAAGCTTGGCCCCGAGGAAATCACCCGCGACATCCCGAACATCAACGAAAGCTTCCTCCGCGACCTCGACGAGAGCGGCATCATCCGCATTGGAGCCAAGGTCAAGACCGGCGACATCCTTGTCGGCAAGGTGACGCCCAAGGGCGAGAGCCCGCTGACGCCGGAAGAGAAGCTCCTCCGCGCCATCTTCGGCGAGAAGGCCGGCGACGTCAAGGACGCCTCCCTGACCTGCCCGGCCGGCATCGAGGGCGTGGTTGTCGACGCCAAGGTGTTCTCGCGCAAGAACGCCGATCTCGACCAGCGCAGCCGCGAGATCCTCGAAAGCCAGATCGAGAAGCTCCGCCGCAATCTGGAAGACGAAAAGCGCATCCTCGGCGACGAGCGCGCCAAGCGGCTGGAAGCTCTTCTGGAAGGCAAGGAGCTGCTGGCGGACCTCCACGACGAAAAGACCAACAAGAAGCTGCTCGCCAAGGGCACGCCGCTCACCCGCGACGTGCTCGACAAGCTCCGCGCGCGCGACCTGAAGCGCATGAAGCTCAGCGGCAAGGATCCCCGGCTCAATGAGGCCATCGACGAGATCGAAGAGCTGACCTCGCGCCAGATCGCCGTGCTCGAAAAAGTCACCCACGACAAGATCGAGAAGCTCAAGAAAGGCGACGAGCTGCCGCCGGGCGTGATCAAGGTGGTCAAGGTCTACATCGCCATGCGGCGCAAGCTCAACGTCGGCGACAAAATGGCCGGCCGCCACGGCAACAAGGGCGTCATCTCCAAGATCGTTCCCGAAGAAGACATGCCCTATCTCGCCGACGGCACGCCGGTGGAGATCATCCTCAACCCCCTCGGCGTCCCCTCGCGCATGAACGTCGGCCAGATCCTGGAAACCCACCTGGGCTGGGCCGGCCTGAAGCTCGGCAGGCGTTACTCCACGCCCGTCTTCGACGGCGCCAGCGAAGAGGACATCAAGAAGGAGCTCGCCGAAGCGGGCATCCCCACTTCGGGCAAGGTGACGCTTTATGACGGCATGACAGGGCTCCCCTTCGAACAGCCCGTCACCGTCGGCATCATCTACATGCTCAAGCTCAGCCACCTGGTTGACGACAAGATCCACGCCCGTTCCATCGGGCCTTACTCGCTCATCACCCAGCAGCCCCTCGGCGGCAAGGCGCAGTTCGGCGGCCAGCGCTTCGGCGAAATGGAGGTGTGGGCCCTGGAAGCCTACGGCGCGGCCTACGTGCTCCAGGAGCTGCTCACCGCCAAGTCCGACGACGTCTTCGGGCGCGCCAAGATGTACGAGGCGATCGTCAAGGGCGAGGCCGCGGCCGAGCCCGGCGTGCCCGAGTCCTTCAACGTGCTCATCCGCGAATTGCAGGCCCTGTGCCTCGACGTGGAACTGATCAAGCGCAGCCGGGAGCCGTTCGAAACGGCCCTCGCTGCGGACTAAATCCGGAAAGGACAGGAGGCGAATATGTACAGATCATCCCCATACGATCGGTCGAGCCTGATCGCGGACTTCGACTGCATCCGCATCAGCCTGGCCTCGCCGGAGAAGATCCGCAGTTGGTCCCACGGCGAGGTGACCAAGCCGGAGACCATCAACTACCGCACGTTCAAGCCGGAGCGCGACGGTCTGTTCTGCGCCCGCATTTTCGGGCCCATCGCCGACTGGGAGTGCCTCTGCGGCAAGTACAAGCGCATGAAGCACCGCGGGGTCATCTGCGACAAGTGCGGCGTCGAGGTCACCCTCTCGCGCGTGCGCCGCGAGCGCATGGGCCACATCGAACTGGCCAGCCCCTGCTCGCACGTCTGGTTCTTCAAGGGCCTGCCCTCCCGCATCGGCTACCTGCTCGATATCACGCTGCGCGACCTGGAGCGCGTGCTCTACTTCGAGGCCTACGCCGTCGTCGATCCCGGCGAAGTCCCGGGGCTGATGAAGGGCGAGGTCATCACCGACGAGCGCAAGCGGCAACTGGAAGCCGAATACCCCGGCAAGTTCGTCGCCATGATGGGCGCCGAGGGCATCCGCGAGTTGCTCCGCAAGCTCGACATCGAGGCCCTCTCGGTCGAAATCCGCGAGAAGATGAAGACCGAGCAGAGCCAGCAGAAAAAGGTCAAGTACGCCAAGCGGCTCCGCGTCGTCGAGAGTTTCCTCCGCTCCGGCAACAAGCCCGAGTGGATGATCCTCAGCGTGCTGCCCGTCATCCCGCCGGAGTTGCGCCCGCTCGTGCCGCTGGACGGCGGCCGCTTCGCCACCAGCGATCTCAACGACCTTTACCGCCGCGTCATCAACCGCAACAACCGCCTCAAGAAGCTCATCGAGCTGCATGCGCCCGACGTCATCGTCCGCAACGAGAAGCGCATGCTCCAGGAGGCCGTCGACGCCCTGTTCGACAACGGCCGCCGCGGGCGCGTGCTGCGCGGCGCCAACAACCGGCCGCTCAAGTCCCTCTCCGACGCGCTGAAGGGCAAGCAGGGCCGCTTCCGCCAGAACCTGCTCGGCAAGCGCGTCGATTACTCCGGCCGTTCGGTCATCGTCGTCGGCCCCGAGCTCAAGCTGCATCAGGCCGGGCTGCCCAAGAAGATGGCCCTCGAGCTGTTCAAGCCGTTCATCTATCACCGGCTCGAACAGCGCGGCCACTCCACCACCATCAAGCAGGCCAAGGAGCTCGTCGAGCAGCAGGACCCGGTGGTCTGGGACATCCTCGAAGAGGTGGTCAAGGACCATCCCATCCTGCTCAACCGCGCGCCCACGCTGCACCGGCTCGGCATCCAGGCCTTCGAGCCCGTTCTGGTCGACGGCAAGGCGATCAAGATCCACCCGCTCGTCTGCACGGCCTTCAACGCCGACTTCGACGGCGACCAGATGGCCGTGCACATCCCGCTGTCGCCCGAGGCGCAAATCGAAGCCCATGTGCTCATGCTCAGCTCCAACAACATCCTGTCGCCCGCTCACGGCGCGCCCATCGCCGTGCCGACGCAGGACATGGTGCTCGGGCTGTACTACCTCACCAAGGCGCGTCTCGGCACCAAGGGCGAGGGCAAGAAGTTCGCTTCCGTCGAAGACGTGCTCATCGCCCACGAGATGGGCGAGGTCGAAACGCAGACGCCCATCACGCTCCGTTACAGCGGCCGCGTCCTCGACCTGTCCACCGCGCGCGACCCGCAGGACCTGCTCCACATCGAGCCCATCGAATACGTCAAGACCGACATGGAAACCACGGTCGGCCGCGTGCTGCTGAACGACATCCTGCCGCCCGAGATGCCCTTCATCAACGGGCTGCTCAAGAAGAAGGGCCTCACGCAGCTCGTCCAGTACTGCTACCTCAAGCTCGGCCTCCAGGCCACCGTCAAGCTGCTCGACGACATCAAGGACCTCGGCTTCTCCGCCGCCACCAAGGCGGGCGTCTCCATCGGCATCGACGACATGGTGGTGCCGGAGTCCAAGCCGCGCCTGGTCCGCGAGGCCGAACGCCAGGTGCTCGAAGTCCAGAACCAGTACCAGGAAGGCGCCATCACCCAGGGCGAGCGCTACAACAAGATCATCGAAATCTGGAACAAGGTCACCGACGAAGTCTCGGCCGAAATGTTCCGCGCCATGGAACAGGACGACCGCGCCGGCCGCCTCAACCCCATTTACATCATGGCCGACTCGGGCGCCCGCGGCTCGCGCCAGCAGATCCGCCAGCTCAGCGGGATGCGCGGCCTGATGGCCAAGCCCAACGGCGAGATCATCGAAACCCCCATCACGGCCAATTTCCGCGAAGGCCTGAACGTGCTGCAGTACTTCATCTCCACGCACGGCGCCCGCAAAGGCCTCGCCGACACCGCCCTGAAGACGGCCGACTCCGGCTACCTCACCCGCCGCCTGTGCGACGTCGCCCAGGATGTCATCGTCAGCGAGTATGATTGCGGCACCACCGAGGGCATCTTCGTCGAGCCGATCATCGAGTCCGGCGAAATCATCGAGCATCTCCGCGACCGCATCGTCGGCCGCGTTGCGCTCGAAGACGTCATCGACTACGAGGGCAATGTCCTCGTCCGCGCCAATCAGGAGATCACCGAGGACATCGCGCAGGCGATCGAAGACACCGGCAAAGACCGCGTCAAGATCCGCTCCGTGCTCACCTGCGAGTCCCGGCGCGGCGTCTGCCAGCTCTGCTACGGCCGCAACCTCGCCACCGGACGCCTGGTGGAGCGCGGCGAAGCGGTGGGCATCATCTCCGCGCAGTCCATCGGCGAGCCCGGCACGCAGCTCACCATGCGCACCTTCCACATCGGCGGCGCCGCGGCTGCCGGTGTCGAACAGAACAAGCAGGAAGCCCGTTACGACGGCTTCGCCCGCTACATCGGCATCAATACCGTCCGCAACGCCCAGGGCGAGATCATCGCCATGAACCGCACCGGCCTGCTCGCCGTGGTCGACGACAAGGGCCGCGAGCGCGAGCGCTACCAGGTGGTTTACGGGGCCAAGATCGCCGTCGAAGACGGCGCCCGGGTCAAGGCCTCGCAAGTCCTGCTCGAGTGGGATCCGTTTGCCTTCTCCATCCTCACCGAGATCAGCGGCGTCGTCCACTTCAAGGACATCATCGAGAACCTCACCTACCATGAGCAGGTCGACGAGGTCACCGGCCTGTCACAGTGGGTCATCATCGACTCGCAGGACGAGAAGCGCCTGCCCGCCATCATCGTCCGTCCCGAAGGCGGCACCAAGCATGACGAGAAGCGCTACCTGCTGCCCACCAGCGCCCACCTGCTGGTGCGCGACGGCGGCTTCGTTCATGCCGGCGACGTGCTCGCCAAGATGCCCCGCGCCACCACCAAGACCAAGGACATCACCGGCGGCCTGCCGCGCGTCGTCGAGCTGTTCGAGGCCCGCAAGCCGCATGAGGCGGCCGTGATGAGCGAGATCAACGGCGTCGTCCGCATCGGCGACGTGGTCAAGGGCTTCCGCCGTGTCTCCGTCGTCGGCGACGACGGCTCGGAACGCGAGTACCTCATTCCGCGCGGCGTCCACATCGCCGTGCAGGACGGCGAGCGCGTCAAGGCAGGCGATCCCCTCATGGACGGGCCCCGCAACCCGCACGACATCCTCCGCGTCCTCGGCGAGAAGGAAGTCCAGAAGTATCTTGTCGACGAGATCCAGGAGGTCTACCGCCTCCAGGGCGTCAACATCAACGACAAGCACCTGGAGGTCATCGTCCGCCAGATGCTTCGCTGGGTGAAGATCGAGGATATCGGCGACACCGACTTCCTGCCCGAGGAGGTCGTCGACAAGTTCAAGTTCCGCGAGGAGAACGACCGCGTCCGCCAGGCTGGCGGCCGTCCCGCCGTCGGCACCCCCGTCCTGCTCGGCATCACCAAGGCGTCGCTATCCACCGATAGCTTCATCTCCGCCGCGTCCTTCCAGGAGACCACGCGCGTGCTCACCGAAGCCGCCATCAACGGCAAGGTCGATTACTTGCGCGGCCTGAAGGAGAACGTCATCATGGGCAGGCTCATCCCGGCCGGAACCGGCCTCGAGTACTACCGCCGCACCAAGATCGCCGGCGAAGGTTTCGTCGAGGAACCGGTCCAGGCTGAGGACACGCTCCTTTCCGAACCGCTCAACCTGTACGACGAAGAGACCCGCGGCAACTACCTGGCGGGCTCTGAAGGCAGCGATCTTAACCTCGACGACACCTTCGGCGACGCCGAATAGGCTGCCGCCGTCTTCATCGCCTCCAGGGCGGGTCCCCGCGGGACCCGCCCTGTTTCATCTCCTCCGGTATCTCATCCGGCCGCGTGGGCGAAAGCCAGCACCGACGGCTTCACCAGTTGCTCCCAGTCCTCCGTGGCCATCTGGATCACGTCGCGGTGCGTGCCGGCGTTGAAGCAGATGGTCTCTTCGGCCAGCAGCAGCCCGTCCACCCACGTTGGAATGTCGAACAGCGTCCCGTTGCCGAACGGAGGCATCGCCCCGAGCTCGCACTCCGGGAAGAGCTCTTCCAATTCCCGTTCCGTGGCCAGGCGCATATGCCGGCTGCCGAACGCCGCCCGCAGCTCGTCCAGATCGACGATGCGGTCCGCCGGCAGCACAGCCATGGCGTAGCCGTCCTCTGAATGCAGAACCACCACCTTGGCAAAGACCCGCGGCGAGACATGCTCGGCTTGCGCCGTCTCCCGCGCGGTGTAACTGAGGGGGTGGCGGTCATGCTTGTATGCCACGCCTTTCATTTCCAGGAATGAAATCAGTCTGTCGAGTGTCTTCATGACTTCCTCCTGCCAGGCGCCGGCTTGTTCCCGGGCGCCTTTGGTCCGGCCGGCGCCGGCTTTACGGCTGCGGCCGGCCGGGCGTGCGTGCGGATACGCTCCACCGCCCATGTTCGGATCACATGCGGATGAGACCTCTTGTCCATACTTCCACCTCCTGCCGTTACGATTCTATGGCGGCTGAACTCCGCGGGATCTTGCCGAGAAGTTCCTCCACCTGGTTCAGGCGCTCGCGGAGGGCATCACGGAATGCGCGCTTGGTGGTGTGGCGGATTTCAGCGAGCAGTTCCCGCTGCTTGCATTCGAGCAGATGGGCCAGCAGCTCCCACTCTTCCGGCTCGAGTTGCGGAGCCGCCATGGTCGGGCTTGCCATGATCACCTCCTCTCCAACCTTCCGCCAATAAATTACCCCGAAACGAGCCGCGAGGGAAGGGGGAGCCGGCCCATGTGCTACACAGGAGAAGTGGGCCTGGCCGGACCTGCCGCCGGCCCCCGATTCCCCGCCCGCCGGGAGCGCCGCTCATGAGATGGTTGTTGCTCTGCCTGTTGCAGTCCCCGCTCGATTCGGCCACTCTTCATCCGAGCTCGCTCGAAGCGTTCACGAAATACATGGCGCGCGCGGACCGCGAGATGCAGGAACGGGCGCGCCCGGGGGCTGCACCGCGTCTCGGCGCGCCGCTGGAGCCTGCCATCGCCTCGTGGCTGCCGGAGAACCCCCGGGAGGTCCCTCACGCGCTGATCCATGACTGGCTGGGCGCGGTGTTCGTGCCCGGAGCAAGAGTGGAAGACGGCATCGCCGTTCTCCGCGACGTGCCCCGCTATCCGGAGATTTACAGCGGCGACATCCTGGAGGCGCGCCTGGTTTCGGGCGGCGGAGACCGCCGCCGCGTCCTGTTCCGCGTGATCAAGAAAAAGATCATTACAGTCGTGCTTGAGACCGAGTACGATGTCGAGGACCATTTCCCGGCGCCGGGACGGGCGCAGATGTGGTCGCGGAGCATCCGCGTGGCCGAAGTCGAGGACGCGGGCAAGCCTACGGAAAAGGTCAAGCCGCCGGACACGGGCTGGGGCTTTCTTTGGCGGCTGAATTCTTACTGGCACCTGGAGGAGCGCGGCGGCGGCCTGCTGATGGAATGCCGCGCCATTTCCCTGACCCGCGACGTGCCCGCCGGTCTCGGCTGGATCATCAAGCCAATGGTCACGAGCCTCCCCCGCGAGGCTCTCTCAGGCACGCTCGTCAAGACGAAAGCGGCGGTGGAGCAGCGGGCGGCCGCGCGCCGCGCCGCCGGTAAGCTTCATCCAGCAGTTCCACCACGTGCAGCACCCGCTGACCCTTCCCGTGCTGCGCCACGCCCGCTTTGAGCTGGATCGCGCAGCCCACGTTGGCCGTCGTGACCACCGAAGCGCCTGTGGCGTTCACCAGCGCCATCTTCTTCTCCAGAATCGACGCCGCCAGTTCGTCGTGCACGATGTTGTAGACGCCTGCGCTGCCGCAGCAGAGATCCGCCTGCGGCAGCTCGCGGTACTCGGCGCCGGGGACCGCCGCGATCAGGTTCCGCGGCGCCTGCCGGATCTTCTGGCCGTGCGCCAGGTGGCAGGAGTCCTGGTACGTCACCGTGACGGGCATCGGAGTTTCCGGTGGCCGGATGCCGATTTCGTCCAGAAACTCTGTAATGTCCCTGACTTTCGAAACAAATAGATGCGACTTTTCCAGAAACTCAGGGTCGTTTTCCAGCAGCTCGTGGTATTCTTTCAGTGTTGAACCGCACCCGGCGGCGTTGGTGATCACCGCGTCGAATTCTTCCGCCAGGAACGCCTGGATGTTGCGCCGCGCCAGCTCCCGCGCCTTCTCTTTCAGCCCGGAGTGCACGTGCAGCGCGCCGCAGCAGGTCTGCTCTTCCGGCACGGCCACCTCGCAGCCGTTTTCCTGGAGCACGCGGATGGTGGCTTCGTTCAGCCGGGCCGATGTCACGTTCGCCAGGCAGCCGGCCAGAAAGGCCACGCGCTTTCTTTTTTCGCCTTTCGCCGGAAAAACCTTGCCGATTTGCGAGAAAAAGAACGGCACTTCCGCTTGCGGCGCCAGTTTTTCGATGCGCCCCAGCCTGCCCGCCAGCTTCAGCAGCCCGCTGCCACGGGCCAGCTCCTGCAAGCCGGAGGCCTGGTACAGATACAGCAGCGCTCCCGCTGTCTTGAGCCAGCCCCGCGACACCAGCAGCCGCTCGAAGAAGAAGCGCCGCAGCATCTTCACATGCCACGGCCTCTCCGTGCGAGCCTCGATTTCGGCCCGCGCCGCCTCGATCAGCCGCCCGTACGGCACGCCTGACGGGCACGCGCTCTCGCAGCCGCGGCAGGCCAGGCAGAGATCGAGATGCTCCACATAGGACGGCGTGATCTCCGCCAGCCCCGTCGCCACCTGCACCATCTGATAGATGCGGCCGCGCGGCGAATCCATCTCCAGTCCCAGTTCCCGGTAGGTGGGACAGGCGTTGAGGCACAGTCCGCAGTGGACGCACTTGTCCAGGTCGGCGCCCTTCGGCGCGTCGGGATGGCGGTCCGGCAGGACCGGCGGGAACACAGGCGTCTCAGATGCGGCCATAGAGCCTCCCGGGATTCAGAATCCCCGAGGGGTCGAATGCGCTCTTGAGCTTCCGCATCCACGCCAGTTCCGGTCCCGGGTCGGGCCAGTAGACTCCAGCCGGCCCGTCCGACCACTCCAGCAGGCGGCTCCACGCCGCGTGCGCGGGATCGCTCATCCAGTGTTCCGCCTCGCCCGCGCTATCGAATCCGAGCCACGAGACGCCCGTGCCCGCGCGGCTCACGCACGCGCACGGCGCCGACTCCAGCACGGCGCGAAGATCCGACAACCGGTGCCCGGCGCGCACCACGAACCGTTGCGAGGGCGCGAACTCTTCCACCGCCCGCCACAGCGCCGTCTCCGGCTCGCCCTCATAGCGCCGCGCGCCCTCCAGTTCGCGGTCATAGCGCTCGAGCAGCGCCTCCGGTCCGCCGGCTCGCGCCAGCAGGCAGAAGCCGTCCAGCCCGGCGAGCCGCGCCGCCGCCGGGTTCAGCGCATCGAGAGCCGCCGGCTGCAACGGACCGCTCAGCACGGCGTCGCGCCGCGCCGCAAGCTCAGCCGCGGAGTCGAAGACCAGCGCATAGCTGCGCGTCTTCTCCGGCTGAGGCGCCAGCTTGAAGTTCACCACCGTGATCACAGCCAGCGTTCCGAAGCTCCCCACCAGCGCCTTGTGGATGTCGAGCCCGGCCACGTTTTTCACCACCATCCCGCCCGTTTGCGCCACCGTGCCCTCCACGGTGGCGTAGCGCATGCCGATCACCAAGTCGCGCGCCGCCCCGTACAACCGCCGCCGCGGTCCGCTCAGGTTCGCCGCCACCACGCCGCCCACGGTGCCCGTTTCGGCGCACGGCGGGTCGAGCGGGGCCATCTGCCGGTGTTCGGCCAGCAGCGAGCAAAACTCCCGCCACTTCATCCCCGCTTCGACGCTCACGGTCAGGTCGCGCGGGTCGTATTGCCGCACGCCCGCCATCCCGCCCGTCTCGATCAGGACATCCGCAGCCGCCACCGGGCCGCCCATCCGCCGCTTCGACCCAGCCCCGCGCACCTCGACGCGTTCGCCCGCCTCCGCGGCGGCGCGCAGCGCCCCGGCCAGTTCTTTCTCGTTTGCTGGTCTTATGGCGCGCATATCGTCCCACGCGGCATCCCTCATTCTGCCAGATGAATGTGCGGCCCCGCATGGTTCGCTATGATGCCTGCATGGCATCCCGGCGGAACTTTCTCTCCACCGTGGCCTCCGGCCTCGCCACCAGCCTGGCCGCGCCCGCTTCCGTTCTTGGCGCGAACGACCGCATCCGCATCGGCATCATTGGCCCCGGCTCACGCGGCCAGGAGCTGATGCGGCACGCGCTCGCCTGCGAAAACGTCGACATCGTGGCCGCCGCCGACGTCTACACGCGCCGGCTGGAAGAAGCGAAAGCCATCGCTCCGCAGGCCAGGACGTTCGCCGATTACCGCTCGCTTCTCGAAGACCGCACAGTCGACGCCGTTCTCATCGCCACGCCGCAGCATCTGCACTGCGAGCACTTCATCGCCGCGCTGGAGGCGGGCAAGCACGTCTACATCGAGAAGACGATGGCCTTCACCGTCGGGCACGCGAAGAAGATGCGCGACGCCTACCGCCGCGCTCAGGGCCGCGTGGTCCAGGTCGGCCACCAGTCCTGCGCCTCCGGCATGATGGCCGACGCGCTGCGCTTCCTCGCCGAAGAGCCGATGGGCAAGATCACCGCCATCCACATGACGATGTACCGCAACACGCCGCATGGCCGGCCCCAGTGGGCGCGCCCTGTCTACCCCGACATGACGCCGGAAAACATCGTCTGGAAGGCGTTTCTCGGCGAGGCTCCCGAGCGGCCCTTCGACGCGAACCGTTACATCAACTGGCGTTTCTTCTGGGACTACTCCGGCGGCAACGTTTACGAAAACATGTGTCACCAGATCGCCTTCTGGTACAAGGCGCTCCGGCTCTCCATCCCCCGGCGCGCCACCATGACCGGCGGCATCTACCTCTGGAAGGACGGCCGCGAGGTGCCCGACACCATGTGCGTCACCCTCGAGCAGCCCGAAGAGATGCTCATCAGTTGGAACTCCGGCTTCGGCAACGACCGGCTCGGCTCCGGCGAAGACGTGCTGGGCACGGACGGCACGATTCAAAAGGCCAGCCAGATCCGCTACACGCCGCAGCGCGTGAACGTGAAGGACCGCCAGGAGCGGCTCGGCACAAGCCGCGCGCCGCAGCACGCGTTGATGGAGGACTTCATCCGCTCCATCCGCCAGGGCGGTGAAACCGCCTGTCCCTTCGAGCTCGGCTTCCGCGTCTCCATCGCCTGCCGCATGGCCGTGGAGAGCTACCGCCAGGGCCGCAGCGTCGTCTGGGACGCGCAGCGCGAAGAGTTGGCCTGAGCCCCTCTGGCGCAGCGCGCCGCGCCTGTACGATCATCAAGAACGTATGAGCCAAACCAGTGCCCGCATCGGCGTGATCGGCGGCAGCGGCCTGTATTCGATGCCCGGCTTCGCCGCCCAGCAGGAAGTGAAACTCGAGACGCCATTCGGCGATCCTTCGGACGCCTACATCGTCGGCGAGCTCGAAGGCAGGCAGGTGGCGTTTCTGGCGCGCCACGCGCGCGGCCACCGCATCAGCCCGTCGGAGCTGAACTTCCGCGCCAACATTTACGGCTTCAAACAGCTCGGCGTCGAGCGGATCATCTCCCTCTCCGCCGTCGGCAGCCTCAAGGAAGAGCACAAGCCGCTCGACTTCGTCATCCCCGATCAGTTCGTCGACCGCACCCGCGGCCGCGTCTCCACCTTCTTCGGCGATGGCCTCGTGGCCCACATCTCTTTCGCCGATCCCGTCTGCCCCGCGCTGATGAAGCTGCTCCACGAAGCCTGCCACGACGCCGGGGTCCCCTCCAAACTCGGCGGCACATACCTCTGCATGGAAGGCCCCGCCTTCTCCACCAAGGCCGAGTCGAACCTCTACCGCAGTTGGGGCATGGACGTCATCGGCATGACCAATCTTCAGGAGGCCAAGCTCGCGCGCGAGGCCGAGATCTGCTACGCCACCGTCGCCATGGTGACCGATTACGACTGCTGGCACCCCGAGCACGACGCCGTCACCGTGGCCGACATCATCCGCAATCTCACCCACAACGCCGAAAACGCCGCCAAAGTCGTCCGCGCCGCCGTGCGTCTGCTCGACACCAGCGCGCCGAGGAACTGCCTGTGCAGCCGCGCCCTCGAGCACGCGCTCATCACGGACAGGAAAGCCGTGCCCGCCGGGACGCTGAAGAAGCTGGAGTTGATCGTTGGCAAGTACTTCGCCGAGTGAACTGGCCGCGGAGCTGCTCCGCGCCTGCCTCGCTGGCGAACCCTGGCCGGAGGAGGCGCTGGACGCCCTGGTCTCCGCCGCTCTGGATCCGCAGGAAAGCGCCGCCAGCGAAGCCGCCCGCGCGCTGTTCGCGGAACTCGTCGAGCCGCTCGCCGATCTGTTCGAGCCCCGCCTCTGCCAGAGCTATGCGGCGCTGTTCAGCCGCGTGATCGCGCGCGCGATGCCGGAGTTGCACGCCGGGGAGCTGCTCGCCCGTTACGAACAAGTCCGCCGTGTGCGCGCCGTGGAGTTCGAACCCCGGCGCGTCTTTGTGCTCTCGCGCGTCACCCTGGGCGCGGACATCGCCGTCACGTCGGTGCTGCTCGACGCCGCGCGGCAGCGCTTTCCGCGTGCGGAGATCGTCTTCGCGGGTCCGCAAAAAAGCTGGGAATTGTTTGAGCGCGCCCCGCGCATCCGCCACCTGCCCTTGTCCTATCCGCGCCAGGGCGGGCTCGCGGAACGGCTCGCCGCCTGGCAGGGGCTGCGGGAAACGCTCGATGCGCCGGATTCGCTCGTGCTCGATCCGGACTCCCGCCTCACCCAGCTCGGCCTGCTCCCCGTGTGCGCCGCCGAACGCCATTTCCTCTTCGAGTCCCGCGGCTACGGGGGCGATTCAGACGCCTCGCTCACCACGCTCGCGCAGGACTGGGCGCGGCGCGTGCTCGGCGTCGAGGAGGCGCTGCCGTGGATGCATCCGCGCTTCGTCTGCGAGTTCGGTTCGCAGCCTGTGGCGGCGGTCAGCCTGGGCGTGGGAGAGAATCCCGCCAAGCGTGTCGAGGACCCCTTCGAAGAGGAGTTGCTCGTGCTGCTGTCGGCGCGCAGGGGCCTTGTGATGGTGGACGCCGGCGCGCCCGGCACCGAAGAGGAAACCCGCGTCCGCCGCGCCGCCGAAAGGGCGCAGGCGCGTGGCGCGCGCATCGGCGTCCACGAGGGCTCCTTCGCCTCGTTCGCCGCCATGATCGCCGCTTCGGATTTCTACGCCGGCTACGATTCCGCCGGCCAGCATGCGGCCGCCGCGGCGGGCGTGCCGCAGGTGTGCGTCTTCCGCGGCTATGCGTGCGAACGCGCCGTCGCCCGCTGGGCGCCTGACGGTCCCGCGCCCGCCGCCATCGTCCGCGGGGCAGGGAAGACCGCGGAGGAGATCCTCAGCGAGGTGCGCCAGGTTCTGGCTTGACCCCTCCCGCGGGGCGCCTCTTCTTCACCATCCGCAGTTCGTTCTTCTGGCCCGGCACCATGCGGTACTGCACTTCGTCCATGATGGTGCGGATCAGCCGCAGTCCCAGCCCTCCGCTGCGGCGCCTGCGGATCAGCTCCTCCACCGGCAGAGCCGGTTCCTGCGTCGGATCGAAGCCGCGCCCGCGGTCGATCACTTCAAACGCGATCGACTCTTCGTCCACCGTCACGCGCACGGTCACTTCGTGCGTCTCCTCGTTCTGGTAGGCGTGTTCGATCACGTTCGTGCAGGCTTCGTCCACCGCCAGCGCGAGCTTCAGCGTCTCGTTCTCGTCAAAGCCCGCCTGCTCGCCGACCGCCGACACAAACTCCCGGACGAGCGCCAGGTTTTCCGTCGACGACGGCACCTGAAGGCAGAATGTGCGCTCGAAGCTCGCCATCGCCTATCCCTCGCCCGCGGCGGACCCGAACCGCGCCACGGCTTCCTCCACCGTCGGCTGGATGTCGAACAGGGCGGGAAAGCCCAGCACGTCGAAGATCTGGTACACCTTCGGCTGGATCGAAGCCAGCTTGATGTCGCCTCCCTTGCTCCGCGCTTCGTCGACGAACGTCATGAACACGCCGAGCCCCGCCGACGAGATGTAGTCCAGCCCGCTGCAATCCATCACCAGGCGGCTGCGGCCCCCGCGCAGTTCTTCCTCGACGGCGGCTTCGAACCGCGGCGCCGTGTGCGCGTCCAGAAAGCCCTTCAGCGCCAGGATTCGAACATTTCCCCGGTCTTTTGTTTCGATGAAAAAGCTCCGTGTCACGGCTCCCTCAACCCCTGTCTCCCGTCTCCTTCTGTCCGTTTTCTTCCGGCGCCCTGCCGCCGGTGCACTGCACCGCCAGCAGCGTCCAGTCGTCGTGCAGTTCGGCCTCCCTCCGGAAAGCGCGGGCTTCCTCCATGATCGCACCCGCAAGCCGCCGCGGCCCCTCGCGGGCGTGCCGCCGCACAAGTTCGGCCAGCCGCTGCTCGCCGAACAGCTCGCCCTCCGGATTCATGTCTTCCGTCACCCCGTCCGAATAGAGCACCATCACGTCGCCCGGCGCGAACTCGATCGTCTCCGTCTCCAGGTTCGCCTCGAATGCCGGTCCTGCCGTCAGCCCCAGGCCGATGCCGCGCGGCTTGCGCCACTCGCACTCGCCTGTCTCCGCCCGCCAGACGAGCGGCGGGTTGTGTCCGGCGCGGAGGTGCTCGGCGCGGCGTGCGGCGGGATCCAGCACAACGAGCGACAGGGTGATGAACATCCTCCCGCGGCCCGTCTCCGCCACTGCCTGATTCAGCCGGGAAGCCAGCGCCGCCGGCGCCGGAGCGTGGTGCGCGGCCGACGCCAGCATGCCTTTGAGCAGCGTCATGTGCAGCGCCGCTCCCAGCCCCTTGCCGGACACGTCGGCAACGCACAACATCCACCGGCCGTGCGGGCTGGGCAAGTAGTCGTACAGGTCGCCGCCAACCTCGCCTGCCGGGTAGCAGGCGGCGGCCACTTCAAAACCGGCGATCTGCGGCGCGCCGGCCGGAAGCAGCTCCTGCTGCGCCCTGCGGGCGACATCGAACTCCGCGCGCAGCCTCTCGCGCTGCGACCGAGGCAGCGCGGCCGCCGCCTCGCTCATCTCCGCCTCCACCGGCCGCGTGTCCGCCTCCGGCAGCAGGAAAGAAGCCCCCAGCGCCGCGACCGCAATGCCGAATGTCAACGCCAGCGTCTGCCATCCCGCCGCCTCCAGCGAAGGGGCCGGCATCTGCGCCAGGCGCACGCCCTGCACGGCGGCATGCATGCCCAGGGGCGCCATCCATGCGCCCAGCATCCCGCCATAGCGGTACACCAGCAGATAACCCCCCGTCAGCAGAGCCGCCGCCAGGTAGTTGGCCGCGTGGCCTGGCGGGAAAGCCGTTCTCGGCAGCGTGGCCACCAGCGTGCCCGCCGCCACTGCCGCTCCCGCGGCCATCCACGGCTTGCGCACGCGCCCCGCCAGCCAGGGATACAGGAACAGCGCCACCAGGTACAACTCCCAGGCCGACACCAGCCCGGCGAAAGACTCCATCGCCGGCCAGGGCGCCATGATCAGGTTCAGCCCTTCCAGGAACCGCACCCGCGGCTGTCCGGTCCATTGAGCCACCCAATACGGCGCCGATCCCAGCAACACGCCCGCCGCCATGCCCGTCCAGATCTGTTCGGCCGCCTGCCGGTTCTTCCACCACCCGCGAACCAGCAGCACCGCCGGCGCCCACAGCCGCATCTGCGCCCGCGGCACGGCGGCGTAGGCGGCCGCCAGAATCAGGAACAGCCCCAGCAGCATCAGCAACGCGAGCGTGATGCCGAAGATCAGCCGGCTGTCGCCCGTCAACCCGTCTTCGAACGAGCGCAACAGCGCATCGTTTTGATAATTGCCGGACAGGAACGCCACGGCGATCCCCGCGGCGGGGATCCACAGGAACCGCACCGCGAACCCGAACGGATCCGCGCGCCTCTGCAAAGTGACAAACAGCGTCCAGAGGATCAACACGGCGATGCCTGCCACCGAGGCCAGCGTCAGCACCGTCAGCGCCGCCTGGAGCTTCGGCGGAGCCGGCGGCGGCTCGCCCGCAGCCTCGAGCGAGGCCGAGAATTCGTAACTGCTGTTCACCACGCGGCCGTTGCGCGTCACCACCACCACGCGGGCCAGCACACCCTTCAGGTTTGGATCCATCCACTCCCAGGCGCTCCGGCTTCCTTCCAGCGTGCGCACATTGTCTGCCGTGCGCGTAAACCGCTCTGCGTCTGCGCCCGCCAGCCGCGACATCTCCTGCTCGGCGGCATCGGCGGCCGCCTCGCCGGCGAGGGTCTGGCGGCGGTCGAGAAACGACAGCGGCCGGCCGTCGGCCGTCAGTGTCACCAGCACCGCGTCTCCCTGCTGGTTGAAGGCCAGCACGCGGAGCCGCACCGGCGTGAACAACTGCGCCACCGCGCTTTCAGGCTGCCGCCGCCGGATGCGCGCCAGCAGCGGATCCACCTCCGCCTCCGTGGCGAACCGCCAGCCGCTGATCTCCACGCCGTGCGCGCGCGCCCACGCCGCCGCCCGGGCGATGGCTTCGTCCCTCCCCAGCGCCGGGCGGACGCCGCCCAGCGCAGCGTCGAAGCGCGGCATCAGCATCCACAACGAGACGAAGCCGGCGGCCGCGCACGCCGCGGCGATGGCCCGCTTCATGCCGCCTCCTCCTGCTCCGCCGCCTCCCCGCACAGGCACATGAGCACCGCCGTCAGGTCGCTGTCGAGCTTCCGGACTCCGGCGCGCTCCCGCAGCACGGCCAGGGCTTTCTCCAGCCACGGCTGCAACGGAGGCAGCTCATCGGAGGGCAATGCGTCCAGGATCTCCCCCGGCGTATTCGTCTCCTGCCCGCCTCCAAGCGCGTACAGTCCCTTCGTGCAGACCAGCAGCGCGTCGCCGCGCTCCAGCCGCGTCCGGTACAGATCCACTGAAAAGCCGGCGGACCACACCGGCAGCGCCGGCTCGAAGGCGATCTGATGCTTTCTGCGCAGAAACACCCTCGGCCACGAGCCCGTCCGCGCCAGTTCCAGATTGCCCGTGCGCGGGTCGAGCACCGCCATGGCCAGGCTGATCTGGCCGCTGCCGCGCCGAAGCACGCCGCCCAGTTCCTTCTCCAGGCGAAGCATCGCATCCGCGGTGGAAGCCCCCGCCGCGTTCTCGTGCAACAGGAAACCCTTCGCCAGGGCGATGGTCATGGCCGATGCGAGGCCGCCGCTGCCTCCTCCCGCCACCACCGCGCACAGCCGCCCGTCGGCGCGGGGGAAGAAGTCATAGAAATCTCCGCTGGCCTCCTGCGCCACGCGGCAAACGGCGGCGATCGCCACGCCCGGCACTTGCGGCAGCTCAGCCGGCAGCAGCATCCGCTGCGCTTCGCGCGCGGCGGCCAGCTCCGCCTCCATCGTCAGCCGTTCCGCCAGCCGCGCCGCGTGCGCCGGCCGCACCTCTTCATCGCGGTAGCGCCGGCCCAGCCACGCCGCGGCCGCCAGCGGCAGCGCCAGCAAAGCAGCCAGCACCGCCACCACGTCCAGACGCTCTCGCCAGTAAGGCGCCGTGGCCATCAGCGCGGCGATTTGCAGCAGCAGGCTCACCGCGGCCGCCGCCATCACCGCCGCCAGGTAATCGAAGGTGAAGAACGCCAGCAGCAGCGCCCCGGCCACGGCCGCGGATTCAACCCACGCCGCCGCCGTCAACGAGTCCGCCGTCCGCCCCTGGTGCGCCAGCAGCAGGGCCGCCGCAGCCAGCAACACTGCGCGCACCCCCTCGGACCTGAGATGGCGCCGGAGGAACGTCAACGGCGCCAGCAGCACGAATACGCTCAGCGACACGGCCTGCAGCGGCGTATCGGCATACAGCTTCACCATCGGCCAGCGGCCGAACGTGAATCCAATCGCCTCCAGCGTGCGCTCCGTCAGATCGGCATCCAGAGCGGCGCGCGCCAGCACGACGGCGCAGAACCACCACGACGCCCACACGGCCCCGGCCGCCACCGACACGCCGATGTTGGCGGAAAACAGCCGCCCCGTCAGCGCCGCATCGAGGGATGTGATCTTGCCCGGCCATCCTTCCCGCAGTTCGCTCTCTCCCGCTCCGTAAGCGATGCCCAGCACCGCGCCCACCAGCGCCGCCGTCAGCGCCAGCACGCTCCAGCGCATCGCCGTGGCCACCCCGGTGAATTGCTGCGCGTCGAACCGGGTTCCCATCCGGTCCGGATCGGCGAATGCCAGCAGGAGGCTGGCGGCGGTGAACAGCGCCGTCAACAGCAGCACCCGGCCGTGCGGCGCCTCGTGCTCGATGCTGCGCCGCGCGTACCGGTAACAGGAGTACACCACCAGGAACACGATCAGCAGCAGCCGCACTGCATCGAGAGTGTCCGCCGCGGCCGATGGCTTCGAGATCCGGCTCTCGAGGAATGCCGGCGCGAACACCGGCTCCACGCTGCGCCCGATCACCCGTTCCCCCAGCACATCGACGCGCATCACCAGCTCCACTTCGGGCGCGTTGCGCGGCTCCAGCCGCCACGTGTAGCGCCGCGCGCCCGCGGCGTCTCCCTCGGCGGCCACGCTCATTTCCGGCTCCTTCAGGAACCGGACCGCCATCCCGCCAATCCAGGACTGGATCTCCTTCTCCGCGGCCGCGCGCGAGACCTCCTCCGGCGGCAGGCTCGCCGGCGCCCGCACATCCCGGCCGCCGACGCGGAAATCCGTGACGAATCCCCGCGGCCCCACGTCGGCCCGCACCCACATTCCGTGGCCGGGCTGGATCAGCAGCACCTGGGCCACCGCCTCCGGCAGAAACCGCCTTACGCGGAGCTGCTGTCCGACGTCGTGGCTCCGGAAGTAGGCCATCGCCGCCGAGCGGATCTCGAACCGCACGTGCGCCTGCCACGCCTCCGTTTCCACGCCGTGAGCCCGCGCGGTCTCCCGGGCGATGTCTACTGCGCGCCCGCGGTCGATCATCATCCGGAATCCCGGCCCGCGCGTGCGGTGCTCGTGCACCCAGAAGCCCAGCGCCAGCGCGAGCGGCGCGCCTGCCAGCAGCAGTCCCCACCACCGGCGCCAGCGCCTTTGCAGGAACGGTTCGAACGGCTTGAGTAATGCGTCGAAATCGCTCATCCGGCCTCAGACACCCTGCGGGCGACCATCACCGTGATGTCATCGTACTGGGGCGTCTCCTCCACAAAGCGGTTGACGGCTTCGAGCAGCCCCGAGCATATCTGTTCCGCCGTGGCGCCCGCCAGCTCGCGGGCCGCGCGGCAGAGCCGCTCGAAACCGAATTCCTCTTCCGAAGGCGCCTGCGCGTCGGTGACGCCGTCGGAGTAAATCACCAGCACGTCGCCGGGGGCCAGCTTCAGGCGCCGCGATTCATACTCTAAACCCGGAAACATCCCGATCGGAAGTCCCGTGGCGTCCAGCAGCTCCAGTCCTCCTCCCGTCCGCAGCAGGATCGCCTGGCATTGAGCCGCGTTGACGTACTCGCATTCGCCCGTCGCGGCGTCATACCGGGCCAGAAACAGCGTGGCGTAACGGTTGCCCGGCATCGACCCGCACAGCAGCCGGTTGGCGCGTGTGGCCAGCTCCGTCAATCCCAGGGGGAATGTAAGCAGCGCCCTCAGCGTCGCCTGGATCGTCGCCATCAGCAGCGCCGCCGACAGCCCCTTGCCCGCCACATCGGCCACGCAAAGAAGCGGGGCCTCCGCCGTGCCCAGTACGTCGTAATAATCGCCGCCCACCAGCCGCGCCTGCCGGTTGGCCGCCGCCAGCTCCAGCCCCGCCACCCGTGGCAGCTCTTTCGGGAAGAGGTCCTGCTGGATGGCCGAGGCCAGCTCCAGCTCGCGCTCCATCTGCCTCCGGTACAGTGTGTCCTGGATGCGCCACGCATTGTCCAGCGCCACCGAGGCCTGCGCCACCAGCGCCCCGCAGAACTCCACGTCCTCCGGCGAATAATCCCGGCCCGAACCCGGCGGGCCGAGCGCCACCACGCCGATGGTCGTCTCCCCGCTGCGCAGCGGCAGCAGAAGGAAGGCTCCGTCGCGCACGGGTTCGCCGTCCTGCGGCATGGTCTTCCTCCACCGCTCGACCTCCTCAGCGCTGAGGTTCCGCAGCAGTGTCAGAGGCGCCTGTCCCGGCGGCCATGCCAGCAGCGCATGCTGGCGCACGGTCCACCGGCCGCTGAGGGTCAGCATCAGCAGCCGCGCAATCTCTTCCGGATCGATACTGGCCGAAAACGCCCGCGCCAAGTCCACCAGCGTGTTCAGCTCGTGGATCTTCTGTGCCAGCTCGCGGTTGGCCTCGATGATCTCCTCGTGCGCCAGCGCGTTCTCAATCGTCGCCGAGGCCAGCGACAACAGCGCCTGCAGGAACTCCCTTTCGCTGTGGTCTTCCGGCCAGCCTGGCCGCCGAGGCGGGGGCGCCGCCACAAAGCCCGCCTCCCGCGCTCCCTCCCCGATTGGCAGCCGCAGCGTCAAGCCAGCCCGCTCCAGCCGCTCGGGCGTCACGGAGTCGCCCTCCCGGATGTCGAGCAGGCCTCGTACCGCCGCGGCGCGCCAGCCGTCGCCGTCCCGCAACGCGATCAGCGCGCGCGTCACGAGCAGGCGCCCCATCAACGTCCGCATCAGGTGGTTGAGCTGCTCATGCAGGTCCAGCGAAGAACCCAGGATTCTGGCCGACTCGAGCAGGCTCTCCAGCCGGCTCGCATCCAGGCGCGAATCGTCCATCCTGTCCGCCACTGTGTTCCCAGAATACACTTCCCCGGCGCCGCAGCCTGTGCGCGTGTAAGCCCGCCCGGGCGTCCGCGGGGCAGGGCGCGGCGCGGACTCAAGTATGCAGGACGGAGCCTACTGCGCCGCCAACGGCGCCGGTTCCGGCCGCTGGGCGTCGAGCCCCTGCGCTTCCACAACCGCCAGCGCCGCCATGTGGACGATGTCGGTCACTTCGCAGCCGCGCTGGAGCACATGCACGGGCCGCGCGAAGCCCATCAGGATCGGGCCGATCACTTCGCAGCCTCCGATGCGCCACAGCAGCTTGTAGGCGATGTTGCCCGCCTCGAGGCTTGGCGCGATCAATACGTTCGCCGGTCCGGTCAGACGGCAGAAGGGATAGTCGCCGAGCATCTCGGGCGTGACGGCGGCATCGGCCATCATCTCGCCTTCCACGACCAGGTCCGGCCGCCGCTGGCGCACCAGTTCCGTGGCTTGAGCGACCTTCGCCGCCAGCGGGTGGCGCGAGCTGCCGAAAGTCGAGAACGAGAGCATCGCGATGCGCGGCTCGATGTCGAAGCTGCGCACCACGTCGGCGCTCATGATGGCGATCTCGGCCAGGTCCTCGGCCGACGGCTCGATGTTCACCGTCGTATCGGCGATGAAGTAGAGCTGGCCGCGGCCGGTGATCATCATGTACATGCCCGCCACCTTCTGGATGCCCGCTTTCTTGGGGATCACTTCCAGCGCCGGGCGGATGGTGTCGGCGTAATGCTGGGTGAGACCGGCGATCAGGGCGTCGGCGTCGCCCGCGTGGACCATCATGGCGGCGAACCGCGTCGGGTTCCGCATCAGAACAGGCGCTTCCGTGTGGGTGACGCCCTTGCGCTGCCGCAGCCGCAGGTACTCGCCCACGTAGGCATCGAACCTGGGATCGGTTTCCGGATCCACGATGTCAACCTGGTTCTCCAGATGCAGATGGAGCTGGCGGGCGCGCGTCAGGATGCGCTCCCGGTTGCCGATCAGGACGGGCCGCGCGATGGCTTCCTCGGTGAGGATCTGCACCGCCCGGAGAATCTTGTCCTGGGTGCCTTCGGGGAACACCACCCGCCGCGGGTTGCGCTGCGCCTTGTGGACGATCATGCGCATGATCTCCTGGCTCTTTCCCAGGCGCTTCTCCAGTTCGTCGCGGTACGCTTGGAGGTCGATCTGCCGCTGGGCCACGCCCGTCTCCATGGCGGCGCGGGCCACCGCGGGCGCCACATACGTCAGCACGCGAGGATCAAACGGTTTCGGGATGATGTACTCCGGGCCGAATTCCATCGTCTCCACGCCGTAGGCGCGGCGCACGCTGTCGGGCACGTCCATGCGGGCCAGCTCGGCCAGCGCGCGGGTGGCCGCCAGCTTCATTTCGTCATTGATGGCCGTGGCGCGCACGTCGAGCGCACCGCGGAAGATGAACGGGAATCCCAGGACATTGTTCACCTGGTTGGGAAAATCGCTCCGCCCGGTGGCCATGATGATGTCGTCGCGCGTCGCCTTGGCCACGTCGTACGGGATCTCGGGATCCGGGTTGGCCAGCGCGAACACAACCGGGCGCTCGGCCATCGACAGCAGCATCTCCGGCGTCACACAGTTGGCCGCTGACAGGCCGATGAATACATCGGCGCCCTTCATCGCATCTGCCAGAGTGCGTGCTTCGGTCCTGCGGGCGAACTTGGCCTTGTACTGGTTCATGCCCTCCGTGCGCCCTTCGTACAGCACGCCCTTGGTGTCGCACATCAGGATGTTTTCCAGCCGCGCGCCCAGCCGGATGTAGTGGTTGGCGCAGGAAATGGCGCTGGCGCCAGCGCCGGAAAAGACGATCTTCACATCCTCGATCTTCTTGCCCACCAGGTAAAGCGCATTGACCAGCGCTGCGCCGGAGATGATGGCCGTGCCGTGCTGATCGTCGTGGAAGACCGGAATTTTCATCGTCCGCTTCAGCTCTTCCTCGATCTCGAAGCACTCGGGCGCCTTGATGTCTTCCAGATTGATGCCCCCGAAGGTCGGCTCGAGAATCTGGCAGACGCGGATGACCTCTTTGGGGTCCAACGTGTCGAGCTCGATGTCGAAGACGTCAATATCGGCGAAGCGCTTGAAAAGGACTCCCTTGCCTTCCATCACAGGCTTGCCCGCCAGCGGGCCGATGTTGCCCAAACCCAGAACGGCCGTGCCGTTGCTGATGACCGCCACCAGATTGCCTTTGGCCGTGTAAGTGTACGCCAGCGAAGGGTCGCGCTGAATTTCCAGGCACGGGACGGCGACGCCAGGCGTGTACGCCAGGCTGAGGTCTCTTTGAGTGCGGCAGGGCTTGGTCGGAACAACGCTGATCTTGCCTGCGGTAGGAGTCGAATGATACTCGAGTGCTTCTTGATCCCGGATCGACATGGCCGGTCTCCTTTCCCCTTCATTCTGACACTAACGGGCAAGAATGTCTGCGGAGTTTCGGAGGCAGTGATACGGATTCCACGAGAGGGTATGCTGAGGATGGAACCATGAGCACGCCGCCGGCGCCGCCCCAGGCTGAGCTGTTCGACCGTCCGTTCTCCTTCTATCCGCCGATCCACGGCGTGGACCACAACGAGTGGCGGCTGAAGGAGGCCACCTGGAGCGAGATGCTGGTCCGCAACACCGCCTCCGACATCGAGGTGGCCATCCCGCGGCGCTATTTCGGCGCGGTGTCGGAGACCGACAAGCCGGTGATGATCGTCGGCCTGAAACAGGAGCTCGAGTACCGCATGGGCACGGTGTGGCCGGTGCGGAAACCCGTGCTGGCCATGCCCGCGCCCCTGATGGCGCCTCCGCCCGGCGGCGCGGGCGAAGGGCCGAGGAACGAGCCGCGCGGGCTTTCCGCCGTTCTCGGCATCAGCCAGGAGCGCACCGACACGCGCATTACGCGGATGATCGTCTGGACCTTCCTCGGCCTGGCCGCGCTCATGCTTGTGGTCTGGGCCGTGGTCCGCTTCACGCCGGCCACAAAGCCCTCCTTCGTCGCCAAAGACCAGAGCTATCTCGAGCTGACCCGCGACGACGACTACTACTCCGTGGTCCGCAAACTCGGCCCGCCCGCCGAGGACCGCTGGAGGCCGAACTCCGGCGAGCTGCAATACCGCGCCCTGTTCTACCCGGAGCGCGGCTACGCCATCATCCTGATGGGCGCCAAGCAGGAGGAGGCCCGCTACATCGGAGCGATGGGCCTGGGCGCGGACGGCAAAGGCTGGAGTCCGCTGCACTCCATCGACTTCGCGCGCGGAGCCAACACCATGGGCATCCTGCGCTCGCTGCCGCGCTTCTGAGGCCCTGCCGCGGGGCCCGCGTTTCTGTCATATTGTCTCGGAGAGGTGCACATGTCTCAGATCAAAGGACCAGCCATCTTCCTGGCCCAGTTCATGGGCGACGATCCCCCCTTCAATTCCCTCGGCAACATCACCGCGTGGGCCAAGAACCTTGGCTACAAGGGCGTGCAACTGCCCTCCTGGGACGGCCGCGTCATGGACCTGAAGACGGCCGCTGAATCGAAGACTTATTGCGACGACCTGAAGGGCCAGGCCAACGGACTGGAAATCACCGAACTGGCTTCCCACCTGCAGGGCCAGCTCGTTGCCGTGCATCCGGCTTACGACGAGCTGTTCGACGCCTTCGCCGCCCCCGAAGTGCGCGGCAACCCGCAGGCGCGCACCGCATGGGCTGTCGAGCAGATGAAGCTCGTCATCCGCGCTTCGCGCAACCTGGGCCTGTCGGTGACGCCATCGTTTTCCGGCGCGCTGCTGTGGCCGTTCGTGTATCCCTGGCCGCAGCGCCCCGCAGGCCTTGTCGAGGAAGGGTTCAAAGAGCTCGCGAAGCGCTGGAAGCCGATCTTCGACATGGCTGAGGAACACGGCGTCGACATCGCCTACGAGCTCCACCCGGGCGAGGACCTGCACGACGGCTACACCTTCGACCTGTTCCTCGAAGCCATGGACGGCCACCCGCGCGTGGCCATCAACTACGATCCGTCGCACTTCATCCTGCAATGCCTCGACTATGTGGGCTTCATCGATGAGTACGGCCCGCGGATCAAGGCCTTCCATGTAAAAGATGCCGAGTACCGCCCGTCGGCAAAAGCCGGCGTCTATGGCGGCTACGCCCCCTGGCAGAAGCGCCCGGGGCGGTTCCGCTCGCTCGGCGACGGGCAGGTGGATTTCAAACAGGTGTTTACGCGCCTCACTGCCGCGGGCTATAGCGGCTGGGCGGTTCTGGAATGGGAGTGCTGCTACAAGGACGCCGCCCAGGGCGCGGCCGAAGGCGCGCCGTTCATCTCGAGCATGCTGATCGACGTGCCGAAGAAGGCGTTCGACGATTTCGCCGGCGCCGCGACCGACGCGGAGCGGAACCGGCGCATTCTCGGCATCCGCTAAACGGTGGGACCAGGGGCCGGTCGCCAAACCGGCCCCTTTCTGTTTCAATCAAATGTCGCGAATTCTGATTTTTCTGCTGTTCGGCGTTGTTCCGCCGCCGGCGGGTCCGCAAGTGCTTTCCGTCTATCCGGGGGCCGCGCCTGGCAGCGAGGCGTGGGACTGGAAAGAGACGGCCGCGATGGGCCCGCAGGACGGCATCCTGCGCATCGCCAACGTGATGCGCCCTACGGTGAGCGTCTTCCTGCCCGAAAAGAGCCGTGCCACCGGCGCGGGCGTGCTCGTCGTGCCCGGCGGAGGGTTCCGCATTCTCGCCTTCAACCACGAAGGCACGGAAGTGGCCGACTGGCTCAACTCCCTGGGCGTGGCGGCGTTCCTGCTGAAGTACCGCGTCATGCGCACTGACGACCTGGCGGGCAAGTCGCAGCAGGAGCAGATGGCGCGCAGGAAAGAAGCGATGGAGATGGGTGTCGCCGATGCGCTGGAGGCGATGCGGCTGGTGAAGCGCCGCGCGCCCGAGTGGGGCGTGGATCCGCAGCGGATCGGCATCCTCGGTTTCTCCGCCGGCGGTTACATCACGGCCAGCGTGGCTTTGGCAGAGGACCAGACGGCGCGGCCAGGCTTCGCCGTTCCGGTTTATGCGTTCTTCCCCGAAGACCGCCCCGTGCCCGCCGCCGCGCCGCCTCTGTTCGCCGTACACGCCGCCGACGACCGCACCGTGCCCGCGCAGCACAGCATCCGGCTGTTTCAGATGTGGCGGCAGGCGAACCGCCCGGCGGAGCTGCACGTGTTCGAGACCGGCGGGCACGGCTTCGGCATGAGACGCCAGGGAAGGCCCGCCGACAACTGGACCGAACGGCTGCGCGATTGGCTGGAGACTCAGGGGATGCTCACAACGGCGCGGCGGTAGCTGGTCAGCTCCGGCGAGCCGTTGTCGGTGATTTCCAGGATCACGTGCACCGTGCCCGGCTTCGCGCCGGGCTCCCAGATCAACTCCGTTGTCATCCCTTCCGTGCTCGACAGCCGCGCCTTGCCGCGGTACGTGCCCGCTTCCGGATAGATCCACCATTTCAGGCGCAGCGCGTGGCCGTCAGGGTCGGAAGAGCCTGCCGCGGACAGGCGCACCGGCTCGCCCGGTTTGGCCTGAACATGAAGCACGTCTTTTGTTTTGTCGCCGTTCAGCACCGCCACGGGGTTGTGGTTCGCTTTCTCGTAAGGCTGGACGCACCAGTCCATGCGCGCGGCGAAATCGTGCTGGAAGGCGCGCCGCCAGCGCCAGATGGTGGCGGTGTTGGAGGTGTGCTCGCGCCCGTCGCGCGTGCGCACCGTGTCGCGCGAGTTCGTCCAGATGGGGCGCGTCTCGGCATAGGACTGGCGGAGTTCGTACCGCCCGCCCCAGCCCCCGTAAGAGGGCTCGATGTCGCCGCCCAGCCCGTTCTGGATCAGGTGCAGGAACGACGGCGTGTCACCTTCCATGATGTAGGCGAGCCTGGGATAACGCGCGCCCAAAGGGCCGTGGTTTCGGATGATGTTCTCCTCCAGCCACGGGTTGTCCACCAGCTCGAAATCCTCCATCGGTCCGTTGCGGTACCACCGGTCGCCGGAGATGCCGGTCCAGGTGGCGAGGTAGTATTCCCGGCTGTCGACGCTCGAGGGGCTGACGATGTAGAACAGCGTGGGAAACGTGATCCGTATCCACCGCCCAGCGTCGTCCTGGTCGGAGATCGTGTAGACGCGCAGCTTCTCCACGAAGCGCTCGAGTTCCTCCGGCGAGCGCGTGTACTTCACGTCCCACAGCGCCTGCGCGAGCGTGTTCGCCCCGCCCCAGACCGTGATCCACACCGGGCGCGGGTCGGGGCGGTCTGCCGCCTCGATGATCCACCGCGAGCCTTCGGTCGATTTCCCGAAGCCCACGCCGCGCATGCCGAACTCGGCGCTGCCGGACTTGACCAGCTTCAGCAGGCTTTCCGCGGCGGGGAACCCCGCCGCGTGCTTCAGCAGATTGGGCTGGACCTGGCCATAGGCGCGGACCGTCTCGCGGATAATGTCCGGACGGACCCTGTCGCGCAGCCTGACCGACGTCGTGGCGATGATGCCCTCTACGTCGTATTCGTTCGAATACACGAGGAAGCGGACCAGCGACTCCTCGTCGTCGGGCTCGTTGGAAATATCGGTCAGCACAATGACGCGCGGCCTGGCCGCGAACACGGACAACGCGCAAAACAGCAGCAGAACGGTGCAGCGGGCGGTCATGACGCTTCAAAGGCTATCGCAACCACGCCCGCCGATGCGCTGTGGCGCTGGCTCCGCGCGCAGCCTGATTATCCGCCATCCTGCTCCTCCTCCATGCGCCGCAGGGCTTCGCGCAGAGAGTCGATGGTTGCCAGCATCTGCTGGGCCCGCTCGAAACACGCCGGGCAGGCAAGGATGTGTTCCTCGATCGGCGCCAGTTGCCTGTTTGTGGCGCGCCCCAGGCAGAACAGCTCGAGTTCCTCATCGGAAATGTGATCCATGACAGCACGCATTGGACGACCTTCATATCGGCGCGGGCCCGCGGCTTTGTTGGCGAATCTGTTGGAGGGCAGCTATACTGGCAGGCGCTTGAGTTCGAACGGGGAGGTCCGGAAGGGTGATCCGGCAGGAGGCGGGCGCCGCGGCGCCCGCATGGAAGCACTGGCAGATTCTGCTCGCGCTCGCTGCAGCCGTGTTTGCCGTCTACGGCCCTTTTCTCACACTGCCGCCGCTGGTGGACGACTATGGCCACACGCGGCTCGCCGAGCGTTACGGACCCCCGCAAGGCTGGGGCGAGCTGTTCCGAGATCCGCTCTACCGCTGCCGCGCCACTTCGCTGTGGCTGACGGCGGCGGTGCTTGGGTGGACCGGCTTCTCCGTGCTCGCGTTCCACCTGGCGAGCCTTGCCCTGCACATGGTGAACGCCTGGCTCGTCTATGCGCTCGGCTCTTGCCGTTCCATCGGCTGGACGGCATCGGCCGCGGCGGCGCTTGTGTTCGCCGCCAATGAACGGCCGCACGAGGCCATCGTCTGGTTCGCATCGATCCACGAGCCGCTGGCGATGGCTTTTGTGCTGTGCGCGCTGCTGGCCTGGATCCGGTGGCTGGAAGGCGGCTCGCCGCGCTGGCTGGCAGCGGTGGCGGCGGCGTGGCTGCTGGCGTTGTTGTCCAAGGAATCCGGAGTCGTGCTGTCCGTCCTGCTGCCGGCTGCGGCGCTGCTCTATCCGGGACGGAGGAAAGCAGCCGCATGGTCGCTGGCGGCGGGCGCGGTTTCCACCGCCGCGTATTTCTGGCTGGCGTGGGCGGGGCGGGCGGAGCACCAGCATTTCCACGACGGTACCTTCGCCCTGGGATGGCACTTTGTGCCGGCCATGGCACGCAGTGTCCC
The DNA here is from genome assembly GCA_049325215.1 of Acidobacteriota bacterium. Classification (GTDB taxonomy): domain Bacteria; phylum Acidobacteriota; class Terriglobia; order Bryobacterales; family Bryobacteraceae; genus JANWVO01. The sequence goes on from JBMOMB010000041.1 coordinate 35,533, forward strand.
GCGCGGACTCGGCGTTTGGGGCGCCCTTGGCGTCATTTTGACCGTTTTCTGGCGCCGGCACGCGCCCTGGAAGGCGGTTTCCTTCGCCAGCGTCTGGTATCTGGCAGCGCTGATGCCCTATGCGTTTCTTACCTACATGCCGCGCATCCCGAGCCGGCATCATTATCTGGCTTCCGCCGGCATGGCGCTGCTGGCGGGATTGGCGGCGTCGCTGCTGGTTGCGAACGTGAAGCGCCCGAAAACCGCGGCGGCGGCCCTTGCGGCGGTGTTCCTGTTGCACAATGCGCTCTACCTCTGGCTCCACAAGCGGCCGCAGTTTGTTGTGCGTGCTGAGGTCACTGAAGGGCTCGTCCGGATGGTGGCGGACAAGCCCGGCGGGAGAGTGCTGCTGCGCTGTCCGCTGCTGCCGCTGTACGAGGCCCGCATGGCGGTGTATTACCGGCTGGGTTTGGATCCGATGCCGTTGCTGACCGAGGATGAGGGCGAAGGCGCGCCGCGCGTCTACACTTGCGGGCTTCCACCGGCAAAGTACCAGGGTCCTGGTACCAGGTGAGGGTGTTCTAGAGCTCATGGTATCTGGCGCGGCATCCAGGGATGCCCTGCAATGGAGTCATGAGAGACCGCGAAGATCGGCGAGATGAAGGCCGGCTGGCGGTGGACGCCCCGGCGGTGATCTTTTGGGAAGAGGAAGACGGCGGTTACCACCTCAAAGGCAAGGCCGTGAACCTGAGCGGATCGGGGCTTGCCGTGCAGGCGCACGGTCCGCTGAAGCCGGACACGATCGTCTGGTGCGCCGTGCCTTCCTATGGCCTGTACTCGCGCGCGCAGGTGATGCATGCGCGAGGCCTGATCCGGAAGACAGCCGGGCTGCGCCTGCTGGCCAATCCCATCCTGGCTGACGCCGACTGAGGCTCAGACTTTGGGAAGTTCGTAGCCCTTGCGGCGCGGGCGCGCCAGCATGGCGTTGGCTTGCGAGTCATTGCGCACGCGCTCGGCTTTGGGGTCCCACTCCAGCTTCCTGCCGCGCTCCCGGCAGATCGAGATGAGATGGCAGATGGTGGTGGAGCGGTGCGCCGCCTCCACGTGCGCGTTGGGCTGCTTGCGCGTGCGGACGCATTCCAGAAAGTTCTCGATGTGCCAGCGGTTCTCGCCGGGGCCTTCCGGCGTATCTTCGGGCTTGTCCTTGATGAGTTCTGGCGGGTTGGCGGCCAGCGTGCCGCGCTTGATTTCGAGCGTGCCCTTCTCGCCGACGAAAATCGCGCCCAGGTCGGAATGGTCAGGGCGCTTCTGTCCGGTGCATTTGAGCAGCGTGCCGTTTGCATAGCGCATGATGACCGGCGCCTGTTCGCCTTCGCCCTCGGGCCAGAATTCGACCGGGCCGGTGTCATCCGTGCCGAGCGCGCACTGGACCTGGTCCAGCGCATGCGTGCCCCAGCCGGAGACGCCCCAGCTCTGGCCGCCGTTGTCGTAGTCCCACCACCAGGCCCAGCGGCGCTGCAACTGCTCGTGGTATGGGCGCAGTTCGGTCTGATTGCACCACTGGTCCCAGTCGAGCCCCTCCGGCATCGGCTGCTCGGGATGCGGCGTCCAGCGCTTGGGCGGTTCGAAGTTGCAGGCGATGACTTCCTTGACGCGCCCGATGCCGCCCTCGCGCACCAGCTTGCTGGCCCAGGCGTTGATGGGGATGGAACGCTGCTGGGTGCCGCACTGCACGATGCGCTTGTAGCGGGCGGCGGCGCGGCGCATGACGCGGCCCTCTTCGACGGTCAGGGTCATGGGCTTCTCGGCGTAGACGTCGAAGCCCGCCTGCATGCAGTGGATGGCGATGAGCACGCGGGCGTGCGTGGTGGTCTCGACGAAGACGGCGTCGAGCTTCTCGCTGTCGAGCATGCGGCGGTAGTCCTGGTAGTGTTTGGCCTGCGCGTAAGAGGGGCGGATCTGCGCCGCCTTCTCACACTGAGGCAGCCAGCAATCGGCGAACGCGGCGAAGCTGGCGCCAGGGAACTCTTCGTTCTGAAGCAGCCAGCGGGCGCGCCCGCCCAGGCCGATGACGGCGAGCTGGATGCGGTCGTTCGCGCCGATGACGCGGAGGGAGGAAGCGGCGGCGGCCGCGCCGAGGAAGAAGTGGCGGCGAAGCATATCGCCCTTCACGCTACATGCTGAACAGCGCTCCGTCAAGTGGCGGAGCGCTGTCCGGGCGGCTCTTGCCGAGCAACGAGGGAACTAGCGCCTCTTGTCAACGGACGTCGGCGCGCCTACGGCGAATGAGGGCCACGGCGCTCAATCCGATGGCAGTCAGCAGATAGGACGCCGGTTCCGGGATCTCGCCGCCGCCTTCGCCGCGCACCAGGAAAGTTTCCGAGAGTGGATGAAAGCGGTGCCCGTCGTCAGGAGCGAAAGGCGAGCCGTATACGTAGCCTAGCTGGAGATCGCCGAAGTCACAGTGATCGTATTGATCAGAGAAGTACGGCGAAGCGCACTTCCCGTTTGGCGTGGAGAACTGCGTGTACATGTCGCTCAAATCCGAGAATGACGATGTCCACTCAGGAGTCGTCGGCAGCCGAAACCCGTGATGCAAGGTGATGGTTCCGCAACCACTTGGGGCGCAAGGGGCGGCGTAGACCCACTCCAGTCCGCCGGCGAAAACGACCACGCTGGACGGTGGGTCAATGCCGATCATGCTGGCGGCGGGCGCCGTGAAGGCAGCCGCGACGAGCAACAAGCTAGCGGCAAGCAAACCATGTTTCATTGAATGTACCTCCTCCCCGGTGCGTACGCTTCTCGAACGAGAGCGTCACCATCGGTCCCAGAACAAAGACTACGTGGGTCACGCTACCAGAGTGGTGATGACGAGTCAATATGAATAGCCCTTGAGAGTGTACTGGTACTGTGCTGTTTTGCGGGGTACGCCATGAACGGGGCAAGTCGTGGAGGAGGAGGCGCATCTGGATTAGCTTGTTGGTGTGCGAGCGGCGGGATACAGGGGTCAAAGTGCGCAAGAGCCAGATCCCGTCCCAGTGGCTGCCCAAAGCAGTTCTAGGTGCGCGAACAGCATTTGCGGCGGCTTGCGATAAGGCTTCGCTCTCTTGATCGGCAGGCGGCCGGCACGGACCGCACAGTGGAATAATGGCAGCATGCAATTCCGGCTGTTTTTCGTGCTTCTGCTGGCGTGTGTGATGGCGGCGGCGCAGGATCCGCCTTTCCTGACCGAACCGGGGTGGCAGCCGCTGCTGAATGGCAAAGACCTGACGGGGTGGCGCGCGCAGGACCCCACGAAGCCCCATGAATGGATTGCCGTGCGCGGCATCCGCTTCGACCGCTGGTACGGGCCCAAGCAACTGTATGGCGTGGGCGAGGGCGGAGACCGGATTCTGAATGGGAAGAACGGGCGCACGCAGAATCTCGTCACCGAGAAGAAATTCGGCGACATCGAGCTCTACATCGAGTTCATGATCCCGCGCGGCTCGAACTCCGGCGTGTATCTGCACGGGCTGTACGAGGTGCAGATCCTCGACAGCTTCGGATACGCGGACCTGACGACGGGCGACTGCGGCGCGATTTACCACCGCTGGCTGAACAACGGCCCTGTGGGCGGGTCGCCGCCACGCGTGAACGCGATGAAGAACGCGGGCGAGTGGCAGAGCTACCACATCTGGTTCCGCGCGCCGCGCTTCGATTCCTCGGGCAAGAAGGTGCAAAACGCGCGCATCCTGCGGGTGATGTTCAACGGCGTGATGGTGCAGGACAACGTCGAGGTCGACGGCGGCACGCGCGCGCACATGGACATACCGGAGGCGCCCGAGAATCCGATCATGCTCCAGGGCGATCACGGTCCGGTGGCGTTCCGCAACATCTACTGGCGCCCGCTGGGCGAACTGCCATGGCGATGAACGGGGCGTGGATCGACATCAGCGCGCCGCTGCGCGCCGGGATGACCGTGTGGCCGGGCGACGGGCCGCCGCGGATCGAACGCGTGCAGTCGTTCGAGCAGGGCGATGCTTACAATCTGACGCGGCTGGCGCTCAGCGCCCACACCGGCACGCACATGGACGCGCCGCTGCATTTTCTGCGCGATGGACGCCCGATAGACACGCTGCCCGCGGACGTGATGATCGGGCGGGCGCGCGTCGTGCGGGTGGAGGGCGATGCGGTCCGCGCCTCCGATGTTCCGGACGGCCTGGCGCCGGGCGCGCGGGTGCTGTTCCGCACGCGGAACAGCGAGCGGGAGATGTTCGCCGGAACGTTTTTCGAAGATTATGTTTTTCTGGCCCGCGATGCCGCGGAGAAGCTCGCCGAAGCGCGGGTGGCGCTGGCGGGCATCGACGCGCTTTCGGTGAGCGGCTTTCACGAAGACCCCACAGAGACGCACCGCGTGCTGCTGGGGGCGGGCGTGTGGATCCTGGAGGGCATCTGCCTGCGCGGCGTCGAGCCGGGCGAATACGAGCTGGCGTGCCTGCCGCTGCGGATCGAGGGCGCCGATGGTGCGCCGGCGCGGGCGCTTCTCAGACCGGTTCGCCGTCCCGGTGCGGCCTGAGGCAGGCGCCCTGGGGCGCGCGCTTGTAACGCTCGACGGCCGAGCCGGTCCTGCCTTTCGCGGTGCGCTCGAGCAACGCGCTGATCTCCTGCGGGGACATCCTGCGGAACGCCCGCAGCGCGGCGACGTTCTGTTCGAGCTGTTCGACCGTTTCGACGCCGGAGACAAGCGTGTCGATATCCTGGCTCCACGTGAAGCGCAGGCAATCGGCGATGGCGGCGACGTTCTGCGCGGTGATCTGGCCCATGGCGTTGGACTTCATGGCGATGACGCCGAGTCCGCGGCGGCGCGCCTCCGGCAGCACCTGGCGGATGAAGCTGAGATAGTGGGGATCGACCAGGTTGATGGGCATCTGGATTGTCTCCCACGCGTCCGTCGCTCCCAGCAGCCGCAGGTGGATTTCGGGGTCGCGGTGGCCGGTGAAGCCGATGTGGCGGACCTTGCCCTGTTTTTTCGCGAGGACGAACGCTTCCAGCGCGCCGTTGGGGCCGAGGATCTGGTCGACTTCCCTGTGCTCGCTCACCTGGTGGCACTGCCAGAGGTCGATATAGCTGGTCTTCATGCGGCGGAGCTGCTGTTCGAGCACGCGCATGGCGCCGTCGCGCGTGTAGATTTCGCACTTGGTCATGAGCAGGACCTTCTGGCGGTCCGCGCCGGAGAAGGCTTTGCCGAGGATCTCGTCGCTGCGCCCGCGATGATAGCTGTTGGCGCTGTCGTAGAAATTGAGGCCGAGGTCGAAGGCGCGGCGGAGGATGCGCAGGGCCTCCTCTTCGCCGCGGACGTTCATGTGATAGCCGCCAACGGTGATGCGGGCGGCTTTGAGGCCGCTCTTGCCGAGCGTCGCCATGGGCAGAGGGCCTTCAGTTTGCGCGGCTGCGGGCAGGACGGCGCCGAGAGCGGCTGAGGTGAAAGTGCGGCGGTGCATGGTGCGGGAGCCTCCGCGGGAGGAATTCAACTGCCTGAGGCTAGAATAAGGCAGATCGGGGGTTGTTGCATGGCTCGATATGGCAAATCGTTTCTTTGCGTGGTGGCGTGCCTGGCGGCGGCAGGGCAGACGCAGCCGGTGCGGCTGAGCCAGCTCAGCGAGGGATTCCAGCAACTCAGCCGCCGCGTGCACGCCTCCGTCGTGAAGGTGAGCACGGTGGGCTACCGCCAACTGGAGCCGGAGGAGAGCGACGAGCCGGGCGTGGCGGCGCGGCAGCAGAGCGCAGGCTCGGGCGTGATCATCGACCCCGGCGGGCTGATCGTGACCAATGCGCACGTGGTGGTGGGCGCGCAGCGGGTGCAGGTGACGCTGCCGGCGCCGCCATCGGAGAGGCAGGCGGGCAGCGGAAAAGCGAGGCCGCGGACCGTGCGGGCGGAGGTGGCGGGACTCGATCTGGAGACCGACGTAGCGCTGTTGCGGGTGGCCGAGAAGGGCCTGCCGGCGCTCGAGATGGCCGACTCGGACGCGGTGGAGCAGGGGCAGCTCGTGTTTGCGTTTGGAAGCCCCCTGGGGCTTGAGAATTCGGTGACGATGGGCGTAGTGAGCTCCCCGGCGCGGCAGTTGCGCGCCGATGATCCGATGATCTACATCCAGACCGACGCGCCCATCAACCCCGGCAATTCGGGCGGCCCGCTGGTGGACACCGAGGGGCGCATCATCGGCATCAACACGATGATCCTGTCGCAATCGGGGGGCAACGAGGGGATCGGCTTCGCGGTGCCTTCGAACCTTGTGGCGAACGTGGTGGAGCAGTTGCGGCGCACGGGGCGCGTCATCCGCGGCGAGATCGGGGTGAGCGTGCAGACCATTTCCGCCGCGCTGGCCCAGGGCTGGCGGCTGCCGCAGGAGTGGGGCGTGGTGGTGGCCGACGTCGAGCCGGAAGGGCAGGGGGATGCGGCCGGGCTCCGGGTGGGGGACGTCATTGTTTCGATGAACGGCCGGCCGATGGAAGACGCCCGGCAGTTCAACGTGAGCCTGTACCGGCCGGCGGTGGGCGAGACGATTGCGCTGGAAGTGCTGCGCGGCGCGAAGAAGCTGAATGTTTCCGTGCGGGTGGCCGAGCGGCATGACGAGGCGTCGACGTACGCCGAGCTGGCCAGCCGCGAGGAGAATCTGATTCCGGAGTTGGGGATTTTTGCGGTGGATCTGACGCCGGCCCTGCGCGACCAGCTCGCGCCGGCGCGAAGCGAGACGGGCGGCGTGCTGGTGGCCGCGCGCCACGCCGACAGCGCGGTCCTGGAGGAAGGATTCCGCGCCGGGGACCTGATCTATGCGGTGAACCGGACGCCCGTGCGGAGCGTCTCCGATCTGCGCGAGTTCGTGCGGAAGCAGAAGCCTGGCGCGGCGCTGGCGTTCCAGGTGGAGCGCAACGGGCGGCTCAGGTTTGTGAGTTTTGAGGTGCCGTGAGGAAGCTGCGGCGGCCGGAGGATTCTGAACGTGAGGTCGTTCGCAAGCGTGTGGGGGCCGTGCAGGGACCGCTGGCTCCGGCGGCTTCGCGGCCTTCGCGCGGGGCCCAGAAAAGCCGGCGCAGCGCCGTGCTGATGTCGCCTTCGCCTGCGGCGCTGGAAGGGCGGCACAAACGAAGCGGCACAAGGGCGTGATGATGGGGATCCCCGCACGGCACAGAGGATGGGCCACGGAAAAGCAGCATTGGGAGAAGGCATGGAAACAGGGCGACACCCTGCTTGGCAGCGGGAGGCCTGGGGGAGATCCCTGCCGGGAGACCCGGATGCATGGTTTGGCCCTGCGGCCGCAGTCGAGGGACTCCGTGAGGGAATGAGGCTGCCTAGCTCGCCGCGGGTTGCTGGGCGGCCTGGACGGGGTCTTCGTTGAACGAATAGCCGAAACCGCGGACGCTGCGGATGAAGCTGAGGGACTGGTCTTCGCCTTCCAGTTTTTGGCGGAGGCGGAGGATGTAAACGTCCACGGTGCGGTCGGTGACGGCGCGGTCGTGGCCCCAGACGGCATCCAGCAGTTGCTCGCGGCTGAAGACGACGCCGGGACGGGACATGAGGAACTCGAGCAGCCGGAACTCGGTGGCTGTCAATGAGACCGGTTTGCCGTCGAGGGTGACGCGGCAGGTGGAGCGGTCGAGCACAAGCGGACCCGACTGGACGGGGCGCGCCGGCGGCTGCGCCTGACGGAACTGGATCTTGACGCGGGCGATCAACTCGCGCACGAAGAACGGCTTGACGATGTAGTCGCTGGCGCCGAGTTCAAGGCCGAGAATGCGGTCAGTCTCTGAAGCGCGCGCGGTGAGAAAGATGATCGGGATGTGGGCCAGCTCCGGGCGGCTGCGGATGCCCTTGCAGATGTCGAGCCCGTCGGAGTCAGGCAACATGATGTCCAGGATGATCAGGTCCGGGCGTTCCCGGCGGACGAGCTCGACGGCGCCGCGGCCGGTCTGGCTGCCGACGAGCTGGTAGCCCTCCTTCTCCAGGTTGTACTTCAGAAGAGCGTACAGGTCGGTATCATCTTCGATCAGAAGGATTTTCTTCATCAGCTCTTGTCCCTATTGTTACAGATACAGGTCCGCGATTACAGAACCATGAAATTCTCGTGACAAGGCTGCAACGTTTGAGCTTCCGGCATCCCCAGAGCCCCCTGCGCCCCTGCGGGAACCGGAGGAGACCTCCAGGGGGCCACGAAGGAACTCTCAGTGCGGACTCCCGCGTTTGGGTCACACGGTCTTCGGATCCGGGTGAATCCACGGGGCGCGGTAGGGGCGGGCGAGCAGGCGGTTGGAGTCTTCGTCGCCGCGGATGCGCCCGGCGGCTGCGTCCCAGTGGAGGGTCCGGTTGACCTGCGCGGAGAGGTTGGCGAGGATGCAGGAGGCCGTGGAGATGTAGCCCTGCTCGATGTCGGCGACGGGGCGGCGGCTGTTGTCAATGGAGGACAGCAAGTCCATCATGTGATAGCGGATGGCCGGGGCGACGTGGCGCTCGAGGCGCTCTTCGGTCTTGTCCTCGGGGAACTGGTCGAGCTCGTAGGTGACGTCCCTGTGGACGGGCTGGCCTTCGTTGGGGATGAAGTCGTAGGAAAAAACGCTGGCCTTCAGGACGCCTTTCTCGCCATAGAAAAACGCGCCCCAGGTGTATTTGGGGTCGGGCGGCGGCCCCCAGGTGCGGTGTGTCCAGACGACGTCGAGATCGTCGTGGCGGAAGATGGCGGTCTGGGTGTCGCTGATGTTGCCTTTGCCTTCCTTGGTGACGTAAATGCCGCCGGAGGAAGAAACCGACTTCGGCCAGCCGAGATCGAGCATCCAGCGGACCATGTCGTACATGTGGATGCACATGTCGCCGACGATGCCGTTGGAATATTCCATGAACTGGCGCCAGCGGCCCGGGTGGAGCATGGGATTGTAAGGGCGCATGGGGGCGGGGCCGGTCCACATTTCGTAATCGAGCCAGGCGGGCGGCTGGGTGTCGGGCGGGTTCTCGCGCGAGCGCATGGCGTAGTAGCAGCAGATTTCGACGTGGCCGATGCGTCCCAGCCTGCCGGAGCGGATGAACTCGTCGCGGGCCTCGATCAGGTGGGGCGTGGAGCGGCGCTGCGTGCCGACCTGGACGACGCGGTTGTACTTGCGGGCGGCGGCGAGGATGGCCTGCCCTTCGACGACGTCGACGCTGATGGGCTTCTGGAGGTAGAGGTGGCAGCCGGCGCGCAGGGCTTCGATGGCGGCGAGGGCGTGCCAGTGATCGGGCGTGGCGATGAGGACGATGTCGAGATCGCGCTCCTTGAGCATCTCCCGGTAGTCGCGGTAAAGGCGCGGCCTTTTCTTCGAGCGCTGGCGCTGGGCGGTGCGTTCGGCCGCCTGTTCGAGCATGCGCTGATCGACGTCGCAAAGGGAGACGACTTCGACGTTGGCGACCTGGATGAGCCGGAACAGGTCGCACTTGCCGTACCAGCCGGGGCCGATGACGCCAACACGGCGGACCTTGCCGCGGTCGTAGGGCGGATTGGGCGTCTGGGCGGAGGCGCGGGCGGAGGCCAGCAGCGCCGGGACGGACTGGACGAAGGATCGGCGGTTCATGGGCATGGAAAGAGTATATCGACGGCGGAACGCAATGGAGTAGGATGGGGCGGCGGAGCGTGCGATGGCAGGCATGAGACTCGAGGGAAGGGTGGCCGTGGTGACCGGCGGAGCGCAGGGCATCGGGCGCGCCTGCTGCGAGGAGCTGGCGCGGGAGGGGGCCCGGGTCGCGATTCTGGACAGGAACACGGAAGCGGGCGAGGCGGCGCGGCTGGGGATGCAGGAACAAAAGCTGGACGTTGCGTTTTTCCAGGCCGATGTGACGCGGGAGGACGAAGTGGCGGCGGCGTTCGCGCGGCTCGGGGAACGCTGGGGACCGGCGGAGATCCTGGTGAACAATGCCGGCGGCAACACATACTACGACCCGGTGCGAATGAGCGCGGCGGATTGGGACGCGGCGCTCGGGCTGAATCTGAAGTCGGCCTGGCTATGCGCGCGGGCGGCGCTGCCGGGGATGGTCGAGCGGGGGGCGGGAGCCATCGTGAACGTGAGTTCGCTGCACGCGCGCATGACGGCGCGCGGGATGTTTCCGTATGCGGCGGCGAAAGCGGGGCTTGTGGGGCTGACGCGGAGCCTGGCTCTCGAGTACGGACCGGCTGGAGTGCGCGTCAACGCAGTGCTGCCGGGGTGGACAAGGACGCCGCCGGTGGAGGCGTGGCTCGGGCGCAGCGGCAAGCCTGTCGAGGAAGGCAGGCGCCTGGCAGCCGTGCATCCGCTGGGCAGGATTGCGGAGGCGCGGGAGGTGGCGCGGGTGGTGGTGTTCCTGGCTTCCGACGACGCTTCGGCGGTCGCCGGGGCCGAGATCGTGGTGGACTGCGGGCTGAGCGCGAAGTACGCGGGCCAGGAGGAATAAGACAATGCGGGCTGAACTTGTTCTGGACACGCGCTGCGGGCTGGGCGAGGGCCCGGTGTGGGACGAGCGCGGGAGGCTGCTGTATTGGGTGGATATCATAGCGGGGCGAGTGCAGCGGTGGGCGCCGGACAGCGCGCGTGTCGAAACGATGGAGGCGGGCGAGCCGGTGGGCGCCGTGGCGCTGTGCGAGGATGGCGGCCTGGTGTGCGCGGCGCAGAGCGGCTTTGCGGTGGCGGAGCGGTTCGGCGGCGCGCTGCGGCCTCTGGCCTCCTATGAAGGGGCATCGTCCGAGATCCGGATGAACGACGGCAAGTGCGACCCGGCGGGGCGGTTCTGGGCGGGCACCATGGCTTTCGACTTCCGTCCGGGGGCGGGCGCGCTGTACCGGCTGGACCCGGATGGCACGGTCAGGCGGGTGCTGGAGGGCGTGACGATTTCAAACGGTATGGACTGGACGGCGGACGGAGCGCGGATGTATTACATCGACAGCCTGAGGCGGACGGTCGATGTGTTCGACTTCGACGCGGAGACAGGGGCGATCTGCGGCCGGCGCACTGTGGTCGAGATTCCTGAGGACGCGGGCGTGCCGGACGGGATGACACTCGACGCGGAGGGCAGGATCTGGGTGGCGCTGTGGGGCGGCGGCGCGGTGAGGTGCTATTCGCCGGAGGGGAAGCTGGAAGAGGTGATCGAAGTGGCGGCGCCGCAGACGACGTCGTGCTGCTTCGGGGGCGAGGATTTCAGTGTGCTGTACATCACGAGCGCGCGTGACGGGCTGAGCGAGGCGCAACTGGCTGGCGCGCCGCATGCGGGGGGCGTGTTTGCGGCTAGGCCCGGCGCGCGCGGGCGGGCGGCGCACCGCTACCGGCGCACAACAGGGGCGGCCTGAGCGCCCGCCGGAACGGTTCCTGCGGCCCTGTCAGCGGAGCTGGAACTTCTTCATCTTGTAGCGGAGCGTGTCGCGGGTGATCTGGAGGAGCCTGGCGGCCTGAGTCTGATTGCCGCCGGTCTTTTCGAGCGCAGCCAGGATCAGGCGGCGCTCGTTCTCTTCCAGGCCGAGTCCGGAATCGGTCAGAGGAGGCATCGCGGCCTGGAAGGGCTGCGGCGCGGGAGAGGAGTCGATGCGGCTGATGCTCTTCGGCAGGCTTTGGGGGGTGATGTAGCTGGAGTCTTCGAGGATCATGGCACGCTCGATGGCGTTGCGCAGCTCACGCACATTTCCGGGCCAGTCGTGCGCCAGCAGCAGCCGCATGGCCTCCGGAGAGATGCCATCCATCTGCCGCTTGAACTTCCTGTTGTAGTGCTGGACGAAGAAATTGGCCAGCGCGGCGATGTCTTCCGGGCGCTCGCGCAGCGGCGGAATGGTGATGTGAATCACGTTGAGGCGGAAATAGAGGTCCTGCCGGAAGGCGCCCTCTTTGACGGCCTCGCGGAGGTTCTTGTTGGTGGCGGCGACGACACGCAGATCGAGATTGATGTCGCGCAGTCCGCCCAGGCGCCGGAAGCTCTGCTCCTCGAGAACGCGGAGAAGCTTGGCCTGCAACGTAAGGGGAATCTCGCCGATTTCGTCGAGGAAAAGGGTGCCTTTGTCGGCCAACTCGAAGATGCCGCGCTTCTGGGCGCGGGCGTCGGTGAAGGCCCCCTTTTCGTAGCCGAACAATTCGCTTTCGAGCAGCGTTTCGGGGATCGCGGCGCAGTTGATGGCGATGAACGGCTCGGAGGCGCGAAGGCTCTGATGATGGAGGGTCTTGGCGATCAGGTCCTTGCCGACGCCGTTCTCGCCTTCGAGAAGAATGGTGGAGGCCTCGCTGATGGCCACGCGGCGCACGAAGTGGAGCACTTCCCGCATGGCCGGGCTCTCGGCGATGATCTCGCGTTTCTGCGATTCGATTTCGGCGCCGACATCCTTGATGGAGGCCAGGAACCCCTCCAGCGAGCCGTCGCTGGACCGGAAGGGAGTGGTCTTCAGCACCACCAGGCGCTCGAACCCGTTGGCGGTGTGGAGACGGACGGCGCCGTTGCCGCCATTGATCTGCACCAGTCCCGCGTGCAGGCCGCAGCCGGGTTCGCACTCCTGGCAATGGAACATCTGGCGGCAATCGCGGCCAACGAGGTCGTCGGCGGTCATGCCGAGCAACTGCTCTGCGGCGGCATTGACGCCCCGGATGACGTGGTCGCGGTCGTACAGGACGAGGGCTTCCGACACGGTATCGAAGATCTGCGCGAGGAGATCGGGAGTCTGCCAGGCCGCGTTGAGCTTTGCCATTTCGCCCTTCGTCATCTTATTGTAGACCTTCGGGGAGAGTTTCGGAGGCGCTGGTGGGGTGGATTGGGTCAATTGCCCCAGAGACGGGGTCATGGGAAGCCGAATCCAGCGAGGGCAGGGGCCCAGGGCGGGCAGAAGGCCATGGAAATACTGGAATTTCGTGGACATAGAGGCCGGATTCAGGTTGGACTCTCGATTGCAGGGACAGGTAGCGGAAGCGCGGTTTCCGGGACCGTCTGTTCCGGAGCCAGGCGGTTGCAGGCAGAGTGCGCAGGAAGCGCCAGCGGAACAGCCCCGGCCGTGGCGGTAACGTCGAAGCCGGGCAGGCGCCCCTTGGGAGCACGGCAATGGGAACGATCCAGATCAGCCTCAGCGATGGAACGCGGGCCGAGGAGCTGTGTTCGCTTCTGGAGCGAAGCACGCAGACGCCCGTGCTGCTCACGGCGAAGCCGGATCTGGAGTCGGCGTGTGCGGTGGTGCTGGACGAGGAGACATTCCAACTGCTGCCTCGGCCGATCGAGTACGCCGACCGGATTGTGTTGATCACCCGCCATGACGCCGTCCACCTGAAGGAAGCCTGGGAAGCCGGGGTTCATTCGGTGCTTTCGGAACAGGATCCGCTCAACACGGTGGTGCTGGCGGTTCTCGCCACTTGCCTGCGTTTCGGGACCCGGAAACCGAAGCCCGGAGATGGTCCTGCCGGGCCGTAACAGGGCGCGGCGTCACCGCGCCCAGAACAGATGGAGGTATGGAAGCATGTCGAACCTGACACCATATGCGATTGCCTGGGGCGTGCTGGCCCTGGTTGTGATCTTCCTTGCTTTCTGGCGGCGGCATGTGGCATCGCAGGAAGACGATACGCTGCACGTCACGGGGCCGGATACGGTGATTTCTCAGCAGATGACCGTAGCGCGAAAACTCGAGCTGATCGACAAGTGGGGCAAGGCCCTTACGGTGGTTCTGGCCATTACCGGCCTGATTCTGGCCGTGCTGTATGGCATGTATATTTGGGAGGCGACATCCCGCGCCGGCCTGGCCTGATCGGCTCCTGCGGCGGGGGCCAGGCTCCCGCCGCAGCCGCCGGACCAGCCGGAACCGAAGCGGAGAAAGGGCCGGAGCGCGGCTGTGCAGGGGCGGGCGCGTGGCGGCGCGGAACAGGATGGACTACGTCATGAGGCTGGGAGTTTGTGCGGCACTTTTGGTCTTCTTTCCTCTGGCCGCCGGCGCACAGGCGGGTAGAATGCCGGTGCGGCCGGCCACAGTCCCCAACAGCGTCTGCGCCGGCTGCCATGATCAGGAGACGAAGCTGAAGCAGTCGGCGCACGCCGCCGTGGCATGCTCCAGTTGCCATCTGAAGCATGAGGAATACCCGCATCCGGAGGACACGCCGAAGCCGCAGTGCGCCACCTGCCACGAGGGCACGGTGGCCGACTACGAACAGAGCGAGCATGCGGTGCAGATGCGGAAGGGCGAAGGCAGCGCGCCGGAATGCTCCACCTGCCATGGCGACGTGCACGAATCCAAACGCGCTCTCACACTCGAATTCCACCGCAGCGTACCGGACACCTGCGGGATGTGCCACGCCAGCGAGGCCGAGCAATTCCAGAAAAGCGTGCACGGCAAGGCGGTCGCCGCCGGCGTGCGGGATGCGCCAGTGTGCTCGGACTGCCACGGCGGTCACCGCGTGCTGAAGGCCAAGGATCCCAACTCCACCGTGTTTCCCGGCAGCGTGCCCGACACCTGCGGCCACTGCCATGGCGATCTGCGGCTGGCGCGGCGCTTCGGCCTGCCGCCCGACCGGCTGAACACGTTCCAGCAGAGCTTCCACGGGCTGGCGCTGAAAGCGGGCAGCCAGAGAGTGGCCGACTGCGCCTCCTGCCACGGCTATCACGACATCCTGCCCTCCAGCGACCCGGCGTCGCGGACTCATGTGAAGAACCTGGCGGCGACCTGCGGCGCCTGCCATCCGGGCGCGGGAAGACGCTTCGCCCTGGGGCCGATTCACGAAGTGCAGGGCGCGCAGGCGCCCAAGCCGGTGCGCTGGGTGGAGTGGTTTTACGCCATGCTCATCCCGGGCACGATCGGCTTCATGCTGATCCACCACGCCGGGGACTTCATCCGCAAGCTCAGCAGCATGCGGTTCCGGGGCAGGCACGTTCCGATGCAACTGCTGCGCAGCATCGAGCCGCAGCATGAGCGCATGTACCGCATGGAGCGCATCGAGCACGCTTTGCTCGCCCTCAGCTTCATCGTGCTGGTCTACACCGGTTTCGCGCTGCACTATCCCGATGCCTGGTGGTCTTCCTGGTTCCTCCGCTGGGAGGACCGGCTGCCAGTGCGCGGCACCGTGCACCGCATCGCCGGGGTGGTGCTGATCGGCACCTCCATCCTGCACGTGATCACGCTGGTGGTGAACCGCAAGCTGCGGGAGCACTGGAAGGAGATGCTGCCACGGGCCAGCGACGTTCGGCAGATGGTGGAAGGCACGCTGTGGCGGCTGGGCCTGAGGCGCGAGCGCCCCTACCGCTCGCCGCACAGCTACATCGAAAAGCTGGAATACTGGGCAGTCGTATGGGGCACGGCCGTCATGGCGCTGACGGGACTTCTGTTGTGGTTCCACAACTGGAGCCTGAACGTCATGCCGAAGGTCGTGCTCGACGTCAGCCGCGTCGTGCATTTTTATGAAGCCGTGCTGGCGACGCTGTCCATCCTGGTGTGGCACTTTTACATGGTGATTTTCGATCCGGCTGTCTATCCTCTGGACACGGCGTTTCTGAACGGTTACAGCCCGCGCGCCGAATATGTCGACCCCGGCGAGGCAGCGCCCGGAAACTGATTTCTATTTTCTTTGGGAGAGATTATGAAGAGATTCCGAGAGTGGCTGAGTCCTATTGTCTATCTTTCGAGCAACTGGGTCAGCCTGGTCGGTGTCGTGCTGGTGACCACTGGCGGCGTTCTCTGGATCATGCTGCTGCCGGCCACCTTCCGCACCCACTCGCAGGACCCCTACGCGGGCATTCTGCAATTCCTCTTTCTGCCAGCGATCTTTTTCGCCGGGCTGGGACTCATTCCGCTGGGCATCTGGCATGTGAAGCGGAAGGGCAAGCTGCCGGAGGTTTTCCCGCCGCTCCAGTTGACCAATCCGCATTTCAGGAGGCTGCTGGCGTTTGTGGGAACCGCCACTGTAGCGAACCTGGTGATCGGATCCAGCCTGCTTTACAGCGCGGTGCATTACATGGAGACAGTGGGTTTTTGCGGGCAGGCGTGCCACTCGGTCATGAAACCGGAGTTCACCGCCTACCAGCATTCGCCCCACGCCAGGGTGGCGTGCGTGGAGTGCCACATCGGCCCCGGGGCCAACTGGTTTGTGAAGAGCAAGATTTCCGGCTCCTGGCAGGTGATCTCCGTAACGTTCAGCCTCTATCCGCGGCCGATCCCGACGCCCATCGAAAACCTCCGGCCGGCCCGGGAAACCTGCGAAGTCTGCCACTGGCCGCAGAAGTTCGGCGGCGACAGGATCCGCGTTATCAACCACTACGCCGAGGATGAAAAGGTGACGCGCACGCAAAGCGTGCTGCTGATGCACATCGGCGGAGGCAACGGTTACCAGGGCATCCACGGGGCGCACATGGGCCCGGGCGTGGTGATCCGGTACGCGCACGCGGACAAGGAACGGCAGAAAATCCCTTGGGTGGAATACACGGGCCGGGACGGCAAGCGGTATGTCTACCCGGCCGAGGGCCACTCGGGCGATGGCCCCGGACCGCTGCCGGTCCGTGTGATGGACTGCATCGACTGCCACAACCGCCCGTCCCACAGCTACGAGATGCCCGGAAAGGCCGTCGACCGGGCCCTGGACGAGGGCCTCATCGACCGCACTCTCCCGTTCGTCAAGAAGGTGGCTCTCGACGTGATCCAGCAGGAATACGCGACCACGGCCGATAGCGAGCGGGAAATTCCGAAGCGTTTCCTCGCTTATTATGAAAAGAATCATCCGGATGTTTTCGCCTCGCGCCGCCAGGACATCGAGCGCAGCGCCCAGGGCGCTCTCTCGATTTTCAGCCGCAATGTATTCCCTGAAATGCGGGTGAAATGGGGCACATATTTCAATAATATCGGGCACATCGATTTCGACGGCTGCTTCCGTTGCCACGACTGGCGTGAATCGAAGCCCGCCGGCCGCTCCATCACGCAGGACTGCGACACCTGCCACAAGACGCTGGCGCAGGAAGAGGAGAGCCCGAAAGTCCTGTCCGACCTGGGCCTCTCGGGCAAATAGGCGGACGCTGGCGCTTGACACGCTTCCGCGGGTGAGGAAGAAGAGAAGGAGGGAGGCCGTATGCCGCTGAGCCACATTCTGGTGCCCGTGGACTTTTCCGAAAAGAGCGAGTGCGCAGCGCGCTACGCCGGGGCGTTGCAGAAACGGTTCGGAAGCAGGATCACGCTGCTGCACGTGCTGCCGCCGCCGCACTACGAGTTCGGCGCCATGGAAGTGGGAGGCAGCGTGCTCGAAGAGCTCTTCCGCAGCCGTGCCGAGCAGGCGCGGAAAGACCTGGATGCTTTCCTGGCCGGCGAGCTGCCCGGGGACAGCGCCGACAGGCTGATCCTGGAAGGAGACCCGGCGGCGAAGATCGTCCGGACGGCGCACGATCTGGGCGTGAGTCTCATTGTGATGTCCACCCACGGGTACGGAACCTTCCGGCGCTTCATCCTGGGGTCGGTCACGGCCAAGGTCCTCCACGACGCTGATTGTCCAGTCTGGACCGGCGTGCACATGGAAGCGGCGCGGGTGGAGGACGTGCGCCTGAAAAAAGTGGCGGTGGGGCTGGATCTGCGGTCGCAGTCGGAGCGCACGCTGATGTGGGCCCGGCGATTCGCGCAGGAAGTGGACGCTGAAATGGCTCTCCTGCACGTCATGCCCTGCCTGGAAGGCCCCGGCGGCGAGCCTGTGGACCCGGAATGGCAGCAGCGGATGGAAGCCGGGGCGCGGGAGGAGATCCACGGGCTGATGAAGCGTCTGGGCTGGGAGGCGCCGGTCCTGGTCGGCAGCGGCGACATACCGGAAACGGTGTGCCGCCTGGCGAAGGAGTGGGAAGCGGATCTGCTGGCGATTGGTCGCGGTTCGGCGTCAGGCGTGTTCGGTCGGCTGCGGGCCAACGCCTATTCGATCATCAGGCAGTCGCATTGTCCGGTGGTCAGCGTCTGACCGGCAACGGGCGCTCAATCCCTGCCGGCTTCTGCCGATGAGTCAGCAGTGAAACAGGCGGAGTGCACGGGTGCGGCTGATCCTCGCGGGACGCCGGCGCCGCCGTCCCAGCCACCGGAGCCGGCGGGAGAGACCTGGCGCGAAGCGCTGGAGCGCCACCGCCGGTGGCTGGATGGCGAGGCCGGGGGCGAGGTCTGCCAGTTGCGGCATGTGAAAATCGAGGGACTTCGGGCGCCGCGCGCACGCCTGGCAAGGGGGGCCTTTTTCAGGGTGGAGCTGCCAGCGGCAGATCTGCACGCGGCTGCGCTCGAGGGCAGCCAGTGGGAGGCATGCGACCTGTCGCTGGCGAACCTCGCCGGCGCCGTGCTGGACGGCGCCACGCTGGAAGAGGTCCTGCTCCACGACGCCTGCCTGGCGTCGGCCAGCCTCTGTGGGGCGGTGCTTGACGCGTGCCCTATGGAGAAGGCGCGAGCGCCGGCAAGCCGGTGGATGGAAGCCCGGATCGGGCGTGTGGATTTTTCGGGCGCGCTCCTCCCGGATGCCTCATTTCACAAAGCCTCGCTGCTGGAGTGCCTGTTTTCGGAAACGGAACTGGCACGCTCGCTGTTCTATGGCGCCGCACTCCGCTTCTGCCGCTTCGTCCGCTGCCGCGGAGAGGATCTGCGGTTCAACGGCGCGCTCTTACAGCACTGCCGCTTTGAGAATTGCAGACTGGACCGGGCGCGGTTTCCTGGCGCGGATCTGGGCGGATCGTCTTTCCATGACTGCTCCCTGGCGGGCTGTGATTTTCGCGGAGCGAGGCTCCGTGGAACCCAGTTCGCCGGCGCCCGGCTGCAGGGGGCGCGTCTGGACGACGCATCGTGCGTGGGGGCGGATTTCCGTGGCGCGAACCTCCAGGGAACTCAGGGGCTCACCCTCCATCAATTGCTCCAGGCGCGCACGGACCCGTCTACCATCCTGCCCTGGGGATCGCCCGGCCCGGCAATGCGGGGCAGCCGCTGATCAGTCGCCCACCTGAGGAACCGGCTGCGCCCGCCACGTGCTCCACTTCTGGCGCAGCAGCACGGGCAGGCTCGGGCTGCCCTTCCACCCAGTGCGCGCAACGCTCAGGCCCAGCATCAGAACGATCACCATCGCCGCGGCGGCCACCGTCTGCGGAACCGTCAGCGCCTCTTTCCAGCGCCAGAACCAGCTTCCGTAGACCAGCTCCGTGTGCACCCAGTACACCAGCAGCGACGTCATGCCGAACTGCCGGAGGAAGCTCCAGCCCGTGTTCACGTAAGTGGTCCAGAGATACGCAAAGGCAGCCACCATCAGGATGATGCCGGTCTTGATCAGGATCAGCGCGGGACTGTTGAGCCAGAAGTCGGAGTTCGGGTAAATCGAGTAGGGCAGATTGGCGAAGTAGCGGGCGCCCACCACCAGCGCCAGCCCGAACAGCGCCCACCACTCCATCATGCGCCCCATGGCGCCCGGCTCGACGACCCGCAACAGCGAGCCGGCGGCCAGGCCGAAGGCGATGAACGCCGCCCACGGGAAAAAGCTGAAGAAATTGGGATCGGGCACGAACCAGGCCCGCGCGAACGGATGGACCCAGCTCCAGTCGGCAGCGCTGATCAGCGGCGCGGCGCCGGCGATGAACAGCCCGCTGACGGCGCCGAAGCGAATGCGTTCACGCGTCGTGAAGATGGCCAGCGGCGACAGCACGATGATGCCCAGCCCCATGCAGTTGAGAATGTCCACCTTGAACAGGTCCGTCCAGGAGCTCTTGCCGAGCGAGAACGACCACATCTGGAGCCGGAACAGGAAGGCCAGCATCAGCAGATATCCGGAACGGCGCGCCGCCGACCAGGTCCGCTGCCAGGCTGTAAGCCCCTTGCGCGATGTCGAATCCATCAGAAACGCCAGCGTGACGCCGGTGAGGAACAGAAAGACCGCGGGCGTGATGCCGCCGACAAACTGCGAGAGGACGTAGGGCCCGTCATTGCGCAACTCTTTGGCGGTGAAGCTGTGGAAGACGTGTCCCTGGAGCATGATCAGCGCGGCCAGCCCGCGCGTCCAGTCGAGGAAGGCGAGCCGTTGCCCGCCCGTCCGGGTGGTCTGATTCATCGGATGCTATCTCTGTGGCGTCTCCTTTTTGACGCCCTTGGGCAGCTTGAGCCGGACCTGGGCCGGCGTCAACGCTGGATTGACCTGGATGCTGGAATACGCGACCAGCACATAATCGCGCGACGGCTGATTCACCTTCTGCTGGATGACCATGCCGTCGGTTTGGGAAACCCAGATCTCCACGCTCCTGACGTGATGAGCGGCCTCCTGGGAAAGCGGCGTGAGTTCGAGCCGGTCGGCGGGAATGCCGTTCAGCCTTTCCTCGCCCACATACCGGATCGAGTAGGCCCGGCGCAGCTCGCGCACGGGAGTCCCGAAGCCGAGCAGGAGAAACTGATCGATGAGACCGCCCTGCTTGCCCAAATCGTATTCCTGCACCGTCATCAGCTTCGGGTAGAAGAGCTGGATTTTGTTGCCCTGGAAGGCCACCGCGCGCGGGGAGGGCTGGTCGAACTCGACCAGCATGCGAAGATCCTTCGGCTTGGGGCGGTACAGAACAATGCGCCCGCTTTCTTCGCTGGTTTCTTTCACCAGGGCCGTGTACGAGATCTTCCGGATCTGCGCCGTCATGCCGCGGAAGCCTGCGGCGGCCTTGTCCAGCCGCGCCAGGGCATCCTCGAGAGGCGCCGCACCGGCGCCCAGACAGGCGGCCAGAAGGCACAACGTGAGACGGGTTCGGGTCATGGCCTGGAGAGGGCGAGGTAGCCGCGGATCTCCCCCTCCGCGTCATGCACCGGCTCGACACGCACCACCTGGATCGATTTACCGAGACGCTTCCGGACAAGTTCCGCCGCCTGCGCGGGGCGCTGCTCCTCGCTGACGGAACTGAGGAGCGAAGTCTCCAGCCAGAACACCGTCACGCCGGGCTCGGATGGCATCTGCACAATGCTGGCCGGGCGAGGCTGGTCCTTGAAAAACCCGCGGGGCGTGAGGAAGATGAAGGCGAGAATCAGGGCAACGACGACGTCGTACTGCCAACTGGCGCGCGGAAAATCCCAGAAGAGAAGGCTCTTCATCGCCAACGTTTTCATTGTAACACCGCCCGGCTGGGCCGCCAGCCGGTTGGATGTAGCCGCGGCCGCAGCGATTCAGGCTTCCCTGGCCCGCCGTGCGGGGCGCGCTTCGCCCTGCCCGCCCCCGGCTTCCTTCACTTCTTCAGCCCGGAGCACCTGGCAATGGGCGCAGTAGCCGCCGATTTCAGTCCGGGCGATCAGAATCTGGAATCCGAACGTCTTCTCCACCTGGCGTCTCAGCTTCTGAAGCGGCTCGCCGAAAAACTCCTCCACTTTGCCGCAGCGCAGGCAGACGATGTGGGCGTGCTCCTGCTTCCGGCGGGTCTCATAGTAATGTTGATCCCCCGCGTGATGCATCAGGTCCAGCTCATCGACCAGTCCGCCCTCCTTCAGCATCTTCAGCGTCCGGTAGACGGTCACCCGGTTGAGCTTGGGGTCTTTTTCATGCGCCAGCCGGTAGAGCGATTCGGCATCCAGATGCGCGCCCGTCTTGTCGAGCAGATCCAGCAGGATCTGCCGCTGGCGGGTGAGTCGGAAGCCGCGCTGTTTGAGGGTTTCGCGGGCTGCAAGCAGGGACATGCGGGCCTCTTGTTCAGACTGTACCACGAGGGGCGGGATCGGAGCGGGCGAGGCTCCCTGCCGGCTGCGCCGCGCGGCGCGCCATTCTCCGCAGGCTCAGCGCTCATCCAGCCCCCATATGATGGTGGTACTGACCCAGGAGCCCGCGATCATGCCTTATTCCATCACGCGCAGACACGTACTCGCCGCCGCCCCCGCCCTCCCCTCGCCGGCCGCGCCGGGGCATGTGAATATCCTCTACCTCCACTCTCACGATACCGGCCGTTACGTCCAGCCTTACGGTCACGCGGTTCCCACACCGAACCTGCAAAAGTTCGCAGCCGAATCGGTCCTCTTCCGCCAGGCGTTCGACGCTGCGCCCACCTGTTCGCCGTCGCGGGCGGCGCTGCTGACCGGCATGGCGCCGCACTCCTGCGGCATGCTTGGCCTCGCCCACCGCGGCTTTTCGCTCGACGACCCCACGCGCCATCTGGCGCACTATCTCCGCTCCCAGGGCTATCTCACCGTCCTGTCCGGCGTCCAGCATGAAACCCAGGCAGGCCGCGTGCCGGAGCTCGGCTACGAACGCATCCTGAAGACAGAATCCAACCGCGGCCCGGGCGTCTCCCGCGCCGCCGCCGAGTTCCTGTTGTCGCGCCCGAAAGAGCCCTTCTTCCTCTCCTGCGGCTTCCATGAAACCCACCGCGAGTTTCCCGCCCCCGGTCCGGAAGACGACCCGCGTTACGTCCTGCCTCCTGCGCCGCTGCCCGACACGCCGGAAACCCGCCGGGACACGGCCGCCTTCCATGCCTCGGCCCGCGTGCTCGATCAATCCATGGGGACAGTGCTCGAAGCGCTCGAACGCGCCGGCCTCGCCTCCTCGACGCTCGTCGTCCTCACGACCGACCACGGCATCGCCTTCCCGCGCATGAAGTGCAATCTCAACGCTCACGGGATGGGTGTCATGCTCATGATGCGCGGTCCCGGCGGCTTCTCCGGCGGCAAGGCCACCGATGCCCTCGTCTCCCAGATGGATCTCTTCCCTACTCTCTGCGAAGCCGCCGGCATTGCGAAACCCGGCTGGCTGCAAGGCCGTTCCCTCATGCCCCTCATCCGCAGCGAGCGGGACGAAATCCGCGACTGGCTTACCGGTGAGGTGACCTTTCACGCCGCCTATGAGCCAGGGCGCGCCGTCCGCTCCAAACGCTGGTCCTACGTCCGGCGCTTCGGTTCGAAGCGCACCCCCGTGCTGCCGAACTGTGACGATGGTCCCAGCAAGACCCTCTGGCTCGATCACGGCTGGCGCGCGCAGCAGCTTGATCAGGAAGCGCTCTACGACCTCGTCTTCGATCCCGCCGAATCGCGCAACGTGCTTGCACAACATCGGAAGGAGGCCGACCACTGGCGCGGCCTGCTCGAACAATGGATGCACGACACCAACGATCCTCTACTCAAAGGCGACGTGCCCCCGCCCCCCGGCTCGCGCGTCAACAACCCCGGCGGGATCTCGCCCCGCGAGCCCGTGATCGAGTACGACTGATCACCGCCGCCCAAGCGCGGTCTCGACATCCGTCCAGTTAAAGAGGAAGAAATTCCTCCCCGCGCTGTTCATCGCTGCCAGCATGCCACGCGGGAACGCGCGCCCCAGCGGGTGTGCCGCCGCCTCGATCCCGTCGGTCGAATCCGCCCCGCCCTCGATCACCGCCACCACTTCGCTGTGATCGTGCGGGTCCGCAGCCGTTCCTTCGCGGCGGTACAACAGATACCGGCTGCTGCCCCTCACCTGGTCGGTGGAAATCAGGCATCCCTTGCCCCTGCCGGCCGCATAGATTGCCAGCCCCTCGCGGTTGCCCTGATAGCCCGCGCGCGCAAACAGCGCCAGTTCCTTCTGCGCCGGCGGGTGATCGGGATCGGCATGGTACTTCCGCAGCTCCACACCTATATCCGCCAGCTGCGGGGCAGCGGGCAAGAGCAGAGCGAGGATGCGGGGCTCGCCCATAGCCAGCCTGCGGAGAGCGCTGGGATCAGCGGCGGATGTGCCGCCGTTCTTGCCGTGCAGGGCTCTCCTGATCGGGCTGTTCTAGAAGGTGATCGAGAACAGGATCTCGTACTGGTCGCGGCGGGACTGCGCGGCGCGGTTGTTGAAGATGCCGCCGAACCAGCGGGTGTAGCGGAATTCGGGGATCAGCTTGATGCCGAAGTCGTCCTTGAGGACGACGCCGACGCCGGCGACAGCGCCGAAGATATTCTTGTGCGCGGGCGCGGCGGGCGTCTCGTCGCAGCAGGTCTTGGTTCCCTTGAACTCTTTCTCCGTGGAGCTGCGGATGCCGGTGACGCGCCGCAGGACCGGGCCGGCTTCGTAAAACCACTTCCAGCGGTCTTCGTAGCGGCTTTCGTTGTAACGGCGGACGAGGACGGGCAGATCCCAGTAACGCGCGCGCGTGTCTTCGGTGTAAAACGTGGCGATGCGGTCGTCGCCCGCCGTGTTCGGATTGTCAATGCCTTCGAAATAAGTGGTGGACAGCTTGTAGCGGGTGCGGCGGAGCTGGAGGTCGGCGTTGACGGCGAAGCGCTCGGAGAGGAAGAACTGCGCGGAGACGCCGCCGCCGAACAACGTGCCCTTGTTTTCACTCTTGGTGTTGATCTGGAGCGGCGGGGAGGTGATCGACTCCGACTGCTCGCCGCCCTTCATCAGGCCCAGCACGAGGATGCTGGCGTTGCCGCCGAGGGTGAAGCGGCGGATGTAGGGCTCGTCCTGGAAGAACGGAGCGGCTCCCTGCGCGTCCGGCTTCGGCTTGGCCGCTGCGGGTGGCTGCTGCGCCCCAGGCGCAGACTGCTGGCCAGGAGAGACGAGGCTGACCGCCAAAAGAAGGGGAATCAAAACGAAGCGCATTTCTTTGGTTCTTCCGATCATTCAGGATAGCTGTCCATGCGCGGCTCAGAACTGGATGCGAAGAGCGAGCTGGATGGAACGCGGGCCGCCCGGCGCGAAGTACGACGTGGGGTTAGGCGCGAAGGATGCGTTCAGCGAGCGCACCGGAAAGCCGAACACCGGACTGCCGACATAGCCCCCCTCGTTCCGGTTGGGATTGCCGAAGGCGGGGGAATTGGTGAGGTTGAAGGCCTGGGCGGCCACATTGATGCGGAGCGATTCCGTGAAGGGGATTTCGCGGCGCAGAGCGAGATCGATTTGCGCGGCGGGGCGGCCATAGAGGATGTTGCGGCCCAAATCGCCGGTCCTGTTCGCCGCCGGGGCGGTGAAGGCGTCCGGATTCAGGCGGCGGCCGCCGGCCACGTTGGGATCGGAGATCCACACGCCCGCGCCGTTGTAGTTGGGGCGGACGAAGCCGTAGAGGCCGCGGATGAGCGGCGTCTGCACCGCGCCGGCGTCGGCGGACGGCGTGGAATTCAACATCACGACGTCGAACGGAAGTCCGCTGCGGGCGGAGGCGATCCATTCCAGATGCCAGTCGCGCAGGGCGGCATGCAGGCCGCTGATGCCGGGAGCGGGAATCAGATAAGAGCCGGAGATGTTGAAGAGGTGGCGGACGTCCGTGTCGGCGTTGCCTTTTTCGTTGCCGAAGATGGTGGCAAAGCCGATGCCGCTGTAATTGGCGTCGTCATCGGTGGCGTGGCCCCAGGTATAAGCCGCCTGCATCTGAAAGCGGCGCGAAAGGCGGCGGCGGTATTCGGCCTGAAGGGCGCGCCACGAGGAATCTACGACGCTGATGACCTTCTGGAGATCCACATAATCCGCCGTGGTGCTGCGCTCGGCCGTGGTGCGCAAAAGCCTGCGGCCGGTGGTGCTGAGGTAGGAGACCGAGACGAGCTGATCTGCGCCGAGATGCTTCTCCACGGAGAGATTCAGATGCCGGATGATGGGCGACTGAAGGGCGCTGCGGTCCGGAGCGACGATGAGCCCGTAACGCTTGGCCGGAGGCATCGCGGGGGCGGCGAGATCGGTGCCGACCAGCGGGAACGGCGGCAACGACATGGCGCGGACATTCGAGTAAGGCGCGCCATCAAAGAAGCTGAGCACGTTGCTGGCTCCGAAAGCATGGAAGCCGCCGGCGCCCAACCGCGCGATGAGCTCGCGCCCGGGCTTGGCCGAGATGACCTGCGTGTAGCTGAAGCGGGGAGCGACGTCGGACCAGCTTCTGTCGAACAGCGCTTCGTTCTGCACGATGCGGTTGGCGAACGACGAAGCCAGAGCCGCCGGACGCGGCCCTTTCCGCACACCCGGAGGCGAGTTGATGTCCCACCGCACGCCGAAGGCGAGAATCACCCGCGAGCCGATTTTCGCCGTGTCCTGCAGGAAGAACGAAAGATTCTGGAAGGCAGGGTAAATCGCATCGGAATTGGACGAGACAACCGATGTAATGGAGCGCGATGAAAGAAAAGATCCGGGAAGTTCTGTGCCATCGGCCTGTGTTTCAGATAGCGATTTGAAGTAGGAGACGCTCGAATAGGCCGGCTTGCGGATGGTGGGCGCGACGTAGCGGAAGTCGAAGCCCGCCGCGTAGGAATGCGCGCCGGCGACCATGGTCGCGGTGTCGGTGGCGTTGACCTGCCACTGCCTGTTGGACGATTGCGGACCGAAGGAGTAGCCGGAAAGCCCGAAAACATGGAAGCCGTATTCCGAGGCCGCAGGGTTCACCGTGGCCGGAAAGATGCGGGATAAATCAGGCAGCGTCTCGCGCATAAGATCAGAGAAGCGGTTCTCCATGTCCAGCGAAACATTCGTGTAATTCACGCGGAAATCGTTCGTCGTGCCTGGATTCAGCGTGGATACAAGGCCAAGCACGGCCGACTTGTAGCCGTCCCTGTAAGACCGGATCACGTTCGGCGTCAGGAAGAGCGAACCGCGGCTGTCCGCGTCGGTCCTGGCGTAGTTCAGGCGCGCGAAGAGGGAGTGCGAGGCGCCGATCTTCTGGTCCAGCCGGACCGACGCCGCGTCACGGTCGTAGGGATAGGTGAAGACCTGGGTGAACGGACCGGCATTGGCGGTGAGATTCGGGCGGTTCGGCTGCGGATAGGCGCTGACGAACGGCCGGAGGGAGGCGGGAGCGGCCTGGCGGAAAGCCAGCGACGGCACAACCGTGTAAACGGTCTGCGGGGCGTCCAGCCGGAGACCTTCATACGAAGCGAAGAAGTGCGTTGCGCCGGGGATGAGCGGGCCTCCCACCGATGCCCCGAACTGGTTCTGGCGGAGGCGTCCGCGCGACTGGCCCAGCGAGTTGGCGAACCAGTCGTTGGCGGCGAACTTGTCCGAGCGGAAGTAGTTGTACAGCGAACCGTGGAAGGCGCGCTGGCCGCGGCGGGAGACCAGAGCGATCTGCGCGCCCGGGGTGCGGCCGAGTTGCGGGACAAAGTTCTGGGTCTGGATGCGGACTTCGGTTAGCGAATCCAGGCTGACGAGGATTGCGGGCGCTTCCTCAGAGAGCGTGAGCGCGCGTCTGGAGAGAGGCTCGCGCGGCGCGTCGGCGGCGTGGCTCAGACGGGTGAGCGGTTCGTACAGATTCAGGCCGTCCAGCGCGAGGTAATTGAACTGGTAAGGAACGGCGAGCGCGCTGGGCTGAGCCTGGGGCGCCGCGCCTGTCACCGCGGCGGGAGCGGCGGGCGAGAGGGCGAGAGCGTGGCGGCCGTTGAGCGGCAGGTGGTGCAGTTCGCCGGCACTGGCGGACACGGCCAGATGGAGATCGCCTTCGAGTCCTTCCACGGGATCCTTCAGGCCGACAACCTTGGATGTGTCGCCCGCTGTCATGGTAAGCAGGAGGCTGCGCCGTTCGCGCGCGCGCAGCACAATCCGCTCGATGCGCAACGTCTCGAAAGCCTCCTTGGAGAGCGTGAGCTCGTACTCCCCGGGTTCCAGCAGATCGAAGGCGAATTCGCCGCCCTGACTGGCCGTCTTCTCCATGCTGAAGTTTGTGGCGGGCGATGCGAGGCGCAGGCGGACCACCGGAACGGGGGCGCCGGAGGAGTCCAGGATCGTGCCGGAGAGCAACGCCGTGTCCTGAGCCCAGGCTGCGGGCGCGCAAAGAGCAAGCAACAGAAAGAATCGCATAAGCAACTTGTTGTGGACGGCTGCGAGATGGGGCCGGTGTACGGCCAAGTCTTCATTCTAGCCTGTTGCGGCGCTCCGGCGGCTTGACAGAGGCAAATCGGCCGTGAGCGGCGAGGGGCTCAGTTTACAAACCTTGACATTTGCCGTGCAACCCTTTTCCGCACACCGCCGTTCAGAGAGGAGAGGATAGGAGAAACACTCATGAAGCGATTCGTGCGTGTGATTGGCTTGGCAACGCTGGCGGCTGTCATGGCCATGGCGCAGATGAGGGGAGGGTTTGGGGGCGCGCAGCCGGACCCGGCCCGGATGGTGGAGGCGCGCGTGGCCATGCTCGCGCAGGCGCTGGGCTTGACGGACGCCCAGAAGGCGCAGGCTACGAAGCTCTTTACGGACGCGCAGGAAGCAAGCCGGAAGTTCCGGGAAGAAATCCAGGTGGCGCGGCAGGAGATGCAGACGGCGATCAAGGCCAACGACCTTGCGGCCATCGAGAGGAACGCGCGGGAAATCGGCGCAGCGACGGGGGAGATGACGGTAATCGAGGCCCGGGCGCAAGCGGCGTTCTATTCTCTGCTCACGCCGGAGCAGAAGACGAAGTACGACCAGATGCCAGGGCGCGGCTTCGGAATGGGACCGGGTGGCATGGGGCCCGGCGGACGCACGCGGCCCGCCCCGTAACCGGCCAGCCGGACAGACGGAAATCGCGAGGGCAGAGCATGGGGAATGCCGACGTGGCCGCAGCGGCGGCCGCAGCGCCTGTTTGGTTGCGCTGGGGACGGAAGCTGGCCGAGAGAGAGTCGGTGTGGGCGAGTCTCGTCGAAGCGGGGCTCGCCTGGCAACCGGATCCGGCTCGTCAGGCGGGCGAGTGTCCGGTGCTCGCTCTTTCCTCGCTGTCCGAGTGGACGGCGGAACATCTGAAGGACGCGGCGCTGCACGTGCTGCGCGTGGAGGCGGCGCTGCGGGACGCGGGCTGGACGCTCGGCTCAGTGGCCAGCCACTGGGTGCAGTTTCTGGGCTGCCGTCCGGTGTGGATCAGCCAGACGGCGCTCAGGCCCCGCACGGGAACCGATTGGCCCGGACGGCAGGGGTTTCAGGATGAACTCCTCGCGCCGCTGCTCGAACGGTCGGGCCGCGGGAGGCTGGAGAGGCGATGGCCCGCAGCCGTGCGGCGCGCCGCCGAATGGATGGCGGGGCGGGGCAGCCGTGACCGCAACGATCCGGCCGCACTGATGGAATCGGTGGAGAAGTTGGAGCCGCGGCGGCGGTGGTCTCCATGGAGGAACTCTCTGAGGCCGCTCGAGCCGGCCGGGCCGGCGGCGATCCTGGCCAGGGAAGAAGCTGCGCGGCGGGGCGCGCGTCTGATCTATGAGTGGCGCGGCAGGCAGCCTGCGGCGGCGCCGCTGCGGCCGTGGCCGGGCGCCGCCTGGGTGCGCTTCCACGAAGACGATGAAGAGGCGGCGGCCGATTATCTCGAGATGCGGGCGCTCGGTGCGTGCGCATTGCCGCTCTGGAACTCAAAAGGAGATCCGATGGCGGCCTGCCCGCGGCGGGCACCCGCCGACCTGCTGATCGCTGCCGGCCGGGGCAACGTGCCGCAGAGCGGGCCGGAACTGGCGCGATTCACGCAAGTGATCCGCCGCATGGCCACGGCTGCGCTGGTCGAGTACACGGGCGCCGGGGACCGCGGCGGCTGGGATCTGTTTCTGGGCACAATGAGCGCGGCATTCCGCGTGGTCCAGGTCACCGATACGGGCGGCGGGCGCCGCCTCTGCCTGCTCGAGCGCGAATGAAGGCTTCTGTTAGCCTGAACAGTTGATGGTCACCTTTCACAGAGCGGCGGCGATTTTGCCTCTCCTGGCGCCGCTCCTCGCGCCTCTAGCGGCCCAGGTCCCTCCTCCGCAGGTGCTGCTGAGGAACCGGTCAGCCACGGCCCGCGTGTACTTGCCGGATCCGCAGCGGGGCTATTACCGGGGAACCCGGTTCGACTGGTCGGGACAGGTGTTCAGCCTTCGCACGCTGCGGCACGAATATTTCGGACAGTGGTTCGAGCGTTACGATCCGCTGCTGCACGACTCGATCATGGGACCGGTGGAGGAGTTCCGCACGGGGAGCGCGGCGCTCGGTTATGCGGAAGCGGCGGCCGGGGGAGAATTTGTGCGCATCGGCGTGGGCATCCTGCGGAAGCCTGACAATGCGCCTTTCGAGACGTTCCGGACTTACGAGATCGTCGATCCGGGGCAGTGGCGGATCAGGCGGGCGCGCGCGTGGGTCGAATTCACGCATACGATCCGGCCATCCAACGGATACGCCTACTTATACAGGAAAAAGGTGCGGCTGGTGAGGCAAAAGCCGCAGTTGGAGATTGAGCATACGCTCATCAATACCGGCTCGAAGACGATCGAGACGGACCAGTATAACCACAATTTCTTTGTAATCGACGGGCTCCCCACGGGGCCGGGCGTACGTGTGATTTTTCCGTTCGAGCTGGAAGCCGTGAGAAAATTCCAGGCGGACTTCGTGAAAAACCAGGGCAGACAGATCGAATTTGCTGCGGATGTCCCGGAAGGCGCGAGCGCGATCGGGGAATTCCGCGGGTTTTCCTCCGCCGCCGCCGATTATGACATCCGGGTGGAGCACGGACCGGCGGGAGCGGGCGTGCGGATCCGCGGTTCGCTGCCGCTGGTCAAGCTGGTCTTCTGGTGCACGCGGCGGACGTTCTGTCCGGAGCCGTACGTGCGCATTTCGGCGCCGCCCGGCAAGCGGGTATCGTGGCGCCTGACCTACGACTTCTTCGACCTGCCGCAGCGCTGAAGCTGCGCACGCCGGGCGGAACGCGATACTCTGGCAGGATTCAGACTCCTGGAGGGTCTGTCGTGCGAAGCGGGAGGCTTGCCTTGTTGCGCTCCATCCTGACCGATGTGCAATTCTGGATTCCCGTGGCCGTGCTGCTGGTGGGCGCGGCGCTGCTGGCGGCGATGAGGTGACCGCTGTGCATGAAGTGCGTGATTCGCGGCTTTCGCTGCACGCCCTCGGCGTGATCTGCGGCCTCACGGCAGGGGCATGGCTGGGCGCGGCGGAGGCGCCGACGAAGCTCGTGATGACGGGCATCTCGCCGTTCGCCATCTCCCTGGGCATGGTGGCGGGCGTGTTTGTGGCGCGGTGGACGCTTCCGGTCGCCATCAAGGGCACGTCCTACGTCTGGCACGACCTGAAAGACAAGCCGCATCTGGCGGCGTGGGCGGTGCTGGCGGGGATGTTGTGGGCGGTGGCCAACACGCTCACCGTGTTCGCCATCCGCAACGTGGGCCTTTCGGTGGCTTTCCCGCTGTGGAACACGAACAGCCTGGTGGGGCTGTTCTGGGGCTGGCTCCTGTTCAACGAACTGCGGGACGCGGGGCGCGCGGCGCGCTTCAAGGTGCTGGGCGGGGCGGCGGCGATCGTTGCGGGGGCGATGCTGCTCGCCTGGGCTACTTCGCACCAACCGCCAAATCCCGAGCACTCCGCCGCGATGGGGGTTGCGGCGGCGCTGATGGCGGGGCTGTTGTGGGGCACGATGTACATTCCGTACCGCAAGGCGTACATCAGCGGAATGAACCCGCTGTCGTTCGTCACGGTCTTCACCGTGGGCGAGCTGGCCACCTGCGTGGTGCTGGCGATGGCCTTCCATGGCGGCCTGGAGCCGATGCTGGCCGAAGTGGAGCGGGTGCGCCCGGCGATGTTCTGGCTTTTTCTGGGGGGCTTCTGCTGGGTGATCGGGGACCTGTTCCAGCAATATGCGGCGAAATACATTGGCATCGGACGCGGCATTCCTCTCTCGAACACGAATCAGCTCTGGGGCCTTGCCTGGGGCGCTCTCGTGTTCGGCGAGTTCGCCGGGCTCGGAGCCGCCGCGCGCACGTTGATCATCGCGGGATCGTTCGTGATGATCGCGGGCGCCGTGGCGATCAGCGTGGCTGCCGCCCCGGAGGCGGAGCGTCACTCCTGGCGCAAAGCGATGCGCCGGGAGTGCGAGCGGTACGGGTTGAGAGAAGCCGAGGTCGAGGAGGCTCTGGCGGGCGGCGATCCCCTTGCCGAGACCGCGCCTGCAAGGCGCTGGTGGGAGTTCGCCGTGGTGGCGCTGGCCGCAGGCGTTTTTGTATGGCTCGGATGGCATGCCGAGCCGCAGCCCCTTGCAGTGGACGTTTTCTGGCTCGGAGTGCTTTCGGCGCTGTCCGTCTCCGCGCTGGTGGCCGGCGGATGGATGCTCTGGCGGCGGACGCGGTTTTCCTGAGCCGGCGAGCCGCTTGGCGGGCTTCGGGTTGAGATATTCTGGACGCTTCATGAGAAGCGTTCCTCTTGTGGCGCCGCGGCGGCTCGAGGTAGTGGAATCGCCCCTCCCGGAGGGGCCACGCGCGGGCGAACTGTTGCTGCGCATGCGGGCCGTCGGGCTGTGCGGTTCCGACCTGCACTGGTGGGCCGAAGGGCGGATCCATTCCACACCCGCCCGGTATCCGCAGATACTGGGCCACGAGCCGGTGGGAGAAGTGCTGGCCGTGGGCGCGGGCGTCGAGCACTTCCGGCCCGGCGATCTGGTTTCGGTGGAGCCCTCGCTGACGTGCGGGCGCTGCGAGTTCTGCATCGCCGGGCGGCACAACCTGTGCGTGAATGCGCGCTTTCAGGGAGGCCCCGAGGCCCCGGGATTCCTGCGCGACTATGCGGTGATTCCCGCGCACAATGCGGACCGCGTGCCACCGGGGCTGAGCGTGCATCAGGCCACGCTGATCGAGCCGCTGGCCGTCTGGGTGCATGTATACGAGCTGGAACCCGTGCGGCTGGGGGACACGGTAGCGGTGCTGGGCGCGGGCTCCATCGGACTGCTGGGCATCGCCATGGCGCGGCAGGCGGGTGCAGAGATGATTTTGGCCTGCGACCGCGTGCCGCACCGGCTCGAACTGGCCCGCCGCATGGGCGCCGATGAGGCAGTGCTGGCGGGAGAACGCGATTTTCGCGAGCTGGTGATGGACCGGACACGGGGCCGCGGCGTGGACGTGGCATTCGATGCAGCGGGCGCGCCGGAGACGATCTCGCTGGGGCTGCGCTGTGTCCGGCCGGGCGGAACGTTCGTGCTGATCGGCATTCCGGATCCGCTCGAGTTTGCGGTGGACCTGCACGCTGCCCTGGCCAAGGAGCTGCGGATCCAGGCGGTCCGGCGTTCGAACCACAAGGGAGCCCAGGCAGCGGCCCTGCTGGCCTCAGGCCGCATTTCCACGGAGTTGATCACGCACCGCCTGCCGCTCGAACGCGCCCAGGACGGTTTCGAGATGCTGCATTCCTACAGCGGCGGCGTGGGAAAACTCGTTTTTGACATGGATCTGGAAGGTTAGGAAGCATGTCCCGATATCTGGCATTTGACCTGGGCGCAGAAAGCGGCCGCGCCATTTTGGGCACTCTGGAAAACGGCCGGCTGGAGCTGGAAGAGCTCCACCGTTTTTTGAACGAGCCCGTGCGACTGCCCGACGGTCTTTATTGGGACACGTTCCGGCTTTTTCATGACATCCGGGAAGGGCTGCGGATCGCGGGCCGCGAGCGCCGCCTGAAGCTCGACGGCGTGGCCGTGGACACCTGGGGCGTGGACTTCGGGCTGGTGGACGCGAACGGCGAGCTTTGCCTGAATCCCCACCATTACCGGGACTCGCGCAATCAGGGCGCCTACGAGGAAGCTCTCGCCAAGGCAGGCCGCGAAAAGATTTTCGCCGAAACGGGCATACAGTTCATGGCTCTGAACTCGCTCTACCAGTTGTATGCCGCGCGGCGCGCCGCTTCGCCGGGGCTGTGGGCGGCTTCGCGGCTGCTGTTCATGCCGGATCTTTTCAACTACTGGCTGTGCGGCGAGCAGGCGAACGAACTGACCATTGCATCCACCTCGCAGTTCTTCAATCCGGCAGCCATGCGGTGGTCGCTGGAACTGTTCGACTTGCTCGGCCTGCCCAAGGCGGTCCTGGGACGGGTCCTGCCGCCGGGACAGCGGCTCGGAATGCTGATGGACGAAATCTGTTCGACCTGCGCCCTCGAACCGGCGCCGGTGTTCACTACGGCGAGCCACGACACCGCTTCGGCGGTGGCGGCGGTGCCCGCCGCAGGAGACCGGCCGTGGTGCTACATCAGCTCGGGCACCTGGTCCTTGATGGGAGTGGAGGCGGACGCCCCGGTCATCAACGAAAAATCGCTGGTAATGAATCTGACCAACGAGATTGGCGTGGAGGGGAAGATCCGCCTGCTCAAGAACATCGCGGGGCTGTGGATCGTGCAGGAATGCCGGCGGCAATGGCTGCTGGAAGGCCGCGAATACAGCTATGCCGAACTCACGGAAATGGCCGCCGGGGCGCCGCCATTTGTAGCCGTCATCGATCCGGATCAGTTCATCGAGCCGGGGGAAATGCCGCGCCGGATAGCCGACTTCTGCCGCCGGACGGGGCAAAAAGCGCCGGAATCTCACGCGCAATTCATTCGCGTGGCGCTGGAAAGTCTGGCGCTGAGATACCGGCAGGTGCTCGAGATGATCGAAGAGCTGACCGGCGTGAAGATCGAGATCATCCACATTGTCGGCGGCGGCTCGCGCAACGGTCTGCTGAACCAGTTCGTGGCGGCCGCGACAGGCCGGACCGTGGTGGCCGGCCCCGCAGAAGCCACGGCTGCGGGCAACATCCTGGTGCAGGCGATGGGAGCCGGCGAAATCGGCGGCCTGACGGCGCTGCGCCGGGTGGTGCGGGATTCGTTTTATCTCGAAACGATCGAGCCGCGCCCGGACGCGTCGTGGGACCGGGCGTATGAGGCGTTTCTGAAGATCAAAGCAGGGTAGGGTCCTTCCGGGGAGGTCCGGTTTCCCGGGCAGGAAGGCTGGAAGATCGCAGCCCGCTACTTCTCCCGCCGCGCGATGATCTTGTCCACCATGCCGTATTCGAGCGCCTGCTCGGCTTCCATGATGTAGTCGCGGTCGACATCGCGGGCGATGCGCTCGACCGGCTGGCCCGTGGCGTCGGCGAGGATCTTGTTCAGGATCTCGCGCATCCGCAGGATCTCTTTGGCGTAGATATCGATGTCGGTCGCCTGGCCGGCCAGCCCGCTCATCGAGGGCTGGTGGATCAGGATGCGCGAATGAGGCAGCGCGAAGCGTTTGCCCTTGGAGCCGCAGGCAAGCAAGACCGCCGCCATCGACGCCGCCTGGCCCACGCAGTAGGTGACGATGTCGGGCTCGACCAGGTTCATGGTGTCGAGGATCGCCAGCCCGGCGGTGATGGAGCCTCCAGGCGAGTTGATGTAGAGCTGAATGTCCTTCTCGGGGTCCTCTGCGGCGAGGAACAGCATCTGCGCGATGACGAGGTTGGCCACCTGGTCGTCGATCGGCGTGCCGAGGAAAATGATGTTCTCACGCAGCAGCCGCGAGTAAATGTCGTAGGCGCGCTCCCCGCGCGAGGTCTGTTCCACCACCATCGGCACCAGCATGTTTACGGGCGCTGGCGCAATTCTGCTGTCGTCAGGCATTCCGCCTCCTTTGCTCTGAAGCCGCCCCGCCGGGCGGCGATGGCCTCCAGCCGGGGATCAGGCTTGTTCGCTCTTCGTGGAGCGCTTCGCGGCCTTCTTCTGCATCCGCTCGAGGTTCCTGCGCTTCTGCTCGAACCCCTTGGCCAGATCCAGAATCGTCGTGCGCTCCAGATACTCCATGATACGATTCCGCAGGGCCTTCCAGTTGTCGTGCATGCCGCAGGGGGCCTCGTCATTGCAGACCGCCATTCCGGCGGGGCAGCGCTCGAAATCGGCCAGCCCGTCGACGGCGTCGACGATGCTCAGCAGGTTGAGCTCGCCCGGCGGAATCCGCAGGCTGAATCCGCCCGTCGGACCCTTGCTGGAGCGCAGGAAGCCCTTGCGCGCCAATTGTTGCAGAATCTTCGCCAGGAAGTGCGCCGGGATGTCCGCCTGCTCGGCGATCTGCCTGACCATCGCGTACTTGCCTTCCGGCACCGTGGCGAGCTGGACGAACGCCCGAATTGCGTATTCCGCCGAACGTGAGTAGATCATGGATACCTCTGGAGCGCTGGATGTTAATACACGTTTGTCTTTTAATACTATATACGAGGATGCAAGATCCGCAACAGAAGATTCAAGCTTTGTTTCAAAGGTCCAGGCCGAGGAAGCTCCGGACCGCCGGCCCCAGCCCAGGAGCATAGAGCGCCAGGCTGCAGCCATAAACCGTGCGGCGGCCCGCGAAGTCGTGCCAGAGGCAGCCGGCCTCTTCACCGATGATGGCCAGCGCGGCCACGTCCCAGGGTTTCAGCCCCGGCTCCAGGTAGGCCTCCGCCTTGCCCGAAGCCACCAGCATCGCGTCTGTGGCGCCACCCATCGAGCGGACAGCCCAGAAAGGCTCCAGGAATTCCAGCAGGCGCCCGCCCCAGGGTTCCCGGCGCGCGTGGTTCAGTTGTCCGAAGCAGAGGACGGCCCGGCCGGGCTCCGCAATGCCGGAACAGCGCAACTGCGTCTCCGTGCGCCCCTCCACGCACCATGCCCCGTGGCCCTTCGAGGCGTAGAACACGCGGCCCTGCACAGGAAACGACGCCACTCCCAGCACGATCTCTCCTTCCGCTTCCAGCGCCAGCAGATGGGCCCACAGGAAAGTGCCGCGAACGTAGTCGCGCGTGCCGTCGATGGGATCGATGATCCAGCGGCGTCCGCTCGCGCCCGCACGCCTGGCGCCCTCTTCGCCAAAGACTCCATCGGCGGGGAACGCTTCGGCGAGCCGCGCCGCGATCAGGCGCTCGCATTCACGGTCCGCGATCGTAACCGGCGAATCGTCGGCCTTCGTCTCGGCGGCGGCGGAGCCGAAATGCCGGAGGGCAACCGAAGCGGCGGCCCGGGCCAGCTCCAGCGAGGTCTCCAGTTCCCGTTCCCAAGCCATCCCCTCATCTTACAGCCTCGCGATCCAGTAACCTGAAAAGAGCCGCGCCTTGCTGGCGCGCCGATCCCAACGCGAGAGGATGACGACTGCATGGCGAGGATAGCGCCTGCCGTGCCCGCAGAGAAGAGAACTGTCTACCGGATGCTGCGAGCCGCTGCAGAAACCTGGAACGGCAAAGCGGCGCTGCACCAGCCAGCCGGAAAGGGCGCCTACCGCAGATGGACCTGGAACGAGTACCTCCACACGGCGGAACGGGCGGCCGCCGCGCTGCGCGCCGCGGGCATCCGCAAGGGCGACGTCGTGGGGCTCGCATCGGAAACGAGAGCGGAGTTCTATCTGGCCGATCTCGGTATCATGACCGCGGGCGCCGTGGCTGCGGCCGTGTACACATCTCTGCCGGCGGCTGAGCAGGTCCGCACCCTGAAGGCGTGCCACCCGCGCGCCGTGTTCGTGGAGAACCCGAGGGCGTTGCGCTCGCTGGAACAGGCCGGACTCGCCGAACTGGGCGTCCCCAGGATTCTCCTCACAGGCGAGGAGGAGTCCGCGGTCTCCTTTCCGGAGTTTCTGGCAGCAGGCGAGCGGGCGCTGGCAGCCGATCCGGGGCTCATCGAACACATCCAGAATGAAATCTCGCCCGCCGACCCGGCGATCCTCTATCTGACCTCAGGCGCGACCGGCGAGCCCAAGATGGGTCTTGTGAGCCACAACGCCATCCTGGCCAACTGCGAATGCGGGCCTCCGGCGCTGCCGGTGGGCGAGAACGACTCGGCCCTGGTTTTCCTGCCTTCAGCTCACATCACGCAGCGGCTGGTGCTGGAACTGCTGATGATCCGCATGGGCGTTCCGGTCTGGTTCAGTGAAGGGCTGTCCAAAATGCCGGCTGAATTGCGCTCAGTGCGGCCGACGTTCTTCGTTGCGCCTCCACGCGTGTGGGAGCGGATTTACTCCAGTATTACGACGGAAATCCGCAAGAAACCAGCGCCGGTGCGCAAGCTGTTTTACATGGGCCTGGGCGTGGGTTCGGAAGCGGCGCGGGCGCGGGCGCAGGGGAGGGAACCTTCTCCGTGGGTGAAAGCCTCGCTGAAGTTCTTCGACCGGATCGTGTTCTCGAAAATCCGGGAGCGGCTCGGGGGCCGCATCCGGGTGGCGGCGAGCGGAGCGGCGCCGCTCGGCCGCGACCTGGCCGAATTCTTCGCCGCCATCGGCCTGCCGCTCATTGAGGGCTACGGCCTGACCGAAGGGGGCGTGGTCATCCTGAACCCGCTCGCCAATCCCCGGCCGGGTTCGATCGGCAAGCCGCTCCAGGGAGTCGAGGTGCGGCTGTCGGATGAGGGCGAACTCCTGTTGCGCGGAGAGATGATTTTCTCCGGCTATTACAACGATCCGGCTGCCACGGCCGCGGTGCTTCGCGACGGCTGGCTCCACACAGGGGATCTGGCCGAGATCGACGCCGACGGCTATGTGTGGATCACCGGACGCAAGAAGGAGCTGATCGTCTCGTCCAACGGGAAGAAGATCTTTCCGGCCAAGATCGAGGGGCTGTTCAAGCTGGAGCCGCTGGTCAACCAGGTGATGCTGCTGGGCGACCGCATGCCCTATGTGGCGGCCGTCATCACCATCAATCCCGACGCAGCCGCCTCGCTCGGCCTCGTGCCTGCGGGAACTCCGCTGGCCGATGCCGCCCGCTCCCCCTCCGTCCAGGAGGAGATGCAGCGCATCGTCGCCAGGATCAACCGCCAGCTCGCCCAGTTCGAACAGATCCGAAAGTTCAAGATACTGGACCGGGAATTTTCTATTGAAACCGGAGAAATAACGCCGACAATGAAATTGCGCCGCGGGAAAGTGATCTCCAATCTGCGCGAAATTGTGCGGGAATTATACCTGGGCCGCGAAGAGCTGGAATGATCGTTTTCGCCCTTGCCCTCCTGTGGCAGTCCGGCTTCGCCTTCTCCGAAGTCCGTCCCTGGCGGTGGAGCGACGGCCGCGGCGAGTTCATTCCCGCGCTGACGGCCGTGCTCGACAATCAGACGGGGCAGGACTACGCGATGGCCCGCTTCCTGGTCCGGGTCCGCTGCGAAGGCGGCGGGGTGCGCGAGTATCCGGTTCTGCTGCAGGATGTCCTGATGGGCAGGCAGCGGGTGGAAGTCACCGCGTATGACTCCATCGGCTCCGTCTCTTACTGCCCGGGGACGCCGGAAGTCGTGCCGCTCGATTCGGTTCCCTACTCCGGGCAGCAGCGGCCGGCCTTTGTTGTTTTCGGCTTCTCCCGCCGGAACCCCGGCCAGGCGGTTTCCACGGATCTGGAGGGCATTCTCGACTACCGCCGGCATTCGGATACGCACCAGACGATCGAATTCCGGCCCTGGCGCCGGCACGGCGCCAGGTTCACGCTTCCGGGCATCCCGGACATGGCTTTTTACATGATCCGGGTCGTCCCGGGCCGCGTGGGGCTGGCTGGCTTCGTTGTCGAGGCTTCTCCCGAGCCCCGCAATGCGCTCTCCCGGTTTCTGCGCTTCTATGACGTGCCGCCCGGGGAGGCGCGCTTCCTGGGCCTTTTCGAACTCGAGCTGGACGGGCCCGGGCGGGCATCGGTCGTACTGACGCCCGCCGCCGGGCTTTTGCCGGAGCTCGCGCCAAGGATTCCCAGGCCTCTGGCCGCGGCGCGCGCCATTGCTCCGCCCGCCAGTTCCACAGTGGTGGCGGAGCCGTGAGGCGGCCGCGGCCGGCGCACGGCTATCCTGTTAGTCATGAGCACATCGCAGCCCCTGGTCGGCGTGGTGATGGGAAGCAGTTCCGACTGGGAGACCATGCAGCACGCCTGTGCCGTCCTCGAGCAATTCGGCGTCCCATACGAAAAGCGCGTGACCTCGGCCCACCGGACGCCTGAGTTGACTGCGGAATACGGCCGTACCGCGCGCTCGCGCGGCATCCGCGTCATCATCGCCGGCGCGGGCGGCGCGGCCCACTTGCCGGGCATGATGGCCGCGCACACCACGCTGCCCGTGCTTGGCGTGCCGGTGAAAGGATCCTCTCTCGAGGGGCTGGATTCGCTGCTCTCCATCGTGCAGATGCCCGCGGGCGTGCCGGTCCCGACCTTCGCCATCGGGCGCGCGGGCGCGGTGAACGCCGGCCTGACCGCGGTGGCCATTCTCGCCCTCTCTGACCCCGGCCTTGCAGAGAAGCTCGATGCCTACCGCGCGGAGCTGCGCGCCAGGGTGGAGTCTTCCACGCTCCCGGGCATCGCCTCGCCGAAGCCATGAAGCGGGTTCTGCCTCCGGGCTCGGTCATCGGCGTCCTGGGCAGCGGCCAGCTTGGGCGGATGTTCGCCATCGCCGCGCGCCGCATGGGCTACCGCGTGCATACGCTGTCGCCGGACGAAGACACACCCACGGGACAGGTTTCCGATGTCGAGATCCGCGCATCCTACGACGATCTCGACGCCGTGCGCGCGTTCGCCAGCCGCGCCGGCGTGGTCACGTTTGAGTTCGAAAACATCCCCGCGGCTTCCATGGAAGCCTGCGCCGCAGTGGTTCCGGTCCACCCGCGGGCCGAGGTGCTGCACCTCACCCAGCACCGGCTGCGCGAAAAAACATTTCTGGCGAAGAATGGTTTTCCGTGCGCGCCGTTCCGCCACGTCCGTTCAG
The DNA here is from genome assembly GCA_049325215.1 of Acidobacteriota bacterium. Lineage (GTDB taxonomy): Bacteria > Acidobacteriota > Terriglobia > Bryobacterales > Bryobacteraceae > JANWVO01. Next base: position 75,724 of record JBMOMB010000041.1, read on the forward strand.
CCGCCGAACTGGAAGCTGCGGCGGCGCACGTCGGCCTGCCGGCGGTGCTGAAGACAGCGGGCTTCGGTTACGACGGAAAGGGGCAGCGGCTGCTGAAGAGCCCGCAGGATCTGGCGCCGGCGTGGGGGTCCCTCGGCGCCGCCGAGGCAGTGCTCGAGAAGTTCATCGACTTCGAGTGCGAGCTGAGCGTGGTCGCCGCGCGCGACCAGGAGGGGCGTTTCGACCATTTCCCTGTCTGCCTCAACAGCCACTCGCGGCACATTCTCGACCTGACGCTTGCGCCCGCTCCCGTCGAGCCGCGTCTGGCCGCCCGCGCCGTCGAGATCACGCGCGCGATCCTGGAAACGCTCGATGCCGTGGGGGTGCTGTGCGTGGAGTTCTTCCTGGCGCGCAACGGCGATCTGCTGGTCAACGAGATCGCCCCGCGCCCGCACAACTCCGGCCATTACACGTTCGATGCCTGCGTCACCTCGCAGTTCGAGCAGCAGCTCCGCGCCGTCTGCGGGCTCCCGCTCGGCTCGACGGAGCAGGTGCGCCCGGCAGCGATGGCCAACCTGTTGGGCGACCTCTGGGGAGACGGCGAACCGCACTGGCAGCGTGCCGCCGCGTTTCCGGGCGTGAAGCTGCACGTCTATGGGAAGCTCGAAGCGCGCCCGGGAAGGAAGATGGGCCATCTCACCGCCCTGGCTCAGAGCGTGGAGGCGGCGAAGGAGCAAGCGCTGGCCGCAAGGGCGTCACTGACGGCCCGGGCGCCGGAGTCCTGAGCCATGCCCGCTCCCCGCATCACGGTCATCGGCGGCGGCGCCGTGGGCCTGGCTTCGGCGTTCCGGATTCTCGAGCGCCTGCCCGGCGCGCAGCTCACGCTTCTCGAGAAAGAGCCGCATGTGGCCGCGCACCAGACAGGCAACAACTCGGGCGTCATGCACTGCGGCCTCGCCTACCGGCCCGGCTCGGCCAAAGCGCGGCTGGCGGTGCGCGGCATCCGGCAGCTCATTGCGTTCTGCCAGGAACATGGCATCCCGCACGACGTCTGCGGCAAGCTGGTGGTGGCTTCGCGCGAAGACCAGGTTCCGAGGCTCCAGGATCTGCTGGAACGCGGCACGGCCAACGGTTTGCGGGGCCTCGAGATCCTGGGGCCGGAGCGCATCCGCGAATTCGAACCGCACGCCGCCGGCGTGGCCGCGCTGCGCGTGCCCGAGGAGGGAATCGTCGATTACCCGGCCGTCTGCGAGGCGCTGGCCCGCCTGATCGAAGCCCGCGGCGGCCGCGTAGTCCTGCCGGCCGGCGTGCGGCGGCTCCGGCTGCGCGGCGAGGAATGGATCGCTGAAACAGGTCAGGGTGAATTTGTTTCAGACTACCTGGTTGCCTGCGCCGGGCTTCAGGCCGACCGGGTGGCCCGGATGGCCGGAGAAACCACCGAAATCCGCATCGTTCCCTTCCGCGGAGACTACTACCGCCTGAAGCCGGAGCGCGAATTTCTGGTCCGCAACCTGATCTACCCGGTCGCCGACCCGCGCTTCCCTTTCCTCGGGGTCCATTTTACGCGCATGATCCGCGGCGGCATTGAGGCGGGGCCCAATGCCGTGCTTTCGCTCGCCCGCGAGGGCTACTCGCGCACGGCGTTCCACCCGCGCGACGCGTTCGAGGCGGCCGCGTTTCCGGGGCTGTGGCGCTTCCTGGCGCGCCATGCCTCCATGTGCTGGAGCGAATTGCGCCGCGCCTTCTCCCGGGAACTCTTCTGCCGCTCGCTGCAGACGCTGGTGCCCGAAGTGCGGCCTGAAGACCTTGTGCCTGCCGGTGCAGGCATCCGCGCCCAGGCGATGACGCCCGACGGCCGCCTCGTGGAAGACTTCGCTTTCCTTACCCGGCGCCGCGCAGTCCATGTGCTCAACGCTCCCTCGCCTGCCGCCACCGCCTGCCTGGCGATTGGCGAGGAAGTGGCTGCCCAGTTGATGAAGCAGCTCCCCTAGTACTATTTCGCCTGTCACGCAACGGGCCTCAGGTGTATCTTTGATGACGAAAGTTATTATGCTGAGCGCGTTCATCCGTGCCTGTCCGAGCTGCGGCAAGGGCAATCGAGTGCCGCCGTCCCGGCTGGCCGACCATGGCCGCTGCGGCGCCTGCCGGGCGCCGCTGCCGCCGCTGGGAGAACCGCTGGAAGTCACGCCGGCGGAGTTCGATGCGATCATCTCTTCGTCGCCCGTGCCCGTTCTGGTGGACTTTTGGGCGCCGTGGTGCGGTCCCTGCCGTATGGCCGCGCCTGAGCTGGTCGCGCTCGCCCGTGAAGTGGCTGGCCGGGCTCTCGTGCTCGAAGTGAACGTCGACGAGCACCCGGGCCTGGCGGCGCGCTTCGGCGTGCAGTCCATCCCGAACTTCCTGGTATTCGCCGGTGGACGGCTGGTCATGCAGCGCCCGGGTCTGGCGCCGCGCAGCGAGATGCGCCGCTGGCTGGAAACAGGCTTCGCCGCCGCCTGACGGCGCCGGCCTGCCTCCGGCTCAGGTAGGCTGGGGTGCATGCGTGCCTGTTCCCTGGTCCTCCTCGCGATCACTCTCGCCGCTCAATCACCGGAGCGGCCCGTGCGGGCTGTCACGGATCCAGGCGTGGTCACCACACGGCAGGCCATCACGCCGGCGGGCGTGCCTACGGTGTTTCAGGGAAAAGTTCATGCCGTTTCGTTCGGCAATTCACCCGGCCACGTGTGGGTGCTGACGGCCACGCACCTCTATCACCTGGACTGGCGCGAGAATCGCGTGATTGCCTTGTTTGCCCACAAGGGGACGCCGGGACTGCAGGGGCTGAGTTACGGCCAGCAGCCGTGGTTTACGGCGGCCGTGGGGAAGAAGTCTGCTTCGCTGTTGACAGTGGACGGCGGAGTTCTGAAGACCGTGGCCGCGGGAATCGGCGCCCACATCACGGGGGCGCTTCAGGTGGCGGGCCGGCGCGCTTTCGTGCCGCTGACGGCGGAGAACCGCCTGGCGGTGATCGACCTGGATACGGGCGCCATAGCGGCGAAGGTCGAGACCGGCATCGCGCCGTTTGGAGTGGCCGTGAACCGTGAGGGCACGGTGGCTTACGTCACCAACTGGGGCGGGCGGCGGCCTTTGCCGGGAGAACCGGTGGCGCGGACCGGCCTCGCGCCGGGTGCGGATGAGGTCGTTGTGGATGCCCGGGGCGTCGCTGCCACAGGAACAGTGACGCGGATCGACCTGCGTCAGATGCGCGTCTCCGGCACGCTGCCGGCGGAGCTGCACCCGACCGCCGTGCTCTGGGACGAGGCCAACCACAGGCTGTACGTGGCGAACAACAACCGCGACTCGGTGACCGTGATCGATACCCGCAACCAGACCGTCATCCGTCACCTGCGGCTTCAGCCGTTCGCAGCAGACGTGACCGGAATCGCTCCCACAGCGCTGGCGCTGGACTCCGCCGCCGCGCGCCTGTATGTGGCATGCGGGGGGATCAATGCGGTGGCGGTGGTCGACACGCGTTCCTACTCTGTGCTGGGTTACATCCCGGCGGGGTGGTATCCTTCCTCGCTGGCTCTGTCTCCGGATGGCAGGCACCTGGCCGTAGGGGCGCTGCTCGGCGCCGGCTCGGGCTGGAGGGACGAGCCGCGGCGGCGCTTCGTGCACGCCTATCGCGGCATGGTGAGCGTGCTGCCCGTGCCGGGCGACGCCGAACTGGCTGCCTACACGCTGGCTGTCGCGGAGAACAACCGGCTGCCGCTGCGCCCGGCTCCCGGCGCGGTGAAACCCGCGCGCGCGGCGGCGCCTCGGGCCATCCCGCTCCGGCCGGGCGATCCCTCTCTGATCGAGTATGTCGTCTACATCGTGAAAGAGAACCGCACCTACGATCAGGTGCTCGGCGACGTGCCGCGCGGCAACGGCGATCCGTCGCTGGTCCTCTTCGGCAGAAATGTGACGCCGAATCACCACCGGCTGGCTGAAGAGTTTGTCCTGTTCGACAATTTCTACGCCACCGGCGGCAACAGCGCCAACGGGCATCAGTGGCTGACGCAGGCCAATGAAGTCGCCTATACGCTGTACCCCGGATACCAGGGCCGCAGCTATCCCTTCGATGGAACCGATCCGATCGCGATCGCGCAGGCCGGCACGATCTGGGATCTGGCGTCGCGCGCCGGCAGGACCGTGAGGATTTATGGCGAATACGCGGGAAGGCTGCCCGAGCCGCCGGCGGAGCGGATCGGATACCTGAAGCGCTGGCGCGACGGGGAGGACTTCACCGCCCGCTGGTCTGTCACCGCCCCGATCGCCTCGATGAACGCCTTCCTCGCCCGGAACTATCCGCCGTATACCAATGCGATTCCCGACGTCGTGCGTGCGCAGATCTTCCTGAAAGACCTGAAACGGTGGGAAGCCGAAGGGCGGATGCCAAACCTCGCCATCCTTCAACTCCCGTGCGATCACACTTACGGCACGACGCCAGACGCCTCCACGCCGCGTGCCATGGTTGCCGACAACGATCTCGCCCTGGGCCGGATCGTCGAAGCGCTCTCTCATAGCCGCTTCTGGCCGCGCATGGCGATCTTCGTCGTCGAGGACGACGCCCAGGACGGCGTCGACCACGTCGACGGTCACCGCACGGTGGCGCTGGTGGCGAGCCCTTATGCGCGGCGCGGAGTTGTGGATTCGACGTTCTACTCGCAACCGAGCCTGCTGAAGACGATCGAGTTGATCCTCGGACTCCCGCCGCTGTCGCTCTTCGATCTGATCGCCAACGACATGCGCACCGCCTTCACCGACACGGCTGACCTGGCCCCGTTCCGGCATTCGGCTGCGGCGTGGGATCTGTTTGAGCAGAACCCTCCACTGAAAGCGCTGCGGGGAGAGGAGCGGCGGGCGGCGGCGGATTCGGCGCAGATGAGGTGGGATGTGCCTGACGCCGCGCCCACGGACCGGCTGAACCGCATCCTCTGGCACTCGCTCAAGGGGTGGCGCTCGCCGTACCCTGGAGTCCGGCGATCCGTGTTCGCGCCATATTCGCTCGATCCAGACGACGACGAACGTTGAATTCCGCCTCCAGGGCCTGCGCAACAGGCGTCGGCTACACTGGAAGGGGGCGGACCATGCTCCGGCCGGCACTCCTGATCCTGGTTCTTGCATCGCTCTGCGGTTTCACGTCCTGCAGGAGCGGCGGCGATCCACGCCTGCGGATCCGCCGGGCCCAATCCGCGGAGGCCGACGATGCCGCGCGTTTCCTGGCAGGATTGCCCGGACACGGCACCAGCCCGTTCAAGATTCTTGAATCCGATCCGGCATGGCGCGAGCACAGCCGCCGCCTGGACGCCATGTTCGCCGACTTCCGCAGCCGCCGCGCGCCGCAGATGCGTGAGTTCGCGCGCTCGGAACTGAGCCGCCGCGAAGATCTGGCCTGCCCGGTGTTCTATCCGTTTTCCGGCGCCGATGCGCTGACCCTGCTGAGCTTTTTCCCGGACCGCAAGACTTACGTCATGGCGGCGCTGGAGCCTCCAGGCCGGGCGCCGCTGGCGGCGGAGCTGCACGCCGGGTCGCTTCCCCGCCTGTTGCCGCCCCTGGCTTCGACGCTGGAATCCCTGCTGCACAAGAGTTTCTTCGTGACCCGGGAAATGGACCGCCAGTTGCGCGGCCAGGCCGCCGACGGCGTCGCGCAGCCGCTGTTGATCCAGTTGGCGCGCGCCGGTTACACCATCACAGGGGTCGATTACATCACGCTCGACGGGCGCGGCAGGCCGGCGCCCCGCCGCCAGGATGTGCGCCGCGCCCAGGGGGGAGGGAACCGGGGCCTGCGCCTCGGCCTGCTCTCGCCTGACACCGGCCGTCCGGCCGAGCTGTACTACTTCTCGCTCAATCTGGACGACGCCCACATGCGCAAGAATGCGGAGTTCGCGAAGTTCGCCTCTTCGCTCGGTCCCGTGTGCACGATGCTGAAGGCGACGTCCTATATGCTCCACGACTCGAGCTTCTCGTTCATCCGCTCGATGATCCTGGAACGGTCGGCGCTGATCCTGCAGGACGACACCGGCATCCCCTGGAGGATGCTGGCTTCAGGCCGGTTCGAAGTTCAGCTGTACGGGGACTATGAGAGGCCCTATGGCAAGGTGTTTCAGTACCGCCTGCAACGCGACCTGCGCGCTGCGTACGAGGACCCGAAGCGGAACGTCAAACCGCTGCGGTTCCGCATCGGCTACGGTGCGGGCCGTGTGACTTCCAATCTTCAGCTCGCCCGCCGCGTGAGCGGCCGCTCCTGATTCAGCGCCGCACGATGCGGATGGAGCCGTTCGACGACGTCAGCTCGATCCGCTCTCCGCCCGCGCCCAGCCGTCCTTCCAGGCGGTTCCTGCCAAAGTCCCGCGCCGCCACTTCATAATCGCTGGAGACGCGCCCGTTGCTGGTGACCGCGCGCACGTCGGCGTTCACGCCAGGAGGCAGAGCCAGCGTGATGGAGGCGTTCGAGGTCGTGAGGCGCAGCGGGTTCCTAGCCCAGCGGTCCATCTTCACGCTGATAGAACCGTTCGAGCTGCGGAACACCAGCGGCGCTCCTTCCTGCGGCTCCGCGATGTCGGCGTCGATCCGGCCGTTGGAGGTCTCCACGTCGGCGCTGCCGCGCAGTCCGCTCACGCGGATGCGTCCGTTGGACGTGCGCGCCGTCATCGCGCCGGTCACTTTGTCCAGCTCCACCGCGCCGTTGGAAGTGCGCGCCGCCCAATCGCCTTTCAAGTCCCAGGCCTGGACCATGCCGTTTGACGTGGTGACCTTGCCGCTGCCTTCCAATGATTCCAGCGTCACCTGTCCGTTCGACGTCCGCGCCTCTTCCAGGATGATCTTGCGCGGCACGCGCACCGCGACGCTGGCGCCGCAGTTGCAATTGCCCTCCGGACGCCGCACGCGCACGCGCAGCGAGCTGCCATCGGCTGTTACATCCACGTCCATCCGGTCGAGCACGTCCTGCCGGGAGGCGTACTTCACTACCTCCATGGAAGCCTCTTCACGGTCCCAACCGCGCACTTCGACCGGTCCGTTGAACGTCTCGATTGTCACCCGGGCGCCGCTGGCGAGCTTCTCGGTGGTTGAATAAGGCTCCTTGAAGCGCTGCATCGCGCCCCACTCGGAAGGATCCACCCAATCGCAACCCGACAGAACCATCAGTCCGGCCATCGACGCAAACACGAGGCTCCTGGGCATCGGTCACTCCTCAGCTACCTATTACGGATCGGATTGGCCGGAAGTTCCCCCATGCTAGCCTGAATCACATGAAGAAACTGATGGCCCTCAACCGGGGTGAGATCGCGATCCGCATCTTCCGCGCCGCCAACGAGCTGGGCCTGGGTACCGTCGCCATTTACAGCCAGGAGGACCGCCTCAGTCTCCACCGCTTCAAGGCCGATGAAGCCTACCTCGTCGGCCAGGGACTTGGCCCCGTGCAGGCGTATCTGGACATCGACGGCATTGTCGGGCTGGCGAAGGAAAAAGGCGTGGATGCCATCCATCCCGGCTATGGTTTCTTGAGCGAAAACCCGCGGCTGGCGCGAGCCTGCGCCGAAGCAGGCATCACTTTTGTCGGACCGAGCGCTGAGCTGCTCGAACAGCTCGGCGACAAGACCGCCGCGCGCCGCCTGGCCCGTGAAGCCCAGGTGCCCACGTTGACCGGCACGGACCGCCCCGTGCGCACCGTGGAGCAGGCTCGCCGCGCCGCTGAAACCACGGGCTACCCGTTGATCCTGAAAGCGGCCTTCGGCGGCGGCGGCCGAGGCATGCGGATCGTCCGCCGCTCTGACGATCTGGAATCCCGCTTCCACGAGGCCAGCCACGAGGCCCACGCCGCTTTCGGCAACGGCGCCCTGTTCGTCGAGCGCTACATCCGCCACGCCAAGCACATCGAAGTCCAGATCCTCGGCGACACCCATGGCAACCTCGTCCACCTGTGGGAGCGCGATTGCTCCGTGCAGCGCCGCCACCAGAAGATCGTCGAGATCGCGCCCGCCTTCAGCCTCGATCCGTCCCTCCGCCGCCAACTCTGCGAAGCCGCAGTGCGCCTGTGCCGCCACGCCGGCTACTATTCGGCGGGCACCGTCGAGTTCCTCGTGGACGCGGACTCCGGCGAATGGTTCTTCATCGAAGTCAATCCGCGCATTCAGGTCGAGCACACCGTCACCGAAGTGGTGACAGGCATCGACATCGTGCGCGCGCAGATCCAGGTGGCGCAGGGGCTTGCCCTCCACAGCCCCGAGATGGCCATCCCGCCGCAGGAGGAGATCCGCGTCTTCGGAGCGGCGCTCCAGTGCCGCATCACCACCGAAGATCCCGCGAAGAACTTCGTCCCCGACTACGGCCGCATCACCACGTACCGCTCCCCCGCCGGTTTCGGCATCCGGCTGGACGGCGCATCGGCCTACGGCGGCGCCGTGATTACTCCTTACTACGATTCGCTGCTCGTCAAGATCACCGCCTGGGGCAACGATTTCCGCACGGCCTGCCAGCGCATGGACCGCTGCTTGCGCGAATTCCGCATTCGCGGCGTCAAGACCAATATTCCATTCCTCGAAAATGTGGTGAATCATCCGGCCTTTCAAGAAGGGAAATCGACCACTACATTTCTCGAAACGACACCGGAACTATTCCGCTTCCGGCTGCGCCAGGACCGTGCCACCCGCCTGCTCAGCTACCTGGCCGACGTCGCCGTAAACGGCAATCCGGAGATGGCGCGCCGCCGCCCGCCGGACTCCGTCCGCCAGCCGCCGCTGCCTCCGCATAACCCGGCTCCGCCGCCGCCGGGCACGCGCCAGAAGCTGCTCGAGCTGGGGCCGGAAGCCTTCGCTCAATGGGTGTTGAAGCAGAAGCGGCTGCTGCTGACCGACACGACGATGCGCGACGCCCACCAATCGCTGATGGCGACGCGGATGCGCACGTATGACATGCTCGCCATCGCGAACTTCTACGCGCACTCGCTCGCGGGGCTTTTCTCGCTCGAAATGTGGGGCGGCGCCACGTTCGACGCGGCCATGCGCTTTCTGCTGGAAGATCCGTGGGTGCGGCTGCAAAAACTCCGCCGCGAGATCCCGAACATCTGCTTCCAGATGCTATTCCGTGCGTCCAACGCCGTCGGATACACGGCCTATCCGGACGATGCGGTGCGGCGATTTGTCGAGGTTGCTGCGCAGGAGGGCATCGACATCTTCCGCATTTTCGACTCCCTGAACTGGATGCCCAACATGAAGGTGGCCATGGAAGCCGTGCGCCGGACGAATGCCGTCTGCGAGGCCGCCATCTGCTACACCGGCGACATCCTCGATCCCCGCCGCGACAAGTATCCGCTCAGTTATTACGTGCGCCTGGCGAAAGAACTCGAAAAAATGGGCGCGCATATGATCGCCATCAAGGACATGGCCGGGCTCGTCAAGCCCTATGCAGCCCACAAGCTCGTCAAGGCGCTGAAAGAGGAGGTGGGCCTCCCCATCCATTTCCATACGCACGATACCTCGGGACTCAACGCCGCCTCCATCCTGAAGGCCGCCGAGGCGGGCGCCGATGTAGCCGATGCCGCCATCTCATCCATGAGCGGCTCGACGTCGCAGCCGAACCTGAATTCGCTCGTTGCTGCGTTGCAGCACGACCCGCGCCGCGCCACGGGCCTCGATTTCGACGCATTGAACCAGTGTTCGGACTATTGGGAGCAGGTGCGCCTGAACTACGCGCCCTTCGACACAGCACCCCGCTCCGGCATGGCCGACGTTTACATCCACGAGATGCCCGGCGGCCAGTACACGAATCTCCGGGAGCAGGCCGAAAGCCTCGGACTCGGCCACAGGTGGCCCGAGATCGCGAGGATGTACGCCGATGTGAACCGCGCCTTTGGCGACATCGTCAAAGTGACCCCTTCATCCAAGGTGGTCGGCGACATGGCGCTGTTTCTGATCCAACACGGCATGACCGTGCAGGAATTCGAAAATCTTGGTCCGAACCATTCGTTGAACATCCCGAATTCGGTCGTGGAAATGTTCGAGGGCGCCCTCGGCGAGCCGGAGGGCGGATGGCCGCCGAAGATCGCGGCGGTGGTGCTCAAGGGCGGCAAGCCGCGCCGCGGCCGTCCCGGCGCCCGGCTAAAGCCGGTCGACTGGGAGGAAACGCGGACGGCGATCGAGAAAAAAACGGGCCGAAAGCCCGGGGAGACCGACCTGCTCAGCTACGTCATGTACCCGGAGGTGTACCTGAAATTCGACAGGGCGCGCGCCGCTTACGGCGATCTGACTGTGCTGCCTTCGCCTGCGTTTTTCTACGGCCTCAAGCCGGGCGAGGAAATCAGCGTTGATATCGAGCCCGGCAAGGCGCTCGTCATCAAGTACACAGCCACCGGCGACCCTCACCCTGACGGCACCCGCACCGTCTTCTTCGAGCTCAACGGCCAGCCGCGCGAGATCACCGTGCGCGACCGCCACATCAAGGCTGAGGCCAAGGCGCAGCCCAAGGCCGATCCGGCCAAAGAGGGCCAGGTCGGCGCCCCCATCCCCGGCGCCGTCACGTCGATCGCCGTCGAGCTGAACCAGACGGTGAAGAAGGGCGACAAGCTGCTCGTGCTCGAGGCGATGAAGATGCAGACCACCGTCTACGCGCCTATCGCCGGCAAGGTGACCGAGCGGCACGTCAGTCTTGGCCAGACGGTCGAGCCGAAGGATCTGCTGCTGGTCATCACTCCGGTATCCTGATAAGCGCCATGCGCGCCACAAGACGCATCTTCCTCGGCGCGGCGGCCGCCGGCCTGGCTGCCGCCCGCGCACAAACCGTTCCCAGCGACCGCATCCGTGTCGGCTTCATCGGCTGCGGCGGCATGGGTTCGGGCCGCATCCGCCACTTTCTCGAACATCCCGACGTCGAGGCCGCCGCGGTCTGCGACGTCGACCGGAACCGTCTGCAACGCGCCGCCGCGCTCGTCGAATCGCTGCGCGGCCGCAAGCCGGAGACCTATGGCGATTTCCGCCGGGTGCTCGACCGCAGGGATGTCGACGCGGTCATGATCGCCACCCCCGATCACTGGCACGCCCTGCCCGCCATTCTCGCCTGCCAGGCGGGCAAGGACGTCTTCGTCGAAAAGCCGTTTTCCTATTCCATCGGCGAAGGGCGCCGGATGGTGGAGGCCGCGCGGCGCCACGCGCGTGTCACCCAGATGGGCAACCATATTCACAACGACCTGCCCAACTACCGGCGTGTCGTGGAGCTGGTCCGGTCGGGAAGGCTCGGAAAAATCGTGCGCGTCCATTGCGGCCTGCGATCCAACGAGAAATCCATCGGTTCGCCCCCCGACGGGCCGCCGCCGCCGGAGCTGGACTACGATTTCTGGCTGGGGCCGGCGCCGAAACGGCCTTATAATCCCAACCGGTCGCATCTCCGGTTCCGGTATTTTTGGGATTATTCCGGCGGAATGTTCGCCGATTTCTGGTGCCATTACGCCGATGTCGCCTACTGGGCCCTGGACCTGCGCGCGCCGCGGTCGGTGAGCGCTGCCGGGGGCCGCTGGCTCGCCGAGGACAACGCCGAGACGCCGGATGTCTTCGAGGCCGTGTTCGAGTTTCCCGGTCCCGTGCTGCTCACCTGGATGCAGCACCCGCAGGGCAGGCCCGGCTTCGAGCACATGGGCAGTTGCGTCATCTTCGAGGGCACGGAAGCGACGCTCGTGACCAACTATTCGAAGCACGAAGTGTGGGTAAAGGGCAAGCTCGATCCCGGTTTCCCCCGCCCTGAGCCCTCGATTCCCGATTCGCCCGGCCACATCCGCGAGTTTCTCGACGCCATCCGCACCCGCAATACGCAAACGACCTGCAACTTCGAATATTCCCACCGCCTCAACAAGGGCGCGATGCTGGCCAACATCGCCTTCCGTACCGGCGCGCGCCTGGAGTGGGACGACGGGCGGGAGCGGATCACGAATCACAAAGCGGCCAACGGCCTTCTGACGCGGCGCTACCGGAAGCCCTGGAAGCTCGTCTGACACCACCTCGCATCAATCTTCACCTTACGGTGTGGAGCGCGGTGCGGCGACCGTGGCTGTGGCCGGCGGACAACCGAAATGCAGTGCCGGTTCCCCGCGGCGGTGCTGGCGAGGGGCGGAGTTCCCCGGCTGCCGGGCCGTGCGGGAGACCCGTTCTTCCGCCGGAGCGCAGCAGCCGTCTGGCGGAATCTTCAGACGCGGGCCTGGCGTTGGAATCCAGGGAGTTTGCTGTTCACCACAGCCCGTCACGGAAATTCCGATTGGTCCGGGTAAACCTGGGCGGCGGGCCCGCGTCCAGGAAGGCGGAGGCCCAGAAAAATGCGATACCTTCTGATGACGATCGGTTGCGGGATTCTCGCCGCGGCCCTCCTCCCTGCACAGGGTCTAGCCGCCCGCCAGGGGAGGCAGCAGGCGCGCATCACGCAAGGCGCCCGCAGCGGGGCCTTGACCCCGGGCGAAACCGCGCTGCTTGAGCGCCAGCAGGCGCGGATCCGCCAAAAAATCCGCCAGGACCGCATCGACGGTTCCGGACTGACGCCGCGTGAGCGGGCCAAGGCGGGCCGGATGCTCGATCATTCCAGCCGCGCGATCCATCGTCTGAAGCACAATGCGCGGACCCGCTGAGGGCCGCAGCGAAGCGGAATCCGGATCTGTTTCCTGCGGCGAGAAACGCCGGATCTCCGCCTGTCGTCTCTTAAGCGATGAATTCCGACACCGCAGGCGGTGCGAATGACCTTGCCGCGCGGGTCGGCGCAATCCAGCGGCTCCTGTTCGGAATTTGGATCGCATGTTCCGCGACTGTGCCGGCTCGCGCTTTCGCCTCTTCTGCTCCCCCTGACCCGCGGGACTCCGTCACCATCGATTCCAAGACGCAGTTCACGCCGCGGCTGTACACGGATAGAAAAACATGGGAATCCCGCAAGGCGGTGCTTCGCCGGCAGATCCTCGTCTCCGCAGGGCTGTGGCCCCTGCTGCCGCGAGGTCCGGTGCCCGTGCACCGGTTCGGCAGGATCGCCAAAGGCCCCTATGTTGTGGAAAAGCTCGCGCTGGAGACTCTGCCGGGCTTTCTGGTGGGCGCGAACCTCTACATGCCCGCGAAGCTCCAGCGGTCCGCCCCCGCGGTGCTGGTGGCGCACGGGCACTGGAAGTACGGGCGGACGCACCATGCCGAAGACTATTCCGTGCCGGCGCTGTGCGCCAACCTCGCCGCACAGGGTTTCGTCGTGCTGGCCTGGGACATGGTGGGCTATGAGGACACCCGGCAGTTGCCGCATAATTTCGGCGACACTCCCGAGGAATTGGCGTGGCTGTTCACGCCTTTCAGCCTGCAATTGTGGAATGCGATCCGCGCCCTGGACTTTGTGGAATCGCTCCCGGAGGTGAACCGGTTCCAGATCGGCATGACCGGCACCTCGGGCGGGGGCACGCAGACGTACCTGCTGGCGGCGATTGACGAACGGATCCGCGCCGCCGCGCCGGGCGGGATGGTCTCGGCCACATTCCAGGGCGACGACGTCTGCGAGATGGCGCGCGGGCTGCGCGTGGGCACCAACAATCTGGAACTGACCTCGCTGATCGCGCCGCGCCATCTGCTGCTGGTGGCGGCGACCGGCGACTGGACCCGCAACACGCTGAAAGTGGAACTGCCCGCCATCCGGTCCGTCTATGCGCTGTACCGGCAGGAGCGCCGCGCCTCGGCGGTCATGATCGACGCCGGCCACAACTCCAACCGCGAGAGCCGCGAGGCGGTCTATGCGTTCTTCCAGCGCACCCTGGGAAGGCGTTTCCTGTACGCACCGGCGCCGCGGGAAAGCGACACGCTGGAACTGCCGTCGCGGGACGAACTGCTGATCGGCGCCGCCATGCGCGAGAAGGCGTCAGCCTCCCGGGCCGACATCCTCGCCGCATGGAGGGCGATGGCCATCGCGCGCACCGCTTCCATGCAGCCGGATGAATTGCGGGATCGGCTGGCGGCTACATTCTCCATCTCGATGCCCCCGCAGGTGACGGTGCCGGAAACCACGCCGGAACTGGTGCTGCTTCGGACGGACACCGGCACGCCCGTGAGGGCGAAGTGGGTGACTCCGCCCACGGCCGAGACGGCCGAATTTGAGATCGCGGTCAGCCCGGAAGGGTTGGCGTGCGAAGAGTGCCAGCGCGTGGCGGATGGCGCGCGGCCGCCGGCCGCGCGGCTGCTCGTGGAGGTTTACAGGGCTGGAGCGCCGCCGGAGCCCTTCCACCTGGAGCGGGCCACGTTTCACCGCACCGCCTTCGCCGAGCGCGTGCAGGACATCCTCGCCTCCATCCGCTACGTCTCCAGCTTCGCCGGCGAAAGGCCGGTCAGGCTGGCCTGCACGGGTCTGGCCCGGGCATGGTGCCTGCTGGCGGCGGCCGCGGCCCCGCCGGAGATGAACCTGGAGTTGGAGGGCGGTATCGGCGCGAACGCGGCTGCGGGACTGGGTGACTATCTCAACCGCCCCGGAATCGCTTACGCCGGAGGGTTGCCCGTGCTGTTCCGGCTCGCGTCCCGGCACGGCCTCGCGCAAGTACCGGCCGTTACAATGGGGAAGTGATCCGCGCGCTGATCTTCGACCTCGGCCGGGTAATCGTGCCGTTCGATTTCCGCCTCGGTTATGCGCGCATGGCGGAACGGTGCGGCCTTGAGCCTGATGAGGTCCGGGCCCGGCTCAAGTCGGATGGACTGGTGCGAGCGTTTGAGTCGGGCGGCATCGGCCGCCATGAATTTCACCGCCGGGTGGAACAGCTGTTGGGAACGGCCGTGCCTTACGGCGAATTCTGCGAGATCTGGTTCAGCATCTTCCTGCCCGAAACGCTGGTCTCCGATGCGTTCCTGGCCGCGCTCCATGCGCGCCGCCGGCTGGTGCTGCTGTCGAACACGAATCCGATCCACTTCGAAATGATCCGCGAGCGCTACCCGGAGCTGCGCCACTTCGATGCGTTCGTGCTTTCTTACGAGGTTGGCGCGATGAAGCCCGAGCCGCGCATCTATGCGGCCGCAATCGAAGCGGGGCGGTGCGCGCCCCATGAGTGCTTCTTCACCGACGACATCCCCGAGTATGTGGAAGGCGCTCGGCAGGCGGGCATCGACGCCGTGGTGTTTGAAGGCCAGGAGGCGCTGGAGCGCGAGCTGCGGGCGCGCGGCGTCGTCTGGGATCAGTAGGCCAGCAGCCGTTCGGCCTCGCGCTGGATGTCCTGCGTCTGCGGCAGGATGGCGTCTTCCAGATCCGGGTGGTAGCCGACCCACGTGTCCCGCGCGGCCACTCTCGCCACCGGCGCGTCCAGATGCTCGAACAATTCGCCGGCGATGCGCGCCGCGATCTCGGCGCCGTAGCCGAAGCTCAGCATGTCCTCATGCACGACAAGCGCGCGGCTGGTCTTGCGCACGCTGTGCGCGATGGATTCCCAGTCGTACGGCGCCAGCGTGCGCAGGTCGAGGATTTCGATCGACAGATCCGGCCTTTTTTGTTCGATCCAGGATGCGGCCACGAGCGATTTCTGCACCGTCATGCCGTAGGTGATGATCGTCAGGTCGTTGCCGGGCTTCACGATGCGCGCCTTGCCGAAGGGAATGGTGAAATCAGGGCCAGGGTGCGGGCTGCGGTTGTAAGGCTCGCGGTAGAGCCGCTTGTGCTCGAGGAAGAGCACGGGGTCGTCGCAGCGGATGGCGGTGCGCAGCAGCCCGCAGGCGTCGAGCGCATTCGAGGGGAAGACGACGCGCAGGCCCGGGATGTGCGTGAAGGCGGACTCGCCGCACTGGCTGTGGTAGATGGCGCCGCCGTTGAGATAGCCGCCGATGGCGGCGCGGATGACGGCGGGCGCTTTCCAGGCGTTGTTCGAGCGCCATCGGATGTTGGCCAGCTCGTCGCGGACCTGCATCATCGCGGGCCAGATGTAGTCGAAGAACTGGATTTCGGCCACGGGCTTCATCCCACGGCTGGCCATGCCGATGGCGCGCCCGACGATGGCCGCCTCGGCGATGGGTGTGTTGAACACGCGGCGCGAGCCGAAGCGCTTCTGCAGGCCGTGCGTCGCCTTGAAGACTCCGCCCTTGCCCTTGACTTCGCGCAGGTTTTCCTCGCGGCTGCAATCGGCCACATCCTCGCCAAAGACGACGATGTTGGGGTTGCGCTCCATCTCTTCGGCCAGAGTGAGGTTGATCTCTTCCACCATGGTGCGAGGCTCGTCCTCGAAGCGGGGCTCGGCTTCCAGTTCGGGCGAGCACGGATCGAAGCCGGGCGAATACAGGAAGTCGAGCACGCTGGAAGCTGCCGGCGGCTCCGCCTTCAGCACGTGCTCGGTGATCTGGGCGATCTCGAGGTCCACCTCATGGCAGATGCGCTTGTAGGAGACCTCTTCCAGCAGGTTCTCGGCGATCAGCCAGCGCGGGAATTGGATGATCGGGTCCCGTCCGGCTTCAGCGGCACGCTCGGCTTCCGTCTTGTACAGCCGCTCGTCGTCGCTGAGCGAGTGAGAGTAGGGGCGGATGCAATGGGCGTGGACCAGCGCGGGACCTTCGCCGGAGCGCGCATGGGCGGCGGCTTCCGTCATCGCGCGGTAGGAGGCGAGGAAGTCCGTGCCGTCGCACTCGAGGATTTTCAGATGAGGGAAGCCGGCCACGAGCCGCGAGATGCTTCCGCCGGGTGTCTGCTTCTCGACGGGAACGGAGATGGCCCAGCCATTGTCCTGGATCAGAAAGATCACCGGCAGGCGGTTGAGGCAGGCGGCGTTGAGCGCTTCCCAGAATTCGCCTTCGCTGGTGGCGCCCTCGCCGCCGCTGGCCAGCGTCACTTCATTGGAGTCTGCCCGGAGATAGCGGGAGGCTTCGGCGCAGCCGACGGCGTGGAGAAACTGCGTGCCGGTGGGGGACGAGCCAGTGAAGATGTGGAGCTTGGGAGACGACCAGTGAGAAGGCATCTGCCGGCCGCCGGAGGCCGGTCCCGCAGCGGCGCCGACGCTTTCAAGCAGCATGTCCTCGGCCGTGACGCCGAGAGCGAGGGCCAGGGCGCGGTCGCGGTAGTAGAGGTGGAACCAGTCGTGGCCGGGTCTGAGCGCCAGTCCCGCCGCAGTCTGGATAGCCTCATGGCCGGCGCCGCTGATCTGGAAGTAAATGCGGTTCTGCCGCTTCAGCATCACCTCGCGGTCGTCGAGCCGGCGCGACATCTGCATGATGCGGAAGGCGCGCTGGAACGCCTCGCGGTCAAGCCCGCAATAGTCGGGGCCCGGCGGCGCGGGCACGGTGACAGTCTTGGCGGTCGCCATCGGCTTGCTTCCCTTCTCCCCAGTTTACTCGCTCGCTGGGGGCTGCCTATCCGGCCGAGACGGTACAATTGGAGGTTCTATGCACGATCTTGGCTATTTTAGAGCGAATCTGGACGCCATTGCGGCCCGGCTGGCGGATCGCGGCTTCACGCTCGACGTGGAAGAGTTCCGCTCGTTGGATGCCCGCCGGCGAGCGGCAGTCACGGAAGCGGAAGAGCTGCGGGCGCGGCGAAACGCGGAAAGCCAGGAGATCGGGCGGCGCAAGAAGGCAGGAGAGGACACCTCCGCGCTCCAGGCGGAAGTGCGGGCGCTGGGCGAGCGGATCGCCGAATTGGAAGAGCAGGTCAAGGCGCTTGACGAGGACTTCCGGTCGCGGCTGGCATCGATTCCCAATGTGCCGCACGAGAGCGTTCCCACGGGGGCGTCCAGCGATGACAATGTCGAGATCAAGCGCTGGGGCGAGCCGCGCGCGTTTCCCTTCGCACCCAAGGCGCACTGGGATCTGGGGCCGCAACTCGGCATTCTGGATTTCGAACGCGCCGCCAAAATCACGGGCGCGCGCTTCGCCGTTTACATGGGCGCGGGCGCGAAGCTGGAGCGCGCGCTGATCAACTTCATGCTCGACCTGCACACGCGCGAGCACGGCTACACGGAAGTCCTGCCCCCATTCATGGTCAACTCCGGTTCTCTTTATGGCACCGGCCAGTTGCCCAAGTTCGCCGCCGACCTGTTCAAGTGCGAGAACTTCGATTTCTGGCTCATTCCCACGGCTGAGGTGCCGGTGACCAACCTCCACCGGGACGAGACGCTCGATGGCGACGCGCTGCCCATCCGCTATTGCGCCTTCACGCCGTGTTTCCGGAGCGAGGCGGGCTCCTACGGGCGCGACGTGCGCGGCATCATCCGCCAGCACCAGTTCCAGAAAGTCGAGCTGGTGAACTTCACCCGCCCGGAGCAGAGTTATGAAGCGCTGGAGCAGTTGACGGAAAGCGCCGAACACGTCCTCGAGCGCCTCGGGCTTCCTTACCGCCGCGTCGTTCTGTGCACGGGCGACATGGGCTTCTCTTCAGCCAAGACTTACGATCTGGAAGTGTGGATGCCGGGGCAGCAGGCGTTCCGCGAGATCTCGTCGTGCTCGAATTTTGAAAGCTTCCAGGCGCGCCGCGCGGGCATCCGTTTCCGCACGGGGAAGGGCAAAGCGGAGTTCGTGCACACGCTGAACGGCAGCGGGCTGGCGGTGGGGCGCACATGGGTGGCGGTGGTCGAGAACTACCAGCAGGAAGACGGCTCGGTGGTCCTGCCCGAGGCGCTGCGCCCGTACCTGAACGCGGAAGTGATCGACGCCAAAGGACAGCTCCGCTGAGCCGTCCGCGCCAACCGGTCTGCGGGGCTTTCCGCCTTTCGCCACCGCGCGGCCGGGCCCGTCTTCACTGCGGTATTGCTTGCGGCGCCGAAAGTCCGCTCACGGCAGCAGCACGATCTTGCCGACACCGTCGGCGTAAGCTTCCAGCGTCTCGAAGGCCTGCTGTGCGCGCTCGAGCGGCCAGCGGTGGGTGACCATGGGAGCGAAGCGCGCCGTGTGCTCGGCCAGCAGTTTCAGGGCGAGCTCGCTGCGGTGATTGGACCGGCGCACGGGGAAGAACCACTGCTCCTTGCGACGCAGCGTGAAGAAGTCGATTGGCAGGCGGTCTTCGCTGGGCAGCGCGGTGATCACGATCCGCGCCGCCGGCGCGCCCATGTGGATCGCCTGATTGTGCGAATCTCCTTTGCCCGCGCAGTCAAATACCATGTCCACGCCGCGCCCTCCTGTGTCGCGCAGCACTTCCTTGACCGGATCGATGCCGGCAGGGCCGATCACGGCATCGGCCCCCGCCAGCCGCGCCAACTCCCGGCGGTGGGCCACCGGCTCCACCGCCCAGATGCGCGCTATCCCGGCCAGCCGGAGACAGGCGATGGTGGCAAGGCCGATCGGCCCGGCGCCAATCACGGCGGCGGTCTCGCCGAGCTTCGGCGCGCCGAAGCGGAACGAGTGCAGCGCAATGCCGATGGGCTCGAACAGCGTGCCCTCGGCCATGCCCAGCCGCGCGGGCAGCGGCAGCAGGTTTACGGCGGGCAGGTTCACATGATCGCGGAAGAAGCCCGGCTCGCCCGGATTGGACAGGAAGCGTACATGGTGGCAGAGATTGTGCCGGCCGCTCATGCAGAATTCGCAATGGTAGCAGTAGAGCGGCGCTTCCAGCGCCACGCGGTCGCCGGGGTGCCATTGCGTGACGCCCGCGCCGGCCGCGCTGACTACGCCCGTGGGTTCGTGGCCGAGCACCATCGGGTAGATGCACGGCATGCCTCCGATGCGGCCTTCAGCAAAGTTGTGCAGATCGCTGCCGCAGACGCCGACGGCGGCCACGCGCACCTGCACTTCGCCGGGGCCGGGCGGCTCAGGCTCGCAGGGACGGAGTTCAAACGTCCGAAGGCGCGTCAGCAGAGCGACAGCCATGGGAGCTGAGAGCCTACTTCTTGAAGAGCCGGTCGAAGGCGAGCCTCGCATCGGCCGCACTCTTGGGAGCGGCGATGTCCGGACGGTCGCCCATGCGGATCACCGACGACGGCGGGGCGCTGTCGCGGGCGACGGTCACGCGCGGGCGGAAGAACGTGCAGTCGTTGGCCTTGTCCTTGTACGGAATGCGCGCCGGAATCGGCTTGGTGCACTGGAACCGGGTGGAGGGCTCGAACCAGGCGCACTGTTTGCAGCAGTGCAGTTCGGCGCCGCACTTCGGGCAAACACCCGAGAAGTCCATGTCCGGCGGGAACGCCGTGGCGCAGTTGTAACAGCGCGCGGCCGTGACGGTTTCCACCATCCGCGGCAGCCGCGGTCCCGTGATGTCAATGGGCGGCTTGGGACCTCTGGGTTTCGGCCGTTCGCGTTCGCGCTCTTCGCCCGAAGGGGCTTCGTAGTCCATGTAGCCCCGTTGCTTGTACTTGCGGTCGCCTTCCATGCGGGAGAGTGCTCCTTTGGTGGCTTGGTCGATGTTCCAGGCAGTTCAGATGGTGCGGACCGTATTCCTGGGCAGGCTTGTGTGAGTCCGGTTCCTGACGGGAGTCCATGGCGATGGATCACGCCGCGAGGAAGGAAAATCGCACCAGCCTTGGTGCCGTTTCCACCGCACGCCGAAGCATCCCCGCTTCGCCGCGCGGCCGCTCACCCGGCACAACCAATACATACCATGCTTCCGCGCCGGAATCCAGCCCCTCCGGCTAATTCCGCGCCGTCCATTTGACGGGCAGATTGCAGGGACGGGTGATGGGATCCTCGCTGCGGTTCGGGCTGACGCGCAGAGTGTAACCGATGCGTCCGGTCTGATGCGGCACGAACTCCCGTCCAAACAGATACTGCCCGTCCTGTTGTTGCAGGAATGGCAGGCTGAGCACGGTGGTGTCGTACAGGTCGCCGTCCGGGTTCACGCGGCCCACCACGGCTTCCACGCGCACGTCCCCAGGTTCCAGGCCGGCCAGGTGCACGGAGGCACGGAGCTGGATGGCCGCGCCGGTGACGATGGAACGTCCGACGAAGCTGGAAACATCCTCGATGGACACGCCGGACCAGGCCTGTTCCACCTTGCGGTTCCAACGGGCTTTTTCCCGCGCCCACTGATAGTTGTCCTGCTGCGCGCGCAGACCGGCCAGATGCGCGGGTTCGTACATCCGCTCGACGTAGTCGCGCACCATGCGCTGGCAGTTGAACATCGGGCTGAGGTTCATGATGGATGTCTTGACGCGCTTCATCCACGCGGCCGGAACGCCCTCCTCGCGGTTGCGGTAGAACATCGGAACGATTTCCGTTTCCAGCAGCGAATAGATCGACGAGGCATGCACGTCATCGAGGTCCGGGGTGTAGGGGTCGCGGTCGCCGATCGCCCAGCCTCCCGATACTTCATAGGCTTCGTCGAACCAGCCATCGAGGATCGAGAGGTTGAGCGTGCCGTTGATGGCGGCCTTCATGCCGCTGGTGCCGCAGGCTTCCTCGCCGCGGCGCGGGTTGTTCAGCCACAGGTCGACGCCCTGCACCAGCTCGCGGCCCACTTCGATGTCGTAGTCCTCGACGAAGACGATGTGGCGCGCAAGTTCGGGATCGCGCGCAAACTGGATGATGTCCCGGATCAGTTGCTTGCCGGGAGTATCTTTGGGGTGCGCCTTGCCGGCGATGACGAGCTGCACGGGCATCTGCGGGTTGGTCAGGATCTTCTTCAGCCGGGCAAGGTCGCGGAAGATCAGCGTGGCGCGCTTGTAAGTGGCGAAGCGGCGCGAGAAGCCGATGGTGAACACTTCGGGGTCGAAAATCTCGGCGAGCCGTTTCTGCTCGGTGCTCGGGGCGTGCCGTTCCTGGGCGCGCCGGAGCAGCCTTTCCCGTATGAAGGCGATCAGGCGGCGCTTGCGCCGGCGCCGGATCTCCCACAGCTCTTCGTCCGGGATGTCTTCCACCTGCGCCCAGATGGCCGGGTCCACATATTGCTCGCGCCAGTCTGGCGCCAGGTACTGGTCGTACAGGCTGGCCAGATCCGGATGCAGCCACGTGGGCAGGTGCACGCCGTTGGTGATCGGGAAGATGGGGACTTCGTGTTCGGGAAAGTCCGGCCACAGGCGGCTGAACATCTGCCGGCTCACCTCGGAATGCAGGCGGCTGACGGCGTTGCGGTAGGCCGACATTTTCAGCGCCAGCACCGCCATCGAGAAGCGGTCGCCCTGTTCTGCGGTCCCGCCCTGCCCGAGGGAGAGGAAGCGGTCGAAGGGAACGTTGTTGCGCTCGCAGTAGGCGTGGAAGTACTCGTAGATGAGCCCCGGATCGAACATGTCGATGCCGGCCGGGACGGGCGTGTGCGTGGTGAACGTGTTGTTGGCGCGGGCCGCCTCCAGCGCCTCATCCCAGCTCAGGTTGTGCTCCTGCATCAGCAGCCGGACGCGTTCCAGCGCCAGAAACGCCGAGTGGCCCTCGTTCATATGGAACACGGTCGGTTCGATGCCCAGCCGCTTCAGCGCGCGCAGACCGCCCACGCCAAGCACGAACTCCTGCTGGATGCGGGTCACCGTGTCGCCGCCGTACAACTGGTCGGTGATGTCGCGGTACTCTTCGATCGTGTTTTCCGGGATGTTGGTGTCGAGCAGGATCAGCGGCACGCGGCCCACCTGCATCTTCCAGGCCTTGATGTAGCAGTTGCCGCGCGGCAGGCGGAGTTCGACGATGACTTCGTTGCCTTCCGCATCCAGGGCCGGGGCCACCGGCCAGGTGAAGAAGTCGTTCACCGGATACTTCTCCACCTGCCAGCCGTCAGGATTCAGATGCTGTTCCAGATATCCCTTCTGGTACAGCAAGCCGACGCCGACCAGGCCGAGATTGGCGTCGCTGGCGGCCTTCAGGTAGTCGCCGGAGAGGATGCCCAGCCCTCCGGAATAGATCTGCACCGATTCCAGCAGTCCGTACTCCATGCTGAAGTAGGCAACTTTCATCCCGTCGGGCGGGGGCTGGACCTTCATGTACTCGTCAAACTCGCGGCAGGCGGCCTGGTACAGAGCCACGTACCGCGGGTCGGCGGCCGCTTTCTGCAAAGTCTCCTGAGGGATGCGGCCCAGCAGCAGGACCGGATTGCGCCGGCATTCCTTCCACAACACAGGGTCCAGCCGGCGGAACACGGGACGCAGATTCTGTTTCCAGCTCCAGAGGAAATTCAAAGCCAGCTCGCCCAGCCGCGACAGCTCGGGCGGCAGCGCAGGATTGACCAGGAATTCCTTCACGGGTTGGATGCGGTAAGCCATGGAATGCGTTTTTCGCTCCCTGTTCTACGTTAGCAGAGGGATGCATCGCCGCCGCACAGGGCCGGCGCCGGGTTCGCGCGCCCTCCTGTCCCTACAGATGCGCACCGCCGCGCCGCGGGACCGTAATTCGGGTTTTTCCCCGCCGGGCGAGAAATGCAGGAACAACCGGGTTTGTCATCCTTTTGTCTTGATTTTTCCCATCTTGACGTACAATGAAAGCATGAAGTTGAGCGCCCAGGAAGAGTATGGGTTGAGGTGTCTTCTCCATATGGCCCGCAACGGCGAAGACCGCAGCCACAGCATTCCGGAAATCAGCC
Source organism: Acidobacteriota bacterium (assembly GCA_049325215.1). Classification (GTDB taxonomy): domain Bacteria; phylum Acidobacteriota; class Terriglobia; order Bryobacterales; family Bryobacteraceae; genus JANWVO01. The sequence continues at coordinate 99,106 of JBMOMB010000041.1, forward strand.
GCGCGGAGGGTCTTTCCGTTCCCAACGTGGCCAAACTGATGCGCATTCTGCGGCTCGGGGGGCTGGTGCAAAGCGTCCGGGGGCAGGCTGGCGGCTACACGCTGGCCAAGCCGGCGGCCGAAATCACGGTCTCGGAAGTGCTGGGGTTGTTGGGAGGCCGCTTCTTCAACACGCATTTCTGTGACCGGCACGCCGGACTGGAGCGCAACTGCGCGCACACCCAGGACTGTTCGCTCCGCATCCTGTGGGGCGCGGTGCAGAAGAGCCTGGACACGATTCTCACGCGCACCACGCTGCGCGACCTGCTCTGCAACGAGCAGGAAGTGGCGGCGCTTCTGCGGGAGAGGGTCTCGGCGGCGTTGCTCGAGGCTGCCGGGTCCGGCGCACGGCCGCACGCCTGATGGGCCCTTCGCCGCCGGACGGCAGCAAGCCCTTCGGGCCGCCCGATATGCTGGAGGAGTGGCGTCCGCGGACGCCCGCGCCATTTCCATGCGGGATCGAAACTCTGCCGGAAGCATCGTTGTCACCAGTGTGACCGCGGCAGCGGGCAAAACTCATCTGGCCTGTGCCCTGGGCCGGTGGCTTGCCAATCAGGGCTACCACCCGGTTCCTCTTCACCTGTCCCGGTCCCCGGCCGGCCGGGTGGGGTGTCCCGGAGGGGGGACCGTTTCCCGGTCCGCGGCGCTGCTGGCCGAAGCCTGCCGGGTTCAGCCAGCCCCGTTGTTTGAGTCCTCCTGGGCCAGCCTGCGGGATGTGACCGCGCACGGCGACGTGGTAATCGTCGAGGCGCCGTGGGAGGAGGCGCAATCGAGCGGCCTGCCGCTGATCCGGGTGCAGCGCACGGAAGAAGGCTTTTCGGTGAACGGCTTCCCGCTTCCGCTTTTCCCATCCGCCCTGACACATGCCGAGCCGCCGGAACTGCAGGCGCTACCGGAGTGGGACTATGCGACGCGGCCCCGCACCGGCGTCGTCAGTCTGCCGCATCTGCTTGATTTCCGCGACCTTGCGCTGCTGCGCGGGGCGGAGTGGCTGGCGGCGGCTGGCATCGGGCAATACGAGTTCATCTTCGTGCCGGCCACCGCCAACGGGCCGCACGACGCCGCCTGGCTCGAAGAGACGGGATTGCTGCCTTGGCTCGAAGAGCAGGCGCGCGGCGGCGCCGCGGTAATAAGCTGCGCCTGGCAGGTAGGCGGGGCGCGGATGGTGGAGCGCAGCGACCTGACCGACTACCGCCGGCTCTCGCTGTTGCTGGGCCGGAGGCTGGCGCCGCCGATGCCGGACGACGCCGTGTTTGACGAGATGGCCGAATGGGCCGCGCCGTGGGCGCTCCAGGAGGCCCTGCTGGAGGCGCTTTTGTGAGGGATTCAGCCCGCCGCGGGCGGGGACGTAGTAGATTAGGATCTGGGCAGCCCTGGAGGGTCGCGCTTCCGGGGCCGCAAGGGGGTGGGCCGGGGCGCGAACCCGGAGCGGGCGGCATGCCGCGGCCGGAGCGGCTGCGGGGAGGCAGAGATTGACCATCACACATGGTGGAAACGTGTTGGCCGTTGCGCGGGAGCGCGGTTGGGACTGGCGCGAGATCCTGGATCTGAGCGCGAGCATCAATCCGCTGGGCCCCTCGCCGGCAGTGCGCCCCGCCATCGAAGAGGCGATGGACAAGGTGGCGCTGTACCCGGATCCGCTGCCCGCGCAACTGAGCGAAGCGCTGGCCGAAGCCTGGGGCGTGGAGCCGGATCAGGTGCTGGTGGGCGGCGGCGGCACGGAGCTGGTCCACTTTCTGGCCAGGGCCGGCTGGAACGGCCCGGCCGCTCTGGCGGCGCCTGTCTGGACGGAGTTCTACCGCGCTTTCCCTTACGCCCTGCGCGTGCGCGCCGATGAGCCTGAACGCTGGCCGCAGCGGGGTTTGCTGGTGCTCAGCCAGCCGGGCAATCCCACGGGAATTCCGGTTCCTGCCGAGGTGGTCAAACGAGCCATCGCCAGCCGCGAAGGGCCCGTCCTGATCGACGAAAGCTTCATTGAATTCACGCGGCTGGAGCCGGCCGTGCATTGGGTGCAGGACTATCCGAACGTGCTGGTGCTGCGGTCGCTGTCAAAATTCCATGCGCTGCCAGGCCTGCGTGTGGGCGCGCTGGTGGCCCCGCAGGAATGGATCCGCCGCTTCCGCCGCAAGCGCGATCCGTGGCGCGTGAGCACGCTGGCGGAGGCTGCGGCGCTGGCCGCCGTGCGGGATGCCGCGCACGCCGAGCGGACCCGTCTGGTAGTGGAGCAGGAGCGCGCCTGGCTGCTGGAGGCGCTGGATTCGATGGCCGGCCTGCGCGTCCTGCCGGGCGAAGCCAATTTCCTGCTTGCTTATACGGACCGCCCGGCGGCGGAGGTCTGCGAGTGGTTTCTCGAGCGCAAGATCCTGCTGCGCAACTGTGCGGGGCTGCCCGGGGTGGACGGCGAGGCGGTGCGCTTCGCCGTGCGCACGCGGCCGGAAAACGAACGCTTTGTAGCGGCGGCGCGGGAGTTCTTTTGCGGAAGCTGACGCTGGCCCTGCTGCTTTGCGTGGCGGCCCTGGCGGCGCCGCCGCAGCGCATTGTCTCCACGGCGCCCTCGCTGACTGAAATCCTGTTTGCGCTCGGGTTGGGGCCGCGGGTGGTGGGCGTCACCGAATTCTGCCGCTACCCTGCGGAGGCCGCGCGGAAGCCAAAGATAGGTACGTTTCTCGAGCCGAATTTCGAGCGCATCCTCGCGCAGCGGCCCGACCTGGTGCTGGTGGTGCGCAATCCCGTGCGCCTCGCGGAACGGCTGTCGCAGCTCGGATTGCATGCGGTGGAGATCCCGCAGGACACAGTGGGGGAGATCCTGGCTTCGATACGCCAGATCGGGCGGCTAGCCGGAGTGGAAGCGCGCGCCAATGAGCTGGCCGCGTCGATCCAACGGGACCTGGACGCCGTGCGGCGGCGCGCGGAAGGACTGCCGCGCCGGAAAGTCCTGTTCCTCGTGGGGCGTTCTCCGGGAACCCTGCAGGGCATGGTGGGCGTGGGGCCCGGCACGTTCATCGACGAGCTGATCCGGCTGGCGGGCGGCGAAAATGTCCTGGCCGGATCGCCGATGGCCTACCCGCGCGTGTCGGTGGAGCAGATCCTGGCGGCCGATCCGGACGTGATTCTCGATGTGGGCGACTTCGCGCATCACGAGGGCAGGCCGATGGATTCGCCTGAGCAGTTCCGCGCCTTGTGGGCGCCTTACAGCGCGCTGCGGGCGGTGCGGAACCGGCAGGTACGGCAGGCTGCGGGCGAGGTCCTCATCCGCCCCGGCCCGCGCGTGGCGGAAGGGGCGCGGCTGTGCCTCGAGTTGATCCACGGAGTTCCGGCCCGATGAGCGTGCAGTTCGAGCTCGAGCAGGCAGGCATGCGCTACGGGGGCGTGGCCGTGCTGGAAGGGGTGACATTGCGCTTTCCGCGCGCGGAACTGGTGACCCTGATCGGGCCCAATGGGGCGGGGAAGTCCACCATGCTCGGCATCATGGCCGGACTGCGCCGGGGCCATGAAGGCCGTTGCCTGATGAACGGGCGCGAAGTTTCGGAATGGCGCCGGCGCGAGTTCGCCCGTCTGGTGTCGTTTGTCCCGCAGACGCTGCGGTTCGAATTTCCCTTTACTGCGGAGCAGGTGGTGCTGATGGGACGCACGCCGTACGCGGGCGGCTTCTTCGACAGCCGCGAAGACTGGCGGGCGGTGCATGAAGCGATGGAAGAGACCGACACGCTCGGGCTGGCGCGGCGGGATTTCCGTTCGCTCAGCGGCGGCGAGCGGCAGCGCGTGATGCTGGCCGCGGCGCTGGCGCAGAAGCCGGCGGCGCTGCTGCTGGACGAGCCGGCGGCGTTTCTCGACCTGCACCATCAGTTGATGATTTACGAGCTGCTCCGGCGGCAGGCGCGCGCGGGCCTGCTGGTGGTCGCCGTGACGCATGACGTCAACCTGGCGGCGTCTTTCGCCGACCGCGTGGTGGCGCTGCGCGCCGGCCGGGTGGCGGCGGATGCGGCGCCGTGCGAGGCGCTCTCGGCGGAGCGGATCCATGAAGTGTTCGGCGTCCGCGCCGAGTGGGTCACGCGCGGGGACGGCAGGGCCTGGATCGCCTATGGGGATTGAACCGCTCACTGCCGGCCGGGCCGCGCGCGTGCTGCTGCTGGCGGCGGCGTTCGCCGCGGCGGTGATGCTGCTGACGCCGCTCCTCGGTCCGGCGCGGATCGACTTCTGGAAGGCCTGGCGGGGCGAGTTTCCCGATGCGCAGATGTTCTTCGGCGTGCGCTGGCCGCGGACGCTGCTGGCGATGCTGAGCGGGGGCGCGCTGGCGCTGGCGGGCGTCCTGTTCCAGGCGCTGCTGCGCGATCCGCTGGCCACGCCGTTCACGCTGGGCGTGTCGAGCGGGGCGAGCCTGGGCGCGGTGCTGATGATCGTGCTCGGAGTGCACACGCTGTGGGGTTTGCCCGCGCTGTGGGCGGGCGCCGCCTGCGGGGCGCTGGCCGTGCTCGTGATCGTGGTTTCCGTGGCGGCGGAAGGGAGGCGCGTGTCTTCCTTCACGCTGCTGCTGGCGGGCGTGGCCATCAACAGCATCGCCTCGTCGCTGATCATGCTGTTGCACAACCTCGCCACGGTCGGGCAGAGCTTCGCCATCGTTCACTGGCTGATGGGCAACATCGATCCCGTGCCGGCGCCGACCCTGGCCGGGCTGGCGCTTGTGGTGCTGCCGGTTTCGATCCTCGCCTGCGCGTATGCGCGGCACTGGAACCTGATGGCGGTGGGCGAGGAGTGGGCCGCGGCGCGCGGCGCGTCGCCGCAACGGTTGCTCCTGGGGGGGTATCTGGCGGGCAGCCTGCTGGCGGCTGCGGTGACGGCGGTGACCGGGCCCATCGGATTCGTCGGGCTCGTGGTGCCTCATGCGTTGCGGCTCCGCATCGGCAGCGATCACCGCGTACTGATGCCGGCGTCGTTTCTGGCGGGCGGAGCGTTTCTCACCCTGTGCGACACAGCGGCGCGCACGCTGTTGAGCGTGGAGCTGCCCGTGAGCGTCGTCACTGCGCTGGTAGGCGGGCCGGTGTTCATCTTCCTGCTCCGCAGCCGCCGCCGCAGCCTGTGGCTGTGACGCCGGGCGCGGGCGGCCTGCGAGGCTCAGAGGATAAAATGAAAAATCCGGCCGGAGGCTGGCGAAGCCCTTGATCAACCGTCTCGTAATTGAAAACCTCAAGCACCGCAGGCTGCGTACCGTCCTCAGCGCTCTTTCCATCGGATTCCAGGTCACGATGATTCTGGCCGTCGCCGGCCTCAGCCGGGGCATGCTGGAGGATTCGAGAAACCGCGCCAAAGGCGTCGGGGCCGACATCTGGATCAAGCCGCCCGGCGCCTCCGCCATTTCGCTGACCGGGGCGAGCATGCCGCAAAGCGTGCTCCGGTATTTCCGGGAAGTGCCCCATGTGAAGCTCGCCACTGGAACCGCCGTGCAGCCCATCGGCGGCATCAGCACGATCACGGGGATTGATTACGACGAGTTTGTGGCCATGAGCGGCCCGTTCCGCTTTCTGGAGGGCGGGCCCTTCCAGAGCGACGATGACGTCATCGTCGATCAGTATTACGCCGAGCAGCAGAAACTGAAAGCCGGTGATACGGTGACCATCCTGAATCACCGGTGGCGCGTGTGCGGGGTCGTCGAGCCGGGCAAGCTGGCGCGCCTGTTTGTGCGGCTCGCCCGCCTCCAGGAGCTGACCAACAGCGAGGGCAAGCTGAATCAGGCGTTTCTCAAGCTGGACGATCCGGCGCGCGCGCAGGAGGTGATCCGCTATCTCAAGAACCAGCCGGAATTGACGGGCTATTCCATCTACTCGATCGAAGAGTTCCTGAGCATGTTCTCGATGAGCAACGTGCCGGGATTGCAGGCGTTCATCTACGTCATCATCGGCCTTTCTCTGGTCATCGGGTTCCTCGTCGTCGGGCTGACCATGTACACGACCGTGCTCGAACGCACGCGCGAGATCGGCATTCTCAAGGCGTTGGGCGCCTCGCCGCTTGACATCGTCGGCATCCTGGTGCGTGAGACGATGGTGCTGGCCGTGGCGGGATGGATCGCGGGCATCCTGCTTTCGCTCGGCGCGCACTGGGCGATCAATACGCAGGTGCGGGCCAATCTGCAATCCGAGATTGCGCCGGACTGGTGGCCCATCGCCCTGGCCGTCTCCCTCACTGCCAGCCTTCTGGGAGCGCTGTATCCGGGGTTGCGCGCGGCGCGGCAGGACGCCATCGAAGCCCTTTCCTACGAGTAGCAGGACAGAATCGTGGAACCCATCATCGCCGTTCGCGACCTCCGCAAGATTTACCATGTGGGCGAAGTCGACGTGCACGCCCTTCGCGGCGTGTCGATGGAAGTGCCGCGCGGGGAGTTTGTCAGCATCGTGGGGCCTTCCGGATCCGGCAAATCCACCCTGTTTCATGTGATTGGAGCCCTGACATCCATCACTTCCGGCCAGGTGATCGTCGACGGGCAGGACCTGTCGCAGCTCAGCGACAGCGAGCGCACCCGGCTCCGGCGGCAGAAGGTCGGCTTCGTCTTCCAGCGCTACAACCTGCTGCCGACGCTGACCGCTCTCGGCAACATCGAAATCGCCCGCTATTTTGGCGGGAAATCCGGTCCTCTCGAAAAGGACTTTCTGGAAATCATCCGCCTGCTCGGCATCGAGCACCGGCTCCACCACAAGCCGCGGGCGCTCTCCGGAGGCGAGCAGCAGCGCGTGGCCATCGCCCGCGCGCTCGTCAACCGGCCGGCCATTCTGCTGGCCGACGAACCCACCGGGAACCTCGACACCGAGAACAGCGAAGCCGTGCTCAGCCTGCTGCGGAGCCTGAACCACCGCTTCGGCCAGACCATCCTGATGATCACGCACAACCCCGAAGCCGCAGCTTTCGCCGACCGCATCATCCAGATGCGCGACGGCCGCGTGATCCAGCCAGCCTGACCGTTCCCGCGATGCATGGAGGACCGCGGCGCATCAGCCGCGATTCAGCGCCGCGCAGGAAGGGCGGAATTCGGCAGAATTCCGGCCGGAGCAGGCGGCCAGCCGCAGCGCCGCCCCACACATGAAGCGGGCGTGGCGGCCTCTATCGCTCCGGCAAAGGGGAATTGTGTCCCTGCCGCCTTTTCTGCGACAAGTACTTCGCAATCGTTCCCGCCGTGTCCAGCCAGATGCCGTTGGCCGGGTCCTTCGCATAAGCCGCGATCGCCTCGATCGTGGCTGAATCCACGGACTGGAAGCGGCGCGGTCCGATGTCGTGGCCGACGAAAATGACCCACCGGCCCTGCCTGGCTGCATCCTGCACCAGCTTCAGCGCCCCGGCGGGCGCCATGTCGTCGAACGGCGTGCCCATCGCCTGAGCAGGGTCAAAGACGGCCGGATCGTTGGCTGCCTCGTCCATATATCCGCGCCCGAGGAAGAACCTCTCCGCCACCACCGGAACGTAGCTCCGCACGTTGGTGCCGCGGCCTGTGAACTTGAGCCCGCACGGGTAGGCAAAGCTCACCGGCGTCACGCCGAGCGTCCTGCGGATGGCCTGCTGCGCCGCGTCGATGTCCTTCGTGATGCGCGCCAGATCGTAGTCTTCGAGCGCGTTGGAGCGCGAGAAGGCATAGTTGCCCGTGCAGGGGTGCGTCATCGAATGGTTGCCGATCTCGTGGCCGGACCCGATGGCGCGCTTCCAGCCGTCCAGCCTCTTCCCGACGTTGCCCGGCGAAACAAAGAACGTGGCCCGGATTCCGAGCCGTTCGAGCAGCGGCAGTCCTGTGTCGATCTGGCTCGGGCGCGCGTCGTCAAAGGTGAGGCTGACCGCGGCGCGCTTGCCATCGGGCCACGGCTGCGCCTCCTGCGCGAGGGCGCTGAGACAAAAGAAAGCAGAAAGTGCTGCGGCGCAGATCTTCATGCCGGTGCGCGGCGGCGGGCCGCGCATGATCGTATCAAAGCGCGCGCTCCGCTTCAGCAGCAGCCGCCCGCGCCTTCGGTCTCCATGAAGTAATAGGCAATCATGTGGCACACGATCATGTGACCGTCTTCGATCCGGCCCATGTGCGGATCGGGCACGCGGATCTCAAGCTGCGCCAGCGGCCCGAGCTTGCCGCCGTTGCGCCCGGTCAACCCGATGGTGCGCATCCCGTTGGCGTTGGCCCACTCCACGGCGCGCAGCACGTTGGGCGAATTGCCGGAGCCGCTGATCGCCATGAGCACGTCGCCAGGCTGGGCGAAGTTCTTCAGCGGCTCGACGAAAACCTGTTCGTAGCTGACGTCGTTCGAATACGCCGTCAGCGTGGGCAGGTTGTCGTTCAATGCGAGGATGCGGAAGCGCTGCGGGCGGCCGTAGGAGCAGCCTTTCAGCACGTCGCAGACGAAGTGAGAAGCGGTGGCGGCGCTGCCGCCGTTGCCGCAGATGAATACGCTGCGGCCGGAATCGCGCGCCTCGCGCAGCCATTCGACGGCCTGCGCCACGCGGTCCAGCGGAATCCGCCCCAGCGTCTCCGCCAGACGGGTCCGGTAGTCGGCGATGAATTGATCGGCTGACATTCTTCTCCTATTGTCCCTGAGCTGCGCGGCCAAGCTCGTAGGCGCCCCACAGGACGCTGTCATCGCCGAGTGCGGCAGGCACGACGTCGAGGCGCGCCCGGGACCAGGCAGTGACCTGCCTGCGCAGCTCTCTTCGAAGGGGCACGAAAAGCGCGTCGCCCGCCTTGCTGATGCCGCCGCCGATCACGATTCGCGCGGGGTTCAACAGCATGATGGCGGCTTTGAGGCCGAGCGCGACATCGACGACGTAGTCCTCGACGAACGCAGCATCCAGCATCAGTTCCTGCGCCGTGCGCCCGTAGTCGCGCTCGAGCCACAGCCCGCAGCACATGCGCTCGAAGCAGCCGTTGGAGCCGCAAAGGCACAAGGGGCCGTCCGGACGGATGTTCAGGTGGCCAATCTCCCCCGCGTAGGAGTCCGCGCCCCGGTAGACGCCGGACTCGAGCAGAATGCCGCCGCCGATGCCCGTCGACAGCGTCATATAAAACAGCGGACGGAAGCCGCGCCCCGCGCCGTGCATTCCTTCTCCGAGCGCGCCAGCATTGGCGTCGTTGTCCATCAGAACCGGCGCCCCGAACTCCTCGCGCAGCCACGCGGGCAGGTCGAATCCCTGCCAGCCGCCGACGTGCGTCGACAGCACCACCTGCTGGGACGGGAAATCCACGGGCCCGCCGAAACCCACGCCGATGGCGGCGAATTCTTCCTCCGCCCGCCACGCGCGGCCGATCTGGCGCAACTGATCGAGCATCCAATCGCGCCCGCCTTCACGGTCGGTGCGGCGCGTCTCGCGGCGCGTCATGCGGCCGTCCTGGAACAGCGCGGCGCTGAATTTGGTGCCGCCGATGTCGATGGCGAAGATGCTCATGGCTGCCCAAGCCTCCCGGCTGCGGCGAGCACTTCCTCCGGCGAGGCCGTGCCCGTGCCAGGTTTCATGATCGTGATCGAAGCGACGAGATGTCCGAACAGCGCCGCTTCCCGGGGCAGGGCCCCGGCGCAGAGGGCGAGCGCCGCGCCGGCCGAGAAGCTGTCGCCGGCGCCGCAGATGTCCACCGGATTCTCCACGCGCTCCGTGGGAACCCGCTCCGTGCCGTGTTCGTCCACCAGCGTGACGCCGTCTCCACCGTGAGTGATCAACATGAGCGGCGCGGCTGTGATGCGGCGCAACTGCGCGTAGTCCGCCTCCGGCAGCCGGAGCCTTTCGCACGCCTCCCGCGCCTCGCGCTCGTTGGGTTTCAGCACGACGGCGCGGAACTGCTCGATGTGCATGCGCGAGTCGACCCAGATGAGCAGCCCGGGCCGGCGCAATGCAAGCAGTTCGAGCTTCTCGCGCATCCGCGGCGTGACCACGGCGCCCGACGCCGTCTCCATCTGGTCCGACACGAGGATCACGTCGAATTCCGCCGCTGCCGCTTCCAGCCGCTTCAGGATCTCGTCCTCCACCTCGCGCGGCGGCGGGAAGGTGACGAAGTCCACGCGGCCCAGGTCTTCCACTTCGGTGTACGCGTTGATGAGCTTCGTGTAGGTGAAGGTCTGCCCCGGCGCGGTCACCAGCAGCGAATCGTCGATACCGCGGCGGGCGAGCGCGGCCCGCAGCTCGTAGCCGTGGCCGTCATCCCCGATGGAGCCGAGCACGGCCACGCGGCCGCAGCCCAGCGCGGCGAGGTTCGACGCCACCGTGCCCCCCGCGCCGGGCGTGCATTCCGTGCTGACCACGGCGATGCGGTCGAGCCCTGTTTCGCGCGAGGGCTCGGTGAGCCGCGGATCGTAACGGCACCAGCGGTCCAGGCAGATGTCGCCGGCCACCAGTGCGCGCAGCCGCGGGATGGCGGCGAGGATTTCAGCCGCCGTCATTGGCTGGCCTCCAGCGCCCGCAGAAACGCCGCGCGCAGCGCGGGAAATGTGGCGCGGTGGTCGCCGCAGAAATAGAAGCTCTCGCCGCCGTCGGCCACGGTGCGCACGAGCATGGTCTTGTGCGGGCGGAAATAATAGCCGGGATCGGTCTTCGGGAGCTCGCGGCGGAAATCTCCGCGGATCGGGACGAGATCGAACACGGCGGTCGTGAAATGCCGGATGACGCGGCCTTCCTGATGGGCCACGTTGCGAGCCATGGCCAGCGCCTTCAGGTAAACTTCCGGCCCCATGATGGCGGAGCCGAACGAGAGCAGAACGCCGCCCTCGAGCCTTTCCACGACACTCGCGAAGATCAGGAAGTCCCTGTAGCTTGCCTCGCCCAGGGCGGCGCCATCGCAGTCCGGGTGCTCATGCAGGATGTCGTAGCCGATGCCGGCGTGAATGGTGACGGGCACGCCGCAGCGGTACGCGGCGGCGAGCACGCTCCAGTCGCGGTACGGGAAGTCCGATTCGAGAATTCGTCTGCCGGCGTGCTCTCCAAGCCCTTCCCCGGAAGCCGCCGCATCGCGAATCCAGCCGTTCAGTTCGCCCGTTTCCCGCCACAGCCCGAACTGCCCTTCGCGGATGTAGCGCGCGACGCTCTCGGTAGTGGCGCCGATGCGGGCGAGTTCGTAATCGTGGATCATGCCGGCGCCGTTCATGGCGATCACGGAGAGCGCGCCACGCTCCAGCAGGTCGATGATGTGGCGGTTCGTGCCGGCGCGCAGCAGATGAGCGCCCATCATCAGAATCCGCGCCGAGCCGCGGCGGTGCGCCGCCGCCCACCGCTGCGCCACCGCAGGCAGGTCCGGGTGCTCAAAGGGCGGCGGGGCATCCTCGAGCCGCAGCCAGCGGCTGATGTCGAGATCGTGGGTGCGCTCAGCGAGCGGCAGGACTCTCAGCCGCGAGCGGTCGAAGAGAGGGTAGCGTGAAGCCATGTGCGGTACAACATTTCAGTAAATCACACATCACCGCCTGAACTTGCCGGGTCAGAGCCAGTATTCGAAACGTCCGGTGGCGAGCACCCACGCGCACAGGCAGGCGTTGGTGACGGCGTGCGCGAGAATCAGGTCCGCGAGATTCCGCGTCCTCACCACCCAGGCGTTATAGCCGATGCCCGCCAGCAGTCCGACATCCCAGTACGAGCCGTGCTCCAGCGCGAACAGCGCGGCCGTGATCCAGAACGCGCGCAGGTGCCAGGAGCCCAGCGGCACGCGCTCGAAATCGGGGTTCTCGATCCAGCGCAGCATCCATCCCCGCCAGAAGAGCTCCTCCACGATGGGGACGAGCAGGACCGCGCGGGCGATGCGCATCGCCAGGGCGAGCGGATCCTGAAGCGCCCCGGGTGACAAGCCGGCTCTGGCCTCGCCGAACAGGGGGTTCGAGAACAGCCAGTGCCCGCGCCAGCCCGGCCAAAGAACGTCCGGAGCGATCCAGATCACGAAGACTGAGATCCCGACGGCGGATGAGGCCCACGGAGTGGAAGGCCGGAACCTGAGCAACCGCCTGCTGAACAGCCAGACCGAAGCAAGCCCGGAGAACAGCCACAAGGAGAGCTCCGCCCGGGGCGCCAGTCCGAGCTTCGGAAGCAGGGAGAGACACAGGATGAAATACAGGAACGGCGCCACCCACGGCGCCGCCGGGTGCTTCGGCAGCATCGGCTCAGCCGGCCCGGGACAGGGCTTCCTGGATCTTCTGCGCGTCCTCTTTCGATGGGTTGAGAGACAGCGCCGTCTGAAGGCTCTGCCTTGCGGCGGTGCGGTCTCCCTTTTGCAGGAGCGCGAGCCCGAGGTGATAGTGGAACAGCGGATTGCGCGGTTGCTTGGCGATGAGAGGCTTCAACAGCGAAATGGCCGTATCGTTGAGGTTCTTCCGGATATAGACCCAGGCCAGCGTGTCGGTGACGTCGTCGCTCGTCGGGGCGCGCTGCTGGGCGCGCTGCGCGTAGGTGAGCGCGGTGTCGAGATCCTTGCCCATGTCGGCATACCGGTAGGCGAGGTTGTTGAGCGCGATCAGGTGGTTGGGATCCTGCTTCAGGAGGGCTTCATACAACGGAATGGCGGAGCGCCAGTCGCCCAGGGCTTCGTGGGTCAGGGCGAGCTGAAGGGCGAGGCCGGGATAGGCGGCATTGCGGGCGTACGCCTGCTTCAGCAGATCGAGCGATGCGTTGACCTGGCCCTTGCGCCGCAGGATCTCGGCCAGGCGCATGGTGATGTCGATGTTGTTCGGATCCAGCGCGAGCAGGGCGCGGAACTGCTGCTCTGCCGTGTCAAGCTGATTCACGCGCATCGCGGTATTCGCGACAGCCAGTTTGAGTCCGGGCTGGTCCGGGTTCTTCCGGTACGCCTCCTGCACCAGGCGCATGGCATCGGCCTGGCGGTTGGTGCGGAGCATGACCTCGGCGATGGCGAACAGCAGCCTCAAGTCGTTCGGGAAGCGCTGCTGCAAAGCGCGGAACTGCTGCTCGGCTTCCTGATAGCGCCGCTCGATGAAGTTGACGATGGCCAGTTGATATCTGAGATCCGGGTTGTCCGGCGTGTCTTTCAGATAGTTGTTGATGTCGATGCGCGCCTGGTTCGTGTTCCCGCTGGCCATCAGCCCGTTGACGCGCAGGATGCGGGCGGCCAGGTTGGAGGGGTCGTAAGAGAGGATGTCGTCGGCGGATGAGACCGCTTTGCCGGCGTCCCCTTTGGCCAGCGCGATCTGGCCCAGTCCGAGATGGGCGGCAGTGAGGTATTTGGAGATCTTGACGGCTTCCGTGTACTGGGTGCGCGCGGCGTCGAGTTCGCCTCTGGAATGGTAGGCCCGGCCCAGATTGTAACGGATGACCGCGTTGTTGGGCTCCTTTGAAATCAATTGCTGGAGGTCTTTCACCGCCGCGTCGAACTGCTCCTTGCTGCCGAAATTCAGCCACAGAGAGGCGCGCATGGAGATGGCGCCGTTGTTGGAAGGATCCTCCCGAACCGCCGTTTCCGCCAGGCGGATGGCCTCATCCCGCTTCTGCTGGGCCAGAAGAGCGGGGATCATTTTCAGCCGGAATTCGGTTTTTTGGGCCGGGAATTTCCCGATGCCGGAGGCGTACGTGTCATAGGCTTTTTGCGGCTCCTTCAGCCGGAGGTAGGTGTCGCCCACGCGTTTCAGCAAACCAGCGTCGGCGTCCCGGCTGGCGGCGAGTTCGGCCAGCGCGCGCATCGCCTCGTCCTTGCGCTGCGTGGCGAAGAGAAACTCGGCGCGGTCGACCTTGTAGGCGGCTACCCGGGGATTGGACTGGATGAGCCTGTCAATGACGGCGTCGGCATCCTTCAGGCGGTTTTGCTGCAAATAGAGGCGGCTCAGGAACCAGTAAGCGCCGGCTGCGGAGGGCGAGTCCTGGATGATTTCCCTGGCGTATTTTTCCGCCTCTTCCAGTTGGCCCACCTGCGCCATGGTCTGCACCATGGCCAGCCTGAGTTCCGGCTGCTTCGGTTTGACGGCGTCGGCCTTCTTGAAAAACTCGATGGCTCGGAACAGGTGTTCCTGCGTTTTGTCCGTCGTGTCAGTGAGATTGAGGAATGCCCGCAGCCGGAGGGCCTGGAAGGAGTTGGGGTTCTTCGCCGCCAGCGATGACGCCAGGTCCTCCACCTCGCGCAGCAACAGCGGATCTTTCCTGGGCGAGAGTACGTATGCCGCCAGGTAAATGTCGGCCAGCTTGCCGGCGGGCTCCTCGGGGTCGGAGTACAGCTCGACCGCGCGCCGGTAAGCAGCCACGGCCTGTGCGGGCATGCCGCGCCGCATCTCGGCGTCGCCCAGCCGCAGGTAGGCCTCGCCGAAGCGCGCATCGCGCTTCAGGGCGTTGCGGTACATGATGATGGCTTCTTTGAACTTGCCCTGCTGTGCGTACCGGTTCCCGTTTTCCAGATACCGGCGTTTGGCCTTCTCCGGATCACGGCCGCAGGATGCGGCAAACAGCAGGGTGGCGGACAACAGGATTGCCCACGCTCTGCTTCGTCTCGTCATCGTTCGTCCTTCCTCCATTCAGGTGCCGGCTGAGAGGCCCGCTGTTCTGTTCTTATTGAGCATAACCCGGAATTGCGGGCCAGACGAGTCCGCCGGTTACAGGCGCCAATGGGGAGAAGGACTCAGAGAAGCGCCGCGTCCAGCCGCTGGGGCTCCTCTCCCGCAGCCCCATCCGCCATGGCCGGCTCATGAACCGCCGCGGGGCGGGCGCCGAGGAACTTGAGCAGCGCGTCCGGCTTGCCGTCGAACAGGGACTCGGTCAGTTCGCGCACGGCCAGAGAGCGGATTTCATCTTCGGACACCGTCGGTTTGTATAAGAAGGACCGGCCCACTTTCCGGCGCGTCAGGATGCCTTTGCGCGTGAGGCGATCGAGCATCGTCATCACGGTGGTATACGCCAGCGGTTTCTGCGGGGCCAGCCAGTTGCGCACGGACTGGACGTTGGCCTCGCCGAGCCGCCACAGCGCCGTCAGGCAGCGGAGTTCGAGCGGCGGAGGAATGGCGCGGACAGTCCGAGGCATGCCTATTGCCCTTTCCCGCCGTCGAGGGCCGAAAGCAGCGCCTGAGCGAATTGCGAGGACTTCTGCCTCGGTCCCGCCGCCGCGGCCGGCCTTGGCTGCGGTTCAGGCTGCTGAAGGTACTTCTCGCGGTCCAGAAGGCTGCGCTCCAATGCCGCATTGTAGCCTGTCCAGACGCTGCCCGATTCCTTCTCGCGCTCCAGCGAAGCCTGGATGGCGGCCATCTTCGAGTCGGTGAGGTCGATCAGGTGCAGCAGCATCGCCTCGGGATAACACGGCAGCCTGGGGCTTCCGAACTCGAGCTGCCCGTGGTGGCTGAGAATCAGGTGTTCGAGCAGGTTGCGCAGCTTGGGAGGAAAGCCCGGAGGCAGATGGTCGGCGACAATGCGCAATCCGATCTGGATGTGGCCTATGAGCCCGCCTTCCACCGTGTAGGAGAAACTGCGGGAATAATCGAGTTCGCGGATCTTGCCGATGTCGTGCAACAGCACGCCCGCCAGCAGCAGGTCCAGATCGATGCCCGGATAGTGCGAAGCGAAAAAGCGGGCCAGCGCGCACATGCTCAGCACATGTTCCAGCAGCCCGCCGATCCAGGCGTGATGGATGCCTTTGGCGGCGGGCGCGCGCCGGTAGGCCTCCGCGATCTCGCGATCATCGAAGATGGCCTGCAGCAGCGCCTTCAGGTGCGGGTTCCCGATGGAAGCGATGGTCTGCTCCAGCTCGCGCCACATCTCGTCCGGAGAGCGCCGGGAGACAGGCAGGAAATCGCTCACATCCACCTCGCCCTCCGGGATGCGCTGGAGGGAGTGCACGGTCAACTGAGTCCGGCCCTGGTAAAGAAGGGTCTGGCCGCGCACACGGACGAAGTCGTCGCGGTCGAAGGTCTCCACAACGTCGGCGACGTTGTCCCACATCTTGGCCTCGACTTCGCCGGAGCGGTCCATCAGCACCAGCGACAGATACGGCTCGCCGGTCTTCTTCTGCCTGACGTCCTTCGACTGCACGAGAAACACGCCCTGGACGGTTTGCCCCGGGGCGAGGTCGCTGCACATGGGGGATTTCATGGGGAGATTTTACTTGCTGGAAGACTTGCTCGTGTCGGTGATGGAGGTGCCTGGGATAGGCAGAAAGTACAGCAGGCGCTTGAGGCGCGCCTGGGCCGCCACTTCTTCCTTGGTCACGGTCTCGGCGCGCAGCAGCGCCGGATCGTTCCAGTCGGTCTTCTGCCCCGGCACGGCGCCGGTGTCCACCCACGGCTGGCGGATCTCGATAAAGGAGTTCTTCCGCAGCTCGCTCAGATACTCGCGCACCTTCGGCATCATGATCTCCGAAGCGAGCCGGTCGCGGATCTCGCTTTCGACCTCGGACAGCTCGGCCAGGCCTTCCTTCTGGTGGTCCTCGACGCGCAGGATGAGCCAGCCGGCGGGCACGCGGATCGGATCGGTGACGTGGCCCTTCTCCTTGTCCCAGACCAGCGCTTCCAGCTCGGGGCTCAGGATGCCCTTCTCAAACGGATCGAGAAGGCCTCCCTGGCGCGCCGAGACGGCTTCGGAGAACTCGCGCACCAGCTCCGTGAACCGCTCGCCTTTCCGCGCCCGGGCGACGATGTCCCGGGCTTTCTTTTCGGCGGCCGCGATGCCTGCCTGGTCCAGGCCCTGGGTGCTGACGAGGATTTCGCGCAGGATCACACGCTCCTTGCGCTGGAAGGACTGCTTGTTCTTCTCGTAATATTCCTCGATCTGGCGCCGCGGGATGTTCACCTTGCTGTAGACTTCCTGGCCGACGACGCGCTGCGTGAGGAAATTGTTGCGGAGCTCGGCGCGGAAGTCCTCGTAGCTCATGCCCGTGTTCTCGCGGATCCAGGCCTGGAACTTCTCCGGATCGGCGATCTTGTTCTCCGACTGCATCTGCGCCAGGTACTTCGTGACTTCGTTGTCGACGTTGACGTTGAGTTCCTTGCCGCGCTGGATGAGCAGCAGGTTGTCGATCTTGTCCCGCAGCAGGTCCTTTTCGGCCTGCGCCAGAATCTCGTTGAGCTGGGCGGGCGGCAGCTTGCGCTGCCGGAGGCTGGCTTCCAGCTCCTGCCGCGCGCGCGCCAGGTCGGATCGCGTGATGATGTCGCCATTCACTTTGGCGACGATCTGCTCGACGATCGCCTGCTGTCCCGGGCAGAGAGAGACAGCGGCGATGGTGGCGCACAAGCCCAGCCGGAAAACGCTCATGCCTCCATTATCCAAAACGGCGCGGCGTCCGCTCCAGGCGCGTTCATCCCCGCAGGCTTTCAAGCAACCGCCGGAGGAAGCCCAGCAGGCCGGCCGCATCGCTCTGCGGCAGAGGAATGCGCAGCACGCCGGCGGGCGTGAACTGCGCCTGCGGCGTGGCGGAAACCAGTTCCATCAGGCGGCGCGGCTCGATCGGAGCGCCGGGGTGGAACTTGATCAGCGCCGCGCCCGCGCGCCGGTCGATGGACTCGATGCCGCAGCGCGCAGCCAGCGATTTCAGTTGGGAGAACTCCACCAGCAGGCGTACCGGCTCCGGCGGCGGCCCGTAACGGTCGGCCAGCTCTTCCAGCAGCGCCGCGGCCTTTTCCGGCTCGCCGGCGTCGGCGATGCGCTTGTAGGCGCGCAGCCGCTGCTGCTCGTCGGCGATGTAAGCGGCCGGAATGCGGATGTCGAGGCTGAGGTTGAGCGAGGAGTGCAGCTCGGGCAGCACCGGCTCGCCCCGCAGCTCCCGCGCGGTCTCCTCGAGCAGCTTCACGTAGGTCTCGTAGCCGACGCTGGCGATGTGGCCGTGCTGCTCGCCTCCCAGCAGGTTGCCCGCGCCGCGCAGTTCGAGGTCGAGCGCGGCGATCTTGAAGCCGGAGCCGAGGTCGCTGAACTCTTTGAGCGCCGCCAGCCGCTTGCGCGCCACTTCGGTGAGTTCGCCGTCGCCGGGAACCAGAAGATAGGCGTAGGCGCGGCGGTTGGAGCGGCCGACGCGCCCGCGCAACTGGTACAGCTCGCTGAGGCCGTAGTTCTGGGCGTTTTCAATGATCATCGTGTTCGCCAGCGGAATGTCGAGTCCGTTCTCGACGATGGTGGTGCACACGAACACGTCGGACTCGCGCCGCATGAAACTGAGCAGCACGCGCTCCAGCTCCGCCTCGCTCATCTGCCCGTGGCCGACGGCGATGCGCGCCTGCGGCGCCAGCTCCTGCAACATGGCGGCGCGCGACCAGATGGAATCGACGCGGTTGTGGATGAAATAGACCTGGCCGCCGCGCCCGAGTTCCTGTTCGATGGCGGCGCGGATCAGGTCCGGGTGGAAGCGCGCCACCACGGTCTGCACGGCGAGGCGGTCCTTGGGCGGCGTTTCGATCACGCTCATGTCGCGCAGTCCGAGCAGCGCCATGTGGAGCGTGCGCGGAATGGGCGTGGCGGACATGGTAAGCACGTCCACGCTCTGCCGGATCTGCTTGAGCCGTTCCTTGTGGCGCACACCGAAGCGCTGCTCTTCGTCGATGACCAGCAGCCCGAGATCCGCGAACACGACGTCCTTCGACAACAGCCGGTGGGTGCCGACGAGGATATCCACCTTGCCGGCGGCCAGATCGGCCAGCACCGCCTTGATCTCCCGCGGGGTGCGGAAGCGGCTCAGCATCTCGACGCGCACGGGGAACGGCGCAAACCGCTTCTGGAACGTTTCGAAATGCTGGAGCGCCAGCACCGTGGTCGGCGCCAGCACCGCCACCTGCTTGCCGTCGCCCAGCGCCTTGAAGGCGGCGCGCATGGCGACTTCCGTCTTCCCAAAGCCGACGTCGCCGCACAGGAGGCGGTCCATCGGGCTGGGCGACTCCATGTCACGCTTGATCTCCGCGGCGGCCTGCAACTGGTCGCGCGTGGGAGCGAACTCGAAGGCGTCCTCGAACTCCCTTTGCCAGGCCGAGTCGGGCGAGAACGCGAACCCCTCGGCCATCTTGCGCGCGGCGTAAAGCTTGAGCAACTCCTCGGCCATATCGCGCATCTTCGCTTTGACGCGCGATTTCGTCCGCGCCCAGGTGACCCCGCCCAGCTTGTCAAGCGAGGGTGCGGCCTCGCCCGCGCCGCGGTATTTCTGGATGAGATCGAGCCGCGTCAGCGGCACGTACAGCCGGTCGCCGCCCGAGTACTCGACCAGCATGAAATCTTCCGTGACGCCTGACGTGGTGATCTGCTTCAGCCCTGTGAAGCGTCCAATGCCGTGTTGCGCGTGGACAACGTAGTCGCCGGGCTTGAGGTCGAGCGTCTCCGGCGTGAACAGGGCCGCATGGGAGCGGGCGCGCGCGGGCTGCACGTCGTAGACGGCCTCGAAAAGATCCCGGCTGCCCACCAGCGCCAGCCGCTCTCCCGGAAGCCGCACGCCGCGGGCCAGGCGCCCGCGCAGCAGGTACACGCCCGCGTTCTCCACCGCCATGAACGCCCTGCCCGCCAGATACGGCGACACGCCGCCCGCGTCCTCGACGCCGAACTGGAAGGGCAGGGAATATTCGCTGAAGACGTCCGACAGGCGTTCCAGATCGCCGCTGGTGGGAGCGAAGAACGCCACCTGCCAGCCTTGCGCGGTCAGCTCGCGCGCCTCGTCGACCGCCGCCCGCAGGTTGTTGCGGAATGCGGTCCCGGGCTGGGAGCGGATTTCCACGCTCACCGCCTCGGGCGGCAGTTCGCTCTCGAGCAGCAGCTCGCGGAGTTCGATCTCGCGCCTCGATGGCCGGTGCGCGGCGAACTCGCCCCAGTGGAAAAAGAGCTGCTCCGGCGGGGCAGGAGCCTGCGGGGCCAGCGTTTCAAGTTTTTTCCAGAGCCGCTCCGCCGCCGTGCGCAGCGATTCCGGCTCGTCGTAAACCACGATGGCGCCGGGGAGGAAATCTTCGAGCGACGAGGATGGCTTTTCCGCCGCCAGCGCAGCGAATTCCCAGCCGCCTTGCGGCTCGCCCGCCTCGTCCTGCCATGGCGGAGAACCGCCGGCGGGCAAATCGCGCGGAATCTCTTCCAGGGGCAGGAGCGTGACTTCGGAGACCTGCAGCACGGACCGCTGTGTTTCCGGATCGAAGCGGCGCAGGCTTTCGATCGTGTCGCCGAAAAACTCGATGCGCACGGGGCGCTGCGCCTCGGCGGGAAACACATCGAAGATGCCCCCGCGGATCGAGAACTCACCTTCCATCTCCACGGGCTCCCGCCGCTGGTATCCGATCGATAGCAGATGCGCGGCCAGGTCTTCCATGGGCACTTCATCGCCCTTGCGCAATGCGAGCGCCATCTGCCGGTAGGCGTCCGGATGCCGCAGGCGCAACAGTGCGCTTTCCACCGGGGCCAGCACCACCGAAGCACGGCTGCGTGTGAGCAGAGACAGCGCGGCTGCCCGCTGCTCTTTGATGTCGTTGTGCGGCGAAAGCCCCTGGCCTGGGAGCACGTCATAGGCGGGAACCAGCAACGGCCGCGGTCCCGCCCCGCCGCCGGCCAGAATGTCGTGGAACGTGTCCAGCGCTTCCAGCCACGCTTCGGCGTCCCGCGGCGTTTCGGTGATCACGAGCACCGGCTGCTCCAGCGCCTGCCAGAGGAGCGCGGTATAGAGGGCCTTCGCGGGCGGTGTCAGGCCGCTAAGGTAGACCCTCCCGGATTCCCGCGTCGAGAGGAACCGCAGCAGCTTCTGGAAGGGCTGCGCGCGGGCGAGCGACTGGAACAGATCGCGCACCGCCGGGTGCGTCATGGCGAACTCCGCCGCGCCAGGACCTGCTCGACCGTGGCCGTGGTCGAATAGCCGGGTTCGAGCGGAAGCAGCACCACACGGCCGCCCGCGGCTTCCACTTCCTCACGCCCGGCGACGAAGTGGCTCCAGTCGCTGCCCTTGACGAGGATGTCCGGCAGCAGCGCCGCGATGAGTTCACGCGGCGTGTCTTCATCGAACACCGTCACCACGTCCACCGCCTCCAGCGCGCAGGCCAGCGCGGCGCGCTCCTGCTCGGGAATCACGGGGCGCGCAGGCCCCTTCATGCGCCGCACGCTGGCATCGCTGTTCAGCGCCAGCACCAGCAGGCTGCCGAGCGAACGCGCGCGCTCCAGCGTGCGGATGTGGCCCGGGTGCAGGATGTCGTAACACCCGTTGGTGAAGACCACCGTGAGCCCCTCGCTGCGCCACCGCCGTCGCGCGGCGATCAGATCGGGCCGGGTCAGCAGGACTCCCATCGAGAGCTTCTGATTCCAGTGTAGCGGGGTGCGCGGAAACAGAAAGGGCGCGGCAGCCGCCGCGCCCGGTGTGGAAACAGCAGGACTCAGGCGTAACGGTAGCGGTCCGCTTTGTGGTCCCAGAGAACCTTCTTGCCTTCGCGGTAGCTGAGCACGCTCATGAAGCCCGGAATGGCGGCCTCATAGCCCGCCTGCGGCGGCGCGACCGGCTTCTCCGTGCCGCGGATCGAGTTGAACCAGTTGCGCAGGTGCGCCTCCACGGCGAGATGGTCGTTGTTCGGAATGGTGATCGAGAGCTCTTTGCGCGCCTTCACCTTGTCCGGCACGCCCGGGTAGGCTTCGGGATAGAAATTCAGCGTCTGCCTGCTGATGACTTCGATCATGCCCTCGTTGCCGAGGAACTGCTCGCCGTAGCCGAACCGCGCGTTGCCGAGATAGCAGGAATAGTTGATGTGGAAGCGGTCGCGCGTGTAGTCCATCAGCACGCTCCAGGTGTCGGGCACGTCGCGGTCGTCGTTCTCGGTCCAGCGGTACACGCCGCCCGTGGCGACGACGCTGTCCGGGATGCCCTTGCCCATGACAAACGCCGTGATGTCGGTCTGGTGCACCATCAGATCGGTGGCGATGCCGCTCGAATAGTCCCAGTAAAGCCGCCACTGGAAGTAGCGCGGCTTGCTGAAATCGCGCGCCGGGGCGGGGCCGAGGAAGCGCTTCCAGTCGGTGTTTTCCGGCGAGGCGTCCTCGGGGATCGAATAGCGCCAGGCGGCGGCGCCGTTGGGCAGCGCGTTGCGGTACCAGAAGGCGCGCACGTAGTGGCAGTCGCCGATGAGGCCCTGCGAGATCATGGTCTTCGCCATCTGGTAGAGGCTGTTGGAGCGGTTCTGCGTGCCTACCTGCACGACGCTCCTGCTCTTCGCCACGGCCTTCATGATCTCCTGGCACTCTTCGATGGTGTGCGCCAGCGGCTTTTCGACATAGACGTGCTTGCCCGCAGCCAGCGCGTCGAGCAGCATGCGGTGATGCAGGTGCTCGGGCGTGGCGATGATGACAGCGTCAATCTCTTTTTCGGCGAGCAGCTCGCGGTAGTCGACGTAACCGCGCGGCGTTTTGCCGCTGCGGGTGGCCACGACGTCCTTGCCCTTGGCCAGATTGCCCGCGTAAGTGTCGCAGACCGCTTCCACCGTAAAGCGGCCTTTGCTGCCTTCAAAGCTGCGCTCGATGAGGTAGCGACCGCGGCCGCCGGTGCCGATCACACCCATGTGGATCTGGTCGTTTGCTCCGAGGGCGGGCAGCACGGCTGGCGCGGCTAGCACGGCGGCCTTGCGGGCGAAGCTGCGTCGAGAGAGTTCCTGGCTCATGGAACGTTCCTTCCGTTTGCGATGAGATGAATCCGAATCCTCAGCATACCTGAAGGCGGAGAGGGCGGGAGTTGTACTATAAGGACAACGCTTGGCGCTGCAAAGCACCGGGCTCTCGCCAAGGCGTGCGCAAGATACTCAGCCTCTCGACCGTTTTCCCCCGGCCAGGGGAGCCTGCCTTTGGTGTCTTTGTTGAGCGGCGGCTGGCCGAGCTTGGCCGCCTGGCAGAGGTGACCGTGGTCGCTCCTGTTCCGCTGGTGGAAGGCGGCGGCCGCCTCCGCCTGTTCGGCGGCGCCGCGCCGCTGCGGGAGCAGCGCGGTCCGCTGCGGGTGGAGCATCCGCGATGGTTCTACCCGCCGGGCCTGGGTTCCACTCACGCCTGGTGGCTGGCGGCGCGGCTGCGGCCGTATCTGATGCGTCTGATCGGCGAGTTCCCTTTCGACATCCTCGACGCGCATTTCGGCTATCCGGAAGGGGCTGCGGCCTGGCGGCTGGCCGAACGGCTCGGAAGGCCCTTCACCGTCACGTTGAGGGGCAACGAGCCTGCACACGCCGCTGCGGCTGCCAAGCGCATGCAGATGGCGGAGGCGCTCCGCCGCGCGGCCGCTGTCATCGCCGTATCGGCTTCTCTGCGCGACTTCGCCGTCTCGCTTGGGGCGCCGCCTGCGCGCTGCGCCGTCATCGGCAACGGCGTGGACACGGCGGTGTTCCACCCGAGACCCCGCGCGGAGGCGCGGGCCAAGCTCGGCATGGCTGACGGCAGGGTGCACCTGCTCTCGGCCGGATACCTCATTCCCCGCAAGGGACATCACCGTCTGGCGGCGTTGCTGCCCGAGTTGCACGCGGCCGGTTGCCCCGCCGACCTGTGGATCGTGGGCGGACCGGGGCGCGAAGGCGATGTGCGAGGGGAACTGGCGCGCATCATCGCCAGGCATGGCCTTCAGGCGTCCGTGCACCTGGTGCCTCCCGTGCCGCCGGAGGAGCTGGCCGAGTACATGTCGGCATGCGACCTGTTCTGCCTGGCCAGTTCGCGCGAGGGCTGGCCGAATGTGGTGCACGAGGCGCTGGCCTGCGGGGCGCCCGTCGTGGCCACACGGGTCGGCGCGGTGCAGGAGATGATCCCCGGCGAGGAATGCGGCATCGTCGTGCCTGCCGGCGATGACCGGGCGCTGCTCGACGGGTTGGTCCGCGCTCTGCGCAGAACGTTCGACAGGGACATGATCGCCAGGCGCGCCGCGGCGCGCTCCTGGAAGCAGGTTGCCCGGGAGGTTCATGATTTGTTTGAGACAATTTTGTCATCTCCTGTTTGCCGGAGCGGAACATGACTCAGATCTCTGGCACGGTGCCAGGCCGGATCCTGCTCACCGGCGGCGCCGGTTTCATCGGTTCGCACCTGGCGGAGGCGCTGCTCGGCCGGGGCTGCGAACTGCTCGTCCTCGACGATCTGAACGGCTATTACGATCCGGCGCTGAAGCGCGCCAATCTGGAGGCGGTGCGCCGCGCCGGGGCGTTCGAGTTCGTGCAGGGCGACATCTGCGACGCCGCGCTCGTCGAGGCGCTTTTTGCGCGTTTCCGCCCTGCGGCGGTCGTGCATCTGGCTGCCCGCGCCGGCGTGCGGCCTTCGCTCGAGCAGCCCGCGCTGTATCAACGGGTCAATGTCGAGGGAACCGCCGTGCTGCTGGAAGCGGCGCGTCGGCACGGCGCGCAACGGTTCGTCTTCGCCTCCTCCAGCTCCGTTTACGGTGCAGCGAGCCGGGTGCCGTTTTCCGAAGACGATCCGGTGCGTGCGCCGATCTCCCCGTACGCGGCCTCGAAGATCGCCGGGGAAGCGCTCTGCCATGTGTATTCGCACCTGTATGGCATGCGCACCGTCTGTCTCCGCTTCTTCACCGTTTATGGACCCCGCCAGCGGCCGGATCTTGCCATCCGGAAATTCGCTGAATCGATCGCCGCGGGGCGCCCCATCCCGGTGTTCGGCGACGGTTCGACGGGACGCGACTACACCTACATCGATGACATCGTGGCCGGCATCCTGGCGGCGATGGCGCATGACGCCGGGTTCGAGGTGTTCAACCTGGGCAATTCGAGCCCTGTGCTGCTGCGCGAAATGATCGCCACGCTGGAGCGGGTGCTCGGAAAAGAGGCGGTGATCGACCGCCAGCCGCTCCAGCCGGGTGACGTGCCCATCACCTACGCGGACATTTCCAAAGCGAAACGGCTGTTGGGCTGGGCCCCCCGCACGGCTCTGGAGACGGGCGTGCGGCGAATGGTTGAGTGGCTGGGGCTCGAGTGCGCCTAGCGGTCCGCTAGAGTCCGCCCCAGCGGCGGGCCCATAGCTGGAGCACGAGCAGGTTCCACAGCCAGCGGTCGCGGTTGCGCGCGCCCGAGACGTGCTGCTCGAGCAGGCGGGCGGCCTGGCGGCGGTCGATCAGTCCGGCATCCGGCCCCTGAAGGACTTCGCGCTCGAAAATGGGGCGCAATTCGCCGCGAAACCATTCCTTCAGCGGCATGACGAATCCCATTTTCGGCCGCCAGAGAATCTCTTCGGGCACCAACGGCTCGACGGTTTTCTTGAAAATGTACTTGCCGTTTGCAGCCGTGGCTTTCCATTCCGCCGGGAGGCTGGCGGCCAGTTGCGCCAGCCGGTAGTCCAGCCAGGGAGAGCGGCCCTCCAGCGACCAGGCCATGGTGGCGCGGTCGGCTTTCACCAGAATGTCGCCCGGCAGGTACGTTTCGATGTCCACGGCCTGCAACTGCTGCAATGGAGGCAATTCACTGTAAGGCAGGAAGCGCTCCGAGTAGCTGGCGCGGGAGCCGTAGCCGCCGAGGGCGCCGCGGAGGCCGGGCGAGAGAACGCCTTCCAATTCGCGGTCGCGGAACACCGTCATGGAATTATAGTAGGCATCGGCCAGTTCCCGGCTCAGGTTTGCGAGGAGAGTTTTGGCGCGGAATATCTGTGGAAGATAATCGAATTTGGGATAGATACTTCCAGCAAAACGGACAAAAGTGCGGCGGAACCACTGGGGGAATATCCTTCGAAGCCGCTCTTCCAGGAGGGCATGGCGGTAGCGCCGGTATCCGGCGAAGACCTCGTCGGCGCCGTCGCCGGAAAGCGCCACGGTGACGAACTGCCGCGTCATGCGCGCCAGATAAAGCGTCGGGATGGCGGAGGCGTCGCCGAACGGCTCGTCGAAATGGTCAACGAGCACGCCGAGCATCTCGCCGATCTGCGGGCGCACGGTCTGTTCCTGGTGGTCAGTCTGGTAGCGGTCGGCCACCATGCGGGCATAGCGCGTCTCGTCGTAGTCCCGCTCGCTGAAGCCGATGGAGAACGTCCGCACGCGCCCCGGCGCGTGCCTTGCCATGTAAGCGACGGCGGCGCTCGAGTCGACTCCGCCGCTGAGGAACGCGCCGAGCGGCACGTCGCTCATCAGGCGCAGGCGCACGGCGTCGGAGGCGAGCCGGTCGATTTCCGCGACGGCATCCTCCCAGCGATGGCGGGATTCGCCGAACTCGAGCCGCCAGTAGCGGCGCTCGCTGCACCGGGATTCTGAGACGAGCATCGAGCAGCCCGCGGGCAGCTTGCGGATCGACCGGAAAATGGAGCGGGGCTCGGGGACATAGCTGAAGGCGAGGAAATCGGCCACGCTCGAAGGCTCAACCGCGCGGTCCACCCCCGGCAGTGCCAGCAGCCCCTTGGGTTCGCTGGCGAAGGCGAAGCGGTAGGGGCCATGATCGAGGAGATAGTAAACCGGCTTCTTGCCGAAGCGGTCCCGCGCGAGGAAGAGCTCGCGTTTGCGGCGGTCCCAGATGGCGAAAGCGAACATGCCGTTCAGGTGGTCTGTCATCGCCTCACCGTGCTGCTCGTAAAGATGCAGAAGCACTTCCGTGTCGCTGCGCGTGTGGAAGACGTGCCCCTGGCGTTCCAGCTCGGGCCGCAGGTCGAGGAAATTGTAGATCTCGCCGTTGAACACTACCACCAGCGAGCCGTCCTCATTGGCCATCGGCTGCGAGCCGCTCTCGAGGTCGATGATGCTCAAGCGCCGGTGGCCCAGGGCGAGACCGTTCTCGACAAAATACCCCTCGCCGTCCGGACCGCGGTGAGCAAGGCTCGCCGCCATGCTGCGAATCCAGCTCTCCTCGGCGCGCGCGCCGCCGCGCATGAGAAATCCCGCAATGCCGCACATGAGAGGGAGGCGATGGTCTCCTTATTGTACCCGCGCACCTTTGCAGGGCGGGCTTCCCGGTATCATGAATGGGTGTCCGCTTCAAAGGCAGTCCGAGTTCCTCTGCTCGACCTGCGCGCGCAATATGACGCGATCCGCGCCGAGGTCGAGGAGGCGGTGCGTCGCGTTTTCGATTCCCAGCAATTCATCCTCGGTCCCGACGTCGCCTCCCTCGAGCAGGAAATCTCCGCGTATTGCGGAACACGCCACGCAGTCGGATGCGGCTCCGGCACCGACGCGCTGCTGCTGGCGCTGCGCGCGCTCGACATCGGTCCCGGCGATGAAGTCCTGACCACGCCATTCACATTTTTCGCCACCGCCGGGGCCATCGCCAACGTGGGCGCGCGGCCGGTGTTCGCCGATATCGATCCGGCGACTTTCAACCTCGATCCGGAGCAGGCGCGGGCAGCGCTGGAGAGGCGCCCGCGCATCAAAGCCCTGATGCCCGTTCACCTGTACGGGCTCTGCGCGGACATGGATCCGCTGCTTGAACTGGCGCGCCAGCGAGGCATCCCCGTGATCGAAGACGCCGCCCAGGCGATCGGCGCCGAATACCGCGGCCGCCGCGCCGGCAGTCTGGGCGCCGCCGGGTGCTTCAGTTTTTTCCCGACCAAGAACCTCGGCGGCGCCGGCGAAGGCGGCATCCTGACCACTGACGACGACGGACTGGCCGAGCGGCTGCGGGCGCTGCGCGTGCATGGATCGCGCACCCGCTATCACCACGACGAAGTAGGCACGAATTCGCGGCTTGACACGCTGCAAGCTGCCGTGCTGCGCGTCAAGCTGCGCCATCTGGAGTCCTGGACGCGCCGCCGGATCGGACTCGCCGCGCTGTACCGGGAGAGGCTCGCTGCCCTGGGCGCTCCTGTCACACCGCCCCCGCCGCCGCCTTATCCCGCGCGCCATGTCTATCATCAGTTCGTGATTCGCGCTCCGGAGCGCGACCGCCTGCGCCAGCATCTGGCCTCGCTCGGCATCGGCTCGGAGATTTACTATCCGCTGCCGCTTCACCGGCAGAAATGCTTCGCCGCCCTTGGATATCCGGAAGGCTCGTTCCCGGAAAGCGAGCGCGCCTGCCGCGAAGTGCTGGCGCTGCCGATCTATCCCGAGTTGAGCGAAGGAACGGTAGAAGGCATCTGTGAAGCGGTCGCCGCCTTTTATCACGGAATCTCATGAGCATTCACGTCCGGCCCTTGGCACAGGAGCACGAGGAAGAGTGGAACCGCTTCGTCAGGCGGCATCCGCTCGGTTCACCATTTCATCTCACCCAATGGCGCGACTGCATCCAGGCCACTTTCGGCTATGCGCCCCGCTATCTCCTGGCCGAGTCCGGGGGCGAGGTGCGCGGCGTGCTGCCGCTGTTCCTGGTGAGGACGCCGCTGGCTGGCAGGATCCTGCTGTCGACGCCGTTCGCTGTGTATGGGGGCATCCTCGCCGAGGACGAGGAGGCCAAGCAGGCGCTGAAGAACCGGCTCCTGGACATGGCGGGCCAGGAGCGGGTGCGGTATGCGGAGTTACGAAATGCGTGGGAGGAGCAATGCGCCGGTTTCCAGCCCGTCCGGCGGTATGTCACCTTCACGCAGGACCTGAAAGGCACGGAAGAGGAACTGTTGCAGGGCATCCCGCGCAAGACCCGGGCTGCGATCCGGAAGTCTTTGCAGTGCGGGCTGTCTTCGCGCCGCACGAGGAATCTGGACGCCTTCTGCCGCCTGTATCTGGCCAACCTGCGCCGGCTTGGGACGCCTGCATTTCCCAGGCCGCACTTCCGGCGGCTGCTGGAACGGTTCGGCGAAGAAGCGTTCGTGCTGGAGGTGCTGTCGGAAGACCGTGTGGTAGCAGCGGTGCTCACTTTCACGTTCGGCGACAGCATCCTGCCTTATTACGGGGCGTCCGATCCGCGCTTCCACGCTCTCCAGCCCAACAACTTCATGTACTGGGATTTGATGCGGACCGGACTGCGCGAAGGAGCGCGCCTGTTCGATTTCGGCAGGAGCAAGATTGAGCGCAGCGGGTCGTTCGATTTCAAGTCCCATTGGGGCATGGCCATGCGCGAGTTGCCCTATGAAGTGCTGCTGCACGGCCAGACCGAGGCGCCCGATTTGAGTCCGAACAATCCGAAATACAGGCTGTTTCTGGCGACGTGGAAGCGGCTGCCTCTCTGGTTTACCAACGCGGTAGGTCCCGTGCTGATAAAATGGGTGCCCTAGACGGGTTTATGCCTTGCATCCGCGGCGGAGCGCGGCGGCAGGCGATGGGATCGGGAGAGTCAAAACCGGGAAAAGTATGAGCGCGGATGCCACCCCTGTCCTTGAGGCGAGAGCCGGAGCACGAGGTTTTCCCTGGCTGCTCATCGCCTGGATCGGCCTGCTGCTGGCCGTTCTGTATTACCCGGTTTTGTTCCAAATGGCGCGGGACTGGTATCGCGACGACAACATGGGGCACGGCTTTTTTGTTCCGGTGGTGTCCGCGTGGATCATCTGGCAGCAACGCGGAAAACTGCTGGCGGCCGCTTACCGGCCCAATCTTTGGGGGTTGGGCATCGTCCTGCTGGGCGGGCTGCTGCTGGTGGCAGGAACCTATGCGGTGGAACAGACGGTAATGCGGGGCTCGTTCCTCATTTCGCTATGGGGGGCGGTCGTCACACTTGGCGGCTTCCGCCTGCTTTGGGACCTGGCCTTTCCGCTGTTCCTGCTGGTTTTCATGATCCCGCTGCCGGCAG
Source organism: Acidobacteriota bacterium (assembly GCA_049325215.1). Classification (GTDB taxonomy): domain Bacteria; phylum Acidobacteriota; class Terriglobia; order Bryobacterales; family Bryobacteraceae; genus JANWVO01. The sequence continues at coordinate 128,588 of JBMOMB010000041.1, forward strand.
TGATCTACAGCCAGATCACATTTCCGCTGCAAATGTTCGCCAGCCAGGTGGCGGAAACTGCCTTAAGCCTGCTCGGCATTCCCGTGCTCCGGGAAGGCAACATTCTGGAGTTGCCCAGCCAGAGGCTGTCGGTCGTCGAGGCATGCAGCGGCATCCGCTCGCTGATGTCGCTCACTTATCTTTCGCTGATTTACGGCCACCTGTTCGAATCCCGCCTCTGGCTGCGGATTGTGCTCCTGTTGCTCACACCTGTCATAGCGATCGTGGTCAACGCCGCCCGGGTGACGATCACCGGCCTGCTCAGCGAATATGACCCCGAGCTGGCCGTGGGCGCCTTCCACACCATGGAAGGCTGGTTCATGTTCCTTCTGGCTCTGATGTTGCTGGTGCTTGTTCACAGGCTTGTGGGGAGGATTGCACGCCGGTATGGATCCCAAAGCTGATCGTTTCCCGCTGGGCTCGCGCCGGGGCGCCGTGATCGCCCTCAGCCTCCTGCTGATCTGCCAGGCTGCCGCCTACCATCTGCTGCCCAAGTCGGAAAAGAGTTTCTCCGTCAGGCCATTGCGCCAGTTTCCGGCGGAAATCGACGGTTGGCGCATGGTGGCCGAGAACGAGATCGATCCGGAAGTGCAGCGGGTGCTGCGGGCGGACGACACGATGAACCGCGTCTATGCAAAGCCCGGAGCGCCGGTCGGAGTCAACCTCTTTGTCGCGTTTTTCCGGTCGCAAACGACAGGCGTCGCGCCGCACTCGCCCAAGAACTGCCTGCCGGGATCAGGTTACGCGCCCCTGGATTCGGGGACGGCGTTCATCGAAGTCCAGCCCGGGCGCCGTATCGAGGTGAACCGCTACATTGTGGCCCGCGGGGACTCGCGGAGCCTGGTCCTCTACTGGTATCAGACGCCGGCCCGCATAGTCGCCAGCGAATACGCTGCCAAGTTCTGGCTGGTGGCGGACTCGCTCCGCTACCGCCGTTCGGACACAAGCCTGGTCCGGATCGTGGCGCCAATCCTGGATGGCGCTGACAGCGAGCAGGAAGCGCGGGAGTTTGCCCGGGTCCTGCTGCCGCGCCTCACGGAGTTCCTTCCCCGTCTCGACAGCGGCCGCGAATGAGCCGGATCAGCGTCACAGCCGCCTGGATCAGAACATAGAACGCCCACACGGTCAGGCGGTCGGCCTGGAGGCGCCAGCGTTTCATTCCGGGTCGGGGAAGGCCAGCCGGTACTGGCGCTTTGCAAAGAAATCGCGCACGACGCGCTCAGGCGCGCTCCGCGCTACGTAAAGCACCCGGCCGCCCGAGCGCGCCGCCATTTCACGGGCCACGGCGAGTTCCTGATTCGCCTCAGCCAGGCCGGGCGCCTGGCTGGACTGAAGCCATTCCTCCGTCCAGTGATTCAGGCGCCGCTCCCATTCCAGATCGGCGCAGCGCCATTCACCGCGCCGCAAGACGGCTTTGTGCTTTCCCAGACTCAAGATGACGCCCATCGTGCTCGCCGTGGAAATTCCCTTGTACCACAGGCGCCGCTTCTTTGGAGAAAAATTCCATGGCCGCCTACTAATCACATTGAGCGGGACAATGGCTGAGACTCCTGCCGGCAACGTGCGAGCCACCCGGTATCGCTTTCCTTTCGGGATCCCGGCTTTCGAACATCTGAGGGCTTTCCGCCTCCTCGAGAACCCCGTCTGGGCCCCGCTGGCCGTGCTGGAGAGCGAATCAGAGCCTCCCGTGCGGTTCGCCTGCGCCCCAGTGCGGCTGCTCGTGCCAGATTACCGCCTTGAGTTGTCCGAAGTGGAAATGGCCGCGCTTGCGATGCCTGCCAGCGGCTCCGAGCTGATCTTGCTCGCCATTCTGACTTTCGCAGAGGGGCGGCCTCCGACGGCGAACCTCCTGGCTCCCGTGGTCCTCAACCCGGCAACGGGAGCCGGCGTCCAGTCCGTGCAGACAGACGCCTCTTACTCCCACCTCCATCCACTCCGCCAGGAATCGCCATGTTCGTGATCCGCCGCAAGGTGGGACAGTCCATCCGCATCGGGGACCAGATCGTGGTCGAAGTGCTCGATGCAACTCCGAACCGCGTGAAGCTGGGCATCCACGCGCCCGCGGAAGTCAGGGTCGCAAGGACGGAGGTGCTGATCGCCGAGACGCAGAACCGGGAAGCGGCTGGTTCGGCGGCGATAGATGCGCTCGCCAGCCTGGCTGAGCAACTGCGGTCCGACAACCTTCGGAACTGGACCGCGGGGCGGGATCCGGCAGCCGGTGGCACGGCCACGGCTTCCGCCGGCCCGCCGGCAGACCCCGCCTGACCTGATCCGGGGTTTCGACACTGGGACCAGCGTACTGGGAAAAAGATGCTGCCGCGCCGTCGGATAAGGTCTTTACCGGAGCCGCTGTTTCAGGTTCAATGGAGCTGATGGCGCATCCTCAGGTATCAATCGGAGCCAGGAATCAGGCGATTCCGCTGAGTCCGGCGCGGACCTTGTTGGTCTATGCTTACCTTCAGGCCCTGGACGTGATGACCACGCTGGCTTTTCTGCTGGCGGGCGTGCAGGAAGCCAACCCACTGGTGCGCCAGACAATCGTGTGGACAGGCAGCCCGCTCGCCGGGCTGCTGCTGGTCAAGTTCGCGGCACTTTTTCTGGGACTGTACTGCTGGGCGAGCGGACGGGTGCGTCTGCTTCAGCGGGCCAACATCTTTTTCGCGGCCCTGGTTGCATGGAATCTCTGCTGCCTCGTGCTGGGACTGGGCCGCATCCCACACGCTTAAACCACCCCCGGGCGGAAGGCATGGGATGCGCGCCCCCCGCGCTCATGTCTGAGTGGTCGAATTCTGGAGAATTTCGGCGATGCGGTTGTAGATTTCCCGCATCGAAGTGGTGGCGGTGTATGGGATCAGCGCGGCGCAGGCAACCGCGATAAAGCCTACGATCAACGCATACTCCACCATATCCTGTCCCCGGTTGCCCCTTCCTCCGGCAAGGAAAAGTCCGGCGATCTCCCGCCGGAGCCACCGCGCCAAAGTTTGCATTCGGCAGTGCATCATAGTCCTCCAACGCCTTCAGTACTAGTTCTATCTTGGCGTTGGTTTGAATGGCCCTCAACCAAGGAAAGGCCGTAGGACGGTGCAAAAGTTAACTTAGCCATCCGGGCGTGGGGCGGCATTCGGACTTCCCCAAAGGTTCTGTCGGCGGCCTGCGGTTTCAACTACACTGTTGGGTTGCCCCTGAAGCTGAGCATCCTGATCCCCGTCTATAACGAGCGGGCCGTCGTGCGGCGGAGCCTCGAACAGGTGCTCCGGGCGCCGCTGCCCGAGGGCATGGAGAGGGAACTTGTCATCGTCGATGACTGCTCCCGCGACGGCACGTGGGACATTTTGCGGGAGATCGCATCGCAGAATCCCTGCATCCGGCTCTTCCGGCACGAGGTGAATCAGGGCAAGGGAGCGGCCGTGCGGACCGCCATCGGCCATGCCGAAGGCGATTTCTGCCTGATCCAGGACGCCGACCTCGAATACGATCCACAGGAATATCCGGTCCTCCTCAAGCCTCTGCTCGAGGGCCGGGCCGACGCCGTCTTCGGGTCACGTTATCTGGCCGGCGAGAGCCGCCGCGTGCTGCCCTTCTGGCACACGGTGATCAATCAGACTTTGACGCTGATTTCGAACGTCTTCTCCAACATCCACGTCACCGATATGGAGACCTGTTACAAGGTCTTCCGCACGGATCTGCTGAAATCGATTCCGATCCGCTCCAACCGCTTCGGCTTCGAACCCGAAATCACCATGAAGTGCGCCAAGCGGCGGTTGAGGATCTACGAAGTGCCCATCAGCTACCACGGGCGCACGTACGAGGAAGGGAAGAAGATCGGTTGGAAGGACGGGCTCCAGGCGCTGGGCGTCGTCCTGAAGTTCTGGCTGATCGACGATTTGTACGTCGATACGCGCGGCCGCGAGGCGATCATCAATCTGACGCGTACGCCAGGCTACATCGATTGGCTGTGCTCGATCCTGCGGACAGAGCTGGGCGACGAGGTGTTCGAGCTTTCGGCCGGCCTCGGCACATTCACCGCGCGCCTGATGGGGCGGCGCCTGCGCTATGTGGCCACGGATCCCGACGCACTGCATCTGCACGCTTTGCAGAACCGGTTTCTACGCACGCCGAACGTCGAAGTGAACGCCTGCCGGCCGGACGCGATCGAGGATTTCCGGGCGTGGTCCGGACAGTTCGACAGCGCCCTGGCGGTGAATGTGCTGGAAGGGCTCCAGAGGCCGGAGGCCGCCATAGAGGGCATGCGGACAGTGCTCCGCCCCGGCGGCCGGCTTTTTCTCGTGGCGCCCCAAGGGCCATGGCTTTACGGCAGTGTCGACCGCGCCATGGGGCAGTTGCGCCGCTTCCGTAAGCAGGATGTGGTCCGGATGCTGGAATCCGCCGGCTTCGACGTGCTGTGGATCCGCGACATCAATAAGGCGGGCGTGCTCGGCTGGTGGCTGGCTTCGCGCATCCTGAAGCGGAGGCGGCTGTCGAAGCTCACCCTGAAGCTCTTCGATAAGACGGTGTGGCTGTGGCGGCTGGCCGACCGGCTGCTGCCCTGGCACGGGCTGACGATGCTCGCCGCGGCGCAGCGCAAGGGTGATGGCGGCGCACCGGATCGGATAGACTAAACAATTGTTCTTTTATGGGACAACGTTTCCGCCACGCCATCTGCAATGAGATCTATCAGGGCTGGGACTTCTCCGAGTCCTGCCGCCACATGAAGACGGCGGGATACGAGGGCATTGAGATCGCGCCGTTCACGCTCTCCGAGGATCCCTGCAACATCCCCGCGGCGGACCGCCGCCAGTACCGCGAAATCCTCGAAGGCGAGGGGCTCCGGTTCGTCGGACTGCACTGGCTGATGGTGACGCCGAAGGGCCTCCATGTCACCACTCCCGATGACGCGTTGCGCGCGAGGAGCTGGGAGCACATCCGGGGGTTGATCGATCTTTGCGCCGATCTCGGCGAAGGCGGCGTGATGGTGTTCGGCTCGCCGTTGCAGCGCGGCACCACCGGCGGCAGCACGCGCGAGCAGGCCACGCAACGCTTCATCGAGGGGCTTGCCTCGGTGGCGGCCCACGCCGAAGAGCGCGGAGTGACGATCCTGGTGGAGGCGCTGCCGAAGAACCAGACCGACGTCATCGGCACCCTGGCGGAGGCCGTCGAAGTGGTCCGCTCCGTCGGCAGCCCCGCGGTCGCCACCATGTTCGATACCCACAACGCGGTGGATGAGACGGAGCCGCATGATGCGCTGATCGAGCGATACTTCCCGCTCATCCGCCACGTGCACGTCAACGAAACCGATGGCGGCCATTGCGGCACCGGCGATTATGACTTCCGCCCAGTGCTCGCCGCCCTGCTCCGGCTTGGCTATCAGGGATGGATTTCGCTGGAAGCGTTCGATTTCACGCCCGGGGCCGAGCGGATCGCGACCGAGAGCATCCGGTATCTGAACTCCATCATCGAGGAGCTATGAGCATCCCTGTCGTCACGGGCGGCGCCGGTTTCATCGGCTCTGCGCTGGTCCGGACGCTGCTCGCGCATGGCGCGCCGCGCGTCGCCGTCATCGACAATCTCAGCTCGGGCAAGGAAGCGAACCTGGCCGAAGTGCGCGGCCGCGTCGAGCTCCACGTAGCCGATATCCGCGAATACGCGCGGATCGCGCCTCTTCTGCAGGGCGCGTCCGTGGTCTACCACCTCGCCGCCATTCCCTCCGTGCCGCGTTCCATCAGCGACCCTGTGCCCTCGCACGAGGCCAACATCGACGGCACTTTCCATGTTCTGCGCGCCTGCGTCGAGGGGCGGGTGGGGCGGGTTGTCTACGCCGCCTCCTCCTCTGCCTATGGCGATACCGAAGCGCTGCCGAAAACCGAATCCATGGCCCCGCGGCCCAAGTCGCCATATGCTCTTCAGAAGCTGACAGGCGAATACTACTGCGCCGTGTTCTCCTCCTGCTATGGACTGGAAACCGTCTCCTTGCGCTTCTTCAACGTCTTCGGCCCGCGCCAGGATCCTTCCAGCCCCTATTCCGGCGTGCTGAGCATTTTCATGAAGCGGTTGCTCGAGCGCCGCCCGCCGGTGATCTTCGGCGACGGCGAACAGAGCCGCGACTTCACTTATGTCGAGGATGTCGCCGAGCTGTGCCTCAAAGCCGCCCTCGCACCGGCCGCCATCGTTTCCGGCAATGTTTACAACGCAGGCAACGGCGGCCGGTACACGCTGAATGAAATCTGGCGGCTGCTGTGCCGCATGGAAGGCGTCGAGATCGAGCCGGAGTACGCCCCGCCCCGTCCCGGCGATGTCCGCCATTCGCAGGCCGATACCACCGCCGCCGCGCGCGACCTTGGCCACGCGCCGCGCTTCTCCTTTGAAGAGGGCTTGCGCCGCACGCTGGACTGGTACCGCTCGACGCTCTGATCTCAGGCGCCGCCCGCGATCTCTTCTCCGAAGCGCCGCACAGCGGCCCACGTTCGCCAGACGTCCTCGCGTGTCGTCTTGATGTTTCCGATCGCGATGCGCGCCACATAGCGGCCGTCCAGCACGTTGCCGGACAGGAACGCCTCGCCGGACTCGTTCACCCGCTGCATCATCGCCCGCGTCGCTTCATCGCCTGCCTTCAGCCGGAAACACACGAGCGACATCGTCACCGGCGCTGCCACTTCGAACAGCCCGTGCGCCTGGATCTCCTCCGCCAGCTCCCGCGCCCAGCCGATGTGCTGCCGGATGATCGAGCACACCTTGCGGTAGCCGAAATGCCGCATCACGAACCACAGTTTCAGCGCCCGGAACCGGCTGCCCAGCGCAATGCGGTAATCCATCAGGTGCACCGCCTTCGGATCCTCCTGGGAAGCCAGATACGGCGGCGTCAGCGAATACGCCAGCCTCAGCGCGTCCGGGCGCCGGCAGTAAAAGGCGCTGCAGTCGATCGGAGTGAACAGCCATTTGTGCGGGTTCATCACCAGCGAGTCCGCTTCGCCCGCGCCTTCCAGCATCCAGCGGTTTTCTTCGAGCATCGCCGCCGCGCCGCCATAGGCGGCGTCGATGTGGTGCCACAGCCCTTCGCGCGCTGCCACCGCCTGGATCTCTTTCACCGGATCCACGCTGGTCACCGACGTCGTGCCCACCGTGGAGACGACGCAGAATGGCCGGAGCCCGGCTTTGCGGTCTTCCGCCACGGCGCGCTCCAGCAGATCCGGCCGCATGCGGTAGGCCTGATCCACGCCGATCTTCCGCACGTTCTTCCGGCCGATGCCCAGCGCCATGCACCCCTTCTCCACCGAGGAATGCGCGTGCTCGGACGTATACAGCACCATGCCGGGCCGGGCGCCGTTCTCGCGCAGGTCCGGATCCGCCACAGCGCGCGCGGCGCCGATGGCGTGAAGGGTGGAAACCGACGCCGTATCATGGATCATTCCGAAGAACGCCTGCGGCAACCCCAGCCACTGCCGCAGCCAGCCCATCACCGCGAGTTCGAGTTCCACCGCAGCCGGGCAGGACATCCACAGCATGCCGTTCACGTTCAGCGCGGCGCTCAGCAGTTCTCCGACGATGCCCGGCCCTGAAGCGCTCACCGAGAAGTAGCCGTGGAACCGCGGGTGATTCCAGTGGTTCACGGCCGGCAGCACGGCGTTTTCGAAGTCGGCCAGGATCTTTTCCATCGGCTCGCCCTCGAGAGGCGCCTCGGGAGGGATGGCCGCCACAAGATCGCCGGGCTTCATCGACGGCTGCACGGGGAAATCCCGGATGTTTTCCAGATAGCGCGCCACCCATTCCAGCGCCGCCACGCCGTGCTTCCGCATCTCGTCCGAGGTCCAGTCGGTTCGCTCCATTGACCTGCTCCTTCCGCCCCCCGTGCGCGGCGGAGATTGCCGCGCGAGGCCAAGTTATATACTAATGGGCGGCTGAGGTGCCTTTTCACATGGAGAATCACAAGCAACACACAAGCCGGCGGTCTTTTCTCGCCGGACCCGCCGCTGGCGCGGCGTTCACGATCGTGAAGCCGGAACTCGTGCGCGGATGGGGCGCGGAGAAACTGAGGATCGGCCTGGTCGGCTGCGGCGGCCGCGGCACGCAGGCGGTTGAAAACACCATGACCGCCGACCCGGCGGTCGAACTCGTCGCCATGGCCGACGCCTTTGAAGACCGCCTCGAAGGCAGCCTGAAGCGGCTGCGCAATCTGCCCATCCAGGACCGCATCAAGGTGGACCCCGAGCATCGCTTCGTCGGCTTCGACGCTTACGCCAAGCTCATCAAGTCCGGCGTGGATGTCGTCTTCCTGTGCACACCCCCCGGCTGGCGGCCGCTGCACTTCGAAGCCTGCATTGAAGCGGGCAAGCACGTCTTCATCGAGAAGCCCTTCGGCGTGGATCCTGTGGGCGTGCGCCGCATCATGGAGGCGGGCCGCAAGAGCGTCGAGAAGAAGCTCACCGTCGTCAGCGGAGCGCAGCGCCGCAGCGACCCGTTCTATCTCGAAAACGTCGACGCCATCAAGAACGGCAAGCTCGGCGACGTGGTGGCGCTCTACGTGTACTGGGTAGGCTCTCCGGTGATCCAGCAGCGCAACGGCCGCAATCCCAAGTGGGGCGAGTTCGAGTGGCAGCACCGCAACTGGTATTCCAACCTCTGGCTGTGCGGCGACCAGATCGTCGAGCAGCACCTGCACAACATCGACGTCGGCTGCTGGATCATGGGCGGCCACCCCGTGAGCGTGATGGCCAGCGGCGGCGCCGCGTGGCGCCCGGTAGGCGACGAAATCTACGGCAACATCTACGACCATATTTCGGCCGATTTCGAGTTTGCCAACGGCGTCCGCATGTCCAGCTACTGCCGCCAGTACCCGCAGGGCTGCTATCAGCAGGTCAATGAAATCGTCGCCGGCAGCAAAGGCCGCATGACGCTGAACCAGACCCGTGGCGGTCCCGGTTACGTCAACGAGCACGCCAAGCTCTACAAGTCCATCCGCGGCGACGGGCCCTACATCAATGAAACGCAGGCGGTGGCCGAGTCCACCATGACCTGCATCATGGGCCGTGAATCGGCTTACTCCGGGCTCAAGATCACCTGGGACATGATCATGAACTCGCAGCAGGATCTCATGCCCAAGGCCGAGCAGTATACGTACGACCTGAAGGCCGAGCCGACACCGTTCCCCGTCCCCGGCAAGTACAAGTTCGTCTGATCCTGTTTGAAACAACAAAGGCCGGTTCCGCTGCGCCGGGACCGGCCTTTCTTCATCCGTGCCTCCGGGGGCTCACTTCCGCCAGAACGCCGGCGTCAGCACCGCCACCAGCGTGTAGAACTCGAGTCTGCCGGCGATCATGCAGAAGCTCAGCGTCCACTTCACCACCGCCGGCAGGTGAGCGTAGTTCTCCGCCGGCCCCACCGTGCCGAATCCCGGTCCGATGCTGAACATCGCCGCCGCCACGCTGCTGATCGCTGTCAGCAGATCCAGGCCGGCCGCCGAGACAGTCAGCATCGCCGCCAGAAACACGAACAGCGAGAGGTAGACCAGATTCAGCAGGCCCTGGATGGCCGCCTCGGGGACTGTTTCCCCGCCCGCCCGCACGGCAAACACCCCGCGGCGGGACGACGTGCGCTTCAGCTCCCGGTCGACGATTTTGCCAAGCAGCAGGACGCGCGCCACCTTCCAACCGCCTGCCGTCGAGCCCGTGCAGCCGCCCACGAACATCAGCGCCAGCAACAGGGCGTGCGTCAGCGGCGGCCACTGCTCGTAATCCGCTGTGGCGAAACCCGTGGTCGTGCCAATCGACACCACCTGGAACAGCGCCCCCCGCAGCGCTTCCTCGCCGCTGAGGCGCCCGCTCCATTGGAGCGCGGCGAACGCCGCCAGCGCCGCCAGACCGAGAATCAGCAGATACCCGCGCACCTCGAAGTCGGAGAAAAAACGCCGCCCTTCCCGCCGCACCCACAAACGGTAGTGCATCGTGAAGTTCATCCCAGCCAGCACCATGAACAGGATGATGATGTACTGCACTGCCGGGCTTGTGAAGGCGCCAATGCTCTCGCTCCGCGTGGAAAATCCCCCGGTGCCAAGCGTCGAAAATGTGTGGCAGGCGGCTTCGAAAGCGCTCATGCCCGCCAGCCGCAGCAGCACGTATTCGAGCAGCGACAGACCCGCATAAACTTTCCACAAAGACAGCGCCGACTCCGCAATGCGCGGCGCCAGCTTCTCCGACCGTGCGCCGGAGAATTCCGCCCGGTATAGCGCCATGCCGCCGGCGCCGATGAGCGGCAGCACGGCGATCGTCAGCAGCACCACGCCCATCCCGCCCAGCCAGTGGGTAAAATGCCGCCAGAACTGGATCACCGGCGGCAGCACTTCCACCTGCGGCAGAATTGTGGCTCCGGTTGTCGTGAATCCGGAGACCGATTCGAAGACGGCGTCCGTGAACGATTCAAAGGCAGGCGTCAGCAGAAACGGTATCGCGCCGAACGTGCAGCCAGCCACCCACAGAAGCACGGTGAGCAGAATCCCGTCGCGGCGGCTGATCTCGGTCTGCGGCGGCTTCAGCCTGTAAGCCAGCGCGGCGCCGGCGGCCGCGGTGATCAGCGCCGCCTGAGCCATTGCTCCAGCGCCTGCCGCCCCGATCCACCAGCCCCAGGCGGCAGGCAACGCCATCGCGCCCGCCAGCAACAGCAGAAAGATGCCCGCGACGTGGAGCAGTCCGGCGGCGTGGATCATCGCCTCCAGAGCCCTCCCATCCCCGGCCTGGCGGCGCCCGGCGACATCATCTCCACCAGCTTCGGCAGCGCCTTCTCCGAGGCGAAGAACAGGATCCGGTCGCCATCCTGGATCACGTCGTTGCCGCGAGGCACCAGCACCTCTCCGTCCTTCCGGAGCAGCGCGCCTGCCACCACCTCGCGCGGGAATTCAATTTCACGCAGCCGCTTGCCCGCATGCTTCCAGCCCGGCGGCGCCGTCAACTCGATCGCCTCGGCGGCCTCGTCGCCGAACGTGGTCACCGACTGCACGTCGCCGCGCCGCGCGAATTGCAGGATCCGGTCCACCGTCGTCAGCCGCAGGCTCACAGTCGAGTGGATCCCCAGCCGGTGCGCCAGCGGCAGGTAATTCAGCCGGTTGATGAGCGCCACCAGCTTCTTCGCGCCGAGGCGCCGCGCCAGCATGGCGGCGATCAGGTTCTGCTCGTCCTCGTATGTGAGCGCCAGATATGCATCCACGCCCTCGACGCCTTCCTCGAGCAGCGTGGCCGCGTCGGTGCCGTCCGCGTGCACGACCATCGTGTCTTTCAGGATCGACGCCACCTTTTCGCATCGCGCCGCGTCCGTCTCGAACAGCTTCACGCGCACGCCCTGCTTCTCCAGATGCTCCGCCACCAGAATGCCCAACTGCTTGCCTCCCAGAATGAACACCCGCTCCACCTTTGCGGATTGCTCCAGCCCCAGGAACTTCAGCATCTCCTGGAACTCGTCCGTGCGCGTCAGCGCGTACACATGATCGTGTTTCTGGAGCACGTCCGAGCCGCGCGGAATGATGACCTGCGCGCCGCGCAAAATCATCACGAGCAGAGAATGTTTCGGCGGTCCCATCCGCGCCAGTTCGATCAGGCTCTTCCCCGCCAGCCAGTGCCCGCTTTGCAGGAACATTCCGAACAGCCGCACCTTGCCGTCAGCGAAGTCGATGATGTCGGTGATGCCCGGCAGCCCCAGCACCGGCAGGATGTGGCGCGCCTGCTCGGACTCGGGATGGATCAGGAGGTCGATCTTCAACCCGATGCGGCGGCAGGCCTCTCTCCATTCCTCCACTTCATGGCTTCTCACCCGCGCCACTTTCACCGGCACATCGAACTCCGCCTGCGCTGCCAGACAGGACAACAGATTCGCCTGATCGCTGTTGGTGATGGCGATGAACATGTCGGCGCCGCCAAGACCGGCCGAGCGCAGCGTGCGGATGCTCGCCGCGTCCCCCTGCACTACCCGCGCGTCCAGCGTCTCGTCGAGGTACTGACAGCGGTCCGTGTTGGGCTCGATGATGGTCACCTCGTTGCCTTCGCGCACCAGGCGGCGCGAAACGAGTTCGCCGACCCCGCCGCCGCCGGCAACGACAATCCTCATCGTTCGTTCTCCCTGTTCTCCATCCCTGCAGGCTCTCCGGCGGGCCGTCTTTTCTTCCCGTGTGTTCGCAGTATACGAGAGGACGCGCCGTTGCGAGAACCGGCCTGCACCGAACCGATGCCCGCGGCGGCCCCGCAGTACAATGCTTCTCATGAATCGTCGAGACATGTTCCTGGCCGCGGGTGCGGCCGCCCTGGCTTCCTGCGCGCGCTCCCGCGGTCCGCAACCGGACACGGCCACGCTTTCCATAGGCGAACTGGCCGCCGGCCTCCATGCCGGCCGCTGGACCTCAGAGCAGCTGACGCGCCTCTATTTGCAGCGCATCGACTCGATCGACCGCCGCGGTCCTCAGATCCGCTCAGTCCTCTCGCTGAATCCGGACGCCCTCAGGCAGGCCGCCGAGCTCGATCGCGAGCTGAAAGCCAGGGGGCCCCGCAGCGCTCTCCATGGCATGCCGGTGCTTCTCAAGGACAACCTCGACACCAACTTCCTGCCCACCACGGCCGGATCCCTGGCGCTCGCTGGCTGGCGTCCGCCAAACAACGCTCCCGTCGTGCAGCGCCTGATCGATGCAGGCGCGGTGATTCTGGGGAAGACGAATCTCAGCGAGTGGGCCAATTTCCGCTCTACACGCTCGGTCAGCGGCTGGAGCGGCGTCGGCGGCCAGACGCGCAACCCGCATGCAATCGACCGGAATCCTTCCGGTTCCAGTTCAGGCTCCGCCGCCGCCGTCGCCGCCTCTCTCTGCGCGGCTGCGATCGGCACGGAGACTGACGGCAGCATTGTCAGCCCTTCCAACGCCTGCGGCATCGCCGGACTCAAGCCCACGGTGGGAGCGCTGCCGGGCGAAGGCATCGTGCCCATCGCCCCTTCGCAGGACACGGCCGGCCCGATGGCCCGTTCGGTGCGCGATCTCGCCCTGCTTTTCGAGGTTCTGGCCGCTGGAAATTCCGCTGCATATCCCGGCAAAATTGACATTCATTCCACCCTGAATCCCGGCGCTCTGAAAGGCGCGCGCATCGGCATCCCGCGCCGTTTTCATCAGCGCCGCCAGTTGCTCAACCGCTTCCTGGATGCGCAGATCGAGATCCTCCGCAAGGCCGGAGCGGAGGTGATCGACGAGGCCGAGCTGCCTTCCCACGGGCAGATCGGCGATGCCGAGTACACCGTGCTGCTGTACGAATTCAAGGACTCATTGAACCGGTACCTCAGCCGCCTGCCTGAGAATTTCCCGGCGAGGACGCTGGAACAGCTCATCGAGTTCAACGAGAAGAACCGCGAGAAAGAGATGCCGTGGTTCGGTCAGGAGATTTTCATTGAAGCGCAGAAGAAGGGCCCGCTCACCGAGGCAGAGTATCAGGAGGCCCGCCAGAAGTGCATCCGTCTCTCCCGCGCCGAGGGCATCGACGCCGTCATGGACCAGCACAAGCTGGACGCGCTGGCCACGCTGACGGGCGGTCCGGCCTGGTTCATCGACTGGGTCAACGGCGACTCGGGTGGGGGCGGTTGTTCGCAGCCTGCGGCGGTGGCCGGCTATCCCCATGTGACGGTGCCGGCGGGCTTCATCCGCGGGCTGCCCGTGGGGCTCTCATTCTTCGGCCGCGCCTGGAGCGAACCGCGCCTGCTCCAGCTCGCTTACGCCTACGAGCAGGCGACGCACGCGCGGCGGGATCCGGCGCTCCGTCCCGGCGGCCCTGCTCCGGCGGCAGTCTGATCCGTGCCGGGCTTGCCGGCCCGGCCGCCGGCTTCCGTTAGTCTGGAATCAGGATGTCTTGCGTCAATACAACTGGATTCATGCCTCTGCGGCTGCGAGGCGCGCTCGCCGCCGTTTGCCTGGCCGCGGCTCTTTCCGCATCCTGCGGAGGGCGAAAGGCGGCCGAGGAGAAGTCCCGCCCGCAACAGGACATGGAGGTTTTGTTCCGGCGCATGCAGGCCGCCTGGAATCACATATTCACTGCGGAAGGCGCCGGCGAGTACCGCATGGCGCGTCTGGAGTTCTTCCAGGGCGAAAAGGAAACGGCCTGCGGCAAGGTTTCAGGCGGGATTCACTACTGTGCCGGGAACCGGATGATTTCCATCGACCGTGCGTGGCTGGAAGGCGCCAGCCGGCCGCCGGCTGGAGTTCAGGCCTACCTGCTGGCGCGCACGCTGGCCCGCCATGTGCAACGCCAGCTTGGTGTCGATGAGCGCGTCGAGAAAGCGGACGCATCGAATCCCCGCGGCAAGGACGATCTCCTGCGCAAGCGGGAATTGCAGGCAGACTGCCTCGTCGGCCTCTGGCGGCGCTATCACGAGCAGACGGAGCCGGCAGCAGAGGCTTTGCGGCAGGCGATGCGGGCGGCGCCGCAGGGCGGGACAGAGCCTGCGTTGGCGACTCTGGAGGATCGCCTCCGCTGGTTCGACCGCGGGCTCGCCGGGGATGAGATCTCTGCCTGCAACGTTTTTGCCGAGTCCGGCCAGTAGCCGGGGCGGAGAACCAGGGGGCAGGCGCGCTGGGCGCTTCCGCCCGGATTCCTTCATCCGGCGGTGCCAAGCCCGGCCTTGACCCCGCAGAGGCAGACCAATCCTTTCCCCAGCCCTGTTCGTCGTGGCCAGGTCTCGCTCCACCAGCGCCGCTGGCAGGAAGCCGCCTCATCTGTGCCCGCCTCATGCCGGGATGCTACACTGATGAAAGGCGCGAGAGCGCTTCTTACCATAGGTTCGGGCCGTGGCGCAGCCTGGCTAGCGCGCTTGCTTGGGGTGCAAGAGGTCCCGGGTTCAAATCCCGGCGGCCCGACCAAACGTTTCAAAGAGTTGCCGCCGTTGCTTCCTCTCGAAGGTCTCGTTTCAGGTCCAGTTCAGGTCCAAACTCCACGTGGGATCGTGGGACTCATGCCCCTTCGATGACCCCAACCGCAAGTTGGTGCATTGGCTCTACTTGGGGTCGTGGTACCGATGGGGCCGTGTTTTCGCGTTTTCTCGTCTCGCGTATCGCGAGACGAAAAAATCCCGTCCCTTATATGGATGACCCCGCACGGCCCCACTTCCCCGCCGCGCGGGGTCGTGGGATAGATGCCCTTCCTGTGACCCCAACCGCAACCGGATGTAATGGCTTCACTTGGGGTCGTGGTACCGATGGGGGCGTGTTTTCGAACATCTTGTCCTTTGACCATAATATGGTCAGAGGAGAGATTTTCCCGTTTCCCTACATCGCTGTCGCTATCCCCCATGGCCCCAGTGATCCCGGAGATCGCATCGGCTGGACAGGATCATCACTTCTGGGCCCCAAGAGAGCTCCGGCCCCGCAGCAGCCACCTTGTCCCACCGTGCGGACGATGGATCGGGCGATGGCGCAGTCACCATTCACAATCCCAGGAGCAGCCTCGTCAGGCCCTGCTTGCCCTCGATGCAGCTTGACGATAATCCACAAAACCGTCCATGAAATCCGAGGTGGTAGAATTCCGATGAAGGGCTCAACTCTATGGCGCGTAAGCACTTGAAGGTGATCCGACTCTCCATCGTCCTACTGGGACTCGCCGCCGTGGCAGTCGCACAGGAACCCGCTGCCCCCTTGGTGAACAAGCTCATGACCCCCAGCGAGTTCAGGGCCGCCGGCCTAAACAAGCTCACCGCAGATGAATTGAGCGCTCTCGATCAATGGCTCAGGAGGCTCTTGGCGACTATGCTTGCGGAGGTGCTTATACGACAACGCACTGCCGCAACGAGTGGCAGCTCGCCTGTAGTTCCGGGCACATACCCCGTTGAGGCGTCGGTAAATGACGAAACTTTCATCATCAACGGCAATGTCTTCAAGGCCAAGACGTACTGCTTCGGCGTGAATAAAGGAGACCGAGTGAAGTTCGTTGAAGGAAGTGCGTCGGGAGTGTGTCTGAGCGCAAAATTTATCAACATGCGAACCGGGGATGTGTGCTCAGTCTGGTGTGAATGAGTCATCGGCTGTACTCTCCGTTACATAGCTGTCATGGCCCCCATACTTGCCGTGCGAATCAAACAACCAGCGGTTGAAATGATTTTTTCTCTTGACGACTGATTCGGCCGCGTGCTATCGATGGGGCAGAACGCTCCACAAGCGTTCCCCCAGAGGCGGGCGGGGCCTCTCGAAACAAACCCGCACCCCGGCCTGATGCGAGCGATGGGACGCTCGTAAAACTCCTTCCCTCCGACGCTCGGAGGTGGAGTGTCCTTGGCGCACCAGAAGCCTATCCCCTGCTACGCAGCCGACGGGACGTCGCGCGGCTATCGCTCGCCGGAGTGCGCCCGGCGGCTGATCCAAGCCGGCCTGGTCACAGCGGTCTACGGCCGCAAAGGCCACCTGAGGGCCATCTTCGCGCGGCAGGCCGATGGCGCTTCGGCGGTGGGTGATCGACCGCCTCTCGGCACCCGGTACAGCTTCCGCGAGCACCTGGATAACGGCTATCTGTGCTGGAAGCTGCGGCGGTTGGGGCGCGGCGATGAGCTGCGGCCGATCTTCCTGGCCGTGGTCGCCGAGTGCATGGCGGCGCGATGAAGGCGCGCAAGGCGAACGTAGGCGGCAAGTGGGTGGCTCTCGAGCGCGGCTTGCTGAAGCGGCCGTCCTGGTGGCCCTTTCGGGCCAGGCTTCGATGGCCGATCCGCTGCCCCGGGGATCGCACCAGGCAGTCAGGGACGTGGATGCCCCAAGGGGTCTGAGCGTGGACCACGAACAGGAGTGGGTCGAATTTGCGATCCGATTACGGGAGCGCCTTGAGGCCGGAGCCAAGCAGTACGGCGACGTCTCCTTCCGGCGGGATCTCGGTGAACTCACTGACGAGATCGAGCAGGAGCTCTTGGATGTCTGCGGTTGGGCCTTTGTGCTCTGGTGCCGTGTGCGCCGCCTGTTGCCACTGATGCGAGGGGCGTCGGGAGGCGAGGAACGATGAGGATCCAACGATTGGCTGACCAGTACCGCCTCAAGATCCGGCGGGACGAATGCGGCGAGCAGGTGATTCCGGGCCGCCGCGGGCATCTCTGGTTGGATGGCCCGGATCTGTGCCTCACGATCATCGACGGGCCGCCCATCCGGAAATCCACTCTGGAAGCTCTCGTCGGCCCGGACGGCTCGGTCTGGCAGGGGGATATCTCCACGGACGATCGCGGACGGCGCGTTCAGGATGCCGAGGTCCGCGGGATTCGGCCGGAGCGCTATCGGGAGGCGATTCGGATTGCCGGGTCGAAACCGAAGAGGGTGCTGTCCGAGGCGCAGAAGGCAGTGCTTGAGCGGGCGCGGGCGGCTTCCAGAATTGGGAAGTCACGTGCGCCAGGGCCACTACAGCCGCTAGAACGCGCCGCCGAGGGGTCGGAAAGGGAGGTACCAGGGGCGGGGTGGCAAGGGGCTGAAGAGCCTGCTTTCTTGTGCGCGATGCCGTCGCTTTTCCGTGTAACATCTTCAATCAAAAAGACTTATAGCGGGTCCTGCCTGGGCCTCGCGGCGGCGGGTGGGCTGGATGGCGCGGAGATTGCCCGGAACGGCGTTGAAAGTTGCGACTCCCGACAGGCTCATAACCTACCCCACTCTGCGCCCGGCGGCAACCACCGGGAGCTTGCCTCCGCTGGCGAGCGCCTGGATGGCAGCCACCAGTTGCGGGATGTCGCGGTAGCCCTTCACCCGCCGGAATTGTTCCTCCGCAAACAGCAGGCCGCTGGCCACCCAG
>JBMOMB010000042.1:0-2361 GCA_049325215.1 Acidobacteriota bacterium
CCGCGAACGAAGGCGGCGCCAGCCGCCGAAAGTGAGCGGCCGCCAAGCCACGCCGCTGACCGCTCCTTCCGGGCGCTCAAGCGCCCTTCAGTCGCGGCACTGAACACTTCAGTCGCGGCACTGAACACGGTTGCGGATTCTGTGCCGCGAACGAAGGCGGCGTCAGCCGCCGAAAGTGAGCGGCCGCCGGCGCAGCCCCGCCCAAGGGCGATTTTCAAGCGAGCAGTCCCAGCCAGGGCGTTCATGGCACTTGCGGCCGCGGGGGAACCGCGTACTGCGGCTGGCATCCTTACCGATCCCAGCGCTCGTGCACAGCACGTACCACCGCTGGGGCGCTCGGCCAGCAGGCAGAGGGAAGAGGAAGATTTCAGCGTGGCTCGGTCCTTGCAGAGCATGCAGCAGAATGCTGGTTGCAGACAGGGGCGCGGCGTGAGCCTGACGCCTGGATTCCGGAAGCCGGGACGCGCCCCCCGGTGGCGCCCGGATTGACAGGCCGCAGAGCGGGGTGCTAAAAAGCGAAGAGGGCTTCGCTTTTCTGGGGCTCGCGAGTTTCTATGGCAATTCCCATTTCGCAGATGTGGACGGTGGCGGCATACGTGTTGAAGCAGCGGCTTCAGGGGCGGAAGCGCTACCCGCTGGTGTTGATGCTGGAGCCGCTGTTCCGCTGCAACCTGGCGTGCGCGGGCTGCGGCAAGATCCAGTATCCTCACCACATCCTCAAGCAACAGTTGACGCCGGAAGAGTGTTTCCGCGCCGTGGAGGAATGCGGCGCGCCCATCGTCAGCATCCCTGGCGGCGAGCCGCTGCTCCATCCTCAGATCCACGAGATCGTCGAGGGGCTGGTCGCACGGAAAAAGTACATTTACCTCTGCACGAACGCCCTGTTGCTGAAAGAAAAACTCCCTCTGTTCCGTCCGAGCAAATATCTCTCCTTTTCCGTGCACCTTGATGGACAGAAAGAGCACCATGATTTCTCCGTTTGCCGGGAAGGCGGTTTTGAGATCGCGGTGGAAGCGGTGCGGGAAGCCGTGCGGCGGGGCTTCCGGGTGACCACCAACACGACCCTGTTCGACGGCGCCGATCCCCGGAGCGTGCGGGCGTTTTTCGATGAAATGATGGATCTGGGCGTGGAAGGCATGATGCTGTCGCCCGGCTACGCCTACGAGAAGGCGCCGAATCAGGAGCTGTGGCTCCAGCGCGAGCGCACGCGGCGGCTGTTCCGGCTGATCCTGTCGAACCGCAAGCGGCGCTGGGTGTTCAACCAGTCCGCTCTGTTCATGGAATTCCTGATGGGGCTGAGGGAGTTCACCTGCACGCCGTGGGGCATGCCCACCTACAACCTGTTCGGCTGGCAGCGGCCCTGTTATGTGCAGCAGGACGGATACGCGGAAACCTTCCGGGAGCTGATCGAGGAGACTGACTGGACGCAGTACGGTCCCGAGAGCGGCAACCCAAAGTGCGCCAATTGCATGATGCACAGCGGCTACGAAGCCACCGCCGTCCATCACACGTTTTCCGGCTGGCGGGGTCTTGCGGACACGATCCGCGCAACGTTCTCGCTGTATGAAGATCCTGAAGCGGCCCGGGAGATCGACAGCATCCAGGCGGCTCCGCACCCGTGGGAACTGGTTCAGATTGGGGAAAGCCGCCGGGAGAGGACGTCTTGAGCACGGCGATGGCGAGAACCGCGCTGCAAGGACTGGCCTGGAGAGCGGAAAACGAAAGCGATCTGCGCGAGGGCATTGAAGCCGCGTTCGATTACCGCGGCGACGTCACACTGCTGCTGAAAAGCGGGACAAGGATCGAAGGATACCTGTTCGACCGCCGCTCGCGGGCGAGCCTCGAAGAGAGCTACGTGCGGCTGATGCCGCCGGGCAGCACGCAGAAGCTTTCGTTCCGGTACTCCGAGATCGCCGGCATCGAGTTCAGCGGGCGCGACATGGCGGCGGGCAAGCGCTGGCAGGACTGGGTGCGGCGCTACGCGGAAAAGAAGGCGGCAGGGGAGAAAAATATCCAGCTTGAGCCGGAGAAGCTCGACTGACGTCCCCGCAGCATGTAGTGGGGACACAGGTGGAAGGAAGGCCGCGCCTCCGGCTGCACACGACGAAGCCGCGGCGGACCGCGTCGACCTACCTCCACCCTCGTCAGTATTCAGGCGCTCGTGCCGCCATCGAACTGTAGACGCCGGCGGGGGCGAGAAGGCGATCCCTTTTCAGTAACCTGCTCCCCGAAAACTCGGCCAGCGATAATTCGGAGAGCCCTCGGAAGAAGTGCGAAGAGGAGCAATCCATGAAGAGAAGCCGATACACTCCAAGAGCAGATGATCGATGCCGTCAAGCAGATGGAGGCCGGGCGGCCGGC